>NZ_JAENHN010000025.1:0-8559 GCF_016595795.1 Clostridium yunnanense
TGCTCTACCAACTGAACTACGTCCACCATATTTGGTGCGCCATCAGGGACTCGAACCCAAGACACCCTGATTAAGAGTCAGGTGCTCTACCAACTGAGCTAATGGCGCATAATGGTGCGTCTTAAGGGATTCGAACCCCTGGCCCACGCCTTAGAAGGGCGTTGCTCTATCCAGCTGAGCTAAAGACGCATGTTAAACAACATTGATTATTTTACTAAATCCAACATCTTTTGTCAAGATGTTTTTTTGGAGCGGGTAGTGGGAGTCGAACCCACCTTTTCAGCTTGGAAGGCTGGAGTATTACCGATATACGATACCCGCAATTAACTGGTCGGGGTGACAGGGATCGAACCTGCGACCTCATGGTCCCAAACCACGCGCGCTCCCATCTGCGCTACACCCCGTTTGTTTTCACAACTTGGTAACCTTTCGGCGACAAAGATTATTCTACACGATGTTATTATTACAGTCAATACCCTTTTGAAAAAAAGTTTTTTAATGACTTTTCCTTACAAACCTAGTGTTTGCAATACTTTGCGCCGATATACCAATTTATGTAACTAAAAGTTTTAAGATTAAAACGAATTAAAATATTCAGAATATAACTAATTACTCATATGTATTACAGTTCTACTAAATAAGGATATAGAGGCTTCCCTTCCTCAACTTCTATAAAGGCTATACTTCTTTTGCTCATTCTAGGAAGTGAGGCACTGCCTGGGTTTACAAGCCATATATTGCTATGTTGTGTTACAAGTGATTGATGAGTATGGCCAAATAAAGCAGCATCTGCAGCTACTTCTTTGGCTTTAAAATATATAGAATTTAAATCATATTTCACATTGTATTTATGTCCATGAGTAATAAAAATTTTTTTATCTAAAATCTCAACAATCATATCTAAAGGATAATTATTTGAGAAGTCACAATTACCTTTAACACCATAAACTTTTCCGTTGTAGTCCTTAATAATATATTCTAAATCAGTTATATTATCACCTAAATGAATCAATATATCACTTTTATTTATCATTTTCTTTACTTTATCTATATACTCTGTAATACCATGAGTATCACTAACTACAGCTACGAGCATTTCTATTATGCCTCCAAATTTAAATTAGATTCTTAAGTTCTTTTTTTACTACCTCTAATGCTTTGCCTCTGTGGCTTATGGAATTCTTCTCATCTGCTGTCATTTCTGCGAAGGTTTTATTAAATTCCGGCACGAAAAATAGAGGATCATATCCAAACCCTTCTACACCTGTTAGCTCCTCTTTTATAACCCCATATGCTCTTTCTTCTACCTTTACAGTTTTCTCATCACTATTTATTAAAACTATAGCACAAACAAAGGATGCCTTTCTCTCTTCAGCTGGTACACCCTTCAACTTCTCTAACAGTTTTTCATTATTTTTTTTATTATTTCCATGTTCTCCTGCATATCTTGCAGAGTAAACTCCTGGTTCCCCATTTAGGTAGTCAACCTCTAAGCCTGAATCGTCAGCCATTATAAGGAACTCTTCTAATCCTTTTTCTTTTGCGTATTTATAAATTTCACTAGCTTTTTTATAAGAGTTTTCTAAAAATGTCTTACCATCCTCTACCACATCTATATCTATATTACATTCTTTAAGAGATTTTACTTCTACTTTTATATCCCTTAATATTTGTTTTATTTCTTTTATTTTATGATCGTTATTACTAGCTACAATAATTGATTTCACTTTATTTTCCCCCTGTACCTATCCATAAACTATCTGTCTTTAAGACATCTTTTTGCGCTTGAATTATATGCTTAACACCTTTTTCTCCTAAGGATAGCAGTTCATCTAAATCCTTTCTCGAAAAAGGACTTTCTTCTCCAGTCCCTTGCACTTCAATAAACTCTCCAGTATCAGTCATAACTATATTCATATCAACTTTAGCCTTAGAGTCTTCTTCATAACATAAATCTGCAATTTTCTCATCATTTAATATTCCAACACTTACAGCTCCAACAAAACTTCTTATTGGAAAAACCTTAAATGGCTGATTTTTATGAAGCCTATTAACTGCATCTACTAAAGCTACAAATGCGCCAGAAATTGATGCTGTTCTTGTACCTCCATCAGCTTGAATAACATCACAATCAATCCATATAGTCTTCTCACCAAGTGCTTTCAAATCTACTACAGATCTTAGAGCTCTTCCGATAAGTCTTTGTATCTCCATAGTTCTACCATCTATTTTTAACTTAGCTATATCTCTAGGTTTTCTAGATTGAGTTGATCTAGGCAACATATTATATTCTGCTGTTATCCATCCTTCTCCACTACCCTTTAAAAATGGTGGCACCTTCTCTTCTATTGATGCATTACACAATACCTTTGTTTCTCCCATTTCTATAAGTACTGAACCCTCTGCATACTTTGTATAATTTCTTGTTAGCTTTATAGGTCTTAACCCCTCATTTTTTCTTCCGTCTATTCTCATAAAATTGCCTCCTTCATAAATATCATATGGAAAAAAGTTCATCTCTTTCAGGTTGAGGAACTATTACTTCCCCTTCTAATTCTTTAACTAATATTCCCTTATCATTTGTTATATTACCAATTATAGTAGATTTAATTCCATTTTTCATTAGTAGTTTTACAAGCTCTCTACCATTTTTAGTAGTTATAATCATGCTACCAGAAGATATTAACTTAAGCGGATCTATATTGAATACCTTGCATACTTTCTTAGTGACAGCAGTAATAGGCATCCTATCTTCATACACTTTAAACCCTACATTAGAAGCATCAGCCAATTCCCAAAGTGCTCCAAGCACTCCGCCTTCAGTGATATCATGCATACTATTTACACCGAATTCTCCACTTACTTTCCCTTCAATTATAACACTAATCTTATTAATATATTCTTTTGCTTCGTCTATTTCTTCGTTTGTTAATACATCTTTTAGTTTATCGATTTTATCATTTACTATTATATTAGTACCTTCTAACGCAAGATTTTTAGTTACGACTATATCATCACCCACTTTAGCTCCTGCCGTTGATACTGCCTTTCCACTGATACATTTGCCAAGAACAGTACAAGAAACAACAATTCTATTTACTGCAGAAGTTATTTCTGTATGTCCTCCAATTATCTCAACATTTATCTTCGAAGTTTCCTCATCAATTTGCTTCATTACATCGTTTATTTCTTCAAAGGTAGTATTTTCTGGCGCTAGTATAGTGACCAATATAGCCATAGGATCAACTCCACAGGAAGCTACATCATTACAATTTACATGAACCGCAAGCCTTCCTATGTTTTCGGCTGCACCAGTTATAGGATCAGTAGATATTACACATTCGTACTCTCCAAAGTTTATAACAGAGCAATCTTCTCCTACTCCATTTCGTACTCTTACTTCATCTCTCTTAACTGATTTATTGTTATTTATTAATCCTTTAAGATCATCCCAGTTTAATTTTCCTGATTTCATAAATGTTCTCCTTGTTTATATATATACGTATGCAATTTTTCGCTGCAACAAACATATTATTAATATAAGTATTAATTTTATGAGGTGGATACATTGAAGTATATAGGTCCTTTTTTTAGAATAAATAGTCTGACTTCACTGGAGATAGAAAGCCAGCTATTCTTTCTTTCACGGGAAGCCCTGAAACACATCGTATTACAATCTCGCTGCGGTCTAATAGCCTCGAGCAAAACTTCCAAAAAGTATCTTTCTAACAATGATATTAACATAATAAAAGATTTTTCTCCACTTTTATGTATTTATAAAAAAGGGTCTCCAAAGTTTGCATCAACTAAGCATTTTCACGGTTGGTCTGATGATGGTGTGAAGAAAGAAATCAGTAGTTCATCAAATGCATTAATGACTTTGAGTATATTAGAACTTTCAGAGTTTTATGCAAAGTTTGAGAAATCTTCTAGCATCAACTATTCAATGGCAAAGATTTATAGAGCCCTAGCTAAACAGCAATTAGATTTTTATTCTAAACAATTAAGAAACACAGATGGAGTTTTTGTAGATAAAAAGAATTTATCAGAAGGAAATAGTGAATTTAACCTTATGGATAAAGATAAGAAATTTAAATTTTCTGATCAAGCTTTAATGATGGTTGCATATTATCTTTATTGGAACATATGTACATTTGATGAGGATAGAGAAATGTATAAAGACTTTTCTCTTGACATATTAAATATGTTTTTAAACTATAAGGAAGAAATCTACGACTTATCCTTCCAGGAATGCTGCAAGATTTGTTTTGCATTTAATACACTTTACAAGTATTCCAATAATGATGATGTAAAATTATTCTTAATTGATATCACAGATTATCTAGTTGATAAATACAATGAGAAGAATTACATCCTTGATAATTTAGATTATTCTTGCTTAATGGCAATAAATCTTCATTTATCTTACAAGAATACTGGAATTGAATCCTTTAAGGATAACTTCTTGCAGATTAGCGAGAGACACAAAAGATTATTTGATGATACTTCGGGAATTTTCTTAAAACCAATGGAAAAAAAGGATATAAAATACGATTGTACAGAAGTGAATAATTATATGCTAAACATGCTTATTTACGAGGAATATGATTCTTCAAGAGATTTTAAGGCTATGATTTCCACACTATTTAGACAGTTTTATATCACCTCAGGCCTTGTGATTTCTTGGCCGGACGCACCATCTTTAGATAGTGACGAAAGATATAAGAACCTAACCCTAAATTCTGCTGACCTTATTGATGAGTCAATGTTTAGAGTTAGTACCACTCCATCACCAGATACCACTGGAACTGCGCCAATATTCTTAAAGAAAATTTCATATTCAAAAAAGAAGGAAAACTTCGTAACATCTAAGATAACTTTTGACAGTGCAAAGAATTTAACTAACTTTTTTAATATAATATTTTTGTTTAAGGATACAATTATGAAATCTTTTTTCTTAACTGAAGAGACATTGCCTAAAGAAAAAGTAGAAATGGATATTAGCGAAAATGAAGTATTAGATATTACAGAAAAAATAACTGATGAGACTCACAACAAAATTTAAAGAGGAGCATAACTTTGCTCCTCTTTTTTTGTTTCAAATAAAGTATAGAATTTTCATGCCGATTAAACCTAGATATCTTAATTTTTATGGCGATACAGTAAAAAAGCAAAACTTATTTACTTATAGTTATTAGTGTTATTTAATATGCTAATTAGTATAATCAACCTCCAATTGGTTGAGATTTAAAATTCCATCTTTACTAAAGGTTATACTCTTCACCTTATCTGACTTAACGCAAATTAGGTTGTCAAAAAGCAGTGGTACTATATAGTTATTATCTCTTAATAATTTTACAATAGTTTTATTTTTACTATCCACAGTTTCATCCTTTTTCAAGGTATTTGTGGATATCATATCATTAATATCTTTATTATCTATAGCTTTTCCCTTACTATTTGCAATCCACTTATTCACTAACTGACCATATGTGTCAGAACTAGAAGTTATATCTTCTAGCAATAATTCATAATCTCCGGTTGAAACAACCTTTTTTAATTGATCTTCATCTAGTAGGTTGTATTTTACTGTTATATTATATATATCCTTAAGATTTTTTGATATAAATTCGCATATACTTTTATTCTCATCACTTTTTAAACATACTAACCTTAAAATACCACCCTCATAGCTTGATTTGCCAATCAGATTACTAACCTGTTCCTTAATTGAATCTAAGTTCTTTGAATCATCTGTAATAGTTGAGCTTACAATGCTTTCATTAGATTTCAATGCTTTTCTCTCTAATTCCCCTAGAGCTAGCTGAAATCTGTCTTCTTTTACTAAAGAATTGCCTGTTATAGTATTTAAAATAGACTTTTCCAACGCTCTTCTCATACTCAGATTAGTCTTACTATTTTTAGCATCCGGATTAAATTCTATAACCTTCATAGTATCATTAGGAAATATCTCCACCAGATTTTTAGATGATAACCTAGATATCTCACTATTTGGTATGTTTAATATTATATCTACATCTTTTTTAGATTCAAAATCTGCTAATGCAAGTTCAGCACCTGTAAATACTTTTAATATTATCTTTTTTGCATTTGTATTTTTCTTATTCCAATATTTTTCGTTAAGATCCAGTTCTATTTCCTTATCCTCATTTACATTCTTTATTGAATATGCCCCTGAGTATTTAATGGTGGAAAATTTCTGTTTATAATTATCTAAACTATCATCCAGCTCTCTAAGTTTAAAATACCCCTCACACAGCTTTCTCAAGAAACTATCATCTCTTACGTTCATCCTAAACTTTAATACATTTCCATCTTCTTTTGATATTGCAACATTCTTTTCAAAAGTCCCCTTACCTTCATGATATTCTTTAACTCCGTATACATTATAGAGCTTACTTACATATTCATCCTTATTCTTATTAGATGTAACACTCTTAAAAAACTTCAAAAAATCATCTGCTGTTATTCTACTACCATTACTCCAATAAATATCATTTCTTAGTTTAAAAACATATTCCAGTCCATCTTTACTTATTGAATAGGACTCTGCAAGATCCGGAACTATATCTCCATCTTCATTTTCACTGACTAACCCATCAAAAATTGAATAAATTAAATCCTTGTCCCTAAGACTTAGTTTATTATTGATATTTATAGAGTCAGGAAACTTTTCCACTGCATAAGTTATCGAACTATTATCAGTAATATTATTACTTTTCGGTATTATACTAGTACATCCCTGCAAGGTAATAACTGCTATAACTAACATCAATAGTTTGGAAAGCTTTCTTTTCATCAATATACTCTCCTTTAAGAATTATATATCTGAATTATGTCCAAACAATATTAATATTAATCATACTGGCAGATATCTATTGAAATCTAATTTATCATATTTCAAGTGTTCATTATACTTCTTTTTACTCCATATTTGTCTTTTTAGAAAGGCCTTGCTATCTTCTAAAAAAATCTTAGGGTAAGATAACTTCCAACTGTTCAATTTATATATTTCTGCTTGAAAAACTCCTGTAGTAATAAAATAAGCTTTATCCACTTCCATATGATCTACTAAATCTATGAAATTATTATAATCTTCTTTAAATACTACTAAGGTTTTATTAAACTTCAATAAAATTTTTTCTCTCTTTCCTATAAGCTTTATTTCAAGAGTTAATCTATCTTTAATAATTACTTCGTATTGTATACCATATATCCAACAGTTCTTCGTCAAATTCTTAAATACCATATCTATTGGTACTCTTTTAAATTTTAGTATTGCTTTATCTAATGACTCTTTATGAAGCTTATAATATATTGAACTGATTACCCCAATGTTGCCTCCAAATTCTTACTTTTCATATTATAGAATATGCTGAATATCCATTACAAACTACATTTAAATTAAATTTATCAAAATAAAAATTTACAAACTTGATAAAATTTCTTAAACAGATTATTATAGTATTATAATTTATGTATCTGATTATTAATTTACATATTTGATAGTAGTACATTTTATTACGAAGTGGTACATCCATATATTGAAAAATAGCATAATATATTTACGGAGGTTTTGGTAATGTTACTTGCAATAGAGATAATTGGTGTGTTATGTATGGTTACTATAATTTTTGTGGCAATTTGGGGATTTATAATAGCTAAATATGCTTATAGCCAAATAAAATATCAAAACTATCTATTAGAAAAACTTACTCAAAATATTTATCTATTAGTGACAAAAAACAAAAGTCTGACAGAGATAATTGGGGATAATAATACTAATACTATAAATGAAAACAAAAAAACAGATGGTGAAATCTAACCTGAAGTTGTCAATCTAAAGTAGACAGCAATAAAAGCAATATTAACCAAAGCCTCGTTCAGTTCTATACTGAATGGGGCTTTGATAATTTAATGCATATGCAGGTCTATCATTATTATAATAATAGATGTATTTGTCCACGAATTTGAATATATCATCTTCTTCATAAAAATTAAAGTCAACAACCATCTCATCTTTTATCCAACCATTTATTGATTCAATAATAGGATTATCCGTTGGAGTTCCCGCTCGCGACATTGAGTGAACTATGTTACAATTATTATGAGCTTTTGCGAATGCTCTTGAAGAATAGACGGCTCCTTGATCCGTGTGCAAAACGACTGGAGTTGTTTGTTCTTCAATTTTTTTCTTTAAATCCTCTAAACATAAAAGATAGGTGCGTCTATCGCCTTGCTTAGATGTCAGGTGATGTGAAATAATCTCATTATTGTATGTATCCATAATATACGTCAACTCGTAAGAGTGCCCCTTATGGTTAAGGCAAGTCATATCTGAAATCACCAATTCTAGTGGTTTTGAAGCATTCCACTTCCCATTGACTATATTCGGATAAATGATATTCTCGTTTCCAGGTCGCCTATATTTATAACCTCTAACTTTAGACTTTATACCACTGATTTTACAGCACTTATGTGCAAGATTGTCCGAAAACAACCACCCGGTTTCCTTGCGGATTACGGTAGCTAGTCTAT
>NZ_JAENHN010000025.1:8688-147785 GCF_016595795.1 Clostridium yunnanense
CTGTCTTAATTTCCATTTATAGTACCCGGAACGGTTAACTTGCATTAATCTACAAAGATCCTTAAGAGAATATTTAGCTTTTAAGCTATCTATTATTTCGTACTCACATCTTTTGTAGTAACGAATTCCTTTTTTGCACCAACTCCTTTCACTATGTATCCTTTTTTTAATCTTTCAATTTCGATTTCTTGCTTTGCTACAATTAAACGAAGTCGGTCGAGTTCATTCATTGATTTGTTTGTATGCAATGCAGCAAACTTATTCCCTGGCTTCTTTTTGTTTTCTAAACCAGCTTCGCCGTCGTTTAAGTATTTGTGAATCCAAGTTGCAATCATACCACTTGAAATTCCTTCTTCCTTTGCTAGAGTTGGTCGGCCTATGCCTTCATCAAAATATTTACGAACAATACGGAGTTTTTCTTCCTTAGTCCATGTTCTATTTGAACCACCTTTTGTTCTACTCATCATAATCACATCCTTATATATAAATTCTAACACGAAAAAAGTAGACATGCTTTTTTTTATGTCTACTTTTATCTTACAACTTCAGGTGAAATCTAACCATCTGTTTTTTATTAAATCATCATACGAAATTAAGTGGTTATGCACCTTATGCTTTAATGAGCATCTCCTCCACAACCACTTAATTTCAATAATATTCTTAAACAAATACTTAATTATCTTACATACATACTCATAAAAAATATTGAAATTGAGGCAATCAAAAAACATATCGCAGGATAAGTTATCTTTTTGCTCCCTTTCTCAAACAGATAAAACCTTATACCCCATAAGATCATAGTTGCACATAGTCCTACCTGTATTGGATAATATGAGTTAAAAATCTCAGATATATAAATGAACTGATAGGTTGTAAGAAGAGTAAGAATTATATTTATGCTCGTAAATACTGCAGCCAAAGGGCTCAATATAGTTATAACTCTTTTCATCTTAGCCTCCTATAAGACCGTTAAAGTCGTCCTCTGATAATATAGCCAATCCTAATTCTAAAGCCTTGGTATACTTTGAACCAGCATCTTCTCCAACTATAACATAGTCGGTCTTTTTACTAACACTTCCTGAAACTTTTGCTCCTAGTGATTCTAATTTTTCTTTTATTTCTGTTCTGCTATATGAAGTTAGAGATCCGGTAACAACAACAGTTTTACCTTCAAAAGGATTTTCCTTGACTTCCGACTCCTCAAACCTAGGTTTTACACCTAGTGTAAGCAGCTCGTTTATAGTTGTTATAACCTTTTCTTCTGAAAAGAAATCTATTATGCTCTTAGCAACTATACCACCTATATCACTAACACTAATAAGATCTTCATAAGTTGCTTTCTCAATGTTTTCTATGTTTTTAAATCTCTTAACAAGATCCTTTGCAGTTTTAACCCCTACATTTGGTATACCTAATGCATATATGAATGAATGAAGCTTACAATCTTTACTTTTTTCCACAGCATTAAGTAAATTTTGAGCCTTTTTATCCCCAAACTTCTCTAGAGTTAGTAGACCTTCTTTTTCAAGCTTATATAAATCAGTTATAGCTTTTATATCAAGCTTTTCGAATAATTGCTCTGCTGTTTTTTCTGAAAATCCCTCAATATTCATTGCTTCTCTTGAAGCATAATGAACTATAGTCTTAACCATTTGTGGTTTGCAAGATAAAGTATTATCACAGAAATAATGCGCCCCATTAAGCATTATGTGACTTCCACAAGCAGGACAAGTAGTTGGAGGTATAATTTCTTTTGTATCTTCATTAAGCTCCCCAGCAACTCCCATTATCTCTGGAATTACATCATTAGATCTTCTAACAAATACTTCAGCTCCTATACGTACTCCTTTTCTTCTTACATCGTCCATATTATTAAGCGTGGCCCTCTTTACTGTAACTCCTGCTAATTCTACTGGTTCTAGCAGTGCAGTTGGACTAACTCTTCCACTTCTTCCTACATTCCATTCTACATCCAATAGCTTTGTTGTTGCTTCTTGTGCTTCAAACTTAAAAGCAATTGCCCACTTAGGAAACTTAATTGTATATCCAAGCAATTCTCTGGTCCTCATATCATCAATGGCAACAACTGCTCCATCTATATCATAATTAAGTTCAAATCTTATATCTTTTATATATTCTATTTCTTTTTCTATCTCCTCCATGTTATGACATATCTTCATATATTCATCCATAGGGAAACCTTTTTCTTTTATGAAGTTCATCATTTCCTCATATGTCTTGAAAGGATTTCCTTCTTTATAGCCTACATCATAGAAAAAAGCCGATAGATTTCTTTTTGCAGTTTCTTTTATATTAAGATTTCTAAGTGCTCCAGCTGCGCCATTTCTTAAATTCTTTAAAGGAACTTCTGATATTTGATTATACTTATCAAAAGCTTCTTTAGTCATTATTGCTTCGCCGTGAATCTCCAAAACATCATTACAGCTTATCTTAAGAGGAAGAGACTTTATGGTTTTTGTTTGTGCCGTAACATCCTCACCTATTTCTCCAGTACCTCTAGTAGCCGCCTTTATAAGAACACCATTGTTATCGTAAGTACAGTTTATGGTTAAACCATCAAACTTTTTTGTAACTATATATCTTATAGCTGGAAGTTTATCCTCATGGGTTCTATTATAATCCTCAATAAACTTAATATTTCTATTATTCCACTCTCTAAGTTCATCTACAGTTTGAGCTTTATCTAAGCTCCATAACCTTGCTTTATGAGTATATTTAGAAAACTCCGCAAGAGCAGTATCTCCAACTCTTTGGCTTGGAGAATATGGAAGTATATAAGAAGTTTCTTTTTCAAGAGTAACTAATTCATCATATTTTTTATCATAGTCTTTGTCTGATACAGAAGGATTACTTAAAGTATAGTATTCATATGCATACCTATTTAGCTCTTCTACTAGCTCATCTATTCTCTTTATTTTATCCATGTAAGCACCTCTCAATCTAACTGAGCTTTAAATTATAGGATTCTCTCGTTCAAAATTAATATCCTACAATCAAAAATTTATCTCATATTTAAATAACTTTTCAACTATTCTTATAAAAGTTCTAAAGGAGCGAAACTTAATAATAAAGTTTTTAAACCTTGGCTATCAAAAGCTATTGTAAGCTTAAGATCGTCACCTTCATTTATTGTTTTTATAATAGTTCCTATTCCAAACTTAGGATGCCTTATCTTTCTTCCCATAGTAGCTTCATTCTTTGTTAGCAAGCCCCCTGAGCTGCTATCTAGTGTTTCCTTTAATTTTCTAGCTGCATCAAGCATTGTTTCCTTTGAGCCGCCTCTATTTGAAGAATTGTTATTGCTATAATCACTTCTTAAGCTATGAGGATTTCTGTTAAAATCCCTTCCTCCATAGCTTGGTGAAGCCATCATTGAACTTCTTGTAGAAAGCCCTGCACTTGTATTACCTTTTACAAAATCCTTCAATTCTTTAGGAATCTCAGCTATAAAATCAGATTGCGGATATGCCACAGTTCTTCCGAAAACTTTTCTAACTTCTGCTGAAGTCATATAAAGCACATTTCTAGCTCTAGTTATTCCAACATAACATAACCTTCTTGATTCTTCCATTTCACTTTCTGAATCAAAAGATGCTGTACCCGGGAATATTCCATTTTCCATCCCAACCATAAATACTACTGGGAACTCTAACCCCTTTGCTGAGTGTACAGTCATCATAACCAAAGTGTCTGCATTTTCATCCATATTATCTACATCCTGAACTAATGCAACCTTTTCCAAAAATGCACTAAGAGATTTATCTTCTTCATTGCTCTTTTCAAAATCTACTGCTGCTGAAACTAATTCTTTTAAGTTTTCAACTCTGCTTTGATCTTCTGGCTCCTTAGAATCCTTAAGTTCTTTCATATATCCACTTTTATCTAAAATATATTCTATAAGCATTGAAACAGGAATCTGCTCAGACATATCCATTAAGTTTTCCATAAGATCTGTAAACTTTCTTATTGAGGATATATTTCTAGGTGATAAAGTTGATATATTTTCACAGTCTAGCAGAGAATTATAAAGACTATCATCAAACTCATTTGCAAAATCCATAACTTTAGATACAGTTGCATCACCTATATTTCTCTTAGGTACATTTACTATTCTTCTAAGACTTATTGAATCAGCTGGATTATTTATTACTTTAAGGTATCCCATTATATCTTTGATTTCTTTTCTATCGTAGAACTTAAGTCCTCCAATTATTCTATATGGAATATCTCTTTTGATAAAGCAATCTTCAAATATACGTGATTGAGCATTGGTTCTATATAAAATAGCAAAATCTTTATATTTTAAGTCTTTCTCTTCCATGAATTTCTTTATCTCTGAAGCTATAAATTGAGCTTCGTCATTATCAGAAAATGCTCTGTAAATTCTAATTTTTTCTCCATTTTCTGCTTCAGTTCTAAGTACTTTTGATTTTCTATTACTATTAAACTTAATGACATTGTTTGCAGCATCAAGTATATTAGCTTTTGATCTATAATTTTGTTCTAGTTTTACAACCTTAGCACCTGGATAATCTTTTTCGAAGTCTAATATATTTCTTATATCAGCACCTCTCCAAGCATAAATACACTGATCATCATCACCAACTACACATATGTTTTTATGTTTTGAAGCTAGAAGCTTTACAAACTCATACTGACATCTGTTAGTATCCTGATACTCATCTATCATTACATATTTAAATTTATTTTGATAAAAATCAAGTACTTCAGGATTGTTCTGAAATAACTCAACAGTTTTAAAAATTAGATCATCAAAGTCTAAAGCATTGTTATCTTTTAGCCTTTTTTGGTACATTATATATAAATCTGCAATTTTATTTCCTCGGAAATCACTCTCATTTTGTCTTTTATATTGAGCTGGAGTAATTAAGTTATCTTTTGCTTTACCAATCTTCGATATAACTTCTTGTTCTGTGATGTCTTTATCATTTATATTAAGTTGCTTAATACATTCTTTCACTAAAGCTTTTTGATCATAACTATCATATATGGTAAAGTCTTTTTTATAACCAAGCTTTTCTATCTCGCGTCTTAATATCTTTACACAAGATGAGTGAAATGTTGAAATCCACATACTATCTGCTCTATCTCCGATTAAGGATTTAACTCTTTCTCTCATTTCTTGAGCAGCTTTGTTAGTAAAAGTTATAGCCAAAATATTATATGGTTGTATAGCTTTTTCCTCTAACATATATGCTATTCTATAAGTTAAAACCCTCGTCTTACCAGAGCCTGCACCTGCAAGTATAAGTAACTGTCCATCTACAGTAGTAGCTGCTTCATATTGTTCCTTATTCAAAAGATTTTTCAAATCCATATAATCACTCCTTAAATATTAAAAATCGTTTAGGTTATAACCCCTTGATTTTCCCTGCATCTTACCCTCTAATCTTATGTGATTAAAAATTGACGGTATAATCAACTTTCGTTTTGTTTCCAGCTAAAAGTTATAGCAAAACTATAACATCTATAAGTTTCACCACCAAGATGTTATAGTTTTACAAATGCAAAAAGAGGAATATTATTCCTCTCTTTATTATAGTCAAGTATGGTTATATTATATCATAATTATCACTGTTATTGGTATATAAAGATATACCATTTAAAGATGTACCACTTCGCTCCGAAATCAAGTTGTGTAAGTCATTAGAATTTTTCAGATATACTTTATACATAAATAACAACTTAATGATATATACTATATATTGATTTATATTCAAAATGCAATTTTCCCGTAGCTACATGATTTATTTCTTGCATACATATTGTTACACAAATAAAAAAAATCGCTTAAGCGACCTTCTTAAGTGAGCTTTTTTACGCATCTGCTTTTCCGAATGTGTATGAGAAAAATCTGGCAGGAGAATAAGTTCTACTTTTTTATTATTTAATCTATATTATGTCTTAAGTCTGTTGGTATAACTAGCCACAGATCTCATTGAATTATAATTTTATAAAAAATAAAAAAACGCAACCCTTGGGGCTAGGTTGCGCTTCAGCAATAAGCAATAAATAAAAAGGGGGCTATTTATTCCTTTTATTTATCCTTGCAGAATTATTATATATAATTGTTTTTTAAAATGCAAGTCTATTTTGAAAAAAATATTGTAAATAATATATTACTATGAATGAAAAAAATTCATATTTTAGCAATTTATTAACACATTTAACTCTTCTTCTGTCAATTCTCTATATTCGCCTTCCTCTAAACTTTCATCCAATGGTAAGTTTCCAAACTTTATTCTTCTAAGATATACTACCTTTTTTCCTACTGCTTCAAACATTCTTTTAACTTGATGATACTTTCCTTCTTGCACAGTAACCAAAACCTTAGAGCCTTCTTCTGTAGCTTCCTGTATCTCAAGCTTAGCACTCATACATTCATAGCCGTCATCAAGTACTATACCTTTTTCAAAAGCTTTTATATCTTGTTCATTAACAGCTTTATCGATTTCAGCGTAATATACCTTATCAACATGCCATTTAGGGGATATCAGTTTGTGGTTTAGCTCCCCATCGTTAGTTATAAGTAATAACCCTACAGTATCTTTATCAAGTCTTCCTACCGGAAAAGGTTCAAAAACCTGATGTTCATGATAAAGAAGATCAATAACAGTTTCATCCCTATTATCAAAAGTCGCAGAGATTACACCATCTGGCTTGTTCATCATTAAATATATGTATTTTCTATAGAATATTTCTTCACCATTAATAACTATCTTAGATTTTTCTGGATCTAATTGTAATCCATTGTCCTTAACAACCTTATCATCTACAACCACTCCACCAGCTTTTACTAACGCCTTTATCTCTTTTCTTGAACCATAACCTAAATTTGAAAGAATTTTATCAAGTCTCTCCAAAATAACACTCCTTTTTAAATATATTGCAATTGGCTAACTTAAAAGACTGCACTCAAAAGTACAGCCTTCTTATTATACACCATTTTTAAAATAATTCATTACCTTACCTACATAATGTACTGTTTCACGAGGCATTTTATATATTTCACTTGGTGAACCTACACCTCTTCTTTGCATAGTTCCCGGACCACCATTATATGCAGCTAAAGCCATTTCTGTATTTCCATTATACTTATCCAAATATCCTTTTAGAAGCTTAGTACCACCGTTTATATTCTGCTCTATATTAAAAGGATCTGTAATTCCTAATGATTTAAAGTTTGCAGGCATAATCTGCATGATACCTGTAGCTCCAGCACTTGAAACAGAATAAGGATTAAATCCAGACTCTTGTTTTATTATAGATCTTATCAAATCTTGATTAACTCCATATTTTTGAGAGGCTGATGCTATAGCATTATCAATTCTAGCCATATCACTTCCACTTGTACTTGAACTTTTAGAGGTTAACTTTAAAACTGCATTTGAATAAGGATTTAACTTATTTAAATCCAGCTGCTTATCACCATCATAGCTATCAAGAGAAGTTTGCCCTAATTTACTAAGATCAGTTCCAGCTAAAACATTTTGATCTACTGTGGTGCCATCATCAGATGATCCCCCGCCAGTTAAAGCGCTTAATATATTACTCCCACTGTTATCCTCTGTCAGATTTTTCATAAGACTTTCCATAACCATATCAAAAGCTGGAGAATCGCCCATGGCCTGCTTCATATATGTAGAAAGCATCTGAATTCCTAACATCTGTTCTGTTTTATCTATTTTCATTAACTCACATCCTAAAGCTTAATTATACAACCAGTTTATATGTAAAAATTTTATGATAAAAACAAAAATATCCATCCTTCTTATTATCGCTATAATTATTTTATCACTTTAGAGATTTAATTGTATATTTATTATTTTTTATTTACTTTTGCAATAGCACTAGTATTTAATATAGTTCTACTTTCATTTATATTATTCACTTTTAATTCACAGTTATTCTTAATAAAGTATTCCTATATCGAAACTTAAGTTATACTTGTTCAATAATCCCTCACCTGTGTTTTTTAGTATTTATAAATTAATATTTGAGCATAAGACTTATATATTTTTTATATTTAATCAATATGTTTATAACAAGTTAGTTGCGATTATAATATCTATAAAGCTAAACAAATAAAGCTGCTATCAAAATCAAATGATAGCAGCCTCAATTAAATTCTATGCTTCAACTTTAAATTCTACAATATCATAATCTTCATAAGCACATTTCTTATAATAACTTTTTGCAAGAACCAATATTCTGTATGAACCTTCTATAAATGGCATCAAAGTGTAGTAACTTTTTCTTGAATACTTCTGTACCAATATCCAATTTCCTTTTTCCATTAGATAGAATTCATAACAAACCTCTTTTCCACCACAACTTTCCACATTGAAGTTTATTTCATCACTAATCTTATAAGAGGTCTTATTGCATAGTATCTTAGTTCCAGTTACCGGTGGCGCTTCATTTACATAAATGGTAATGGATTTTTTGCTATCAAACCCTTCGATGCATTTTTTATTTTTCGCATACATCTCTACCATATACTTACCAGCTCTTTTTGGCTTAAAAGTAAACTTTTTATTGGTTATAAAATCTGTCTCTTCAACTGTATGACCATCAATTGATATCTCATACTTTACTAAGGTATCCTTAGTATTTTGGCTTATTACCTCAAATTCAACATCATCATCTATAAGATAATACTCTTTAGATGGTAGAAGCACATAATCTATATTCCCTTCAACGTACTCTTTAACATTAAAATATATAAATTGATGGCTATCATATTCTTTATCTGAATATTTATCTTTCACCTTAATCTCAAGTTCGTATTCTCCAGAGATCTCAGGTGTAAAGTTAACCCAGTTAGCATTTCCATAGCTTACTCTTTCTTTTTCTTTTTTATCCTTATAAACTACAAAGCTATACTTTGGATCTATACCACCTTCAGTTATAACCTTTATATTTATTGGCTCATTTATTATATAGTGATTATTTCTATCCACAACTATATCAGTTATTTTTACAACCTTTTGTCTTTTTTTCTCCACAAAGAACTCTAGACTCTTCTTATCTTCATATTCACCTGTAAAAGATTCATCTCTAACAAACAAAGTAATTCTATATTGCCCTTCATATTTAGGTTCCCACAGAAAACTGCTTGTCCTTATATATCCTGAATCTTCACCATAATTACCATCAATTTTAAACTTGTATAACAAGTGCTTTCCACCTTCAACTACAGCTCTAAGTAAAATCTTACTTCCTTCTGCTTGAGGTGAGTTAAGATCAGTAGTAAAGCTCTTTATATTTATAGCATGATACGGCTTTACCTCATACACCATTACAGCCCTATCATCATATTCTCTCTCCGAATACATATCTCTTGCTAAACATAATATCTTATAACTTCCAGGTATCTTTTCACAAAAACTTACCATTCTCCTTGAAGAATAATCTTGTATACAAACCGTCTTACCCTCTGGATTGATCTTCAAAAACTTATATAAGGTTGTTCTAGTATCATCTTGCCTTGTATATACTTGAAATATCAGTTCTTCTTCAACTAGAAGATCACTAGTAAGACATTTAAAATCTACAATCTCAGGTCTTGCTATATCTTTAACTCTAAAAGATACTGTCTTAAAGTCATCAAAATTATCTTTTGACTCAGGAACCTTACATTCAACCAATATATCATGTTTGCCCACTTCAGTAGCAGTGAAAGACAAGGTATTTTCTGTGCAATAATCTTTTATTAGTTCCCAACCATCTTTTCCACTAATCCAATATTTATACATAGATGGAGCACTGTTAGTTTCAACCTGAATAGTTATCTTTTTTCCTATTTCAATTTCTTCACTTTCTATATATACCTCTTTAATGAGATTTTCCGGTTTTTCACCAATGAGAAAATCACTTCTTACTATAAAATCAAAAGGCTTTTTAGACCCTTCTTTTTTAACTTGTACCATTATAAAATACTTACCATCATTCTTTGGTATCCAAGTACAGCTAGTATCTTTTGAAAAGTCCTTAATCTCATCCCATATACCATCTTTCCCCACTAAAAACTTAAAAAAATACTCTTCCCCTGAATAATTACCTATACTTATACCTATTGATGTATCTTTTTCTTGAGGACTATTTTTGTCAAATACTAGAACTAACTCTTCCATAAAATCTCAGCACCTCTTGTTTATTATTTTCACCCTTTAGTACACAATCTAATTAAATGCTATATTTTCAGTAAAAGTTATTAATATATAAGTCTACATTAATAACTTTATCTATATTTGCCAACTACATATCAAAATAATTATATTACATTTCCCATTAATTGTAAAACCATTGTTTTATTTTTGCATACTTAATTTGTATCTTTCAGAAAACTCTTACTTTTCATGATAAGACATAGAGTATTAAATAACAAGCTAAAGATTCCAATATTATCTATAAGCGATATACTAATTATCAATTTAACAGTACTATTAAAGCTATGTTTTAGAATATTATTAAAATCATATTAATTCTTTGCATAAGCTCATTAAAGCATAGGATTCATAACCACTAAATTTCATAAAGTTAAAATAAAAGGCTTGAAAGATGTTTTATCATTCTTTCAAGCCTTTTTCTATTAACCTCTTTAAGGATGTATATAGCCTTACATCATCTTCTTCAGTTCTTTTCTTATGAGTTCCAGTCCTTCCACCACTTCTTCTAACTTTTTGAGATATATGCCTTTCAAAAAGCAATCTGTCAATATTTTTATCATCATATATACTACCTTTTGGATTTAATGCATAACAACCTCTTCCTAAAACCATGGCTGCCACCCCGTAATCTTGAGTTATTATTATATCACCTTTCTTAGCGTTGTTTATTATATACATATCTACACTTTGAAACCCACTCTCCACAATAACGACCCTGCTATAATCTGATGATATTAAATGATGCATATCACAATATATATCAACTTCTATATTATGTTCCTTAGCTGCTTTTTCTATATACAATTTACCGGGACAACCATCACCATCTACAATTATTTTCATACTTTTCTCCTTCTTAATTTTTAACTCCTTAATATATAGATACTTCACCTCTTATCAGTAAAACTTAGTTACTAATTCTACCAACCATTAATAAGAAATAATTACTTAGCCAAATTTTATTTGAAATTGATTTATACTAAGTCTTTCCTTTAATATCATACACAATTTAATATTATTATTTCAATTAAGATACTTCCATTATACTCTTTTGATACTCCTATAAAAAAATATGTGTAACAATATTGTTAAAATCATATTAATTCTTTGCGTAAGCTCATTAAAGCATTTGATGTATAACCATTTAATTTCAACACAGTGCTTTAACAAATACTGAAATTAATAGAAACTCAGCACTAATGCTGAGTTTCTTAAAAAGAATTATAATCTACCTTCAAGTTCTTTCTTTAAATCTTCAAAGCCTGGTTTTCCAAGTAGAGCAAACATGTTTTTCTTGTATGCTTCAACACCTGGTTGATCAAATGGGTTTATTCCTAATAAGTGACCACTGATACCACATGCTTTTTCAAAGAAATATACTAATTGTCCAAAGTAGTATGCTGAAAGTTCTGGAACATTAACTATAACGTTAGGAACTCCACCATCATTGTGAGCTAATACAGTACCTTGGAAAGCTTTCTTATTTACGAAATCCATAGTTTTTCCTGCTACGAAGTTTAATCCATCTACATTATCTTCAGTAGCTTCTATAGTTATTTCTTTCTTAGCTTTTTCTACGCTTATAACTGTTTCAAATATATCTCTTCTTCCATCTTGGATATATTGTCCCATGGAGTGAAGATCTGTTGAGAAGTCAACTGCTGCTGGGAATATTCCCTTGTTGTCTTTTCCTTCTGACTCTCCGTATAATTGTTTCCACCATTCATTGAAGAAATGAACTGATGGTTCGTAGTTAACTAGTATTTCTATTGATTTACCTTTATTGTAAAGAGCGTTTCTAACTGCTGCATATTTGTAGCAATCATTATCAGCTAAAGAAGTACTTGCATAAGCTTCTCTTGCATCTGCAGCTCCTTGCATTATTTCATCTATGCTGATTCCAGCTGCTGCTATTGGAAGAAGTCCAACTGCAGTTAAAACTGAGAATCTTCCACCAACATCGTCAGGAATAACGAAAGTTTCGTATCCTTCAGCATCAGCTAAAGACTTTAATGCGCCTCTGCTCTTATCAGTAGTAGCAAATATTCTTTCCTTTGCTCCATCTTTACCATATTTCTTTTCCATATAGTCTTTAAATACTCTGAACGCGATTGCAGGCTCAGTTGTAGTACCTGATTTAGATATTACATTTACACTTATATCAAGACCTTCAACAGCCTCAAGTAACTCTGCCATATATGTTGAACTTATGTTATTTCCTACATAAAATACAGCTGGTGCTTTTCTCTTACTAGCTGGTAAACAGTTGTGGAAGTTATTTGTAAGCATTTCAATCGCAGCTCTTGCACCAAGGTAAGAACCACCGATACCTATAACTATAAGCGCATCTGAATTAGATTTTATCTTCTCTGCAGCTTTCTTTATTCTTGCAAATTCATCTTTGTCATAATTTACAGGAAGATCAACCCATCCTAAGAAGTCTGAACCAGCTCCTGTTTTGTTGTGTAACTTATTATGAGCAGAAAGAACCATGTCTTCCATATATCCTACTTCGTACTCATGTAAGTAAGGTGCAACCTTTGATAGATCTAAAGTTAATCCCTTTTTCATATTACTACCTCCAAAATTTTAAGACTAATAGTATATTATATATTTTAATATTATAAGCAATTGAAAATCGCTAATGCGCCTTTAATTTGTGATGTTTTTGGGCATCTGCCTTTTCTAAACTAATATGAGAAGATTCTGGCAAGCGATAAAAAATAAAAATGTTATCGTATGGTTTATCTTAACCACACTCTTGTAATAAATAGCATTATAAAGGTAAAAATAATTATTGCGATTATTAGCATTGGTAGTATTATTATGTATTGAGCAATCATTATAGCTAAAAGATCTTTAAAAGTAGGCCTGTCCTGCTCTTGTTCCTGTTGCATTTCTTTTATAAACTGCTCTTCTTCACTAAGTATTTTCTCTTCTTTCTTCCCAACTTTGAACAATAATTTCACCTCATATTAATTTATCATTTTGTATTATACCACAATAAGCTAGTACAAGAAATCTTTTCTATAATATTTTTCACCTTTAGAAAAAGGTTGTAATATACTCTAATTTCCTGCTCCTGCTTTGTGCTTGTATATAAAATAAAGATGACAAAAGCCTAAGCTTTCGCCTAGACTTTTATTCTTATTAATCAACTAAGTGACAAGCAACCCAATGTTCATTTCCAACATTTTTATATACAGGAATCTGCTTAGAGCATTTTTCCATAGCATAAGGACATCTTGTATGGAACTTGCATCCTGATGGTGGATTTGCTGGTGAAGGTATATCACCTTTAAGCAGTATTCTGTCTCTCTTTAAAGTCGGATCTGGTACAGGCACTGCTGATAAAAGTGCCTTTGTATATGGGTGTAATGGATTGTCATATAACTCCTTTTTAGGAGCTAACTCAACCATGCTTCCAAGATACATAACTCCAACTCTATGAGATATATGTTTAACAACACTTAAATCATGAGATATGAAAAGGTAAGAAAATCCTCTTTCTTGTTGTAAATCAGTCATAAGATTTATAATCTGAGACTGTATTGAAACGTCAAGCGCAGAAACAGGCTCATCTGCAACTATAAAACTAGGATTTAATATGAGCGCTCTTGCGATACCTATTCTTTGTCTTTGTCCACCTGAAAATTCATGTGGATATCTCTTCATATGATATGCTGCAAGACCACTTCTCTCAAGAGTTTCTGCAACTAAATCTGCAATCTCATCCTTTTTAGCTATTCCATGATCAAGCAGAGATTCACCTACAAGCTCTCCAACAGACAATCTTGGATTTAAAGAACTATAAGGATCTTGGAATATCATCTGCATCTTTGGCCTTATGGATCTTAATTCACTCTTGCTTAACTCAAATATATCTTTACCTTCAAATATTACTTTTCCTTCTGATCTTTCAAGCAGTCTTAATATAGTTCTTCCAGTAGTTGATTTACCACAGCCTGACTCACCAACTAACCCTAAAGTTTCTCCCTTTTTTAATTCAAAGGATACATCATCCACAGCCTTAACATTTCCAACTGTTTTTTGCATTATTCCAGCTTTAATAGGGAAATACTTTTTTAGATTTTCAACTTTTAATAGTGCATTATCTTCCATATTATTTCCCCTCCTCATAAAGCCAGCATGAAACCTTGTGTATAGGGCTTACGTTTATCAAAGTTGGCTGCTTATCTTTACACTTATTCATACATTTATCACATCTTAAATTAAAATAACAGTTGTCAGGCATTCCTATCGGATTAGGAACTTGACCTGGTATTGAATAAAGCTTATCACCTGTTTCTTCAGTTAGAAGCGGTTTTGATTTAAGTAGTCCTTGAGTGTAAGGATGAAGCGGATTCTTAAATAATTCTTCAACTGGTGCTTCTTCTATAACCTTACCTGCATACATTACAACTACGTAATCAGCCATTTCAGCAACCACTCCAAGATCATGTGTTATAAGCATAATAGAAGTATTAAGCTTTTTCTTTATATCTCTCATAAGATCAAGAATTTGAGCTTGTATTGTAACATCTAAAGCTGTAGTAGGTTCATCAGCTATAAGAAGTTTAGGATTACAGCTAACAGCCATAGCTATCATAACTCTTTGTCTCATACCTCCCGAAAGTTCATGAGGATATGATTTCATTATTTGATCAGCTCTAGGAATTCCAGTGATTTTTAGAACATCTATTGCTTTTTCTTCAGCTTCCTGTTTTGAAAGTTTTTGATGAAGTATTATTGCCTCAGTTAATTGTTCTCCAATTTTAAAAACAGGGTTAAGAGATGTCATAGGTTCTTGGAATATTACTGAAACTTCATTACCTCTCATATTTCTTAATTCTTCTTCAGTAAACTTTAGTATATCTCTTCCATTGAATAGTATCTCTCCACCAACTATCTTTCCTGGAGGATTAGGGATTAGTTTCATTAGTGACATGGCTGTAACTGACTTACCGCAGCCTGACTCACCAACAACACATACGGTTTGCCCTTCTCTTATATTAAAGCTAACATCATTAACAGCTTTAACGATACCACCGCCAGTGTAGAAATAAGTCTTTAAGTTTTTAAATTCTACTAAATTTTTAGCCATAATTTTATCCTCCTACACTTTAAGCTTAGGATCTAAAGCATCTCTTAGTCCATCACCAAATAGGTTTATTGCCATAACCGTTAAGAATATGCATATTCCAGGTGGCATCCAAAGCCAAGGCTGAAATTGAAGTGCATATGAATCCTGTGCTGCTTGTATCATATTGCCCCAAGTAGGTGTTGGTGGCGTTACTCCAAGACCTAAGAAGCTTAGAGCTGATTCAGTAAGAATAGCACTACCAATTCCCAAAGTTGCAGTAACTATTATTGATGCTAAAGTATTTGGAAGTAAGTGTACAAACATCTTTCTTCTATCTTTTAAACCTAGAGCTTCTGCCGCTTGCATAAATTCTTGTTCTCTAAGAGATAATATTTGACCTCTTACTAAACGGGCAAGACTTGGCCAGCTCAAGACACCTATGACAATCATAACAACATATATCTTATATTTAGGATTAATTCCCATATCCATCATAACAGCACCAATCATTATTAAAAGTGGTAAGAATGGGAAACATAATAATATATCTACAAATCTCATTATTAAAGAATCAATAATCCCACCATAATAACCAGCCATTATACCAAGTGCTGTTCCAATAATAACTTCTATAGTTACAGCAACAACACCAACAGCAAGAGATATTCTTCCGCCATACATAAGTCTTGCAAGTACATCTCTACCGAGATTATCTGTTCCCAGTGGATGCTGTGCTGTAGGATCTGCTAATGCATTTAGAAGATCTGACTTTTCCCAGAGCATTGTAGTATCTCCGCCTCTTATAAGCTCATCTATCCATGGACCTATATACGAGAAGATAACTAATGCTAACAATATATATAAACCAGCCATTGCAAGTTTATTTTTTCTTAAATTCTTCCATGCTAAACTCCAAGGGCTTTCAATCTTTTCTTTCTTATTAATAATTTCTTTAGCCTTAGGTTCTTTTTTTATCATTTATTCCACCTCCTATTTCAATCTTATTCTTGGGTCAACCAAAGCATATGCCACGTCTGCAAGTAGATTTCCTAAAAGTGTCAAAATGGCAAGCATTAAGTTCGTACCCATTAGAAGGTAGTAATCTCTTGAGTTAACTGCAGCAAGCTGAACAGGTCCTATTCCAGGCCAGTTAAATATACTTTCTGTCAGTGTTGCTCCAGAAAATAAACCTGGGATTGAAAAACCTAACAATGTAATAACAGGGATAAGTGCATTTCTTAAAGCATGTTTGTAAATAACAACCTTTTCCTTAAGTCCCTTTGCTCTTGCAGTTCTTATAAAGTCTTGTCTTATAACTTCAAGCATACTTGAACGAGTATATCTCATCCAACCTGCCACTGAACCAAGTGTTAAAACTATAAGTGGTAAAAGCATATGTCTTATAACATCTAAAAAATATGCGAAGCCAGTGTAATGACTTCCTGCTGTTGTCATACCTGAGAATGGTAGTATTTTTAGATCTACACCAAACCATTTTATAAGTAGTAGTCCGAAAAAGAACGAAGGAATAGATATTCCTATAAGTGCGAAAATAGTAAACACTTTATCAAACAGTGAATATTGCTTTGTAGCTGAAACAACTCCTATTGGAACCGCTATTAAAACTCCTAACACAAGCGAAGCAAGTGATAAGTAAAAAGAATTAGGTATAAAATCCTTCATTACTTGTGCCACAGGTTTTTGATAATACATACTTTCCCCAAGGCTTCCTTTAGTTACAAGTTCCTTTACCCAATAATAGTATTGAGTAGGTTTTGATTGATCTAAATGATACATTGCTCTTAATTCATGTTTTCTCTCAGCACTCATATGTGGGTCCATATTAGCAGTAATTGGGTCACCTGGTGCTAAAGCAAAAATTAAGAAAATGATTAAAGATATACCAACTATTGTCGGTATCATTTGAAGTAGTCTTCTTATAATGTACTGTCTCATCGTACCCCCCCTAAACTTTTTATTTTGCCTAAGCAAATAGGCTATAACTTTTATATTTTGCCGATCTAAAAATTAAAATTTCCTACATCTATATAATGAAAAACTATGCTCAAATTAACGCAATTATGAGGTTACTTTTAAATATATAGAATAATTAGATAAAATTTTTAAGATTAGCATTTTAAGGACCATATATTGCAAGCAATTAAGAATTATTAGTTAAATATAGCATGTCCAAAGCATATTTTGTTAAAATTCCAACTAAATTGTAAGAATCATCAAAATATCAACCTACTTTTGTATAAATTGCATAATATTAGCTATATAGGATATTAATTCACCCTTGAAACAATATAAAAAAGTCGCTGAAGCGCTCTTCTTCAGTGAGCTTTTTTAACGCATCTGCCTTTCCGAATGTATATGAGGAAACTTACAGGCGAATAAATTTTATTTTTTTACTGCATAGTCATAAAAAGCTTCTAAAATCATTGAAATATCTAGGCTTAGCTAATTTTAAAATTTTATATTTTCCTATACAGTTAAATAGCTTACATGTCAGCGCTTTCATAGATTTATCTTAATCTATACAAGAGAGGTAATATTAAATTTAATTAGATTTCTAAAGAAGTTTATTTTTAAGATTTATAATTATGTAAGGGTGTGAATACATATGAGAACTTGAAGAATTTACTTTTACGAAAAGCTTCAATTACAGTTACCCCCTTATCATGGATACAGCCTATTATCTATATATTTCTAGGCTAAGTTAAGAAAACGGAATTGTTAAATTTCTTAATTGCTAGCTGTATAAGTGACAGAAAAGTTTTTTAAACTTTCATTAATAAGAAAAATATATAAAAAATATTTTCTCGTTAAAAATAATTTAAGTTTTTTTCTTATCACAGATTGTTATTAAATATTATATTACTTAATAAATATTTTGTAAATACATATATTTTATTGATAACTTGCTAAATTTTTCTTGTAAAATCATAAAAAGAATAATAGTTCAATTTGTATTTTTAAAACTTTCTTCGCACTTAATATTTAAAGATATCTACCAAATTTCTGAATATACAAATTACTTCTACTTCATTTCTATTTTTATTGAACTTATTATTTTAACGTTAAATAACTCTAAATATTTTTGTATTTTTATTACATTTATAAGGTATTCTGTCTTACATGTTTACAAAAAATTAACCACACATATATCAATTCTTGTGGTTTCCCTATAGATCAGTTAACTAACCTTTGCACACTTTACATTTTTTTATATTAATTTAAATGTGATTCAATATTAAGTGATATTATTTATGCAGGCGAAGAAAGACTGTTGAAAACTGATAAATGCTACTTATAAAAGTAAAAGCCTTGTATATATGACTTTTATTCATAAAGCATTATAATCATCAGTTTTACAACAGTCCTTCATCCTTTTTATAATTCTAGTTTAACTGTACTGTATATGGATATACCCCTTCATAGTAAACTTGTTATTTTAAAATAGCTTCTCAGTTATCTTATCTGCTCTATATTATATCCTTTTTCCTTCAAGGATTTTATTATACCTTCATCACCACCTAAGTAATTAGTTGGTATAACTACAAAATAATTTTTCTTATCCTTAAGGTAACCGTCAATCTTTTCAGTATATTCCTTAATATATTTATTCTTTATACCAGCATTATATTTATTTACTATGATATTTAACTTATCAAAGGTTTCTTTTTCTCCAGACGGCACAATGTATATGTTATTCATCTTATTATCTGCCTCATCAATATTTCCCTTTTTCCATTCTTCTAATGCTTCTTCAGTTTTAGCTACACTTTCCCTATTAAAGTATTTGAGCAGTTTTACTTGTGCATCTACAACTTCATCAGGGAAATTAATTTGATCTTCAAAATTTTTATACATATCCCCAATTAGAATTATATTCTTCTTGCCCTTCCTAGCTTCATCAAAAAAATATAAATCAGGAGTATATTTAAGTCCATCCTTTCCATAGGTAGCATTATATGCAGCTACCATATCTTGAGGCAAATATCCAGCTTTCAATTGTTTATTAATTTTGCTATAGTCTGCTTTAAATTCTTTAAGCTTTCCTTTATATATGTCTATTGCTTCTTTTGAGAGATGTTTCTCAAAGGAATCTCCAGCCTTGAGCATAAATATTCGGTTTCTCTCTGAGCCATCTATCTTATCATATTCAAATTCTAATACTATCCCTTCAGACTGTTTAACTGCATCTTCAACCTTAGGGCTTAGTGGATACATATCTTTAGTACCTATTCCAATTCCAAGAGATCCATAAATATATAAATTACTACCTCCGTTAGATACCTTCCACATTGGTCCAACTATATTTGATGATGGAGCCTTTTCATCTATCTTAAGATCAAGAGCTGCATTTATTTGTCCACTTGTCTCAGTTGCTGCCGGCTTTCCATTTGTCACAATTATAAATATTATGGAACATATAAGTATTGCTACTATTTTTGTTGTCTCTTTTTTCTTATAAGTTTCGTATTCTGGAGCTTTCTTTCTCACTGCTATATATGCTGTTACTATACTTAAACCTGTCACTATGATGAACATAATCACAGTACTAGTGGCAGCCTTTGGAAGATTCATGATTATAAACATCATAAAAAGTTCATGTATGCAATATATCCAAAGACTCATATCTCTATAAAGCTTTGATTTTCTCTGACTTATCATCTTTTTATGATTTAAAAGTCCTATAAATAAAAACGGAACCAACACCACTAATGAAATATACATATTGTTATCTCTAGGGATATTATTAGTTATTAGGTAATAGGCCTCTAAAGCAAAAACTATTGAAAATAAGCCTACCCACATTCCAGCTTTCTTTATTCTGTCATTTAATTTATATTTATTGATTAGTATACCTAAGGTTATAAAAGGTACTCCAAAGCATATTCCATTTCTTGTGTATACAAAGATACTATTATATGCATTAACAATACTCTCTAGTGGTGTTCCAGTTATGAATCCATTATAACTATCTCCTAGAAGTCCTAATACATAAGCTAATATACTCAAAATCACTAAAGCTTTTATCCAATTCTTCTTTAGTAAAAGTGTAACCACTAAAATAGATAGCATCAGCGCAGGTAAATACCATAAAGCTCCCGAAACTCCATTGAACAATATGTTTTTTATTGCTATTTCTATGGTATTATTTCTCTGTTTTATATAGTTAAATACAAACACCGTATATGCCACAGAAAAACCTAAATAATAAATTAATATTCTTTTAATGTAGCTCTTTACATACCCTTCCCTATTATATTTCTCATAAAAAAAATATCCAGTTGTTATGAAAAAAAATGGTACTGCAATCCTTGCGATTACATTGCTAAAAATTGCACCTGGTACTTTACCTAAAGAATAAAATGCTGAGGTGTGTATAACAATTACTAAAATAGCACATACCATCCTCATTATATTTACACTGTCATAAGTTTTTTTAGTATTTTCCATTACTCTCTCCCCCTTACACCTTATATACGTATGCTATATAAACTTTCTGTCATAAAAAGTAATTTATTTTATAATATGGCATCTAAATATATGAAAACATAACCCTTGGATATTTCTATAGATATTTTAATTTAAGTACTTCTTTTAAATATCTTCATATAATAGCATTGTATTTATTTTTATAGAGGAGTTATCAATGATTTACAACAAAGCTTTAGTCAATCTATATACTCAAGAAAAGCTAAATGATGCCTTAATTTATTTTTATAGTTTATGGAAGAAACGTTATTTAAGAACTGTAGAAAACGTACCTATTAAAATGGAATATTTGTTTTACGCTTTAGACCAACCAACCACAAACAATGCTGTCACTGTTTCGGAAGCCATGGGATATGCAATGGTCATATTTCCACTTATGAGCAGATTTGATGCCGAGGCTAAAGATACTTTCACAAACATCTATAACTATATAAAAAACTATCCAAGTGTGTTCAATAAAAACTTAATGGCCTGGCAACAAATTAAAACTGCAGATGGAAAAATTGTAAATGCAGAGAAGCAAACAGATTCTGCTACAGATGGAGACATGGATATTAGCTATGGGCTTCTTCTTGCTCAAAAACTTTGGGGAGCTATTGATAAAATCAATTATAGACAAGAGGCTATTAATAGAATCAATGCTTTAATGGATAGTTGCGTTGATAAAACTGATTATACTCTCACATTAGGAGATTGGGTTCAAGGCATACCAAGCACTACCTTTAAAGGAGTTACAAGAAGCTCAGATTTTATGCTTCATCACTTAATCGAATTCAGTAAAGTAAATACACAAAATGCAGATAGATGGAAAAGAGTAATAGGTAGGATTGTTTCTATAATCGATGATCAAATGACAAGGGAAAGTAAAAACACAGGACTTATGCCAGATTTCTTTATAAAATCTGATGGTATCTTCATCGCCCCAAAAACTAAAATATTAGAGAGCCCTCATGATGGCGATTACTTTACTAACAGCTGTAGAACCCCTTGGCGCTACTCAATGCCTATATTATTTAATAACAGCCAAGTTACAAATCAAATTAGTACATTAAATAAGTGGATAAGACAGACAACAGCTCAAAACCCAAAGAATATAAAATCAGGGTACTATATCGCAAACGGTACTCCTGGTGCAAGCTTCGGCGAGACTAATAACTTAGCCTTCATAGCTCCGTTTCTGGTTAGCTCACTCACACAAGAAGGTAACGACAAGTGGACTTTGGACATATGGAATACTCTAATGGAAAAACCTATAGAAAAATGTACCTTCTACGAAAATACCCTTAAGCTTATGGCTATGATCATAGCTACTGGCAATTGGTTCACTCCTAGTAGTACAGATAACCTATTAAAGAGACAATGTCAGTATAGGATTTATGTTTAAATATTGTCTATTTTATGCAGAATAAAATATACATCATTTCTAATTCAACCAAAGATACTCCAATAAAATTTATAAAAATTTTATTGGAGTATCTTAAATTGTATATTCACTTTAAAAAAGAATATAATATTTGAGGAATATTACTTAAATTAGCCTGCTTCTCTACAGAGCCTATCTCAAAAGCAGCCTTAGGCATGCCATAAACAATCGATGATTTTTCATCCTGCCCTATTGTTCTTGCCCCATTCCTTTTCATAGAAAGAAGTCCTTTTGCCCCATCGTATCCCATGCCAGTTAGTATTATTCCAACAGCATTATTCTTTGAAGCCTCTGCCACCGATTCGAAAAGTATATCAACAGATGGACAATGTCCATTGACTTTATTACCTTTAAAACATTCAACTTTATACTGACTTCCAACTTTTTTAATTTTCATATGCTTATCACCTGGAGCAATTAAAATCTTCCCTTGTTGTATAAAATCTCCTGTCTCAGCTTCTTTTACTTCAAACGCCGTTGTAGCATTAAGTCTTTCCGCAAACATTTTTGAAAATACTGGAGGTATATGTTGAACTATTACTATTCCAGGTATATTGTTTGCTAACCCTTTTATCAAAGTATAAATCGCTTCGGTTCCACCAGTAGAGGCACCTATTGCAATAAGATCTTTACTATATCCTTTTTTAGTACTTTCAGTAATATTACTATAATAAACATCACTATTTATATGTGGAATTTTCGCCACAGCTGCTATCTTTATTTTTACAATCAAACTTTTAATGAATGCTTCTACATTTGTAACCGACTGCACATCTGGCTTTGTCACAAAGTCAACAGCTCCAGCATTCATAGCATCAAAAACCGCATTACTTATAGTACTTACTACAACAACAGGGATAGGATATTGCGGTATTAGCCTTCTTATGAACTCAATTCCATTCATTTTAGGCATTTCCACATCACAAGTCATAACATCAGGATTAAATTCAAGTATCTTGTCCCTAGCATCAAAGGGATCTTTTGCTTTAGCTACTACTTCAATATATGGATCAGAAGCTATTCCCATTGCCAATACTTCCCTAAAAACAATGGAATCGTCAACTACTAATACTCTAATCTTCTTCATAATCCATTATTCCTTTCTATACACCGCTGGTTTTATATATTTAAATTTAGTTTTGTCTCGGTTAAGTGATTCAGAATGACCGATAAAAAGATAACCGCCATACTCCAACGAATTATAAAACTTATCTACCAAAGCATTTTTTGTATCATTATCAAAATATATCATTACATTCCTACAAAATATAACATGAAATTTCTTTTTGAACGGAAACACTTCCTCCATTAGATTGAATCTTCTATATATAACTTCTTTTCTAATTTTATCTTTAATAGAATACTTCTGATTATCCAACTTATCAAAATAATTAATCCGCCAAGTTACTGGCAGCATTTCAACCTCTTCATTATTATATTTCCCCTCAACCGCTAGTCCAAGTGATTTAGTGGAAATGTCAGTTGCGAGTATTTTAGCATCCCATATAGCCTTCTCATTTCCTAAATACTCGTCAGTAATCATAGCCAAAGTATAAGGTTCTTCTCCACTAGAACACCCTGCACTCCAAATTCTTAAATCCTTTTTGAAAGAAGCTTTAGTCCAAAAAGGAAGTACTATTTCTTTAAAATAATTAAAATGATTTGATTCTCTCATAAAAAAAGTATGATTTGTGGTTATCTTATTTAAAAGGATAATGGCTGCCTTCCCAGTTTTATCTGTCATTACATAATCAATATATTGAGAAAAACTTTTAAAGTTATTCTCTACTAATACATTATTAAGTCTTCCTGTAACAAGTGTTTTTTTCTCATCTTTTAGATTTATTCCATAGTTACATTTAATAAAGTTAGCCAGCTGATTGAACTCTTTATCTGAAATTCCAATCATTTAACTCACCTACTCTCAGTAAGTAAATTTATTAATAATAAAGTGTTATAACCCATATATTGTTTCTGCCTCTTCATCATTTAGAAGCTTATTACAATCCAGAATAAGCTTCACATCACTTCCTGCTTTTCCAATTGCTTTTATATATCTATTGCTGTATTTATTCAATTCTGGTGGAGGGATGATGTCTTCTTCCTGTATAGAAATGACTTCCGAAACACTATCCACTATAAGGCCAACAGATATTTCTTTCATATCAACAACTATTATACAAGTCCTATCATTATATTCTTTAGGTTTTTTGTTAAAACGAAGTCTCACGTCCATTACAGGAATAATCTTACCTCTCAAATTTATAATTCCTCTAATATAATCTGGAAGTTGCGGAACTTCCGTAATCATTTGAATACCAATTATCTCAGTTACAAACATTATTTCAATACCATAGACTTCATTCCCTAGTGTAAAAGTCAAGAATCTCCCTTTTTGAGTATCTTCTTCTTCAAAAGTCTCATCTATTATTATATCTTGCATAATCTATCCTCCTCCTAGCAATTGTATTTGATTAATCCTGCAACATCTAAAATAAGACTAATGCTACCATCTCCTAGTAGAGCACAACCTGTCAATCCTTTAATCTTCTTAATATTAGTAATATATTTTGGCAATGCTTTTACTACTACCTGCTGCTCACCAATAAGCCCATCAACAAAAATACAGATGGTTTTCCCTTCACTTTCTATCATAAGCACTATACCTTCTAAAATATTTGTTATCTCAGTCTTTACCTTATATATCTCATGAATCCTCATTATAGGATAACATTCACCTCTAACCATAATCATTTCATTACCGTCAGGATCCGTGATTAAATCTTTTTCCTTTGCTCTAAAGGATTCTTTTATACTTGCCGTAGGAATAGTATATTGTGCTTTTCCAACTACTACATTCATCCCATCAATAATTGCTAATGTAAGCGGAATCTTAAGGATAATGATTGTCCCTAGTCCTTGGGTACTTTCAATTGTGATTGAACCCCCTATAGCTTCAATATTTTTTGAAACTACGTCCATCCCAACTCCACGACCTGAAAATTCGCTTACACTCTCTTTTGTTGAGAATCCTGGTAATAAAATAAGGCCATAAATCTCTTTTTCAGTCATTTCATTTGCATTCTTATATAAGATACCACTTTTTTTAGCCTTTTCTAGTATCTTATCCTTGTCCAATCCTCTGCCGTTATCCTTAACCAGTATTAAAACATCTCCACCTAGGTTTTTAGCCTCTAATGTAACCTTGGCTGACTCAGTTTTCCCTTTTTCTTTCCTTTCATCATCAGTTTCTATACCGTGATCAATCGAATTTCTAATAAGGTGCATAATTGGATCAGATATATGTTCTATAATATTTTTATCTACTTCTGTTTCTTCTCCAAGGACTTCTAATTGAACTTGTTTGTTCAATTTTTTATTCATATCTCTTACAACTCTATACATCTTTTGGAATGTGCTAGCAAGAGGAAGCATTCGGATAGACATCACCGTATCCTGTAGTTCGCTAGTTATTTTATGGAGCTGTCTTGCTGCTTTTTTGAAATTATCAAGCTGCAAGTCCTTTAAATCAGGATTTTGAGTAACCATTGCTTCTGCAATTACCATCTCACCAATTAAATCCATTAACTTATCTAGTTTACTTACATTAACACTAATCATGTTTTGACTTGATACAACCTGATTATCCTTATTAGTCTCTTTCTTACTTTTAGATTTCATTCCACTTTCTTGCTGAATTAAATTACTTGTATTTTCTATAACTATCTCTTTTAATGTTTCTTCCTTACCAAAATTATTATCTTGCTCAATTTCATTATTTATCTGCGTTAATTCTAAACTCTTAAGCAATATAGTTTTCATAAAGAAATTCTTCATTTCATCATAACAGTTATCTGTTGTAAAAATAACCGTAAATCCTTGTTCTCTAATTATAGCTGAAGCATCAGGATTTTCATCTATATTTTCAGGGACAGTATGATATTCTTCAGTGATTTGCTTTAAATCATCTATAACCATACTGGCTCTAAAGTCTTCCATCTCACAACCTTCTTCGAAGTTTAAGATAGCTTTAAATTTATTCTTACCACTCAAATTAATAATTACTTTTTCTTCAATTTTAGCTTGTATATTTTGATCTTTACTCTTTTGTTGTTCATTTTTAGGGGAACAGCCATCTTGCTTTAGTATATATAGAAAATTTTCTACCTTTTCTATAAGCTCATTCGCTAGACCATCTGCCGTATCTCCGTTCTTAACTTTTTCAAGTTCTACTTTTATAAAGTCAACTCCATCTAATACAATGTTAGATAGCATATCAAAATCAATATTTCCATTCTTTTCTTCGCGTATAAAATAAAATAGATCTTCTATTGCGTGTGCAACTCTAGATATATCATCATATAACATCATTGCTGAAGAACCTTTAATTGTGTGCATTATACGAAATATCTCATTTATATCATTTTTAGAATATGTACTATTTCTCTCACTGTATATCACTAACTGCTCCAGTTGTTCCATCAATTGAGATGTCTCAAAGAGATAAAGCTCTATCATAGATTCATTTGTATTTAAATCTGACATTCCCATCCCCCTTATCTTGCCTTTATATTAAACCCCTGCAATCTTATTTAGAGTTTTTATTACATGCTCATTTTTATAAGGTTTAACAATAAAGGACTTAGCACCACATATAATTGCTTTCTTTACAGCAGCTTCCTGTCCTAATGCAGAAATCATAACAACTTTAGCTTGAGGATCGAACTCCAATATGCCTTTTAGCCCTTCAATCCCATCCATTCCCTTCATAGTTATATCCATTGTTACTAAATCTGGTTTCAGCTCTTTATATTTTTTTATAGCTTCTTCACCATCTGCAGCCTCTCCCACAACATTAAAATCATTACTGCTAAGTAAAGCTTTTAATGCCCCTCTCATAAATACAGCATCATCAACTATTAATACATTTTTCATCTTCACTCTCTCCTAATCATAAAAAGCTTCCAATTTAATATTTCCCGAAATCTGTATCACTTAAATTTATTTTATTAGTTTTAATTGTATTAGTTTTCTTACTCACATTTTGATTTTCATTATACATTTGCTCAAGCATCTTTATTACTTCTGGATTTAAACTATTCAATTCTGTAAGGTTAGTATTTGAATATTGAGTTTTTTTAAGTTTAAATTTTTCAACTTGCTTTCTAAGTAATTCTGCTTGAGTAGAAAGCTCTTCGCTAGCAGCAGCGCTTTCTTCCGAAGTTGCAGAATTGTTCTGTACTACAGTAGAGACCTGTAATATTCCTTGATTTATCTGATCTATCCCTGAAGCTTGCTCATTTGATGCGATTGCTATTTCATTTACTAAATTGCTTACTTTTGAAATACCTTCAACTATACTATTTAGTGCATTAGCAGTTTCATTTGCAATCTTTGTTCCATCTTGTACCTTTTGAATAGAACCTTCTATCATAACGGTTGTTTCCTTTGCTGCATTTGCTGATCTTGCTGCAAGATTTCTTACTTCTTCAGCTACAACTGCAAAGCCTTTTCCATGCTGTCCTGCTCTCGCCGCTTCTACTGCAGCATTTAGTGCTAGAATATTGGTTTGAAATGCAATTTCATCAATAACCTTAATGATCTTATATATATTACTAGAATCTGAATTAATCTCCTCCATTGCTTTCAACATCCCGTTCATATGAGTATCACCTTGTAGCGCATTATTTTTCACTCGCTCAGATAAATCATTTGCTTTATTTGCGTTTTCAGCATTTTGTCTAGTTTGTGCAGCTATCTCTTCTAAAGACGAAGTTAACTCTTCTACCGAACTAGCTTGTTCTGTTGAAGCTTGGGAAAGGTTTGTACTAGAATCTGAAACTTGTTTTGATCCTGACGCTACTTGTATTGATGCAATACTTATATTTGTCATCACATCATTTATGTTCTCACTCATAGTTCTGAAAGCTTTTGTAAGTTGTCCTATTTCATCTTCACCAGCTTCATGTAAAGTTACATTTAAATCACCTTCAGCGATATTATTGGCTGCAAATAATAATTGTTGCAGCGGTTTATTAATGAAATTAGATATTATTAATCCTATTACAATAGCAAGAATTGTTCCTAATCCCACAATTACTGCCATTAAAATCAATTGACTATTAAAAGTTTTATTATTTTCATTATTAGCTTTTTCAGCTTCAGCTTTATTTAGCTGAATTAACTTACTAATATCAGCCTCCACCTTTTCCCTTGAAGCTGTTACTTCAGGAACCATAGCACTTGCCTGATCAAATTTGCCTTCTTGCACTAATTTTATTATTCCAGAACGTCCTTCTGCATATTTAGGAATATATGTTGACTCTAAACCATTAAATATATTTTGCTGCTCTGAATTATTTGTACTTGTTTTGTAGCTATTAAGTAATTTGGTGTTTTCATCAGATAAACTACTAATTTCGCTTACCCTTTGCTCTAATTTAGAGGTGCTTTTCTCATAAATCATTAATAACAAGTCTGAACGTATAAGTAATAGATTTTTTTGCACTTGAGCCAAGTCTGATGAAGGAATTAGATTTTTTGAATACATATCTCCAGTCCTATTATTTATTGAGTTCATATTTACAGCTGCAATCGTTCCCAAAGCAGTAATAAATAATGACACAATAATAAACCCACTTATTAGCTTAGTCTTAATTTTCATATTCTTGATGCTCTTCATAAAATACGCCTCCTTAGTAATTGGGTAAGTTTATATTTATAAAATGTAGAGTTAACTAAATAATGAAAATAGGACATGAAACATCCACATTCTTTATATGACTTCATAATCAGAATTTCACATATACTACTTCTATTCTTAAGTAGAGCTTTTATCTTATTTTTCAATAAAACTTTTATCAGGGTGGATAACACAGAAATGAATAAGATTTTTATTAGATATACAAATCTAAAAGACTTTATTTTTAGGAAAATAAAGACTATTTTCCATTGGCAGTTCGAAAATATAAGAATATGCTCATAATTTGATTTTCAAAGATGCTATTATTACTATACCGTCAATTTACTACATTTTTCATATTCCTATCAATTATTTACCAATTATAGTATTTTTTCTTTGCTTTATTATAATTATAATAATTTTTACATTAAATTGTCAAGCAAAACATCGAAGCATGTTGCATTATGTAATATTAAGGAAGATAATAGGAGTTAAGTTTTTAAAAAAACATTTTTTCCCAATACCATCGTTAATAATGCTTATATCTATAAATTTCATTTATTTACAAACCAATCATGTTACTGTATCACTTTAGTTCACATCCTGGTACATTATTCCAAAATTCTGAAAATTACATTTACTTACACAATTAGTTACAGTAGAATATAGATATGTACTAAATAAAACAAACTATAGTAACTTAACTTTAATAATTCACAATATATTACACTTTTAATATGAACATAATAAATTCACATAAATATAAATTAAAGAGAGGTGTAAAAAACATGATTAAAAGTTTTAAAAAAAGATTTGCAGTAGTACTTACAATGACAGCACTAATGGCAACTTCAGCTTTTGCTGGAATAAGTGCACGTGCAGCAGGACTAAGCTTTAATTCAACGATGGATTACGCTGCTGGAACTACTAGTTTAGGATCCGGAAACCTAGGAACAGTGACAGTAAATTATGACATAACACCTACTACTAATTTAATTGATGGGCTTGTAGGTTATGCAGATTCATCAACTACCGTGACTGATGCTACAAGCTTGGCTTTGGTAATCAGAACAAATACAAGTGGATACTTTGATGTAAGAAATGGTGATGCATATCAAGCAATGACTAATGTAACCTACAGCGCAAACAACACATATCATGTGAAGATAACAGCAAACATGAGTGGAAAAACCTACAGTGTATGGGTAACTCCTCCAAATGGCTCAACTACTCAAATAGCTCAAAATTATACCTTCAGATCTGATGCACCTTCAACGGATGATTTAGGCCAAATTTGTGTAAGAAGTAAAACTTCTGATAATCAATTCACAGTTCAAAATCACGTTATAACTACTACAAACACTCCTGTACTTAATCCTAACTATGCACCTGGTGGAAATTTTGATCTTTCTAAATGGTTTCTACAGTTGCCAACAGGCTCTAGCGGAAATATTAACACAGTTTCCTCCTCTGCTCTTCAAGGACAGAACGGTTACACCAATCAATATTATTTCTATACCGATAGAAATGACGGTTCAATGGTAATGATGGATCCTAGAACTGGTTGGACTACCTCTGGCTCTCAGCATCCAAGAACTGAACTACATGAAAATACTAGCGGATGGTCTACAAGTGGGACAAACATTCTAAGCGCCACTGTAAAAGTAACTCAAGTACCTGGCAATACTTGCATCGCTCAGATTTTCCAAGCTGCTCCTGCTCCAAGTAAACCACTTTGCGAATTACAATATAAGAGTGATGGTACCATAAATCTTTTCCTTGAAAACACAAATCAAGGCGGAGGAGGAACAACCACTAAAGTTGGCTCAGTACCTGTAGGAACAAAGTTCACATATGATCTTAAGCTTCAAGGTACTACTATAACCGTTAAGATAAACGGAACTGCTTCAACCTTTGCTTTACCATCAACCTTCATTGGTGAAAACTTCTACTTTAAAGCAGGAAACTATGACCAAACTGCAACTTCTGGTACTCCTTCAACTACCCCTGGCACTGTTGTTAAATTCTATACTTTAACTATAGCTCATTAATAATTGATTATAAAAAAAGAGCATCAAAACTACTTTGTAAATTAGTTTTGATGCTCGTTCTTTTTTACTTTTTAGTTATTATAATTCTTAATGCTTCAATTCTTTGCGATTTTCCAAAAGTACCAGTTATTTGTCCGTCTTGAACCCAATTCTGCCAGCCTACATTTTGTACATGTGCTTGATACTTAATGGTATACTTATCAGCATCAGCTCCTTCTAATGCTATTTGTAGCGCCTCTACTCTTAGCGACTTACCTTGCGTTCCAGCTAATGCTCCATCATATACCCAGTCTTGCCAGCCTATATTTTGTACATGAGCTTTATATTTTACTCTCAAGCCTGCTGGTGCATTTTCTAACTTTATCTTGAAGCCTTCTATACGTAAGGATTTTCCTTGTGTTCCTGATAAATCACCATTTTTTACATAATCTTGCCAACCTATATTTTGTACATGTCCTTGATATAGCACTGAAGGTGATACTGATGATTTTTCAACTATTTTTATCCTTAAGGCTTCTATTCTTTGCGACTTTCCAAAGCTTCCAGAAACCTGTCCGTCTTGAACCCAATTTTGCCATCCTTCATTCTCAACATGAGCCTGATATACAACACTATACTTGTCAGCATCAGTTCCTTCTAATGCTATTTGTAAAGCTTCCACTCTTAATGACCTTCCTTGCGTTCCAGCCATAGCTCCATCATATACCCAATCCTGCCAACCTATATTTTGCACATGGGTTTTATATTTTATTTTCAAACCTGCTGGTGCATTTTCTAACTTTATCTTGAAGCCTTCTACACGTAAGGATCTTCCTTCTGTTCCAGATAAAGCACCATCTCTTACGTAATCTTGCCAACCTATATTTTGTACATGTCCTTGGTATGCAACTGATGGTAATCCATTTACTTCATTTACTGGATTTGCAACTGTTACTTTACTACTTGCAGTCTTTGCACCATCAACAGTTGTAGCTGTTATTGTGGCTACGCCAGCTCCTGTCGCAGTTACATTTCCACCATTATCTACCGTAGCAACCTTTGCATCACTAGTTGTCCATGTCACCGATTTGTTAGTTGCATCTTGAGGACTTACAGCAGAAGTAATAGTTGATTTTCCACCAACATTCAAATTTATATTTGTTTTATCTACTGTTATTCCAGTAACGGCAATAATTCTCTTAACTTCAAAATCCCCTGCACTTAAGTCCTGTAATTTTCCATCATCCCCTGGAGCTGAATAGACCTCTGAATTAAATAAATCAATAGAATTCAATATGTTATCTACTAATGATATAAAATTAACCTTCCATATTCCCTCAGCGTCATCTGAGTTTATAGGTATTTGTCCTCTGTACTTTCCATCATTATCTCTTTTTAATTCTACGTGTTTTATCGAGTTACCTTTTGGTGCCTCATAGTTTAACTCTATACTCTGTATTCCAGATATATCATCACTTGCATCTGCAGTTATTATTATTTTTTCACCACTAACTCCTGCTTTTTTATCTACACTTATATTATTCAATACAGGTGGAGTTATATCTGAAGCTGTTCCTACTACTTCGAAATCTCCAGCACTTAAATCCTGCAGTATACCATCTGTTCCAGGACTTTCATAGACTTCTGAATTGAATATGTCAGTTGAATTCCATGTGTTATCCTCTAATGATATAAAGCTTACTTTCCATATACCGACAGCATCATTTTTATTTATATCTACGCTTCCTCTATATTTACCATCAAGACCTTTTTCTAACTCTGCTCTCTTAACTGCATTACCAGCTGGTGCATCATAGTAAACATATATACTTTGAATTCCAGATATATCATCACTTGCATCTAAAGTTACTGTTATATTTTCATTATTAGTTCCAGTTTTCCTATCTACACTTATCTTACTTACTACAGGCGGAGTTACATCAGGATTTGTTCCAAAAACCTGAAAATCTCCTCCACTTAAATTTTGAGTTTTAACATTTCCATTGCTCGGAAAAACTTCACTGTTATATACATTAATAGAATTGTAGGAATTATCTATTAATGCTATGAAGCTTACTTTCCATGTCCCAATAGCGTCATTAATCCCTACAGGTACTGTTCCTGTGTATTTGCCGTTAGTACCTTTTGATAATTCAGCAAATTTAAATGAATTTCCTTGTGGTGCTTCATAAAAAACTTCTATACTTTTTACACCTGATATATCATCACTTGCATCAACAGATACAGTTATATTTTCACCGTTAGTCCCAGAGTGCTTGTCCACACTTATACTATTTAGAACTGGTGGTGTTGTATCCGAAGCTGCTCTCACGCTAGTCGCAGGTAATAATACGTTTACAAGTATAAAAAACATACACATTACTGCTGCTAAAACTCTTTTATTAATCATATTAATCCCCCCTCTTGTTCATTATCTTACATGATTTTACAAGAGTCAATATCTTCCTTTACATGTATAACTCATTTTTCTATACCTTACTTAATAAAAACATATAAAAATACAGAATAACCACACAAATTAATACAAAGTTATTATCATAGTTGCTCCAGTACCTATTAGAATAAAGTTCACATAAGAGCTTAAACTTCAACTTCCATAATCATTTAGCAAAAAATCACGGAGCTTATGTAATAACCACTTCAAGAAAAAGATTATTGCTTTTCCTTCATACTTTTCAACATATATCAGTCAATAAAGATGTACCAGTTCGAACCGAAACCTACTTTTTAAATTCTCATAGATTATGAAGCGAGAATTTAAAAATAATAGATTTTATTACGAACTGGTACATCCCATGTATTGTAATATTACACTGTTATTTTAAGAATCAATACCTACTAAATATACAACTAATTTGTGTTCTTCATTTATCAAAAGCTTATCTATGATCTTCTTATCCAAAATGAATGAACCATTATCTAACTTTAGCTCTAAGTTCTCTCCATTTAAGGTAACTGCACCAATTCTATATTCACCATACTCTAATCCACTTTCGTTCTTATATTCTACATGTATCTTTTTGCCATCAAATATAGTAAAAGCTGATGCAGTACTATTAGAACCAAATTGTGCTTTTACTAATTTAGGTTCAAGCATAAGATCACCTAAAAATCCTTTTACTCCATATACTTCATTAAGCATTGTAAGTAGTAGCCAACTTGCTGAACCTGTAAGATAGTTGTACATTCCTCTACCACGCTGGCTAATGTACTCAGGTATACCTGGTAAAATCCTACTCTTCTCAAAGTCATTGCAATGGTTATATATCATATCTAAAATCTCAAAACCTTCCTTTGCAAATCCTCTTTTATAAAGAGCGTTTATATACATGATTGTCATATGACTAAACATAGCACCATTTTCTTTATGTCCATAGGCAAAGCCAAAACCTCTACCCATATTCAATTTAACTTCCTTAAAATCAGTATTTAATCTTATACCGCCAACCTTTGGATCTTTTAGATATCTATTTACAGACTTAATAACCTTCTCAGTCAATTCTTTGTCGGCTACACCTCCCATTATCGGGAACACTTGACCTGTAAGTGTCATTCTCGTACCTGTTTCAAAGTCTCCTTCTAATGCTTTTCCATCATTATCATAGTAGCCATTAAACCATTCAAAGCCTTCAGAATTCTTTATTAATTCCTTAGCTTTAATATGTTCCATTATCCATTCAGCTTTTTTCTTAATATCAGAGGAAAGTTTGTCTATATCAATTTTTATCTTTTCCCCTGAAACATCATGAGTACAAAGCTCAAAATAATTTCTTAATAACTTATTTTTTTCATCAACTGAGTTATAATCTATTGATCCATTAATAGTATCTATCAAAATTGACATTTCCTTGGCAATTTCTACTGATTCTATATTCAACTTATCTTTTAATTTTAAAAGCAATTCACTTAATTCCAATAGATTGCTTCCATATAAAGCAGTAAATGCAACACTTTCTCCCTTTTCGTCTGCCATATCAAAGGCATCATTCCAATCAGCACCTTCAAGTCTCATATTATTATGAATTCCTACATTATAGAAAGCTGTTAAATGCTGAATTAAAATGTGTTCAAGGATACTACCTTTATATATTTTTCCTGAATGGTCTTTTTGTTTATTTCCATAGTTATCGTTCCATTCATGATCTACAGCCTTTGAACGGAAACATTGCTTGTCTTTAAAATAATCTTGTTCTTCAAGTAAAAATTCTAATTCACCACTCAAATCTAAATACAATTTTGTAGTGATAAATGGCCATGCGCCGTGATCCATCCAAGTTCTAGAGATGTTGTTTCTATCTGCAATAAACTCTCCTGGTTTTGTTCCTATAATGGTTGCATTACTTCCATCAAATCTAACTCCAATATAGTTGTTGTATAATAAGTCTCTTACAGGTGCAGGTTCAAGAAGCAATAGAGCTAAACAGTCCTGCCATAAATCTCTCCAGCCTCTTCCCCCTCTTCCATAATCATGGTGAGGTAAAAATGAACATCCATATATTCTTCTCATAATAGGTTGTAGCTCTACCCATTTCATCCATGAGTCAAAAGCTTCATTAGCGGATGAAAAGTTTAAATTAGATAACTTTCTTTCCCAGTATTCTTTGTTATTATCCAATTCACTTTCAAACTTAGACACGCTTCCATATGCCTTTATAAATTCCTCTGAATCAGAATTATCTTCACTAATCCCCATAATCACTATATAGGAACTGCTTTCTCCAGGTTTTAGTTCACATTCCTTAAATCTTATTGCTCCTATTGCATCATATCCGTCTATCTTTTCTCCCTTTTTGCAATAGTTTGTTAGATTCTTTATAACAGCCTCAGGATACTGAAGACTTCCGCCTTCTCCAATAAAATCTTCTTCTACTGGGAAAAATCCTTCTGGTATTATTCCGTCTCCTTGCACAGCTTGTACTGAATATGAAATTGTATTAATCCTATGTCCTCTTTCATCAAAAGTAAGAGTTGGCGTAACACGAACTCCATACTCATCGGTATATATTCTATGAAGCAAAGATGTTACGTGTCTATGATCTCTTATATTATCTGCTGAACGTCCATAAATTGGTACAGCAGCAGTAGGTGTAAATCTTAAATTTTCTGACTTAAGATTTGTTATTGTTATCTTCATTAATTCAACATTATGCTTAGTAACTGGTACAAAGTTTGTTATCTCTGATCTTACTCCAAGCTTTGCATTTTCTCTTGTTACCTTTTGCCAAAGGAAGCCTGCATGTAGCTGCACACTTTCTTCGCTATCCTCTTTAAAGCTAAGACTCATTTGGTCAGACGAATTTCCTGCCGCTGACCATGAAGTGTCTTTATCAATATATAGCCAAAAGTTTCTTGAATTTGCTGAAAAGTTTAAGTTTCTTACCGATACCGGTTCCATTAGGAAAGCATTTTGATTAATTTTAATATCTCCTGCAAGTAATGGGGTTATTGAACTCATCATCCCATTTTCATTTGCCAAAGGAAAATACAACCCACTAGTTTTGTGGGGATTATCTAATGTAAACTCACCACTTTTCCCAATAAAGTTCCATGATGATTTTCTTATTTTTTCTACCATAATATCCTCCAATAAAATTAATAATTATTTTTTTATTCCAAGATCATAAACTCTCACATAATCTATTTCCATCGCTTGTGGAAAAACACTGTCATCAATGCCTTTTTGACCACCCCAGCTACCACCAACTGCAATGTTTAATATTAAATGAAAAGGTTTGTCATACGGCCAAGCTTTCCACTTTTCTTCCTTGTCAGTTACAGGATCATATTCTGTAGTAAAATATTTTTGGTTGTCCACAAAAAAATCTATTTTATTAGGTCTCCACTCCATAGCATATACATGGAATTCAGTGTCGACATTATCAACCTTTATTTGTGCAGTTTTTTGTGTATTTGCTTTCCAATAATATTTTAGTGAATGTGCTGTAGCATGTATCATACCGTGATCAAACCCTACATGCTCCATTATGTCTAGCTCTCCACTTTTCGGCCAAGTTCCATAGTCACTATTTTCAGGCATCATCCATATTGCCGGCCAAGTACCTACCCCTTTAGGTAACTTTGCCCTAATTTCAAATCTTCCATAGCACCAAGATTCTTTACTTAAAAGCCTTGCAGAAGTGTATTCATTAATTTGATATTTTTCTTTATTTGCAGTAATTATTAGCTTTCCATCCTGAACCTTAGCATTTGAGAGTTCATCAGTATAACACTGCTTTTCATCGTTTCCCCAACCTGATCCACCAATATCATATCTCCATTTTTCTTTGCTTGGAGCACCATCTTCATTGAAATCGTCTTCAAACACCAGCTTCATATTCTCATTATTTTTTCCATCAATCTTCATATCTCCCCACTTTCTATCACTTCTAATTACATTTATTCCAATAACTATCACTAAGGTAATGCTTAACACTATGCCTACCCCTAAATATAGCCTTTTATTTTTCACCCATTTACACCCCTTGTATTTTAAAAACATATATTAACATTATGCTTTTTATCATTCTAAAAGAACACACCCTACACCACTTTCTATTTTCCCATATAATACCTTTAGGGTCAATATTACAAACCATCCTATTTATTTATTTTAAGGTAATATATTTCAAGTTTTTATAGCTCGTATACTCTTCCACCAACACTGTTTACTCTTATTAGATTGTATGAATCTATCTGATATGACTTACTAATTCTTTGCTCATATTGTTATATATTTCATTTTAAGCTGCTGAGTTTTTAATCCTCAAAATATAAATTTGAGCATCAAACATTTTATTTTTAGCAAAAGAACCACAAAACTAAGCTATTACTTAGTTTTATGGCTCTCTAATTTTTATCCTACTACTTTATCAAAGTCTGCAAATTGAGCATGATAAAGTTGCTCATAATATCCTTTTTGCTTTAAAAGCTCCTCATGAGTACCTTGTTCAACTATTCCTCCGTTACTCATAACCAGTATTAGATCTGCATTCTTAATCGTTGATAATCTATGTGCTATAACAAAGGATGTCCTATCTTTCATAATATTTCTCATAGCCGCTTGTAATTTTTGCTCTAGCCTTGTATCTACTGAGCTAGTAGCCTCATCTAATATCAAAATGGGAGGATCACAAAGTACAGTCCTTGCTATGGTCATAAGTTGTTTTTCGCCTTGTGAAATATTATTTGCCTCTTCATTTAGTATCATGTCATAACCTTCAGGCAAAGTGGTAATAAAATGATGAACATTTGCAACCTTTGCGGCCCTGACTATTTCTTCCTCTGTAGCACCTTCTTTTCCATACCCGATATTTTCTTTTATGCTTCCATTAAACAACCAAGTATCTTGAAGCACCATCCCAAACTTTTCTCTTAAACTTTCTCTTTTCATATTCTTTATATCTACACCATTAATCTTTATGGAACCAGCAGTGACATCATAAAATCTCATTAATATATTAATCAATGTAGTCTTTCCTACTCCAGTTGGCCCTACAATTGCCACCATTTGGCCACTTTTCACCTTGAAGCTAACATTATTAAGTAAAGGCTTATCCTTTGTATATGAAAAAGCTACATTTTCAAAATATACTTCTCCACAACCATTTTCATTAGTTTTTTCTGCTTCAGCTTTTTCTAACTCCTCTTCTTCATTCAAAAACTCAAACACTCTATGAACTGCAGCTATTGAGGACTGAATTGCCCCAGCTAATTGAGTGACTTGTGACATCGGCTGATTAACTTGCCATATATAACGAATAAAGGCTTGCAGTTGCCCCACTGCAATTGCTCCAGAAATTACATAAAAAGAACCTAGAATAGCTACTGTCCCTATTCCTATATAGGTTATAAAACTTACAAGAGGCATCATCAACCCGCTTATAAACTGAGCTCTAAATCCTTCTTTGCACAATTCTTCATTGGCATCAGTAAATTCCTCTATAGAGTCTTTCTGTTTACCAAATAGCTTGATTTCATTAAAACCAGTAAATTTCTCCTGCACAACAGCATTTAGCTTTCCTAATGCAGCCTGTTGCTTTTCAAAAATAGGCTGAGATCTCTTTGTAATTATCTTAGAAATAATAACTGAACTGACTATAATTGCAAGTGAAATCATAGCCATTCCACTGTGAATCTTAAGCATCATATATACAGCGAAGCTTAACCCCAATATAGCATTAAGAATCTGTGCAAAGCTTTGTTGAAGTGCATTTGAAATAGTATCTACATCATTGGAAACTCTGCTCAAGGTATCCCCTAAAGAGTTTTTATCAAAATACGAAATCGGTAGTCTTGCAATCTTCTTTTGAACATCTCTTCTCAAATCCTCCATGGCATTTTGAATAGCGTCGGTTAAAAAAATTTGATAAAAATAACTACTTAAGTTTCCTACTATATAAATAAAAATCAAGGTTAGTATAATCTGAGTTATCTTCGCAAACTCAACTGGTCGTTCTGCCCTAACATCAGAAAATAATTGTGTTGTAATCATACCTTCAAAGGTTGGACTTAACGCAGCAAGATATGCCGCTACAATAATCAGTAGTATTGATGCTATTATCTTTAGCTTATATTTTTTCAAATACGGAATTAAATACTTAACTCCATTATTTTTACCTTTCATATTGCTAATTCCTCCTTTGACAATTGACTAGAAGCTATCTCATAATAAACTGTAGACTCCTTCAATAGCTGATCATGAGTTCCCATACCAACTATCTTTCCTTCATCCAATACTATAATTTGATTAGCATCCATTATTGAAGACACTCTCTGAGCTACAATTAAGGTAATCGCTTCTGTTGTCTCACTTTTTAACCTCTTTCTTAATTCTGCATCTGTTTTAAAATCCAATGCAGAAAAAGAGTCATCAAAAATATATATATCAGGTTTTCTTATAACTGCTCTAGAAATACTTACCCTTTGCTTTTGTCCTCCAGACAAGTTACTTCCACTCTCTTCTACTTTATCTTCAAACTGTTCAGGTTTGTCTACAATAAAATCATAGGCTTGTGCTATTCTTGCACTAGCTTCTATTTCAGACTGATTAGCATCATGCTTTCCATACTTTATATTTTCACTTATACTACCTGAAAAAAGCACAGCCTTTTGAGGTATGAAACCTATCTTTTTCCTTAAAGTTCTTAAATCATATTGTCTTACATCTACACCATCTATTTTTATACTTCCACTACTAACGTCATATGCTCTAGGAATAAGGTTAACTAGAGTACTTTTTCCACTTCCAGTACTTCCAATAAAAGCGACAACATCACCTTTTTTAGCTTTGAAACTGATGTTTTCTAATACTGGAGCTTGACTACCAGGATATTTGAAACTAACATCATCAAACTCCAAGGTGACACTTTCATCACCATTGAATACTGGGTTCTCTGGATTCTTAATAGATGGCTCTTCATCTAATATTTCCTGAATACGTCTAGCACTTATTGATGCACGAGGATACATAACAAATACCAAACAGAATAACATGATAGAAAACATAGCATGAAACATGTATTCTTGAAAAGCTACTAAGCTTCCAATCTGAAGCACACCTTGGTCAACCATCTTGCTAGAAAGAATAAACACAATTACAAGTCCAACATTTAGAAGGAAGAAAAATGCAGGTTGCGGCACTGCCATAAGCTTAAATAGTTTCTTTGAGTTATATGCATAATCCTTATTCGCTTTAGAAAATCTTTCACTCTCATATTTATCCTTTCTAAAAGCACGAATTACTCTAACTCCAGTTAAGTTTTCTCTAATAATCTTATTTATCTTATCCATGCCACTTTGTTGCTTTGTACTGATTGGCTCGCTGATTTTAGCTATGATAAATACACCTAAGCATATAATAGGAATGAAAGCTCCAATTATCATAGACAGCGTTACATTCGTTTTTATTACCATAACCACACTTATTACTATCATCACTGGAGTTAATAATGCTGTCCTAAGAATCACATTAATAAACTGCATCAAAATGAAAGCATCGTTAGTGGTTCTAGTTATCATACTTGATACTCCGAATTTATTGTACTCAGTATGCGAAAATTCCTGTGCCTTCTTGAATATATCATTTCTTATATCCCTTGTAATAGAAGTACTAATCTTAGAACTACAGTAAGCTAACAATATGTTACCTATACCCCCTATAATCGCTACTACAAGAATTATTACTCCCAATTTATATATATAATATTTATCACTTAACACAATACCTCTATCTATCATCCTAGACACAATTGTAGGAATCCCAAGCTCTGCTACTGCAAAGCCTAACACAGCTAAAACATTTAAAAATACATATAATTTATAATTTTTCAAGTGCTGCAAAATCAGCTTCATTATTAAACACCTCTCCTATCTGCATATTCCTAAAATCTATACTTGATTAGTATACCGATAGGTATTATCATAAACTATAAGGTTACCTTATAGTCAAGAGGAGAAGATGGCGTGTATAAAAAATATTTTACTACTGGAAAGTTTGCTAAGCTGTGCAATATAGATAAACATGTTCTATTTCACTATGATGATATAGGTTTGTTTAAACCTGAAGTCATAAATGAAAAAGGCTATCGCTACTACTCCTATGAGCAGTACTTTACCTTGTACGTTATACTAAATCTTAAAAATCTAGGAATGTCTTTAATGGATATAAAAAGCTATCTTGAACACCGCAATCCTGAGATGCTCTTATCCTTACTAGAGGAGAAAACCAAAGATATATCCGAGAAAATAAAGTGGCTTCAAGAAGTTCAAAGAAGCATAGAAAATTTGAAAGAGTTAACTACGGAAGGGATGCATAGCACCTATGATATACAGGTAGAAGTACTTCCAGAAGCCACCATCATCCCTTCACATAATATCGAAAATGAATCCAACAGTGATTTTGCCACCTTCATGCAGGAGTATATTAAATTTTGCAAAAGTCTAGGAGTGACTATTAACGAGTATGTTGGAACCATGATATCCGTAAATAATATTAGAAAAAACAACTTTTTAAATTTCTCTTATTTATATGTAAAGTCAGATAATCCTATAGAAGGGCAAACCATTACTAGAAAAAAAGGCCTATATTTATGTGGGTACTTTAAAGGTAAATACGAAGATTTTCATAAGCTTTATGAAAAAATGTTAGCTTATGCTGATGAAAATAATATTGCTTTAGGAGAGTACTCTTATGAAGAATATCTAATTTCAGATATAGCTGAGAAAAATCAGGATAACTATGTGTCGAAGCTTATGATTGAAATAGCTAACAATTCCTTTCTTGAAGATTGATAAAAAATAAAGTAGGCTTTGATAGACGGAACTTTTTCCTAAAATCAAAGCCTACTTTGCAGTGCAAAAACAATCTAAGACCTATAGTCTTTCATCCCCTTTTCGCCGTAAGCACTAAAAAGAGTGCAGCAGCAATAACAAACAACACATATAAAGAAGATAGAACAAGTGATATAATAGAAAGGGTTTTCTTTCTATTTTTCTTTGTCAAATCTATAATTGATAAAATAATTGCCCCTACTAAAGATACCATTATTATTGAAGGAGTCAAACTAACAAGTAAAGGAAATAAAATTCGATTTCTTGCAACGAATAAAGGAAAAACATATCCAATTGAAGTTAAACAAATAGAAACCTTCGAAATTTTTGAAACTAATAACTTATCTTTAGGATTTACGTTAGGAACATTCATAGCTTAATCTCCTTATACTAAAATTGATTGAAGTATTATTTATACGTACTTTACCAATACTATTTATTCTATTCATATTTTTTTACCACTTCTGTTTACTCCTTTAACTTCGTTAACAATTCTTCTTGAAATCTTATCTAATTTTAACTAATCTTTTTTGCGATGCTAACCAAATCAAATATATCTATAATTCCATCGCAGTTGTAATCATATTGAGCTTGCCAGTTAGAACTTGATTTATTTGATTCATAACTCTGCGCCACATTTGCTAAATCTATTAAATTGATTTCACTATCCTTATTTGTGTCATAATATTTGTTAAATATCTTATATGATATTATTTTCTCATTACCATAAACATCAACTGTCTTAACGTCAAGCTGCTGCTTATTTGTAGTATCTACATCTAATTTAAATGTACCATTATAATAATAATTAACCTTACTACTATCTACATACAAATCAGCTACTGGAACAACTGCTCCCGTTACACTTAACTTATTATCAAAAGCAGTTAATGTATTATCCCTTGTTGCTTCATATAATTTAAAAGGTATACTTATAGGATCACTCGATGCTACAATCGAACTAATAGAATTAATTCCGCCTAACATAAGAACAGTTCCATTATATAAAGTAGAATTTCCCCAATTAAACTGTCTTGCATATATTCCTCCAGTAACGGTTAGATTACCGTAGTTTTTAATAGCTCCCAAAACATAAATATTGCCATTAACTGTGACCTGCCCACTTATAGTGAGTACTGCTTGAGGTCCAACATATAAATCACCATTTATTGTATTACTTGTCCACGTTTCACTTTGAGTAACTGCTTTTTGTGGTAATGGATCTACATTGTTGTTTAAATCTTTTAATTGGAAATTACAGTTGCTAAAATCCTGGCTAGGATTTGAGATTGAAATATTAGAATTGTATATATTAATATAATTACCCGATCTGTCATCAATAGTAACATATTTTATTTTCCATATACCAGCTTCATCTGTATCGCTTAAACTTATACTATCTACATTTTTTCCTTCCTGAGGGCTATACATAGATATGTATCTTGTTTTCTTTGTTATTGGACTTTCATAACATAAATATATGCTTTTAAGTCCACTACCCCCATTATCAGTTGCATCCACAGTTACTTGTACACTCTCGCCTGGCATGACTGTTGCTTTATCTATACTTATACTCTTTAATACTGGTGGTGTTATATCCGCACTTGTTCCTTTTAATTCAAAATTGCAGTTACTAAAATCTTGATTAGGTTTTGAGATTGAAATATTAGAATTGTATATATTAATATAGTTATCCGATTGATCATCAATAGTGATATATTTTATTTTCCATATACCAGCTTCATCTGTATCACTTAAACTTATACTATCTACATTTTTTCCTTCCTGAGGGCTATACATAGATATGTATCTTGTTTTCTTTGTTATTGGACTTTCATAACATAAATATATGCTTTTAAGTCCACTACCCCCATTATCAGTTGCATCCACAGTTACTTGTACACTCTCGCCTGGCATGACTGTTGCTTTATCTATACTTATACTCTTTAATACTGGTGGTGTTATATCCGCACTTGTTCCTTTTAATTCAAAATTGCAGTTACTAAAATCTTGATTAGGTTTTGAGATTGAAATATTAGAATTGTATATATTAATATAGTTGCTCGACTGATCATCAATAGTAATATATTTTATTTTCCATATACCCGCCTCATCTTTATCACTTAAACTTATACTACTTACGTTTTTTCCTTCCTGAGGGCTATATATAGATATGTATCTTGTTTTCTTTGTTATTGGACTTTCATAACATAAATATATGCTCTTAAGTCCACTCCCCCCATTATCAGTTGCATCCACAGTTACTTGTACACTCTCGCCTGCTACTACTGAGGTTTTATCTATAATTATACTCTTTAATACGGGTGGTGTTATATCACTTACTGCTTTTACCACCGTCTTAGGTATAATTACATAACCTAAGATTATACAAAAACTGATTAAACCTGCTATTATTCTTTTAATGGTCAACTTTATCCCCATCCTTATTCATAAAATTTCACTTTTTTACACATTTTACACATTTATATTTTACTTGCTTCTTAAACATGTATCAATAAAAATATAACATCCAAAAAAATTTATAAAACTCTTCTCCAAATCACTATTCTAGAATTGAAAAAAAATCGCAGAAAGTGCTTACAATATCTGCAAAATAACAGAATATTGTAAGCACTTACTTAACTATGCTTTATTTATATTTCAATCACTTAATTAAAGTTATTCTATTCCCACTCAATAGTTGCTGGTGGTTTTGAAGTTATGTCATAAACAATTCTGTTTACTCCTTGAACTTCGTTAACTATTCTTCTTGATACCTTATCTAAAACTTCATATGGTATATGAGCCCAGTTTGAAGTCATTCCGTCTGAAGATGTGACTGCTCTAAGTGCTATAGTATGACAGTAAGTTCTTTCGTCTCCCATAACCCCTACACTTCTTATGTCAGGTAGAACGGCAAAGTATTGCCATATCTTGCCTTCAAGACCGTTTAGAGCGATTTCTTCTCTGTATATTGCATCAGCTTCTCTTACTATATGAAGCTTTTCTTCTGTTACTTCACCTAAAACTCTTATTGCAAGTCCTGGTCCTGGGAATGGCTGTCTCCATACTAAGTTATGAGGTATTCCAAGTTCTTCTCCAACAGCTCTAACTTCATCTTTAAATAATTCTCTTAATGGTTCGATAAGTTCAAAATCTATATCTTCTGGAAGGCCTCCAACATTGTGGTGACTCTTTATAACTGCTGAAGTTCCTGTACCACTTTCAACAACGTCTGGATATATAGTTCCTTGCACTAAGAACTTAGCATCACCGATCTTGTTTGCTTCTTCTTCGAATACTCTTATGAATTCTTCTCCGATGATCTTTCTCTTAGTTTCAGGATCTGCTTGACCTGCAAGCTTTGATAAAAATCTTTCTTGAGCATTAACTCTTATAAGGTTCATATCAAATTGTTCGCTGAAGATCTTTTCAACTTGATCGCCTTCATCTTTTCTAAGTAGGCCGTGATCAACAAAGATACAAGTTAATTGCTTACCAACTGCTTTATGTACCATAACCGCTGCAACTGATGAATCAACACCACCAGAAAGTGCACAGATAAGCTTCTTATCTCCAACTAATTCTTTTATTTCTTTTATCTTCTCTTCCGCAAAGGAAGCCATAGACCATGTTCTTGAAAGTCCACATATATCATAAAGGAAGTTTTCAAGCATTTTCTTACCAAATGGAGTGTGTTCTACTTCTGGGTGGAATTGAACTCCATAAAGCTTCTTTTCTTCATTTTCCATAGCAGCTATTGGGCAAACATCAGTATGACCAGTTATCTTAAAGCCCTTTGGAGCTTCAGCTATGTAGTCAGTATGACTCATCCAGCATGTTTCAGTACTTTCTATATCTTTAAACAGCTTTGAAGTACTATCTAAGTTTACATTTGTCTTTCCATATTCTCTAACTGGAGCTGTAGCAACCTTTCCTCCAAGAATATGAGCCATTAATTGATCTCCGTAGCATATTCCTAGAACAGGTATACCAAGATCGAATATTTCGCTATCGATTGATGGAGAATCTTCTCCATAAACACTATTAGGACCACCAGTGAATATTACAGCACTTGGGTTCTTTGCTTTTATTTTTTCAACTCCGTAAGTGAAAGGAATGATTTCACAATATACTCCGCATTCTCTTACTCTTCTAGCTATAAGCTGATTATACTGTCCACCAAAGTCAACTACTAATACAATTTCCTTATTCATTTGTACCCTCCATTTAGGTATAAAATTAGATATCAGTATTAAAAATACAATTATTGGTACTAATTATTTAAAGCAACTATAGATACCAAGCATTAGATAAACTAAGTCATTAATATGCTTGATATTAAAGCTTCCATCTAAAACACGGTATCTATATTGCATTTCAGTCTTTTAGTACGTACCAGTACGAATTATTTATATGATACACATAAATTCTTTCGTGCATCCACTACTCATTATATTAGAACATAAACTATATATCAAGTTATTTGTGATGTAGCACTTCATTTATAATCTATATTTTCAAAAGATCCTGTAAGAACCCAGAACAGTTTTGAAAATAGTTTTAAGAGTGAAGTGGTACAACTTTATTTATTGATTTACGCTATAGTTTGGAGCTTCCTTAGTGATGTTTATATCGTGTGGGTGACTTTCTCTAAGACCAGCTGAAGTTTGAACTACAAATCTTGCATTTTCAAATAAATCTTCTAAAGTCCTAGCACCAAGGTATCCCATACCAGATCTTATTCCACCAACTATTTGGAATACTGTTTCTGATAAATATCCCTTATATGCAACTCTTCCTTCTACTCCTTCTGGAACAAGCTTCTTGCTTCCTTCTTGGAAGTATCTGTCCTTGCTTCCTGCAGCCATAGCTGAAAGTGAGCCCATTCCTCTATAGACCTTGTAGTTTCTTCCTTGGTATATTTCCATTTCTCCTGGAGCTTCTTCACAACCAGCAAGAAGTGAACCCATCATAACACTACCAGCACCAGCAGCTAAAGCCTTAACTACATCTCCTGAGTACTTTATTCCACCATCAGCTATAACTGGAACTCCATACTTCCTTCCTTCTTCTGCACAGTCCATAACCGCTGTAAGTTGTGGTACACCAACACCTGCAACAACTCTTGTAGTGCAGATTGATCCAGGTCCTATACCTATCTTAACGCAATCAGCACCAGCTTCTATAAGATCTCTTGTAGCTTCTGCAGTAGCTACATTACCAGCTATGATTTGTAGTTCTGGGTAAAGGCCTTTTATCTTGCTTACTGCATCTATAACACCTTTTGAATGTCCATGTGCTGTATCTATTGTTATAACATCAACTTGAGCTTTAACTAAAGCTTCAACTCTTTCTACCATGTCTCCAGTAACCCCTACAGCTGCTCCGCATAAAAGTCTACCCTTTTCATCCTTTGCTGCATTTGGGAATACTCTTGCTTTTTCAATATCTTTTATAGTTATAAGACCCTTTAAGAAACCTTCACTATCAACTAAAGGAAGCTTTTCTATCTTATGTTTCTTAAGGATTTCCTTTGCTTCATCTATTGTAGTGTTTTCTGACGCAGTTATTAAGTTTTCCTTAGTCATAACTTCATCTATTGGTCTTTCAAAGTTTGTCTCAAATAATATATCTCTATTAGTTATTATTCCGATTAGTCTTCCATCTTCAGTTATTGGCACTCCAGAGATTCTGTATTGAGCCATAAGTTCATTAGCTTCTCTTATGGTATGATTTTTTGAAAGGAATATAGGATTTGTTATTACTCCATTTTCCTGTCTCTTAACTCTATCAACCTCTTTTGCTTGTTCCTCTATGGACATATTCTTATGAATAATACCTATGCCACCTTCTCTTGCCATTGCAATAGCCATCTTTGCTTCAGTTACAGTATCCATACCTGCACTTATTAGCGGTATATTAAGTTTTATCTTTCTTGTAAGTTGTGATTTTGTTTCAACCTGATTAGGTAGTATTTCTGATTTGTGCGGTACAAGAAGTACGTCATCAAAGGTATATCCAGTTTTCCATATTGTAGCCATTACTGATCCTCCTAATTTAAATAATAAATTTCATTTATGTATTTTGTTGCAAGTTAACTTGCATATCATGCACTAAATTTGAGTAACTATATAAATATAAACAAAAAAAAGCCTATTAACTCAAAGTGAAGTTAATACGCTATAAAAAACTATAGAATACCAATTTCACTCATAGTCGGGAATTTACGGTTTCCGGTAGAGACTCCTTGCCTTATCCAAGGGATATACGAGTAATTTAGTTCGTTTTTATTAAATTTATTTAATTATAGATTATGAAGCTGGGCTTGTCAATTATTATCGATAGAAATGTTTTTGGAAAATTTGATTGATGTTTTTATTGCATTTATAGATATATGTGATGTTTTTATTGCATTATTATGTAAATGTTTAACTTGGTTTAGTTTTCATATTATTGATTTATGAATATACACTTACCATACATCTCCCGTTATAAATTCTATCCATTATAAATCCACAGCTAACTGATTTATGCTCAACTTATAAATTAAAATAAGTTTAATTAGCATTAAAAATTATACATAAAAAATAGCACCTCAATTTGAGGTGCTACTTTTTAAAATAAATCTTGCAAGTCTTGACATGTAATTGTAATCGGCCTGCTTGTACCATTTAATGTAACATTATTAGTGTACGAATCATTATTACCTAACTTTACATTATACTGTATTAGATAATTACTATCTATATTACTATTTGCAAACTGAATCGTAAACTTATTTTCATTTCCATTAAACCTAGTTATATTGAAATTCGTTAGCTCTGTAAGCGTATCATTAGCCTCTTTCCTATACAACTTAAATTTATCAGTAGTCACATTTGCTATATTATCATCTAAATCAATCGTAACCAATGGATTTAAGTCTTTAGTAGTAAAACTAATTCCAAAAGTTGCACCAGAATTTTTAGTCAGTTCAACATTTCCTGTACTTAAATTACCATTAGTATATAAACCATGAGAAATCGTAGCAGTTGGACTTACTGAAAAGTCTATACTTTGATTGTTATGAGCGTAGTCAAATGTCTTCGTAATACTTTTTGTAGTAACACTATAACCATTAGGACAAGTAACCAAATCAAATCTATACACTCCTGTCGTTATACCACTTATAAATTTACTTCCATTAAAATCAACAGTATTAACAAGAACATTGTCTTTGTTATATACTTCAACTTTGGCAGTCCCTAGGGCTATGCTATTAATTCCTGTATAAATATTTATTGTAGCTTTACCTTCATTTACTGGAATATTAAGAGTATAATCACTTGTCTGAGGAGTTGAAATGTCTTTAACATTATAGCTTAACTTCCCATTTATTGCTATCTGTCCACTTTTATTCAACTTAAACTTGAATTCTTTAGATTGCTGTTTATTGTTTGCATCAGGTGAAAATATTACATTGTTATACTGAAGATAATTTCCTCCACTAGTAACCTGTACTTGGTCTTGATCATACTTTCCGGTTATATCATACTTTATATTTGATATCGTTGTATTTATGTCTTGACTTGATTTATTTGCTGTAGCAGTAACAGCAACAGTTGCTTCATCTCCAACTAAATATCCCGTAGGGTCATAGGATGCCGACAATGATATTGTAGGATCATCAATGATATAAACTGTTCTTGTTTCGGGAATAGGAGATGCGCCCTGAGGATCCGATACTTCAACTACTACAGTAAGGGTATTAACTCCTGGCTTAATATACTGTTCTTTTGTAAAGCTAATTGGAATGCTTTCACCTTGTTTTTTATTTGCTCCATCTGTTGAGCAAAGTACAGTATTTCCACTCTTCACAGTAACTTTATAGTTTATTGGATCATTATCTCTATCTCTCGGAATGAATGAAAATGATAAATTTTCTTGATTCCTTGATAATTTCACCCCTTCTTCAGATAAGTTACTCACTTCTATTGTTGGTGCATGGTTTGCCCCTCTTTCAGCTTTAACCATGGTATTTACAAAAAGCTTCTTTTCATCATCCGCATAGCCGCTCTTATGTCCAGTACCTGAATAAGTTATATTACCCTTCGAATAGGTATAATAATAATTTCTAGCATCATACTGATTATATCCATTTCCATTAGGTTTAAGTGTATACCATGGAACAATATCCGGATCTTCAAGATTTAATTGATACCATTGATAGTGCGTAGGCGCAACCCCAATATCCCCTAAGGTAAATGGGTATTGGTTAACAAGCCCATCATTTATCTTATAAACACTACTAGATTCCACAGTATATGATCCTGCTGTAGCAGAAGTATCATATTGTTTTAAGATTCCTTGTGTTAATCCAAGAGACACTTTTCCTGCATTGGCATCAGTACTGTTAAGTGAATCATGAGGAATTGTTCTATTTTCATAAGTACCAGTACTAATATTAAAGTTCTGATAAATATCTAACTGGCTAGTATTGTCAGGATCAATAAATCTAGATTGTCCAATTATATCCTTAAAGGCATGGGTTATGTTTTTAGAATTCTTATCAGTTACATCAACAGTTTTAAAATATCTATAAGTCAATGTATCATGTGTAAACATAACACTTTGTCCTGTTTTTATAAACGACTTTATTTTTCCTATACTTTCTGCTGGTAAATCATCATTTCCATAACTATCTGCAAAACCAAGTATAAGCATATCATAATTACCATTTAAGTCATGAGTAGTTAAATAAGTATTAAAATCTGTAGTGGAAATTGATTTAATAGTCAATGTGTAGTCCCTTAGATTTTTAATTAACCCTTGTATTCCAGAGTCTGTTGACAAGTTTAAATTATTATTACTTTTTGGGTAAACTTGTAGTACTCTAACAATTGGCTTTTTATTTGAGGGTGCTTGATAGTCTAGCACACCAGTTTTATAAACCTTCACATTATTAGAGTTTACTATCTCTAACTTCCAGGTCAATCTTCCTACAAATTGATCGTCTAAAGTATACTGAATATTTCCATTGTTATATTCACCATTACTTGTACTAATGTTAGTTATAGATTTTACTAGTTCCTTGTCTTTAAACAATCCATCACCATTTAGATCTAGATAAAGATTAGCTTTCATTCCACTTTCATTATTATCTGTATTTAGACTGAATGTAAGGTTTATGAGTCTATCACTATTAGTCTCAGCTGGTATACTATTTAAGGTTAATATTGGTCTTTTCTTCATAGTTGTATCTTTATACTTAGTTACTATACTATCTAGTGTTATTGAGGTTTGACTTACATTTTTAATAAGATTATTTGTACTCAAGCTATTAAAATTTGAATATAACTTAGAGTTATTAGTTGCACTTTGAGTAAATATCTCTTTAGCTATATATACTAACTGCCCTGAATTTATGTTCTGCATTATTTCGTTAGCTCTCTTATTAGTAATATCATTTTCACTATAATATTCCACATAAGTTTTATTATCCCCAGTATTCCCTACTCTAGCAACGCCTGTCCACTTTGTGTCATTCAACATTCCCAGCACATTATTTCCTCTATTATCTTTTAACCCATTGTATACTTCTCTACCATAAGGTAAGTATCTTGTTTTCGTGCCTGAAAATGGCGATGAGTACGCAGCAGAACTTGTGGTATCATTATTTCCTATTACAATAACATCATACTTTCCATTAATCTGCTCTACGCTAGATATATATTCAGCCATTGTCATATGTCTTACTGTAACACTCATGTTCTGAATTTTAGTGGATATTGTCTCAGTACCAGAAGTTGCTGTACTTCGACTAGTAAGACTAAATTTGTCCCCCGGCTCAATTTCAAGTATTGATATTGATGTCCTACTAATACTTGCTTTAGTAATAAATCTAGTAGTTAGAAATATACCTGAAATAATAAAAATAATTGCAAAAACTAATGCTGTCTTTTTAATAATACCTTTTTTCACAAAATCACCACCTTATAACCTTAATAAATGTAAGATTTTACGACTTTATATTTCTCTTCATAACATATAGAAACTTTTACTTAACTAACTATGATTTCTAAAATTTATAGTTGTGCGTACTGTATAAGTATAAGTTCGTCCAGAATAATTCTTAGCCAAACTTATTGATATATTAATACCTCTGCATGTACTGTGACCATCCACAAGTGGAACAGCATTATCGATAGAATTTACTGTTATTGATTGGATATCTTGTCCTACCTGTGTTCGAGTGGTTGTTCCATCTTGATTCACTACGGTTTCAGTTAGCACATGGTTTCTAAGCTCATAATTAATATTACCATTTTGCTGTAGAGTTTGAAATGTAATACTAAAAATATTACATGTAGTCAATCCTACAACAGGAGTACCATTATCTGAAATGATCCCTACTATGGATCTAGCTTCCATAATCTTTTTAGATATCTTTGATAGCGAATCTTCTCCACTCTTTTGGAGATCTAAATTTATCTGAGTTTCATTTATAGTTCTAGTATTGGTTAGAAAAAAAGAATATACTACCCCTAGCACCAACACAGTAATACCTAAAGCCAATATTAACTCTAATACAGTAAATCCTTTTCGCTTACTTTTCATCTCCAACCCCTCAGTTATCTATTGATTCTCCAGTAATCGCTTCTTATACAAGAACTGTAATCTATGTTCTCAGTCGCCTCTCCTGCTCTAGTGATTCCAGTGATTCCAGTTATTTGTGAGTTAATTGTTTTACCGCTGTTAAATAGCGCTTGTAAATTATACGTACTAATTAATTTCTGAACTAGTTTTCCATCATAATCTATTTGAACATGAGAACCTTGTAAAAAACTAATATTCTTTGTTGTTATAATTGTACCAGTAAAATTTAAATTTTTATTATCAAAAACAACATCACAGTTTGTTATTATTATACCTCTTTTATTATTTATATTAATTACTTTGCTATATTGATTTAATGAATTAATTGAAGTGGGATCACCTAGCAATATAGGTCTAGTTACTCCAGAGTGAATATACTCTTCTTCGATTATACCATTAACATCATCTGAATGCTCTGCATTGTCTGGAAAATTAGTTAAATTACTAACAGTTTTATCAACTATCATAGCATTGTACTTTTGCAAAAGTGGATCATTTGCTTGATCAGTACCTATTATATCGCTATTATTAAAACTCCCCATTTCATATGCTTGATTGGCATATTCTTTTCTTTTATTAATTAACTTAGCAGTCTTATCGACACTTTCAGGAACAGGAGCTCTAGCTTGTCCATCACTTATATATGCTCCAGATATATAAAGTTTATCCACACCGCCTTGTAAATGGATTGAGCCTTGATTTTGCTGTATCTCTGTTCGATTGGCTGTTAATAAAAAATAATCTTTTTTGTGAGCCATAAGCATATCAGCACCATTTCTTCTACTTACCAATTGCAATGGGGCTAGGTATTGAAACTGATAATCATCAGGAGTATTCGTGATTGGAGAAGTATACGCTAAATAATTGCCCTTAACTGCAATAGATTCACCGGTTTGATAATTTTCATTATTTTCTCCCACTCTTATATATGCAGAACCCAAGATATATGCATCATTATTAATTGTTATACTACTAGTTCCCAGTGCTCTGTTTACTATTATACTACTAGATGATTTTGATTTTCTCGATACATCAACACTATCATCAGTTAGATCGTTAACTGCATAGAGGTTATTTATACCTACAGTAGTGTTATCAGCATTGAAAGTAAAATCGTTATAAACTACCATATCTGTGTTAACATTCAGTGTATTATTAGAAATATAGCTATCGGTCCTCTTTATTTTACCTAAATTAACATTGTTCGCGTAGAGATTACCGCCGTTAACATTAACATTACTATTCTGCTTCACATTAAAAGTACTAGGGGTGACTACATTACCATTGAAATTCACTTCAACTCGATTCAATGTTGTCATCTCTGTTGACCCAGTAATTTCTGTAGGATCTATATTTATATTTATCCCTCCATCATATTTTGTATATACGATTCCATTATCATTATTCCGTTGTTCCTCACCTTTTACAAACACATCCCCATTTACTGTAAGATTTCCTTTAACATACATATTACCATCAGCTACAATAGATTTTTGGAGCAATGGATTGTTAACAACGTTATGGTTAGTTAAATCCGGTGCACTAATATTATATCTCGCTTCAATTTCTCTTCTTACTCCATCAGTAGAGGTAAATACTGATGCTAAAGTAACAGGCAAAACTGCTGTTGTACCATTGATCTGAGCTGAAATCTCAGTGGCAGTTAATGGAGTGTAGTTAAGACTTACAACAGCAGTACTGTTAAGTTCAAAATTAGATCTCACCACACTATTAGTACCATCAAGTAATAAATAATTGTAATTACGAGTTCCATCAGGATTTGTGATAACGCAGTATGATAAATTGACATTCAAAAACTCAAAGTATGATTTATCAAATACTGCTTTAAGTTTAGTGTTAATATCAGCTAAATTGATGGTTCCATCTTCATTTACATAATGTAATGTGTTTGCAGGAGTGTTATCCCCATTCTCATCTTTCTTCCAAAGCAAATAGTTAATATTATTGGTATTCTGTTGGTCCCTAACAGCATCATTTATATAGTCATAGTAATTGGAATTATTAGGTGGATGTGCTTTTAGATCTTCAATTTGATTATTTATGTTATTATTGGCTTTTATAACATCCGAATTAGCCTTTTTTATAGCCGTATTTACAGCCACTTGTATTATTTTCTTTGCCGCATCTATACCTGATTCTGAACCATAAAGATTCTCTATCTTTTTACTTTCTACTTTTCTAAGCTTATAACTAGATAGAGATAATGATAATATTGCAGTTCCAACAGTGAACAATATTGCAAAAACTGCAACAACGGTTACTAATGTAGATCCTTTTTTTTTCATAACCATGCATCATCTCCCCCTATTCTCCAAGATTTTTATATTGCTCTAGATGTGCTATTTGCTGCCCATCTGAGTTGTAAACGGTCATATCTAGCCTAACTGAATTTTCTACTGCTACATACTTTCTATTATCTTCATAACTTGTAAAGGTATTTACTCTGCCTAAACTATTAATTATCGTGTATCTAGCTTGGGTTGTTTCAGGCTTATTGATATAAAGATTAAAGTCACTATCTGTATTGTTTTCCACCTTAATTTTAAGTATACTATCCTCAGTATAATGTCCATCTATATCTATAACTATATTATTGTTTTGCAGAAAATCCGCTTGAGGAAAATCCCATAAAGCCCTATTATCCCCCTCAGTATAGATGTAATACTGCCCTTCTGAAAAGTTAATTTGCAGTGAAATCTGTTCTTCATTAATTGTATACTCATTTCCATTGGCATGCATTTGCTCGATACTGTTAACAGTAATTATATTGTTAAACACAGAACCTCCATTAACATTGGCAGAGTCATGATTGACTGCAGTAATTCTCACACCTACTCTATACTTATAATTATGAGCATCAGCAACATTACCGTTAGAATCATAATATATGACCCCTTCACTTGGTGCAGCTACTGCAACAAATGAAGGAAATTTAGTACTTAACTGATTAAATAGATTAGCTGTATCTGTAGCATTAATAGGTTTTATGGTTTCTAGTACCTTTTGCACTAAATAAGTCCCTTGCTGCTTCTCTTTTCCTTCCACACTGTTTTTTACAGCAGATAAGCCAAGATATCCTATTGGAGCTATTATTATTCCTAATATAGCTATGCTTACTAAAACTTCTATTAAGGTAAGGCCTTTTTTCTTATTTCTAATCTTCATAAGCCTTCTCCTTTACTTAATGTTATTTACACTCACTGTTTTTCCTTGAGAAGATACACTGACTCTTGGCCTTACTGCATCATCTCCTCTTATATCAACATATACATTCTTATCAGTATTATTTATTACCTTTAGATTAACACCTGAAGTATCTTTTGAATCTAATCTAATATTAGATAAGATATCTAATACAATATCATCAGATAATGGAGTAAATTTCACTCCCAGAGATGAATAATCCTTCGGATAACTTTGTTTACTTGTCTTATATTTATAATAATATTTTCCATCTTTTTGAGTCAGAGTTATTTCAACATTTTCGTTTGAAGCATTATCTGCATACACGCTAGTTTCAAGCTTGTTGTCACTTCCATACCTTAAACTTACAGTTGCTAAATCTGACTTTATAGGTCTTGAGGAAAGTAAAAAGTCATATTTTGCATTTTTACTATTATTATTTTCTACTATTCCTGATGAGTCAAAAGGATTTTTCTTGCCATAATCATTATTTATCGTCCACTTAAAATATTCTTCATCTGCTTTTCCTATTTTAGGTACACTATAGTAGTTTAGGTTTAGCGATCCACTTACTTGTTGATTTCCACTATAGGACATAGTAACATTGGATAAGACTATCTTCTTAGGATTTTGTTCAATATTGCTGATTAAACTTCTTAGATTATCATAGCTTCCTCTGTAGTTAAGGGTAATTTTCATCTGATTAACATTCAACGCATTAGCTTGTTGAGGTTGAGAATTAGCCTGACTATTGCTATTTGCCGTAGTCCCAGAGTCATTTGCTTTAGTACTGCTTTTTTCTCCATTGTATTGATCCACATAAGTTTTCAGTGAATTTTCAGTCTTTTTATCTTTAACCTTATTTCCATCGCTTATAGCTTTCGTATCTTCATTACCAAAGGATAAATTACCTTTTACATTTGACTTTTTCATCAAATCATCTATCTCAACTATTAACTTTTCTTGTATTATTGATGGATATAAACCGCTTGACTTGTCATATATCTTAGAATTTAAGATCTTTAAATCAGATTTTTTACCGTCTAATTGATTTACTGTATCCATAAGCACATCATATTGGGCTTTTAACTGCTGTTTTTCAGTATTTAACTTATTTAATTTATCCAACTGTTTTATATAAATAAATTGATAATATAAAACAACTACCAATACAGTAGCTAATACCCCTAATAAAGCTTTCTCCCTGCTACTTATTTTCATTGATTTCCACATCCTTTAGTGTGCATTTTAAATCAAATTTATAATTACTATCAGCTTCATCTCCAGTTATACTATTAACTTGGACCACTTCAAAAATATCCAACCCTTTAAGATTGTGTTGTAATTCTCCAATAGCTTGTCTATTTTTGGATTGACCATTAAAACTAATGTTACTTTCATCTAAAGAAATGTTATTAAAGCTCACTTCTTTAGGAACCGCTAAATTTATTTTATCTAATATATCAGAAGAAACAACATTTTTCTTAGCTATATCATTGTTTATGCTGTCAATAGCAACATCATATTTGCTTAGTATTTGACTTTTTTTATTTATATCATTTGCCTCAGTTATCTTTGCCTGAAGTTTTGGAGAATTTATATCAGCCTTATACTTTTCTATTTGCTTGTTCGTTATATATATATTTACGCTGTTCCATATAAGAGTTCCCAATATAAAAATCAAGACAACTGCAGATATTGTATAAATATATATCTTTTTATTTACTACTTGTTTTTGCTTCCCTTGATAAGGGGCGAAAAAATTAAAATCATTCATCCTCATATCCCCCTTATAGTCTTATTATAGAACCAATTGCATTTAGGTACTGTTCTATAGTCTCAGTTGCTATTTTTAAATTTAGATTTACATTGGCCATAGTTCTAACCTTTGAAGTAGGTATAGAAAATCTATCATATATATATCTTTCCATTCCTTTTATATTAGAGCTTCCTCCATAAAGAAATATCTTATCGATACTATTTCCAACTTTTTTGTTTCTGTAGAATTGAATTATTCTTTCAAGTTCCATGCTCCATTCATCTACTACATCTCTTATTATTCTGTTAGAAGTATCTTCATTATCACTTAAAATCAATAAATCACCTTTGTTTTTCTTTATATCTTCAGCAACTTCTAAAGATACTCCCATTGCTCTGCTAAGTGCTCCATCTATGTTTGCTCCACCAGACTTTATAAGTCTAGTAAATTCAAACTTACCATTCTTGTATATACTAACACTTAATGTGCTAGCTCCCATATCAATAAAAGCTATGGTTTCTTCTGTACTATAAGCTTCATCATTTACTTTATTGCTGTAGTTTACAAGTTTGTTTAAGGAGTTGTAAGATATATCTAGCGCTAAAGGCTTTAAGTTTGAGTTAGTTAAAAGCTTATAATACTTCATAGCTAACTTTTCTGGATATGTAATTACTAAAGCTTTAAACTTAAGCTTTGATTCTACTTGAAATCTATCAAGTATACTTTGCTGTATCACATAGTCATCCATGTTTATAGGAAGATATTGCTGTATTTCATATTTAACCACAGTACTAAGTTCATCCTCTTGTACTGCAGGTATAACAACTTCTCTATTTATTATACTAGTAGAGTTATTTGTACAGATGGCATCTTTTATATTGATTTTATTATTATTAAGAAGCTGCTCTAAAAAAACAGTCATAACTTCTTGATTTAATATATTTCCATCTCCTACCGCATCTACAGGAGTTTTAGCAGTAATAAGTCTTTCTATCTCTAATTGACCTTTATAGTACTTTCCAACTACAACTTTAGTAGTATCACTTCCAAAATCAAAAGAAACTACTTTTCTATTAAGTTCTTTCTTTTTAACTGGTTTCTTTTCAATAGGCTTATTTTTTATTTTATTTTTAAGATCACTTATATCTACACTCATTAAGTCTTTTACTTTACTGAAATCCATTTACTTGAACCTCCGATTTTCTGTTTTAGTTTTATTCGTCGTATCTATATTTTTATAAAATATGTTTCTCATTGAGTTCAATTTAACTTTAGTTTATATATACTTAAAACTATATTAATACTAAGTTTTAGGCATATGTAAGCTAAGTTATGGGTGGATATAGTTTAAAGTGTAAAGTTATATGGATAACTTTACACTTTATTGTAAATGCTATAATTTCATATTACTAGTTAGCGTATACAGAGTTTGCAGTAGGTGTAGGTAATATTTGTATTGTGCCATTTGCAGTTATAACAGACACAGTTACATTTCCGTCATGATCAAAAGTAGCAGAAAAATCCCCAGTTGAAGCTTTAGGAACTGGTCTAGATTGTAAAAACCTTCTTACTGCTGCAGTAGGAATATCATCATCATTAGGAGTATTGTCTAAAGTTACAGTTGTTGTGCCACCAACTACAGGTACAGTTAATGTATTATCTGCTATTAATGAAGAAATTGACGATTGAATTGTCTTCGCATCAGATCTATCTGCATTAACATTAGCAGTTGCTCTTACTGCTCCAAATCTAGGAATAGCAAGTGCAGCTAATATTCCTATTATAGCTACAACTATAATAAGTTCGATTAAAGTAAACCCTTTCTTTTTCTTTTTTAGTCTTGAAGTTAATGTGTTTGTCATTAATAATTCCTCCTTGAATTGTTTTTATATTTAGTCACTACATATGTTCATACATAGTAAACATTGGTAACATTATTGATATAACTATAAATCCAACTACCAATCCCATAATTAATATAAGCAATGGCTCAATCAATGCAGTGGTTGTCTGTATAGTTGTCTCTACTTCATCATCATAAAAATCGGCAGTTTTATTTAATATGTCATCTAAAGATCCAGACTCTTCACCTATTTTTATCATAGATGCAAGCATTGGTGGAAAGATCTTACTTTCTTCAATGGGCTTAGATAGCCCCTCACCTTTAATAAGTTCTTCTCTTATTTCTAACAGCTTATCTTGAGCTAGCTTATTTCCAACTACCTCTGATACGGTTTCTAAGGCTTGCACCAAACTTACTCCACTAGATAGCATTGTTGATAAAGTTCTAGTAAACCTAGATACAATTATCTTTTGGTTAAGTCCTTTTAGGATAGGAAATGTTAGTTTAAACTTACTTATAAATAGCTGTCCACTATCACTTTTAAAATAATATCTTAAACCTAGTACTATCAATATTATGATTAAAAGTATCACTAAGCCATGTTTACTCAATGCTCCACTTATGCCTAATAAAATTTTTGTTGGCATAGGAAGTTCTACACCACTTTGTGTAAACATATCTATAAAAGTAGGTAATACAAAGGTTAAAAGTATGGTTACAACTCCTACTGCCATTACACTTAATACAGCAGGATAAACCATTGCACCTTTTATTTTATTATTTATCTTATTTTCTTTCTCAAAATGAGTAGACATCCTAAGCATTACATTATCTAGATTACCACTCATCTCTCCAGTCTCCACCATACTTATAAGTAAATCTGGAAATACTTTTCCTTGGAGCTTCATTGACTCAGATAGAGTTTCACCCTTTTTAACATTATCCTCTACCTTTGAAAGCACTTCTCTAAGCTTTTTATTAGGAAGTTGTCTTGCAAGGATATTAAGTGAGCTATTTATGGATACCCCCGCATCTAGCATGGTATAAAATTGTCTACAAAAGATAGCAATATCTTTTGTTGTAACCCTATCAAAGATACTTAAATTAATTGTTGTACCTTGCTGAATTTCCTCTACTAGAAGGGGGTAATAATTATTCGCGCTTATCATATCCATAACTTCATCTCTAGAATCTGCAGCGTAGGTACCTTGCAGTCTATCGCCATTTTCATTCATTGCTTTATATTTAAAATTAGGCATGTGCTTTTAAACACCTCTTTTCTTAAAGAAATTATTACTCTCTTAAGAAAGCAATTGAAGCCATCTCTTCTACAGTTGTTACACCTTCTAAAACAAGCTCCTTGCATGCCGTACCAAGAGTTTTCATCCCATTTTTTATTGATAGGTCCATTAGCTGATTGGAATCTCTAGTATTTAGAATCATATCTCTGTGCTCTCTAGTTACTTCCATTATTTCATACACACCAACTCTTCCTGCGTATCCAGTATTATTGCAGTAGCCACAGCCTGAACCCCTATAAATAGTAATTGGTTCATTATGCTTTTCTCCTAAGATTGCCTTTTCATAAGCTGAAGCTTCATGAGCTTGTCTACAATTAGGGCATATCTTTTTTACTAGTCTTTGAGCAACTATACCGGCTAAAGATGTTGATACCAAATACGGTTGGATACCCATATCTACTAATCTTAATACTGAAGAAGGAGCATCATTAGTATGTAATGTACTTAATACTAAGTGACCAGTTATTGCGGCTCTTATAGCTATTTCCGCTGTTTCACTATCTCTTATCTCACCAATCATTACAACGTCAGGGTCTTGTCTTAATATAGATCTAAGACCGTTTGCAAAGGTAAGTCCAGCTTTGGTGTTCACGTTAACTTGATTTACACCCTTTAAGGTATATTCAACTGGATCTTCAACGGTTACTATGTTAACATCTCCAGTATTTAGTTCATTAAGCACTGTATAAAGAGTAGTTGACTTTCCGCTTCCTGTTGGGCCTGTAACAAGAACAATTCCATGTGGAGATTTTATTATTCTATCTAAAACTTCCAAATCATCATTCTTCATTCCAAGTCTTTCTTTTCCTATTTGATAGCTTTCTCTATCCAGAATTCTTATAACAACCTTTTCACCTGCTACTACAGGTAATATTGAAACTCTCAGATCAACATCCTTATGACCTACCTTGGTAATAATTCTTCCGTCTTGAGGGATTCTTTTTTCCGCTATATTAAGTCCTGCAAGTATCTTTATTCTAGTAACAAGTGCCGCCTGGCTCTCAGGCTCTAAAGAATTTGTGGTCTGAAGCTGGCCATCTATTCTATATCTTATTCTTATCTCATCTTCAAAAGGTTCTATATGTATATCTGACGCTCTCATCTCTATGGCATTCTTAAATAGATATTCAACCATTTTTACAACTGGTGCATTTTTTATATCATCAAACTGTTCTTCTTCTTGAACTTGAATGGTTTTTGCTTCTAGCTTCCCCTTAGAAAGCTCCTCAGCAGCTTTAGTCACCTTCTGACTTGAATATTCCATTTCTATATGCTTTTTAATTTCTTCTCTTGTACATATATAAGTTTCAACTTCAAATCCAGATGAAATCGAAACGTCATCGATAGCAAATATATTAAGTGGATCCCACATTGCTACCAGTATTCTATTTTCATTAAAACCAAAAGGTATTAGTTCATGCTTATCGCAAACGCTTTCTGGTACTACCTTAAGAGCTCTTTTGTCAAAGGTTGTAATGTTAAGGTTTATTCTTTTTATTCCTGTTTGCTTTTCTAAAACTTCCATGATATCTTCTGAAGTTACCATTTTTAGTTCTATAAGCATCTCACCTAACTTTTTACCTGTTATCCTTTGTTTCTTAAGAGCTTCCTGAAGTTGAGGCATAGATATCTTACCAGACTCCACAAGCATGTCACCCAGTCTTCTCTTAATTACTCCCTCCATTAATATCTCCTTCCAACCAAATAGGTTGAATAAATTATAATATTACTTCATATAATAATAAGTATACAAACTGAAGTTTAATAAAGCAACCCAAAAATTCTGCCATGATTTGGTAACTATAGTCATAATTTCTTGGTTACTTTTTATATGAATTAAACTTACTATTAAACATAATCTTAAATTGTCTTAGCTTATCTTAAAACCCGACTTTTAAAGTTTATATTTAGTGTTTTTTACATAACATCTCATATTTTTCGACAAAAGTATAAATATATTAAACCTAAACTTGAAAATTAAATTTAAAATTTCCCACCCAATATCTTCATATATTTATATATTAAGATAAATTTTTATTATTTTATCTCCATATAACATAGCTATCATTGTACCAATAGCTAAAAACGGACCAAACGCAATAGGATCTTTTCTTCCTTTCTTCTTCAATAATATAAGCATCACACCTATAATTGCTCCTATAATGAATGCAAAAAATATTGTAATCAGCGTATTACTCCAACCCAAATATACACCACATATAGCTGCTATCTCAATATCACCTGTGCCCATAGCCCCTGTGATTAAAACTATAAGTCCAATAACCCCAATTCCCACTACTAGTCCAATTAAGTACGTCATTATATCACCATGTAAGTAGAACTTATCTATCAATATAAATAACACTCCAATAAAAAGACATGGATATGTAGTAACTGCGTATACATCTTGTGTATTAAAATCAATAAATGCTATTACTATCAAAAAAACAGCCAATATTAGAAATTTTATAAGTTCCATTGATAATCCATATTGGTTATATATTAGTAAGAATATTATTGCAGTGAATAATTCAAGAGCGGGATATTTAATAGATATCTTACTACCACAGTGCCTGCACTTTCCTCCTAAAAACAAATAACTTATTACAGGTATCAAATCATAAGGTTTAATTTGAGTCTTACAATCTGTACAGTGCGATGGTGGAAAAGAGATAGATTCTCCTCTTGGTATTCTATAAATACATACATTTAAAAAGCTTCCTATAACTAGTCCTAAAATAAAAACTAAAATTCCAATCTCCATGTACTACTCCTAAACTTTCTAAAATTAAATTCAAATTTCATATATTGAAATCAATTTGAATCCATATCAATTATTATCTTTTCAATCCATATATTGCAAGTAAATTTTACATTAAATCTACTAGTTTAATTATAATATTCTTTTATATCTGTTAATTCCTCTTGATTATATCCTATTTCGCCAATTATAATCATTCAGTTAACACACTTAAGTATTTTCTGTAACTTTACATTGTATTATTTGTAGATCCACCTTTCCAAATGTACCTGAGAAAAATCAAAAAGTCGTATAGGTTTTATTTTAGAGCTATATTTAAAATTATTATTGATATAGGAATTTTATATAATAGATTAACTATGCCAATCATACTAACTTAATGATTTTGTACTTTCATCTACATTAAAAAAAGCTAGAATGCAGAAGCATTCTAGCTATAAGTTCTTAATCTTAGTACATTCCTTCCATTCCCATGCCTGGATTTGGCATTGCAGGAGTCTTTTCTGGAATGTCAGCTACAGCTGATTCAGTTGTTAAGAAAGTTGATGCAACTGATGCGGCATTTTGAAGAGCTGATCTTGTAACCTTAGTTGGATCAACAATTCCTGCTTTTATCATGTTATTGTACTCGCCAAGTAATGCATCGTAGCCTACTCCAACTTCACTGTGCTTAACTTTTTCTATTATAACTGAAGCTTCAACTCCAGCGTTAGTAGCTATTTGTCTCATTGGTTCTTCTAATGCTCTAACTATTATATCTATACCAACTTGAGTATCAGCAACTTCTGATGTTAATTTAGCTACTTGTGTTATAACATTTACGTAAGCTGTTCCACCACCAGGTACTATTCCTTCTTCTACAGCTGCTTTTGTAGCTGCTAAAGCATCTTCAAGTCTTAATTTCTTTTCTTTTAATTCTGTTTCAGTAGCTGCTCCAACTTTTATAACAGCAACTCCACCAGCAAGTTTAGCTAATCTTTCTTGAAGTTTTTCTTTATCAAACTCAGAAGTAGTTTCTTCTAATTGAGCTTTTATTTGTGCTACTCTGCTAGTGATTGCTTCCTTGTCTCCTCTACCACCAACTATAGTAGTGTTTTCTTTAGTTACCTTTATAACTTCAGCTTGACCTAACATATCAAGAGTAGCTTCTTTTAAGTCTCTTCCAAGTTCTTCTGATATAACTATACCACCAGTAAGAACTGCTATATCTTCAAGCATTTCTTTTCTTCTATCACCAAAACCAGGTGCCTTTACAGCAACACAGTTAAATGTTCCTCTTACTTTATTAACTATAAGAGTAGCCATTGCTTCTGTTTCTATATCTTCAGCAATTATAAGAAGCTTCTTACCTGTTTGAACTATTTGTTCAAGTACTGGAAGAATCTCTTGAATATTGCTTATCTTCTTATCAGTTATAAGTATTAAAGCATTATCTAAAACAGCTTCCATCTTTTCTGTATCTGTAACCATGTAATGTGATACATATCCTCTATCGAATTGCATACCTTCAACAACATCAAGTTCTGTACCCATTGATCTTGATTCTTCAACAGTTATAACGCCTTCGTTGCCTACTCTTTCCATAGCATCAGCAATAAGCTTACCTATCTCTTCATCGCCTGCTGATATAGCAGCAACTCTAGCTATGTCTTCTTTACCTTCAACTGGTTTTGATATATTTTTGATTTCTTCTACAGCTGTCTCAACTGCCGTTCTTATACCAGTTCTAAGAAGTATAGGGTTAGCACCAGCAGTTACATTCTTTAAACCTTCTCTAATTATTGCTTGAGCAAGTAATGTAGCAGTTGTTGTACCATCTCCAGCTACATCATTTGTCTTTGTTGCAACTTCTTTTACTAATTGAGCACCCATGTTTTCAAATGGATCTTCTAATTCTATTTCTCTTGCAATTGATACACCGTCATTTGTTATAAGTGGTGCACCAAACTTCTTGTCTAAAACAACATTTCTTCCCTTAGGTCCTAATGTTACCTTTACAGTATCAGCAAGCTTATCTACACCAGCTTGCATAGCTCTTCTTGCTTCTTCACCAAACTTTATTTGCTTAGCCATTAAAATCTACCTCCTGTCTATTATTCTACTATTGCTAGTATATCTTCTTGTTTTAGTATGGTGTATTCTTCACCATCAATTTTAACTTCTGTACCAGCATATTTTGAGAATAATACCTTATCCCCAACTTTAACTTCTAATTCAATTCTAGTACCATCAACAATAGCTCCAGGTCCAACAGCTACAACTTCAGCTTCTTGTGGTTTTTCCTTTGCTGCTCCTGTTAAAACTATACCGCTTTTTGTTTTTTCTTCTGCTTCTAATCTTTTGATAACAACTCTGTCACCAAGTGGTTTAATTCTCATTTTCTAAACCCTCCTTATGATTTTTAGAGTATATATAATTTAATATTAAACTTATTTGTTAGCACTCATCAATATCGAGTGCTAATACAATTATTATAATAGACAATACTATTTAATAATTCAACAACTAATTGATATTTTTATCCATTTTTTTAGACCGAATTGTTTAATTTTAAGAAATTATCTCTTTTTTTCTAACTTTTTCTTTGATTTCCTCTATAATTATAGTCTTTATAAAAATTAACTGATATATTTAGCATTTTTTTTAAATATATCAGTTAATTTTCATATAAAAACATAAAAAATTCACAAATTTATTATATTATTTTTTATAAAGCTATTTATTTTTCATGAAAAATGATAATAATTAAAATATGAAACTTTATATTCTATGCTACGTGAAAGGACGTTATGATGATTTCTAAAAATTATAGTTATTTAACTAAGATCTCAAATTTTATTCTCTCTCTTATCTTAACCATTGCTTCAATTGGTTTGTGGTCAATAGCAACCTTAAATTTCACGCCACTATATAAGATAGGTATAAAAGCTTTTGATATTACAAGTGCTACATCCCTCTCAGAAGGACAACTTATGATAAACTACAAAGTACTTATTAAATATCTTCAATCGCCTTTTATACATAAATTGAAATTCCCAGATTTTATAATGAGTGCTGGTGGAGAAACGCATTTTGTTGATGTGAAAAATATATTTATATATCTTCATATTATAACTTGGTCTACTGTGATAATATTTGTATTATTATTTATATTTAAGAAAAAATATCTTTCAAAGGAAATATTTAATATATTTAACCATACTTTTTATATTCTATCTGTTTTTTCAATATCTATACTTATTTTAGTATTAAATAATTTCGATAAAACCTTTGAAAACTTCCACAAGCTATTTTTCAGCAATGATCTGTGGTTATTTGATCCAAATACTGATCCAGTTATAAATGCTTTGCCAGAAAACTTTTTTATGGTATGCGGAATAACAATCATAGCTCTAACTCTTATTCAAGTAATAACATTTAAGATTATTTATCATAGACATAAAAAGATATTAAGATCTTCAAAGAATAATATATTTCAACATTGATACCTATAACTTAATTATTGTGATAACTTATCCTATTGTTAACTATGAAACAGTACATAATAAGAGAGCTAATAAACCTATTAGCTCTCTTACTCTTTAATTATTATCATTGCCTTCCCTATTGATAAACTTTTTCCCCTTTAATACTCCTATAAGAAGAATCAAGGCCATAACTACTAAAATGATAGCTAATATCCATATCTTATCTACGGAAAGGTTATGTCCAAAAAAGATTGATACAAAAAGCATTGGTGTTCTGGCTAAATTAGATATAACAAGGAATTCCTTTAAAGAAAGACTTGATATGCCACATATATATCCTAAAACATCTTTTGGTATTCCTGGTATTAGATATAATAGTAAGACTATCCTTCTTAAGGACTTATGCTTAGCTTCCACGCTCTTCTCAGTACCTTTCTTTCCCTTATGTTCCTCTTTAAAATGCTCAATCTTCTTTAGTAACCATAAATCTTTTTCACTTACTAACTTTTGCACAAAAGGTTTACCCAGTTTTCTAGATAAAATAAAGGTTATAGCACTTCCTATTATTGCTCCTATAATAGATAAGGCAAAGCCTATCCAAGGACCAAAGATATAACCTGCAGCTACCTGAACTATCTCGCCTGGTATTATAAATATAACTATTTGAAGTACCTGCATACCTAAAAATGCTAGCCACGAATAAGGTCCATAGCCTAATATTCTTTCTTTCATTTTCTTTATATCTGTAAATATGTATACATAGTCACCAAGATATTTGTAAAACAATGCTATGAATACTAGTACAGAAAAAGCTGCTATAATATGATATTTATATTTGTTAAGTTTTTCTTTCATCATCACATATCCTCGTAAAATTAAATATATTATACATCAATGTAACACTTTAAAATCAAACCTATATCTTAGGTTTAAACTTATAAATCTGACCTAATGCTACTTTCTACAATTCTCCATGTACGTACATTTTCCGCACGTAAAAAGCATTAATCCTTAATACTTTTTCATTAGAAACCTGTATCTATAGTATAATATACGAAATATATCTATACACTAGCTATTTTCTTAGTATTACCTTAATTTTTTATTAATATTTTATATATGGTTCCAACTTCAGCTATTAATTTATACACATTTAAAACCATAAACTCTGGTTTTTCAACAGGTATAAACTAACTTTCTGTAGATAAGTCTTATGTTTTATCTTACAATATATGTGATTTTTCTACATCCCTCATTATTATAACATCTATCGCATATTCTTCATACAATAATTGTCATATTTTTTAACTTTTCGCATTTAAATTATTTGTTAAGTCTAATAATACTATTGAATTATTAATTTCTAGAATTATCTACATTAATAATTCAGATAATATAATTGATTTGTGATTATCAAATTTCGATTAATTTCTTAAACATAATTAAAACTTTTAACTTGTAGGTGATATTATGCACAATGAAAATTATATTTGTGATTTATGCGGAAGAGAAGTTTCAAAAGTAACAGTACATCATTTGATTCCAAGAGAAGAAGGCGGCAAGGATTTAGCTACTGCAATGTTATGCATTCCTTGTCATAAACAAATCCACGCCCTTTATTCTAACAAGGAGTTATCAGTAAGACTCTATACCATATCAAGACTTAAGGATGATGATAAGATATCAAAATATCTTAAATTCATAACAAAACATCCTGGAGATTCTCATATCTCTGTAAAAAAATCTAAAAGTGTCAGAAAAAAATAGGCAGCAAGATAATAAAAGTTTCTTAAAACTTAAATAGTATCTTGCTGCCTAGTTATGATGGTTTATATTGACTTTAGTTTATACAAATCTAGTATGCCTCTACTATCTTTAAACTATTCAAATCATATAGACAAACCATTTCATTGTTAAATTAATATTTTAAAGTTTCTGCAATAACATTCATGCTAATCTAACCAATACAATATATTTTACTTTCATCAAACTTTTATATTGTTTTCTCTAGCATAGTAGAAGAAATACTGCTGAGCAAAACCTGAAAGTTCCCCAAATTTCTCTCTTCCAAATACCCTTATCTTATTAAGTGATACATCAGGTACTAAATAGAAATGAGACATAGCTCTTTTCACCCATACATCTACTGGAAAGGCTGAGTACTTTTTCATTGAGAACAGCATTACGCAGTCCGCTACTTTAGCCCCAACACCTTTAAAATTCTGGAGAGCTTCATGGCACTGGTCATCATTAAGCTTAGAAATCATTTGTAGATCATAATGAAGCAATTCTTTTTCTTCATCAGTCATTACTTCTATATCCTTATTACTGTTTAGAAGCTCATTACAGCCTCTTACCTTCTCTACAGTATCATAAATGTATTTACTTCTAAATGATGCTCCTGTAGTGTTTATTTCTTCTAAGGATGCCTTTGAAAATTGTTCTACAGTTGGAAAAGCATAATAAGTTTTTCCTTTATATTCGATGGCAGAGCCCCATCTTTCGCTTATTTTATTTATTGTCTTACTGATTACTGGTATAGAATTTCTTGCAGATATTATAAAGCTTATAAGTATTTCGAAAGGATCTTGCTTTAATATCCTTATACCATAACCAAAATCCACTGCTTTTTCTAATAAAGGATCTCCTGAGAATTTCTCCTTTATAGCTGTATAGTTTCTTTCTAAATCGAAATATTCCATCCATATATTATTAAAGTCTTCTTTATTTGCATTATGTATTATTATATCTTTCCCGCTTTCTTCTACCTCAATTACTCTCTCATGAGCTACACCTATGTAAGTACCATTTTCCTGTCTTATCCACCTAAAGCACTGACCACATTCAAAAACCTGTTTTATATTGAAGTTTTCTACTTCTTTAAGAATTACTTTATCGCCATAGTATTCCACATCTCTAAAATCCATTTTTATCACCTTTTCCTACTCATCTATAAGTTGTTATGATCTTTACCAAACATTATGCCAACTTACATATTTTACTTAAATATAATTATACTTTTATATTTATTTTTTTACAATTACTTAAGTAAAATCTTTACCATCAAATATATATTTTCATTTAATAATTAAAATTATTTACGACAAAAGCGTCTTATATTTCACTATATATAAACTTTCGTTCCATGGAAACTACAAACAAATAGTTTCTCCATCTCCGCTTTTGTAATTTTCCTTGGATTTGAGGTAGTACATGCATCTTCCACTGCATTCTCTGATATAAATTGTAGGTTACTATTAAACACTTCTTCTTTAACTCCATATTCTTTTAAGCTATTAGGTATTCCTAGTTTTTCATTAAGAGATCTTATAAGTTCTCTAAGTGCTTCTACTAATTCATTATCATTTTCCCCTTGAAGCTTTAATCTTCTGCTTATATCTGCATATCTTTCCAAACAAGTCTTTTTGTTAAAATCAATAACATAAGGTAAATATATTGCATTAGCACAACCATGTGGAATGTTGAAGATTGCACCAGTTTTATGAGCCATGCTATGGGTTATACCAAGCAAAGCATTGCTAAAGGCCATTCCAGCTAAACACTGAGCATAATGCATCTTTTCTCTAGCTTCTTTATCACCTTGATATGAACCTATTAAATTATCTCTAACCATTTCTATAGATTGCAATGCAAGCGGATCTGTAAAACAGGTATGCCCTGATGCAACATAAGCTTCTATACCATGAGTTAATGCATCCATTCCAGTATGCGCTGTAAGTTTAGGCGGCATTGTTTCAGCTAGCTCTGAATCTACTATAGCTATATCTGGTGTTATATCATAATCAGCTAAAGGATATTTTATTTTAGTTTTATAATCAGTTATAACGGTGAAGGCTGTAACCTCTGTAGCAGTACCTGAAGTAGACGGAATTGCCACAAACCTAGCTTTATTTCTAAGTGTAGGTATTGAGAAAGGTTTTATTATATTTTCAAACTTCTCTTCTGGATATTCATAAAAAATCCACATAGCCTTTGCTGCATCAATGGCTGAACCTCCACCCATCGCAACTATCCAATCTGGCTTAAACTCAAGCATTTTCTTAGCTCCATTAAGAACTGTTTCAACAGACGGATCTGGTTCTACCCCTTCTATCAAATTAACTTCTATATTAGCTTCCTTTAGATAACCTATGGCTCTATCGAGAAATCCAAATTTCCTCATAGATCCTCCCCCTGTAACTATGACCGCTCTCCTGCCTTCTAATTCCTTCAACTGCTCCATAGTTCCTCTTCCATAATATATATCTCTAGGTAACGTAAATCGACTCATCTAATTGCCTCCTAATTCTATCTATAATAATTCTACAAGATTATTAATGATGTACCAATTAAACTACAATTCAACTTTCATAACTCCTGTGTATTTAGATAATAGATTTTAAAATATATTTTTCTCAAATAATACATCATTACATTATTTACAGTGCCCTTAGGATATTATTAGTAATTACAACAAGTTTTATTTACAATACTTGATAAAATCATTTAGCCTTGTTTAAACATAATAAAAAAACACAGTTCTATTAAGAACTGTGTTTCAAAATTCATATAATGAATTATTATTTTGCGTAGTTGTGGAATCCTCTACCTGACTTTCTTCCTAACCAACCAGCTCTAACATACTTTCTTAGTAAGCTATGAGCTCTGTACTTAGTATCTCCAGTTTCACTGTAAAGAACATCCATGATAGCTAAACAAACGTCTAATCCTATAAGATCTCCTAAAGCTAGAGGTCCCATTGGGTGGTTTGCACCTAACATCATTGACTTATCTATATCAACTGCTGAAGCTATATCTTCTGCAAGTATTCCTACAGCTTCGTTGATCATTGGTATAAGTATTCTGTTAACTACGAAACCAGGTGCTTCAGCAACTTCTACTGGTTCCTTGCCTATAGCTATTGAAACTTCTTTAACTGCATCAAAAGCTTCTTGAGATGTAGCCATTCCTCTGATTATTTCAACTAGCTTCATTACTGGAGCTGGGTTGAAGAAGTGCATTCCTATAACTTTATCAGGTCTGCCAGTTGCAGCAGCAACTTCAGTTATTGATAAAGATGAAGTGTTTGAAGCTAATATAGTTTCTGGCTTACAGATCTTATCTAATTCAGCAAATATTTGCTTCTTTATAGCCATGTTTTCTACTGCAGCTTCTATAACTAAATCACAATCAGCAGCTAAGTTCATATCAGTAGTTCCTGATATTCTTGAAAGGATTTCTTCTCTAACTTCTTCAGTCATCTTTCCTTTAGCAACTAATTTGCTTAAGCCATTGCTGATTCCAGTTATTCCTTTATCAACAAATTCTTCCTTTATATCTCTAACTATAACTTCATATCCTTTTTGAGCGAAAGCTTGAACTATACCAGCTCCCATTGTACCAGCACCAAGAACAAATATCTTTTCCATGGGTATACCTCCTAAGATTTATATATTTAGTCCTACCTTTTTAGGTAGGACTTATAATTATATTCAAGAATTATGTTTAACTAATTGAATAATTTTATGCTTCTTCTTTTCTAGCTTTAGCTTTAGCAATAAGTTCAGGAATAACTTTGTTTAAGTCTCCAACTATAGCATAGTCAGCCATCTTCATGATAGGAGCAGTAGCATCCTTATTGATTGCTATGATCATATCAGAATCTTGCATACCAGCAGTATGTTGGATAGCTCCTGATATACCACAAGCTATATATATTGTTGGTTTAACAGTCTTACCAGTTTGACCTACTTGGTAAGCAGCTTCAAGCCAACCAGCTTCAGTAGCAGCTCTTGAACCAGCAACTGTTCCGCCTAAAGCGTCTGCTAATTCTTTTAGAAGTGCGAAGTTTTCTTTGTTTCCAACTCCTCTACCACCTGAAACGATTATGTTTGCTTCACTTATATCAACTATATCTTTAGCTTCTTTAACTACTTTAACAACCTTAGTTCTAACATCAGCATCAGTTAAGCTGATCTTAACTTCTTCAACTACTGCTTTGTTTTCAGTGTCTATCTTTGAGAATACACCTGGTCTTACAGTAGCCATTTGTGGTCTGTGATCAGTACAAGCGATAGTAGCCATTAAGTTACCACCAAATGCTGGTCTTGTAGCAAGAAGGAACTTTCCTTCTGCATCTATATCAAGTGATGTACAGTCAGCTGTTAAACCAGTTGTAAGTCTAGCTGCAACTCTAGGACCTAAATCTCTTCCTATGAATGTTGCTCCTATGAATAGTATTTCTGGCTTTCTTTCAGTAGCTAAGTCACAGATAACCTTTGTGTATCCATCAGTTGTATAGTTTTCTAATAATTCGTTTTCTACAACTAAAACTTCATCAGCTCCGTGAGCTCCTAACTTTTCAGCTAATCCCTTAACGTTGTTTCCTATTAATAAAGCTGTTAGCTTAACTCCTAGCTTATCAGCAATTGTTCTTCCTTCTCCTAAAAGTTCTAATGAAACTTTTTGAAGTTCGCCGTTTCTTTGTTCAGCGAATACCCATACGCCTTTAAAATCTGCTATATTCATAATATTTTACCTCCCAAATCTTAGATGTAGTGTTTTTCGATCAATTTTCTTAATACGTACTCTGCTGCTTCGTTTGCTGGTAATTGAACTAATTCTCCAGCTCCCTTAGTTTCTTTTGTCATTGATTTTTTAACCTTTGTTGGAGAACCTTTTAGTCCTAATACACTCTTATCTACATCTATGTCGTCTGCTGACCATATTTTAATTTCTTTACCAGCAGTTTCGAAGATTAAACCTACGTTCATATATCTTGGTTCGTTTAATTCTTTAATTGCTGTTAAAAGCACTGGTGCTTTAACTTTTATTAATTCATAACCATCTTCTAATGCTCTGTTAACTAGAAGACCGTCTTCTTCAACAGTAACACCTTGAACATAAGTTACTTGAGGTATATTTAAATGCTCTGCTATTTCTGGTCCAACTTGTGCAGTATCTCCATCGATAGCCTGTCTTCCAGCAAATATTATATCATATTCTAATTTTCTTATAGCTCCTGCTAAAGCGTTTGAAGTTGCAAGAGTGTCAGCTCCAGCAAATGCTCTATCAGTTATTAGTATAGCTTCGTCTGCACCCATACATAATGCTTCTCTTAAAGCTACTTGTGCTTGAGGAGGTCCCATACTTACAACAGTTATATGAGCACCTTTTTCTTCTTTTATTCTTATAGCTGCTTCTAACGCATGCTTATCTTCTGGGTTTATTATTGAAGGAACACCTTCTCTTATAAGAGTTCCAGTCTTTGGATCTATTTTAACAGCTGTAGTATCTGGTACTTGCTTTAAACAAACTACTATTTTCATCTTTTTCTGTCCTCCCTAAAACTATTTTAAAATGTTTGCTGATATAACCATCTTTTGAACTTCTGAAGTTCCTTCGTAAAGTTCAGTTATCTTAGCATCTCTCATTAATCTTTCAACTGGGTATTCCTTAGTATATCCGTATCCACCGAATATTTGAACAGCCTTAGTTGTTACTTCCATAGCTACTTCTGCAGCAAATAATTTAGCTCTAGCAGCATCTACTGTGTAAGGAAGTTTATTTTGTTTAAGCCATGCAGCTCTATATACTAAGTATCTAGCAGCTTCAACCTTAACATCCATTTCAGCTATATACCATTGTAAACCTTGGAATGCAGCAAGTGGTCTTCCGAATTGCTTTCTTTCCATCATGTAGTTCTTAGCTTCTTCTAATGCTCCACCAGCAAGTCCTAGTGCTTGAGCAGCTATACCTATTCTTCCTCCATCAAGAGTCTTCATAGCTATACCAAATCCCTTACCTTCTTGACCAAGTAAGTTTTCCTTTGGAACTATACAGTTTTGCATTACAAGTTCAGTTGTTGATGAAGCTCTGATACCCATCTTGTTTTCAACTTTACCTATTGAGAATCCTGGGAATGATTTTTCAACTATGAAAGCTGATATTCCTTTTGTTCCCTTGCTCTTGTCTGTCATAGCAAATATTATGAAAGTTTCAGCAACTCCACCATTTGTTATAAATATCTTAGATCCGTTAAGGATGTAGTTATCTCCATCTAATACTGCAACTGTTTGTTGACCAGCAGCATCTGTTCCAGCACCTGGTTCAGTTAATCCAAATGCACCTAATTTTCTTCCGCTAGCAAGATCTGGTAGGTACTTTTGTTTTTGAGCTTCAGTACCAAATTCATTAACTACTGAACCGCAAAGTGATGTATGAGCTGATACTATAACACCATGAGTACCACAAACCTTTGATAATTCTTCAACTGTTAGGATGTATGATAAAACATCTCCGCCAGCACCTTCATACTTCTTATCAAAAGGAATTCCTAGCATACCTAGAGCAGCCATTTTCTTTGCATTTTCCATTGGGAATTCTTCAGTCTCGTCAATTTCACCTGCTATTGGCTTAACTTCGTTTTGAGCAAAATCTCTAACCATTTGTCTTACTAATTCTTGTTCTCTTGTTAATTGGAAATCCATTTATTTATTCCCTCCTGCTATTTATTTAAGTATAGAGCAACTATTGATTGCCCTTTTATATATGTTCATTATTCACGGAGCAATTTAACTTGCTCCGTCTAGTATTTACTAATATCTTTAAATTTAAATATGAATTAAAGAATTTTTCAAAAAGTCATAAATTTAATTATTGGTTTTTGAAGTTCTTTTCTCTTCTTTCAACAAATGCAGTCATACCTTCTGTTTGATCTTCAGTTGCGAAACACTTACCGAAGTCTTCAGCTTCTATAACTATAGCTTCATCAATGCTTACTTGCATTCCTCTGTCTATAGCATCTTTACATAATTTAACTGCGATTGGAGCATTCTTAGCTATCTTGTTTGCAAGAGCTTTAGCTTCAGTCATTAAATCTTCTAGAGCTACAACTTTATTAACTAAACCTATTCTTAATGCTTCTTCTGCATTAATTATGTCTCCAGTGTATATTAATTCTTTTGCTTTACCAAGTCCAACTATTCTAGGAAGTCTTTGTGTTCCACCAAATCCTGGAGTTATTCCAAGTCCACTCTCTGGTTGAGCGAATTTTGCCTTTACAGAAGCTATTCTTATATCACATGCCATAGCAAGTTCACAGCCTCCACCTAATGCAAAACCTGAAATTGCTGCAATAACTGGTTTGTCCAATACTTCTAACCTTCTGAAAACTTTATTTCCTAAAGCTCCGAATTCTCTACCTTGCTCTTCATTTAAGTCTTTCATTTCAGCTATATCAGCACCAGCAACAAATGATTTCTCACCTGCACCTGTTAAAATAACAGCGTAAACTTCTTTATCTTTTTCTAGTTCTGCTACAACTGTGTCTATGTCCTTTAATGTTTCTGAGTTAAGTGCGTTTAAAGCCTTTGGTCTGTTTATTGTCACAATAGCAATATTTCCTTCTTTTTCAAGGATAACATTTTTTAATTCCATTGTTTTGGCCTCCTTAAAGTAGTTATATTCTTAACAAAGCATATAAGTTTTATTTGCATAATCTTATATTACAATAAAAAGCTTACTAAATTTGTTAAATCTTTTTAATGCTTGTTAATATTATAACAAGCAAAGATAAAAATAATTGAAGTCCGTAAACTTCAATTATGATTATACTTGTTTAAGAATACATTTGCAATATATTTTGTGTCTTTTTTAACAATTTTTAATCTAATATTTGTATTTATTATTTAGTTTTGGGATTCATTTATCAAATATGCCAATGTTAGTAAACTTTCACTTAAGTGAACATTTTCTACAATTACATCTTTAGGCGCTACTAAATCTATAGGTGCAAAGTTCCATATACCCTTTACTCCATTTTCCACTAATTCATCACAAACCTTTTGAGCATTGTTATCTGGAACACATAAAATTGCTATATCAACATGATTTTCTTTTAGAAAATCTTTAATTCCATCTATGCCTTTTATCTCTACGTCTTTTATTCTAATACCTGTCAATCTTGGGTTTGCATCAAACATTCCAAGAAGATTAAACCCTAGTTTTTCAAATTGAGTGTAGTTTGCAAGCGCCTGCCCTATGTTACCAGCACCTATTATTATAGTGTTATAATCTCTCTGAAGGCCAAGAATAGCAATTATTTGATTGTATAAATCTCTTACATTATAACCATAGCCTTGTTGACCAAAATCACCAAAGCAGTTTAAATCCTGTCTTATCTGCGATGCTGTAAACCCTATCTTTTCACTTAATTCTTTAGATGAAATTCTATCAACATCATTTTTTAATAATTCTAATAGATATCTATGATATTTTGGTAGTCTCTTTATGACAGCCATAGATATATTTTTCTTCTTTTCCATTTATGTCACCTCTTCTTAAATTAACAAATAAGTTATCAAATTCTATAAAATCGCTAAAAAACTTAGCCGTATATTTTTTGTAAGCCTGTTTTTCTGAACCTCGTTCACCTGACAAGCCAATAAATCCTATTGTTTTACTTTTAATTTACCCACAAATTAAAAATTTCTAATTATCTAAAGAGTAATAAAATCCACTATACTACTCTATTACCTATATATATTACCACATTTAACTTAAACTTATCTATATGTTAGTTATAAAATTGTTTTAATATGAAATTGTATTAATATAAAATTATATTAATACCTTACGCTTAGTAATTTATCTGAATATTATCATTTATTAAACAAAAGATATTTATTATTTAGCAATATTTCATGTTAAATATTGATTGTTTTCCCATATAAATTTATAATAACAACAACAAATATAAATAACCTAATATATAAACATATTTAAGAGGAGGATAAAAAAATGTTAAGCGAAAGATTAATTGAGGCTTTAAATGAACAAATAAACTTTGAATTCTATTCATCTTATAGTTATCTAGCAATGGCTGCATTTGCTCAATCAGAGGATTTAGATGGCTTTGCAAATTTCTTTAGAGTTCAAGCTCAAGAAGAGCTTTTCCACGCTATGAAATTTTATGATTATGTATATCAAAAAAATGGTGACGTAACCCTTCAGGCTATAGATAAGCCACAGCTAAAATTTGAAAATATGATTGATGTTTTTGAAAAAGGCTACGAGCATGAACAAGAAGTTACAAGAAGAATATATAATCTTGCAGATATAGCAAATGAAGAAAAAGAGCATTCTACTATATCACTATTAAAATGGTTTATAGATGAGCAAGTTGAAGAGGAAGATAATTTTAATAAACTAATTAAAAAACTCAGAAGAGCAGAATCAAATCCTGCAGCTCTTTATATGTTAGATGAAGAATTGGCGCAAAGAGTTTATACTGCCCCTGCAACAGGTACAGCTGCTCAGTAAAAGTATGTGTTGTTAAAGCTACCTGTTGAAATTGAGCGGTTAGTCATCCGATGCTTTAATGACCTTACGCAAAGAATTAATATATAGCATCTCCTGCATAACCACTTAATTTAAACAATATTCTTAAACATAGTGTAAAAAGCAGCTGAACTAAATTTAGTTTCAGCTGCTTTTATTATATAAATATATCTATATGTAGATGTACCACTTCGTAATAAATTTTATATCTTCAAGTTCTCCTCTTAAAACCCATAAGAGGTTTGAAAATAGATTTCGATCGAAACTAGTACCTCTTTAATAACACTGTTAAAAATATAACTGTTCCAATTCTGTTAAGAACCTATCAATGTTTATAACTTCTAATATATATGTAAATGTTCAAGCAGTATGCTCGTCCCTATAACTACCAATATAACTCCTCCAAATAATTCTGCTTTGGATTTTAGTAGTTCTCCAAATTTCTTTCCTATGAATACAGCCATAAAACAAACTACAAAGGTTGTTAACGCTATTGCGAGTATTGCTTCAAGTATATTAACCTTTAAAAAAGCAAAACCTATACCAACAGCTAACGCATCAATACTTGTTGCAATTGCAAGCAGTATGAACTCTTTGTTACTGGTTGTAGCTAATTGTTCTTTCTCTTCATCTTCTTCATCTCTTATAACATCAAGAATCATTTTCCCACCAATTATTGAAAGCAAGGCAAATGCAATCCAATGATCAAACTTCTCTATATACTGTGTGAAATTTATTCCTAGTATCCATCCTAATAGAGGCATGGCTCCCTGAAATCCTCCAAAATATAACGCCGCCTTTAAGGCTATATTTTTCTTATCTTTGTTTGTTGATTTTATTCCTAGCGTAAGAGCTACAGCAAAAGCATCCATTGATAAAGCTAGTCCAGTAAGAAAAATCGATAATACGTTCATATGTCCCCCTAAAATAATTGGTTTTTAATAAAAATTTTATCATAGATTTTTTAAAACTTTAATATGTAAAATTTAAAAATTCGTAAAAATGTGGAAAACTCTATTTTTATTTAAATCTTAGAACATTTTTTTAGATTCATAGATGTATAAAGATAATCAAAATTCGATTAAAACAAAAGGAAAATGAGACTTATGTATAACGCAACCCTCGTTATACATAAGTCTCACAATTTAATACAAAGCCAGATGAAAAGCATCAGTATGTTGACTCTGCAACAACATTAAATGTTGTCTGCTACTCCCTTATGCCTGAAAGTATTCTCAACGAAAACAATTATATTTAATTATCGGACTAATGTCAACACGATTTGTAGTTTTTTTTGTTTTTTTGTCAAATAAAAGCTGTAGTAATTTATGGTAACCTCTAAAACTAGTCTAAATCAGTCTTTATCCAGCTCATCATACCTCTTAATTCTTTTCCAACCTTTTCAATTGGATGCTCTTTTTCCATTCTTCTCTTAGCATTGAAGTAAGGTCTATTTACCGAATTTTCAACTAACCAGTTTCTTGCAAAAGTTCCATCCTGTATATCTTTAAGTACGTCTCTCATAGCTTTTCTTGTGTCTTCAGTAACTATCTTTGTTCCAGTTACATAGTCACCATACTCAGCAGTATCACTTATAGAATATCTCATAGTGCTCATTCCGCCTTGATACATTAAATCAACAATTAGCTTCATTTCATGTAGACATTCAAAGTAAGCATTTTCTGGGGAATAACCAGCCTCAACTAAAGTATCAAATCCAGCTTTTATAAGCTCAGTAACACCTCCACAAAGTACAGCCTGCTCTCCAAATAAGTCTGTTTCTGTCTCATCTTTAAAAGTAGTTTCAAGAACACCAGCTCTTGCTCCTCCTATACCTATAGTATAAGCTAATGCATAATCCTTTGCTTTTCCTGAATAATCTTGCTCTACAGCTATAAGACATGGAACTCCTGAACCTTCAGTGTAAGTTCTTCTTACCATGTGTCCTGGGCCTTTAGGCGCAACCATGAAAACATCAACGAAAGCAGGTGGAACAATTTGTCCATAGTGAATATTGAAACCATGTGCAAACACTAATGCCTTACCTTCAGTTAAAGCTGGTTCTATCTCTTCCTTATATAGCTTTGCTTGTTTTTCATCAGGAACTAATATCATAATTATATCGCAGTTTTCTGTAGCTTCTTTTACAGTAGCTACTTTAAGTCCTGCTGCTTGAGCCTTTTCAAAAGATTTGCTTCCATTATATAAACCTACAGTAACATCTATTCCACTTTCATGTAAATTAAGTGCATGAGCATGTCCTTGGCTTCCATATCCAATTACAGCAACCTTTTTTTCTTTTAATAAATTTAAATCTCCATCTTTTTCATAATACATCTTTACCATGTTATTCCCCATCCTTTTCTATTTTTTCTATCATTTTATTTACTGCATTTATTAATGCGTTTATGCTAGCTTCAATAATATCCCCTGAGAGAGCCTTACCTACAAATATATTATTTGCCTCTTCAATCTTTACAGTAACCTCTCCCAGCGCATCTTCCCCATCACTAACTGATTGTATAGTGTAATCTTTAAGCTTTATCGGTATATTAATAGCCCTCTCAACTGCTTTAAATGCTGAAGCAACAGTCCCATCCCCTACTGAACTTTCTCTTAAAACTTCTCCATTAAACTCAATTTCCACTGTAGTTGTAGGTATACTTCTATTACCTCCAAGAGTCTGAAAGGAAACTAGCTTATAGGTTTCTTCCGCTATATTGGCATTGTTATTTATAATTGCCTCTATATCCTTCCAGGTAATATTCTTTTTTCTATCAGTGAGCTTTTTAAATTTATCAAAAGCATCATTTACAGCTTCTTCATCCATCTCAATACCATTTTCTTTTAAGTAACTAGAAAAAGCATGTCTCCCTGAATGTTTACCAAGAACTATATTATTATTTTGAACTTTACCTATAGATTCAGGAGTGATTATCTCATAGGTGGATTTTTCCTTTAAAACTCCATCTTGATGAATTCCAGATTCATGCGCAAAAGCATTTTCACCTACGATAGCTTTGTTAGGCTGAACTACAATTCCGGTTAAGGAAGAAACAAGTTTACTGCTTCTCCATATTCCATTAATCTTTATTCCTGTCTCCATATCTAAATAACTTTTTCTTGTTTCAATAGCCATAACTATTTCTTCAAGTGATGCATTTCCTGCTCTTTCACCAAGTCCATTAATAGCACATTCCACTTGAGTTGCACCATTCATGATACCACTTAAGGAGTTAGCTACTGCCATTCCTAGATCATCATGACAATGAACTGATACATCTATGTTTTCTATACCTTTAACATTATCCATTATATTTTTAATAAAGTTACCATAATCATTTGGTAATGCATACCCAACAGTATCCGGTATATTTATGACCTTAGCTCCTGCTTTTATAACTTCTGTAAAAAGCCTAATTAGATATTCAGGATTGCTTCTATAAGCATCCTCAGCTGAAAATTCAACATCAGAACACAAGCTTGAAGCATACTTAACCATCTCTACAGCTCTTTCTAAAACTTGATCCTCAGTCATATTAAGCTTGTATTTTAGGTGAATTGGCGAAGTAGCAATAAAAGTGTGTATCCTTGCACTTTCAGCATCCCTTATTGCCTCATAAGCTCTATCAATATCTCCCTTAGTAGCTCTCGCAAGAGCTGCCACTGTTGAATTTTTGATAGTTTTAGCTATAGAAGCAACACTTTCAAAGTCCCCAATGGAGGCTGTAGGAAACCCTGCTTCTATTACATCAACACCTAAGGCTTCTAGATTTTTTGCTATGATTAACTTTTCTTTCAGATTCAAGTTTACCCCTGGCGTCTGCTCCCCATCTCTTAGAGTAGTATCAAAAATCTTGATTTTCTTCACTATTCCACCCCCTATTTTATTTTTTGTTTAGGTATTGTACTGAAATTAATATGCTCCTACCTCCGATACTTTAATGATCTTCGCAAAGAATTAATATGATTTTCTCCAGTGAAATGACTAAAACTTTATAACTCACTTCGTTCAGACAATAAAGTTCCCGAGCGTCATTTCACTTCCAAAAATCATTTAATTCTAGTTGCTTGACCATATAGTATCTCCTGTAGGAACATCTTAATTTCAAAATACTCTCAAACAAAGTACCATTGCTATCTATATACCTACGCTTCAGATATTATGTCATCTATAGGTGCTCCAGGAGCAACCATAGGAAATACCTTTTTATCTATATTTATAACGTAATCTATAACTACAGGTACTTCTGAGGTAAAAGCCTTGTCTAACACTTCATTAAGCTCAGAAGGGTCTGTTACTCTAAAACCTTTTGCCCCGTAAGCTTCGGCAAGTTTAACGTAGTCTGTTCCTCTGTTAAGTGTTGTATAAGAGTATCTGCTTTCATAGAAGAAGCTTTGCCACTGTCTAACCATTCCAAGACAGCCGTTATTCAATATTATTATTACTACTGGCACTCTATTGCTAACTGCTGTTGCAAGTTCTATAGCGTTCATAGAAAAGCTTCCATCTCCAGCTATATTTACAACCTTCTTATGTGGCAGACCTAGCTTCACCCCAATTGAAGCTCCAAGGCCATACCCCATAGTTCCAAGTCCTCCAGAGGTTATAAGGGTTCTTGGTCTTAAGAAAGTATAGTGAAGTGCCGCCCACATCTGATGTTGACCTACTTCGGTAGTCATAACAAGTTCTTCTCCGAAGCTATTATACAAACTGCTAAATAGTAATTCTGGAGTTAAGTTTTCATTATCCTCCTTATGGCCTTTTAAAGCTTTGTACTCCCTGATAAGCTCTAACCACTGTTCATTTCTTTTCTCATCTATAAGATCAATAAGCTTTTCCAAGGTATATCTAACATCTCCAACAATATTTGCATCTGTTTTAATATTCTTATCTATCTCTGCTGGATCAATATCTATCTGTATAACTTTTGCATTTTTAATATGATCTCTACTTCCTACAACTCTATCAGAAAACCTAGTTCCTACTGAAATTATCAAATCGGCTTTTGTTGCTAAAAGATTTGAAGCTTTAGTTCCATGCATCCCAATCATACCTGTATAAAGTTCATGATCTCCTGGAAAAGCTCCCATTGCCATTAAGGAAGTTGTTACTGGTGCATTTATCTTAAGTGCTAATTCTTTTAATATCTCTGTAGCTCCAGAGCTTATAACCCCGCCACCTGCAAATATCAAAGGTCTTTTGGCTTTGTTTATAAAATCTGCAAAGTTTGCTAGAGCTTTGTCTGTCACAAACTTGTATTCTTCTTTTACTTCAATAGGCGCTTTACTTTCGTATTCACAAAGCTTTGCCGTAATATCTTTTGGGATATCTATAAGAACTGGTCCTGGCCTACCTTCTTTAGCTATATAAAAAGCCTTTCTTATAGTTTCTTGAAGTTCTTCTACATCTCTTACTATGAAGTTATGTTTAGTTACTGGCATTGTTATACCTACTATATCTACTTCTTGAAAACTATCTCTTCCAAGCAGTGGAGTTGTAACATTTCCTGTTATAGCAACCATTGGCACGGAGTCCATATAAGCAGTAGCTATACCAGTAACTAAATTTGTAGCACCTGGCCCAGAGGTTGCAAGACACACACCAACCTTGCCAGTAGCTCTTGAGTACCCATCAGCAGCATGAGCAGCACCTTGTTCATGGCATGACAGCACATGTTTTATCCTATTTTCATTTTTGTAGATAGCATCATATATATTAAGTACAGCTCCACCAGGATAGCCGAAAATTATATCTACCCCTTCATCTATTAAAGTATTGATTAATATTTCTGAGCCGTTTATTCTCATAGGATCCTCCTATCTTAGTACTGCCCCAGCACTAGCAGAGCTTACAAGTCTAGCATAACGACTGAGATAGCCTTCTTTTATTTTTGGTTCAGGTAAAACCCATTTTTCTCTTCTTGCCTCTATTTCTTGAGCACTTACCTGAAGTTCTAATTTACCATTTTTTATATCTACTAAAATCTTATCTCCCTCTTCTACTAAAGCTATAAGTCCGCCTTCATAAGCTTCTGGAGATACATGGCCTATAGCAGCTCCACGAGTTGCACCAGAAAATCTTCCATCAGTGATTAATGCAACGGTTTTATCAAGTCCCATTCCAGCAAGAGCTGAGGTTGGAGATAGCATCTCTCTCATTCCTGGACCGCCTTTTGGACCTTCATATCTTATTACAACCACATCACCTTTATTTATCCTTCCACCAAGTATGGCTTCTATGGTATCTTCTTCTGAATTGAATACTCTTGCAGGTCCTTCATGCACCATCATTTCTTCAACTACTGCAGATCTCTTAACTACAGCTCCATCTAATGCTAGATTTCCTCTTAGTACAGCTATTCCACCAGTTTTGCTGTATGGATTTTCTACTGACTTTACAACAGAGTGATCTGCTTCTGAGGCTGCTTCAACTATCTGACCTTGTGTAAGCCCGCTAGCAGTTATACAACCTAAATCTAATAAATCAAGCTTAGCAAGTTCCTTCATAACAGATTTTATTCCACCTGCCCAGTATAAATCTTCTATATGATGTCCACCTGCAGGAGCTAGTTTACAAAGATTAGGCGTTACACTACTTATTTCATTTACCTTGTCTAAATCAAATTCTACTTTAGCTTCATTAGCTATGGCTGCTAAGTGAAGCACACTATTAGTTGAACATCCTAGGGCCATATCTACAGTTAAAGCATTTTTTATACTTCTTTCATTTACTATATCTCTAGGCTTTATATCCGCTTTAACTAAGTCTAATATTTTCATCCCTGCATGCTTTGCCAGTCTTAATCTTTCTGAATAAACAGCAGGTATCGTTCCATTACCAGGAAGTGCTAAACCAAGCACTTCACTTAAACAGTTCATAGAGTTTGCTGTATACATCCCTGAGCATGAACCACAGGTTGGGCATGCTTTTTCTTCTAATTCTTTAAGATCACAGGTACTCATCTTTCCACTGCTGTGTGCACCTACTGCTTCAAATACAGTAGAAAGACTTACATCCTTGCCTTTAAACTTTCCTGCAAGCATTGGACCTCCGCTTACAACCACTGAAGGTACATTTAGTCTTAGTGCGCCCATAATTACACCTGGAACAATTTTGTCACAGTTTGGTATAAGTACTAGACCATCAAAACCATGTGCATTTGTCATACATTCTACGGAGTCAGCTATGAGTTCTCTCGAAGCTAAAGAATATTTCATTCCTATATGACCCATAGCAATCCCATCACATACTCCTATAACAGGAAATTCTATTGGAGTTCCCCCTGCAAGAAGTACTCCTTTTTTCACAGCCTCTACCACTTTATCTAGGTGAGTGTGTCCTGGAATTATTTCATTATGTGAAGTTACAATTCCTATTAATGGTCTATCTAGCTCCTCATCAGTAAAGCCTGCTGCTTTAAATAGAGATCTATGAGGAGTTCTTTCTACTCCTTTTTTAACTACATCACTTCTCATTTCGCTTCCTCCATTACCTATAATTTGTTTCAAAACTTAGTTTTTTCTTAGCTCTTCAATCACTAAGCTTCCCATTTCCTTTGTGCCAACCTTTTTCATACCTTCACTGAATATATCACCAGTTCTATAACCAGCTTCAAGTACACTTAGTACTGCTTTTTCAATTTCATCAGCTTCCTCTTGAAGATTGAAACTGAATCTAAGCATCATAGCTGTAGATAAAATTGTTGCAAGTGGATTTGCCAGTCCTTTTCCTGCTATATCAGGAGCACTTCCATGTATAGGTTCATACATCCCCATATTGTTTTCTCCAATACTAGCAGATGGAAGCATTCCTATAGATCCTGTTATCATTGACGCTTCATCTGATAATATATCTCCAAACATATTGCTAGTTACTATGACATCAAATTGTCTTGGATTTCTAACGATTTGCATTGCTGCATTATCAACATACATGTGATTTACAGTAACATCTGGATAGTCTTTTGCAACTTCTTCAACAACAGTTCTCCATAGTCTTGAGCTTTCTAATATATTTGCTTTATCTACACTTGTTAGAAGCTTGTTTCTTTTAAGTGCAATATCGAAAGCTGTTTTTACAATTCTTCTTATTTCAGTCACTGAATACTTTTCAGTATCATAAGCATATTGCTCATTATTTTCTTCAAATCTCCCTCTGTCTCCAAAGTAGATCCCTCCAGTAAGTTCTCTTACCACTGAAAAATCTATTCCTTCACCAATGACTTCATCCTTTAAAGGTGATGCCGCTCTTAGCGGTGAGTAAAGCAGTGCTGGTCTTAAGTTACAGTAAAGTCCAAGTCCTCCTCTAAGTCCTAAAAGAGCTTGCTCTGGTCTTTGCTTTGCATTTGGGTCATCCCACTTAGGACCGCCAACAGCTCCTAAAAGTACCGCGTCACTTTTTTTGCATTCTTCTAAAGTTTCTTCTGGAAGTGGAGTGCCTTCTTCATCCATAGCACAACCTCCAGCTAGTAAAAATTTATATTCAAATTTGTGATTATACTTTTCCCCAACTACCTCTAATACCTTTAAAGCCTCATCTACAACTTCTGGTCCTATTCCATCACCTTTTATTACAGCTACTTTATATGTCAACTTAAATCCCCCTTTTAACGTTCACGACTATTGCTGAAGCCTTTTCTATTTTCATTTCAATTTATATAGATAATTTAAATTCATAACTTTTTAACTATTTATAAAGTTAAATTCTTATATTTATAACTTCTTAAATTGTTATATTGTTAACTTTTTATATCCCCATATTTAGAATTCTTATTATCTGATTATGCTTAAGATTATTATTCAAATTAATTGATTATACAGGAGACGCCCTATGAGCTAGCTATTAGAATTAAATAATTTTTTCGGATGATTTTGCGTAAGCTCATTAAGGATGAATAACTCTAATCCTAAAAATATAAATTCAATTATAGAGTTGTTCATCTAAAGAGCGTTGGATGTATAATCAATTAATTCCTATAACGCGTTAATCACTATGACTTATTCTTTATATAACCTACTAAACCGTTGTTCTTTATTATTTCCTGCATAAACTCAGGGAATGGCTCTGCTTTGTATTCTTCCTGTTTAGTAAGATTCTTAATTACTCCATCATTAAAATCTATCTCTACTTCATCTCCAGCATCTATACCTGCTACAGCTTCTTCGCACTCTAATATAGGAAGTCCTATATTTATAGCATTTCTATAGAATATTCTTGCAAAGGTAGAAGCTATAACACAGCTTATTCCACTTTCTCTTATTGCTATAGGTGCGTGTTCTCTAGAGGAACCACATCCAAAATTTTTGCTCGCAACCATTATATCTCCATGGTTTACCTTATTAACAAAGTCTCCATCTATATCTTCCATACAATGAGCTGCAAGTTCCTTAAAGTCTGAAGTATTTAGGTATCTTGCTGGTATTATTACATCTGTATCAACATTATCTCCGTATTTAAAAACCTTTCCTCTTGCTTTCATCTTTGCTATTCCTCCTAAACTAATTCTGGGTCAGTTATTACTCCAGTCAGTGCTGAAGCTGCTGCTACTGCTGGACTTGCAAGGTAAACCTCTGACTCTACATGTCCCATTCTTCCAACAAAGTTTCTGTTTGTAGTAGAAACTGCTCTTTCACCTGCTGCTAGTATTCCCATATGTCCACCAAGACAAGGTCCACAAGTAGGAGTAGAAACAATTGCTCCAGCTTCAATGAAGTCTTTTAATAACCCTTCTTCCATAGCCTGCAGATAAATCTTTTGAGTTCCTGGGAAAACTATAGTCCTTACATACTTAGCAACCTTTTTACCTCTAAGGATTGAAGCTGCTACTCTTAAATCTTCTAATCTTCCATTTGTACAAGAGCCTATAACTACTTGATTTATCTTAACCTCACCAGCTTCATCTACAGTCTTAGTATTTTCAGGTAAATGAGGGAAAGCTACTGTTGGTCTTAGAGTAGACAAGTCTATCTCATAAACCTCATCATATTCAGCATCTTCATCTGGTTCATAAACTTTATATCCTCTTGTAGAATGTTCTTTCATATATTCAACGGTTTTTTCATCCACTGGGAATATTCCATTCTTAGCTCCTGCTTCTATTGCCATGTTTGCCATAGTAAATCTGCTATCCATTGAAAGATACTCAAGTCCATCTCCTGCAAATTCCATTGATTTATATAAAGCTCCATCAACACCTATAAGCCCTATGATATGAAGTATCACGTCCTTACCACTTATCCATTTAGCCGGTTTATTCTTTAATACAAATTTTAAAGCTGACGGAACCTTAAACCAACATTCTCCTGTAGCCATTCCTGCTCCCATATCTGTAGAACCTATTCCTGTTGAAAATGCACCTAATGCTCCATAAGTACAAGTATGTGAATCAGCTCCTATAACCACATCTCCAGCTACAACTAACCCTTTCTCAGGTATTAGAACATGCTCTATTCCCATCTCACCGATATCAAAGAAGTTTGTTATTTCCTTTTGCTGCGCAAATTCTCTTATAAACTTACATTGCTCTGCTGCTTTTATATCCTTATTAGGTGTAAAGTGATCTGGTACTATTGCAATTTTATCTTTATCAAAAACTTCTGTATCACCAAGTTTTTTAAATTCCTTTATAGCCACAGGTGAAGTTATATCATTGCCTAAAACCAAATCAAGCTTTGCTTGTATAAGTTGTCCAGCCTTTACAGTTTCAAGACCTGCATGGCTTGCTAATATTTTTTGAGTCATCGTCATCCCCATATTAAAAATACCTCCTAAAAATAAGTTCTTACTTTTCTTTCTATATCTTTTATTAGTTTATATTCTATTGAATCAACTAGCGCTATCCAGCTAGCTTCAATAATATCCTTTGATACTCCAACATTGCTCCATTTTTCTACTCCATCTGTAGATTCTATAAGAACTCTAACCTTTGCCCCTGTATTACTTTCTGAATCCAACACCCTAACTTTATAGTCTACAAGTCGTACACTTCTAAGCTGAGGGTAAAAAACTTCCAAGGCTTTTCTAAGAGCTTTGTCTAAGGCGTTTACCGGCCCATCACCTTCAGCTGCAGTGATTTCAGTCTTACCATCAACTGTTATATTGATTAAAGCTGTTGAACTAAAGTTTCCTTTTAAAGAAGGCTGTTCACCTATTATCTTAAAGTGATTCAGTTTAAAGAATGGCTCATATTTACCTATAACCTTTCTCATAACAAGTTCCACAGTACCTTCTGCTCCCTCAAACTGGTAGCCGTCAAACTCTAATTCTTTGAGCTTATCAGTTATAACCTTTACTTCTTCACTATCTTTTTTTATATTTGGGAAAATCTTTTGAACCTCTTTCCAGATAGTGCTTTTTCCACTAACCTCAGAAACCAAAAATCTTCTCTTGTTTCCTACAAGCTCAGGTTTTATATGTTCATAAGATTTTGGGTCCTTAGCTACTGCATCTATATGCATGCCGCCTTTATGAGCAAAGGCTGAAGCTCCTACATAAGGGGTATCATCACTTAATGTTATATTGGATATTTCAGAAATGTATCTTGAGATTTTTGTTAGCTTATCTAGATTATTACTTGCATTAAGTTCATATTCATATTTGCAAATCAGAGTTGGTAAAATTGTAGATAAATTAGCATTTCCGCACCTTTCACCTATACCGATGAAGGTTCCTTGTATATGAGTAGCCCCCTCTTCAACTGCTATTATTGAATTTGCTACTGCCATCCCCATATCGTTGTGACAATGTATCCCAAGGTTATCTCCTATTACTTTATTTGTTTTACTTACAATCTTAGATATCTCAGAAGGCAAGGTTCCTCCATTTGTATCGCATAAAACAACTACTTCTGCCCCAGCTTCCTTTGCAACTTTTAAGGTTTCTAAGGCATATTCTTCATTATTTTTAAAACCATCAAAAAAGTGCTCAGAATCAAAAATCACCTTTTTTCCTTTATCAACTAAAAACTTTATAGAATCATATATCATAGCTAAGTTTTCTTCTAAGGTAGTTTTTAGTATATCCTTCACTTGAAAGTCCCAGGACTTACCGAAAAGTACTATTATCTCTACTCCTGCATCAAGTAGGTCTTTTAAATTTTTATCATCTTCCGCCTTTGTACCAGACCTTCTTGTGCTTCCGAAGGCCACGAGCTTTGCATGATTTAGCTTGATACTCTTCATAGATTTAAATAATTCTAAATCTTTGGGATTTGATCCGGGATTTCCTGCTTCTATAAAATCTATGCCTAAATCATCTAAGCATTTGCATATCTTGATTTTATCTTCTAGAGAAAATGAAATCCCTTGTCCTTGCGCCCCATCTCTTAAGGTAGAATCTAAGATATAGATTTTTTTATTCAAAATTCACTCCCCCATTTGATATCTAAAGATGAACGACTTCGAACCGCAATCTATTTTCAAAGTCCCCTTTTTATCGCTTATTGCTTACTAGTTGCCTCTTAATTCTTTAGTCCCAGAACTTTACCGAAAATTCTTACTATAAATAATTTTCTGACACTAAATTCTAAAAGCGCCCCACAAATAGAATTCTAAATTAGAATATATAGATTTTCTAATACTTCAGTGGTAATTCTAATACAAAAACCCATACATATCTTTATCCTACATACTCTTCCTCGAAGTAGTCTCCATAAGATTTAATATCTTTACTTCCTCTTTCAATGGCCGCTAGTCCAGTTCTTACAATTTCCTTTACACCATACTCTTCCATTAACTTTATTAATGCAGATATCTTGCTATCATCTCCAGTAAGTTCTATAGTTAAAGTTTCTGTGTCCAAATCAATAACTTTACATCTAAAGATCTTAGCAACATCATTTATAGCTGCCCTTTGCGCTGCATCAGCTTTAACTTTTATCAATACAAGTTCTCTTATAACTGAATTATCAGGTGTTAGTTTTATGACTTTAATAACTTCCTGCAGCTTATTTAACTGCTTTATGAATTGGTCTAAAGTTTCTTCTCCTCCCATGAGGGTTATTGTCATTCTTGCAAAGTCTGGATTTTCTGTTTTACCTACAGATAGACTATCAATATTAAAACCTCTTCTCATAAACAATCCCGAAACTCTGCTTAGCACTCCAGATGTATTCCTTACCAAAACAGATAATACATGTCTCTCCATTACAACCTCCCACTATATATTTTTCTAAAATTAAACTTTATTTATAACTTATTCCATTAAAAAAGGTTAAAAAAATCCCACTCCAATGATATAAATCATTTAAAGTGGGATATGTTATCATCTCCGCCTTATAAAAAAGATATCACCAGGTTCAATCAAACCCTTGCCTATAACGGGGCTTACCGGAAGGTCCTTACTTGCGCCATTGCTTTCAGGTTTCTGCTCAAGAGTGATTGTCACCTAGAAAAAACATCGATTCTCACCTAACCTCGACTCTCTGTGGCTTTTAATAACTAAATGACTGTCTCCGTCAACGCATTTATTTTTAACGGGCATATATTCAAATTGTTTTCTGAATTTATTATTAATTATGATTCTATTTGCGAAATCACAATATGTCAATACTTTTAAAAATTAAATGACAATATAATATTTATTTATATATTATATTGTCATTTTTATAATTGAATAGGTTTTAAAAAACAACTTAGTTAATTATTTCTAATCCTCAATATCCTAGTAGCATTTAGCACAGCTATAAGAGCTACACCAACATCACCGAAAACTGCTTCCCACATATTTGCATATCCAAGAGCTCCAAGCACCAAAATTACAAGCTTTACCCCTAATGCAAATATTATATTTTGCCACACTATTACATTAGTTCTTTTTGCAATATTTATACCCATTGCTATTTTCGAAGGTTCATCGGTCATTATTACAACATCAGCAGCTTCAATAGCAGCATCTGAGCCAACTCCACCCATTGCTATTCCGATATCAGCTCTTGCTAGCACTGGTGCATCGTTTATACCATCACCTACAAAGACTATAGAATCCTTTTCCTGCTTAGCACTAAATATACTTTCTAACTTTTCTACTTTATCCGCTGGAAGAAGCTCTGAGTATACCTTTTTTATTGATAATTTTTCTGCTACTGCTTCAGCTACCTTTTTATTGTCACCAGTTAGCATTACAATATCATCGATTCCCATATCTCTAAGCTTATCAATAGCTTCTTTAGAATCATGTTTTACTTCATCTGCAATCAATATATAACCTGCATATTTTTTATTAACTGCAATATGAATAACTGTTCCTATAGCATCATGTATTTCAGTTTTTATGGAGAACTCCTCCATAAGCTTCACATTACCTGCTAAAACCTCTTGTCCATCAAACTTTATCTTTATTCCTCTTCCTGATATCTCTTCGAAGGAATCTATTTTATTTTTATCAATAGTCTTTTCATACTCTCTAACTATAGATACCGCAATTGGATGATTTGAATAGAATTCTGCATAAGCTGCAAACTCAAGCAACTCATCTTTAGTAAAATCATTTCTATTTTCTAAAGCTGAAACCTTAAATACACCTTTTGTCAAAGTACCAGTTTTATCAAAGACTACTGTCTTTACTCTATTTAATGCTTCAAGGTAGTTTCCACCCTTAATTAGTATCCCTTGCTTTGAAGCTGCTCCTATTCCTCCAAAGAAAGTTAGAGGTATAGATATAACTAAAGCACAAGGACAAGAAACAACCAAAAATACAAGTGCTCTATAAATCCATTCTGAAAAACTGTAACTTCCTGTGACTATTGGAGGTATAAATGCTAAAGCTAGTGCAGCAAAAACTACTGCTGGAGTGTAATATTTAGCAAACTTTGTTATAAATTTTTCTGTTTGAGCCTTTTTATTTCCTGCATTCTCTACAAGATCTAATATCTTAGCTACAGTTGACTCACCATAATCTTTTGTCACTTTCACTTCTAAAAGTCCATTTTTATTTATTGCACCGGAAAGAACTTCATCACCTAGTTTTACTTCTCTAGGTATTGATTCACCAGTTAGAGCTGAGGTATCAATAGATGCTTCTCCTTTTAATATAATTCCATCTAGAGGCACTCTTTCTCCTGCCTTTATGATAATTATATCTCCAACTTCTACACTTTCAGGATCAACTTTTTGTTCTCCTGAAGAAAGCTTTAAGTTTGCATAATCAGGCCTTATATCCATAAGTCCTTGTATTGACTTTCTTGATCTTCCAACAGCCATATCTTGAAAAGCTTCTCCAATTTGGTAAAATAGCATAACTGCTACTGCTTCTGGGAACTCTTTAATTGCAAAAGCTCCAACAGTTGCAAGCACCATTAGGAAGTTTTCATCAAATATTTCGCCTCTTTTAATATTTTTTAAAGCTGCTAAAACTATATCTCCTCCAGCTAACACATAACTAACTAAGAAGATCCCCAGTTCACCATAAAAACCAAAATCAAATATTATTCCTATAGCGTACAATACTATTGCCGCTATTATTCTTCCAACCCTAAACTTAGATAGTTCACCACCATGTTCGTGATCATGACCATGATGATGTCCATCCTCTTCATCCTCATAACTATGCTCATGCTCTACATGTCCATGATTATGTGTATCATTACTATGAGTGTGTTCCTTTGCTTTGTGATCATGATTATGAGAATCAGAGTGGCTGTGATGATTAATAGGTTCTTTATGCTTAAGTTTAGTACTTATATTTTGACCTTCATGAATTTCATCATGGTGGTCATACTCTTCGCAGCAACCATCATTGCAAACTGATATATTTTTAACAGGTTTACTAACCTTTGCCTTTATAGCTTTCGTAGCTTTCCTAACTTTAACATGTGGCTCCAACGCTACTACTATATCTGTAACCTTTGAGATTATATTTTCTTTTTGATCTTCATTAATCGTCATAACTAAAGTTCCATTAGCAAAGTTAATACTTGCTTCCTTAACTTCATCTAATTTATTTACCTTGTCTTCTATCTTAGCTGCGCAATTTGCACAATCCAGTCCATCCAGATAGAGCTTTACTTTTTCCATTTGTTTTATCCCCCTTTGTAGAACTTGTGCCTTCTCATTTAAATTTCAAATACTATATTTTTAGATAAACTACTTCATTTTGAAACTTATCCAAATAAAGATTCGTAGAATCATCGAAATCTTTATTTGGAGTCTAAGGATTGAAGTAGTTTATCGGTAATAACTATAATTTTTACAAATACATTAAACCAGTATCTCTATAGTTATGTTCAGCTTAAATTTATCTTTCTGTAATATGTTCTAAGCCTTGATTGAAAATAGTTTTTACATGTTCATCATCTAAGGAGTAATAAACTATCTTTCCATCTCTTCTAGGCTTAACTAATCTTGCATTTTTTAACACTCTAAGCTGATGTGAAACCGCTGATTGAGTCATCTTTAGTAAAGCAGCTATATCGCATACGCACATCTCAGCTTCGAAAAGTGCACAAATTATTTTTATTCTTGTGCTATCACCAAAAACTTTGAAAAGTTCTGATAAATCATATAAAGTTTCCTCTTGTGGTATCTTATCACTTACTTCTCTTATGACATCTTCATGTATTACGGTACAATTACAACTTTCAATTTTTTCATTTATCATATAATCACCTCGTAACTTTTTCCAACAAACATATGAGCAATTGTTCATATGTTAATATCATTATATGCCTCATATAAATAATGGTCAATTAAAAATAGTAATTATTTTATTTTTTTTAATGATATATTGAGCACCAAATAAGTTGCTTTCCATACATTAATATATTTATAATTTAAACAAGAACTTACTTATAGAGATGATCAACATTATATTATTTTAGGAGAAGATTATGAGATATTATTTTTTTAGTTACAGAGTTGTAAGTCCCCTTGGTGAATTTTTTGAAAATGCTGTATGTGATAAGCATCCTTTTGAAAAAATTAAGGATATGAGAGAATCCACAGACGAGTATGACTTTACACTTTTATTTTTTACTGAAATATCCGCTGAAGAATACAAAAACTTCTAGAAACTTACTAAAAAGCTAATAATAAAAGAGATTTCAAAATAGTTCCCCATACTACTTTGAAATCTCTTTTCCATTAAGCTATAAATACAAATAAAGAATTAAAAATGGCTAAAATACTACACTAATCCCATTCCCCTATTGGATCTATCATATCTTCCCCTCCTCAATACCCTTAATCTAATAATAATTATTTTTACATAAATTGTAAATAGTTGTTCATAAAAATGTATTTTTATGGTAAAATTTCTATTAGCGGCTGTTTTTGCGAATAAAACCACTAATCTGGTCATATATTTCTAACCTAAATATATTCTAAAGGAAGATATAAAATGCGTTTTAAATTATATGATTCTAAAATTGATAAAATTTTAAAAGAAAATGATGATTTATCATACTTGGTAGATAGTGAAGAGGATTCTTTGTCCTTTTATGTAAATCTAGGCGATGAACTTAACTCAAAGGGTAAGATATATTACTCTTATATATGTTTTTCAAAAGCCTACGAACTAGAAAGTAACTATGATGATAGTCTAAAGGCAAAAATTGCAATATGTTTAAGTACTTTAGCTTTGAAACTTAATAAGATATCTGAAGCTAGAAAGATATTAACAGAAACCTTAGATAAAGACCTAAATATCTGTAGCTCTAAGAAAGGTAAATTACTGCTTAATTATATATTAGTATTAAAAATTGAAGGAAACCTTGATGATGCACTAGAAAACATCCTTTTATTTGAGAGTAATTTCAACATAAATGACTTTAATTCTTTTAGCTTGATAACCTTAAAGGCAAATATACTTAAGGAAAAAGGTCTTTTAGATAATGCTGTAAGCATACACAAACTTCTTGTAGCTTCAAGTGATAAATTAGAAAATAAACTTGTTGCTTCATGTAACATTCTTGATATATATATGGAATGTGATGACTTAGCAAAAACCAAAGAACTACTAGATAAATATGAAACTCTAGTACTTCAATATATGAACTTAGATAATAAATTGTACGAAACAGAGATCTATTTTACTCTTTTTAAAAGCTATGATTTTATTGATGACCAGGATAAAGTTATGAAATTCTACAAACTAACTTACGACAGCGCTGTTTGCAATAATGATTATAAAACAATAGATAAATGTATAAATTCAACATATTATTCCAATACTTTAAGCAAGTAATAAAGTCGCTGAAGTTTTCTTCTTCAGTGGATTTTTTGCGTACCTATCTTTCCTAATACAGCAAAAAAGAGATTGTACTAAAAACTACTTTGAGTAGCTTTAGAACAATCTCATATATCAAAGTTTACTATATACCCACTTACTCTCTAAAAGAATCTTTTGCTCATTTATCCCATTGTTCTTTAACTGCTCTGCTGCTTCTTTAAAGCATCCAGCCAGATTATCAACCACATGAGCATCACTGTTTATACTCATAGGAATACTTAGTTCCTTACACCTCTTTATAATCCATTCACTTGGATAATATTCTGAGATATATCCCCTAGTTACTCCACCTGTATTTACCTCAACAATAAGATCATTTTCTTTTATTACCTTTAAGGTCTTTTCAATTTGTTCCACATATCTTGAATCATCTTCTCTAAAGAATAAATTATTTTTATTAAACTTCTTTATTAAATCCAAATGTCCAACTATATCTGGCTTACTGGTTGCTGCCATCTCCCTAATAAAGCCATAATAGGCCTCAACGAATTTATAGGAATCTCCATCATACCCTTTTTCGATTATATTTCTGAGCTCAGCTTCAGTATAATCTACAGTTAAATATTCCCCGGTATCTTTTATAGGCATGAAATGAACAGATCCTATACAATAATCCAGTGGAATATTCTTATATATTTCATCCCCAGGCCCCATAAAATCTTTTATATAATCAATCTCTAGCCCCAGATAAATTTCTATCTTTCCCTTATACTTTTCTTTTAATCCTATTATTTCTTCAACATACTTAGATAAGTCTTCTTGCCTCATCGTCCATTCATTAGGTATATCTACAGGTGCATGGCTAGAAAAACCTATGGCCTTAAAACCTAATTCAATAGCTCTCTTAACATAATCTTCTGGCTCACCTTTTCCATCACAATAGTAGTTGTGCATGTGGTAATTAAATAGATCCATCCTTTTCCCTCCCTTATATTTACTTCTAAATAGTTCATTTATTCTAAAGCTAATAGAGTTTATGTTTATTATATATTATAAAAGGATATCAAATATATATAATTTTTAGTCTTGATTCTTCTCAACGACAAATCTTCAATTTAACTTTTTCTTAGCATAATTAAATTAGTTAATTTAATTAACAGATATTTGATTCATCGAAATACTCTATTTAGTTTACATCTATAGATGAACTACTTAATCTTAATATATATTAAAATAAAACTTAGTAATTTTATCGAAATAATTATTTTCGTTCTAAGGATTGAAATAGTACATCTAATTTAGTGAATATATATCCCAGTTCCATAAATTCAGAAATACTAACAATTATTTTTTTCTATTAACAGTATATTATTCAATATGAGTATCTTATTTGAAGCTGATATCTTAAATGTAAAGCCTAAAAAAGCCAGAAAAAGTATATTTACTTTTTCTGGCTTGTTAATATTACTAGTTTCCTGGATTTGGTGTATCATATCCTAAAGTTGTGATTCTCCCATTACCTATAGTAGTGTTAACTCCTCCAAAGGAAGGAATTATAATTGCACCTAATAAAATAACACCAAAAATAATCTTTGCAACTTTATTTTTCATCCTCATTACCCCCACTTATTAACTATGTTACTATTATAATACAAAAATTAATTAATTGCACTATTATTGATAAATTTAACAATATTTAATTTACAAGCAAGGCTTGTAATCTATTCAGTAAATTAATAGCTTTGTTACTATTATTTTGTTTAATAGTCACCTCTACTAACTTATAAAGTGCAAAACTTTTACCCTTTTCAACATCATTACTTTCTAATATTTCTAAGTATCTACACATAGCCTCTTCTATCTTATTAAAATCTTCTCTCGATTCATATGCATTTACTAGATCTTTATTATTTTCAAAAAGCATATCAAATCTCTGATACTGCTCAGCCATACTTATCGCAAGTTCAAAAAGCATTATACTTTCATCATAAAGTCCTTGTTTAAAGAACACCTTCGCTTTGGTATTCAATGTATTAGCAAGAGTTTCTTTACTAACTTTATTTTTTAATCTCTGAGCCTCGCTAATATATTTTAAACTTTCTTGATAGTTTCCAATGGCATAGTAATACTCACCTACATTATTATAACAATAAGCTAGCAATACATCATTTTTATCCTTATTCTCGTCAATCAAATTAAGATATTCTTGTATAGCTTCATTTTCTCTACCAATAAAACTCAATGCATTAGCTCTTGTTATTCGCGAATCAGTCAGAATTTTATATTCCACTTTCTCGCTATTAGAAAGTATAACTTCATTGATTATATCTATACACTTTTCGTATTGCTTAATATAGAAGTGAGACATCGCTAAATTTGCACTAGATCTGTAAAAATAAAACTTGTTATCTGCTTGTTTAGCATACAGTATTGCCTGCTTATAGTAAAAAATAGATTCTTCTTGTTCATTTCTTCTTGCCTTACAATTACCTAAAATATTATAAATATATACTTGAGCTGCATCATCCTTCAACTCTTTATATTTACCTAAGGCATAATTAAATAATTCAAAGGCCTTAACATATTCTTTTTCTTCAAAGTACTTTTCTGCATCTAATTTGTATACTGTAGCTAACAAATCATCTAAGTTATACTTCTTACCAACTTCTATAAGTTCTTCAAGCTTTTTATGGTTGTTCTCATTTTTTAATTCATTCTCAATATAATATCTAGCATCTTCCTGTGGTTGTCTTGAAAAATACTCATCATCTAAATTTAAGTTTACAGAAATTCTTTTTGCTATTTCATTAAATCTTTCTGCAAGATGTTTAGAACTTGCCTTACTTACGTTTCTCTTACCACTCTCCATCATACTGATGAAGGCTCTAGTCATGTTAACCCCCTCTAGTTCGGCTTGATTAACTCTGAACTTCTTTCTCATACGTCTTATCTTCTCACTTGGATTGTAAAACTCCAAATTAATCCCCCCTTAGCCAACAATTGCCTAATCACTTAGATACTATTAATTATAACTGCTTTTTAATAAAAAATCATAAAAATTTATGAAAAAATGTTAATTTTTTGGGGATAATTTATTCATGCATTTGTAGTTTCTTGTCACCTAATTTATGATTGCTTTATTACTGCTCTTAAAGCAAGGTCATTATCAGTTACTTTGTTACGAAATTTCACAATAATCGTAATCTTTTTAGCAACATTATTTTTAATTAAAAAAAGTTCTAGCTATAATAAATATAACTAGAACTTTTAAACAAACTAGTATCTTATGTCCAACCCTGTTCCTCTGCCATTACTCCACTTTTGTTTTTACTTGGTTCTTCTATTGTGGTAGGAAATCTACTTTTAGCCCATTGATTCTGTGTTTTTGTGCCATTCTTTTTAAAGGTCTTTTCTGTATACTCTCTTCTATGTCTACTATTCATTGCAACACCTCCACAAATTTTTATAGTTTATGGTGTCTAAAGATGCCCATTCGAACCAAAATCTATTTTTAAACTTCTTAAGGTTTTTGTCTAAAGAGTTTAAAATATAAATTTTAATAAGAAATTGGTTCATCTATAGATGCTTCTTAAGTGGAATCTCATGTTATAACCATATAAAACTTCTCTCTAATAAAGTTAGATCAAAAATACATCTTTGGCTTTGGAAAGGTATTACACTCCAGATTTTCATAACTTTTAATCCACAAAGTTCATATTGAAAGCACTGAATTCTAAACTACTTCTGGAATGCTATATATATATTATGCTACAGATTAAAAGTATTATAATGATTACTTTTTATTAAAAACTCCATATGCTAGAAATATAGTAAATCAATATTTTATATATTATCTTTTTATCTATTTATAATATAAATTGTCTTTTTATACCGTAAAATTATATGTTTACACCTTATATTTTGTAATAATTCTATATATTCATAAACATATTGACTGGAAAAATTAGGGTTGATATAATTATATTTGTAATGATACACAACATTGTCACTTCTGTTAATACAAATTTTTGTTCAATCCTTTTCACTTACTTTTTTAACTTTTTACTAGGTTTATTTTTTCATATTAATTATTTTATAAAATAAAAGGAGGGATTTTTTTATTTCTACCACTTAATTTCTTGTCAAAATATACTGTTTTCTATCAAACCTGTAACTTCTCATTTTCTTTATATATCTGCAATAATCTTTTTGAATTGTGATTATTAGCTGATATTTGCATTACTTTTTCCTAAATATACAGCATTTTACATCATCTATGAACAAAGTTAAAAATTTTGTAAATTTCTCTATAAACGCTTAGCATATAACAAAGTTTTTATTTTTTGCAAAACAGCATATATTTTGTCGAAATGTTATGTTTTACAGGTAGAGAGGCAATAGGTAACGATATTAAACTTAGTTACTTTAATAAACTAACGATAAATTTAAAAGTTTGTTTTTCCAACCCAAATTCAAGCTTTATAAATTTTAAGGATGGATAAAAACTTAGTTCTAAGGGATATGTTGTGATCAAATAAAATACGAGGTGATTTATAAATGGAAGCATCAAAAAAATGGACAAGTTCAAAAAAAGCCATATCTACTTTAGTTTTATCTTTTCTTTTCGTATTAGCTTCAGTTATACCTGCTAAAGCTTATACATTTTCAAGTCCTTCAGTGGAAGTAATGTACAAGCTTACTTCTATCTTTGAAAACAGTACTACAACTCTAAAATATTCTTACTGCGAAAATATAGGGGATGGAAGAGGTTATACTTTCGGTTTCCCGGGATTTTGCAGTGGTACTTATGACGGTACATTGTTCTTACAAGAATATAAAAAACTTAACCCTAGTAATAAATTAGTTAAATATATACCTGCTTTTCAAGCCATAGATGCTATGCCTCATCCAGATGGTATGCAAAGCAGTACTGCTGGACTTTCAGGTTTCCCTGCTGATTTTGCATCTTGTGCAAGCGATCCAGCTTTCCAAACAGCTCAGCATAATCTAGTAGACAGGTTGTATTGGAATCCAGCTCAAGTAGCAGCTTCTGAAATCGGTGCAACTTTGCCAATAACAAAAGGCGAACTTTACGATGCATTTATTAACCATGGTGAAGATGGTGCAAGAGATATAATGAGCCAAACAACTAAAGCAGTTGGTGGAACACCTAAGACAGGAGTTTCTGAAAAGACATGGCTTAGCAAATTCTTAAGCATAAGATACAATATACTTGTATCAGATCCAGCTTGGAATGGATCAGAAGACAGAGTTAAAGTATATCAAACACTTTTAGCAAATAATAACGTAAATCTTACTGCTCCTTTAACAGTTACTTGTTATGGTGATACTTTTACAATCACTACTTCAACTACAACTAACCCTACTCCAGTTCCAACTCAATGGTCTACAATAACCTCAGTATATAACGGAAATTATATATCTGCTGCCAACTACGGTAACGATCCACTAGTTGCAAGTAAAACAATAGTTGGAGATTGGGAAAAGTTTCAGGTAATACAAAATAATGATGGAACAATTTCTCTACTTTCAAAAATTAACAACAGATATGTTTGTGCTGATTTAAATAATGGCACAAAGCTAGTAGCAAGAAGCTCATCTATAGACGGATGGGAAAAGTTCAAGATAGTTACCTTAAGTGATGGAAATATTGGACTTCAAGCTATGGCAAATAGTAAATACGTGGCTGCTGACTTCAATAATGGCGGAGTTTTATATGCTAATAGAGATTCTATAAGCGGTTGGGAAACCTTCTCTATAAAAGCAGCTCAGTAATATAACAATATAAAAAAGTACACCTCTAATGCTCAACAAATCTGCTGACATTTTGAGGTGTATTTTTATTTTAAACTCACATTACTTTTATTCATTCATTGAAACCAATATGTAATTAGACATAAAAATAATTATTGCCTATAATTAATATAACAATTAATTATAGATACTAAGGAGTTAATAATGTTTAGAGCTTTTAAGAAAAGTTTTGTATATATCACCCTACTAAGTTTTCTAGTATTATTTACAGGATGCTCTAGTGAATCAAATATAGAAATTTTAAAGGAAACTGCCTCCCCTAACGGATATTACACAGCCTATGCTTACGTATACTCAGGTGGAGCCACAACTTCTTTTGTTCCTAGAGTATCAATACTTGATTCTAAAACTGATAAAAAGAAGATAAAAAAGCTTCTTCTTCAAGGGGGTAATGTATACTCAGCCTATCATAGTAAAGATATAGATGTTAAATGGGAAGATGATAAAAATTTAACGGTTACTTATTCAAATGATGATAAGGATATAGATCTTAAGGTAGATATAATACATGGAATAAAGGTGAAGTATGAAAAGAAAGATAAGTAACATACTGACCACGTGATTAATTGGAGGTCAATTATGAATATTGAATATACTCTCTCAAATGAAGAATTCATAGAAGGAAGCGTAGAAAATAGAATACACCATAAATACTATAAAATAGGTGAATTTATAGAAAATTATATTCTTACATTTCTTAGTGTATTATTACTCACTCTCCTATTTAAAGAAAATATCGTATTTTTTATACTATTATATATAGTTTGCCTACTTACAATACCTTTAGTTAGAAAAAAGAAGAGAAATGATGTTATTAAAAAAAATATAAAATCTAATATATCTAAAAAATCAATTTGTATAAAAGATGATACTATACTAATAACATCATCTTTCTATGAAAAATCTCTAACTAAAAAATCTATTGATAGATTCTTAGAAACTGATAAATATATACATATTTATACTAATAATCATAGAGATAACATCTTTATACCAAAAAGAATATTCGAAGTTGAATCCCATAAAAAAGAATTTCTTGATTTTCTAAATAAGTATCATCAGTAATGCAGGAGGCCCACTAATGTTTAAGAAGATAATATTAACCTTTTTCACATTGATAATTGCAATATGTGCATTTATCTTTATAAAAAATCAACTAAATAAAGATAAATATACACTTTCTAACACCAATGAATTAATTAAATACAATTGTAGCTTAGAGATGAGTATTGAGAATAAAGCATATAATTATCAAAATGTTAGGGCATTCGGGATAGAGTACGGAAAAGAGAGTATAATATCGGATAAAAATATAGAAGTGAAAAATAGTAAATTAAATTACTGCAGCTATCAAATTACTAAAGATCAAGATTATATCTTCACTTTTATAGATGGGAATAGAGCTATGTTTAAAATCAAGGCTCCTTTATCTGAAGATTTAAGATCCTTTTTAGTAAACTCATTTATCAAAGGAAGAATAACGAGTATTATGGTGTACCCTTTTAAGGATACTAACAAATTATTTATCAAAGCTCAAGAAAGTTCCTATTTTGTAAATCTATTATCGAAGAAAATAATTCCTTTAAATAATGGCATATATAAGATTCCTTCTATGAATCTAAAAGAGAATGTATTAACCATCTTAAAGATTGGTCCACTAGCAAATATTACTTATGTTTTTGATGAAGATGGAAATATGATTTGTAAATTTTTATAATGTTTAAATCTATATACCCACGCAGTAAATTTTGTAAAAACTTGTAGTAGACACAAACTTTATGTATGATTTAATTAGATTGATATATTGATATTACTAGATTGTGATTTTTAAACTTAATAAAGATGAACCACTTCAATCCAAAATCTATTTTTAAAACTCTCACGGATTCTGGTGAGAGAATTTAAAAATAATAAACTTTATTACGAAGTGGTTCATCTATAAATAAGGCAGGTGACTACTATGAAAATATCATATATAAATACTGTTGAAGATTTGGTTTCTTTTAACAAAAAGGCTAAATCAAATTATAATAAAAACATTAAGGTAATCTTTACAAGTATTGTTCCACTAATAACAATCTTGTATTTAATTTATGACTATCTTTATTTTGACCAAGGAATCTCTTCTTTCTCTATAGGCGCATTTATATTCTGTTTATTGTGGATAATATTATACCCTAAACTTCTAGATATAACTTATAAGAAACGTCTTATTTCTAAACTAGATACAATCAATTTTGAACCTTTAACGCTAGAATTATCAGAAGAGGGTCTGACTAAAATCAGTAGCTCTTCTAACCATAAATTTGAATGGAAGTCAGTAGATAATATAATCACCACTAAGGATCACATATTTATTTATCTAAATACTAATAATGGTTTAGCAATATCTTTAAGTTCATTTTCGTCTAGTATTGAAACTCAATCTTTTATTAAATATCTCTATGATCACCTTAATAATTCTTCTAAATATTAATTTAAAATTTAAAAAAGTAGTCTATTTAATTGATGTCTGTAAATTAAATAGACTACTTTTTTATTCCTACTTATAGCTACACTAACACATGGAAACTAATGTCTGTAATAAGAAACTTTTAATATTGACACTAGATTTTATATTTATATCTATATAATTAGTCCATCTCTATATACTTTTCTGTGAAATAAGCTGTTTTATACCCTACTCCTGCAAAGTAAGTAGCAAGTACATAATCTCCTTCTGATTTATGAACAAACAATCTTTCACCATTATTTACATATCCCATTCTTGGGCTTTCTGGTAAAGGTTCATACCTAGCATCTAGCTCTGTTACTACATTAATGACACTAGCATTTGTATCTATCGCCAGTACCTCTTGTTTTGAATTTACCCATACTTTTTCTGATGCTTTTGCTAATTCATCCTTCCAGTAAATAACCGGTAGGAAATACTCCTTATCACAAACCTCTGCTAATATCTGAATTCTTTCATTTGCATATATCTCTCCTATATCAATATAAGATGCCTCTCCTTTATCTCTAGCGTCTAAGGCAACTTGAGCAGTTGCGTTAGTCATGAATGTGTTTTTATTTTTAATGCTATTCATAACATCAGGTTGAATCCCTTGTGGATTGGGTTTTGTATAATCTTCGACTCCATCTATTGTGTTATCAGTTATAGCTTCAGCTATACATTTCCCAATTAAGTCATAACCTTTCTCATTGTATATTCTCACATCTTCTGTAGCTTCTACAAAACACACTTCAATTATCATAGCAGGCATAGTAGTTTTTCTTAATTCGTACAAACTAGTAGAAGTCTTTACTCCTCTGTTCTTCAAACCTGTTTCTGACGATATTTTTTTTACAACTCTTGTAGCTATAGGCTCTGCTTTTCCTCCAGTAGAGTATATCCAAACTTCTGTACCAATAGCTCCACTATAACTATCATAAGCTTTGTTAAAATGTATGGATGCAAAAAGTTCTGCTCCGAATCTATTAGCACTATTTACACCATAGGCTAAATCTGTGTTTACATCGCAGTCTCCTGGAGTCACATCCAGCACATTGTGTCCTGATGCTCTTAAATATTTTATAACTGCATCTTTAACCTTTCGGTCTTCTGTAGTTTCATCAATTATTCCTGATGCCCCTACCGCTTGAAAGTTATGACCACCTCTTATGGCTATCTTCATATATAATCGCTCCTTTATTTAAATTTCATTTTTTGATTTTAATACAATGCTTAAACATAATTTAATATGAAAAACTCGCTGAAGCCATTTACTTCAGCGAGTTTTTGCACATCTGCTTTTTCTGAACCGTACATAGAAAAATTGTAGTAAGCTATAAATGATTTTCTTAATAGATTTTTATTTAATCATTATTGTAATTAAATATAATGTGTGAATAATATACTTCCATATATATTCCATTGAGCCTTGTAGTTTATATAGTTTTTATATACAATTTAATTAAAGATGTATCACTTGAATCCGAAACTTATTTTTAAAACTCTCACAGGTTCTGGTAAGAGAATTTAAAAATAATAAATTTCAATATGAAGTGGTACATACATAAATCAATCTGTTGATTATAATATATCTTCTTTTTTTAACTCGATAAATAAGGTAGGTGAATACTGTGAAAATATCATATATAAATACCGTTGAAGATATGGTTGCCTTAAATATAAAAACAAAACCATCCTCTGCTAGTAGGACTGCTACTATATTTTTTATAATTCTCATTCCACTAGTAGCAATATTAAGCTTTATTTATGATTACTACTACTTGTCTAAAAATTTTTTTTACTGGTATATCATAGAATTTATATTCTGTGTATTATGGATTATATTTTATCCAAAGTCCGTCGACATACTTTTCAAGGCGATACTTATTTTTAAATTTAAAAAATTAAATTTTGAATATTTAACTGTAGAATTATCAGATGAAGGCATAACTAAAAGTAGTACTTCTTCTACATATAAATTTGAATGGAACTCGGTATTAAATATAATCAGCACTAAGGATCATATATTTATTTACATTAAACCGAATATAGGTTATTCAATTCCCCTTAGTTCATTCTCTTCTAATGACGAAAAAGATTCTTTTACTCAGTATTTTTATCGACATGTAAATAAAACTTAAACTTCGCCTACTCATATATACCGTCGTTCCCAATAACTATATAATATTAATTAAAATTAATTTACAAGGAGTTAACTATGATTAAATTAGCAAATTTGTTTGGATATGCGGGCGCTATTATCCAGATTTGTATAAGATCAGTATTACTTATGTGGGCTTTTATTTTTATACAAGATTTTAATATGGCTTATTTATTTGATTTGCTAACAGCATATATATTGCCTCTTGTATTAAATGTACTAACTATAAGATTATTAAAAAAATCAACAGTAAATTTTAAATATAGCTTTTTATTATTTATCTTAACTTTCTTACCATTATTAATTCCTCCATTTGTCTCAGTTTTTTTGCATACTCATCAAGGCTTCAATGTTTTTTTAACAATGGTATCGGATTTATTTACAAATCCTCAAAATATATTATTTTGCATATCTTCATTATTAATGTTAATATCAAACTTAATATATTTTATTATGAGTTTTTTATCTATTTCAAAAAAACTCAGCTAATTTTATCCTATAATTATCAATTTATAAAAGAGGCCAATTAAAACCTTTTTTATATCAATATCAAGGTTTTAAACTTACATACTATTACCATATCCTCTACTATATGGATTAATAGATTCTACTATATCATATTTATCTTCTTGAACAGATGTATGCAATATTTTGGCAATGCTATCTCATTTGCAATACCAAATGGGTATGCTTTCATAGCCTCTTCTTAATTATTATTCTTCTCTTTTATTCATATCTTTTCTATTTCCATCCTTAAGCTGAACTAAAGCATCTTGTAATTGTTCTGGTACAGGAAGCCCAAGCTCCACGCAGTTTTCTAGTAGACTTATTCCCTCATTTGCTATATAGAAATAACACACTAAGGTTCTAAATAACCATGTGCCAGTATTTAAAAGCTTGTCTAAAAGAACAGCTACAATAAGAACTATGAATATGACTGACTTTCTAGCTATTCCTTTTAGCCCTACATCACTAGAAATTATCTTGTTTATATAAGCTTTTATAACTCCTGTAGCATATTCCAAGACCATAAAAGCAATAAGCACCATAAGAGCAGTATCCCATACTCCAAAGATCCAAGTTACTCCAGTTCCAATGGCTGCAATAAGTGAAGTTATTATATTTTGTTTATCTATTTTGCATACCTCCTTCTAATGATTTAAATATTATTGTTTGGCATTATAAAACAAAAGACAGTATACACTGATTAAATTCAGTGCTACTGTCGTCTATTTCTATAATACTATTTTGCTATCATTATCTCACGAACTAACTTCAGATTAGTACCTAAATCCTTCTCATATTGTTAGTAATAAATAAAGATTAAGATATTCATTATAACTAACTATTTATTTCCACTATATCATATTCACTTTTTCAAATAGTTGCACGCAATACTTGGGCAATGCTATCTCATTTGTAATACAAAAAGAATACTCTTTCATAGCTTCGTCTTTAGTAAACTCGATAAATTCCCTAGTACCCTGTTGTGTAATGACCTGTATTTAATAGAAGATTTTAATTTTTCACTTGCTATTTCAGCATTACTTTCTTCTGTAATTTTTCTTACAACAGATGCATCTAATGTATCTTTTGATGAAAGCTCTGTTGTATTTACTAGCGCATCTCCTATTATCAGAATAAAACTCAAACATATGTCAATATCCTAGTGTAGAAATTTAGGCAACTATCTGTATCCCACTAATCTTATATAATATAAATAAAATAGTGTTTCATAACGCTCGCTATTATAAAAAATGTAAATAAAATTTAAACTTAGTTTGTTAATATATACATTTGTTATACTTAACGATATAATATTAATTAAAATTAATTTACAAGGAGTTAACTATGACTAAATTAGCAAATTTGTTTGGATATGCAGGCGCTATTATCCAGATTTGTATAAGATTAGTATTACTTATGTGGGCTTTTATTTTTATACAAGATTTTAATATGACTTATTTATTTGATTTACTAACAGTAAATATATTGCCTCTTGTATTAAATGTACTAACTATACTATTATTAAAAAAATCAACAGTAAATTTTAAATATAGCTTTTTATTATTTATCTTAACTTTCTTACCATTATTAATTCCTCCATTTGTCTCAGTTTTTTTGCATACTCATCAAGGCTTCAATGTTTTTTTAACAATGGTATCGGATTTATTTACAAATCCTCAAAATATATTATTTTGTATATCTTCATTATTAATGTTAATATCAAACTTAATATATTTTATTATGAGTTTTTTATCTATTTCAAAAAAACTCAGCTAATTTTATCCTATAATTATCAATTTACAAAAGAGGCTAATTAAAGCCTCTTTTATATCAATATCAATGCTTTAAACTTACATATAACAACCTATTTTTAAAGCTTATTTAGTATATATTTTGCAAAAGCTTTGCAAGTTGCTATTTGTACCTCTTTAGTTGGCTCTATTGATCGAATCACATTATTATTGCTATCTTTTTCGGTATATATTGCAAGTTTATACAACGGCGTTGACACTACACCAAATAGAAAACCTGTAATACCTGTAATCTTACCATATATCTTTTGATATAATACTTCTTCACTTACTAATAAATCGACTCCTAATTCTCCAAATATTATTTCTTTACGTTTACTGGATAAATCAATTCCAGTATATTGCTTCTTTATTATATCTGAAAACCTAGCTATATTAGCATTGGAGGCTATTGCTATTGAATCAATATCTACTGCAATATCAATTCTAGAACAACTATATTCATTGTTTCCAATGACTGACTCTGCGATTTCATCAACAGTTTTATCGGTACCAGATCGAAATTTTATTCCTGTAACATCAGCCATTGCAGTAGCTAAATCTCCTCCCCATCCAATCCAAAAATTCGGAACTACCGGAGACGCTATGTATCCTTCTGTAGTTGCTGCTAGATGAGCCAGATCAATAGCTTCACCATATACATAAGCATTTTCTGCTTTATTATTTATATATCTAATAATCCTATTATAGAGTCCAACATTATTAGTTTTAACGTAATCTATAAACCCATTTTCAGCTATCCCAAGAGTAATAAGCCAAGAAAAACCAGCATTATATCTAATACTTCTCAAGAAATCTAAAACCAATGTATTTTTTACTGATAAACTATCACTATTCCCTAATTTATTTGAATAATTATCAGCCTCCTTTTCCAATTGTTCTATTAGTGATAATACGTATATATTCTTGAATATATAGTCTATTGTTGATAATGTTTTTACTCCAGCTATCCCACTCTCACCTATAACACCGTAAGCTAGCTGAAATTGATTTACTGCCATAGATGTTAAACCATCATAGTAACCAGTAACTATTCCATTGAAAAAACCTAACTCTGTCAAATTTTCTTGTAACGTCTTTACAGCATCTCCTTGAGATCCCTCTCTCAAAGAATTATCTATTGTCGCACTCCCTATTGTCACATAGTCCTTACTAACATATCCCACACCATTTCCATAATATATTTTGTAGAACTCTCCCAGTTGACTAATGATATTAACAATAGAATTCGGTTGTAAGGAACCAATTATACTTGAAGAAATACTTGCACTACTTCTTACATTTAGATTAGATGTAACATTAATAACTTGTCCAGTTTTGTTAATTGGTATTTCTATCACACCTGTTCCACCACTGTTGCTTTCGCCTGAATCAATAATACCTTTAATTGCATTAAATGTCTTTGTAACAAATCCTCTATCAAGAGCCTCTTGAGTACTACTTACTGATGGATATTCAACTAAGGCTGATTCTATTCCTAATGAATTAGCCCATGTCGAAAAATATCCACCACCATAGTTCGGATTATGACTAAAGCCAAATTGATCATCAAAAAACTTTCCAATAACTGAATTTCCTAAAGTTTCATTTAACCAGCCATGGAAATCCAAAAGTACCATTCTGCTAGCTCCACCCTTAAGATTTGTTATAAGTGCTGATAAAGCTTTAGCTTCTGGAGCCAATAATGGTTGACTACCTGTGTAATTTCTTGAGCTTGTATCAACGCTAAATCCAGTTGGAAATGACCTATTAAGATCTATTGATGTTGTAATTGTGCATCTTCCAGGGCCATTATTGGTCCATCCTTCCATCAATCCATCTGGATTCATCGAAGGTGCTACATAAACAGTCCATCCATTTAATCCATTAACTTTATCTATACTTGCTAGTGTTTTTAGTAGTTCTATAGCTATAGTAGCTAGTGCTACCCCATCTCTTGCCCAGTTATCTTCAAACCCATGAATTCTAAATCCAGCAAAGAGAATCTTGCTTCCAGATCCAACTTTATAAACTTGTAACTCTCTTCCTTTTCCACTTAAACCATAAACTTGTTTCTGCACATTATATTCATTAATTGTTGGTATAGTTACACTAGGAGGCATTGCACTACCTTCATATCTAACATAGCCAGACTTAGTATTTGGTCCTTTATCGGTATTATAAACAACATGTGTCATTCCATTTTTCTTATATAGTGGTGTTGCTGCTTCGTATGAATTTAAAGAACCTAAGTGAGCTCCATTTTCATCCAGTACTTCTTCTGCAGTTGATCCATTATGCCATTCACCTTGTCTATCATATTTTATTAACGCTGTAGCGTTACTAACATATCCTTGTCTTACTACACTTCCTGCTGGATATTGAACTAAAGTTAGTTGCTTAGTATACCCTACGTCTAATACAGTAATTCTATCTCCATTCGATACTTGTCTTCCTGATATCATATTTCCATTTGCATCTCTTAAATATAAATCATCGCCTACTACTTGTGCGTTGTTAGGATAAGTAAATCCACCTGGTACTACTTCTCCAGGAACTATACCACCTGTAGGATTTGTTGAACCAGTTCCACCACCATATACAACATAACCTGACTTTGTGTTTGCTCCTTTGCTAGTATTGTATACTACATGAGTCTTTCCATTACTAGCTTTATATAATGGTGTTGCTACTTCGTATGGATCTAACGAACCAAGCACCGCATCATTTTCATCATATACTGTTTCTGATGTAGAACCATTCTTCCAAGCCCCTTGATTAAGATACTTTATTATATTAGTAGAGTTAGTTACATACCCTTGTCTTACTGCTGTTCCTGCTGGGTATTGTATTAATGTAAGCTGCTTAGTATAACCTACATCAAGAACAGTTATCTTGTCACCATTGTCTACTTGCCTTCCTGAAATTACATTTCCATTTGCATCTCTTAGATAAAGAACATCTCCTACTACTTGAGCATTATTTGGATACGTAAATCCTCCTGAAACTATTTCTCCTGGTTTTATATCTGGATAATTTTTTGCCATTTTTCATTCCTCCATTAATTTTGTAATTTTGTAATTTAAATTTTTAAGTTTTTAATAATTTGCTTAACTAAAATTTGTGTTTCTTCTTGCTTGTAAATTTATAACCTCATAAGCATCACATCCTTTCACGTTAGAAAATTTAGTCAAAAGAAAAAGCACCTAGTGATTAACTAAGTGCTTTGCTCTTAAACAATTTCTATGATGTAATACTAACACATGGAAACTAAGGTATGTAATAAGCTGTTTATAAGAATAATATTAGATTTTTATTAGATTTTCATTTATCATATAATACAGTCTACGTATTACTTAAAGAATAACTTGTACTCTTATACAGATATATACCAATAGGCTTTGCTTTGGAGCAATTAATCTATGGATGCACCACTTCGTAATGAAATTTATTATTTTAAAATTCTCTCACCAGAAGCCGTGAGAGTTTTAAAAATAGATTGCGGTTCGAAGTGGTACATCTATACTATCCCTCCCTAGTTATACAACTTTCTGATACATAACTGGATAATTCTTTAATAAAATCATTTATATCAAATGAAATATTCTCTTTATAAATTCTAGTTATAGGGGTGCCATCTCTTCCTATTATATCAACCTCTTCATCCTTTATTATAACCTTCAACACAAAACTCCACTTATAAAGAACTTCTCCATACTCTTTTTTAATCATTAATCCATCTGATAATAACTCCAAACTGAATTTATTATATCCAGTAGCTAGTCTATGTTTTAATAAACTCAAAGTATCTTCTGAGAATTTCTTGGAATCGTATTGGATATTTTTAAATATCTTAATGAAGACAACTACAATAAATATTATAGTTATTACTATATAAATATTTAATCTAGTAGGTATAACCTTTAGCGTAGCATCATAAAAAGAATATATAAATACACAAAAAATATATAACAAAGGAATATTTATAAGGAAGAATACTTTTTTTAATTTTCTTCTTAAACCAGCCTTATCTCGTTCATTCTTTTTAGCAATAACTTTATCATCTATATAATACTCGTAACTCATTAATGCACCTCTTTAACTACCTTTTTGTAGTTTTTTCCCAAAAGATTATCAAGCTCATTTCTTGAAGTTTCAATTTTCTTTGTTGGTACAACACTAAGCAATAAATCCCTATCTCCAAAGAAATATAAATATTCATTACTTATCACTATTTCTTTAATATAATCTATATTTATTGATTCTATAAAGCTATCATTTTGTAACTTTATACCTGATTCATTTATAGCTAAGGTATTGACATAGTTATTGATAGCAGTTTTCTGAGATACTGATATTAATAAGCTTCTCCAAATAAAAAAAACGAATAAATATATTATTGTTATAATTATCAATGAATATAGATCAATAAAAAAACTTTCGTATAACTTTTTAAAGAATCCTATAACATGGTATTCTAAAGATTTATTTTTCTCTGCCCCTACGAACGTTAATAAGAATGTCTTGTAAAATATCGGTATCATATATATTAGTAATATTTCTTTTACTATACGACTCATACTATAAGATTTATTTAAGTAGCTATCTTTTTTCAATAAGAAACTTGTTATTTTAAATTTATCTATCATTGATAATTTATATCTTATTTCCAAAACCATTCCTCCTTATACTTAATCACATAAATGTATTAATTTTACTAATACCTATTATAACACAGCTTTAATGTCATATAAAATTAATGATATAATGGCATTAACCCCAATACATTAGGAGTGATAAAATGACCTTCATAATAATAGTCATCCTTATCTTTGTTGCATTTGTAGTTCTATTAAATCGCGCTGGCAATAAGAAGGAAACCATAAGAAAATACAATATGTACATATTAAAAGGAACAGAATATCTTAACTCAGGAAATGTTGAAAAAGCATTTGAATTATATGATAAAGCTATTTACATATATCCTGAACATTTCTATGCCTACAGCTTAAAAGGTCAATTATATTATAATAATAGAGACTTTGCGGTATCTCTTGATGAGTTCGATAAAGCAATAGAACTATGTGATAGCGATGTTGACACCTACTATTTTAGAATATTATGTAACCTTACACTTAAAAATCACAATAATGTAATAAATGATTGTACAAAAATTCTGGAGCTTAATTATTTTAATATAGATGCGTATTATTTAAGAGGTAAATCTTATTTCGAAATTGATGATTTTGAGAATGCCTTATCAGATATGAATACTTACTTAAATAGTGTAAACACTAACGAATTTGCTTACTACATTAGAGCAATGTGTTTTTTTCACATAAATAAATATAATTTGGCTCTTAAAGATATGGAAAAGTTTATAGACTTGAATCCTAGTAATATTTCCTACTATATGAGAAAGATTTCTATATATAGTAAATCAAAACTAACTAAAGATGTTTTAAAATTGTTGTATGATTACATAAAAATACATCCCAATGAAATACTCCTTTACATCATGATTGTTAATAATCATATATTACTTAAAGAATACGATAAAGCTATTTCTATAGCTGAAAAAGCTATCGCTATTAATGATAATATCAGAACTAATAGCTTGTTATGGGGAGCATATGTAGAAAGTTCTGATTTTAATTCTGCACTTATTGTTTCAAACAAAATAATAAGCTTCGATATCAATAGCAATGTAGCATTAAACAATAGAGCTTTTGTATTAATTAGACTTAATAAATATGAAGAAGCTCTAGAAGATATTACAAAATCCATAGAAATTGATAGTACACTAGCTGAAGCTTATAAAAATTATGCTCATATACTGTACAAGCTAGGGAATATACCTCTTGCTAGAGAAAATATAGAAAAAGCTATAGAAATTGATCCTGATAATGGAGATTTCTATATTGTTTCAGCTGCTATAAACTTATACGAAGATAATCTTGATGAATGTTTTAACAACTTAAATATAGCAAAAGAAAAACTTATTTGTTATTATGACTATCTTGATGATTGCATATTTGATAAGATAAGGGACAATTCGGTCTTCCTAGATTTATATAACGAAGTTCACTGAAACTTCTGAAATCATTGAAATATCTAGGCTTAATCAGTATAAAAGTTTTATAATTATCTTTGCAGAAAAAAGAACTTAGCCATAAACTAAGTTCTTTTAATATATAAAGTCTAAATTTCTCTATCTACAAACTGCTCCCACATAATCAAAATTATACTTCCAGCTAGGTAACACAAAATATCCTTTATATCAAAAGATGTTCCTAGTATAACTGAAGCTACTCTATTACTACGTAAGTGTAGTAAATCTATAAATCTAAAATATTGCATTATCTCAACTGCCGATGCAAATAAAAATAGATACACTGGCAAAAATCTTATTCTTTTTTTAACTATTCCTCTTATGAAGGTATACATTAGAACAACCACAAGTATATCCCCTATATATGGCCTAATTATCCCATCGTGAACATAAAGTGCAATAAGAGTTTCTATTATAAATAAAATAATAAAACTTAGTATGTATCTTCTATTTATCTTCATTACCTGTACCCACTCTCAATAACTTAATATATAAATTATGCATATATTACTTTAAAGCTTATTATACCATAAAATTACATATACTCTAGCATACTTAAACAATAAAGGAGCATACATAAATTTGTATTAACCAAACTTATGTATGCTCCCTAATACTATCCACTATTATATTAAATGTTCATTAGTGGTATAAGCTTATTTATTATCTTCTTCTTTTTATCGATTATATATATATCATTCATACAGATAATATCTGCAATCTGCTTGTATTGCAGCTTTTTAAAATATCTAAGTTCTATCAGTTTATACTCGTCTTCACTTAATATACTTAATACATTATTCAATCTCTCAATTTCGATTTCTTTACTTCTTTTTAATGAAGTTAGATAACTTACCCTGTTTTCCTTATATTCTATTTCGTTCTCTACAGAGGATGAAATCTTGTTAGTGGAGCTTGTCCTTTCACCGTAGACCATTGCTCCTACTCCCCTATACTCATTTCTAACTTCTTCTATATCTAAATCAATATTTTTTATCTCAACCTCAGTTTGTTTGTAATTATAAAGCATTGCCTCTATTTTTTTAAACTTATCACTTGACCCCATATCATCACCTCTTACTTATAAATTCTCAAATTATATACTATACGTTTCTAACTTCGACTATTAATTTACACATGTCCCAAAATCACAGTTTCTTGTGATTTTCAAACAAATATAAATTAAATATTACTTTCTTCATAAACAATCAAAGCTCCGCTACAGTTCTTAACACTGCCAGCTTCAATATAGCTACTTATACAGTATTTGATATCAATAATCTTAATACTAGGATTATCTCCTATGAATTTATTAATATCCTCTTCTAAACTTCTTGTTCTTTTTAATTCTAAAACCTTAGTCATTAAATTCCCCACCCTTTCTGTATTCTTTGAGAGTATAATATCATGTTCTAACAGAATACACCAATCGCTTATTTTCTTAAAAATCATTATTTTTGGTATTTATATCAAGTTTTTGGAACATACGTTCTGTTTTTCTCTGTTTTTCTATTGACTTCATGTTCTTGTAGGATATAATATATTCTATAAGCATATACTTTACTAAAGATGTATCAGTTCGATCCGAGATCTATTTTTAAAACTCTCACTGGTTCTGGTGAGAGAATTTAAAAATATAAATTTTATTAAGAAGTGATACATCTATATAACTATAAGGGAGTGATTATTGTGTTCGGCAAGAACATAAAGGCTATAAGAGAAGCTAAAAAGATTGGGGTTAATGAATTATCAAGATTAAGTGGGGTTAATGCAAGCTATATTAGTGCTTTAGAAAGAGATGAGAAAAAAAATCCTTCAGTTAATACCTTAGAAAAACTAGCTGCTGCACTTGAGGTAAGCATAGACGAAATTATGAAGCTTAACTCTACTCAAAGCCCAGAAGTTTCTGATTCAGAGGACAGAAATTTAAATGTTAAAGAAGATTTTTCATTGTATGAATCTGGAGAATTCAAAACTGCTGAAGAAGCAATGAAATTTATCCTAAAACAACCAGCTATTATGGGTTATGGCGGGTTTGACATCAAGAAACTCTCCGATGAGGAAATGGTACAATTCGCAAATGAACTATTAAATCAGCTGCAATTATTGGGTCTTAAATATAAGAAGTAAAGGGTGATTATATGTATTCTTGGATCGATGATATAATTTCAGGAATTAGAGAAAATTATAATACTGATAATGTTTATGAACTATATGACTATCTAGAAATAAAAATACATAAAATTGAAGCAGCTAACATTTTACTGAGAGGTAACGATAGCTTTTATTATCGTGACTTTAATGACAAGGAAATTGTATTCATTAGAAATGATATTAAAGATACTATGGAAGCTTTTATATTATTCCACGAATTAGCTCATGCCCTACTTCATACGCAAATCTGTCAAGCCGCCTTTAATAAGAACTTTATAAACCTTGGCAAATTTGAGAAACAAGCTAATTACTTTGCTTTTAAGATGCTTAATGTAAGTTTTGATAAGATTGAATTAGAGTCCATGTCTATAGACCAAATAGCAAGCTGTATTGGTATTTCCCCTAAACTATCCTATTTAATAACTGATTATGAAAAATAGTAGTTTTAACAACGCTCCGCTTTGTTATACTTTTATCTTGACTTGTTGCATATCGTATATTATAGTAAAGTACGTAATTATATAATTTAATAAAGACAGTTCGTAACCATCCTGTCTATAAATAAAACTAGGACGTATACTACCCGTCTAGGTAGTGTTTTTTGTTTATGGGCTTTTTACGCCCTTTTTCAAACTATAAAGTACGTTATAGGATTTTACGAAAAACTTAGCTTATATATGTTGTATTCTAGAATTTTTAAGTTCTGAATCAATATTTATAAGTTAATAAAGTTTAGTAAAATCCTTTTTTTATTGTTTATAAAGGTATGTTTAAGAGTATTTTTGAAATTAAATGGTTATAACGCATCGGATGATTAACCAATTAATTTCAACACGGTGCTTTAGCAAAACCTTTAATAATGTGGTTCGAGTTGTACAAATTAAGGGGGATTTAATATTAAAAAAATAGGTTTAACAACAACAGTTCCTGTGGAAGTTCTTATTGCTGCTGGGTACACGCCAGTAGATTTAAATAATGTTTTTGTAGTGTCTGATAACTATTTAAAATATATAGACGTAGCTGAAAAAGATGGTTTTCCAAAAAGCTTATGTGCGTGGATTAAAGGGCTTTATGGAGCGTGTATTGAAAATGGTATTGAAGAAATCGTCGGAGTTATGGAAGGTGACTGCTCCAATACTAAGGCCTTAATTGAGGTTCTTCAATTAAAAGGCATAAAGGTACACCCTTTCTCTTTTCCACATAGCCATACTTTAGAAGATGTACAAAGAGAAATAAAAAAACTTATGGATCACTTTAAGGTTAGTGAAGCTGAAGTTGAAACCGTTAGAAAAAGACTAAATGAAGTTAGAGCTCTTGGAAAAGAAGTAGATGAATTAACATATATAGATAACAAAGCCAATGGCTTTGAAAATCATCTGTACCAGGTGAGCTTAAGTGATTTCAATTCAGATATAAATGTTTTTGAGAGTGATTTAAAGAAAGCAATAAATGAAATAAGAACAAGAGAACCAATAAACAAAAAGCTTCGTCTAGGCTATATAGGGGTTCCCCCAATGACTACTGACATATACAGTTTTGTTGAAAACTTTAATGCTCATTTTGTATATAATGAGGTTCAAAGGGAATTTGCTTTCCCTAGAGGAACAGAGGCAAAAAATATATATGAGCAATATTATGATTATACTTACCCGTATAACACTGACTTTAGGATTTTAGAGCTGAAAAAGCAAATAGAAGAAAGAAAGTTAGATGGTATAATCCACTACACTCAAGCTTTCTGCTTTAGAGCTGTTGAAGATATAATTATAAAAAATAAACTTGATATTCCTATATTGAATATCGAAGGTGATAAATTAAATACTTTAGATGCAAGAACTAAGCTTAGATTAGAGGCTTTTCTTGATATGCTATTGGATTTAAAGGAGGCTAACTAATGAGGATTCTAGGTATAGATCTTGGTAGCAGAGAGGTTAAGATCGTAGTAATGGAAGACACTACCCTAGTAATAAAGAAAAAAATCAGTACTATGAGGTTTTACAGAGATTACTGCCACATGGACGGCAAAATAGTGGTTGATTTAGATAAACTAGAGGTTGGCCATTTTGATAAGGCTGTATCCACTGGTTACGGAAAGAATAACACAGACTTAAAGCTATTTACTCAAATAAATGAAATAAAAGCCCATGCTTACGGAGCAATCTATCAAAGTTCTTTAAAGGATTTTATACTTTTAGATGTTGGCGGACAAGATGTTAAGATTGTGAAAATAGAAAAAGGCTTAACTACTGACTTGGAACTTAATGAAAAATGTGCTGCTTCCTGCGGAAGATACTTAGAAAACATGGCCAATGTTCTTGAAATCTCTTTCGAAGAAATGAGTAAGTACTCTGAAAATCCTGTGGATCTTAATTCCACTTGTGCTGTATTCTCAGAGTCAGAACTTATAGGAAAAATAGCTGAAGGTGTTGCAGTAGAAAGGTTATGTGCCGGAGTTAACTACTCTATGTATAAAAGATTACGCCCTCTTTTAAGTAACTTTAGAGGTGATAAATTGGTTTTAACAGGCGGCGTCGCTAACAACTCTGCTATAAAATGTTACTTAAAAAATGATTACAAAGAAATAATTTCTGTAGAAGAGCCTCAGTTTAATGGAGCTATTGGCTGTTGTTACTATGGAAGTAAGTTTTTAAAATAGATTAGGAGGAAAAACATGTATACTTTAAAAGCAGAACATAGTTTTGATAGCGCTCACTTTCTTTCTAAATATGAAGGAAAATGTGCAAATATTCACGGTCATAGATGGAAAGTTGAAATAGAAGTTCAGACTGAAAAGCTAGTTACTGACGGTCAACTTAAAGGAATGGTAATAGATTTTGGAGATTTAAAAAATGACGTTAAAGCTATGGTTGATTATTACGATCATGCGTTGATAATAGAAAAAGGAACTATGAGAGAAGAAAGCTTAAGCTGTCTAAAGGAAGACGGTTTTAAGATAATAGAGATGAATTTCAGAACAACAGCAGAGAACTTTGCAGCATTCTTTTATAGAACAATGAAGGAAAAGGGCTACAACGTAAAAAGTGCTACAGTTTATGAAACACCTACAAATAGCGCTAGATATGAAGAAAGTGGGGTCAACTAACATGAATTTTAAAGTTGTTGAAAAGTTTGTAAGCATAAATGGTGAAGGCCTAAGATGTGGTCAACTTGCTATTTTTATAAGATTTGCCGGCTGTAATTTAAATTGCAGTTATTGTGATACAACTTGGGCTAATGAAAAAAATGCTCCTTATGAACTAATGTCTTCTGAAGAAATATATAACTATATAAAATCCACTGAGGTTAAAAATATCACTCTAACTGGTGGTGAACCACTTCTTCAAGAAGGAATAATTGAACTACTTGAAATACTAGCTAAAGATAAAGAACTTCATGTTGAGATTGAAACAAATGGTAGTGTACTGCTTGATACCTTCTCAAAAGTAGAAAATCCACCTAGCTTTACTATGGATTACAAGCTTCCATCAAGCAATATGGAAAGGCAAATGAACTTAGATAATTTTAAATTCTTAACTAAAAACGATACTGTTAAATTTGTTTCTGGAAGCTTTGAAGATTTAAAAAAAGCTAAAGAAATAATTGATAGGTATGCTTTAGTTGAAAAAACAAGCGTATATATCAGTCCTGTATTTGGACAAATCTCCTTAGAAAGTATTGTAGAGTTTATGGTAAACAAGAAAATGAATGGTGTCAATCTTCAAGTTCAACTTCACAAAATAATTTGGGATCCATCAAAGAGAGGGGTATAAATATGGCAATTGATATAAAAGCAATTGAAGAACATATAAGAGGTATTTTAATAGCTCTTGGCGATAATCCTGAAAGAGAAGGCTTAAAAGATACACCAAAACGTGTGGCTAAAATGTATGAAGAAGTCTTTAAAGGTATGACCTATACAAATGACGATATTGCTTCTATGTTCAACGTTACTTTTGAAGATGATTTAGATATAAAAAATAGCAATAATGACTTAGTATTTATGAAAGACATAGAAATCTTCAGTCACTGTGAGCACCACTTAGCTTTAATGTACAACATGAAGGTTGCAGTAGCTTATGTTCCTAACAAAAAAGTAATAGGCTTAAGCAAAATAGCCAGAATAGCTGACATGGTGGGAAGAAGACTACAGCTTCAAGAAAGAATTGGAACTGACATAGCTGAAATTCTTCAAAAAATAACCGAATCAGAAGATGTAGCTGTAATTATTCAAGGTGAACATGGCTGCATGACTACTAGAGGGATTGAGAAACCAGGAACTAAAACTATAACTACTACCCTACGAGGTAGATTTAATACTGATCCAATTTTAAATAATAAACTTATGATGCTTTATACTAAATAGGAATATATAAGATTAAGAGGATGGTGCAATTATGAATAAGCAAAAAGCAGTAGTGGTATTTAGTGGCGGACAAGATAGTACAACTTGTTTATTTTGGGCAAAGAGAAAATTCAAAGAAGTTATAGCAGTTTCTTTTGATTACAATCAAAAGCATAAACTAGAATTAGAATGTGCAAAGGATATATGTAAAAAACACGGCATCGAACACCATATTTTAGATCTAAACCTATTGAACCAGTTAGCTCCTAATTCATTAACTAGACAAGATATAACTGTTGATAAAAATGCACCTACAGAAGGACTTCCTAATTCCTTTGTAGATGGAAGAAACTTATTATTCTTAACATTTGTAGCTGTGTTTGCAAAGCAAAGAGAAATAAATACTATTATAACTGGTGTTTCTCAAAGTGATTTTAGCGGATATCCAGACTGCAGAGATGTATTTATAAAATCTCTAAACGTAACTTTAAACTTAGCTATGGATTATCAATTTGAGATCTTTACACCTTTAATGTGGATCAACAAAGCTGAAACTTGGAAGATGGCTTATGACTTAGGGGTTCTAGATATAGTAAAGAACGAAACCCTAACTTGCTATAATGGAGTTAAAGGAAATGGCTGCGGAGAATGTCCTGCTTGCAAACTTAGAAAAAATGGATATTTAGAGTTTAAAAATAATTTCTTATAGAAACCTAAATTCAAGAGCTTAGATATTAATATATAGTTCTAATATAGAATTATATTGACATAACACCTTAGTGAGGGAAAATCTAATATACAATATGGCTTACACTATTATATCTTTAGTGTAAGCTTTTATTTTACCACATTTCACATATTGTAATAAAACTAAATCGTTACTCTTCTAGTATTCAATGAATCTTATTTGTCTCCAACTCTTATATATAATACACTCTAATATTGTTTGTACATGTTTACTATACTAAAGTTTTAATATTAAATTTATACAAGAAGTAATGTACAAGACTTAATATTTGCTCAACAAAGTTTAACAAATAGCAATAAAACACAATAAAACGCAATATTTTTATTGACTTCTTTATGCAATCATTCTATAATTAAGCCATACTCAATTAGTAAAGGAATGATTATTGTGGAAGAAAAACTTTATACCATTGACCAGGTTGCTGAAATACTTGGTATGCATCATAAAACAATACGAAAATTTATAACTGAAGGAAAACTTAGAGCTAATAAGGTTGGTAAGCAATGGAGAATCTCCGGTCATGATCTAAGTTTGTTTATGGAGAACAGTGATATTCAAATAGATACAAAAAAAGATGAAGAAAGCCTTATAGAATTCTCAACAAGTAAATCAAATCCATCTGATAGTCGAAATAAAATTAATGTATCTACGGTTGTTGACATAAACGATTTGAATATAGATGAATACAACCGAATATCAAATTCCCTTTTAGCTATAATGAACAGCAAAGACCCTAATTTAGGACTTTCCACTATAAAAATGCAGTATTCAGAAAAAGAAAATAGATTAAGAGTACTATTATGGGGTGATATCAAATTTACAGAAGAAATATTGAACTTCATAGAACTATTAACGGAGAGATGAAAATGAAAACAGCATTCAAATCAAACATTATGAAAAGTCAAGTTATTGAACAGTATGATAAAATACTAAAATCTTCTAGTTTGGCTTACGAAGAACTTTATATAAATACTAGTTATGGTAGTACTTTTATAATAGCTTCAGGCAAAATAGACTCCCCTCCCCTTATATTACTCCATGGCGCAGGTATGAATTCAGCAATGTGGTTAGGTGATATTGGCGAGTATTCTAAGAATTATAGAGTTTATGCAATAGATATACCCGGAGACCCTGGTAAAAGTGATGAAAGACAATTCTCTTTAAAAAGCTCAGCTTATGCAGACTGGCTTTATGAAGTACTTAATTCTCTTTCTATAAGTACTACAAATATTATAGGAATTTCTTTAGGTGCCTGGTTATCAGTAAAATTTTCAATAAGTTATCCAAGCAGAGTTGATAAGCTTATTTTAATATCTCCTTCTGGAATTGGTCCTCAAAAAACATCTTTTATATTCAAAGCTCTGATACACAGCCTTCAAGGTGAAAGAGGGATGGAAAAACTATATACTAAAGTAAATGGAAATAAACCTGTTCCACCTACAATGCTTCAATATCAAAAAGTCATTAGAAAAAGCTTTAATTTTCGTTATGAGACAATACCTGTATTTTCTGATGAAGAGTTAAGGAAACTAAAGATGCCAATTACTCTATTTGTAGGAGATGAAGATATAATGCTCCATTCAATTAAAACCGCTGACCGTTTAAGAACACTTATTCCTTCAGCAAATATAAATATTTTGAAAGATACTGGTCATGCTATCATCAGTATCAAATCTGATATAATTAAATTTTTATCATTTAATCACTAACCCAAAAGGTTAGTGATTTTATTGTTAAAATTTTAACTTGACTTAATAGACAGACTGGTCTATTATATTAATTGTAAGATATATTTCTAATTAGGAGATAAAACCATGGTTAAGAACACAAAAGGTGAACAATCTAAAAATAACTTAATTGAGTGCGCAGCTAATTTATTTATACAAAAAGGCTATAATGCTACTGGAATAAACGACATTTTAGAAGGTACAGGACTTCCTAAAGGCTCCTTCTATTTTCACTTTAAAAGTAAAAAAGATTTAGCAATTAGTGTCTCTGATTATTATGAAAAAAAAATTGGTGAGTTGATATTGAATTCTGCTAAGGGTAATCAGTGGGAAGATTTTATAAAAACACTAACAGCTACAATGATATATGGTGCAGAAAAAAATAAACATTTTGGATGTCCTTTCGCAGTATTAGGTCTTGAGATAGCATTCTCTGAGCCAGATCTTGCTGAATATTACACTAAATCCATGAATAAATTAATTGATATATTTGCTGATGTCCTTAGATTTTCTAAAGTTCCTGAAGAAAAAGTACTTACTTTATCCAATCGTGCATTTGCTATATACGAGGGATATTTAGTTTATTATCGTTTAAGTAAGGATGTAAATACATTAAGAAGAATGTCAGATGATTTAATTTCAATCTATAAAGACTAAAGAAAACCTCTTTAATCTTCATATAAATATACATAAGATTTTATTAATTGGCTCTCAGTAATTTGGGTGCTAATTAATTTCACACCAATAGACAGACCAGTCTATTATTATAGATGCAATTTTATCCTAGTTTCAATATTACAAAAAATAAACTTTTGGAGGTAATTTATTATGAAAGATGTAGTAATCGTTAGTGCTGTAAGAACTGCTATAGGAGCATACGGAAAAACTCTTAAGGACGTACCTGCTGTTGACTTAGGCGCTGTTGTAATAAAGGAAGCTGTTAAAAGAGCTGGAATAAAACCTGAATTAATCAGTGAAGTTATATTTGGCAATGTTCTTCAAGCTGGCCTTGGTCAAAACCCAGCAAGACAAGCTGCTGTAAAAGCTGGTTTACCAGTAGAAATTCCTGCTCTAACTCTTAATAAAGTTTGTGGTTCTGGTTTAAGAAGCATAATCCTCGCAGCACAAATAATTAAAGCTGGTGATGCTGACGTTATCGTAGCTGGCGGTATGGAAAACATGTCTGCAGCTCCATTCCTACTTGATAATGCGAGATGGGGTTACAGAATGGGTCACAACGACTTAGTAGATGAAATGATCAGAGACGGGTTATGGGATGCCTTCAATGATTATCATATGGGTGTAACTGCTGAAAATGTAGCAGAACAATGGAATGTAACTAGAGAAGAACAAGATGAGTTCTCACTTTCTTCTCAGAAAAAAGCTGAGGAAGCTATAAAGAGTGGCCAATTTAAGGAAGAAATAGTTCCTGTAGTAATAAAAACAAAAAAAGGCGAAATTATATTTGATACAGATGAATTTCCTAGATTCGGTAACACTATAGAAGCTCTAGCTAAACTTAAGCCAATCTTTAAGGAAGATGGTACTGTAACTGCTGGTAATGCATCAGGACTTAATGATGGCGCTGCTGCACTTGTTATAATGAGTGCTGATAAAGCTAAAGAATTAGGAATAAAACCTCTTGCTAAAATATCATCTTATGGATCTGCAGGACTTGATCCAGCAATAATGGGTTACGGTGCTTTCTATGCAACAAAAGCAGCTTTAGATAAAGTAAACTTAAAACCAGAAGACCTAGACTTAATTGAAGCTAATGAAGCTTATGCATCTCAAAGCATTGCTATTGCTAAAGACTTAAATCTTGATATGAGTAAAGTAAATGTGAACGGCGGTGCAATAGCTCTAGGACATCCAATTGGAGCTTCAGGTGCAAGAATATTAGTTACACTACTTCATGCTATGAAAAACAGAGATGTAAAAAGAGGTCTAGCAACTTTATGTATAGGTGGCGGACAAGGAACAGCAATGATCGTAGAAAGAGAATAAACCATTCTATATTAAATCAATTAGATAAATCCACTATCTAATAGGTCTACTTATACAACCGTGAATTTCATAATACCCACAAATACTTTCAAATAAAATTAATTTTCAAAAGCACATATATTTAAATCAATATATGTGCTTTTCCATATAATTCAAATTCAATTACAGATAACCTATTTCAGACCATTAGTATAATTATAAATTAAATTTCCTAGAGGAATGCTTTACTAAATGAAATTATTCAATGATTGTAAGTCCCCATCTTTTTAATTCTATAAATACAGTTTCTAAACTCTTCCCTTTTTCAGTTAACTTATATTCTACCTTTGGCGGAATCTCTGGATATACTATCCTATCTACCAGTCCTACCTTTTCTAATTCTCTAAGTCTTACGGACAAAGTCTTTGGACTTATTCCATCTAGTGATCGTACTAAATCCCCAAATCGCATAGTTCCATCTATTAGTAAATCTCTTATTATCAAAAATGTCCACTTACTCCCTATTATATCTATTGCTGTTTCTATTGGGCATTTATCTGAAGAATTCCCTCGTTCCAACTTTATTTCAGACATACTTTTCCTCCCATCATCCCTTTATTTATTGCATTACTTACTTTTTTGAAATTATATGATTATAATATCACTACTTCCTAAAATATAGTATATATACTATAATAACATTAATCAATAACTTTGTATAAAGGAGATGAAATATATGAATATTTTTAGCAACTATGACTTAAAAAATCTTACTTTAAAAAATAAAATTGTTATGCCACCTATGTGTATGTACTCTGCAGAGGCTGATGGTAAAGCTAATGACTTCCACTATACTCATTACATGACTCGAGCAATAGGCGGAGTTGGCTTAATTATAGTAGAAGCTACTGGCATAACTGAAAATGGAAGAATATCTGATAATGATTTAGGCATTTGGGATGATTCTCACATCGATGGATTAAAAACTATTGTTGAAGGTGTAAAAAAATATGGCTCTAAGATAGCTATCCAACTGAATCATGCAGGACGAAAATATGCAGGAAACTTTAGTGAAACGGTTGCTCCAAGTAAAATTGCATTTGATAAAGATAGTATACTTCCTAGAGCATTGACTAAGAACGATATAAAAGAAATCATAACAAAGTTTAGAGAAGCTGCTCAAAGAGCTGATAAAGCCGGATTTGATGCGATTGAAATACATGGAGCTCATGGTTATTTAATACATCAATTTTTATCACCACTTTCAAATCTAAGAGCAGACGAGTATGGTGGTAGTGTTAAAAACAGAACTAAATTCCTTAAGGAAATACTCCTGGCTATTAAAGAAGTATGGCCTGAAAACAAAGCAATTTCACTTAGAGTATCATCAGATGATTATACAGAAGGCGGTATAACTTTAGATGATATGCTAGAAGTAATAAACGAGGTCAAAGATTACATTGATATAGTTCATGTAAGCACTGGCGGATTAGTTCCTGCAAAAATAGCTGTATACCCTGGTTACCAAGTTAACTATTCAAATGCTATTAGAAGCAAGTGCAACATACCAACTATAGCTGTTGGCTTAATAACAAACCTTAATATGGGAGAAGAAATAATATCTAACGGAAGAGCTGACTTAGTTGCTATAGGCAGAGAGCTTTTAAGAAACCCTTATCTAGCTCTAAATAAAGCTAGTGAAGAACATCTAGATATTGATTATCCTAAACAATACCTTAGAGCTTTTAAATAATACTAAAACTTATCCACAGCCATGGAAATATAATCCACCATATTGTAAATAAAAATAGAACCTTGTGACTAATTTTCATTAATCCCAAAGTTCTATTTTTCATATTATACTCTAATGTTCAGTAAAAACATATTAATTTATTTATTTGCCATTAATTTAACCATAACAGCCTTTTGAGCATGCAGTCTATTTTCTGCCTCTTCAAAGATTTCCTTTGCGTGAAGTTCTAATATATCTTCTGTTATTTCCTCGCCTCTATGAGCAGGAAGACAGTGTAGAACCATAGCATCCTTTTTAGCAATACCCATTAAATCACTATTTACTTGATATCCCTTAAATGCTTCTTTTCTTTTAATTGTCTCTTGCTCTTGCCCCATACTAGTCCAAACATCTGTGATAACTACATCAGCATCTTTTACAACATCTAAAGGATCACTTGCAAAAGTTACAGTTCCTTTTGAAGTTTCTTCTATTTCCTTCACAGCTTTTATTACATGTTCAGGAGGCTCATATCCATTTGGTGTTGCTATTCCTATGCTCATTCCCACTTTTAAACATCCAACCATTAATGAGTTTGCCATATTATTTCCGTCTCCTATAAAGGCAACTCTAAGTCCTTCAAACTTTCTTTTAAACTCTTTTATTGTAAGTAAATCAGCTAGTACCTGGCATGGATGCTCTTCATCAGTAAGCCCATTTATCACAGGCACTCTTGAATACTCCGCTAGATCTTCAACATCTTTTTGGGAGAAGGTCCTTATCATTATTCCATCTAAATATCTAGATAGAACTCTGGCTGTATCCTTTATTGGTTCTCCTCTTCCTAGCTGTATATCATGTGAACTTAGGAATAAAGCTGAACCTCCTAGCTGGTACATACCGACCTCAAAGGATACACGAGTTCTTGTAGAGGATTTTTCAAATACCATTCCTAAAGTCTTTCCTTTTAAAAGATGATCATGAGGTATACCATGCTTTGTTTCATACTTAAGCTGTTCCCCAAGTTCTAGTATTTCCATTATTTCTTCTTTTGTATAATCATTTAACTTTAGTAAATGCTTATTTTCCATAACTCTTCCCCCTAAGATATTCTTATTTGTATATCAATAATTCAATAATTCTTATCACTATCAAACTTAGGTTATATTTAATATTGCTACTGAAATTTAGGTGTTATACAGGAGATACTATATGAGCGAGCATTTAGAATTAAATGATTTTCGGAGATGAAATAGCGTTAAGAAACTGTATTGTCCGAACGTAGTGAGTTATACAGTTTTAGCTATGTAATTGTAGAAAATCATATTAATTCTTTGTGAAGCTCATTAAAGTATTGGATGTATGACACCTAAATTTCAACTCGCCCATTCAATGTAGCCTTAGTTTTACACTAAAAACATTCTTTAAGAATTTCTAATCCAGCTTTTATTTCTTCTTCAGTTATAGTTAACGGTGGAAGAAGTCTTAAAACCTTTGGTCCTGCTGTAAGAGTCAATATACCTTTAGCTAGTGCTTTTTCTTGAACATCTTTGCTCTCACCTTCAAGTTCAATACCTAACATAAGCCCTTTTCCTCTAACTTCTTTTACTCCTGAAATATTAAAACCTTCTATTATATTCTTTATAAGTTCACCCTTTTTAGCAACTTCATCTATAAAGCCTTCACTAGTTACAACATCAAGAACTACACTTGCACCTTTAAGCGCTACTGGATTTCCTCCAAAAGTTGAACCGTGATCTCCTTTTTTTAATACTCCAGCAGTTTTTTCACCAGCTAAAATTGCTCCAATAGGAAGTCCGCCACCTAACCCCTTAGCAAGAGTTACTATGTCTGGCTCAACATTAAAATGCTCAAAACCAAAGAACTTTCCTGTTCTTCCTACGCCACACTGAACTTCATCAAATATAATTAGTACATCTTTTTCCTTACATAACGCAACTGCATCTTTTACATAGCTTTCATCCAAAGGATACACTCCACCTTCACCTTGTATAGCCTCCATCATTACAGCACATACAGTTCCATCAAGTTGTTCCTTTAAAGCTTCTATATTATTTTTCTCTACATATACGAACCCTTCTGGAAATGGGAAAAAGTAATTATGAAATTTCTCTTGTCCTGTTGCCTTCAATGCAGCAAGAGTTCTTCCATGGAAAGATTGTTTTAGAGATATTATCTTTCCTCTTCCTTCACCATATTTATCAAAACTATACTTTCTTGCAAGCTTTATAGCGCCTTCATTTGCTTCTGCTCCAGAGTTTGCAAAGAAAACTTTTTGTAAATTGCTTGCTTTTATTAGCTTTTCTCCAGCTTCGATAGCTACTGGATTGAAGAATATATTTGAAGTATGCAAAAGCAAATCAATTTGATCCTTTAACCCCTTCTTTAACTGTTCATTCCCATAACCTAGAGAAGATACCCCTATACCACTAGTAAAATCTATATATTTCTTTCCTTCAGAATCTATGAGATAATTACCTTCCCCTTTAACAAGTGCTATAGGTAATTGTCCATAAGTATCCATGAAGAACTCATTCCATTTTTCTTTAAAATCCATTTTTATTACACCTCCTATTTACTTTAAGACTCTATTAAATCAAAATCAATTTATTCAAAGGTTCGAAGCGGTACATCTATAGATAACCCAGTTCTATCTAATAAAACTAATTGATACTTCCGTTAACTATTAATGATAATAGGATTATCAAACTTAGGTTCTATTTGGAACTGGCTTATCTATATATTAGTGAATCATAGTACCTATACCAGCATCTGAGAATAACTCTATAAGAACAGAATGTGGCATTCTTCCATCTAATATATGTACTCTCTTAACTCCATTTCTAATACTCTCAACACAACTGTCTATCTTAGGTATCATTCCTCCGCTTATAACCTTTTCTTCCATAAGCTCTGGAATCTCTCCAACCCTTATATCTGAAATAAGTGTTTCTTCTGAACTCGGATCTCTTAAAAGTCCAGGTACATCAGTAAGAAGTATAAGTTTCTCTGCCTTTAAGGCTGAAGCTATATTTGCAGCAGCTATATCTCCATTTATGTTGTAGGCTTTTCCATCTTCACCTATACCAACAGTTGCAATTACAGATATATATCCTTGTTTTAAACTGTTATCTATCACGTCTGTATTTACCTTCTTAACCTCTCCTACGAAACCCAAATCCTCTTCACTTTTTACCTTTTCAGTAATAAGCATATTTCCATCTATACCACATAATCCAATAGCTTTTCCACCTAAAGAATTTATGAGGAAAACAAGCTCTTTGTTTACTTTACCTGCAAGCACCATTTGCACTACATCCATGGTCTCTTCATCAGTGTATCTTAAACCGTTTATAAATTTCGGCTTCTTTCCCATTTTTTCTAAAAATATATTTATCTCCGGACCACCACCATGCACTAAAACTACATTTATTCCAACACAACTCATAAGTATCAAGTCATTTATAACTGCTTCTTTAAGAGTTTTGTTCTTCATTGCACTTCCACCATATTTTATTACTATAGTCTTACCATAGTACTCTTTTATATATGGAAGAGCTTCTATAAGGGTATTGGCTTTCTTGAAATCTATACCACTCAAAGTTGTCACCTCTTTATAATATTAAGTTCTACTATGCTTAAAATCGATTATTGAAATTAAGGTGTTACTACAGGAGATGCTGTATGAGCAAGCTCATTTAAGCACCGGATGGGGTGACACATTAATTTCAACAGCCATCAAAGCATAAATACTAGTTTTAAGTTCTATAATCTCCATTGATTCTTACGTATTCATAACTTAAGTCACAACCCCAAGCGACAGCCTCTTCTTCGCCCATTTTTAGATCAATTATTATAGATATTTCACTTTCTCCAAGTACTAGTTTTGCTTTTTCTTCGCTGAAAGGTACTGGCATACCATTTTTACAAACCTCTAAATATCCCTTTATGCTATCAAAAGATACATCAACCTTTTCTACCTCTAGAGGTTCATCTGAATATCCAAGAGCACACAGTATCCTGCCCCAGTTTGCATCTGCACCAAATACAGCAGTCTTAACTAAGCTTGATTGAATTACTGATTTTGCTAAAGCCACTGCATGCTCTTCATTTAAAGCACCTTTAACATAACATTCAATCATCTTAGTTGCACCTTCACCATCTTTAGCAATAAGCTTAGCAAGTTCTGTACATACAAAAGTCAATGCATTTAAAAACTTATAATAGCTCTCGTCTTTATCTGTGATCTTTTCATTTCCTGCCATACCGTTTGCAAGAACTGATACCATATCATTTGTACTTGTATCTCCATCAACACTTACTCTATTAAAACTCTTGTTAGTAGCATGTAAAATCGCTTCTTTTAACAATTTTCCATCTATACTAACGTCCGTAGTTATAAAGCCTAGCATAGTAGCCATATTAGGGTGAATCATTCCAGATCCCTTTGCCATACCACCTATAGTAACTTTTTTATCGCTAACTTTTATTGATACTGCTATTTCCTTCTTTATAGTATCGGTGGTCATTATAGCTTCTCTAGCATCTATGTTTCCGTTTCTATTTATACTGTTTACAAGCTCATCCATTCCATTTTCAATTGCTTCTATGTTAAGAGGTACGCCTATAACTCCAGTAGATGCAACAATAACATTTTCCTTGTCTATTCCAAGTCTTTCGCCTGTTACTTCAGCCATTCTGTTGGCCTTTATTATTCCGTCTTCTCCTGTACAGGTATTAGCATTACCGCTATTTACTATAATTGCTTGAGCCTTATAATCTAATAAGTTTTTTTCAGTAACTAGTATAGGTGATCCTTTAACTTTGTTCTGAGTATAAACTGCTGCTGCATCACATATCTTTTCTGAATATATAAGCGCTAAATCCTTTTTTTCTTTTTTCTTCTTTAATCCACAATGTATTCCTGAAGCAACAAAACCTTTCGGTGCTGTAACTCCACCCTTCAATATATCCATTTCTATTCCTCCTCTTTAAAAAATTGCTAACAAATTAAATAGTTAAAAAGCTGGTGCTAAAAATTCTAGTCCCTTATTTTCTTCATATCCCATCATTATATTCATATTTTGTATAGCCTGACCTGCGGCTCCCTTTAGCATATTGTCTATTACTGAACAAATAATAAGCTTATTGGTTCTTTCATCAAAATGAATAGATATCTGACAGTTATTCGATAAGGTCACTGACTTAATTGATGCTACCTGCCCTTTAGGTAATATATTAACGAATTTCTCATCTTTATATGCTTCAACTAGAATTTCGTAAGCTTTTTCATAGCTTACTCCTTCATTTAATTCACAGTATATAGTTGAAAGTATGCCTCTATTTACTGGTATAAGATGTGGTGTAAATACAATCCTTATTTCCTCGCCATAAGCTTTACCTAAGCTCTGCTCTATCTCAGGAATATGTCTATGAACTCCTCCAACCTTGTAAGGAGATATATTTTCATTACTTTCTGGATAATGAGAAGTTAATGAAAGCCCTCTTCCTGCTCCAGTTACTCCGGATTTAGAATCTATTATTATTCCATCCTTTTTAACAAGCTTTTGCTTTAGTAACGGAGTTAAAGCTAATGCTATGGATGTTGGAAAGCATCCTGGATTAGCTATTATGGGTGATTTTTTAATAAGTTCTCTATTTACTTCACAAAGTCCATAAACAGATTTTTCATGAAGACTTCCATATAAATATTTTTTCCCGTACCATTTCTCATATTCATTCTCATCTTCAAGTCTGAAATCTGCACCTAAATCTATTACTTTCTTTCCATTTGAAATTGCAGTATTTGCTATTTCTTCACTTAACCCGTGAGGAAGTGCTAAGAAAAGTAGATCACTCTTTTCTACAACCTCATCGGTATTTTCACATTTTAAATTAGTATATCCTAATAGATTTGGATATACATCTGTTATGTTTTTCCCCTCAAAGGAGGAAGAGCTTATTGCTGCAACCTCAACCTCATTATGAGTAAGAAGTAATCTCAAAAGCTCTATGCCAACATATCCAGTGGCACCAATTATTCCAACCCTTAACTTGTTCACTTGATATCCCCCTTATCTATAGATGTGGCCTTTCATATATGAGTATATTTTTAGTCTTCCATTTTCATAACCAAGAGAACTGTTAAAAATAACTTTCATATTGAAATGCTGCATCTCTACTTATACTCTTTCTTAATAAAGTACTTTAAATTATCTAATTGTATACTTAAGGATGACTTGCTAGGTCCTCCTACAACTTCTCTTCTTTCAACACAATTTTTAAGATCTAAAGCCTCATAAATATCCTTGTCAAATAAACTTGAAAACTCCTTAAATTCCTCTAAAGTTACATCTTCCAACTTTATTTTCTTTTCAATGCAATAAAAAACCAGCTGTCCAATCACCTTATGAGCATCCCTAAAAGGCATCCCTTTTTTAACCAAATAATCCGCTCCATCGGTAGCATTGGTAAAACCTTCACCAGCTGCATCTCTCATTCTACCCTTATTAACCTTCACCGTTGAAAGCATATCACTAAATACATCTATACATAACTTTACTGTGTCTAAACTATCAAAAATAGCTTCTTTATCTTCCTGCATATCCTTGTTATAAGCTAGAGGAAGTCCCTTCATCATTGTAAGTAGAGTTATAAGCCCCCCATAAACTCTTCCTGTCTTTCCTCTAACAAGCTCTGCTACATCAGGATTTTTCTTTTGTGGCATTATGCTAGAACCTGTAGAAAATCCATCATCAAGCTCTATAAAACCAAATTCTCCTGTACACCAAAGAATTATTTCCTCGGAAAACCTCGATAAATGCATCATTATTATTGCTAAAGCGCTATTAAGTTCTATTACATAATCTCTATCAGATACACCATCTAAGCTATTCATAGTAACATCATCGAACCCCAATTCTTCTGCTACCATGTATCTGTCAAGAGGATAAGTGGTAGTTGCTAATGCCCCACTTCCAAGCGGAGATACATTCATTCTCTTATAACAATCCTCAAGTCTAGAATAATCTCTCTTAAACATTTCTCCATAAGCTAACAAATGATGACAAAAGGTTATGGGCTGTGCCTTTTGAAGATGTGTATATCCAGGCATTATGGTATCAACATTTTCAGATGCTATTTTATATATTGAATTTTCAAGCTTCAATATTAAGTTTTTCAATTTATCAATATCTTTCTTTACATACATTCTTAAATCCAACGCTACTTGATCATTTCTGCTTCTTCCTGTGTGAAGCTTTTTACCAACTTCACCTATGCTGTTTATAAGCATTGTTTCTACATTCATGTGTATATCTTCAGCATCTTCTGAAAAATTAACTTCTCCATTTTCTATGTTTACTAAAATATTTTTAAGCCCTTCAACTATCTTCTCCATATCATCAAAAGAAATAACATTGCAGCTTGCAAGCATTTTTGCATGAGCTATGCTTCCCCTTATATCTTCTTCATACAATCTATAATCAAAGGATATAGAGGAATGAAATGCATTGACTAAACTGTTTGTTTCCTTTTGAAATCTTCCACCCCAAAGTTTCATAACTTACCTCCTACTTTTTTGAAAGCATTGACTTAACTGTGATTGGTAACCCGAACAGATTTATAAATCCTTCTGCATCCTTTTGGTTATAGACTTGATCTTCTCCAAAGGTTGCAATCTCTTCACTGTAAAGAGAATATGGTGATGTTACTCCAGCATTTATTATATTTCCTTTATAAAGCTTTAACTTTACATCTCCGGTAACTGTTTCTTGTGTTTTGTCTACAAAAGCGCTTAGAGCTTCTCTTAGTGGAGTAAACCATAAACCAAAATAAACTAATTCTCCAAACTTAGTTGCAACTAACTCTTTATAGTGAGAAGTTTCTCTATCTAAACATAAGGTTTCTAATTCTTTATGAGCATAATATAAAATAGTTCCACCTGGAGTTTCATATACGCCCCTTGACTTCATACCAACTAATCTATTTTCAACAAGATCTATAATACCTATTCCGTTTTTTCCGCCTATTTCATTAAGCTTTTTAATTAGTTCAACTGGACCATATTCTACTCCGTCTATCTTCTTAGGTATACCTTGTTCAAAGGATAAAGTTACATACGTAGGTACATCTGGAGCTTTTTCAGGAGATACTGAAAGTTCAAGTATCTTATCATAGTCTGGTTCATTTTCTGGATTTTCTAAATCTAATCCTTCATGACTTAAATGCCATAAGTTCTTGTCCTTACTATAGTTTGTTTCTCTTGTTAAAGTTATAGGAATATTTTTTTCTATAGCATAGTCTATTTCTTCATCTCTAGATTTTATATCCCACTCTCTCCAAGGAGCTATTATCTTCATTTCTGGTGCATATGCTTTAATTCCAAGTTCAAATCTAACTTGGTCATTTCCTTTTCCTGTACAACCGTGAGCTATAGCATCTGCCCCTACTTTTTTTGCTATTTCTACAAGCCTTTTAGCTATTATAGGTCTTGCAAAAGATGTTCCTAAAAGATACTTTCCCTCGTATACTGCATTTGCCTTCAAACAAGGAAAAATAAAGTCATTAACTAATTCTTCTTTTAAATCAGCCACATAAAATTCTGAAGCACCAGTATTGATAGCTCTATCTCTTAAACCTTCTAATTCATCTCCTTGACCAACATCTCCTACTACAGCTACAACTTCACAACCATAGTTTTCCTTAAGCCAAGTTATAATTATAGATGTATCAAGTCCACCTGAATATGCTAAAACAACCTTATTTAATTTCGCCATTAAAAACACCCTCCAATTTCTTCATTTAAAACATGTTATAATTATACATTCATTCTTTATAATTATGCAATACTTTTGAATAAATTTTTATTCATATTTTTTCTTACTTACTGTTCCATATACAATTTGCAAAATACATACACTTATATAGGTATTCATTCAATATTCCAAATATTCTGTTTTATATTATTACTGCATAGTATTGAGGTATAAATGCATAAAAGTTATAAATATACATTAGTTTAAATTATTAACCAATGCATATTTATAATATATTTTTTATAAAAGCAACTATTAGCTTTAGGAATAACACTTATTTCATCACATGAAATATTTAGGTTTAGTTAACCGAAAAATTTTATATCTCCCTACAAAGTAAAAAATGCAAAGATTAGAAAAACCTTTGCATTCATCATTGTATAAATATTCTCACTCTTTCTACTCTTTTCACACTCATTTCTTCAATCTTTAAGGTTATATTATCGTAATTCACTACTGAATTTTCTGTGCTCTTAGGAATAGTTCCAAGCATTTCAAGAACAAATCCACCGATAGTATCTGTATCCTCAGAACTTATATTTAAATTAAGTATTTCATTAACTCTATATATAGATAAAAGTCCATCTACACTATATGTATGCTCATCAATTTTTCTTATTTCCTGTTCATCTTCATCATATTCATCTGATATATTTCCCATCACTTCTTCTACTAGGTCTTCTAAGGTTACTATCCCTGAAAAACCTCCGTACTCATCTATAAGTATAGCCATATGACTTTTCGTTTCTTTTATATCCTTAAAAAGTTCATCTATATGTTTTGTTTCAGGTACGAAATAGGGCTCTCTAACTAATTTATTAAGTTCTATATCCTCTATGTCTTTAGATATAAATTGACTAAAAATATCCTTCGTATATAGGATTCCAATTATATTATCTACCTCTTCTTCGTAGATAGGTATTCTAGAAAACTTCTCATTCACTATTTCTTCTATGACATCTGCTATTTTCTCATCTCCATCTAGCATGAATACTTCAGTCCTAGGTATCATAACTTCTTTTGCCAATTTATCATCAAACCTAAATATCCCGTTTATCATTTCTCTTTCTGTTTCATTTATTACGCCGTGCTCTTTTCCTACTTCTATCATTGATTTTATTTCTTCTTCTGATACCCTTTCTTCCATATTACTCATATCTATTCCAAATAATCTTATTAGAAGATTGGTTGAAAAAGAAAGAAACTTCACAAATGGTACTGTAACCTTAGATATCATAACTATAGGTTTTACTGTAAACATAGCTACAGATTCAGATTTTTTTAGAGCTAATCTTTTAGGAAATAGCTCACCCAGTACCAATGTAAAATATGATATTACAACAGTTATAATAACCAACGCAATCTGATCACTGTAAGGTACATTATTCTTAGATAAAAATCTTGCAAAGCTATTTGATAAACTTGTTGCTGCAGATGCGCTGGCAAAAAAACCTGCAAGAGTTATTCCAACTTGAATAGTTGCTAAAAATCTACTTGGTTCATTGGTGAGGTTTTTAAGCAATATAGCTTTTTTATCTCCTTTATCAGCTAAAATACCTATCCTATTTTTATTTAAAGAGACTATGGACATCTCAGCTGCTACAAGAAATGCATTTATAGCAATTAACACTATTACTAATAAAATGCTTGTGATTAAATTTTTTTCCATAGCATTTCTCCCTTAGTACTAAGATAAAAGTTCTTTTTTGACTTAACATGATTATTATTTCTTAAATCACTTTCGATTATCCTATTTTATAATTTTCTTAATTTTAGTTTTATTTATAGGTATCCCAGATTAAAGTTTAAGTTATACAAGGTAGTTTCTGGCATATGCTAACGAACAAATCTCATCCTTTTTCGAATTAAGTTCGATAAAGATATTTTTAATATCTGAAATAAGTTCA
>NZ_JAENHN010000026.1 GCF_016595795.1 Clostridium yunnanense
AAAGATTCTACTTTTAAATGATTTCTACCCATAATTCAACCACCTTTCTCCGTATGTTTAGTATTTGAAGAAAAATTGTGGTTATTCAGTATAACTTAAACTTAGACCTAGGATACCTATATATAGGATTCTAACTTCAATTGTTAGTTTATATAGTGGCAAAGATTCTAAGATATCGGCATTTTCAAACAACAATAAATTAAGTTTTTGTAATGGGAACTTATAAGTTAGATAATAAGCTAATGAAAATTGGGGGGATTAATATGACTGAAAAGTTATTTTATAAAGATCCATATATATGTGAAGCGGATTGCGAAATTGAAAGTATATTAGATAAAGGTGATAAATTTGAAATTGTCCTTAAAAGAACTCCTTTTTATCCAGAAGGTGGAGGACAGCCAAATGATTTTGGATACATTAATGACATTGAAGTAAGTTATGTATATGAAGAAGATGACGTGATATATCACGTGGTTGATAGAAAACCGGAAGGAAGCGTAGTCAAGTGTAAAGTTGATTACGAGAGAAGGGTGGATCATATCCAGCAGCATTCAGGTGAACACTTATTGTCAGCTGCCTTTTTTAAACTTTTTAGAGTATCCAATGCAGGATTCCATCTAGGAGAAGACTATGTGACAATTGATATGGAACTAAAAGATGCCACTAAAGAAATGATAAAGAGTATAGAAAAAGAAGTTAACTTATACGTATTTAAGAACGAACCAATCAAAACATATTTTTTATCAAAAGATGAGGCACTAAAGCTTCCACTTAGAAAAGAGATAAAAGCAGAAGGAAATAATATAAGAATGGTTCAAGTGGGTGAAAACACTGATTTTAGTGCTTGTTGCGGAACACATGCAAATAGAACTGGAGAGATTGGTCTTGTAAAGATAATAAAGTATGAAAAATATAAAGGTATGACTAGAGTCTATTTTAAATGTGGACTCAGAGCATTAAAAGATTATCAAATAAAGCATGACTATATAGTTGATTTAACAAGAACTCTTTCTGCAGATCCATCAGAAATAAGTAATAAGATAAAGAATCAGAAGGAAGAAATCATAGATCTTAAAAAGAAGGTTGGAAGTTTATATAGCACTTTAGCTTTAAGTAAAGCTCAAGAACTTCTGAATGGTGCCAATGATAAATTTATAATAGCTCAATATGAAGATGAAGATTTTGAGCTTTTAGAAAAAATATGTGATGAATTTAAAGAAAAAGATTTTATATTAATTTTAAGTTCTTTAAGATATAAAAAATTAATATTAGCCCAAAATGGAACTTTTGATTTTGAGTGTGGGAAGATATTCAAAGAAACTTTGAAAGAGTTTGGAGGCAAAGGTGGAGGAAATGCTAAAAGAGCTCAAGCTAGCTTTGAAGACAAAAACTCACTTAATAAATATATAGAGTATTTAAAAGAAAATCTTTAAAAAGAAATTGGAGGATTATTTTTGATAATAAAAGAATTCAGTGAACTAAACGAGGAATTAATTAATTCTATAAGAATTTTAGAAAATGTTTGTAAAGAACATGATGGTTTAAATGGGGATATGTTTTTAGACAACTCATTAAACTTTAACAAGGATATAAAAAATTTATTTATGGCATATGAGGATGACATTTTAGTGAGTGTTTTATATATGTTCCTTCCAACTAAGGCTGAAGCAGAAATATCAGCATATACTCATCCAAAGTATAGAAATAAAGGGTGTTTTAAAGCTTTACTTCATAGAGCAAGTGAAGAGACTAAAAAATATGGTATAAAGGATTTATTATTTGTTTGTGAGAGTCAATCAAAGGATGGAAAAGAAACTATAAAAAATCTTAAGGCTGATTATGATTTTACAGAATATCTTTTAAAATTTAATAGAGACTGTAAAAAAATAACTCCGTCAGATTTAATTAGGATTAGAAAGGCATCTTATGATGATGCTGAAAAAATTATTGATGTTAGTGTTGATGCTTTTGATGATAGTTATGAAGTTGCTGAAAGCTTTGCAGTGAAAACTTTAGAAGCTGCAGATAGAGAAATTTATGTGGCAGAATTGAATAATCAGATTATTGGTTCATGTTCTGTAAGCTATGATGGAAATGATATATTTTTATTTGGTTTTGCAATAGCTAAGGTTAATCAAGGTAAGGGGATGGGAAAAGAAACTCTGATGAAATTAATTGAAGTTTTATGTAGGGATGAAAGCAAAAATATTTTTATTGAAGTAGATAGTGGAAATGATATAGCTTTTAATTTATATAAAAAATGTGGTTTTGAGATAAAAACTGCTTTTGAGTACCACAGAAAAACCATGTAGTCAATAACAAAAGAATATTAATTTTATACTGATAATTACTCCATAAAAAATATGACTATAATGTACAAAAAGGGACCAAAATTGCACATTTTTTCATATATATTAATAGGGAGGGATATTATGTATAAAGGAATTGATATTTCAAATTACCAAACTAATGTTGATTATGCTCGAGTAAAAAATAGCGGAATACAAGCCGCCTATCTAAAAGCGTCTGAAGGTGTAACTTATAAAGATACGATGATGGCTACTCATTATCATGGATTAAAAGCGCAAGGCATATTAGTTGGATTCTATCACTTTTTTAGGGCAAGAAGTGTTGAAAATGCAATAGATCAAGCTAACTTTTTTGTGGAAGCAACAAAAGGATATAGTGTTGACTTAAAATATACCTGCGATGTAGAAACTACTGAAGGACTAGATAAAAATCTTTTAAGTAGCTGTGTTAGAACTTTTATTGATAGAGTGAAGGAATTGACTGGAGTTGAATGTATAGTATATACGGGAAGCTACTTCTCAAAAAATAATTTAACAGAGATATTGAAAGGTACTCAATTGTGGCTAGCTCATTACACTAATGGAACACCTAGCTGGAATACGAATATTTGGGATACCTGGAGTGGATGGCAATATACCTCTTCAGGTTCAGTTAGTGGTATTTTCGGTGGGGTTGATATGAATCAATTTAAGGAAGATTTATTGACAGGAAGGACAACACCACCAGTAATACCAACTCAACCTATTGGTCAAGTAAGTGGAGCAAATGCAGTCGTAAAAAATGACTGGTTCTATGGAAGAACCATTAACGGTGATATTGAACAAGGAAGAATAGTTGACATTGGAGATAGAATAAAAATTATTGATGTTTCCTACAGTAGGCAGCTTAACCTAATTGAATATCCTATACCAGGAGGTACAAGACAAACTTATATAAGAAATGTTGTAGCTAATATTGGTTATTTAAATGCTCCAATTTATATAAGTGGTTTTAGACAAGTATATGATAGATTTTCAGGTGCAAATATAGGAAGCGTTAATAGTGAAAATGTCATTGTTTTAGAGGACTTGGGAAATGGTAGACTAAACGTAGTATATAGTACTGACAAAGGACCATGGACTAAATCAGGAGTAATAACAAGATAAGAATTAAGCTTAGAAGTTTTTGCTTCTGAGCTTTTTTATTGAATAAAACGGCTTCAGCAAATTTATTAATTCATTGAATGGAGTAGTACTTAAAATTTATCAAATTATAATTTTAGATTAAACCTTGATAAAACTATAAAAATATAGCATATGCGAACTTGTGTTTGCATATCGTAATGATATATATTATAATAATATTGAGGTGATTAGTAATGGATATATTAAAAAGTGCTTTAGAATTTCATAGGCCTGTTACGATTATCTACATGGACAAAGACAGAAAAATAACAAGAAGAAATATTCAAGTATTAGGTATAAAAGGTGAGAATGTCGAAGCATTTTGCTACCTAAGAAGACAAAAACGTTACTTTAAAAAAGAAAATATTCTTGCTGCAGAATATATACACTAATAATTGTTGAGTTAAAAACCTTATAAAGTATTCCAATAAAAGAAAAGTATACGTATATTGATTAGTACCTCCTATTTTAATAAAGGATAATTATATAGGTTCTAGAGAAAATATATATAGATGGATTTAATAATACATCTATATATTATTGCAATTACTGAAAGCTTTTAAAATTTATTTAGGGTAAATATTTAAGATTATGAAAACTTAAGTAAGGCAATAGAAAATATATTTATATTTAATATTGGAGGTGTGATTAATGATACGCGAAATCGTAGGAGTTTCAACTTTAATAAACATGTTAGGTAATGAAAAGAAACCAAAGAAAACATTTCCTTCTAAAACTATTAGTTTTTTAGGAACAGCTACAGGTGTAGGTGTTGCAACTTATATGCTAGTAAGAAAAAAAATATAAAAAAGTACTAAGTTCAATAAAATGGAAATAATCCAAACTCTAAATAAAATTTAGCGTTTGGATTATTTTGGTTTTAGCATTGACCACAGTGAGTAATTTAAGACATATAAACTAAAGCTAAATAATTTGAAACTGAGGATATACTTCAAATTACTGATTTATATGTCTTTAGATTAGCTACGATATTATATTGTGCATATTTTAGCATTTTATTCAAAAAAACTCCTGCTTTTATCAATCTAAAAAACGCAAATTATTAAAACTTGCTTACAGTGTTAAAGCGTAGAAGGACTGGAGAAAATCCAGCCCTTCTACGCTTTAACATCTAAGTTACTACCTAGATTAGGGTTTGTGCTTAGTTCCATCATCTTAATTAGATTTTGTGAATCTTCTTTAGAACTATCAAGAGTTTTTTTTACTAATGAAATACTGACGGCTTGAGCTAAACTATCCTGCTTCATTCCTATAGATAATGACGCTATATCTGTAATAATATCCAAGATATCATCTCCTATATGAATATATAAATAAACGTAATACCACTATCTTTAAACTTATTAAATTATAGGGGATTCTATGAAAAAATATTGTTTAAAGAAGTGGTATATTTAATATATCGTAATAAAAATAAGAAACTTAACCAATAAAGATCAACATTTGGATAAATAGGCATAAAACATTAAAAAAATTTTAAACATTGACAGAAGGCCCAACTTTGGATAATATTATGTTATAAATAAAAGACGTTCGCAGAAAAGTGTTTCTGTGTAATGAGAGCATATAAATCTTAAATTGTTAATTGGTGAAGGAAGCCTGTTACATATTTTGATTTATGTGCTCTTTTTTGTTGAAAATAACTTGGACATTTTCTTATGTTAAATGACGGGAGGAGACATTACATGAAAAATAAAATTAAAGATTTTTTACTGCTTTTTATTGGATCTGTTTTAGTAGCTTTAGGAACATATTTTTTTCTAGCACCAAATAAGATAGCTGCAGGTGGAATAAGTGGTATAGCTATTATTATTAATAGTTTAATACCTAGTCTTCCAATAGGTGGGCTTATGATGTGTATGGAAGTGATATTGTTTTTAGTAGGTATCCTGGTGATTGGACCTTTTTTTGGTGGAAAAACAATATTTTGTAGTTTTTCTATTTCTGGAGCTATACTAATTTTAGAAGAAGTATTTCCTAATATTAAACCTATAAGTGATGATGTGCTAATACAGCTAATTTTTGGAGTGTTAATTTGTGGACTAGGTATGGGAATAGTTTTTAATCAAAATGCATCAACTGGTGGAACTGATATAATAGCAAAGATAATTAACAAGTATTTCAATATATCTATTGGCAACTCACTTCTAGCTGCAGATATTATTATAACTATTGCAGCTACATCAATTTTTGGGATTAACATAGGCCTTTATTCAATACTTGGTGTAATAATAAACTGTACACTTATAGACAAAGTAATTAAAACTTTAAACACATATAAGCAAGTTGCAATAATAAGTTCCCAAGGTGAAGAAATTAAAAGATATATAATGGATATATTAGAAAGAAGTGCAACGATTTACTATGCAAAAGGTGCTTATAATAACAATGAAAGTGAAGTCATAACTACAGTTCTTAGTAGAAAACAGTTTGTTCAGTTGAAGGAGTATATTAGCAGTATTGATGATAGAGCTTTTATTACAATTAATGAAGTCCATGAGGTAGTTGGTGAAGGTTTTACATTTAGTTAACTTAGAGTTCCTATGTAGAAACTTAATTTATACTTGTTCGAAAATCCCGGCTTCTGGGGATTATCGGGCATGTATAAATTAATAGTTGAGATTGGAACTCTATAAAAATAAATAAATTGAATTTTTAAAGTTATCATATTATGAATTCTAAAGGCTAGTAAATAACACTAAATTATTTACTAGCCTTTAACTTTGCAAAAAAAAAGTTTTTTGTTCGACAATCTTCCTGTAAATCTGCGGTGAAAATACTTTATAATATACAAGTATGTATATTTATACTAAAAAAGTGTTTAAAGTTACGTGGCTTTTTATTCATATATTACAGAGGTATCTATTAGGGGGAGTTAGAGTGCTTAAAAATTTTTTTTATAATATAGATAGAGTGAGAGGTTTTGTAAATAAAGTAATAATTATTTTGCTGATACTTAGTGCTGCTTTGTTATATACTTTCGGGCTATCGGTAGTAATGGACAAGTTAGTGGTTAGTAATAGGATTGCAGAAAGCTTCTTGATTGTAAATAGCAAATTTAATACTATAGTTTATTCCACCATACCAATTGTTATTATTATAATGCTAGTTTTGTATGTTGCAATCTTAATGCTCATAAATCGAGAGGGATCCTATATATTTCAGTTTGGCCAGATTAATAAGATTCCACAAAAAAGGAAATTTGGATTATTAAAATTTAGTTTTATATTTGTTTTTATTCTTTTAATCCTTAGCTTCTGGTTTTACTATACTGTGAAGAATTATTATGAACTTTTGCCCAGTAAGATAGTACGACATAATATTATTGAGTCCAAAGAACTTACATATAACTATGGAGATATAAAATACTGTGATATTAAGATAAAGACTAGAGGAAAGAACGATTCGAAATTAGTATATAATATTAAATTTAATGATGGAAGTTCGTTTGACGCAGCTCATAACATTTATAATGAAGGAAGCTATATAGGAGCGATTGGCGTATTGGATAATATAATATTAGATAAAAAAATCAAAAAAAATATAGACAAACAAAATTATTATTTGTTGCTTAATGGTAAGGATGAAGATGAAATAAAGATTTATCAAAGAATTTTCAATGAATAAAAGTTTTAAGATTGAAATATAGAAAGGTTAATTTGTATAACTTTATTTATATATTAGACAGGGGATTTATATATGTTTAATTTTATAAAAAGTAATCTACCAATAAAGGTTTCAGAAAAGTATAAAATACGTCTTATTGAAGCAAAGGATAAAGAAAATCTTTTTGAAGTTTATAGCAATGAAAAAGTGGCGAAATATATTAGCAGAAGCATACATAAAGATATTAAAGATACAGAAATGTTTATGGACACTATTTCAAATAGAAACAGAAACGGTGATAACTTATATTTAGGTATATGCGAGGATAAAACAGATAAGATTATCGGGGTAGTAAGGTTTTTTATCAAGGATGATGAGAAAGCTATAACAATTGGATATGGTTTAAATGAAGAATATTGGGGAAAAGGGATTATTCCACAATCAATTGACGCTGTGATTAATGTAATAAAATACAATTATAAGGGAATTAGACTGAGAGCTACTATAAGAACGGATAATTATAAATCTATTAAATGCATTGAAAAATTAGGATTTCAATTTCATAGCAAATTCATTAAGACTGATAATGGGGTAGAGGATATATTGCAAAGAGAAAGATTATTATATTTTAAAAAACTATAGGATTAATAGTATAAATGAAACCACTAGTTATTTTATTCATATAGATGAACCACTTCATAATTGAATTTATATTTTCAAAAACTCCTCTCAGAACCCAGAGGAGTTTTGAAAATAGATTTAGGATTGAAGTGGTTCATCTTTAGTAGTAAATTAACTAGTGGTTTTTTGTATTTTTAAGAAAGCTAACGATTCAATATTTTAGATTTCTAAATTATATAATTATTTATAAAAAGATTATATTCATTATATTTGGTAATTGACACCAATATTTAACGGTGATATGATGTGTTTAACGGTGTTAAATAATTTAACTTAGTTAAAATTGTGAATAGGAGTTTTAAATTTGGGAATTCAAGATAGAAGAGAAAGAGAAAGACAAGAAAAGAGAGAACTTATATTAAAAGCAGCAAAAGACATTATAAACACAGAAGGAATAGACGGTGTTACTGTAAGGAAAATAGCAGATAAAATAGAATATACTGCACCAATTATATATCATTACTTTAAGGATAAAGATGAAATAATTGACTGCATAATGAGGGATGGGTATAAAAGGATTATTGAGTCTATATCAATTATGGAAAATAGTGATGCTGAACCTGCAATTAGAATAGAAGATGGATTAAGAAATTATATAAAGATGGCTTTAAAAATGAAAGAAGAGTATAGAAATTTGCTTTTAAATAGCTCACCAAATGTACTTCAACATACGTCTGTACTATTTGAAGGGGCATCAAAAGAGCGGAAAGCTATAGGGATACTATGTAAGTGTATAGAAAGCCTATGGGGTGAAAGTTATATTGATAAAAGTAAAATAGAACTTACAGCTCAAGTTATATGGACATCAACTTTTGGCCTAATAATAAGGCTTATGATTGAAGACTTTATTACTATTGACCAAAAAGAAAAGCTTATCAATTGTCATATTGAAGCGGTTTTCAAAATATTAAAATACTAAAATATTATTAAAGTGAGGTTAATTAGATGAAATTAAGAATATCTGTAAAAATTCTTTCGGTCTTAATAGCACTTTTATCACTTTTAGCGGCAATATACGGTGTTTTTTCTAATCAAATTTATGATAAAACTGAATTTACAACAATTGGTGGGGAAATTGTTAAAATGTATGGAAGAGGTATATATCATAACGATTCTGTTTCTATAGCTTCTCAAGCAATTTCTCAAGATATAGTTACGATAATTTTAGCAGTGCCACTTCTAATTATTTCATTGTTTTTATCAAACAGAGGGCTCATGAAGGGTAGACTGCTACTTACAGGGACATTAGGTTACTTTTTTTACACCTATACATCCTACAGTTTTCTGTCTATGTATAATAAGTTTTTCTTAGTTTATGTAGCTTTAATGTCTATGAGTTTTTTCACACTTACACTGATGATTACTTCTTTTGATATAGACAGCATTAAATCCTATTTTAGTGATAAGATTCCGAGAAAGTTTATAGGAGGATTTTTATTGTTTATGTCTTTTAGCGTTGGTTTAATGTGGATTGGTAAGATTGGAACAGCATTTATAAAAGGAGGATATCCAGAAGGACTAGAGTATTATACCACTTTGCCTATACAAGCGCTTGATCTAGGTTTTGTTGTTCCAATAGCAACTATCTCAGGGATTTTATTAATTAAAAATAAGTCATTAGGGTATCTTTTAGCTCCGATAATGATCATTAAGGAAATCTCTATGCTTACAGCTATAACGGCTATGATAATTGGTCAGATATATTCAGGTATTTCAATGTCAGTAGGGGAGATCATTATATTTCCATGTTTCAATTTAATTGTTATTTATTGTCTGTATCTTGTAATTAGTAATGTTAAAGAAAATAATCATATGGTTAGGAGATAATTATGAAAAGTTTAATTATTTATGCCACTAAATATGGTACAGTTGAAAAAGCTTCAAATCTTATAAAAGATAAAATGAAAGGGGAAGTAGTAATGGTTAATATTCTTAAGCAAGAACCCCCTTCTACAGTTGAATTTGATAATATAATATTAGGCGGATCAATATATATAGGAAATATACAAAAGAAGTTAAAACAATTTGCAATAAACCATGAAGAAGAGCTTTTAATGAAGCGAGTAGGACTTTTTATATGTGGAGGTGCTGATAAGGAAGAGGAAAAGTATAAAGAATTAAAAAATGCATTTCCGTCTAAATTATTCGAAAATGCTATATGTAAATGCCAATTTGGATATGAATATAAGTTTGAGAAATTAAATTTTTTCGAAAAAGCAATGATTAAAAAGATAACAGGAATCAAAGATAGTGTATATAAACTTTCAGAAGAATCAATAGAAAAATTTACAAATATTATGAATGAATCTATATAGTAATTTGTTGATGTGTATTAAAAAAAGTTCAGTGAAGTATGATTTACTGAACTTTTTTACTGTATAGGAAGCTATAAAATTTTCATGTTAACTAAACTTAGATATTTTGATGGTTTCAGAAGCTTTTTTATCAGAATAAATATTTATTTAATAAGCATCACCTTTTTTACCTAATAAAAATATGATAATAAAGCCTATGATAAAAGCTAATATAGAAGTTAATATATTAATTCCTGATGGTATGCCTGGATAAACTGATATCAAAGATCCACCAACAAAACCAATTATAAGCATATAAGCTTTACTTGGATATGCTACTAAAAACTTTTCTATAAGTTTAGTTGAAGCTAAGGTTCCAGCTAATATTCCTAAAGCTATAGGTATAAGAAAAGTAATGTTAAGCGTATTTATGGATCTTAAAGTTACTTCATATAAACCTAAGGCTAAAAGCATAAAAGAAGCGCTAATGCCAGGAAGTACTAAAGCTACTGCAATTATGATTCCTGCAATAAATAGAAATAAAAAGTTTCCGCTGCCTTCGGTTGAGGCCATTGTAGTAACAACTTCTGGATCTGACCCAAGAAGAAGAACAATGATAAAGCCTAATGCAAATAAAAAATAATCGCTTATAGGTCTTTTAGTACCTGTGCCAGTTTTTTTATATAAAACCGGTAATCCACCGAGTATGATCCCTATAAATAAAAATTGCATAGTATGTGGAAATTTACTTAGAGCGGTTTCTAAAAGGCTGCTCAAAAGACCTATACCTAAGATAGCGCCAATCCCTATTTGTCCTAAAAACAATATACTTTTCCGCCAATTTGTAAAAAATGAACTGATTGAGTGTATTAAATCATCATACACTCCTAGTATTATTGCCATAGTTCCTCCACTTACCCCAGGTACTAAAGTAGCTATACCTATAAAGATACCTTTCAAAACATTCTTAGCGTACTGCATCAAAACACTCCTTATTAAAGAATTTAATTATAATATATGGTTAAAGTAACTGTTTAACAAGAAGAATTATACTATATAGCCTGTAAAAGTTAAAGTGTCAATATTATTCATGAATAATAAGTTAATAAAAAGTAAACATGTTTATAATGTTCATGTATACATACAATTAAGATATATAGCCAATTACGTTTATCTAATAGAAATTAAATATAAATCCACTTAACATAGGTTTAACATTAGTTTTATACCTTAAGTTGACATTGACTTTTTTTAAGAGTAAAATTTTAAAAGTGAACGGAGGTTTTCTAATGCAATATCAAAAGGATGAAGTCAGAAAAAGTATTATAGATGAAGCAATAAAGGAATTTAATATTAAGGGGTATAAAGCTGCTTCTATAAGGAATATAGCCAAAAATTCTGGTACTTCAGTTGGAAATATATATAAATATTTTGCCAGTAAAGAAGAATTATATGAAAATCTTATAGGTGCAGTCTATCATAAAGTTATGGAGTACATAAATCAATTCAAAAAGGTAGAACTTAATGATAAGGCTGAAGACATATTCTATAATCTTTTGGAAAAAATAATGGAGATATTTGATGATAATAGAATAGAACTAGCTATCTTACTTAATAAAAGTGAAGGTTCAAAATACGAAAATTGTAAGGTTACTTTTGTAGATTTTATTACTAGAGTAGTTACAGAAGTAATGGAGTACGGTTTAAGTATTCAAAATAAAAAGCTTAAAGATAATTTTATAATATATCTTCTTTCTTACAGTTTAGTTGAGAGTATTTCAATTACTTTAAAAGAAAAAAGTGATGAAACTGAAGTTCGAAAGTTAATATTAAATTTAATTGATATCTTTTATAAGGATGTAATAGATAAGCTTGAGTATGATCAATTATAAAAGGTTTGACAAAATAGGACTGTTAGTTTGATTTCATTGTTTTGTATATAGGCATAGCTTACGTTTAGAATGTTGTTACTTAAGAGTTTCTCTGTAGAAAAAAGTAGTAACATAAATTTTTAAAGTAAAAGAGAACGAAAGTTCACAAATAATTTTGGAGGGAAAGTCAATGGGGAGTTTTATCGAGTTAAAAAATGTTAGGAAAAGTTATACCATGGGTGAAGTTGTAATTAAAGCAGTTGATGATGTTTCCTTTTCCATAGAAAAAGGGGAATTTGTCATTGTGCTTGGTGCCAGTGGTGCTGGAAAGTCTACTATTCTTAATCTTCTAGGCGGCATGGATCATGTAACTGAGGGTAAAATTTATGTGGATGGAAATGAAATAAGCAGCTACAATACTAAAATGCTGACGAAGTATAGAAGAGAAGATATTGGATTCGTATTTCAGTTTTATAATTTAGTGCAAAACCTCAATGCAGTAGAAAATGTTGAACTTGCTGTTGAAATATGTAAAGAACCTATGAACCCAGTAGAAGTACTAAAAAATGTAGGACTTGAGCATAGAGTTAACAATTTCCCTTCTCAGCTTTCTGGAGGAGAACAACAAAGAGTGTCAATTGCAAGGGCTCTTGCAAAAAATCCTAAGTTATTACTTTGTGATGAACCTACAGGTGCATTAGACTATAATACTGGTAAATCAATATTGAAACTTCTTTCTGACACCTCTAAAAAATACAATATGACTGTAATTGTAATTACACACAACACAGCTATAGCACCAATTGCTGATAAAATAATAACCGTTAAAAGTGGTAAGGTAGAAAGTGTTAAAACTAATTCCAATCCTGTACCAATAGAAAGCATTGAGTGGTAAATATGAAAAAGACATTTTTTAAAAATTTATTCAGAGATATTAGAAAGACACTTTCAAGATTTTTATCCATAGTTATTATAATAGCGGTTGGCGTATCTTTTTACGCAGGTGTTAGAGCTACTAGTCCAGATATGAAAAGCTCTGCAGATTCATATTTTAACAGCAACAATTTGATGGATTTTAAACTTATATCAACCCTAGGGCTTACTAAAGATGATTTAGAAGAAGTAAAAAAGCAAAAGGGTGTAACAGAAGCTGAAGGAGCATACTCTCTTGATGCGGTTATTGTGAAAGAAGATCATTCTTTAGTACTCAATATTAATACCCTTCCGTCAGAAAGTGGAATTAACTCAATAAAATTGGTAGAGGGAAAAAGACCTCAGAGCAGTAACGAGGTCGTTGCAGAAGATAAGTTTTTAAAGGAAAACAATCTTAAAATAGGTGATAAGATTAAACTTCAATCAGGTAACGATACAAATATAGAAGACAATTTAAACAATACTGAATTCGAAATAGTGGGTTCAGCAAAATCTCCTATGTATGTTTCAGGTCAAAGACAATTAAGTTCTGTAGGAAATGGAGCAGTTAGAGGATTTGTATATATCTTACCTGAGGTGTTTAAAAGTGAGGTCTTTACAGAAATATATGTAAGAACTGAAAGCGAAGAATCAAAAAATAGTCTTCTAGAAAATGAGAAATATAAAGAAGCTATATCAAGTATAGAAAAAGGTTTTAAGAATCTTGGATTAAAAAGAAGCGAAGTTAGATATGCGGATGTAATGAAAACCGCTGAGGATAAGCTGAAGGAAGGAGAAGATAAGCTTAACAGTTCAAAAAAGGAAGCAGCAGATAAATTTGCTGATGCCCATAAAAAGCTGGAAGATGGAAGAATTAAACTTGAACAAGGTAAAGCTGAACTTAAGAAAAATGAAGATTTATACAACAAGAAAATCTCCGATGGAGAAAAGCAAATAGCGGACGGAAAAAAAGCAATTCAAGCTGGAGAAACAAAGCTAAATGCTAGTGCCATTGAAATTGAAAATGGAAAGACTGCACTAGCTGGAGGGAAGAAGCAACTTGAGGATAGTTTAGCAAAGGTAACTGAAGGCAAAAAGCTTGCGGCAGCTGGGATCTCCGCTGGAATTGAAGGACAGATATCACAATTAAAAGCTACATTAGCAAAAGACCCTACGAATCCAATGCTTATAGCGCAGTTTAATACTCTAAATCAAGCTTATGATGCTGGAATAAAGGGAAAAGACTTTGATTCTATGTACAGTTTCTTGAAAAGCAGTGGTATGTTGGCTCAATTACCAAATTCTAAAGATCTTGATGAACTTAATAGTTCTTCAATTCAAATTAATAATGCAAGAGCGGAAATATCTTCTAAGGAGAATACTCTTATTGCAGGAGAGAAGCAACTTGTAGCAGGTAGAAGTGAACTAGAAAGCAGCAAGAAAAAAATTGCTGATGCTGAAGCTGAACTTATTAAGGGAAAAAATGAAGGTGCTACTAAGCTAAAGGATGGGAAAAAGAAACTTGAAGATGGTGAAAAAGAGTTAAGTGAAAATACCAGCAAATTGAAAGATGAAGAAGAAAAGGCAAATGCTAAAATAAAAGATGCTGAAGAAGAAATACAGAAAAATAGGGATAAATTAAAAGATATAAAGAATCCAGAATGGTACGTACTAGGAAGATCACAGAATGTAGGTTATGAAAATTATAGACAGGATAGTGATAGAATCGATAATATCGGCAAAGCCTTTCCTTTGATATTTTTCTTAGTTGCTGCACTTGTAAGTCTTACAACAATGACCAGAATGGTCCAGGAAAATAGAATAGAGATAGGTACTTTTAAGGCATTAGGCTATTCAAGAGCATCCATTGTTGCTCACTATTTAATTTATTCTCTATCAGCCAGTGTTCTAGGAAGTGTCATAGGAGTTTCTTTTGGATTTAAGTTATTTCCTCCACTTATAATGAATGCATATACTTCACTTTACGCAATACCAGATTCACTAGCACCATTTAACACTAAGTTAGCATTAGAGGCAGGACTTATTGCTATATTATTTACAACTGTTGCTGCAGTTGCAGCTACATTAGATGAACTTAGAGAAGTTCCTGCTTCACTACTTAGACCTAAGCCACCTAAATCAGGTAAAAAGATTTTTCTTGAAAGATTACCTTTCATATGGAAGAGACTAAGCTTTACGAGAAAGGTCACTGCAAGGAATATATTTAGATATAAGCAGAGATTTTTTATGACAGTTATAGGAATAGCTGCTTGTACAGGACTTATGATAACAGGCTATGGGCTTAAGGACGGCATACTTGGTGCAGTAGAAAAGCAATTTAACGATATTTATATTTATGATATGCAAACCTCACTTACTCAAAATGTTGATAAGGATGAGAAAAAGAGTATTGAAGATAAAATTAATAGCAATGAGAAAGTTAAATCAACGCTATTCACTTACTCGAAAAATTCAACAATTAAGAAAGCTGATTCATCTAATGAAGATGCATATGTAGTTGTTCCAGAGAGAAGTGATGAGTTAAGTAATTATATAAACCTTTCTATTAAAGGTAAGAAACTTAAGCTCTCTGATGATGGTGTTATAGTTACTGAAAAGTTATCAAAGCTAGTTAATAAAAAAGTTGGAGATACTATCGAAATAACTATTAATGATAAAGTAATGAAGGCTAAGATTTTTGAAATAACTGAACATTATGTTCAACACTATGTATATATGAGTTCTAATTATTATAAAAAGCTTTCGGGGGAAGATGTTAAGTATAATGGATTTTTTGCATTAATTAAAGATAAATCCAAAGATACAGAAAATAAGATAGCAGAAAGTTTTAACAACATAGATAAGGTTGGATCTACAAGCTTTAAGAATAGTACGCACGTTGACTTCAATAAGAGTATGGATAGTATAAATTCAGTTGTATTGATACTTATAGCATCTGCAGGTGTTCTTGCTTTTGTTGTAATCTATAATCTTACTAATATTAATATAAGTGAAAGAAGAAGAGAACTAGCAACAATAAAATTGCTTGGATTTTATAATCATGAACTAGCGGCATATATATACAGAGAAAATATGATATTAACTGTAATAGGAAGTATAACTGGTATAGCAGTAGGGATATTTATTAATAATTTTGTTGTGTCTGCAGCAGAAACTAATGTAATAATGTTTTTAAGAACTATAAAGCCTATTTATTTCTTATATTCAGTGTTATTAACAATATTATTCTCTATTATAGTTAATTTAGCTATGTATAAAAGATTTGATAAAATAGATATGATTGAATCTTTAAAGAATGCAGAATAAATTATTAACGGTTTATTCTTAAAATAGTAATACTGTGTTAATAATATGATTATACAATTAAGATAGTAAGACAATCGACCACACAAGTTAGTAAAAAACAGTTGGATCCCCCCATCCTGCTGTTTTTTTGCGTTTAAAGAAATAATAAATACCACACGTCTATAAAACTCTACAGTTAGTGGTACTTAAAAAATATCAGCTTAGTGTATATACTTATATTAAAACTAGAAGGAGTGATGTTTATGAAGGTTGGAGTTTTAATGGGTGGTATATCATCAGAAAGAGAAATATCTTTGATGTCAGGAAAAGAAATTGTTGAAAATTTAGATATAGATAAATATGATGTTGTTCCAATAGTTATAGATTCTAAGATTGATATATTTGAAAAGGCAAAAGATATTGATTTTGCGTTTATTGCTCTCCATGGTGCCTTTGGAGAAGATGGCACTGTTCAGAGCATACTTGAGACTATGAAAATACCGTACTCTGGCTCTGATGTTTTAACTAGTGCAATTTGCATGAGTAAGAAACAAGCTAAGAGGATAATGAAAAACCAAGGTATAAATGTAGCTCAAGATATAAACTTAAAAAATAAGAATTTTTCAATTTTTAATATAGAAAAGTTAAGATACCCTATGGTAGTCAAACCTAATTCTGGGGGATCAAGTGTTGGAACTTATATAGTAAAAGATAGAACAGAGTTAATTAGTGCAATTGACGAAGCATTTAAATATGATAAAGAAGTTTTAGTTGAACAGTATCTGCAAGGAGAAGAGTATACAATACCTATATTAAATGGTAAGATTATGCCTATATTACAAATCAAAACAAAGGAAACCTTTTTTGATTATAAAGCCAAATATTTTGATGATAAAACCCAGGAGGTTGTAGTAAAACTACCTAAGGAGCTAGAAGAACAAATGGAAAGTATAGCTATAAATTGTTGGGATATATTTGATTGCAAATCATATGTTAGAGTTGATATTATAGTAAGTGATGGGATTGCATATGTGCTAGAACTCAATACAGCACCTGGAATGACAAAAACATCCTTGTTTCCTAGAAGTGCAAAAGCAGCAAATATGGAGTATTCAGAGCTTTTAGATAAAATAATTGAATATTCCTTAATTTAAGAGGTGATATATATTTGATTTTTTCTTCGTTTGAATTTAATAAAAAAGAACCTTTTTATATACAGATAGAAAATCATATAAAAGAAAGTCTAAATAGCGGCTTACTTCAAAAAGGGAGTAAGCTGCCTTCTACAAGGGAAGTTAGCGAACTATTAAGTATAAGTCGAAGCACTGTTGTTACAGCTTATGAGAATTTAGAAAGCGAGGGTATAATTAAAAGCTTGAAAGGCAAAGGAACCTTCGTATCTTTGGAGCTTAAGAGTGAAGATAAAACCTTTAATATAAAATGGAATTTAAAAGTAAATAAGTATGCAAATATCTGTGAAAGTTTAGATATAATAAAAACTGAATTACCATGGGAAAGAGGTATGATTTCATTTAAAAGTATAGCTCCAGATGAAACTTTGTTTGATACGGAAGAATTTAAGCGGTCTTTTTTAAGCACTTGGTCTTTTCAAGGAGACAAGTTACTTAATTATGGATACGCTCAAGGCTATAAACCACTTGTTGAATATCTATTAATGTATATGGCTAATAAGGGTGTGAATACTGAGGGTAAAGATATTCTAATTACAAATGGATTTACTGAAGCTTTTGATATACTTATAAATTCATTAACAGAGCCAGGTGATAAAGTAATATGTGAAAATCCAACCCATAATACAGCATTAAAAATAATGAGAGCTCATGAGCTTAATGTTCTTGGAGTAGAAATGACACAAGAAGGTATGGATATTAAAAAACTTGAAGATAAATTAATAAATGAAAAACCTAAGCTCGGGTTTATAATACCATCATACCATAATCCTACAGGGATAGTTATGAAAGGAGAACATAGAAAAAAAGTACTTAATTTATTTGAAAAATATTCTGTGCCTATAATAGAGGACGGATTTAATGAAGAGCTTTTGTATTCAAGTTCACATGTGCCGCCTCTGGCAAGTTTATGTAATAAAGGAAATGGAGTTATATATATAGGCAGCCTTTCTAAAATACTTTTTCCAGGTCTTAGAATTGGATGGATCTTGGCAGATAAGAAACTTATAAGTACGTTAGAAAGTGTGAAAAGAGCTAGAAATATACACAGTTCCTTCTTAGATCAAGCCCTGCTATTCAATTATATGAATAGTGGAGCCTTCAACAAGTATCTTAAGAAGGTGAGAAAACATTATAGAGAAAAGTATAATTTTACTTTGTCTGCAGTTATAAAGCATATACCAAATGAATTTATCATGGGAGAAGGAGGCCTTCATATATTTGTTAAGCTTAAAGGAATTAGTAGCAGAAAGGTACTTGAAGGTTGTTATAAACGAGGAGTAGTATTTACACCTGGTGATATTTTTTATACTGATTGTAGTGGAGAGGATACATTACGATTAGGTTTTTCTAAAGTTAGCTTACAAGATATTGAAAAAGGTATAAAAGTAATAGGTGAGGAGATTAACAAAATAAAATTACCTACAGAATAGATGAAAAGAATAAAAAAGAAAAATATATTCGCCTGCCATATTTTCCTCATATCAATTCGGAAAGGCAGATGCGTAAAAAAATAACTAACAAAATTCGTGTTAGCTATTTTTTTATGTAATAAATTTTACACTTAATACATATATTTATTGTTTACACATTTAAAAAAAAGATGTAATATAATATATAAATATGGAAAAAAATACAAAGAAAGTCTATAGCTATATGGTTAGGAGATTTTTAAATGAAAAAGAAGAGAAAACGTTATAAAATTAGGATTGAAAGGCTTGCATTTTCAGTTTCTGTAATTTCTATGCTTATTCTATTAGTATTAAATGGTGCCATATCAATATTTACTTCTAATAAGGATAAAATCGATGATACTACTCTATTAGTCAAATCTAAACAAAACTTTATAGTCTGCATTGATCCTGGTCACGGAGCATATGATAGAGGTGCAGAAAGTGCTAATGGAGTATTTGAAAAAGATGTAGTACTAAAAGTTGGACTAAAAGTGGGACAAATTCTCGAAAATAATAATATAAAAGTTGTGTATACAAGAAAAGATGATAAAACAATATTAGGATCAGATGATAGAGAAGATTTAAAGAAACGTGTGCAGATATCCCATGATAATAAAGCTGACCTATTCGTTTCGATTCATTGTAACAGTTATAAGGATACATCAATTAAAGGTATCGAGTTATGGTGTAATGAACCAAATACAAAAGCTGAATTATTAGCGAAGGATATTCAGGAGGAGCTTTATAAATTAAAGTATACTGAAAAACGCAATATTAAGTATCAAAGTAACTCTCTATTATATGTACTTAAAAATAATGATGCAATTTCAGCTTTAGTTGAAATTGGATATCTGTCAAATAAAGAAGATAGTAAATTTATAACTTCAAAAGATGGACAGGCTAAATGTGCAGAAGCTATAGCAAAAGCTATCCTAACCTTTAAGGATAATATAAAAAAATAAGGGCAATAATCATGTGATTAGAGCCTTTATTTTTTTTTATTTACTTTATATAGAATGTTAATATTATAAGCCAAATTAAATGAGAAATGTTTATTAAGGAATAGAAAATCATACAAACTATTATTATTTTATTTGAATATACTAGTTGATTTATAGTTGCCTTTTTCATTCTATTATATATGAATACAATTAAAGAGGCTGGAATTAATAGCTTAAATAGAACAGCTAAAATAGGAGTTTTGAGTGTTGCGGCAACTAGCGAATTACCTTCGTAAAAGTACCCGCTATTAACTAATATAATTGTAAAGAATATATCTGACACATTAAGAAGATATATAAGTAATAACTTCTGTTTTATAATTGATAAATTATGGTTTTTCATAAAGTTAAACATAAAATCACTCCTTATAAATACTAGGATTTCCCATTTTAAGATAGAATATAATAAATAAATCGTAAGTGTGTTATAAAAAAACAAAAAGCTTTTAAATTACACTCATACAGGGTTGATCAAGGTTAAAAGCTTAAACTTGCAAATAATATTTTTTTCAAATAAAATAAAATTAGATAAACTTTAATATTGATTTACAGCTTCATATTGAAATTTATATTTTTAAATTCTCATCATAGAACCTAGGTGAGTATAAAAATATAGTTGGAATTGAAGTAGTATAGCTTTAGAGCAAGGAGAGATTGATATGATTAAACATATAGTAATGTGGAAGTTAAAGGATTACGCAGAAGGAAATGATAAACAATTTAATGCAAATGAGATTAAAATACGATTAGAGGCTTTAAAAGATAAAATTAGTGAGATAGGGAAAATTGAAGTTGGAATAAATAATAACTCTGCTAATTCTTATGATGTAGTTTTATATTCAGAATTTGAAAGTTATGAAAGTTTAAATAGCTACCAAAATCATCCTTCACACTTAGAGGTAGCAGCCTTTGTTAAAGCAGTTAACGTGGATAGAGCCTGTGTTGATTATGAAGCTTAAGTTATTGATGATTTGTATAACATTAGTTTGAAATAAAGTAAAAAGCTAGGCCCATATATAAAGTAACTTTAAGTTTTTTAGTTAAAGTAACTTTAGTTATATATGAGTCTAGCTTTTTTAAATTAAAAATTATTAGGAAATTTTGAATTTGCTTGTAAGGTCATTTAAATCTTTCGCAATGTCGTTCAAATGATTTGATGTATTGAGAACTTGTTCGATATTGGCATTTTGTTCTTGAAGTGAGGCTGAAATTTCTTCAGTATTTGCAGCTGATTCTTCAGCAACTGCTGCTATTTCTTCAATTGTACTTACAACATTATCTTTATTTTCATTAACCTTATTTATTTTACCTATCAGTAGGTTAACCTTATCTAACATATTGTCAACATCACTTTTAATTGAAGTGAAGGTCTTACCAGTTTCATCAGATACTTGTCCAGTTTTATGTATTGTGTTTGACGCTTCAGTCATATATCTTTCAGTTTCAGAAATCATAGCTTGGAAATCATTGATTATAACTTCTATTTCTTTTGTGGATTGTTCTGTTTCAGTCGCAAGTTTCTTAATCTCGTTTGCAACTACAGCAAATCCCCTGCCTGATTCACCAGCTCTAGCCGATTCTATTGATGCATTTAAGGCTAATAGATTTATTTGACTTGCGATATCGTTTATGGTATTTGTAATGCTGCTTATATGATTTGACTGTTCTTTTAAATTGTTAATCCTCACAGCTACCTTATCGGATACAATCTCGTTTTCTTTTATAGTATCCACAAGTTGATTTATATTTCTAATTCCAGCATCGTTAGAGTGCTTTGTTTTATCTATATATTGTTTTATTACCGTTGTAGATTCTCCTATATTGTTTATATCATCAGCTAAGTGCTCGAGTTTTTCTGTACCATTTAAAGTACTGCTTGATAATTCGTTTGAGGCAGTAGCTATTCCATTCACTGCGCTAGTTATAGATTCGATGGTACAAACATTTTGTTCAACAATCTTGTTCATATCTTCTGAACCTGTAGCAACTTTATTTGAGCTCTCAATTATAGCTAAAATTAAGTTTCTAAGTTCCTCTCTCATTTTAGACACAGAGGTAGCTATTTGATTTATTTCATCATTTCCTTTTATTTTGTGTAATGTATCGTATGCATTTTGATCAACACTAAAGTCAAAATCAGCTGTTCTGTTAAGTATCTTCGTAACAACTGAAATATTTGTTGAAATTTTATAAGTAAGAAAAGATGCAAAAGCCATACTTATTAAAACGATTGGTGCCGCAATTATGAAAATTATATCTAAGTTGTCTTTGCTTATATGTCCCTTTATAACGAGATACATGTAAATTATTATAAATATACTACTTGTAACTACCGCTCCAAAAGAATACATAAGCTTTTTTCTGATTGAGGATTTCATGTTATTACCACCTTATTCAAATTGTATTTTTTCATAAATTAATATTTGATTGATGCTTCACCTCCAAAAATAGATAAATTTATACACTATAGTGCATATTATACAACTAATTTTTATAAGATTACAATATAGTACATTGGTTTACATTGGAATTTTACAATTAGTTAATAGTTAAGATATTTGATATAGATAATAGTTTGCTAACGTAAGATTATTAAAAAATTGTCATTATATTATTAATATGATATTATTAATAGTATAAAAATAGAAAAGTAGCATTAACTAGAAGATGAATTTAATGATTTTGGAGGAGGTTATAATGAAAAATAAATTTGTAAATACGCTTTTTAGAATAGTATTTATTATAACAGGAGCAATACTAGCTGCAATAGGGCTAGAAATATTTTTAATACCCAATGAATTAGTAGATGGTGGAATAGTTGGTATCTCAATAATGGTAAGTCATTTAACTGGGCTGCCTTTAGGAATATTTACTTTCATACTTAATATACCATTTTTTGTTTTGGGATATAAGCATATTGGTAAAACCTTTACAATTTCAACACTTTTTGCTGTAATATGTTTATCTATAAGTGTTAGTTTTTTTCATCCTATTCCTGGAATTACTCATGATACATTACTAGGAGCAGTATTTGGTGGTGTTATTATAGGTGCTGGGGTGGGTTTAATAATTCGAAATGGCGGTTCTTTAGATGGCACTGAAATAGCTGCAATAATTTTAGATAAAAAGTTAAGCTTTTCTATTGGAGAGATTGTAATGTTTTTCAACTTCTTTATATTAGGAATTTCAGGAGCAATATTTGGGTTTGACAGAGCAATGTATTCGTTAATAGCATATTTCATAGCCTTCAAAGTAATAGATATTATTGTAGAAGGACTTGATGAATCAAAAGCTGTTACAATAATATCCGATAAACATATAGATATTACAGAAGCTATTGTGGACAGGCTTGGTCGTGGAGTGACATTGCTGGACGGAAAAGGTGGATATAAAGGAATAAAAACAAATGTAATATATGTTGTGGTATCAAGATTAGAGATTGCCAAAGTAAAAAATATTGTACAAGGGTTTGATGAAAATGCATTGATCACCATCGGAAGTGTAGAAGTTGCTGGAAAGAGATATAAGAAAAAGCCTATTCATTAATAGGTAAAAATTTCATTACATGCCATTAATCAACCTGAATATAATATCTACAATTATATAAAATAGTATTAGAAACACAAACAAAAGATATTTTTAGGAGGGATTTACAATGGCAAGAAGTAATAGAACTTTAGTTCCAGAAGCTAAGCAAGCTTTAAATAAGATGAAACAAGAGTCAGCAAAGGAAGTTGGAGTTAATCTAAAAGAAGGATACAACGGAAATCTTACTTCTAGAGAAAATGGTTCTGTAGGTGGAAACATGGTTAAGAAAATGATACAAAGCTATGAAGATGGATTAAAATAGTAAGAATATAGTTTTACAAATAACATCCATCATCATAAATTTTTAAAACATGAATTTTATAAATAATGAAACGGTAATAGCAGGAGGGATGAATACTCCTGCTATTATTTTTAATTTGTCTTAAAGTGATAATATCTAATTTAATATACTCGTAAGTGAGTATTTATTCATAAATATATATCTAAAATAAGATCTAATTTTAAATTTTGATTAATATTAAAAAATAAAGATTATATAGGAGCAATCAATTTAAAAACTAAATTATATATAGCCAAAAAAAGGATTATATATTAAAATTATTTTATTCAATCATCCTATAATAAAATATTTAGTATATCAAATTATTTATTATGGAAATTTTAGCTTCGTATAAGTTTGTTTTTAAAAACTTGTTTAATTGTGAGTGGAAGTTTTAAAAGTATAGGTTTTATTACGAAGTTATATATCAATAATTTAAGAAGGAGTAGGTAAAATGACTATTATAGTTTTTTCAGGTAACGAAGAAGGAGTTAGTGTAGAACTAACTACAGAAAAATTAGACAAAGCATTAGAAAAATATAAAGAAAATATAGAAGAATATTTTCTTGAAATATGGATTGAAGATGATGTGAAGCTTGGAGAAGTAGTATTTGATTATCAATCTGAAGAAGAAGACGCTAAAAAATGTTTTTACTTTTTAGATGAAGAGAATGAAGAACAATTTAGTTCTTTAGAAGATGTTAAAAAATATATATTAGAAAGAATAAAGGCATAGAAATATGCCTTTTTAATATATAGAAAATATAAAATTTTAATACTAGCTAACTCTTGTAATTAGTTTATATAGTGATTGTAAAAATTGGTAAAAAGTTTTTAGAATAATTAATATTTTTCTCCTTAAAATACTATATATGAAAGGAGTGATTATTAATGAGAATTAAAGAAGGAACAATTCCAACTCTTATAGGTAGTGTTGTTGTAGCTGGAACAGCAGCTTTAAGAGCAAATGAACTTAGAAAACATGGAATGAGAAAAAAAGACATAGTTCCAATGGCTGAAACTGCTTTATTAGGATTTGGGTTAGCACATGTAGTTTTAGGCACTATTGATATGGTTCAACATCATAGATAATCTTTAAGAGAACCTTATGGTTCTCTATTTTTACATTATATGAAAGTGCATAAATTTAATCCGATTTTTTGTTTTTAAAATATAAGTGAAAATAATAAATTTTATTACGAAGTAGTTCATCTATATAATAATTGACTTAAATAATTTTTTATAATACAAGGAGGATTTAGAATGAAGGTAAAGTTTAAAGGAAATGATGTTGAACTTAAAGGGAAACAACTTGCTGTTAATGAAACTATAGCGGATTTTACCGTGACAGATACAAATCTTAATTCAGTAAATTTTAAAGATATTCCTGGCGTTAAAATATTGCTAGCAGTTCCATCTGTCGATACTCCAGTATGTGATTTAGAAGTTGCTACATTTAATGACAAAGTAAAAGAACTGCCTAATGTAACTTGCGTTACTATATCAATGGATTTGCCATTTGCTCAAGCAAGATGGTGTGCAGCAAAAGGTATTGAAAATGTCAAAGTATTCTCAGATTACAAAGAAAGAAATTTTGCTGATGTTAGTGGTACTTATATAAAAGAGTTGGGACTTTTAACAAGAGCTGCTTTCGTAATTGATTCAGGAAATAGGATAGTATATGCTAACTATTTAGAAGAAGTTTCAAATCAAGTAAACTTTGATGAGATATTGCAAGTAGCTAAAAGTACAAAATAGAAAACTATTTGTATTTTAAAACCATTTTAATTGTTTATAAATATTTCAAGTTTCTTTTAGTATAAGAAATATTGAAATATGAAAATAATTAAGATGGTTTTTTTTATAGGGTTCCTGTGTGGAAACTTAAGTTATACTTGTTCGAAAATCGAGGCTCTGGGGATTTTCGGGCAAGTATAACTTAATAGTTGAGCTAGGAACCCTCTATCAGAAAAAAGAAGGATTTATAAGTATCGCAGAATTTATAAGTACTTTTATGAATATATTTATAAAAAGATAGCTCTAATAATTTGTTTTTCTCATATACATTCGGAAAGGCAGCTGTGCAAAAATAGCTTACTGAAGTAAGGCGCTTCAGTATCTTTATTAAAAATAAATGAAACAAAGGGGAGAAGGGGATGGATAAATTAGCTAGTATTATAATTTTGGCTGGAATAGCAGAGGCTATTTGGGAAACAATCAAGATGGTGTTTAATCATGGCAAATTAGATTTCAATAAACTTGGCGCAATACTCGTAGGTATATTACTTTGCATAGTAACTGGAGCTGATATATTAAGCTTAATTGGGTTTTCACCAAAAATTAATTATGTTGGACAAGTATTAACTGGGTTACTCATATCTAGAGGGGCTAACTTTGCCCATGATTTATTGACCAGTATTTATAATTTGCAACAAAATACAAGGACAGATAATACAAAAGTAGAAACAAAATTATAAGATTATATTTATTTAATGAATTTATACAAATAATAAATGATAATGAGATTTTAAAATACTCTAGAATAAATATTTCATAATTAAATTATAAATAAAATACTTAAATTAGATACAGGTTGTTGAAAAAATTCTCTATATATAATAAACTTTTATAATGTAAATTAGTATCTATTGCTAGGAGTAGATATAGCAATTCAATGAAAATATAAGAGAAAGCTATATGATGTAAAGTGATATTTTACTTATTGAGGATTTAAAATATATAGTGACCTAGGAGGAGCAATGAAAAAGATAGCAATAGTTTTTAATGGTGGAACAATATCGATGAAAGTAGATCCTAGAATAAAAGCGGCAGTTCCAAGTCTTACTGGTGAAGAAATAATGTCAATGGTTACAGGGATTGAAAGCTTTGCAGAAATTGAATCATATACATATTCAAGTTTACCAGGACCACATATGACCCCTGAAATAATGCTCGATCTTTCAAAGTATGTGCAAAAGCTACTTACAAGGGAAGACATAAGTGGAGTTGTAATTACACACGGGACAGACTCCCTAGAAGAAACTGCATATCTTCTAGATTTGACCTTGGATACAGAAAAACCAGTTGTTTTTACAGGAGCAATGAGAAGCGGATCTGAATTAGGGTATGATGGCCCTTCAAATCTTGCAGCGTCAATATGTACTGCTATTTCTGAAGAAGCTAAAAACAGAGGGGTTTTGGTGTGTTTCAATGGAGAGTTAAACAGTGCAGCAGAAGTTACAAAAGTTAATTCAATGGCACTTAATGCATTTAGAACACCTAATTTTGGTCCTATTGGTATAGTAGATAACAATCGTGTTATATTTTATAGAGATGTTTATAAAGAAAGCTTCCTAGATATCAAAAATATAACTGGAGAAGTAACTCTACTTAAATGTTTTGCTGGAATGGACTCTAGATTAATTGATTTTTCGGTTGCAAGTGGAGATAAAGGTATAGTAATAGAAGCTATGGGAAGGGGAAATATTCCTCCGGCAATGGTAGATGGAATAAAAAGGGCGATAGATAAGGGTGTTGTAGTAGTTGTAGTCTCAAGATGTTTTGAAGGAAGAGTTTATGATTCCTATGGATATCATGGCGGTGGAAAAGAGCTTAGAAACTTGGGGGTAATCTTCGGAGATAATATGCCGGGTCAGAAAGCTAGGATTAAATTGATTACTGCTTTAAGCTATACATCAGATTTCGACTATATAAAATGCTTGTTTGAAAGAGATTTGTATAAATAATGTGAATTATAAAAAATAAAAACAAAAAATAATTCGGATGTGTTGACAACGATATGAACGGAATATATAATAATATTCGTGCTTATTGCTCGTATAATTTTGACGATATGGGTCGAAAGTTTCTACCAGATACCTTAAATATCTGACTATGAGGAATCGAAAGTTGTCAATACATCAATATGATGTCGCTTTGGTTCTTCACCTCTGCGGCTTTTATTTTTTAGGAGGAAGAAATTTATGCAAAATCTAAAAGCTAAACAAAGAAAACTAGCAATACTGGATAACAAAAATGTAGACTATAAGAAAGAAATACTAGCAGGTATTACTACATTCTTAGCTATGGCCTATATAATAGCAGTTAATCCTGATATACTTAGTAAATCAGGAATGCCTGTTGGTGCATTAGTAACAGCTACCTGTTTATCAGCAGGGTTAACTTCAATATTTATGGGCGTTTATGCTAACCTGCCTATAGGACTTGCGTCTGGTATGGGGCTAAATGCATTTTTCGCTTTTACTGTTTGCGGTAAGTACGGTATTTCTTGGACTGTAGCTTTAACAGCAGTTTTTGTAGAAGGAATTATTTTTATAATTTTATCATTATTTAGTGTTCGTGAAGCAGTAGTTAATGCTATACCTCGTAATATGAAACTTGCAGTAACTGGTGGTATAGGATTGTTTATTGCATTTATAGGTATGTTGAATTCAGGGCTTGTTGTACAGGATCAATCAACTACAGTTGCACTTGGTAGATTTACAACTCCATCAGTTGCAATAACTTGCCTTGGAATTTTAATAATAGTTATTTTAGAAAAGAAAAAAGTAAAAGGTGCAATGCTTTGGGGAATTTTAGGTGGTACTTTAGTTGCCTGGGCATATGCACTTTACGATACACAAGGTGCTGCTGCATTTGGTATATATCTGCCAAATGGAATATTCAAATTTGAATCGCTTGCACCTATAGCAGGAAAAGTTGATTTTTCTTTCCTTACAAACAATGCTAATATTTTTACATTTATAGGGGTTGTTTTAACTTTTCTATTTGTAGATTTCTTTGATACAGTTGGAACTTTGGTAGGAGTTGCTACAAGAGCTAATCTTATTGATAAAGATGGACGAGTTCCTAATGCAGGAAGAGCATTATTAGTTGATGCTATAGGAACTACTGGCGGAGCTCTAATGGGAACTTCAGCAATTACTGCTTACGTAGAAAGTGCAACAGGGATTGAAGAAGGTGGAAGAACAGGATTTACTGCAATAGTAACAGGCGTATTATTTCTACTTGCAATGTTTTTATCACCATTATTTATTGCAATTCCATCGTGTGCAACTGCACCAGCACTAATATATGTTGGTTACTTAATGATGGGGACAGTAAAAGAAATAGACTTTAATGATATTACTGAAGCTGTTCCAGCTTTCCTAACAATAAGTATGATGCCATTTACATATTCAATAGGTGATGGGTTAATGATAGGAATACTATCATATGTAATAATAAATGTAATATCAAATCTAATTTCAAAGGATAAAAAGAAAATATCAGCAGTAATGTATCTGTTAGCTGTTATATTCATTTTGAAATTAGTATTATAATTGCTTCCTTCAATTTTATTATAGCCTTGCTAGATTTATCTAGCAGGGCCTTTTTTACTTTAGAAGGAAGGTATAAAGTTTTTAAGCTAGCTTCAGCTGACTTTTTAATGTAATGATCGTTCTTTGAAGATATTTATTGAGATAAATTAACGAAAGTAACCTTTCAAAAATATATTGTGTTTAATTGTAAACATTCTGTTAACAAACTGTTGACATTTACTAAGCGTATTATATACAATGGATATAGTCTCAATCTGATATATTTTTTTAGGAGGATTGACAATGATTAAAAGTATGACAGGTTTTGGAAGAGCTTCAAGTGAAGAAGAAAGTACTAGAAGCTTTTCATTAGAAATGAAGAGCGTAAATCATAGATATCTGGATATAAATATAAGAATGCCAAAATCAATGATTTCACTTGAGGAAAGAATAAGAAGAATTGTAGGAGAAAGATTGAACAGAGGCAAAGTTGATATCTTTTTGAACTACAAGAACTACGGACAATTTGATACTGCTGCAAAATTAAATGTTAAATTAGCGGATAGTTATGTAGATTGTCTAAAACAAATAAAAGAGAGATATTCGTTAAAAGATGAATTGAGCTTAACATTAATTTCTAAATTTCCTGAAGTTATAGTTCTTGAAGAACATGAGGAAAACTTAGAAGATATTTGGAAAGAACTACTTCCGCTAGTGAATAGGTCACTTGATACTATAATATGCATGCGAGAAGCTGAGGGACAAAAGCTTTATGAAGACATGACTCTAAAATCTAATGATATTGAAGCTAATGTCAGAAAGATTGAAGCTAAATGCCCTGAAGTTCTTAAAGCATATAAAGAAAAATTAAGAGAAAAGCTTCAAGGTATTTTAGAAAATGTGCAGATAGATGAAAATAGACTTGCAATGGAAGTAGCTATCTTTGCAGATAAGTCAACTATTGATGAAGAGATAACAAGGTTGTATAGTCATATAAATCAGCTAAGAAGTACATTTTTGCTTAACGAACCAATTGGAAGGAAGTTAGACTTCATTATTCAAGAAATGAATAGAGAAACCAATACAATAGCATCCAAGTCTACTGATTTGGAAATTACTAATTTAGTTATCAATATTAAGAATATGATAGAGAAAATAAGAGAGCAGATCCAAAATATCGAGTAGGAGGAATAATATGAGTATCAAATTGATCAACATTGGTTTTGGAAATATAGTTTCAGCTAATAGACTTGTTGCAATAGTAAGCCCAGAATCAGCACCAATAAAAAGAATAATTCAAGAGGCTAGAGATAGAGGTATGTTAATTGACGCTACATATGGTAGAAGAACAAGAGCTGTTATCATAACAGATAGCGACCATGTTATTTTATCAGCAGTTCAACCTGAAACAGTTGCACATAGATTATCTACTAAAGATGATGATGTAGAAGAGGTAGATGAATAATGCATCAACACGATAAAGGAATACTTATTGTGATATCTGGACCTTCAGGCGCTGGGAAAGGTACCATATGTAAAGCTTTGGTAGAAAAAAATGAAAAACTTTTTATTTCAGTTTCTGCAACTACAAGAAAACCAAGAGTTGGAGAAGTGGAAGGAGTAAACTACTACTTTATAACTAAAGAAGAGTTTTTACAAAGGGTAGAAAATGATGACTTCATTGAGTGGGCAGAAGTTTATGGTAATTATTATGGAACTCCAAAATCCACAGTAGATCAAATGTTAGATGAAGGTATCAATGTAATACTTGAAATTGATATTCAAGGTGCACTAAAGGTTAAGGAAAATGCAAGAGATGGTGTTTTCGTATTTATTCTTCCTCCATCAATGGAAGAACTTAAACAAAGAATTATAAACAGAGGAAGCGAAACACAAGAATCCTTAATGACAAGATTCAAATCAGCGTATCAAGAGATAAATTATGTATCAAAATATAACTATGCAGTTGTAAATGATACAGTTGATGAAGCAGTGAAAAAAATTGAAAGTATTATCTTAGCTGAAAAATGCAGAGTAGACAGAATAAAAGAAACTATAATAGAATCAAAGGAGGGTTTAATTCATGAGCAACTCTATGATTAATCCATCAATCGTAGACTTATTAGAAAAGGTAGACAATAGATATTCGTTAGTTATTGTAACTTCAAAGAGAGCAAGACAAATAATCGATGGTGCTGAACCATACGTAAAGGTAGATTCAAATAAACCATTAACCGTTTCTATTAATGAAGTTAATGATGGCTTTGTAAAATATGAACAAATAAAGGAAGGCTTAAAATAGAATGAGTAAGAAGTGTGTTGTTGTTGGCGTTTCTGGAGGAGTAGCAGTATATAAAGCTTTAGATGTTATCAGTACTTTAAGGAAACAGGATATTGACATACATGTAATTATGACTGAGTCAGCAACTGAGTTTGTAACACCACTTTCATTTCAATCTTTAAGTCAAAACATGGTTGTTACAGACATGTTTGCAGAACCTAAGGCTTGGGAAATTCAGCATATTTCATTAGCAAAAAGAGCAGATTTAATGCTTGTTGTACCAGCAACTGCCAATATTATTGGTAAAGTTGCAAATGGCATTGCAGATGATATGTTATCAACTACAATAATGGCTACAAAAGCTCCAGTTGTTTTTGCTCCGGCCATGAATACAAATATGTATGAGAATGTAATAGTTCAAGAAAATCTTACAAAACTAAAGAGATTAGGATATAATTTCATAGAACCTGCAAGTGGAAGATTGGCTTGTGGTGATGTTGGCAAAGGTAAGCTAGCTGATACAAAACTTATTTCTGAATACGTAATAAGTATGTTAAATGATCAAAAGGATTTAGTGGGTAAAAAAGTTTTAGTAACTGCTGGTCCTACTGTTTCAGATATTGATCCAGTTAGATTTATATCAAATAGATCTTCTGGTAAAATGGGTTTTGCTATTGCAGAAGAAGCGAGAGATAGAGGTGCTGATGTAGTGCTTGTTGCTGGACCTTCAGATATACCTGATCCTTTTGGGATGAAAATAGTGAGAGTTAGAACAAATGAGCAAATGATGAAGGCTGTTTTAGAAGATTTTGATTCTTCAGATATAGTTGTAAAATCTGCTGCAGTTGCGGATTACAAACCTAAAGAGTATCATGATAAAAAAATCAAGAAAACTGAAGGTGATCTTTCGATTGATTTTATAAGAGATAATGATATCCTTAAAACTTTAGGTGACCGCAAAAAAAATCAGATTTTAATAGGTTTTGCTGCAGAAAGCAATGATCTAATAGAAAATGCAGATGGCAAACTTAAAAGAAAAAATCTGGATTATATTGTTGCAAATGATATATCAAAATCAGATACTGGTTTTGCATCAGATGATAATTTGGTTACTATTATTTCATCTAAAGGTGAATATTTTGCCTTAGATAAAATGAATAAAAAAGAGGTAGCAAGAAATTTGTTTAATATAATAAAAAAGCGCTAATTGCGCTTTTTTTACTCTATTATAAATAATAATTAAAATCTTTGTATAACTTGCGTTTTTTTATGATTAAGATGATAATTTAATTAGAGTAAAAGATGAACTTATTCGCCTGCCAGAATTTCCTCACACATATTCGGAAAAGGCAGATGCGCAAAAAAAATCGCTAACAAAAAGCGTATTAGTGATTTTTAAATATAGCTAAGGGTGATAATATTGAGTTTATTCGCAGGTGTAGTTGTAAATAGTGATGCTTTAAAAGTAGATAAGTTGTTTACATATGAAGTACCAGATAAATTTGGTCCCTTGATTCAAAAAGGACATAGAATAAGAGTTCCTTTTGGAAAAGGAAATAAAACTATAGAGGCTTTCGTTATGGATCTATATAATGATTATAACGGGAACATATCAAAACTAAAGGCTATTTCAGAAGTCTGTGATGAAAATCCATTAATTACAGAAGATGATTTTAGCCTAATACAATTTATGAGAGAAAAATACTTATGTAAGTATATTGAAGCTATAAGGGTTTTAATTCCTACTGGGATTATGAAGGGAAATAAAATAAAGACTAAAAAAGTAATCTGCTACGGTGGTGCAGAGCTTCAAGGTAATCTTAATAAGCCTAATTATAAAAATGCTGTGGATATTATCTCTGAAAATAGCGGTATTTATACTAGAAGTGAACTGATGGATAAATTTAATCTGTCTGCCTATACACTGTCTAAGTTATTAGAAAATAATATTATATTTTCTGATGATGAGCAGGTAAATAGGATAAATACTAGGAAATATGAAACATATTCTTCGAAAAATTTAAACATGGAACAACAACAAGCTGTTGATGCTATTCTAAGTAGTAAGAATAAATTAATACTGCTTAAAGGTGTTACTGGCAGTGGTAAAACTGAGGTTTATATGAATCTAGTTAGCCATATGCTTAATGAGGATAAGACATCTTTGATTCTAGTTCCTGAAATAGCCTTAACCCCTCAAATGATTGAGCGGTTTAAGGGAAGGTTTGGAAAGAATGTAGCTGTTTTTCATAGCAGATTATCTGATGGTGAGCGTTTTGATGAATGGTTTAGAATTAAAAATGGTGATGTTAAGCTGGTTATTGGTGCTAGATCCGCTATATTTCTCCCTTTTGATAATTTAGGTCTTATTGTAATAGATGAGGAACATGAGGGAACTTACAAGTCTGAACAAAATCCTAAGTATCATACTAGAGAAATAGCAGAATTCAAAAGTAAATTAACTGGTTGTACTGTTGTGTATGGTTCAGCTACTCCAAGTATTGAATCCTACTTTAAAGCTTTAGCAGGAAATATGAAATTAGTTGAATTAAAGAATAGAGTAGATAATTCTAGTTTGCCTAAGATGGAAGTTATTGATATGAGAGAAGAACTTAGTAACAATAACAAAAGTATGTTTAGCAAAAAATTATATGAAGCAATTCAAGATAGATTGGAAAAAAAAGAACAGATAATAATTTTCCTTAATAGAAGAGGATATTCAACTTTTGTATCTTGTAGAAAATGCGGATATGTATTTAAATGTCCTCATTGCGATATAGCTATGACTTATCATACTAATGGATATCTTGTATGCCACTACTGCGGTACAGCACATAGGCAACAAAGCGAATGTCCGTCCTGTAGTAGTAAATATGTTAAGTATTTTGGTGCAGGTACTGAAAAACTAGAAATTGAAATTACAAAACTATTTCCTAAAGCGAGAGTTCTTAGAATGGATGTTGACACTACAAGAAAGAAAAATTCTCATGAGGAAATATATAATACTTTTAAAAATGGTAATGCAGACATATTAGTTGGAACACAGATGATATCAAAGGGATTAGATTTTCCGAATGTTACCCTTGTTGGAGTTATAACTGCAGATATTTCGCTTAATCTTCCGGATTTTAGATCTAGTGAGAGGACATATCAACTAATTACTCAAGTTGGTGGAAGAGCAGGAAGAGGAAGTAAAGAAGGGAATGTTTTAGTGCAAAGTTATAACCCAGAACATTATAGCTTAAGTTATGCAAAAAACAATGATTATGAAGGCTTTTATGAAGAAGAGATTGTTCTTAGGAAATCTATGAATTATCCTCCATATTCCAATATAATGCTTATTAACTTAAGTTCTAAGAACCAAGTTGATTTGCAAAAGCACTGTGAAAAGCTTGGTTACAGTATCAAAACTGAATTAAAAGATAATGATCAAGTAGAAGTGCTAGGTCCATGTCCGTGTATAATTCAAAGAATTAATGAAATGTATAGATGGCAAATTTTAATAAAAGGTAATTTTGAGTTATCTTTGGCACATAATATAAAAGATATAGTTTATGAATTATCAAATGAAGTTTATAATGATATAAGGATTAGTATGGATATAAATCCAAATAATTTAGTATAGGAGTGATAGCTTTGGCTTTAAGAAATATAAGAAAAATTGGTGATGATATTTTAAGAAAAAAATCTAGAGAAGTAGATACTATAAATGATAGAATCAAAACCCTAGTTAAGGATATGATTGATACAATGTACGATGAAGATGGAGTTGGGCTTGCTGCACCTCAAGTAGGAATCCTTAAGAGAATATTTGTAATTGATGTATATGATGATAATGGAGCAAGAGTGTTTATAAATCCAGAAATATTAGAAACTGAAGGTGCTGAAACTGATATGGAAGGATGTCTTAGCATACCAGGAGAACAATCGGAAGTAGAAAGACCAAGCAAAGTTAAGGTAAAAGCGCTTGATTTAAACGGAGAAGAATTTATATTAGAAGCAGAGGGTCTTCTTGCTAGGGCGATATGTCACGAAAATGACCATTTAAATGGAGTGCTTTTTGTAGATTATTCTAAACAGTAAGGAGAAGATAAGTTATGAATATAGTTTTTATGGGGACTCCAGATTTTGCAGTTCCATCATTAAAGGCTTTAATATCTGAATTTGGTGTTAAGGCAGTATTTACTCAACCAGATAGACCTAAGGGAAGAGGTAAAAAGTTAGCTATGTCTGCAGTGAAAGAGGTAGCAGTAGAAAATAATATACCTGTATATCAGCCAATTAGAATTAAGAATGAACCAGAAACTATAGATGCATTAAGAGGTATGGAACCAGATTTCATAGTGGTTGTAGCCTTTGGTCAAATATTACCTAAGTCTGTTTTAGATATACCAAAGTATGGGTGTATAAACCTTCATGGTTCTTTACTTCCAAAATATAGAGGCTCTGCACCTATTCAATGGTCTATAATAAATGGAGAAAAAGTAACAGGAAATACTACTATGCTCATGGATGTTGGGGTAGATACTGGGGATATGCTTTTAACAAATAGTGTAGAAATAACTGATGATATGACTGCTGGAGAACTATTCGATATACTTAAGGAAACTGGTGGAAAGCTTTTAGTTGATACAATAAATGGTTTAATTAATAACACTATATCACCGGTAAAACAAGATGAAAGTAAAGCCTGCCATGCTTCAATGCTAGATAAAAATTTAGCTAATATTGATTGGAGTAAGAGTGCAATAGAAATTCATAATCTAGTAAGGGGACTTAATCCATGGCCTATAGCTTATACTGAGTATATGGATAAACAAATGAAGATTTATGAAACCAAAGTGATAGAGAAAGATAGTGCAAAAGCACCAGGAACCATTCTTTCAGTTAGTAAGGCTGGGGTTGAAGTATCCACAGGGGAAAATATTTTGCTTTTAAAGAAAGTTCAATTTCCAAACGGAAAGCCATTATATATAGAGCAATATATAAACGGCAATTCCTTCGAAATAGGCTATATACTCAATAAATAATATAATTCTGTTTACAAATAATTAAGAGGGTAAAGTGCTTAGCAGTAGAATATGATAAAAGGAGTGAATATTAATGTTTTTTGATTCAACTTTTTTATTGTTAGTACCTGCAATGTTAATATCTATATATGCTCAATCGAAAATTTCATCAACTTTTAACAAATACAGCAAAGTTAAGAGTTATAATGGATATACTGGTGCTCAAGTAGCTAGGATGATTTTAGATGACTCTGGACTTCATAATGTGCCAATAGAATTGGTGTCTGGTAAACTATCAGATCATTATGATCCAAGACAAAGGGTTTTAAGATTATCACAGGATGTTTATTATAATGATTCTGTTGCATCAATTGGTGTTGCAGCGCATGAAGTAGGGCATGCAATTCAGCATAAAAATTCCTATGCACCATTAATTATAAGAAACACAATTATACCAGCAGTTAATATTGGTTCGAATTTTTCATGGATTTTATTTGTTTTAGGATTAATGTTAAGTATAAGACCATTAATAACTTTGGGAATATTACTTTTCTCAGCTGTAGTAGTGTTCCAGCTTATAACACTTCCCGTTGAATTTAACGCATCCAACAGAGCTTTAAAAATTTTAAAAAGCAGAAATATACTCTATCCAGATGAAGTTAAAGGCGCTCAAAAAGTACTTAGTGCTGCAGCGATGACTTATGTTGCTGCAACACTAATGGCTATTTCTCAGCTGTTAAGACTTATAGTCATCAGTGATAGAGACAGATAAATCGAGGTAAAAGATGAATAGTAGAAAAATAATCAAAGATACTTTAGATAATATTTTGTATAACGGCGCTTATTCAAATATAGAACTAAATAAGCGTCTTAGCGAAAGTGATTTAAACGACAAAGATAAAGGTCTAGTTACTGAAGTAGTTTATGGTACAATTAAATATAAAAAAAGTATAGATTATATAATCTCTACTTTAGTGGCTGATGAAAAGAAAATAGATAAAAGAATTCTAAATATATTAAGAAGTGCAATATACCAAATTAAATATCTTGATAGAGTTCCTGATTTTGCTGTAGTTAATGAATCTGTAAATTTGGGTAAAAAGATTTCAATGAATTCTTCAAGGTTTATAAATGGAGTGCTCAGAAACTTTATAAGAAACAAAGATAATGAAATTAAAAGTAATATAAGTGATGTTGAGTATCTTTCAATTGAGTACTCATTTGAACCGTGGATGGTTAAACTTTTCTTAGAACAATATGGTAGAGAAAAATGTATAAAGATATTAAGTGGACTCAATTCAACTCCAAGCGTTACTGTAAGGGTTAATTCGTTAAAATCAGATTATGATGAAGTTTTTGATGAATTAAATGAACAGGGGTATACAGTTGAAGAGGGAAATATATGCCCGGAAGCTATAAACATAATTAGAGGAAAGAGTATAGAAAACAATCCTCTGTTCATACAAGGAAAAATAACAGTTCAAGATGAGAGCGCTATGATGGTAGCTCCACTATTAGAACTTAATGGAGACCTTAAAGTGCTAGATCTATGCAGCGCTCCGGGTGGTAAAACAACTCATATTGCGGAGCTTCTAGATAATAAAGGGACAGTAATAGGTTGTGATATTTATGAGCATAAACTTAAATTAGTAGAAGAAAATAAAGTTAGATTAGGAATAGAGAATATACAAACAAAACTACTGGATGCAGCTAAGTACAATAGTGAATTTAGGGGAATTGCTGATAGGATTTTAGTTGATGCTCCATGTTCAGGTTTGGGAATTATAAGAAAAAAACCAGAAATAAAATGGACAAAATCTCAAAAAGATCTAAAAGATCTGGTTGATATTCAAAGAGATATGTTAAAGAATGCATGGTTATACTTAAAACCTGATGGAATAATGGTATATTCTACATGCACATTGAATAAAAAAGAAAATGAAGAAAATATAAAATGGATTAAAGAAAATTATAAAGATGCGCAGCTTGAAAAGATCTATTTAGGGGAAAGTGACAATGTAATATACAACGAAGATGGATCAGTAACTATATTACCAAATGAATTTTTTGATGGTTTTTATATTGCAAAACTTAGGAAGTTAAGTAGGTGATACAATGGATAATATCTTAGATTTAACTCTTGATGAACTTAAATCATGGATGAAGACAAATAATGAAGGAGCTTTTAGAGCTAAACAGGTCTTAGAATGGGTATACAAGAAGCATACTTTTGAATTTAAAGATATGACTAATATATCTAAGGCTTTAGTTGAAAAATTAGAAGATAACTTTTATTTTGGTATACCGGAAATTAAGGAAATCTACACATCTATTAATGATGATACAAAAAAGTTGCTTTTGGAATTTAAAGATGGAAATTTAATTGAAGCAGTTATTATGAAGTATAAACATGGAAATTCAATTTGTGTCTCTACTCAAGTTGGCTGTAGAATGGGGTGCAAATTTTGTGCTTCAACCTTAAATGGAATGGTCAGAAATCTAACTACTGGAGAAATCATAGCAGAAATTTTAGTTGGTGAAAAAATTCTTGGTGAGAGAATATCCAATGTAGTTTTGATGGGGAGTGGAGAACCCTTTGACAATTTTGAAAATGTTATGAAATTTTTAGAATTAGTAAATGCTGACTATAGTTTGAACATTGGTCAAAGACACATAACGCTTTCAACTTGTGGAATAGTGCCTAAAATAAAGGAATTTGCAGATAAAGATACACAGATTACTTTAGCTATCTCGTTACATGCTTTCAGTGATGAAAAGAGAAAACAGATAATGCCAATAGCAAATAAATATTCAATAAAAGAGATATTAGATGCTTGTGATTATTATATTAAGAAAACGAAAAGAAGAGTAACCTTCGAATATTCATTGGTTAAGGATGTAAATGATTCAAAAGAAGATGCAAAGGCATTGGCGGGATTGCTTAAAAATATGCTGTGTCATGTGAATTTAATACCAGTCAATGAAGTAATTGAGAACTCCTTTAAAAGATCATCTAAGAAAACAATTGAAGAATTCGAAAGTATTTTAAAAGGCTATGGTGTTGAAGTTACTGTAAGGCGAGAGATGGGAACGGATATAAATGCCGCTTGCGGTCAATTAAGAAGAAGCTATATCAATTCCCAGAATTAATAGGGGGAGGATTCTATGGTAAGCATTAAAACAGATGTGGGTAACAAAAGAAATTTAAATGAGGATTTTGCTAGTTACTATAAAGATGATAAATATTCTATTTACGTAGTCACAGATGGTATGGGAGGTCATAATGCTGGAGAAGTCGCAAGTAAGATGGCTGCAGAAGGCTTGATTTCCTATTTTAGTGAAAATTATGGTACAATAGATGATATTGATTTATTAAAAACTGCTATAGAGCATGTAAATAGAAGTATATTTGAATTTTCTTTAGGCGACGATGCCTTAAATGGTATGGGCACTACAATAACTGCTTGCTTTGTAACTAAGAACTTAGTTCAGATAGCTAATGTTGGAGATAGTTGTTGCTTAGGAATTATAAAGGATAAAATAATCAAGATAACTAAAGATCACTCTTTAGTTCAAGAACTTGTGGATTGTGGGTCTATAAGTGAAGAAGAGGCAATGCATCATCCTAGAAAAAATGTCATTACAAGAGCTATAGGTACAAATTTAAATGTAGAAGTAGATTTATTTGATATAACTTCTTCAGGTTTTGAGATACTTGTTTTGTGCTCAGATGGCTTAACCAATGAGATTTCGAATGAAGAGATTAAAGGCTTGATCAAGTCCAAATCTAACTATGATGACGCTTGTACTGCTCTAGTTGAACTGGCTAAAGACAGAGGGGGAAAAGACAATATTACTGTAATGATATTTGGAGGAGAGATATAGCATGGTAGGTAAGGTTTTAGGAGAAAGATATGAAATCCTTGAGAAGATAGGCGAAGGGGGAATGTCCTATGTCTATAAAGCAAAATGTCATAAGTTAAAAAGATATGTAGCAGTTAAAATACTAAAAGATTCCTTTACCAATAATGAAGAAATCATCGAAAAATTTAAAAGAGAAGCTACTGCCATTGCCAATTTAACTAATCCTAATATTGTGAATATATTAGATGTAGGTACACAAGATAATATTCACTATATAGTGATGGAATATGTAAAAGGTAAAAATCTTAAAGAAATAATAAACGAGCATGGGAAGTTTTCCTATGAAAGTGCAATAAGTATTGCCTCTAAAGTAGCAAATGCACTAGATTGTGCACATAGAAATAATATAATACATAGGGATATAAAACCTCAAAATATATTGGTTACTGAAGAAGGTATAGTAAAGGTTACAGACTTTGGTATTGCAAAATCAACGGATTCTTCTACAATAACTTATACTAATAGTGTTATGGGTTCAGCACATTACTTTTCCCCAGAGCAAGCAAAAGGAAGTTATATAGATTGTAGAACAGATTTATATTCTTTAGGTGTGGTGTTGTATGAAATGGTAACTGGTAGAGTTCCTTTTGATGGCGAATCACCGGTATCTGTAGCTTTAAAACATATTCAGGAAGAGGTAGTTCCACCTAAGAATTTAAATAGCAAAATTCCAGATAGCTTAAATTCTCTAATTCTAAAAGCAACTGAAAAAGAACCTATTAAGAGATATCAAAGTGCTAAAGAAATAATAGGAGATTTGGAAAAAATTAAAGAAAATCCAAATGCTCAAATAATTATTCCAGTTGAATCTTTAGAAGATGATCATACCAGAATAATGGAACCAATAACGGTTGAAGCTATAAAGCAAGCAGCGGCAAAAAAAGCTTCTAATGTAAAACCGAAAGATGTTGATGACGAAGATGAAGAAGACGATGAGTATTATGATGATGAAGACGAAGATGAAAAGTTAACCCCAAAGCAGAAAAAACAAAGAACCAAGAATAGAATTTTACTTGGTCTTCTACTTGCACTTTTACTTGTTATTGGTGCGGTTACGGCATATGCTATTACAAATAAAAATGCAAAACCGCCTGCAACTAAGGAGCAAGTTGAAATTCCTAATGTAATTGGAATGACTAAGGACCAAGCAAAAAGTACTATTGAGGGAAAAGAACTTGTATTTGTTGATGGCGGCCAAGAAAACAGTGACAAACCAAAGGATACAGTTACGCAAGTAACTCCAGGAGTTGGTCAAAAAGTTGACAAAAAAACGTCAGTTAAAGTTGTAATAAGTGCTGGTGTTGCAACAATAAATGTTCCAGATTTAGTATCACAAGGCTTAGATGAAGCTGCTGCTAAAAAAGCTATAGCTAGTGCAGGATTTTCTGTAGGAAATGTGACTCAAGATTATAGCGATACTGTGCCAAAGGGCAAGGTGATGAGTCAGGAGCCTGCTGCAAATGCTGTGAAAAATAAAGATGATAATACTGCAGTGAGCTTTGTTATAAGTAAAGGTCCACAACCTGTATTAGTACCAAGCTTTATAAATATGACTGTAGATGAAGCTCAAAAATCTATTAGCGATAAAAAATTGAGTTTAAATTTAAAACCAAAAGAAGTTGTAACTGATAAAGTTGAAAATAAAGATATGGATGGTAAAATATTTGATCAAACAATACCTAAGGATACTGAGGTAGCTAAGAATACAGATATAACTGTTCAATATTATAAATATCAGCCTAGGAAAATAGATGTTCAAAATGAACTACATGGGAGAACTAGGGATTATGCTGAAGCTTGGCTTAATGCAAAAGGTTTCTTCTATAATTTTGATGATCCAAGTCAACCTAAAGATTCCATAGTAGACAGAGTAGAACCAGCTCAAGCTGCTCCTAAAGACACTGTGAAAGTTTATTTAAAACCAGCAAATAAACCAGCTCAATAAAAAAGTCGCTGAAGCGTCCTTCTTCAGCGAGCTTTTTAACGCGTAAGCCTTTCCTAATGTATATGAGGAAAACTTGGCAGGTGAATAAGTTTTATCTTTTACTGTGTGAACATAAAAGGCTTATAAAACTATTGAAGTATATAGGTTTAGATAAGTTGATAATTTTATATTTTCATATACAGTAAAAAATGGTGCCAGTATATGCTGGCACCATTGCATTTTTATCGAAAAAGTGTTTATTATATTTATAGAATATATTTTTTGGGAGGTACTATGACAGGTACAATAATTAAAGGCATTGGTGGTTTTTATTACATAAAGACAGAAGAAGGAATAATTGAATGTAAGGCAAGAGGCATATTTAGGCATAATGATCTGAAGCCCATGGTAGGTGATAAGGTTGAGATAGAAGTTACTAATGGTAAAGGCGTAATTAACTCTATACACGAAAGAACTTCTGAGCTTATAAGACCTACTGTCTCAAATGTTACTCAGGCATATGTAGTTTTTGCTATAAAGAATCCAGATATAAATTTTGACTTGCTGAATAGGTTTTTAGTATTGTGTGAACACAATAATATAAAGGCCATTGTTTGTCTAAATAAAATCGATTTATGTAGTGAAGAAGAAAGCATAAATATAAAAAACATCATAAATAATCTTGGATATGAAGTTTTATACATAAATGCAAAAGGACAATTGGGACTTGATGTTTTAAGAAGCAGGCTTTCAGACAATGTAACTGTATTATGCGGTCCATCAGGAGCAGGGAAATCAACTCTTATAAATGCCTTAGCTGACAAAGAACATATGGAGACTGGCGAAATAAGTGAAAGGCTAAAAAGAGGAAAACACACTACTAGACATAGCGAACTTATTCCAGTGGAGGATGGTTTTTTAGTAGATACTCCTGGTTTTTCAAGTCTAGATTTAGATTTTATTGAAAAAGATGACCTAAAGTATTGTTTCCCTGAGTTTATTGAATATAATGAACAGTGTAAGTTTACAGGTTGTAGTCATTACAAGGAACCTAAATGTGCAGTTAAAGATGCAGTAGAAGAAGGAAAAATAAGCAAGCTTAGATATGAATTTTACATAAGATCACTAGAAGACATAATGAGGAGGAAGATTAAATGGTAGTTTTTTCACCATCAATTTTAGCAGCAGATTTTACTAAACTAGGAGAGCAAATAAAAAGGGTAGATGAGGCTGGGGCCGAATTTATCCACATTGATGTTATGGATGGAGCTTTTGTTCCAAACATATCTTTTGGATTTCCTATTATAAAGGCTATTAGACCTTTAACAAAAAAGGTTTTTGATGTTCATCTAATGGTTGAAGAACCTGCAAGGTATGTAGATGAATTTATAGCTACAGGAGCTGATATAATCACAATACACTACGAAGCCGATAAACATATTGATAGAACCATTTCGTATATAAAAAGTAAGGGAATAAAGGCAGGGATATCTCTTAATCCTGCAACACCTGTTGACATTATCAAGCATCTTATACCAAAACTAGATATGGTTCTTATCATGTCTGTTAATCCAGGTTTTGGTGGCCAAAAATTTATTGATTACTCTCTAGAAAAAATTGAGCAAGTAAAAGAATTATCAAAAAGATATAATCATGAACTTCTTATAGAAGTAGATGGTGGGATAGATAAGAGTAATATAAAGAAAGTTGTAGATTCTGGAGCTAATGTAATAGTTGCAGGTTCTTCAGTTTTTAATGGAGATAATATAGAAAATAATTTAATGGAGCTTAGAAGGGTGCTGTAATAATGAAAGCTGTTATAGTAGCAGGAGGAAAGGCTCCAGATAAAGAGCTGTTTTTACGTGAAATTGAAGATGCAAATTATTTAATAGCTGCGGATAGTGGTGTTAATGTTTTTTATAAATATGACGTTTGCCCTAATGTTCTATTAGGTGATTTTGATTCTGCTAAACATGAAGCGATTGATGCTTTTAAAGAAGTTGAGATAGTTAAGTTTAAACCAGAAAAGGATTTTACAGATAGTGAATTAGCTTTTAAGCATGCAATAGAAAATGGAGCAGATGAGATTGTTTTACTTGGATGTACAGGTACTAGGCTTGATCATACTATAGCTAATATAGGGCTATTAAAGAGTGCTCTAGATTTGAATATAAAGGCTATGATTAAAGATGAGAACAACTGTATTTTTTTAGTTTCTAAAGACACAGTACTTCAAGGATCTCACGGACAAACTATATCTTTTCAAGCTTTTGGAGAGAAAGTAGGAAATTTTTATATAGTGGATGCAAAATATCCACTTCAAGATTATAGCTTAGAATTTGGAGATGGAAGAACTGTTTCTAATGAATTTATAGATAAATCTATTAAAATTACTTTTTCTAGTGGCACAGTTATGGTTATCTATAGTAATGACTAACAATTAAAGATGTACCAGTTCGAACCGAAATCTATTTTTAAAACTCTCACGGCTTCTGGTGAGAGAATTTAAAAATATAAATTTTATTACGAAGTGGTACATCATAAAATAAAAAATCTAATAATTTATGAAAAATTATTTGTCACCAATAAATTGCTTTTTGCATATTATATATAAAGCAACTTATTGGTGGCTTTTATATTAATTGTGGGAGGAATTAGAATGAAGATAGTAGCTATAAAGTTACCTAAATTTTTATCTGTTTTTTTAAGGATTTTTATAAGAAAAGATAGGAAACATACATAAGAAAAACTAATATTATTTAATAAAGTAAAAAGCGTGCCATAGGCACGCTTTTAATGTTAAAAAAAAATGCAATTGCTAATTTACAACTGCATTTCACAAGATTCTTAGACAGCTCTTTGAACCTTACCTGAACGTAAGCATCTAGTACAAACATGAACAGTTTTTGGTGTTCCGTTAACTACAGCTTTAACTTTCTTTATGTTAGGAGCCCATTTTCTCTTGCTTTGTCTGTGTGAGTGGCTGTATTGTACTCCTGATATTACACCCTTGTTGCAGATTTCGCATTTTCTTGACATTTACAACACCTCCTTAACTCTGAAGATTGTGATCTTCAATAGGACATATAATATATTATCACAACATGTATAATTTATGCAAGATAAAAATACAAAATATGTGCAAAATATTAGAGATAATTAAGAGTATTGAATAATCTTCCTATTTAATATAGAATATATTTAACGGAATATAGCAAGGAGGAATTTAATTATGATAGGCGTATCAAATGAGTTTGGAAATATATCATATTCTGATGAAGTAGTGGCTAAAATAGTTGGACTTTCAACTATGGAATGCTATGGTGTTGTTGGAATGGTATCTAAAAATGCAACTGATGGTTTTTGGGAGTTAATAAGAGTTGAGAATTTAAGCAAAGGTGTTAAAATAAATTTTAAAGAAGATAAACTAAATGTAGAACTATTCGTTATGGTTGAGTACGGTACAAAGATATCTGTTATAGCAAATAATATAATTCAAAAAGTTAGATATAACGTAGAAAATTATACTGGAATTAAAGTATCATCAATAACTGTTAACGTGCAAGCTGTGAGAGTTTAGGAGGGCAAACTAATGAATTATATTAGAGTAAATGGTGAAAATTTTTATAATATGGTGATCAATGCAAGTAATAGATTGGAAGAGCAAAGCGAGTATGTTAATTCGCTTAATGTCTTTCCTGTTCCAGATGGTGATACTGGAACTAATATGTCAATGACATTTAAAGCTGCTGTTAAGGAAATTGAACCCTTAAAAGGAGCTTCTTTAGGTGAGATTTCAAAGAAACTTGCTAAAGGTGCTTTAATGGGTGCGAGAGGAAATTCAGGTGTTATATTATCTCAAATACTTAGAGGTATTTCAAAGGGCTTAGAAAATAAAGTGGAAGCGGATACAACTGAGTTTGCCAATGCTTTATCAGAAGGCGCTAAATCAGCTTATAAGGCAGTTATGAGACCAACAGAGGGTACAATCTTAACTATTATAAGAGCTGCAGCTGAAGCTGCTTCAGAATCTTCTGCTACTGATGTAACAGTACTAATGGAACAAGTTTGTAATCATAGTAAAACAATGCTAGATAGAACTCCTGAAATGCTTCCAGCTTTAAAGAAAGCAGGAGTTGTAGATTCTGGTGGAATGGGTCTTTTAATTATATTACAAGGGATGTATGAGGCTTTAGAAAAAAATCTACAAGCAGAAATACAAAACTTTAAACCAGCAGTTACAGGAGTATCAGCTGCAAATAACATGGAAGATCATGATATTAAATTCGGATATTGTACTGAATTTATAATTATGGGAGATAGCTCTAAATCCAATAAGTTTAAAGATGAAATAGAACACTATGGAGATTCAATGATTGTTGTTGGATATGAAGACGTTATTAAGGTTCATATTCATACAAATGATCCTGGCGCAGTTCTTTCAAAGGCAGTTAAGCTGGGAGAATTATCAAAGATTAAGATTGATAATATGAGGGAAGAACACAGACATCTTTTAGTTGAAAAAGAATACGAAGATGTTCCAGACGAAAATATAGTAGCTGTTGAACAAGATGTGGAAGAAAAGAAAAAATATGCTTTTGTGTCAGTAGCTATGGGAGCTGGAATAAAAAATATATTTAAGGATTTAGGAGTTGACCATGTAATTGAAGGTGGTCAAACCATGAATCCAAGTACATTAGATATACTTGAATGCATAGATAAACTAAATGCAGAGCATATCTTTGTATTCCCAAATAATAAAAATATTATAATGGCTGCTAATCAAGCTGCAGAAATATCTGATAAACATATAGTGGTTGTTCCTACAAAAACAATCCCTCAAGGTATTACATGTATTACGATGTTTAATCCAGAAGCTGAAGTTGAGGATAATATAAAAGAACTTAATGATTCAATCGAACTAGTTAAGTCAGCATCTGTAACATATGCAGTAAGAGATACTGAAATGGATGGAATAGAAATAAAAGAAGGTAATATACTAGGTCTAATTGAAAGTAAAATTAAGCATGTTGGCGGCGATGTATATGAAGTTACTGAAGAGTTATTGAACCAAATGGTAGATGAAGACAGCGAACTTATTACTTTATTTTATGGAAAAGAATGTGATGAAAATGAAGTAAAGCAATTTGTTGCTAGACTTGAAAAGAAGTATAGTGATATAGATGTTCAATGTTATAATGGTGAGCAGCCATTATATTACTTTCTAATATCTGTTGAATAAATTTTAATATTTCATACATATGCTAGCTTAGTGAATATAGATTTATTTAAAGATGAATTTATATAATAAACTGCTAAATAGTACATGTAATCCTATTGAAATTTTAAATATATATGTCTATTAGGGTTAATCAGGATATTGATAATAATTGACATATGATGTAATATAAGAAAAGCGACAATGTCGCTTTTCTTTTTACTATTTCTGATACTATAATAAATAGTAAAGTGAAATTTAATGTAATGAAAATTTAAGTAAAATATAGAATAATAGATTATTAGTCGTATATAAAATGCTTTAATAATTATTAAAACAAATTAAAAATGACTGATAAACTTAATGATTTTTTTATTTTAGGTGGTAAAGATGGATATATATAGCGAGATAAAAAAATTAAAAGGGGTAGGTCCTAAATTAGAAGAAAAGCTAAATCGATGCGGTATTTTTACTATGTTAGATTTGCTTCTCTATTTTCCAAGAGATTATGAATTTGTGGATGGTAATCCTAATATAGATGATATTTCTGAAGAAATTAAACAGATAATAAATTGTAAGGTGGTTTCATTTGAAAGAGATGTTAGAACTAAAAATGGAAAGAGGATAACCTCCATTGCTTTAAAATATGAAAATACTAAAGTTATAGCAAAATGGTTTAATCAACCGTACATAAAGAATAATTTTAAGATTGGTGAAAGTTATAATTTAATGGGGAAATACAAAAAGGTAGGAAGCTATTTTGAAATAGTTAATCCTACTATAGTATTTAGAGATGCCAGTGATAACGAAATACTGCCTGTATACCCTTTGAAAGGGGATATTACAGGAGGAGTTATATCAAAGCTCGTTAATAGTATACTATGCAATATAGTTATTGGTGAAAATTTGCCCGAATACTTATTGTCAAAGTATAATCTTGTTTCTTTGGATGAAGCTATAAGAAATATACATTTCCCTTCTTCAAAAGAAAAGTTAAATGGAGCAATTACTAGATTGAAATTTCAAGAGTTGTTTACATATTCGGTAAAGCTTTTAATGTTGAAGAATCACTTGAAACAAGGCAATAATGGTATTAAATTTACCATGTGTCCGGAACTTACAGACTTAAAAAAATCACTTCCTTACCAGTTGACTAATGCGCAAGCGAAAGTTGTTAGAGAGATACTCCTTGATCAAAAAAGCTCTAGTCCTATGAATAGACTTGTTCAAGGAGATGTAGGAAGTGGTAAGACTGTTGTAGCATTTATATCAATGTTTAATGTATATAAGAACGGATATCAGGTAGCTATGATGGCACCAACTGAAATTTTGGCATCGCAGCATTTTTATGAGGCAAAAAAGCTACTTGGTAAATTCGACATAGATATCGAACTTTTGACAGGAAGTACAACGAATAAAGAGAAAATTAGGATAAAAGAAAAAATTTCTTCTGGAATCCCTATTGTTGTAATAGGGACTCATGCTATAATACAGGAAGATGTTAATTTTACAAATTTAGGGTTGGTTGTCACTGATGAGCAGCATAGATTTGGGGTAGAACAAAGAAGTAAACTAATCAATAAAGGAAAAGAACCAGATGTTCTAGTAATGACTGCGACTCCAATACCTAGAACTTTAGCTTTATATTTATATAGCGACTTGGATGTTTCTATTATTGACGAACTTCCTCCTGGTAGAAAAAAGATTGAAACATTGTTCTTTCAAAGCGAATCAAAATATCAAGCATATAATTTGGCGTTAGATGAAATTAACAAAGGAAGACAAGTTTATGTCGTTTGCCCTCTAATAGAAGAGGATGAAGATGGAAAGCTAAATTCTGTTGATAAGGTATATAATGACCTTGTTGATGGAGTTTTAAAAGAACATAAAATCGAAAGACTACATGGGAAGATGGCTCCAAAGGATAAAGAAGATATTGTAAATAGATTTAAAGAAGGGCATATAAAAGCATTAATATCAACAACGGTTATTGAAGTTGGAGTAAATGTGCCTAATGCTAGTGTAATGATCGTTGAAAATTGTGAAAGATTTGGATTAAGTCAATTACATCAGCTTAGAGGAAGAGTAGGCAGAGGGCAATATCAATCTTATTGTATCTTAGTTGGCAATGCTAAAAATAATATTACTAAGAAAAGAATGATGATAATGACTGAAAGTAACGATGGATTCTACATTGCAGAACAAGATTTAAAGCTAAGAGGATCTGGAGAAATGTTTGGCTTAAGACAAAGTGGAGATTCTGGATTGATTTTAGCAGATATAATTGAAGATATGAAGATTCTAAGGTGTGCCAGTGAAGAAGCTAAAATAATCCTACAAAGCTCTGATTTAAATAATGTAAAGCTAATTACAGAAATCAGTAAAAATCTTTCTAGAAGCTCAAAGTATATTTGCTTTAACTAAAAAAACTTAATAAGATATTTTTTGATTGCAGATAGGTACCTATCTACTTAAATAATATTTAAAATTATTTATCTATATGATAAAATTCACTTAATTTAGGAGGACATACAAATGAGAATAATAGCAGGAAAAGCAAAAGGGAAAAAATTATTATCACCACCTACATACGATACAAGACCAACATTAGATAGAGTAAAAGAAGCTATGTTCAGCAGCATACAATTTTATATTCCTGATGCTGTTGTAATTGATATATTTGCAGGTACAGGTAGCTTAGGGTTAGAAGCTGCAAGCAGAGGTGCTAAAGAATGTTATTTAGTCGATAAAAGTCCGATAACATATCCAGTTTTAAGGGAGAATATTCAAAACTTAAAGTTCGATGAGTTCTGTTTCTCTCTAAATATGGATGCCTATAGTGCCTTGAACTCAATGGCTGATAAGGGAAAGGTGTTTAATATTATTTTTATTGATCCACCTTATCTAAAGAATATGATTCCTGATGCGATAAAGATAGTAGAGGATAGGAATTTACTGGATCCGAATGGTATAATTGTGACTAAGATAGATACAAGTGAAGAAATCTACCAAGGTAGTGAAAAAATTAAAATAACACATGAAAGAAAATATGGAAATACAACAGTTGTCTTTTATAAGTACAAGGAGGCCTAAAATGAAGATTGCCGTATACCCTGGAAGCTTTGACCCAATAACAAATGGACATCTTGATATTATTTCTAGAGGGGCTAAGGTTTTTGATGAAGTAATAGTAGTAGTACTAGTTAATGTTGATAAAAAAGGACTATTTAAAATCGATGAAAGAGTTGATCTAATAAAGAGGGTTACAAAGGATTTTCCAAATGTTAAGGTTGAACTATTTAATGGTTTGTTAGTGGATTTTATGAGACAAAAGAAAGCCACTGTAATATTAAAGGGATTAAGAGCTGTTTCGGACTTTGAGTACGAGTTTCAGATGGCTCTAATGAATAATAAATTGGATCCAGAAGTAGAAACTGTTTTTATGATGACTAATGCACAGTATTCATATCTAAGCAGTTCTGCTGTAAAGCAGGTTGCTAAGTTTGGTGGATGTATACGTGGCTTAGTTCCTGATGAAATAATTGTTGATGTTATAAGTAGAACAAAGGGGGAATAAGAGTGAGCAAAATGGAGGTTAATGTTATTGAGCTTCTTGAATATCTTCAAGATATTGTTGAAAGTGCAGCTAAGGTTCCTATTACGGGAAAAGTTGTGGTTGATAAGAAAGAAGTTTTAGAAGTTGTAGATCAAGTTATAAATTACTTGCCAGATGAATTTAAAAAAGCACAATGGGTAATGACTGAGAGGGAAAGAATTTTAGGAGAAGCCCAGAAAGAATACGAAAATGTAAAAAAACAGACTATGGATCTTCTAAAAAAGCAAGTTGAAAATCATGATATTGTAAAAGAAGCTAACATTAGAGCACAAGAAATAATAGCCTCAGCTCAAAGAGAAGCCAAGGCTATAAGAATAGGTGCACGGGATTATGCAGATGAAATATTAAGTCAACTTGAAAAAGAAATAGAAGTTAAAACAAAAGAGATTCTAAATATAATTAAGACTAACGTAGAAACTCTAGCAACTAATATGAATGATGATATGAATAAAACAGCTGTTACTATAAGAGAAAATATTAAGGAATTAAGAAGCATTAAATAATTTTTTTATACTTAGACAAATTATTGTGAGTAGCATAAATATTAAGTATGGCAGCCAAATTTGGTTGTTAATACCCAATGGTAAATTTGTGCTGAATGTAGGTATTGTAGTTATGAATATAGTACATAGAATGAATGTGACGATTACACCTATCAATCCTTGCAAGAACTTAACAATAAAATACTTTTTTACAGAGATATCATATTTGTAAAAAAAAGCGTGTGTTTGTGCAATGATTGAAAAGCCTCCAAAGCAGCAAAAAAAGCTTATGAGGCATAATTTTATTGTTATAGATAAAGTACTGCTTGTTATAATATAACATCCGTTAGTTAAGTCTAAGCTACCTAGGAATAAAGCTGATAACAATTCGTTATTTAAGTTCATATTTGATATACTTTTAGAAATAATGCTTGCAATAGCATTATTTTTTATTATAGCTATTAATACAGCAAAAATAATTACATAGCCGCCTACCATTAGAGTGCCATTTATACCGTCGTTAATAGATAATTTAAAAGCTTCGCCTATATTGAGGTTTTTAGGTGATGGTTTAAAATTTAATCTTTTAGGATTTGCTTTACTTTTGGAAAATAAGCCAATTATAAAAAATGACAAGTAGTTTGCAGCAAGTATTATATAACCATAATAAATATTGTTGAGCATTGAACTAGCTACAGATCCTAATATGAATAATGGACCAGCGTTAGAAGCGATGTTTAAAAGTCTTTTGAACTCAAGTTCATCTATATAACCATTATCATAGAGCTCGGAACTGTATTTTGCACCAAGAGGATAACCACATAACATACTTGCAACAATAGCGAAACTACAGTTTTTACTCAATCTTAGAGGTCTACATAAAATTGGTCCTAATAATTTAGAATATATAGATATTCCATCAAAAGCAATAAGAAGATTGCATATAACCATAAATGGAAACAAAGAAGGCAATATGGCTTTTATAAATAATTGCGCGCCTTGTAGAGCTGCTTCCATACAACTTCTTGGATTTACTACAAAATAGAATATTAATATTGTTAATGATAAAGTTACAAAGGTGCTTGTCCTATTAAAATTAAGCTTTAGTAGCATAAATATTAATAAAGCTGATGCGATAAGCAATAAAAAGATACTATACATGAGATCCCTCCTTATCTCATGTATAGTATCTTTTTTATATTTTTATTCTTCAATTACTTTGAAAGCTTTTAATATTTATTTATGCACAAAAGGACTAATTAGATAATCTGCATTAACTGGGATAACTGGATTTATGAGTGAATATGCATTTGAAGCTCTTAAATCAAGTTCTAGCATAGAATCATTTATTTGTTTTGGCAACTTATTTATTATATTTATTTCTGATTTCTTTTTTATTTCTTTTACTATCTGAGCGCCAACACTGTTTAGTCCAAGAACCCTAAGATAATTTGGCTTTGAAGTTCTTAAAGACTTAATATCATAGTTTTCAAAACCTATAAAATATTGACATATAAGTCTTGAAAGTCTTGTATAGGCATATCTTTTACTCTTAACTAACATTATAAGTTCGTCAGCAGATTTTGCTTTTATAATTTCTTTTATAAATTTGTTTTCCAAACCTTCCATGTTATCTGGGAGCTTAGAAAACGAATCAGGATTAGTTGTGATCTTATACTTTATGTACTTAAGGAAATCATCATTTGATGGAAAGTTATTTGAGTTTTTCCTTATATCATTTATTATTTGTATAGTTGTATTAGGCATGTATTTATAAAGTTCATCTATTGAAGAATTTTTATAAAGCTCTTCTCTTATAGCGGTGGCACTTGCAAAACTACTGGTAAGGGTTATGTCATTGTATTCTGAACCTATTCTTTTAATAGTTATCGGATTGATATTACTTTCTGATTTAATTATACTTTTGCAGTACTCTATACCTAGAATATTATTTGAGGAATTTAAGAAGTTTTCGAATTCCTCTGTATTTAAATTTAAATCATCGTATTTTTTAAAATACTCTAGTAAAGCTTCTGAACGTGCTTTTACATATGATTTGCCAAGGTTTAAATGATTTCGTAATAATGCTTTAAACTCATCTGATTCATATGATAATATTTTAGCTACTTTCATAATTATATCTATTTCTCCAACTTCACTTCCGAAACATATGGACTTAACCACCGATGTTTGGTTTAAAATATCTACAGCTCCTTTTGCAAAAAATTCAGCTGAAGATACTGAAAATACTGTAGGGAGTTCTATAACTAAGTCAACTCCATTAAGCACAGCAATTTGAGCTCGAGTCCATTTATCTAAGATTGAAGGTAGTCCTCGCTGAACAAAATTTCCGCTCATTACACATATTACACCATCAGCATTAGTTAGCTTCTTAGTCTGTTCAAGATGTAATTTATGCCCGTTGTGAAAAGGGTTATATTCAGTTACTATTCCAACAATATTCATAATAAAACCATCCTTTATTAATTATAGATATATAATACACCAAACATTGGATAGAATAAATAAAGTATTAAAAAAATGAAATGTCAGATTATTATTAATTATTCAAATATAAGAACTACTATGTTTTTGGCTTTATGTGTTGAAATCTACTCTAATTTAGGAGTATATTAGTATATGTAGATATTATCCGTTCGACTGAAAGGAGAAATGAACATGGAACTTATGAAGCAAATTTGGGATATGGCACAAAAAGATATAAAGAAAATTGTGCTACCTGAGGGAGATGAAGAGAGAACACTCGTAGCATCTCAAAGAATTAAAGAAAATGGATTAGCAGAGGTAACTTTAGTAGGATCTGAATCAGTTATTAGAAGTAAAGCCGCAGATTTAGGTGTTGATCTAACAGGAATAAATATCGCTGATCCAGAAACTTCAGATAAGCTTGAAGTTTATATTAATGAATTTTATGAGCTTAGAAAAAGTAAAGGTATGACAATTGAAAAAGCAGGGAAAATTGTAAGAGATCCATTATATTTTGGTACAATGATGGTGAAGGTTGGAGATGCAGATGGTATGGTTTCAGGTGCTGTGCATACTACTGGAGATCTATTAAGACCAGGTCTTCAAATAATCAAGACTGCACCAGGAGTTTCTGTTGTATCAAGTTTCTTCATTATGATGGTACCAGGTTCTAAATATGGTGAAGAAGGAATGCTTTTATTCTCAGACTGTGCTGTTAACCCAAGCCCAAGTTCAGAGCAACTTGCAGCTATTGCAATAGCAACAGCTGATACAGCAAAAAAATTATGTAAGATAGAGCCTAAGGTTGCTATGCTTTCATTCTCAACAATGGGATCAGCAGATCATGAGGTTGTAGATAAAGTTAGAGCTGCAACTGAAAAAGCAAAAGAATTAAGACCTGATCTATCAATAGATGGAGAAATGCAATTAGATGCAGCTATAGTTGAAAAAGTTGCGAGTCAAAAGGCACCTAATAGTGATGTAGCTGGTAAAGCTAATGTTCTTATATTCCCAGATCTTCAAGCTGGAAATATAGGCTATAAGCTTGTACAAAGATTTGCGAATGCAGAAGCAATTGGACCAATCTGTCAAGGTTTTGATAAGCCTATAAATGACTTATCTAGAGGTTGTAGTTCAGATGATATTGTTAATGTAGTAGCACTTACTGCTGTTCAAGCACAATTAGATAAATAGAACATTTTAATCATTTTAGGAGGAATAGAAATGAACATATTAGTAATTAATTGTGGAAGTTCGTCTTTGAAGTATCAGTTAATTGATATGAGTAAGGAAGAAGTTTTAGCAAAAGGACTTGTTGAAAGAATAGGAATAGAAGGATCAATACTTACTCAAAAAGTAGAAGGCATGGACAAATACGTAATAGAACACAAGATGAATGACCACAAAGATGCAATAAAATTGGTTTTAGAAGCACTTGTAGACAAAGATAATGGTGTACTAAAGTCAATGGATGAAATATCTGCAGTAGGACATAGAGTTGTTCACGGTGGTGAAAAATATTCAAGTTCAGTTCTTATTGATGATGAGGTTATGAAGTATTTAGAAGAATGCATTAAACTTGCTCCACTTCATAATCCACCAAACCTAATAGGAATAGATGCTTGTAAAGCTCTAATGCCTAACACACCAATGGCAGTTGTTTTTGATACAGCTTTCCATCAAACAATGCCAGACAAGGCATTCTTATATGCTTTGCCATATGAATTATATAAAGAGCATAATATAAGAAAATACGGTTTCCATGGTACTTCTCATAAATATGTATCTGCTAAGGTTGCAGAAGTTATGGGTAAAGATTTATCAGAATTAAAGATGGTAACTTGTCATTTAGGAAATGGTTCAAGTTTAACTGCTATAAAGAATGGTAAATCAATTGACACATCTATGGGATTTACTCCATTAGAAGGTATTGCAATGGGGACTAGAACAGGAGATCTAGATCCAGCTGTAGTAACTTTTATAATGGATGAACTTGGCTATACAGTTGAAGAAACTAACGAATTATTAAATAAAAAATCAGGAGTATTGGGTATATCAGGAGTAAGCAGTGATTTTAGAGACATTGAAATAGCTGCTGCAAATGGTAATGCTAGAGCTCAATTAGCTTTAGACATATTCCAATATAGAGTAAGAAAATACATTGGCTCATATGCTGCTGCTATGGGTGGCCTTGATGTAGTTGTATTTACTGCTGGTGTAGGGGAAAATGATCCTTTAACAAGACAAAAGTCATGTGAAGGTTTAGAGTTCCTTGGAATAGAAATAGATACTGATAAAAACAACGTAAGAGGCAAAATAGCTGAAGTAAGTAAAGAAGGTTCAAAGGTTAAGGTGTTTGTAATACCTACTGATGAAGAAATGATGATAGCTAAGGATACTTTGGAACTTGTTAGAAAATAAAAAATAAATTTCTTGACTTTTAAAAGTCATGTTTATATAATAAATTGTGTTGTCAGTAAAGATTACTAATTCTGCTATAAGAATGGCTGTGCCATTCTTAGGCATGAAGTGGAGTTGTACATATGATACTACAATTTTCAGATTTAATTAGCAACAGAGAAAGAGTAAAGGCTTTAGACTTTACATTAGATCTAGGAACCTTTAATTATGAAGGTGAATCAATAAAAGCTGTTGAACCTGTAAAGGTGAAGGGTAAGTTCTCTTTCAATGAAGGGCTGTTAGAGTTAGATGTGGATGTTGAAACAGTTTTAGAACTTTCTTGTTCAAGATGCTTAGAAATCTTCTCATATCCAATACACATTAGTGTTAATGAGAGATTTACAAATAATTTATCAGATGAAGATGATGATATTATCTTCGTTGATAGTGATACAATAGATATCACAGAAATAATTGTTAACAATATTATATCAGCCTTGCCTATAAAAAGACTTTGCGATGAAAATTGTGAAGGTCTGTGTCAGCAATGTGGAACAAACCTAAACAAAAAGCAATGTAGCTGTGACAACACTGATATTGACATTAGATTGGCTAAATTGAATGATTTGTTTAGCAAATAAGGAGGTGTAATTATGGGAAATCCTGCTAGAAAAACATACAGAGCAAAGAGAGATTCAAGAAGAGCTCAAACTTTTAAGTTAAGCATACCTGGTATTGTAGAATGTCCACAATGCCATGAAATGAAATTAGCTCACAGAGTTTGTAAAAGCTGTGGACATTACAAGGGTAAAGAAGTAGTTGCTTCAGAACAATAAAGAAAGTCAATTGACTTTCTTTTCTTTATATGCAATAAAATATTTAACAAAAGTTTTTAAACCATATAAAGCTTATTTTTTGTTAAAGTCATTTTGCTGAGTTTCATCATGCATCAGTTATTTGATTTTAATATATATGGTTCCTAATTCAACTATTAAGTTATGCATGCTGCGAAAATCATCAGGAGCCACGATTTTCAGACACGCATAACTTGAATTTTCGTAATGGAACCCTATAAAGATGTATCACTTACAGTTGAAATTTATTTTGAAAACCTCTCTGGTTCTAAGGTGGGAATTTGAAAATATAAATTTTATTACGAAGTGGTACATCCATATTATCCTAATGTTGTAAGTGAGATTGAAGTATAAGATTATTATTAATAATGCATGTTAGAATTATAAGATTATATATCTTAATTCTGCATCAAATGTGTAAATAATAAAATATTAGATTCTAAGTTGAATGATAGGTTACAAAGGGGTGATAAAATGAGAATAGCTATTGATGGTATGGGTGGAGACAATTCTCCTTCTGCGATAGTAGAAGGGTGTATAGAGGCTTTAAAAGAGTTTAAAGATATCGAAATTGTAATTACTGGTCCTGAAGAAAAACTAAAAAGTGAGTTAAGTAAATACCAATATGACAATTTAAAAGTAAAAATCATAAATGCTACTGAAGTAATTGGTACTAATGAACATCCAGTTATGGCTTTAAGAAAGAAAAAAGATTCTAGTTTGAATAAAGCTTTAAAACTTGTAAAAGATAAAGAGTGTGATGCAGTAATTTCAGCTGGAAGTACTGGAGCGTTCCTTGCAGGTTGTACTTTAGTTATAGGTAGAATTAAAGGTATTGAAAGACCTGCGTTATCACCTATTATGCCAGGAATGAATGGGCCTTTTGTGGTTGTTGATGCTGGAGCAAATGTTGACTGTAAACCACAATATTTAAAACAGTTTGCAATTATGGGTAAAGTATATTATGAGAACGTAATTAAGGTATCTAATCCTACAGTTGCATTAGTTAATATTGGTGCAGAAGAAGAGAAAGGTAACGAACTTACTAAGGAGACTTATTCTCTTTTAAAGGATTCTAATCTTAATTTTGTAGGGAATATAGAGCCTAGAGATATCTCAAATGGAGATGTAAATGTTGTTGTGTGTGACGGATTTGTAGGGAATACAGTTCTTAAAATGTATGAGGGGGTTGCTTCAAATCTTCTTGGAACTATAAAATCCGAAATTACATCATCAATAATTACTAAAATTGGTGCGTTATTTATTCTCCCTGTAATAAAATCATTGAAAAATAAATTTGATTACAAGGAATATGGAGGAGCTCCATTTTTAGGTGTTGATGGAATATGCATTAAAGCTCATGGAAGCTCAGATGCAAGGGCTTTTAAGAACGCTATAAAGCAAGCAAGGATGTTTTATGTTAATGATACTCTTGCAAAGCTTAAAGCTGAACTTGAAGTTAATACTAATGATAAAAACTAATATTATTTTTAATATAAAATAATATTTTATTATAAATATGCTTAGAGATATATTGACGATGTCGATTATATATAATATTATCTAAGTAGATTAATTTTGGAGGTGCATTAAATGTTTGAAAGAATAAAAGGAATAATTGCTGATAAGCTTAGTGTGAATGAGGGTGATATTACACTTGAGGCATCATTTATAGAAGATTTAGGTGCAGATTCACTAGATATAGTTGAGCTTATTATGGCTTTAGAAGATGAACTTGAAATGGAAATCCCTGATGATGTAGCAGAAGGCTTTGTTACAGTAGGCGATGTAGTAGAGTATCTTAAAGAACATAGTGAAGAATAATATATCCCGCCTAAAGCGGGATTTTATATTTTAAATTAAGTTTATTCTTGAATGTGTTAATATGTCATAAGTAATAAATTTAAATTAGGCCGTAAAGGATTAACATACTGAAGAATAAACCTTAAGGAGTTGAAATTTTTTAAATGTACGAGTTTAATATTGAAAAGATTGAAAGCAAACTAAATATTTATTTTGAAAATAAACATTTGCTTGAAACTGCATTAACTCATAGCTCATATGCAAATCAGTATAAAGGTGTTGAATATAACGAAAGACTTGAGTTTTTAGGTGACTCAGTGCTTCAAATTTGCATATCTGAATACTTGTTCAATTATTGTAAGGATAAATCCGAAGGTGAACTTACAAAAATGAGAGCTTTAATAGTATGCGAAAATTCTCTTTATGAGGTTGCAAGGATTCTTGAACTTGGTGATCTTATAAGAATGAGTAAAGGTGAAGAACTAACAGGAGGAAGAGAAAGAATATCTATTCAGGCGGACTGTTTAGAGGCTTTATTGGCTGCTATATATTTGGATAAAGGATTAGAGTATGCTAGGGATTTTATAATAACAAACTTCAAACATGTGATCGCAGATGCAATTAATGATAAAATCGTTCTTGATTTTAAAACAAAACTTCAAGAAAAATTGCAAGAGAATGGTGAGGTTAATATAAATTACGAACTAGTTAAATACGAAGGACCTCCGCATAGAAGAAAATTTTATACTAAAGTCGTGATCGGTGATAGGATTATTGGTGAAGGAGAAGGCTTTAGTAAAAAAGAAGCTGAGCAACAGTCTGCTAAAAAGGCTCTGAATTTTTTGGAGGGCAGCTATGAGTAAAAGTTATTATATAATTCCAATCTTCGTACCTCATCTAGGATGCCCGCATAACTGTGTATTTTGTAATCAAAACAAGATATCTGGTGAAGAAGGAATTGTAGATAGTCAGTATGTAGAGAATACAGTAGAAGAGTATTTAAGAACTATAGATATCGATAATTCAACAGTTGAAATTTCATTTTTTGGTGGTACTTTTACTGCAATACCTATTCAGAAGCAAAAAGAACTTTTAGAAGTTGCGTACAAATACAAGAAGTCTAAAAAAATAAATTATATAAGATTATCAACAAGGCCAGATTATATAGATAATGATATTTTAAATCACTTAAAAGAATATGATGTTGATATAATAGAGCTTGGGGTTCAATCTCTTGATAAGGAAGTTCTAAGAAAATCTGCAAGAGGACATTCAAAGGAAGATGTTGAGAAGGCATCGTTGCTTATAAAAGAATATGGTTTTACGTTAGGGCATCAAATTATGCTTGGACTTCCTGGTGATACTTTTGAAAAAGATTTAGATACTGCCAAGAAATCTATTGAAATGAAACCAGATATTTGTAGAATATATCCTGCCTTAGTTATTAAAGATACTCCTATGGAAGAAATGCTTAGAAGAGAAGAGTATAGACCTTACACTTTAAGCGAAGCTGTAACAATAGCAAAAAAGATATATAAGCTTTATATAGAAAATCATATCAATGTTATTAGAGTTGGGTTACAACCTACAGAGAACATTAATACAGGTGGAGACATAATTGATGGGCCATTTCATCCGTCATTTAGAGAACTCGTAGAAAGCAGTATCTTAAATGAGCATATTTACAACTTACTTAAAGGAAATAAAAATGATGTAACCATTAGAATAAATAATAGATATATTTCTAGACTTTATGCTAACAAAAAAGAGTTTTTTAATGAATTAAAGAGTAAGTTAGGTAACGTAAAGATAAATGTATGTATTGACGATTCAGTAAAGATAGGAGAAATCCTAGTTGATTCAAATAACGAAACCAAAATAGTTTCAATATAGATAAAATAGGTAGCGAAGATATGGTTATAAATGAATTTATATTACTTTGATATATAGAGAATTACCTTAGAGCAAACTCTAGGGTTTTCTTTTCGTTACCATTGATATTTTACTTTATTTACTATAAACTTAAATAGAATAAGGAGTGAGCAGTGTGAAGAAAAAAACAAGAAAAATAATAACTAATATAGTAATGGCAATAATTATTACATCATTTCTAATAGGATTATTTTATCAATTTGTAGGAAGATAAGGAGTGGACATATGTTTCTAAAGTCTCTTGAAATTAGGGGATTTAAGTCATTTGCAGATAAGACAGAATTAAAGTTTAAAAGAGGTGTCACAGCTGTGGTTGGACCAAATGGTAGTGGAAAAAGCAATATTTCCGATGCTGTTAGATGGGTTCTAGGTGAACAGAGTATTAAGACCTTAAGAGGTGGTAAAATGGAAGATGTCATTTTTGCCGGTACTCAGTTTAGAAAGCCAGTTGGCTTGGCACAAGTTTCACTTACTTTAGACAATGCAGATGGAGAACTTCCTATTGAATACAATGATGTAACAGTTACTAGAAGAATATATAGATCAGGTGAAGCTGAATATTTAATAAATAATTCTCAATGCCGATTAAAAGATATCACAACTTTGTTTATGGATACTGGTATAGGAAAAGAAGGTTATTCACTTATTGGACAAGGTAAAATAGAAGCTATACTAAGTGGACGTCCAGAAGAAAGGCGAGCTCTTTTAGAGGAAGCAGCTGGAATTGTTAAATTTAAAAGTAGAAAGCATGAAGCTGAAAGAAAACTTGATAATACTGAGCAAAATTTAATTAGAATAAACGATATTTTATCTACTTATGAAGAAAGAATTGAACCGTTAAGGGTGGAAAGTGAAAAGGCTAAGATTTTCTTAGAACTTTCAAATGAACTTCGTGAAAAAGAGATTTCTCTGATAGTAAATCATATAGAAAAAATTGATACAAATATCAAAAATCAAGGTGAAAAAGTATCAAATCTAATAAATGAGAATATTAAACTTAAAGAAGAACTTTCTGAAACTAAGAATAAAGCTATTTCTTTGAGTGACGAACTTGAAAAGCTTGAAAATCTAACAAGAGAAGATAGAGAGCTATATTATAAAAACAAAGAAAATTCAAGTGAACTTCAAAAGCAGATTGATATTCTTAATGAAAGAGTAAAAAATATTGAATTTAATATTGAGAATAGTAATAAGGAAATAAAGGATTTATCAGAGAAGATAGTTTCTGTTGAAAATGAAAGAAATGAACATGTTAATTATTTAAATAGTAAAATTAAGGAACAAGTTTTTATCGACACTGAGAGTAAAAGTTTAGAGAATGTTCTTATTGATTTATCTAACTCACTGAGAATTAAAGAGGATAAGATAAAGTTTTTAAGAGAAGATGAATTTGAAAACATACAATTGTCATCCGAACTTAAAAATAATAAGACGATGCTTATGAGTCAAATAAAAACTTTAGAAGATTCCATTAGCAATTTACATAATAACAGCTCAAATCTAGAAAGTTCTTTGAAAATAAATATATCAACCAAGCTTATGCTTGAAGAAAAAGTAATATTACTAAAAGATGAAATAGAGAGATTAGAACTAGCTGTAAAAGAAAATAATAAAAACATAGGTATCCTATCAAGTAGAAATACTAAGAATGATGCGAAACTTAAAACGCTAAACCAAGAGAAGAGTAAACTTGAAGCTAATAAGACTATGCTTTCAAATCTTGAAAAGCAATATGAAGGTTATAATAGAGCTGTCAAAATATTAATGGAGCATATTGATAAAGGTTACGTAGGTAGTGATGTAAAGAATTGTTCTGTTATAGGTGAACTGATATCGGTTGAAAAAGAGTATGAAACTGCAATGGAAATAGCTTTAGGGAGTTCTATATCCAATGTTGTTACTGAAGATGAAAAGAGTGCTCAAAAGCTTATAGAATATTTAAAAGAAAAAAAACTTGGAAGAGCTACTTTTTTACCACTGACAATAATTAGAGGTAACATATTGCAGTTAGATAAGAGAATTAAGGAAGTAAACGGCTATATTGGAATTGCAGCTGAGTTATTACATTTCGACAAGAAATATGAAAAGGCTATTAATTACGTATTAGGTAGAACAATTATAAGTAGAGATATGAATAGTGCTTTAAATATAGCAAAAATAAGTGGTTACTCGCATAAGATTGTAACTTTGCAAGGAGAAGTAATTAATCCTGGTGGATCTTTAACTGGTGGTAGTGTCTATAATAAACATACAAGTATTATTAGTAGAAAAAGAGAAATAGAAGATATTAGTTCAGAATTAGTTAAAGTTGAAAATTCTATTGAGGAACTTGTTGTATTAATTTCTGACGGTAGAAATGAGATTAAGAAGTTAGATGAAACAAATTTGAATTTCAAAGATGAAAGTCATTTTAAGAGTATCGAGATAGCCAAACTAGATAGTGAAATAGAAAATATCGAAAAAGACACATTAAGACTTAGAAACAATATAAAGATCTCACAAAATGAAAAACTTACAAGTGAATCAAAGTTAAATAATTATAAAAAAGAACTTCAAGAAAGCAATAATAAATCTATATTATTAGAAGAAAAGTTAAGATCTTATAGGGTACAATTCGATGAGCTATCAAAAGAAATAGAAGAGTTAAATGAAAAAACTAATAATCAGAAAGATTTGCTTACTAGCAAAAAGGTTATAAAGGCTAAAGTTGATGAATCAATACTTAGTATAAAAAAAGAAGTCGAAAGATTATCAAATCAAACAACTGAACTCCAAAGCAGAATGAATTTTTTAGAAGAATCAAACAAAGAGAGTTTAGAAAGTAAAAGCAAGTGTATCCAAACTATTGATGAAAACAGAAATAATATTCTAGTTTATAATAAGAATATTGAAAGACTAGAAAACAAATTTAAAGAGTATGATATTGAAAAAATAAAAATTAAAGAAACTATAAGAAATCATGAGAACAAAGTTGAAAGCCTTTCTTCTGAGATTAACATAAAAGAAGATGAAATTCATAAATCAGAATTGGTAAAGGCTAAAAATGAAGTTGAAAAAGAAAATCTTTTATTGAAACTTAATGATGAAATGAGTTTAACCTATGCTGAGGCCATAGATTTGGCACATAAGGATTTTGATGAAGCGTTATACAGTAATCAAATAAACAAACTGAAAACATCAATAAACAGACTTGGAACAGTTAATGTTAGTGCTATAGAAGATTATAAGGATCTTTCAGAAAAGTATAAATTTATGTCAACTGAAAGAGAGGACTTAGAAAAAGGAAGAGCTGAACTTCTTGCAGTAATTGATGAAATGACTGCAAAAATGAAGGAAGTTTTCAAGGAGAACTTTGCAATATTAAATGAGAATTTTAATATTACATTTAAGGAATTATTTAAAGGTGGAAGTGCTGAACTGATATTATCAGATGGTGATGAATTAACTGCTAATATTGATATCAATGTTCAACCTCCGGGTAAAAAACTTCAAAATATAAATCTTATGTCAGGTGGAGAAAAAGTTTTATCTGCAATTGCATTATTATTTGGAATATTAAAGATGAAGCCAACACCATTTTGTATATTAGATGAGATAGAAGCTGCTCTTGATGATGCAAATGTTTATAGATATTCAGAATTCCTTCAAAAGTTTTCTGATAATATACAATTTATAGTTATTACTCACAGAAAAGGAACAATGGAAGCTAGTGATATAATGTATGGAGTAACAATGGAAGAAAGAGGAGTATCAAAGGTTGTATCAGTAGACTTAACAAATTAGGAGGCATTTATGTTTGGTGGATTATTTGAAAAATTAAAATCGGGACTTAGTAAGACTAGGGATAACTTTACAGATAGGATTACTGAAGTCTTAAACTTAGCAGTAACAATTGATGAGGATCTTTATGATGAACTTGAAGAGATACTAATAACATCAGATATTGGTATGGATACAACAGTAGAGATTATAGATAGACTAAAATCTAGAATTAAAGCTGAAAAAATTAAAGACCCTACAGAAGTTAAGCCATGTTTAAAAAATGTAATTGCAGATATGCTTAACGAAGGCGTAGAAGAGAAAGAAACTAATGGAAAACAGAAGGTAATGCTAGTTATTGGGGTAAATGGTGTAGGAAAAACAACATCTATAGGAAAACTAGCATCTAAATATAAAAACGAAGGAAAAAAAGTAATATTGGCTGCTGCGGATACATTTAGAGCTGCTGCTAGTGATCAATTAGAAATTTGGAGTAATAGAGCTGGGGTTGATATAGTAAGACATCAAGAGGGTTCAGATCCTGCTGCTGTTGTTTACGACGGAATTCAAGCAACTAAAGCTAGGAATATGGATATTCTTATCTGTGATACTGCTGGAAGACTTCATAATAAGAAAAATCTGATGAACGAGCTATCAAAAATTAATAGGATAATTGATAGAGAATTTGAAGAGGCTTCAAAAGAAACTCTTTTAGTTTTAGATGCAACTACAGGCCAAAATGCAGTTATTCAAGCAAAACAGTTTATGGAAGCTTGTCCTATTGACGGCATAATCTTAACGAAGTTAGATGGTACTGCAAAGGGTGGTGTAGTTATATCAATAAAGAATTCTTTGAATATACCAGTAAGATATATTGGTGTTGGTGAAGGTGTAGAAGACCTTCAGGAATTCGATCCACAAGGGTTCGCAGATGCGCTTTTTTAAAAAAATATAACTGTTAAGTAAAAATACTTGACAGGTGTATTTTCTTTTGATAATATATTCTTTGTGAGTAAGGTGATTATATGGAAGACAGGTTTGAGATTTCTCTGTTATTAGATTACTACATAGACTTATTAACTGAGAAACAGAAAGATATAATGTTCATGTATTATAATGATGATTTTTCATTAGCAGAGATTGCTGAGATAAATAATACAAGTCGTCAAGCTATTCATGATTTAATTAAGAGATGTGATAAACAACTTATTAATTACGAAGAAAAGCTACAGCTTGTGGAAAAAAGCAAGATAAGAAAATCTAAGAAAAATGACCTAATAAAAAAACTTACTAACGAATATATGTTGTCAAAAGAATTAGTAGAAGATATAGATGAAATGCTAGATGAAATTATTAATTCGTAGGAGGGGTAACATGGCTTTTGAAGGTTTAGCGTCTAAATTACAAGATACGCTTAAAAAGCTCAAAGGAAAAGGTAAACTAACTGAGAAAGATATAAAAGAAGCCATGAGAGAGGTTAAGCTCGCATTACTTGAGGCTGACGTAAACTTTAAAGTTGTTAAAAAGTTTATTGCAACTGTAAGTGAAAAATGCGTAGGATCTGAAGTGTTAGAAAGCCTTACACCAGGACAACAAGTTATAAAAATAGTTAATGATGAGCTAACATCTTTAATGGGAAATACTGAAAGTAAGCTGAACTATGCAGACAACGGACCAACAGTTTTTATGATGGCAGGTCTTCAAGGTGCAGGTAAAACAACTATGTGTGGAAAGCTTGCTCTTCACATGAGAAAGAAAAACAAGAAACCTTTATTAGTTGCTTGTGATATTTATAGACCAGCTGCTATTAAACAATTAGAGGTTGTTGGTAAGCAAATAGATATTCCTGTGTTCTCTATGGGGGATAAAGTGCCGGCTGTTGATATAGCTAAAGCAGGAGTAGCTCATGCTAAAGAACATGGATATAATTTAGTTATTATTGATACTGCTGGTAGACTTCATATTGATGAAGAACTTATGCAGGAACTTAAAGATATAAAGACATCAGTGAACCCTAATGAAATCTTACTTGTTGTTGATTCGATGACTGGTCAAGATGCTGTAAATGTTGCTGAAACTTTTAATGCATCATTAGATGTTACTGGAACAATACTTACAAAGCTTGATGGTGATACTAGAGGTGGTGCTGCTCTTTCAATCAGAAGCATTACTGAAAAACCTATAAAGTTTGCTGGTATTGGTGAAAAAATGAATGATATTGAAGTGTTCCATCCAGATAGAATGGCTTCAAGAATTCTTGGTATGGGTGATGTTTTGTCACTTATAGAAAAAGCTCAGCAAGCAATTGATGAGAAGGAAGCTCAACAACTTAGTGAAAGAATGTTAAGTCAAGAATTTAACTTCGATGATTATCTAAGTGCAGTGGAGCAGATGAAAAAGCTTGGACCTATCAATAAGCTACTGGAGATGATGCCAGGAGTAAATACTCAGCAACTTGAGGGGCTAGACCTTTCAGACAGCGAAAATCAAATGGGAAGAGTTAAAGCAATCATTCAGTCAATGACTGCAAAAGAAAGAAAAAGTCCTAATCTGATTTCAAGTTCTTCTTCAAGAAAGAAGAGAATAGCTGTAGGTTCTGGTACAACAATTCAAGAAATAAATAAGCTTTTAAAAGGCTTTGAAATGATGAAGAAACAAATGAAGCAATTTAAATCAATGCAAAAAAATACTAAAAAAGGTTTGTTTGGTAAAATGCCTTTCTTTAGTTAAAATATATCAATATCCTTAAAAGGAGGTGAAATTAATGGCAGTAAAGATAAGACTAAGAAGAATGGGATCTAAAAAAGCTCCTTTCTACAGAGTAGTAGTAGCTGATTCAAGAAGTCCAAGAGACGGAAGATTCATCGAAGAAATAGGATACTATAACCCAATCGTTCAACCTGAGGCTGAAGTTAAAATTGACGCTGAAAAGGCTGCAAAGTGGTTAAACAACGGTGCTCAACCTACTGAAATAGTTAAAAGACTTTTTGTTAAAGCTGGAATAAGCAAGTAAAAGCTTTTAGGAGGTGAATTCTGCTTAGGATTCCCCTAAAGCAGATTGTTTATGAAGACACTAGTAGAAGTTATTGCTAAATCACTTGTTGATAACCCTGACTCAGTTCAGGTTAATGAAGTAGCTGGAGAGCAATCTATAATAATAGAGCTTAAGGTTGCTCCTGAAGATATGGGTAAGGTTATAGGAAAACAAGGTAGAATTGCTAAAGCTATAAGAACAGTTGTTAAAGCTGCAGCAGTAAAAGACAATAAAAGAGTTGTTGTTGAAATTATCTAATAAGAGTTAGGGCTTCCTAGCTCTTTTTCCACATACTCTTAAAATGGTTTACGAGGTGATTTTATGAATGAATTTTTTAACGTAGGTCAAATAGTTAATACTCATGGAATTAAAGGAGAAGTTAAAGTTTATCCTCTAACTGATGATGTAAATAGATTTGATGATCTAAAAGAAGTTTTTATCGATGATAAAAAGGCTGAAATTGAATGGGTTAAATATCAAAAAGATAGAGTTATAGTTAAAATAAAAGGTATTGATACCATGAATGATGCTGAAAAATTAAAGCAAAAGTATATTAGAGTTACTAGAAAAAATGCCGTTGAACTTCCAGAAGATACATATTTTATATCTGATTTAATCGGGTGTAAGGTTTCTGATACAGATGGATTTAGCTATGGTGATGTATACGATGTAATACAAACAGGAAGTAATGATGTTTATTGGGTAAAAGGCAATAAAGAGATATTGATTCCTGTATTAAAAGAAATAGTTCTCGATATAAATATTGGAGAAAAGAAGATTATAATAAAACCTTCAGGAGAATGGCAAGATGAAGATTAATATTCTTACCCTTTTCCCAGAAATGTTTAGTGTGTTTGAACATAGTATAATAGGTAGAGCAAGAAATAGTGGTGTTTTAGATATTACCACTACTAATATTAGAGATTTTTCAGCCAGTAAACATAAAAAAGTAGATGATTATCCATATGGTGGTGGCGCCGGTATGGTTATGAGCGCTCAACCTGTAGTAGAATGCATTAAAGCTGTAAAGAAGAATAATAATGGGAAAGTAATTTTTTTAGGACCTAGAGGTAAGACCTTCAATCAGGAAGTTGCGAAAGAAATATCTAAGTTAGATGAAGTTATTTTTGTTTGCGGACATTATGAAGGAATAGATGAGAGAGCTTATAAATATTTTGATTTAGAATTATCCTTAGGTGACTTTGTACTTACCGGAGGAGAGATGGCTGCTATACCTATAATAGATAGTATTTGCAGATTGATTCCAGGAGTTTTAAGTAGTGAGGAAAGTTTTGTTGAGGAGTCATTTTATAGTGGTCTTTTAGAACATCCTCAGTATACTAGACCGGAAGTTTTTGAAGATGAGTCGGTTCCAAGTGTTCTTGTATCCGGACATCACGAAAACATAAGAAAATGGAGAAGGAAAATGTCGCTTAGGATTACTAAGGAAAGACGTCCTGATTTATTTAAAAGTATAAAACTCACTAAAGAAGATATTAAGCTACTTAAAGAATAAGAAAAAAATGTTGATTAAATAAATTACATGTGTTAAAATTACCATTGTGCTAGTACGGGCGGTCCTCTGTCGTATTTACATATGGTAAGAACGTCACATTATTACTAAGGAGGGAATGCACATGAACGAAATATTAAGAGCAATAGAACAAGAACAAATCAGAACTGATTTACCTCAATTTAACGTAGGTGACACTGTTAAGGTTCACGTAAAAGTTAAAGAAGGTACAAGAGAAAGAATCCAAGTTTTCGAAGGTGTTGTAATTAAGAGACAAAATGGTGGATTAAGAGAAACTTTCACTGCTAGAAGAATAGCTTATGGCGTTGGCGTTGAAAGAACTTTCCCACTAAATGCTCCAATCATAGAGAAGATTGAAGTTACAAGAAGAGGTAAAGTAAGAAGAGCTAAGTTATTCTACCTAAGAAATAGAGTAGGTAAGGCGGCTAAGGTTAAAGAATTAATCTAATATTTAATTAAAAGACAGGGGCTAATTTAGCTCCGTTTTTTATTATAAAAATAAGTTTATTATAAAATTTAATTTAAAGTTAATGATATCATAGTTCATAAAGAGATAGTTATACTATATATATTAAACTAATTGTTATATTTAAACTTGTAAGATATATATAATGTACATTCGTATATTGATATATCTACGCACTTATATGAAGTTATTAGTATATGAATATATGAATGTATAGATAATGCTTTTAAGCATTACCTAAAGATGAAACACTTCAATCTGAAATCTATTTTCAAAGCTCTTCTGGGTTCTGAGAGGAGAATTTGAAAATATAAATTTAAGTCTGAAGTGATTCATGTATATATGATATGTTTTGAATAAGAAAGGAATGATTTTATGGCGATAAATTGGTTTCCTGGCCATATGGTGAAAACCAAAAGAGAGATTAAAGAAAATTTGAAGTTAGTAGACGCTGTTATTGAAATTAGAGATGCTAGAATTCCTAAATCCAGTGCAAATCCTGACATAGATGAATTATGTAAAGATAAACCTAGATTAATTCTACTTAATAAAAGTGACCTTACTGATAACAAGACTACTAAAGCATGGATTAATGCTTTAAAGAGTGAATCAATAAGAGCTATTGAGGTTAATTGTCTGAAGGGTGACGGTATAAAAAATATTAAACCTGCATTAATGGAACTACTAAAAGAAAAACATGAAAGATTAAAAGCTAAAGGATTAGCTAAGATTATAACAAGAGTTATGGTTGTAGGTATTCCTAACGTTGGAAAGTCTACTTTTATTAATAAGATGGCAAGAAATAATATAGCAAAAACTGGAGATAGACCTGGAGTTACTAAAAATAAACAGTGGATTAAAACAGCTATCGGTATTGAGCTTCTTGATACTCCTGGAGTGCTTTGGCCAAAGTTTGAAGACGAGGAAGTGGCATTGAATTTAGCTTTTACTGGAGCTATTAAAGATGAAATTATGGATACAGAAGAACTTTCACTAAAATTAGTAGAAAGATTACAGAATACTAATCCTGAATTACTAAAAGTTAGATATAAATTAGAAGCAGTTGCTGAAGAACCAATTGATACTTTAAATATGATTGCTAGAAAAAGAGGTGCAATTGTATCTGGTGGAGAGATTGATTACAACAGAATAGCTTCTATTATATTAGATGAATTTAGAGGCGGAAAGATAGGTAATGTATCTTTAGAGAATCCTTGGAAAGGCGAAGAAATTGAAGGATAGTATTATTTATTTGAAAGAAAACTTACATAATATTAGTTTTAATGATGTTAAAGGATTAGTAGCATCATTACCCATTAATCTGAGTAATAGAGAAGAGCTGTCAGAGGTTATTGATATTCTTTCTGGTGATAAAAGAAAGAACGTACTTGCATTAGCTAAAAAAATTGATACCTCAATTAAAAAAGAAGAAGCAGAGTACGATAGAGTTAGAGCTATGTACATGTTTGATAAGCAATTTAGTAATTTTAGATACATTGCAGGGGTTGATGAAGTTGGCAGAGGACCTCTTGCTGGCCCTATAGTAGGCGCAGCTGTAATTTTAGACCTAAACAACTTAGGAGATATAATTTTAGGCATAAAGGATTCTAAGGCATTAAGTGAGCAAAGACGTGAAGAATTAGATGTAATCATAAGAGAAAAGGCACTAGCCTATAGTATAACTGTGTGTGATAATAGGCAAATAGACACACTCGGAATAGCTCATTGTAATAACAAGATTTTTTTAGATGCTTGTAAAACCTTGCCTATAGAGCCTCAATTAGTTCTTTCTGACGGATATCCAGTTAGAAATTTGAACAAACCTAATAAATTTGTAATAAAAGGAGACGCAAAAAGCGCCTCTATTGCATGTGCTTCTATAATAGCTAAAGTTTATAGAGATAGACTGATGAAAGAATATGATCTTATATATCCTGGATATAGTTTTAAGGATAATGTAGGTTACGGAACACAAAAGCATGTAGACGCAATTCACGCAATAGGAACATGTGAAATTCATAGGATGTCATTTCTCAATAACATACTATCTAAAAAATAATTCTAATAGCATAAGTGATCTATTAATATGATGCATTTTGTAACAGAAATTCTGTTTATCTAAATGCATCTTTTATTAGATTAGTCTTAATATCTGCATTTCTATGGTTTAGATATACCTCTATGATATCAAATCGAGCATTTACATTATATAATTGATATTTGTGAATAAAGTATTTGGCAACTTTTTTTATGCTTAGTACTTTACTGAAAGATACGGCTTCCATTGGACTCCCAAATCCTAAGTCGTATCTTGTTTTTACTTCGATAAAACAAAGTATTTCTTTATCCCATCCAATTATATCTATTTCTCCAGTTCTGCAATTGAAATTTTTCTTAATAATATTGTAGTCTTCACTTAAAAGAAGATTATAAGCTATATTCTCTCCCGCGTTTCCTATGGATTTGTTCAGCTTTTTCATTTTATTATCTCCTCATTAATATATTTTTAATATTATTGCCTGTTGAAACAAAAAAATAACTTTTTTGTTATTAAAATTAAAAATGGTCAATAATCATTAAAGAGGTGATTGAGATGGCAACAAAAATAATAAGTGCATCGTTTAACGGTATTGATGGTGAAGTTGTATATGTAGAAGTGGATATTAATAAAGGATTACCCTCATTTTCTATAGTTGGGCTGCCAGATATGTCTATAAAAGAGTCTAAAGAAAGAGTTCGTTCTGCAGTAATAAATAGTGGATATGAATTTCCTCTTGGAAGAGTAGTGGTTAATCTAGCCCCTGCTGACATAAAAAAGATAGGTACTCTTTTAGATCTGCCAATAGCTATTGGCATTCTTCTAGAAAGCAATCAGATTACAATAAGTGATCATAATAAATACATGCTAGTAGGTGAATTATCGTTAAATGGTGAAATAAACGCTGTGAATGGGTGTTTACCTATTATATTAGAAGGTAAGAATAGAAGAATAGATAATTATATTATACCTCAAGGAAATATAGAAGAGACATCGTTAATAAAGAATGGAAATATATATCCCTTTAAGAGTTTAAAGCAAGTTACAGAATTTCTAGTTTACGAAGATCAATTACCAATAAAGCATAGTGAAGTGATTAAGTTTAATAATTCTCATGTAATGGAATATGATTTTAGTGATGTATATGGTAACGAATCTGCAAAAAGAGCTTTAGAAATTTCTGCAGCATCTAATCATAATATTATGCTGTATGGACCAGCTGGTTCTGGAAAAACAATGCTGGCTAAGAGATTATCTTCTATACTACCAGATTTGAGCTATGAGGAATGCTTAGAGGTCACAAAAATATATAGCGTTTCTGGGAACTTGAAAAATAAAAATGGTTTTGTTGATGTAAGACCATTTAGAAATCCTCATCATACAACACCTAAAAATACCCTTATTGGTGGCGGGAGAGAATTGGCAGTAGGGGAGATTAGCCTTGCGCACAAAGGGGTATTATTCTTAGATGAGCTATTAGAATTTGATAGAAGAGTTCTTGAATGTCTAAGAGAACCTTTAGAAGAAAAATTGATACAAATATCAAGACTTTCTGGTAAAATAACATACCCTGCTGATTTTATTTTTATCGGCGCAACCAATCAGTGTCCTTGCGCAAAAGGCCTTGATAAGAGTGGATTTTCAAGTTGTATTTGTACTGATTCAGAAAAAATTAAGTATCAAAAAAAATTATCAAAAGCAATAGCAGATAGAATAGACTTATATGTATCAGTGGTTCAAATTCCTTTTAATGAACTAATGAGTAATTCGAGAAGAGAGAGTTCTAAAGATATAAAAGAAAGAGTTATGAAGGCAAGAAATCTGCAACAGATAAGATACAAAGATATAGGAGTGAATTTCAATTCACAATTAAATCATAGGCAAATAAAAAAATATATAAAGTTAAACAACGAATGCTTAGATTTAATAGAGAAGATTTATGACAAATACAGAATAAGCACAAGAGGTCTGGATAAAATTTTAAAAGTCTCAAGAACTATAGCTGATTTAAATGATGATAAGAATGTAAAAAAATCATCGATAATCGAAGCTTTAAGTTATAGAAAGTTTTTTGATGGACAGATAATATAAAGGAGAAATTTATTTTGGATTTTTATAAAATTTGGTTTTCCATGTTACCTATAAGTGATAGTATAAAATTAAGTCTACTGGATGAATATATAGATGAAGAAACTATTTATAGAAATATAAAATTAAATCGTTATAAAACTGAAAAACTAGTAAATAAAAAGATTAATTATAATATTTCAGAAGAAGATATAACTAAACTTACTAGATACATAATTAAAAATAATATCGGACTTGTAACATATACAGAAGACAGATATCCTGGTTCTTTAAGAAATATAAAGGATGCTCCTTATTGTTTATTTTATAAAGGGGATATTGACATTTTAAATAAAAAGATTAATATAGCAGTAGTAGGCTCAAGAAAATGTACGTCCTACGGGAGAGAAGTTACAAAGTTTATTTGCAGGGAATTAAGCAGATATGATACCTGTATAATTAGTGGTGGAGCCTATGGAGTAGATTCAGAAGCTCATAAGAGTGTTTTAGAAAACAAAGGAGTCACCTGTGGAGTATTAGGTTGTGGTATTGATGTAATATATCCAGCTTATAATAAAATTTTATATGAAAATATAGCAGTAAACGGTTGTCTTATATCGGAGTTTATTCCAGGAACTAAACCTTTACCTTATAATTTTCCTAGACGCAATAGAATAATTAGCGGTCTATCCAAAGCTGTCATAGTAGTAGAGGCAAATGAGAAGAGTGGTTCACTAATTACAGCAAATTATGCATTAGAACAAGGTAAAGATGTTTTAGCAGTACCAGGAACAATTTATTCACCTCAAAGTAAAGGTACAAATAAACTAATAAGAGACGGTGCTGCCCCTATATTAGATACAATAACTTTATTAGACAGTCTTGATATCAATATGAAAAAAAATAAAAATTTTAGTGATACCTTAAAAGCCCAAATAATAAGGTTATTAAATGATAAACCTACTCATATTGATGAAATTATAAGAAACACAGATATTGACACCTCAATGATTTATGAGTTATTATTTGAAATGCAATTTAATAATGAAATTATGTGTATTTTAGGAAATTATTATGTTAAAAATATTTAAAACTAGGGGGTGAACACTCCAAAGTTTTTGAGGAGTAAAAAATGGGTCAAAATCTTGTAATAGTAGAATCGCCTGCAAAGGCAAAAACAATTAGTAAATATTTAGGTAAGAATTATGTTGTAGAAGCTTCTATGGGACACATAAGAGATCTTCCTAAAAGTCAGTTAGGGGTTGACGTTGATAATAATTATAATCCCAAGTATATAACCATAAGAGGTAAAGGGGATTTATTAGATAAGCTAAAAAAACTTGCAAAGAAAAGTGATAAGATATTCTTGGCAACTGACCCCGATAGAGAAGGGGAAGCTATATCTTGGCATCTAGCTAATATATTAAAGATACCTGATATGGATACATGTAGAGTTGAATTTCACGAAATTACTAAAAATGCTGTTAAAAATTCTATAAAGCATCCAAGGACTATTAATCAAAACCTAGTAGATGCTCAGCAAGCAAGAAGAGTTTTAGATAGACTGGTTGGTTATGAAATAAGTCCTATTCTCTGGAGAAATGTTAAGTGGGGACTAAGTGCTGGTAGAGTACAATCAGCAGCCTTAAAATTGATATGTGATAGAGAAGATGAGATAAACAAATTTGAATCTAAAGAATATTGGACTGTTGATATAAAATTAGAAAAGAAAAATAAGAAGTTCAATGTTAAGATAGCAACACTTAAAGGAAAGAAATTTGAAATAGCTACTGAAGAAGAAGCAAATAAAACAATAGAGCAGCTAAAGAAAAACGATTTTATAGTTGCAAAAGTTAAAAAGGGAACAAAGAATAAAAATCCCCTGCCACCTTTTACAACAAGTACTCTTCAACAGGACGCTAGTAGAAAACTTAACTTTCAAACTAAGAGAACTATGTCGATAGCTCAACAACTTTATGAAGGTGTTGAAGTTAAAGGGTATGGAACAGTGGGACTTATAACGTATATGAGAACTGATTCTGTAAGAATATCTAAGGAAGCTCAAGATAGTGCTTTACAATTTATTGGTGACATTTACGGCAATAGCTATATACCTGAAAGTCCAAGAGTATATAGAGGTAAAAAAAATATACAAGATGCTCATGAAGCAATAAGACCATCAGTAGTTGAGATAACACCTGAAGTTGCAAAAGATAATCTATCAGCAGAGCAATATAAGTTGTATAAGCTTATTTGGGAAAGGTTTATAGCAAGCCAAATGGCATCATGTGTTTTGAACACTAATACTATAGATATAAATAATGGTGACTACAAGTTAAGAGCTACTGGATCAACCATTAAATTTGATGGCTTCATGAAGGTATATGAGTATACAACTGATGAAGATGATGAAAGTGTATTACTTCCAGAAATAGAGGAAAATGAAGTTTTAAACTATGATAGTATAATAGGTAAACAACATTTTACTCAACCACCACCAAGATATACTGAAGCTTCTTTTGTTAAGGTACTAGAGGAAAATGGAATCGGAAGACCAAGTACCTATGTGCCAACAATATCTACTATTTTAAGTAGAAAATATGTACAAAGAGAAAAGAAGAATCTTTTCCCAACTGAGCTGGGTATTATTGTAAACACTATTATGAGTGATTACTTTAAACAAATTGTTGATGCTGACTTTACAGCTGATATGGAAAATAAGCTTGATTGTATCGAAGAAGGAAAAGTAGAATGGGAAGAAATTGTTGATGAATTCTTTGGGCCATTAAAGGAAGCATTAGACAAGGCAGAAAAAGAAGTTTCAAAAGTAGTGATAGAAGATAAAGTAAGTGATGTTAAATGCGATAAATGTGGTAAGATGATGGTCATAAAGCAAGGACGCTTTGGTAACTTCTTAGCTTGTCCCGGATATCCTGAGTGTCAAAATACTAAACCAATAGTTGAAGAAATTGACGCTAATTGTCCACTTTGTAATGGCAAGGTAGTTGTTAAGAAGAGTAAAAAAGGTAATAAGTTCTATGGCTGCTCTAACTATCCAGAATGTTCTTTTGTTAGTTGGTATGAACCTGCAAAAGAAAAATGTAACCATTGCAATTCGAATATGGTTGTAAGATATAGTAAAAGTAAAGGCAAGTATTTAGAGTGCACAAATAAAGAATGTGGCAATAAAGTTCCTGTTCAAAATGATGAAAAGTAGAATTATATGTCGAAATAGCGGAAAAGACTGTTGAAATAAGTTTTTTTGTATGCTAAGATAGACTTGGATGTGAAATTTTTTAAAATTTGAACTATTCAAAAAATTCGAAAAATATTTTCAGGGTTTTAATTTTTTTACAATTTTAAATTGGTACGTGCTATGTGTGTATTAAATTAAAACCCTGTATTATAAACATCGGTATTATTGAGGAGGAATTTAATGTCAACTCTACTAAACAAAACAAGAATGTTAAATAAAATTTTGCAAAAATCAGGTACTGAACCTTTAGCTTTCGAAGATATTTGTAAATTATTAAGTGAAGTATTAGCCTGTAACGTGTACATATCAAGTAGAAAAGGAAAAATACTAGGATATACTTTTTCAGATAGCTTTGAATGTGACATAATGAAAAGAAAGATATTGGATGATAAGAGATTTCCAGAAGAATATAATAATAAGCTATTAAACATAGGAGATACATTAGCAAACCTTCCTAACAAAGGACAATGCGTTTTTGAGGGTGAAGGTGAATGCATGATGTCGGACAAGCTTTCTACAATCGTTCCTATAATTGGAAACAGAGAAAGATTAGGAACACTTCTGCTTGCAAGATTTAAGGAACCATTTACTGATGAAGATTTAGTATTAGTAGAATATAGTGCAACAATAGTAGGGTTAGAAATTCTTAGATCTAAACAAGATGAAATCGAGGATGAAGCAAGAAAGAAAGCAGTAGTTCAATTAGCTATTGGAACACTTTCCTATTCAGAGCTTGAAGCCGTTGAACATATTTTTGATGAATTAGATGGAAATGAAGGCTTACTAGTTGCATCAAAAATTGCGGACAAGGTTGGAATAACAAGATCTGTTATAGTAAATGCTTTAAGAAAGTTTGAGAGTGCTGGAGTTATTGAGTCGCGTTCATTAGGAATGAAGGGAACTCACATTAGAATCCTTAATGAAAAATTACTTGATGAATTAAAGAAAATAAAATAGTCAATAATTATAAGGGGGATATTTCCCTCTTATTTTTTATTCTTTAAAAATTACAATTCATTAGATTTTTGGTTAAGTATGAGTTAGTAGACTTAAAACATGATATAAGTTAAATAACAAAAGTAAGAATGTGTCACCTGCCAAGTTTTCCTCATATACATTTGGAAAAGTGGGTACGCAAAAAAATTAATAAAGAAAGTCGCTTCAGCAATTTTTTTTACATTAATCAATAATTTTACAAATTTATATTGCTTGACAGTAAACCTTATGATATACTGTCTAAGGTAAGAAAATACACACATTATCGAATTGTTGGAGTGGTGCCCTTTTAGGGAATCTCTAAAAATATGATGATAGTGGAGGAAACAACCAAAATTTAGGAGGTACTTTTATGTCAGTTATTTCAATGAAACAATTATTAGAAGCTGGTGTTCATTTTGGACATCAAACAAGAAGATGGAACCCTAAGATGGCTCCTTATATATTCACAGAAAGAAACGGAATATATATAATAGATCTTCAAAAGACAGTAAAGAAAGTTGAAGAAGCTTATGACTTCATTAAAGAAGTAGCAACAGAAGGTAAAGATATACTTTTCGTTGGTACTAAGAAGCAAGCACAAGAAGCTATTCAAGAAGAAGGCGCTAGATCAAACATGCACTTTGTTAATAATAGATGGCTTGGTGGTATGCTAACTAACTTTAACACTATTAAGACTAGAATCAACAGATTAGCTGAAATCGAAAAAATGGAACAAGATGGTATATTCGATGTTCTACCTAAGAAAGAAGTTACTAATCTTAAGAACGAAATGGAAAAGTTAGAAAAAAATCTTGGAGGAATCAGAAACTTAGATGCTACTAACATAGGTGCATTATTCGTTGTTGATCCAAGAAAAGAAAAGAACGCTATATCAGAAGCTAAGATTCTTGGTATACCAGTAGTAGCAATAGTTGATACTAACTGTGATCCAGATGAAGTTGATTATGTTATACCTGGAAATGATGATGCTATAAGAGCTGTAAAACTTATAACTGCAAAAATGGCTGATGCTATTATTGAAGGAAGACAAGGCGAACAATTAGCTGAATAATTATATATGGGTAGGTGAAGCAAGTCTTCATTTACCTTTAAAATTAACATTTTAGGGAGGAATTAGCATGATAACTGCTCAAGCTGTTAAAGAATTAAGAGAAAGAACTGGCGCTGGAATGATGGACTGTAAGAAGGCTCTTACAGAAACAAACGGCGACATGGACAAAGCTGTAGAAGTATTAAGAGAAAAAGGATTAGCTGCTGCTGCTAAAAAAGCTGGCAGAGTTGCTGCTGAAGGTATAGTTAAGACTTACATATCAGATGACAAGAAGAGCGCTGGTATCGTTGAAGTTAACTGTGAAACTGACTTCGTTGCTGCTAATGAAGAATTTGTAGCTTTTGCTGGTAAGTTAGCTGAAATGGTTTCAACTACTACTGTTGCTACAGTTGAAGAGTTTGTAGCTCAAAAATACAACGAAGAGCAAACAGTTCAAGAATTCTTAACTGCTCTAATCGCTAAATTAGGCGAAAACATGACAGTAAGAAGATTCCAAAAGTTCTCAGTTGAAAACGGAATAACTCAAAGCTACATCCATGGTGGTGGTAGAATTGGTGTTATAGTTGAACTAGGATGTGAAACTGCTAGTCCAGTTTTAGAAGAAGTTGCTAAAGAACTTTGTATGCAAGTTGCTGCCGCAAATCCTTTATTCTTAGATAAAACTCAAGTTGATACTGAATCTTTAGAAAAAGAAAAAGAAATATACAGAGCTCAAGCTCTTAATGAAGGAAAGCCTGAAAAGATCGTTGATAAAATGGTTGAAGGAAGAATTCAAAAATACTATAAAGAAGTATGCTTAGTTGAACAACCATGGGTAAAAGATGGTGATAAGACTATAACTAAATACTTACAAGAGAAATCTAAAGAAGTTGGTTCTCCAATCAACATCAATACTTTCGTTCGATATGAAAGAGGAGAAGGTATAGATAAGAAAGAAGAAAACTTTGCAGAAGAAGTTGCAAAGCAAGTTCAAGGAAAATAGTAAAACAAAAGAGAACACACCGTGTTCTCTTTTTTTAAAAAATAAATATATACTACATGGTGGAGGTTGTGTAATGGAAGCTAAATATAGAAGAGTAATACTAAAACTTTCCGGTGAAGCTCTAGCTGGTGATAATGGGTTTGGAATCGATTTTAACGTAGCAACAAGAATAGCTAGTGAAATAAAAGAGCTTGTAGATATGGGCATTGAGGTAGGCGCTGTAGTTGGTGGCGGAAATATATGGAGAGGCAGAAGTGGAGAAGGAATGGACAGAACTACTGCTGACTATATGGGAATGTTAGCAACTTGCATAAATGCACTTGCGCTTCAAGATTCACTAGAAGGTTTAGGTGTACTTACTAGAGTTCAGACTGCAATCGAAATGAAAGAAGTAGCAGAACCTTTTATAAGAAGAAGAGCTATGAGACACCTTGAAAAAGGCAGAGTTGTAATATTTGCAGCAGGAACTGGTAACCCGTATTTCTCTACTGATACAACTGCAGCTTTAAGAGCAGCTGAAATAGAAGCAGATGTTATACTTTTAGCTAAAAAAGTTGATGGAGTTTATGATAAAGACCCACATAAGTACAATGACGCTAAAAAATATGATACTTTATCATACATTCAAGTGTTAGAACAAGGTCTTCAAGTTATGGATTCTACAGCGACTTCACTATGCATGGATAATAGTATTCCAATACTTGTGTTTGGACTTGACGAGCCAGGAAATATAAAAAAGGCCGCATGTGGAGAAACAATTGGTACTTTAGTTTGTAATAAATAAGGAGGTTTATGATGATTAAGGATATTATAAAAGCATCTGAAGAAAAAATGAAAAAAACTTTAACAGTTTTACACTCTGATTTAACTACAATGAAAGCTGGAAGAGCTAATCCAACTATGCTTGATAGAATACAAGTTGACTATTATGGAAGTATGTGTCCTTTAAATCAAGTTGCTAATATTTCTGCTCCAGAACCAAGACTACTTGTGATTACTCCTTGGGAAAAATCACTTTTAAAGGAAATAGAAAAAGCTATATTAAAGTCAGATTTAGGCATTAATCCAACTAATGATGGTACAATAATCAGACTACTAGTTCCAGAACTTACTGAAGAAACTAGAAAAAACCTAGTGAAAAATGTTAAAAAATCTGGAGAAGACGCTAAAGTTGCTCTAAGGTCAATCAGAAGAGACTCTAATGATAAAGTTAAATCTTTAAAGAAAGATGGAGAAATTTCTGAAGATCAAATTAAAAAAGCTGAAGAAGATATACAAAAAATAACAGATAGTTATGTGAAAGAAATAGATAAAATGGTGGCAGATAAGGAAAAAGAGATTATGACAGTTTAAAACCTGCTTCTTTAGCAGGTTTTTTTTCTCTTTAAATAAAATTTGTATAAAATATATTTGTATGAAGAAAATATTGATACTATTAATAATGTCATAAATCTTCTTATAGGAGTGTAAAAATATGTTTGACTTCTTAAAAAAGAGAAGCGCTATAAGTAATGATGAAAGTATAGATTTAAATTATGATAATATTCCGAAACATATAGCTATAATTATGGATGGAAATGGGAGATGGGCGAAGCAAAGAAATCTTCCAAGAACTCTAGGTCATAAGGCTGGTGTAGAAACTATCCGTAGAATTATTAAAGAATGTGACAAATTGGGCGTTAAGTATATAACGCTGTATGCTTTCTCTACAGAAAATTGGAAAAGACCGAAGGATGAAGTCAGTGCTTTAATGGATTTATTAGTTGAATACTTAAAGAAAGAGTTTGACGAACTTAATAAAAGCAACGTAGTTATCAATCATATAGGTGATATTTCCAAGCTACCTCAAAGATGTAGTAAGGAACTTATAAGTGCATACGAAAAAACCAAAGATAATACAGGTATAGTTATGAATCTTGCCTTGAATTATGGTGGAAGATCTGAAATAATAGATGGAATAAAAAAAATAGCACAGGATATAAAAGATGGAAAGCTAAAAATTGAAGACATTGATGAAGAAGTAATTTCATCTCATATGTATACCAAAGGTATGCCAGATCCAGATTTAATTATTAGACCAAGTGGAGAACAAAGATTAAGTAACTTTTTGCTTTGGCAATGTGCTTATTCGGAGTTTTGGTATTCCAATATAAATTGGCCTGATTTTTCAGAGTCAGATCTTCATAAAGCTATTTACGATTATCAGAATAGAGATAGAAGATTTGGCGGCATAAAATAACTGAGGTGATGTTATGAAATCAAACAATAGATATCTAGGTGCATTAATAATTGCCCCAATACTAATTTTTATATTTCTTGGTGGAGTATACTTGAAGTACTTCACAATTTTAATATCGATGATTGGTATGTACGAATTTTATAAAACGATGAAAGTTAAAGACTTTAACCCGATATGGCCAGTTGGATATATTCTCTTAATTTGCTATTACTTTATAAACGCAGATATAGAGAAGTTAGTGTACCTGCTGATAATAGCACTAATTATTTTATTTTGTATACCAGTTATTAATACAAAATATACATTTATAGATGTTTCGTTAACTATTCTAGGATTTCTATATGTAGGCGTTTTTTTCAGTTTTATTTATCTGATAAACGCTATGCCTAATGGTAAGTTTCTAGTATGGTTGATATTCTTAGCATCGTGGCTTTGTGATACCGTAGCTTACTATACAGGAAAATATTTAGGGAAAAGAAAGCTTTGCCCTAAAGTGAGTCCTAAGAAAACTATTGCTGGTTCTATAGGTGGATTATTTGGTAGCACTTTAGCCTTATCAGTTTATGGATATTTCATAAACTCTTTTATACATAATATACCTTTTTATCATTATATAATAATAGGACTATTATGTGGGGTGTTCTGTCAATTTGGAGATTTAATAGCATCCTCTATAAAGAGATATGTAGGCATAAAAGATTACAGCAATCTTATACCAGGTCATGGTGGAATACTTGATAGATTTGATAGTATATTATTTGCTTCAACTATAATATACATGTATCTTCACCTAGTATTATCTATATAATTTATATTATGTAAAGTTAACTAGATTTTAATAAAGATGAAATACTTCAATTTGCAAATGTAAATTTGACTACGAAGTGCTTCATTTATATGTATTTGAACTCATAATGCAGAAATGCACTATGAGTTTTTTTATTTCACTTATTTTTTATTAATATACTTGTATTCTTATTAATATAATTAACTAAAGTAATTATATAAATATAAATGCGCATATTTTAAATGAAGGATAAATTAGATCTTTATTTAAATTGCTAATTAGCATTTATATAAAGATATCGCTTCGTAATAGAATTTATATTTTTAAAAGATCTCACCAGAACCATTAGAGTCTTAAAATATATTACCATTCGTAGTTGTATATCTTTAGAAAGGAATGAAAATGTTAAAAGAATACGCGAAGTTAATTCAATTATTAATTTTATTGATTATAGTTTTACTAGTGTCATATCTAGTTAAAAATTATTTTAATCCATTCTTATATATTGTGGTTTTATACTTACTTGCAAAACCTTCACAAAAGTTTTTTTCAAAAGTTACAAAATCATTTAAATTATCAGCAGCTTTTAGTATAATTGTATTAAATTTACTTTTATTTATTATCATATTTTATTTGAGCAACAATATAATTCTGCTTTTTCAAAAATATGTTATTTTAAATATAGACAAGCTACGAGCTTTTTATGGTGATTTTATTAATTTAATTACAGTAAGTGGTAGTGGACATATATTTAATAATGGAAGTAATCTGATTGATAGCTCGATTATAAGAAAAGGCGCTGCATACACATCTGAAAGTATTGTATCATATGTTATTGCTAATATTTGTGTTTACTTTTTGCTCGTAGATGAGATTGTAATGAAGAGAGTTTTTTATTCGTTTTTACCAACCTCAGTAATAAATAATATAGGACAGTCTATTTTGAAGTTAAAAAAGCTAGCCGCTATTGAAATAATGCTTGCGTTAATTAGTACTTTGGAAACATTAATTGGCTTTATCTTTTTTAAAGTACCAGAGCCGTTTTTGTTAGCTATTATATGTGGAATGCTTGATATACTTCCTTATGTAGGAACAATTATTGTATTTATTCCACTAATAATATACAATATTGTATTAAAGGAGTATTTTATAGCTTTTGGATTGGTGGTATTATACATTTTAATTCAGATAAATAGAGAAATTCTTGAAACTAAATTTATTGGAGATAAACTAGATATTCATCCTATACTTGCACTTATCTCAATATATATAGGAATTCAACTATTTGGAATAATAGGTATCATATCAGGCCCACTATATATACTTCTAGCTAAAAACATAATAATCAGTTCAACTCAGGAGGAATTTACATGAAAAATATAGCTATATTAGGGGCAACTGGTTCTATAGGTACTCAAACCTTAGATGTATTAAGGTTCCATAAAGATGATTTTAAATTAATAGGAATAAGTGCAAATAGAAGTACTCAGAGTATCATGAATATAATAGATGAATTTTTGCCTAAGACTGTTGCTATGACGGATTTTGAAGCTTACAACATAATTTTGGATTATTGTACTAAAAAAGGGTATGATATAGAAGTAAACTTTGGTATTGAAGGACTGAATAAAGTTGCAACACATAGAGAAGTTGATATTGTTGTTACTTCAGTTGTTGGCATGATAGGATTAGAACCTACTTTAAACGCTATATGGGCAGGAAAAACTATAGCATTGGCAAATAAAGAAACTTTAGTAGTTGCCGGTGAATTAGTTATGTCAGAAGCGAGAAAGAACAATGTTAATATACTTCCAGTAGATTCAGAACATAGTGCAATCTTTCAAAGTCTTCAAGGGAATGATATGAACAGAATTGATAAAATATTACTTACTGCCTCTGGTGGACCTTTCAGAGGAAAAAAAGTAGATGATTTGAAGAGTGTTACTGTACAAGATGCATTAAAACATCCTAACTGGTCAATGGGACCTAAGATAACAATTGACTCTGCTACTCTTATGAATAAAGGATTAGAAGTAATAGAAGCACATTGGCTTTATAATTGTAGCTACGACAAAATTGAGGTGGTAATTCATCCTCAGTCAGTTATTCACTCTATGGTTCAATATGAAGATGGAGCTATAATAGCACAACTTGGAACTCCAGACATGAAACTTCCTATTCAATATGCATTAAATTACCCGATTAGGAAAAGCAATATTGGAGGTGCATTAGACTTTAAGACTTTGAGCACTTTAACATTTGAAACTCCAGATTTGCAAACCTTTAAATGTCTAGATCTTGCATTTAAAGCTGGGAAGCTTGGAAAGCTTATGCCTTGCATACTTAATGCTGCAAATGAAGCATGCGTAAGTTTGTTTTTGGATAGTAGAATTGAATTTTTAGAAATTGGAGATGTTGTTGAAGAATGTATGAATAAGTTCGACCACAACAAAGAAGTAACTTTAGAAAATGTAAATGCTACAGATAAAGAAGTAAGAGAATATGTATTTAAAAAGTATGAATAGGAGGAATTGCTGTGTATATAGTTTTTGCGGTTATTGCATTTAGTTTATTAATATTAATTCACGAACTGGGACATTTTACTTTAGCAAAGCTCAACGGGGTAAAGGTAGATGAATTTTCTATAGGAATGGGTCCTAAACTTTTTAGTATTAAAGGTAAAGAAACAGAATATATGATTAAGGCTCTACCTGTAGGTGGATATGTAAAAATGTATGGTGAAGAAGAAACCACTAATGATAATAGAGGATTCATGTCAAAGTCTCCACTTCAAAGAATTTCTATAATATTTGCTGGAGCATTTATGAATTATGTGCTAGCAATAGTTTTATTTAGTATTTTTACATTTAGCAATGGATATGCAATACCTGTTGTAAAGGATGTTGTAAAGGATTCTCCGGCGGCTAAAGCAGGATTAATGCAAGGTGACAAAATCACTAAAGTCAATAATTCTACAGTGCTTACTAAAGATGATTTAACATATGAGATAGCCATGTCAAAAGGTAATGCTGTAGATGTTCAATTAAAAAGAGGAAGTGAAACTAAGAACTTTAGTATAGTACCAACTAAAAATAGTGATGGAATTTTAATGATAGGTATAACTAATGATTTTGTTGAGAATCCTTCTATTATTCAAAGTGTTAAGTATAGCTTCAAGGGAACAGCTTCATGGGTTAAGCAAACATTTTCTGCTTTAAAGACAATTTTCACAGGCAAAGCTAACCTAAAAACTGATGTTGGTGGGCCGGTAACTATAGTTAAAATGACAGGGACTGCAGCTAAAAGTGGTATAGTAACTTTAATATGGTTTACAGCTTACTTAAGTGTTCAGCTTGCAGTATTTAATCTACTACCATTTCCAGCACTTGATGGAGGATGGATTATTATGTTATTATTTGAACTGATAACAAGAAAGAAAGTTCCTGATAAAGTTGTAGGTGCACTAAACTTTGTAGGATTTTCACTACTTATGCTGTTAATGCTTTTAGTAACAGTTAAGGATATATTGTTCCCAGTTAATTTGTAGGAGATGGTTTTATGGACAGAAAGCAAACAAAAAAAGTTAGAGTTGGAAGTGTATTTGTAGGTGGAGATTCGCCCGTATCAGTACAATCTATGACTAACACAGATACGAGAGATGTTAAAAGTACTATCGAACAGATAAAAAGGCTTGAAGAGGCTGGTTGCGATATAGTTAGATGTGCAGTGCCTGATATGGAAGCAGCAGCAGCTATTAAAGATATAGTTAAAGGTATTAATATTCCATTAGTAGCTGATATCCATTTTGATTATAGATTAGCATTAGAATCTATAAAAAATGGGGTTTCGGCACTAAGAATAAATCCTGGAAATATAGGAAATGCTGATAGAGTTAGACTCGTGGCTGAAGCTGCAAAATCAAGAGAAATTCCTATAAGAATTGGAGTTAATTCAGGATCCCTTGAAAAAGAATTACTAAAAAAATATGGGAGTCCAACTCCTGAGGCTTTAGTAGAAAGTGCTCTAGGACACGTAAAAATACTTGAAGAGATGAATTTTAATGATATAGTAATATCAATAAAATCAGCAGATGTCTTGAAGATGATTGATAGCTATAGACTTATGTCAGAGAAGGTTAATTATCCACTTCATCTAGGTGTTACAGAAGCCGGAACATTATGGAGAGGCACTATTAAATCAAGTATAGGTATTGGTACTTTGCTTTCTGAAGGAATCGGTGATACCATCAGAGTATCTTTGACAGGAGATCCTGTTGAAGAAATTAAAGTCGGACGTGAAATACTTAAAACTTTCGGATATGTTAAATCGGGAATACAGTTCATATCTTGTCCAACATGTGGAAGAACAAAAATCGACTTGATTAGTATAGCAGAACAAGTAGAGAGTAAGCTAGCATCTTGCAAGAAAGATATAAAAGTAGCTATAATGGGCTGTGTTGTTAATGGCCCTGGTGAAGCTCGAGAAGCCGATATTGGAATAGCCGGAGGAAATGGTGAAGGACTAATATTCAAAAAAGGCGAAATAGTTAGAAAGGTTGATGAAAAAGACCTAGTTAATGAATTGATTAAAGAGATTGAGAATTTTTAAAAGCGACTTAGTCGCTTTTTTAACTTTAAATAAAAATATATTCTTTTATAGACGTTAAACTTAGGTGTTTTAGCAGTTTTAGAAATTTTTATAGCTACATAGTAAAAAAAGATAAAACTTATTTGACTGTCAAGTTTTACTCATATACCTTAGGAAAGGGAGATACGAAAAAAACTCATAAATCCTTATATAATAATGAATGTTTTGGCTGAATGAAGTAATAAATTAGAATATTCATTTATGCTAATATAAATTAGTACTTGTAATCCAATAATTACTATGTTATGATTAGACTAGTAGATTATTTACAATAGAGCAAGATAAGAGTGGGCATAAAAGTCCGCTCTTTCTATTTGTAAACGCAACTTGTTGAAAGTTGCGTTTTTGCATAATAATCAATATAGATTTATTATCTGGGAATACTAATAAAAATTGCTAGGTGTTTAAAGGAGGATAGATATGAAAAAAGATGCACTTTTAGAAAATTTAAATAACCTTTGCAAGCCTGTTGTAGATGAACTTGGGTATGAACTTTATTACGTTGAGTTTGTAAAGGAAAACAACGAATACTACTTAAGGATATATATCGATAAGCCAGAAGGTATATCTCTAGCTGATTGTGAAAAAGTAAGTAGGACAATAAGTGATATACTGGATGATAAGGATCCTATAACAGATCCATATTATTTAGAAGTTTCTTCACCTGGACTTAATAGACAGTTATTTACCGAAGAGCACTATAAAAGATTTGTAGGCTCAGAGGTATTTATAAAATTCACTAAAAATGTAGATGGCAAAAAAAACATAAAAGGTATACTTGAAGAAGTAACAGATGAGGCACTAGTTATCGCAGAAAACAGTGAAAAGTTTACTGTTTCTAAAGATAAAATAAAGTCTGTAAACATCGAAGGGGAGATTTAGTAAGGAGGGTTAAAAAATGAATGAAGAATTTATAGGTGCATTGAAAGAGATTGTAAAAGAAAAGGGTATAAGTGAAGATCTTATATTTACAACCTTAGAAGATGCGCTTGTAGCTGCATATAAGAAGAATTATGCAAATTCGACTACTGCAGCCCAAAATGTAAGAGTAAGTATGAACAGGGAAACTGGCGAAATCCATGTTTATGCTCAAAAATCAATTGTGGATTTTGTTTATGACGAAGTTTCAGAAATATCAATTGATGAAGCAAAAGAGATTGATCCTAGATATGAAATAGATGATGTTGTTGAAATAGAAGTAACTCCAAGAAACTTTGGTAGAGTAGCAGCACAGCTTGCAAAACAAGTAGTAATCCAAAGAATTAAGGAAGCAGAAAGAAATATTATCTATAATGAATTCATTCAAAAAGAATTTGATATAATAACTGGAACAATAATTAGAAAAGATAAAGGCAATGTTTTTGTTGATTTAGGAAGAATAGAAGCAATTCTAGGACCTAATGAACAAATGGCTGGTGAGGAATATAATTTTAATGAAAAGTTAAAACTTTACATTGTAGAAGTAAAAAATACTTCAAAGGGTGCTCAAGTTTTAGTTTCAAGAACTCATCCAGGACTTGTAAAAAGACTTTTTGAGTTAGAAGTTCCTGAAATATTTGAAGGTGTAGTAGAAATTAAGAGTATTGCAAGAGAAGCAGGTTCAAGAACTAAGATTGCAGTAAATACAACTGATGAATCTGTTGATCCTATGGGAGCTTGTGTTGGACCAAAAGGTTCAAGAGTTCAAAATATTGTTAATGAGTTAAAAAATGAAAAAATTGATATCATCAAATGGAGTAAATTACCTGAAGAATATATAGCTAACGCTTTAAGCCCAGCTAAAGTTTTAGATGTTACAATTGATGAAGATAATAAATCTGCTAAGGTAGTTGTAGATGATAATCAATTGTCACTTGCTATAGGTAAGGAAGGCCAAAATGTAAGATTAGCTGCTAAACTTACTGGCTGGAAGATTGATATTAAAAGCAAGTCTCAGACTGAATAGTTCTGAAGCTTGGAGGTGCTACAATGAAACCAAAAAAAATTCCAATGAGAATGTGCACAGGTTGCATGGAAATGAAACCTAAAAAAGAACTCATAAGGATTGTTAAAAGTCCAGAGGGTGTTGTATCAGTTGATTTGACAGGTAAAAAATCCGGTAGAGGAGCTTATATCTGTAAAAGTGTTGAATGCTTAGATAAAGCATTTAAAGCAAAAAGACTTAATAAAAATCTTGAAACAACAATCGATGAGAATATTTATAATAACTTAAAGGATGAAATTGTAAATGGTTAATAAGTTTCTTCAGTTTTTAGGACTAGTAAAAAAATCCGGGAACTTAATTGAAGGTTACAATAAATGTGAAGAAATATTAAAGAAGAAAAAGATTTATTTGTTTATATTCTCAACTGAGCTTTCACCTAAAAGTAAGGATATGTTTATGCGATATTGCATAGAAAAAAATATTCCTACAATTGATGTTTTCTCTAAAGAAGACTTAGGACTTAGCTTAGGAAGAAGTGAGATTAATGTATTAGCTGTTATTGAACAAAATATGGCTAAGAAATTAATTCAAATTCAAGAGAATATTTGATAAATCCAACGAATTTTGTCGGGGGTGAATCTATGTCAAAAATTAGAGTATATGAATTAGCAAAAGAATTAAATGTAGCAAGTAAGGATCTTATCGCTTTGCTTATGGATGAATTTAGCATAGAAGTTAAGAATCATATGAGTGTTATAGAAGACGAAGATGCAGAACTTATTAAAGAACTACTAGCAGGTAGTGATCACACTATAATTCCAGCAGGTTCGGATGACGATGATGAGGAAGTTTCTAAAACTATCGTAGATGAATATGAGGAAATGGTTGCTGAAGAAGTTAATAATGTTGCTAAAAAGAGAAAGAAAAAGAAATCAGATGATGAAGATGCAAACGATGAAGATGGTGTTGCTGAATTAGATGGCGGTACTATTGAAATCAGCGATACAATAACAGTTAAGGAATTAGCTGAAAAGTTAAATAAACCTGGTGCTGATGTAATAAAGACTTTAATCTTCACTGGTGTTATGGCTGCTATAAACCAAGAAATAGATTTTGCTACAGCTGAAAAAGCTGCAGAAAAGTATGGAGTTTCAGTTATAAAGAAAACAGAAGAAGCTACTTTAGAAATATTTGAAGAGGAAACTGAAGATGGTGAAAACCTTGAAAACAGACCTCCAATTATAACAGTAATGGGTCACGTTGACCATGGTAAGACTTCTTTACTTGATGCTATAAGAAAAGCAAAAGTAACTGAATCTGAAGCTGGAGGTATAACTCAGCACATAGGTGCTTATACTGTTAATGTTAACGATCAAAAGATAACATTCTTAGACACTCCAGGACATGAGGCATTTACAGCAATGAGAGCTCGTGGTGCTCAAATTACTGATATAGTTATCCTTGTTGTAGCTGCAGATGATGGTATAATGCCACAAACAGTTGAAGCTATAAATCACTGTAAAGCTGCAAATGTACCAATGGTTGTAGCTATAAATAAGATGGATAGACCAGGAGCTAATATAGAAAGAGTTAAACAAGAACTTACAGAGTACGGTCTTGTATCAGAAGATTGGGGCGGAGATGTTATATGCGTTCCTGTTTCTGCGAAAACTCGTGAAGGTATAGACACTCTTCTAGAAATGGTAGTTTTAACAGCAGAAATGCTTGAACTTCAAGCTAATCCAGCAAGAAGAGCTAAGGGAACTGTTGTTGAAGCTAAGCTTGATAAAGGTAGAGGAGCTGTTGCATCATTACTTATCGGTAATGGAACACTTCATTCTGGAGATTCAATTGTAGTAGGTTCAACTTATGGAAGAATCAGAGCTATGTTTGATGATAAGGGTAAAAAGATTAAGTTAGCAGGACCTTCAATACCAGTAGAAGTTCTTGGACTATCTGATGTTCCTTCAGCAGGTGACAGATTTATAGTAGTAAAAGATGAAAAGACTGCTAGACAAATGGCAGAATCCAGAAGAGAAAAGAATCGTGAAGAAAGCTTTAATAACTCAAATAGAGTTTCTCTTGAAGATTTATACAGCCAAATAAGAGAAGGAAAAGTAAAGGAACTTGCTATAATAGTAAAAGCTGACGTTCAAGGTTCGGTTGAAGCTATAAGATCATCATTAGAAAAGTTATCTACTGAGGACGTTAGAGTAAGAGTAATCCATGGTGCAGTTGGAGCAATAACTGAAACAGACATAACTCTTGCAACAGCTTCTAATGCTATTGTTATAGGATTTAACGTAAGACCAGATAACAATGCAGTAAGTATAGCAGAAAAAGAAAATGTTGATATTAAAACATACAGAATTATCTATGATGCTATCGAAGATATAAAATCAGCTATGATAGGTATGCTTGAACCTGAATATAAAGAAGTTATACTTGGTAGAGCTGAGATAAGACAGACATATAAGATTTCTAATGTTGGAACTATTGCTGGATCTTACGTATTAGACGGTAAGATGGTAAGAAATTCTGAAGTTAGAATAATAAGAGACGGCATAGTTATACTTGAAGGTAAGCTTTCATCATTAAAGAGATTTAAAGATGATGTTAAGGAAGTTAATACAGGATACGAATGTGGATTAAGTTTCGAAAAGTTTAATGATATCAAAGAAGGCGATATCGTTGAAGCCTTTACTATGCAAGCAATTGAAAGAAAAGAACTTTAAAAGAGGTGATTTTCATGCCTAACTATAGAGGCGGAAGAATAAATGAAGAAGTAAAAAAAGAAGTAAGCGATATAATAAGAAACAGTATAAAAGATCCTAGACTTACTGCTATGATAAGTGTAACTGATGCAGTAGTAACAAAGGATTTAAGATATGCTAATATCTATATTAGTATATTTAGTTTAAGTGAAGAGGAAAAGGCTAGTACTTTTAGTGCTTTAAAGAGTTCTAGTAGCTTTGTTCGTAAAGAATTAGGTCATAGAATTAATTTAAGACATACACCTGAAGTATTATTTCAGTTAGATGAGTCTATTGAAAAAGGAATGCATATAGATTCTCTTTTAGAGAAGATAAAGGAGAAATAGAATGACACTACATGAAATTGCTAATAAGATTTTACCGATGAATAAAATAGGTATTACATTTCATGTTTCTCCTGATGGTGATGCAGCTGGTAGCGTATTGTCATTATATCAAGCCTTAAAAAAAATTGGTAAGGAAGCTTATATGATATCGAAAGATACGATATCATATAATTTAAGCTTCCTTCCTTTTTCAAATGAGCTTAATGGAGAATGTGTAAGTCCTAAAGAAGACTGTGATTGTGTAATAATACTTGATTGTGGAAATAAAGAGAGAATTTCAGCAGATTTAGAAGGATTTAAAGGTACTATTATAAATATAGATCATCATTTATCAAATGATCTTTATGGTGATTTAAATTTTATAGATGTTACTGCCTCTGCAACAGCAGAAATAGTATATAGTCTTATAAAGTTATTAAATGCTGAAATTGATAGTGATATAGCAAAGTGTCTTTACACCGCCCTAGTTACAGATACAGGGTCTTTTAGACATTCAAATGCTACTCCAACTACTCATGCTATTGCATCTGAACTTCTAAAATTTAATATAAATCATTCAGATATCCATAGTAATATATTTGATAATAAACCTTTCGAAAAGCTGAAACTTATAGGGCATGTATTAGGAAATGCAGAGCTTATATATGAAGGAAAGCTTGCTGTTATGGAAATAACTAGGGATACAATTAATAGATTAAATATGGTTTTAGATGATTCTTCAGACATAATCTCTCAAGGACTTCAAATCAGAGGTGTTGAGGGAGCAGTATTATTTAGAGAAGTTGAAGATGGTGTTAAAGTAAGCCTAAGATCTAAAAAATACTTAAATGTTAATAAAGTTGCTTCAGTTTTTGGTGGAGGCGGTCATGTGAGAGCTTCTGGAATTACTATGAAAAACATATCCTTAAACGAAGCTAAAAATTTAGTTTTAAATCAAATAAAAGAAGAGATATAGATATGAATGGTGTAATTAATATAAATAAAAGCACAGGTATGACTTCTTTTGATGTAGTTAGAAAAGTTAGATTTTTAACTAAGGAAAAGAAAGTTGGACATACAGGAACCCTTGATCCTGAAGCTTCAGGGGTTCTTCCTGTTTGTATGGGAAAAGCAACTAAAATAATTGATTATATAATGGAAAATCAAAAATCATACAAAGTCAGTTTTCAGTTAGGAATAGTAACTGATACATATGACTTAGAAGGAACTGTTATTAAAACTTCAGAGACAGACCATATAAAAAATGAAGATGTTTTAAAAGTAATATCTAAATTTATTGGTTTAATAGATCAAGTTCCTCCTATGTATTCTGCACTTAAGGTTAATGGAAAAAGACTATATGAACTTGCTAGGCAGGGAAAAGAGATTGAAAGAGAGGCAAGAAAGATTAACATATATTCTATAGATAATATAGAGATAAATCTTCCTTTTGTCACTATGGATGTTACCTGCTCTAAGGGAACATATATTAGAAGCTTATGCTTCGATATAGGAAACGAGTTAAATGTAGGTGCAACTATGACTGCTTTGTGTAGAACTAGAAATGGATTTTTCACATTAAGTAATAGCGTTAAGTTAGAAGATTTAAATGAATCGAATATAAGTGAATTTATTATATCAATTGAAGATGCATTGAAGTTTTATGACAGTATTAACGTAAATGAAAAATTTTCTAAGTTATTAATTAATGGTGTAAGAGTGAGTGATAGAACAATGATTAGAGATGAACTTGATTTTCAAAAACTTTATAAAGTGTATGATAATAAAGGATCTCTAATTGGACTTGGCAAGATGAATAGGGATGGCTTTAAGTTGGAAAAATTATTATTAGATTAGAGGTACAAAGATGATAATTATTGATGAAAATAGCAAAATCTCTTTACAAAAAAGTTCTTTTATAGCTCTAGGTAGTTTCGATGGCTTGCATTTAGGACATTTGAGTTTGATAAACAAAACTCTGGAACTAGCTAAGAAAAATAGCTGTTCTAGCATGGTTTTTACTTTTAAAAACCATCCGTTAACTGTAGTTAATAAAGATAGAGCTCCTAAACTGCTACTTGATAACACAACAAAACTCGAGATTCTTGAAGAACTAGGCGTTGATATTGCTTGTCTTGTAAATTTTAATGAAGACTTTATGAAGATTGAGCCTGAAGCATTTATAGAAATGCTTTTAAGAAAATATAATGCTAAAGGGATAATTGTTGGATTTAATTATAGATTTGGCTATAAAAATAAAGGTGACATAAATCTTCTAAAAGCTCTAAGTGAAAAGTATGGATTTGAACTGCATATTATGGGGGCTTTGATGAATGAAGAAAATATAATAAGCAGTACAAAGATAAGAAACCTTCTAATTGATGGAGATTTGGATGGTGCTAATGCACTACTTACTAGACCATATATTCTTAGAGGCATAGTTGTGAAAGGAAAACAGCTAGGAAGAACACTAGGATTTCCTACTGCTAATACTGAGGTTGACGCAAGCTCAGTTCTTCCTAAAATAGGAGTTTATTATACAAATACAGTTTATAAGAGTAAGTTATATAAAAGTATTACATCTATTGGTTATAATCCTACGGTAAATGGGAAGAATATAACTATAGAGACCTATATATTAAATTTTAATAAAAATATTTATGGCGATGAATTAAAAGTTTATTTTCTTGAAAGAATAAGAAATGAAGAAAAGTTCAATAGCCTAAAGGAGTTACAGCAGCAACTAATTAGTGATAAAGCTTTTGCTGAATCAAGAAAAAACCTAAGTGGATTGTAAAAAAATTCATTTACAATAAAATTCAGTTCTGCTATAATACCTTTGAGAACCTAATCCTAAGATAAAAGGTTTGCCATCTTTTTTCATGGAACTAGGGGATAATTTTGGAGGTGTTTACACATGGATAAGGCAAGAAAACAAGAAATTATAGTTAAGTACGCAAGACATGAAGGAGATACTGGTTCACCAGAAGTGCAAATAGCACTACTTACTGAAAGAATCAACTATCTTACTGAACATTTAAAGGTTCATAAGAAAGATCACCATTCAAGAAGAGGTCTTCTAATGATGGTTGGACAAAGAAGAGGTCTTTTAAACTACCTATCTTCTCAAGATATCGAAAGATATAGAGCAATAATAGGACAATTAGGTATAAGAGGTTAATCTGAAAAGAGCGGTTATACCGCTCTATTATTTTATCAACTAAAGTAAAGTTTTACATAAGTAACCGAAAGGAGGTAATAACACATGAATCATTTTCATGAAACCACTGTAGCTGGTAGAAAAATGAAAGTAGAATTTGGAAAGTTAGGAATGCTTTCAGATACTGCTATATTAATGAGCTATGGTGACACAGTAATATTAACAAACGCTAATGCTTCAGAATCACCAAGAGAGGGGATTGATTTCTTTCCTCTAAGTGTTGAATATGAAGAAAGATTATATGCAGTAGGAAAAATACCTGGAGGATTTATCAAGAGAGAGGGTAGACCTTCAGAAAAAGCAATTCTAAATGGAAGAGCTGTCGATAGACCGCTTAGACCACTTTTCCCTAAAGGATATAGAAATGACGTACAAGTAGTTTGTACAGTAGTTTCTGTAGAAAATGATAACCTTCCAGAAATTCTTGCGATAAATGCAGCATCCACTGCTCTTTGTCTATCAAGTATCCCATTCACCACTCCAGTAGCCGCAGTACAAGTAGGTTTAATCGGTGATGAATTTATATTAAATCCAACATCAAAACAAAGAGAAGAAATGATACTTGCTTTAACAGTATGTGCTACAAAAGATAGAGTTATGATGATTGAAGCTGGTGGTCACGAGATACCAGAAGAAACTATGATAAATGCTATTACTTTTGGATTTGAAGCATGTAAAGATATAGTTGCTTTCCAAGAAGAAGCAATGAAAGCTTTTGGAAAAGAGAAAAAGGAACCTTTAATATACAAGGTTGATGCAGAACTAGAAAAAACAGTTCGCGAATATTCCTTTGAAATTATTAAAAAAGCTATGTATATTATCGATAAGAATGAAAGAAATGAAGAAATGGATGAAGTTAAGAAGAGTGTAGTACAACACTTTGCTGATATATATCCAGATAACATGTCTGACGTTAATGACGTTGTATACAGAATTCAAAAAGAAATCGTAAGAGATATGCTTTTACATGAAAGAAGACGTCCTGATGGAAGAGCTTTTGACGAAGTTAGACCAATAAACTGTGAAGTAGGAGTTTTACCAAGAACTCATGGAACAGGTATATTTACAAGAGGACTTACACAAGTTATGACTGTAGCAACTTTAGGTGCTATAGGAGATGTTCAAATTCTAGATGGAATTGGTGAAGAAGTATCTAAGAGATATATGCATCACTACAACTTCCCATCATACAGTGTTGGTGAAGTTAGACCTTTAAGAGGACCAGGTAGAAGAGAAATTGGTCATGGTGCATTAGCTGAAAGAGCTCTTGAACCACTTATACCATCAGAAGAAGAATTTCCATACACTATAAGACTTGTATCTGAAGTATTAAGCTCAAATGGTTCTACATCACAAGCATCAGTTTGTGGATCAACTTTAGCGTTATTAGATGCAGGAGTTCCAATTAAAAGACCAGCTGCTGGTATAGCAATGGGATTAATAACTTCTGAAGATTTATCAGAAGAAGAAGTTCTAACTGATATACAAGGAATAGAAGACTTCTTTGGAGATATGGACTTTAAGGTAGCAGGTACTGAAAAAGGAATAACTTCTATACAAGTTGACACAAAGATAGCTGGATTATCAGAGTATTGTATAAGAACTGCTATATATGATGCAAGAAAAGCAAGACTTGGCATACTTGATAAGATTAAAGAATGTATACCAGATGCTAGAAAAGAAGTTTCATTATATGCTCCTAAGACTTCAACAATACAAATTGATCCTGATAAGATAAGAGATGTAATCGGTGCTGGTGGAAAGATAATAAATAAGATTATAGCTGATACTGGTGTTAAGATTGACATTAAGGATGACGGAAAGATATTTGTTTCATCTTCAGATCATTCAGGAGTTAATGAAGCCTTAAAGATAATAGATGGACTTACTCGTGAAGTAAAATCAGGAGAGATATACTTAGGTAAAGTAGTTAAAATCGCTCAATTTGGTGCATTTGTTGAAATATTACCAAACAAAGAAGGTTTAGTTCATATATCTAAACTTGATGTAGCTAGAGTAAATAAAGTTGAAGATATTGTATCTGTAGGAGATGAAATACTTGTTAAGGTTACCGATATAGATAACCAAGGTAGAATCAACCTATCTAGAAAAGATGCGATTGCTGAAACACAGGAAGACAAATCAAAAGAAGATAAATCAAAAGAATAACGATGAAAGGGCAACTTAAAAATTGCCTTTTTATTTTTTAAGGAGGTATTTTTATGTATAACCTATACACATTACCAAATGGTTTAAGAGTTGTCACAGAATACATAGATCATGTTGACTCTATAAGCATAGGATTACATGTAGAAAATGGGTCAAGAAATGAAGATTTACATAATAATGGTATCTCACACTTTATAGAACACATGATGTTTAAAGGTACAAAAAACAGAAATGCAAAACAAATAGCTGAAGATATAGAAAATGTGGGTGGACAAATAAACGCTTATACAAGCAAGGAGTCTACCTGTTATTACTTTAAAGCTCTTTCAACTCATGCTAGATTATGCTTAGAAGTATTGTCTGATATGATGTTTAATTCTAATTTTGCTGAAGAAGATATACAAAAGGAACAAGGTGTAGTTGTAGAAGAGATAAATATGGGCGAGGATACTCCAGAGGATGTATTGTCAGATATACACGCAAAGGCAGCTTTTGAAGAGGACTCTTTAGCATATCCGATTCTTGGAACTCCTGAAACTGTAAGGTCCTTCAACAAAGAAACTATAACTAATTATGTTAACTCTCACTATACACCTAAAAATTCAGTTTTGTCTATCTGTGGTAAATTTGAATATAAAGAGCTTATAAAACTTGTAGAAAATTATTTTGGTGGTTGGAAATCTGAAAGAGAGATAATAACAGATTATTCTACTCCAGAGCTTAAAAATAATTTCGTAAGCTCTGATAAGGATATTGAACAACTTCACATAAATTTAGGACTTAAAGGAGTTCCAATTGGAGACGATAACGGATATAATTTAATAGTTCTAAATAATATTTTAGGTGGAGGTGCATCTTCACTGCTATTCCAAAAGATTCGTGAAGAAATGGGTGTATGCTATTCAGTTTATTCATATCCTCTTTCTTATAAGAATACTGGAATGTTAAATATTTATGTAGGACTTAATCCCGTATATGCAGAAGAAACACTGCTTGCTATAAATGAGGAATTAGAGCTTTTTATTTCTAAAGGAATCACTAAAGAACAACTAAATATAAACAAAGAAAAGATTAAAGCAGGTTATGTTTTAGGACTAGAGAGTACTAGTAGCAGAATGTTTAGCAATGGTAAATCTGTATTATTTTTAAATAAATTAAATAAACCTGAAGATATAATAAATAAAATAGACAGAATTAATTTTGATACTGTTCACACCATGCTTGAACAATGCTTTAAACCTGGAATACTTAATGGTGCTTTTGTTGGAAAAGAAATTAATTTAGATGCTTTGTCCACGCTAGCACAAAAAGATGTAGTTGCATACACTAACAGTGAAGGAAATATATAAGCATAAAATCCTCCTTGGTATCATACTTTGATGTTAAGGAGGTGTATTACAATGAGTGACAATGTAAAATATTTATCTGAAATGGAACGTTATGAAATCATAAACGTAAATGATGGCGAAAAGTATAATTCTTTATCAAGCAATGATATAGTTATAGACGATGAGGGAAGACTTAAATTTCTCATCATAAATGTTAATATGTCAAAGTTTAGCCTATTTGGAGGAGACGAATTTCTAGAGATTTCTTGGGATTATGTAAAGAAAATAGGTGCAAAAACAATAATACTTGACGTCGAAGAGGAAATGATTAAAAGAACAAAGCTTTAACAAAGGAGTGATATTTTGAAAATCATCATACAAAAGTTTGGTGGAACTTCAGTATCTACATCTGAGAGAAGAGAACAGGTAATTGAAAAAGTTAAAGAAGCAATAAACAATGGTTATTCGCCAGTAGTTGTAGTTTCTGCTATGGGAAGGAAGGGAGAACCGTATGCAACAGATACACTTCTTTCACTTTTAAATAGTGATTTTAAAAAATCAAACAAGCATGCAACTGATCTTTTAATGTGCTGTGGTGAAATAATTAGTTCTACAGTTCTTTGCCAAGAACTATATATGAACAATATTAAGGCCATGCCTTTGACTGGAGGACAAGCTGGTATTGTAACTAATAGTGATTTTTCCAATGCGCGCTTATTAGATGTAGATACAAAGAGAATAATACACCTGTTGAACGAAGGAATAGTACCAGTAGTATGCGGATTTCAAGGTACTGATGGAGAAGGGAATTTTACAACTCTCGGAAGAGGTGGTAGTGATACTACAGCATCAATATTAGGTGTAGCTTTAAAAAGTGAGCAAATCGAAATATTTACTGATGTAGATGGGATAATGACAGCTGATCCAAGAATAGTAGAAGATGCAAATCTAATTGATAAAATAAGTTATAATGAAGTGTTCCAGTTTGCTGATCAAGGTGCAAAGGTTATTCATCCTAGAGCTGTAGAGATTGCTATGAGAGGAAATATACCTCTTGTAATAAGAAATACAATGTCTAAAAGCAAAGGTACTGTTATAGACAATGTGGGTGATAACAGTGATCCACGTATCTTAACTGGCATAACTCATATGTCAGGTAGAATTCAAGTAACTGTAACTGATTTAGAAAATAAAGATAAAATTGAATATAGAAAAGTATTAGATACTTTAGCTGAAAATAAAATAAGCTTAGATTTAATTAATATATTTCCAAAAGAAAAAATATTTACGATTGACTCAGAAGATTTGTTGAAATTAGAATCGGTATTGAAAGGCGAAAATATTATATACAGTTTAGTTAAAGACTGTAGTAAGGTTTCTTTAATTGGGTCAAGAATGAAAGGTATTCCTGGAGTAATGGCTAAGATAATAAGAACTTTAGATGACAATAATATTGAGGTTCTTCAAACGGCTGATTCTCATACTACAATATGGTGCTTAATACATTCCTTCGATGTAGAAAAAGCAATTAATGTACTTCACAAAGCTTTTATGTAATACATTGAATAATAGATTGTTCTCTTGTGCAAAATAGTAAAGTACAGGAGGAATGATTATGAACGATGAACTAAAAAAAGATGAAACAAAACAAGATGATAAAATCGAGGCAATAAAAGAACTTGGAAATTTAAATTCTGCTCAAGAAACACAACAAAGAATTCATATATTATCTATAATTGGTCAGATTGAAGGTCATGGTGTTTTGCCACCACAAACTAAAACTACTAAGTATGAGCATGTAATACCTCAATTGATAGAGATGGAACAAAATGAAAAGGTAGAAGGTATATTAACTATTTTAAACACTGTTGGTGGTGACGTAGAAGCAGGACTCGCCATTTCAGAGATGCTAAGAAGTTTAAGTAAGCCTACAGTATCGCTAGTAATAGGCGGAGGACACTCTATCGGAGTTCCTTTAGCTACTGCATCTGATTATTCGTTTATATCCCCTTCTGCTACCATGATATTGCATCCAATAAGGATGAATGGATTAGTACTCGGGGTTCCTCAGACTTTTAAATATTTTAATAAAATGCAGGAACGTATAAATGAATTTATAATTAGAACTTCTAAAATAAACAAGGAAACCCTAAAAACCTTAATGCTTCAAACTGATGAGCTATTAAATGATATGGGAACTATTTTAGTAGGAAAAGAAGCTGTAGAATATGGACTTATAGATGAAGTAGGTGGAATCAAAGAAGCACTTGCTAAACTGAATTCAATGATAGATAGTGTAAATAAACCATAGGATCTTCCTATGGTTTATTTACGGTTTTTGGAGGAAATTAAATCTATTTGTAGAAGTAGTAAAGAGAGGTGAAAAGAATGGCTAAGAAAAAATCTACAAGCAAAAAAAATCAAAAGAAAAAAAATACTGATATAACAGGAATAATATTACTAGCAGTGAGTCTAGTTTTAGCTATAAGCATATATACAAATGCAGCTGGATATCTTTCATTTTTTTCAAAACGTTTCTTTATATCATCAATAGGAGTAGGGACATATATATTGCCCATATATATGATATATTTATCAATAATATATATTAGTTCAAAAGGAGTTATAAAATTATCTAAAAGTTTCATAGCTATAACAGTAGCAATAATAAACACTTTGATATTTATACAAGTAATGTCTATAGAAAGTTACTATGACAAGACGAGTTTTTTTAATTCATTAAAAGCAATTATATATTCTCAAAATTATTTTCATAGCGGAATTATTGGATTTACTATAACTTTACCTATATATAAATTAATTGGTAGTATAGGTACTTTCATTGTGAATATTGCTATATATATTATTGTATTTATAATTGGATTTGATTTCTCTTTGGATTCTATAAATATGGATTTAGGTTTTCTACAGAAGAAGAGCGTAAAGAATAACGAGAAGCCTAAACAGATAGAGAAAAAGGATGATTTTCTAGTTATAGAGGAAAAGAATCCAGACCAAAATGAATTTATCAATGGAATAAATAATAAAATCAAAATATTAGATTTTATGAAAAATGCTTCAGTTCATGAAGAGGTAATGTCTGAGAGTGCTCCAACAAAAGTAGAAATAACAGATAATACTATATCTACACCAAATACTACCACTACCTCTGATAAGAAAAAAGGATTAGACAATGAAGTTAAGGAAGTAGTAAACAAGGAATTAACAGAAAGATTGCTTTCAGCAGATGATAAAGAGTATATAATTCCTTCCACTGAACTTCTAAATGTAAATTCTGCTTTAAAGCTGAAAAAGGAAGATAAGAAGGAGCTACTTTTAAATGCAACTAAGCTTGAAGAGACACTTAATAGCTTTGGTGTTGATGCTAAAATTGTACAAGTAACTAAAGGTCCATCTGTTACTAGATTTGAGCTTCAACCAAGTGCAGGGGTGAAGGTAAGCAAGATAGTTAATTTATCAGATGATATTGCTTTAGGACTAGCTGCTAACGGTGTAAGAATAGAAGCACCGATCCCAGGTAAAGCAGCAGTAGGAATAGAAGTTCCGAACAAAGAATTGACTCCAGTTATGCTTAGAGAAGTATTAGACTCTGATGAGTTTATCAATACTAAAACTAATCTCGCTTTTGCCTTAGGTAAAGATATTGCAGGAAAAGCTATTGTTGCAGATTTAAGTAAGATGCCTCATCTATTAATAGCTGGTGCTACTGGTTCAGGGAAAAGTGTATGCATAAATACTTTAATTATTAGTATATTATATAAATATTCTCCTTCAGAGGTTAAGCTTTTGATGGTTGACCCTAAGGTAGTTGAACTTAATGTATATAACGGAATACCTCAGCTTCTAATTCCGGTAGTAACAGATCCTAAAAAGGCAGCGGCAGCTCTTAATTGGGCTGTTAATGAAATGACAAGAAGATATAAACTGTTTGCAGATAGTGGAGTTAGAAATATAGAATCATATAATAATCTTTTTGATAAAGGGATTATAACTGAAAAATTACCTTGGATTGTTATAATAGTAGATGAGCTTGCAGACTTAATGATGGCTTGCCCTAACGATGTAGAAGATTATATAGCTAGATTAGCTCAGATGGCTAGAGCTGCTGGTATGCATCTTGTTATTGCAACTCAAAGACCTTCAGTTGATGTTATAACTGGAGTTATAAAAGCTAACATACCATCTAGAATATCCTTTGCGGTTTCTAGCCAGATAGATTCAAGAACTATATTAGATTCATCAGGTGCAGAAAAGCTTCTAGGTAAGGGGGATATGTTATTCTATCCTGTTGGAGCATCAAAACCAGTAAGAATTCAGGGAGCGTTTATATCAGAAGAGGAAGTTGAGCAAGTAATTAACTTTATAAAAGGTTCCTCAGAAGAAACTTCTTATGAAACGGAAATAATAGAGCATATTAATAGTGAGGTTACTTCAACAAGTACATCAAATCCTGATGATGGAGATGAACTTTTGGATGAAGCTATTAGAATAGTAGTTGAAACTGGTCAGGCGTCTACTTCTTTTCTTCAAAGGAAGCTGAGGGTTGGATTTAATAGAGCAGCTAGAATAATGGAACAGTTAGAAGAAAACAATATTATTTCACCAAAAGATGGCAGTAAGCCTAGACAAGTTCTTATATCAAAGGAAGAACTTGAGAATATGTAGAAAAAATACTTGTTTTAATGTTGAAACAGTTTTAAAATTAATTTGTATTATATATTGTATTGAACACAGGAGGAATTAAGTTGACGAAATATAAGGTGGGCTTGATAAGCCTAGGATGCGACAAAAATAGGGTTGATTCTGAAATTATGCTGGGTAAGCTAAAGTCTGGTTACGAATTAACTAACGACCCTAAATCTGCAGATATAATTATTGTTAATACTTGTGGCTTTATAGAAAAGGCTAAACAAGAATCTATAGATACAATATTAGAGATGGCAGAATATAAGAACAAATATAACTGTAGGTTGCTTATCGCCACAGGATGTTTAACTCAAAGATATGGAAGTGAACTCACAGAGCTAATGCCTGAAATTGATATAATGCTTGGAGTTAATGATTATAATAAGATCGATGAGTTTATAAGAGCTTTTATAGAAAAAGAAGAAGAAAAAATAACAAAGCTTGAATACAGTAATACAAATATAAATGAAGGTGAAAGAGTTATTACAACTGATAAAGCAACAGCTTATATAAGAATATCAGAAGGATGCGATAATTTCTGCACATACTGTATCATACCAAAGATAAGAGGTAAATATAGAAGCAGAGCTTTAGAAAGTGTACTTGAAGAAGCAAAGAAATTAGCGTCAGCTGGAGTTAAAGAACTTATACTAATAGGTCAAGATACTACAAGATATGGAATAGATTTATATGAAGAGAACAGACTTCATATATTACTAAATGAGTTAAGCAAGATAGAAGGTATTGAGTGGATTAGGCTTTTATACTGCTATCCTGAAGAAATATATGATGAATTAATAGATGAAATTGCTTCAAATCCTAAGGTTTGTAAATATATAGATTTGCCTATACAACATATAAGTGATAATATTTTAAAAGCCATGGGAAGAAAGACAACTAAAGAAGCTATCATTAACAAAATAGAGCTTTTAAGAGAAAAAGTTAAAGGTATAACTTTAAGAACTTCATTGATTGTAGGATTCCCTGGAGAGACTGATGAAGATTTCAGCGAGCTTAAAAACTTTTTGAAAGATTATAAACTAGATAAAGTTGGTGTGTTTAAATATTCAAAAGAAGAAGGAACACCAGCATTTTCAATGCCAAACCATGTTGACGAAGAAGTAAAGGAAAAAAGAGAAGAGTTATTAATGCTAACTCAAATGGATGTTTCAGAAGCTATTAATAAATCTAAGATTGGCAATGTCTATGATGTTCTAATTGAAGAATATGATGGAGAAAATTATATTGGAAGATCTTATGAGATGTCTCCTGAAATAGATGCTACTATAATCGTTAATAATACTAATGATAAATTAACTATTGGTGATATAATAAAAGTTAAAATTACTGATTCCGCTGAATATGACTTGTTGGGAGTTGTTTGTAATGAATCTTGCTAATAAACTAACTTTGATTAGAATATTTTTGGTACCGTTCTTTTTGGTATTTATAGCATTTAGAGATTTAACATATAGTACTTTTATAGCTACTTTTATTTTTATATTAGCTTCATTAACCGATAAACTCGATGGATATATAGCAAGGAGTAGAAATCAAATAACTCGTTTTGGAAAGCTTATGGATCCACTAGCAGATAAACTATTAGTTACATCTGCACTTATTTCATTAGTTGAGCTTCATGTAATACCAAGCTGGGCTGCAGTTATAATTATTGCTAGAGAGTTTGCTGTATCTGGTCTTAGAACCATAGCAGCTTCTGACGGTACAGTTATTGCAGCTAGTTGGTGGGGAAAGATAAAAACTGTAATTCAAATTGTTGCTATAATTTTATTATTATTAAAGGTTAATATAGGCTCTTCCAAGTACTTAACAAATCTAATATATAAACATAGTTGGATGAATAATTTCTTTGATATAGTACCGACTATTGCGTTATATATAGCTGTAATAGTAACTATTTTATCGGGAGTAGATTATTTTGTAAAAAATAAAGGGGCAATAAATACTGATAAATAGGTTTAATAATCATAAAAACAGTCGATAATTTTAAAGACTGTATGATTGAGAGTATGATAGTTAAATTAACTAATGTTGACTTTAGTCAATTTATACTTGTTTTAATTAATGTGCCACTTCATAACTATAGGGTTCCATTACGAAAACTTAAGTTATGCATGTTCGAAAATCATGAGCCTATGATTTTTAGCATGTATAAATTAATAATTGAAATTGGAACCCTATAAATGTTTATTTTCAAAACTCCTCTGAGTTCTTAGCGAAAATTTTGAAAATATTAATTTTATAAGGAAGTGGTACATCCATATAGTAGAGTTATTTAAAATAAAATATCATCAGAAATTTTAAAAGAAAAAATTACTAGGTATTACTTTAATTTTAAGTGTACATTAGTGTTGACTTATATATTAAAGTATCTTATAATATAAATAGAACAGATGTTCGATAGAGAGAGGATGTGTTTATCAATGGGTATTGATATGGAAAAGCTTAAAGCTATAGAATCTGCTATGGGCCAAATAGAAAAACAATTTGGAAAAGGCTCAATAATGAAATTAGGTGAACATAGTACACTAAATTTTGATGTTATATCAACAGGTTGTTTAGACTTAGATATAGCTTTAGGAATTGGTGGAGTTCCTAGGGGAAGAATAATAGAAATATATGGACCAGAAAGCTCTGGTAAGACTACTGTTGCTTTAAATATAGCAGCTGAAGCTCAAAGAGTTGGTGGTGCAGTTGCATACATAGATGCTGAACACGCTTTAGATCCTAGCTATGCTAAAGTTCTAGGTGTAGATATAGATAATCTTGTTGTTTCTCAACCAGATACTGGTGAGCAAGCATTAGAAATTACAGAAGCTTTAGTCAGATCAGGTGCGTTAGATGTTATAGTTATCGACTCTGTTGCGGCTTTAGTTCCTAGAGCTGAAATTGAAGGCGAAATGGGAGATTCTCACGTTGGTCTACAAGCTAGACTTATGTCTCAAGCTTTAAGAAAATTAGCTGGTACTATAAACAAGTCAAAGTGCGTAGTTGTATTCATTAATCAGTTAAGAGAAAAAGTTGGAGTTATGTTTGGTAGTCCAGAAACTACAACAGGTGGTAGAGCTTTAAAGTTCTATGCTTCAATTAGAATGGATATAAGAAGAATTGACTCAATAAAACAAGGTGAAAGTATTGTTGGAAATAGAACTAGAATCAAGGTGGTTAAAAATAAGGTTGCACCTCCTTTCAAACAAGCTGAATTTGATATTATGTATGCAGAAGGAATATCAAAAACAGGTAACTTAGTAGACGTTGGTGTAAAAGATGAGATCATACAAAAAAGTGGTGCTTGGTTCTCATATGGTGATGTGAGATTAGGACAAGGAAGAGAAAATGCTAAACAATTCCTTAAAGAAAATCCTGAAATAGCATTTGAAATAGAAAATAAAATAAGATCAAAATATGATTTGCCACTTACAGTAGCAAAAACATCTGCTAAAGCAGAGGCGGCTACTACTAAAGCAGAAGGAAAACAAAACAAATCAAATGGAGATCAAAAATAAATCGCATTTGCGATTTATTTTTTTGTTATAAATTACAAACAATTGATAATAATAATATATATAAAGATGTTAAATTGTTTTTAACAAGCTTTTACCTATCAACTTGACATAATTTTAAAATTAATATAAAATAATAACAAATACTGGTTTATCATATTCATTTAATTACAGTGAGAATTTAATATGCACCTTACTACGCCTTCATATTTACTTATAATATATATTGCTAAAATAGTGCGAAGGAGGTGTTAATAATGGGAAGTTACATTATTGAAATTATAGTTTGTATAATAGTTTTGATAGTGCTAGGAATTATCGAGTATTCAGTAATTCAAAATACTTTTAAACGTAGAATGTCCAGCTTAGAACAGGAAGCTGAAACTAATTTGGATAACGCAAAAAGAGAAGCAGAAGCACTGAAAAAAGAATCAATTTTGGAAGCTAAGGAAGAAGTTCATAAGTTAAGAAGTGATGTTGAAAGAGAATCCCGTGAAAGAAGAAATGAAATTCAACGTTTAGAGAGAAGATTAATACAAAGAGAAGAATCTCTAGACAAAAAAAGTGATGCTTTAGAGAAAAAAGATGAGGGCCTCAACAAAAAGATACAAGAGGTTCAACAATTAGAGGATAGTGTACAGAATTTATACACAAAGCAGCGCGAGGAGCTAGAAAGAATATCAACTCTATCTAGTGAAGAAGCAAGGCAAATTCTTCTAGACGAAATAAGTAAGGAAATAAAACATGATGCTGCTATAATGATTAAAGAAGTTGAAACAAAAGCAAAAGAAGAAGCGGATAAGAAGGCAAGAGAAATAATCACTACTGCTATTCAAAGATGTGCCGCTGATCATGTTTCAGAATCTACTGTACACGTTGTGGCTTTACCTAATGACGAAATGAAGGGCAGAATTATAGGTAGAGAAGGTAGAAACATTAGAACTTTAGAAACACTAACAGGAGTTGACTTAATTATTGATGATACTCCAGAAGCAGTAATACTATCAAGTTTTGATCCTATTCGTAGAGAAGTAGCGCGTATCGCTCTAGAAAAATTAATTGTAGATGGTAGAATTCACCCAGCTAGAATAGAAGAAATGGTAGAACGAGCAACTAAGGATGTAGAAAATGATATTAAGGAAGAAGGAGAACAAGCTACCTTCGAAACCGGAGTACACGGACTACACCCTGAATTAATTAGACTTCTAGGTAGATTAAAGTATAGAACTAGTTATGGTCAAAATGTTCTAAAACATTCTATCGAGGTTTCATACTTAGCAGGACTTATGGCATCTGAACTAGGTTTAGATGTTACACTCGCAAGAAGAGCTGGTTTGTTACATGATATTGGTAAAGCTGTAGATCAAGAGTATGAAGGACCTCATGCCTTAATAGGTGGAGATTTAGCTAAAAGATATCATGAATCACCAATAGTAGTTAATGCTATAGCAGCTCATCATGGTGATGTAGAAATGCTATCTCTTGAAGCAGTACTAGTTCAAGCAGCTGATGCAATTTCGGCAGCAAGACCAGGCGCAAGAAGAGAAACCTTAGAAGCTTATATTAAGAGATTAGAAAAGCTCGAAGAAATTGCAAATTCATACGAAGGTGTAGAAAAGTCATATGCCATTCAAGCTGGAAGAGAGATTAGAATTATGGTTAAACCAGATCAAGTTGATGATGCAGGGGCCATTGAAATGGCAAGGAATATTGTAAAGAACATAGAAGAACAATTAGAATATCCAGGACAAATTAAAATAAATGTTATTAGAGAAACCCGTGCAGTTGACTATGCCAAGTAATTATAAAATACATTTTGTGAAAGCAAAATGTATTTTTTTATGCTTTTCTGTAACTTTTGTATTCTTTGTAAAATTTTTTAAAAATATTTTTTTAAAAAAGAGGTTTTTCAGAGTTTATATAGAATATAGATAAAGTAGGTAATTATTATACTTTATGTAAACGATATCGATAATTTCTAGGAGGTCATATAATAATGGAAGTATTAAAAGTATCAACAAAATCTAATCCTAACTCTGTGGCAGGAGCTTTAGCTGCTATAATAAAAGAAAAAAATATCGTAGAAATACAAGCTGTAGGTGCAGGAGCAATAAATCAAGCTGTTAAGGCTATAGCAATTGCTAGAGGCTTCGTTGCTCCTAGTGGAAAAGATATAGTGTGTGTACCAGCTTTCACAGATATAATGATTGATGGTGAAGAAAGAACAGCAATAAAATTAATAGTACAACCAAGATAATAATATTAAGAGGAGCTTTTACACAAAGGACAATAGGTCAGGTGTACGAGCTCCTTTTTGTATACGATTAAATCCTTGGTCGCAGTTAAATCGTTGTGCTAAAATTAAATGGGCATTCATCCAAAGCTTTATATAAATATCATGAAACTATTGACAATTATCATTTTAAACTATAAAATTTATCTGTAATGCTAGGGGGGCCATTAAGGCTGAGATGAAGTTTTTCAGACCCTTTGAACCTGCACTGGGTAATGCCAGCGAAGGGAAGTTTTAAGACAATATGACAGGTAGATCTAAGATTATTGGATTTACGATTATTAGATTATTAACTCTTTTCGATGGTATGTAGATACTGATTGAAAGGAGTTTTTTCAGTTTTCGAAAAACTTGTTTTTAAAATGATACTCTGTTTGGGAAGCCTGTTTAGCACAAATTTTTTTAATTTGTAAAATATTTATATAGTAATATATATTTTGATATAAAGATATAACACTTCGGTCCAAAATATAATTTTAAAACTCTTACGAATTCTGGTAAGAAAATTTAAAATTATTAAGTTTTATTACGAGGTGGTACATTCATAAATGCTATAAAAAAGAAAGTTGGATAATTTATATGAAAGCATTGGAAATTAATAATATATCGTTTAAGTATAAGGATTCAGAGAGGTTAATAATTGATGATTTATCCATTAGCATAGATAAAAATGAATTTGTTACAATTATTGCGCCAAGTGGTACAGGAAAAAGCACTCTTTTTAGGCTGATTTTAGGGTTGATTAAGCCACAAAAAGGTAGTATTGAAGTAGTTAAGGAAGCAAACAAGAATATAATAGGCTATATGCCACAAAAGGATTCGTTGATGCCTTGGAGGAATATACTCGACAATACAGCAGTTGGACTTGAATTAAATGGACACAGTAAAAAAGAAGCTAGGAAAATAGCTGCAACCTATTTTAAAGGCTTTGGACTTGAAGGCACTGAAATGTACTCCCCTTATGAATTATCCGGTGGTATGAGGCAGAGAGCGTCCTTTTTAAGAGCTATAGTGAATAAACCTTCAATACTATTATTAGATGAACCATTTTCTTCTTTAGATGCATTAACTAGAAGAAAAATGCAGGCGTGGCTTTTAGAGCTTTGTCAGAAGGAAAAAAATACGGTATTTATGATAACCCACGATATAGATGAGGCTTTACTATTATCAGACAGGATACTGATTTGTACTGAAATACCTTATAAAAATTTAAAATCTATAGATGTTAATATAGATAGGCCAAGAAGTTATGAAACTACACTTTCTAGTGAGTTTATAGGATTAAAAAGAAGTATTCTAAATATTCTTGATGGGCTAGAAGAGAACGATAGGGGGATTTCATGATGAAAAAGATCAAGGACTATATATTCCCTTTAGTATTCTTAATGCTTCTACTTTTAGCATGGGAGTTTTTAATCCCATATTTTAAAGTACCAAAATATATTATACCTAGACTATCTGTGGTTCTTAAGGCGTTATGGACCCAAAGAGAACTATTATATGGTCATTCTATTATAACCTTAGGAGAAGCAATACTTGGGCTTATGATATCTGTAATTATAGGTATTTCTTGTGCCCTTTCAATTTATCTTTGGAGAAATGTTGGGAAAACCTTGTATCCAGTTATAATATTTTCTCAAACAATCCCAACAATAGCTTTATCTCCAATTATGGTTATGTGGTTTGGATATAGCATATGGTCAAAGGTAGCTGTAGTAGTTTTGTTCTGCTTTTTCCCCATAGTAATAAGCACCTTAGATGGGTTAAATGGTGTAGATAAGGATTTAGAGGATGTCTTAAGAGCTCTAGGTGGAAGCAGATTTCAAATATTCTTTAAACTCCATATGAACACAGTACTTCCTAACTTTTTAAGCAGCTTTAAGATAGCTGCAACTTATAGTGTTGCAGGAGCTACCATAGGAGAATGGTTAGGTGCAGAAAAGGGACTTGGTATATATGTAAAGAGAACAGCAGGTATGCTACAATCAGATTCAGTGTTCGCAGGTGTGTTAGTTCTATCTTTTCTAGGGTTACTACTATTTTCAACAGGGTTTTCACTAGAAAAAGTTTTATTAAAATACAGAAGAGTAATGAAGGAGGATAATCATGAAATTAAAAAAGCTTAGTATTTCATTAGTTATTGTAGTAATGTTCAGTTTCTTATTAAGCGCATGCTCTACAAAGTCAGATAACAAGGAAGAAAAAGGTGCTTCTAAAGATTTAAAAGAAATTAGTGTACTTTTAGACTGGTATCCTAATGCAGTTCATACATTCTTATATGCTGCAGAAGAACAAGGTTATTTTAAAGAAGCAGGATTAAAGGTTAAATTAATTACACCTGCAGGTACAGATGATGGAATTAAATTAGTGGCAGCAAATAAAGCTGATTTAGCTATAAGCTACCCTAAACAAGTTATTTTAGCAAGGGGAGAAAACATTCCAGTTAAGTCTGTTGGTGCAATAGTTAGAAGTCCATTAAATCAACTTATGGTACGAAAGGATTCAGGAGTTAAAACTTTAAAAGATCTAGAAGGTAAAAAGGTTGGATACGCTTCCTTTGATATTGATAAGGAAACAGTTAAGGCAATGGTTAGTGCTGCTGGCGCAGATGCTTCAAAGGTAGATTTTGTAGATGTTGGTTACGACTTAATGCCTGCAATGGAAACAAAAAGAGTTGATGCAATAATAGGTGGATATATCAATCACGAAAAGTTACTTTTAGAAAAAGAAGGTATTGAACTTATCACTTTTAATCCAGTAGACTATGGAGTAGCAAACAGCTATGAACTAGCATTTATTGCAAGTGAAGATGGACTTAAGAATAATAATAGTACAATACAAGCATTCTTAGCAGCTGCTAAAAAAGGTTTTGATTATACAAAAAACAATTCAGATAAAGCTTTAGATTTAATATTAAAAGCGCAAAACAAAGATTTTCCACTAGATTCAGAAATTGAGAAAAAGAGTTTAAGCACATTACTTCCACTTATGGAAAATGAAAGTGGCAAATTCTTAAGTCAAGACGTGAGTGTTTGGGATAAGAATGTTAAATGGTTAGAAGATAAGAAATTACTTAAAGGAAAAGTTGATAGTAAAAGTTTAATTCAATAAAAGTATGCAGTAAAGTACCTAGGCAATAGCCCAATGTCATTAAGTTAAGAGTGATTAAAGAAGCTATTACACAACGTGATAGCTTCTTTTTTAGCAATTAGCTTTGGAAGTGCAATCGAAATAAGGAAAGTAATCGGAAAATATGCATGCAAATAAA
>NZ_JAENHN010000027.1 GCF_016595795.1 Clostridium yunnanense
AGGTTGATAGGTCGGAGGTGTAAGCATGGTAACATGTTCAGCTGACCGATACTAATAGGTCGAGGGCTTGACCAAAACAAATTATTACAAAGTTAACTTAAGTGCAATTTTGAAAGAATAATCTTTGAAAGATCTAGTAATGATGCGTCTAAGGGTTACACCCGTACCCATTCCGAACACGAAGGTTAAGACTTAGACGGCTGATGGTACTGCATGGGCGACTGTGTGGGAGAGTAAGTGGTTGCTAGGTAATTAGTATATGACGATACGAAAAAGACCTCACAATATGTGAGGTCTTTTTTATTTTTATTTCTTGCGAGAAAATAAGAAAAACTTATATTAATTGTTTTTATAGATTTATAAAAGTACCAGATGACTAACCACTTAAATCAAAAACAGTAGTTTAGTAACATCTAAATAACTAATATTTCAATTAAAGAGTATATGTTGATGGGATGTCAATACTCATTGATTTTTAACATACCATTACTTAAGATAAGCCTATAGCCCAAATTCTTCATCAGCCTTGTCCCAGATATTATTAGGAATTAAGCTTAGGTTAGTAAATCCATTTTTCTCAGCTAACTTATAGGCAAATTTAATGAAATCAGAAGTTACATCTCTGCCTTCTTTTATACTTTGTAGAGTTAACTTAGACCAAGTTGTACATGCTTTATATAATCCGCTTTCGAAGAAAGTCTGTTCTAATTCAGATAAGTCATATTCAACTTGGTGATGTGTAACTGTAAAGTGATTACCGCACCAATTTAAAATAGCATATTCAGCAAATTTGCAATCATTAAAAGGAACTCCAACTGAGCCTGGATTTACTATTAGCTTATCATATATAGTCTTATGCCAAGCAAAATGGGTATGACCGCAAATTAGAACTTTTTCGGTAATACCCTTAAGAGATTTTTCTATTCTCTCAGGGTGCTTGTCACTAAAAATCTGTTCAGAAACATTAAAAGGCGACCCGTGTACAACTCGTATAGTATCTATACCTGGCAAAGAGATATTTAGTTGTTCAGGTAACTGATTTATGTATTCCAAGTTTTCTTTGTACAATATACTGTGTGTCCACACAACTGATGCCATTTGCTTATAGTCGATCCATTCTTTATGAAGACCTTTATTGAAATCTAATACATATTTTTCTCTGTTTCCTTTTATGGCGTAACCATTTAAACTTCTGATTATTCTTAATACCTCATTATCACTTGGACAATCAATGATATTATCACCAGCAATAATGTATTTATCGATATTTAATTTTTTAAGGTCATTAAGTACAGCATTTAGAGCCGACAAATTGCCATGTATATCTGATAATATAGCTATTTTCATTAATTATTCACCACCTTATGCTTTTAATTTTATGGTCTATTTAATATTGTTGTTAAAATTAAGGTGGTGCTACGAAAATTATTCAAGCATCAGGAATAAAATCTTAATTCCAACAAAGTTCATAAACATAAACTAAACTTATTGTATCACAAGATATTTTATTATAAGTATAATTTTGTTACAAGATTATACCTTATAAAAAGCAGTGAATGGATAGGTCTATAATTTATTCATATTGAACTGGTACAACTTAAATCCATAGTATTGGTATCAATTTAGTAGATTTATAATATTATAGTACTGAACAATTTATGGAGGTATTCAAAGTGAAGGAAGGAAGATGGAAGACTCTAGTAGTAATATTGGTTGGTTCCTTTATGACTACCTTGGATATTAATATAGTTAATGTAGCATTACCGAAGATGGCGGCCTCTTTGTCAGTAGATTTAGGAACAATACAGTGGGTGGTAACTAGCTATCTTTTAGTTATTTCAACTCTAGTACTTATGTTTGGAAGGCTTGCTGATATGAAAGGCAAGAAAAATATATATCAAAATGGATTTCTTATATTTTCACTAGGATCACTGTTGTGTGTTTTTTCAAAAACAATGCTTTTCTTAATTGTAGCTAGAATGGTACAGGGGCTTGGAGCTGCTATGATGATGGCTTGCAATTTTGGTATTATTACAATGGTATTTCCACTGAAGGAAAGAGGAAGAGCAACGGGAATCTTAGGAACAGTAGTTGCAATAGGTACAATGACTGGACCACCTCTAGGCGGATTTCTTGTTGGAACCTTTAACTGGCAGTCCATATTCTTAATTAACATCCCAATTGGTATAATCGCATATTTAGCTGGAGTAAAGTATGTGCCTAAGGAAGAGCTTAAGAATAATAAACAAGCCTTTGATTTTAAGGGAATGATCACTTTTGTAATTACTGTTGCTGCACTTTTTCTATCACTTTTAAACGCTGAAGCATTTGGGTGGAGCAGTTTGCCAATAGTTTCAGGATTTATAGTATCTATATTAAGTTTTGTAGCTTTTTGTTATATAGAAATAAATACAAAGGTTCCAATGTTAGATTTTACACTTTTTAAAAATAATCTCTTCAGCGCAGGGATATTTTGTGCTTTTATTTCCTACTGTGTAATCTACTTTACAAATATAATACAACCATTTTATCTGCAGCATATATTAAGCTTTTCTCCTCAAAGAGCAGGTATTATAATGATGGTTTATCCTGTGACTGCAGCTGTAATGGCACCGCTTAGCGGAATTTTATGTGATAAAATAGGCTATAAGATTCCTACCTTTATAGGGCTCGCGTTTACTTGTGTTGGAATATTTACAATGTCCTTCTTACAATTGGACTCATCATACTTTGCTATAATGGTAAGCATGACTATACTAGGATGTGGTTATGGATTATTTCAATCTCCAAATAATGCAGGAGTCATGTCCTCGGTTCCCAAAGACAAACTTGGTATATCAGGCAGTATGAACTCTCTTATAAGAAACTTAGGAATGACAAGTGGAATTTCAATTTCAGTAGCTATATTCTATAGTCATATGAGTTCAAAGCTGGGAAGTCATGTATCAGCTCTTACTTCCGGTAATCCTGAGCTTTTTATAGGTTCAATGAGTTTTACCTATAAGATTGGTGCAGTAATTGCAATTGCAGGTATTTTTATGGCACTTTTTAGGCTTGTGAAGACACCTAATATAAGTGAATAGAACAACAAACTTAAGTAATTTATACACTTTTAGATGATAACTAAAAATGTACCACTTCGATTAAAGAACTATTTTAAAAGCTCTTTTGGGTTCTGAGAGTAGAATTTAAAGAGAAAATGATCGGAGTGGTTTAAATACATCTCTTAATTGGAACAAATATATCTACTTCGCAATAATCGGATCTTAGATTTTCTTCACGAATGCTTTCATAATGAAAGGAATGACTTTGTTCATAACCTGAGCGGTAGAGCCAAGTATTAAATACATAATCGTATACGTCTATGATGTTGCCAATGGTGACCTCGCTAATATTACATAAGTCTATATATTTAAATACTGCATATTTGTTACCGACAATAGTATCTTTAGTCATACTGTGGGGTATTTTTTTATAGTTATCCACTTCTATAGATGGTTGATAATAAGAATACTCTTTATCAATGTACCTTGTCAGCCCTATATATTCTCCCCCTTTTGCATTTCTTATATTATGTTTATGGTTATAATAAAAATCTGAAGCAACTTTGCTTGCAGTATAGCCGTAACAATTATCACCTGTATATAACTTATGCGTTTGACCAACTATATAAATCGGCGGTCTAATAACAATCTGTGGTTCAATAATAATCCTATCTTTTATAGAATTAGTGCGAGTTAGATCTATCCTGTCTATAATTTTTATTGCCTTTTTTTCCTTTCTAAATTTTGAAGGACTCACACTAAATTGATTTTTAAAGGACCTAATATAATTCTGCTCATATTCAAAGCCATATTCATGAGCTATATCTATTATCTTTAATTCTGTATTAATAAGCTCATTAGTAGATTCGGATAATTTTCTTCCTATGAAATATTCCATTAGTGGACTACCAGTTATTGATTTAAATATTCTGTGCAAATGATATTTTGAGATACCAGCTTCTTGAGAGATGTCATCTAAGGTAATGCTGTCTTTTAAATTTACTTCAATATAGTCGATAACCGTCTTTATAATTTTAAAAGTTTCTTGTGTCATTAATAAACTCACCTCAAAGCATATTTTGAAAGGTATACCTTTTTTGAAGAGATAAACTACTTCAATACGTGGTACGGATGTAAAGATGTGATAAAAATATGATTTTTATCTTGATAGAATTTGACATGAACACATTTATTTATAAATTATATCATCAAAAATATAAAAAGATAGCAACATATGATAATTTTGGTTAACTTCATATATGTAAAATAGTAACATAGCATGAAATTTGTGAAAATTAACAACAAATAAAAATATTATAGAGTATTTATTGTATAACGTGAGTGAACAAATGAAACAAGTAATATGGTTTTGTGCAAATTTTATCCTTTAGGAGATCAAGATGAAGAAAATCTGTGGGAGCATAGAAATAGTACTCATTAAAGTTATAAAGAATAATAGAGAAAAGCATTTCATTTGTAAGATTTCTCACATAGTCCAAAGAAAGTTTATGGATAAAAATATTACCTTACTCAAAATATAAAAACTTTAGATTTAGGAGGCTTTAAATATGACTAATGAAAAACCATTTATTCACCCAATAAAAACTCCGTATGGTAGTTATATATTTGACGTGAATACCAATTCTATCATTAAGGTTAATAAAGAGGTTTTTAAAGCTATCAAAGATGGAAGAGCAGATGACTTTGATGAAAACGATATCAAAGATATTGTTGGGATAACTATTAAAAATCTAAAAGAAGAAGGACTTTTATCTTCTAAAAAACCGAAGAAGATTGTCCATCCAGAAGACAGATTTCTTGAGTATAACTTAGGACATAAGGTAAAAAAAATAACCTTGCAAGTAACTCAAAAATGTAATTTTAGATGTGCGTACTGTGTATATTCCGAGACAGCTAACGGTAAACAGAGAGCCCATTCTTTAAAGAGCATGTCCTTTGAAACAGCAAAAAAAGGCATAGATTTCTTGCTAGATCATTCTAGAGATTTAGAAGAGGTTAATATTGGTTTTTATGGAGGAGAGCCGCTTCTAGAATTTGATTTAATTAAAAGGTCTGTTGAGTATGCTGAAGATTTGTTCGAGGGAAAAGATCTTTCCTTTACCATAACTACAAATGGCTCCTTGCTTACGGATAAGATAATAGATTTTTTAATAGAACATGATATTCATACTATGATTAGTCTTGATGGACCAAAAGAAATACAGGATAAAAATAGGATATTCGCAGCTAATGGTTGTGGAACCTTTGATGTAGTAGAAAGAAACCTTCTAAAGATTAGAGAAAAGTATCCAGAATATTTTAAGAAGTTGTCTTTCAGTATGGTTTTAGATCCTAGCAATGATTTTGACTGTATAAACAGCCTCTTTACAGATTATGACTTATTTAAAGAGAATAACATAATGTCCACTGTAATAGATGATGCTTATTCAAGTAGCAAAATTCATCTGGAAGATGATTTTATAAGTAAGAGAGGTTATGAAGTATTTAAAGCATACTTACATTACTTTGGTGAATTAGATAAAGATACAGTTTCTCCAATTGCAATGAAAGAAGTGGATGAAGTAAAGCAGCTTAAGGACAAGCTGTCTAAAGGTACTGTAATGGCTGAAGTTATGTCACATGGGGGACCTTGTATACCAGGAGCACAGAGATTATTTATTAATGCAGAAGGAAATTTTTATCCTTGTGAGAGAGTAAGTGAAGTATCAGAAGTTATGAGCATCGGAAACATAGAAGATGGTTTTAACCTTGATAAGGCAAGAAACTTATTAAATGTAGCAAAACTTACTGGTGACTCTTGTAAGAATTGTTGGGCTATCTCTCACTGTGTGATGTGTGCAAAACAGGCTGATAACAGTAAGGAACTTTCAGTTGAACTAAAGAAAAATGGTTGCAGTAGTGTAAGAAATTATGTAGAGAGTTTACTTAGAAATTACTTGATGGTCAGTGAAATTCAAGAGGTTTTTCTATAGATGAACCATTTCGTAATAAAGTTTATATTTTTAAATCATCTCAATAGAACCTAGGAGAGTTTTAATATAAATTTTGGATTCAAATGTTTCAGCTTTAATTATAGATAAACTACTTCATATTAGAAATTATTCAAATAAAGATTCGTAGAACCATCGAAATCTTTATTTGGAGTTTAAGGACTGAAGTAGTTTATCAGTTCAACGGAATAGATAATCTAGTTCTATATAATAAATCTAATATATATTTCTATTACCATTAATGGTAATAGGATTATCAAATATAGATTCCACTTGGAACTAGTTTATCTATACAAAAACTTGAGAGGAGAATTTTTATGGTTGCAACAAAAAAGAGAGCAATAATTTATCCTTATGGCAGAGAAGCAGCATCACTTGTAAGACATAGAGAACTATTAAAGGACTATGAAATAGTTTCTTTAGTATCACCTAAGGGATGGGGAATCATAGATGAAGATGCTGGACAAGCTGATAAGGGAGAAAATATAGGTATAAAAGTCAGTGGAGATTTTGAAAAAGCATTAGAACAGTGTGATGCAGTAATTATAATGGATTATAACAAGAATGAAAAATTGAAAAATAGAATTGTTTCTAATATTCATAAGGCAATAGCTGCTGGTAAAGAGGTTGTATGTGCATCAGAATTTGATGGCGATACAATTGAGAAGTTACAAGAGGAATATGGTAGTGAAAAACACTGTTTTAGATATATAAAAGAGAAAAAATCTGATTTTTCAGTTGGCGCTTATGATGAAACTCTACTTGAGATTGAAACCCCAGTTATTTTTGTAGGGGGATTAACTGAGAATACCAGTAAATTTGAGATCCAATTATCCTTAAGAGAAAAGCTTATAAATCAAGGTTATAAGGTAAGTCAGGTAGGTACAAAAAGTTATTGTGAATTATTTGGTTTTCATTCTATACCTGAGTTTATGTTTAAAAGCGAGATTGGGGAAAAAGAAAAGATTGTATCTTTTAATAGATATATAAAAGAAATTGAAAAGACAGAAAGTCCAGATTTAATTATTGTTGGAATACCTGGTGGTTTAATGCCTTTCAATAAGAAGCTAACAAACAATTTTGCAGTTACTGCATTTCTTATATCGCAAGCACTTACTCCTGATTTTACAATTATAAGCATTTTATTTGAAATTATGTATCCTAGATACTTTGAAATGCTTAAGACCTCCTTTAAGTACAAATATGGGTTTGAGGTGGATTGTTTTAATTTATCCTCTGCACGTGTTGATTATACTGCATCGAATGATAGGCGAAAGATTTGCTTAGATTATTTTAGTTCTTTGGATATAGACAAAGTTATAGAAGGTGAGTATATGAATACCATTAGGCCAGTATTCAATATATTAAGTAGCTCTCATAGTGAAAAAATGCTGGAATATTTGATTGATACCCTATCTAAATATGGAGATAGAGAACAGATAAGCATAGGAGGGATATAATGGAGGCAATATTAGAGAAAACCTTAGACAAGCAACAGATTCTTGATAAATTATCAGAAGTTATCGAGAAAAGATTCGATTTTCCTGTGAAAGAAATCTCGCCTAGTTGGGAAAAGGAACTTATACTTGGCAGTAAGTTTGGATTTACGCCAAGAGAGCTTATATATTTGTATTTTGAAGTTCAAAGAGAGTTTGGTTTAAAGATTCCGCAAGAAAATATTTTAGACGGTTCGTTTAAAACACTTGAAGGAATTGCAGAGAGTATTCTGCATGTATATGAAAGTAAAAGCTGAACAAATCGGTACAATCCTAAGGTTATATTTTATTTTAAGAAAGGGAGGAGATTAATTTAAATTTAACCTTTGGTTTGATATATATTAAATTTTTTATTGAGGAGAGATATATTATGAAAAAATTAGGTAAAAAAATATCAATGATTGATGAAACTATAGAAGCTTATAACACATGTAACTGCTACTGCAGCTGTTCATGTTCATGTACATGTACAAGCGCTACACTTTTCAATACTTCATTTAGCCCAAATAGTAGTCCAAACAGTGGTAAAACAAGCAGTATGAACCTTGCTAGTGGATACCGTCCATAAGATTTTCAATTTAAGTTATAAGAAGAAAGCATTTTCATTTGAACTTATTATGTTGATTTAGCATTTCATTATAGAATCATATTTTTAAAATTTCCTCCCTGATATTACATCTATATGAAGAAATTTCATAATGAAAGGTTACAATTTTAGTTAAGGAGAGATGATAAATGAAAAAGTTGGGAAAAAAGATATTCATGACTAATGAAACTATTGAAGCTTATCATAGCTGTTTATGTTCTTGTAGTTGCACATGTTCATGTACTTGTACAAGCTATTCAGGCTTCAGTGCTACATTTAGTCCAGCAAATAGTTCCACTTCTTATAGTAATAATACTCCAAATACTTGGAGTAACAATCGTCCATAAGATCTTTATTGATGTCATATAGTAGATGTAAAGTAATCTACTAAAGAAGTTACAGTTATAAGGTTAGTATTATCTTTTAGGGGGTAATACTAACTTTCCATTTCAAGTAGTTTATCAGTTCAAAGGAATAGATAATCCAGTTCTGGCTAATAAAACTAGGCGATATTTCTGTTAACTATTAATGGCAATAGGATTATAAGATATAGATTCTATTTGGAACTGGTTCATCTTTAAATCATCAATATCAACCATAGTAACTCTATTGAAAGGAGTGAGCAGTGATGAAATTTGCTAAAAAGATAATGCCAATGATAGTTACTTCAGTAAACTCAATTATATTTTGTATGAAGATTTCCTGGCAGGCCTCAAAGGGGTTTACAGCCCTAAGAATAGTTCTAGAGATAGCGTCCTCTGTAGTACCATTTATCAACATTTACTTGGGAAAAGAAATACTAGATTTACTAGTAAAGCTAGTAAGTGGCGGAGGAGAGACGGCTAGTGTAGATGGATTTATAAGGCTCATAATACAGCTTACAGCAGTTCAAGCCTGTTCAAAGGTTATGGAAAAAATAAAAGAGTTTTCTTCAGGCTTACATAATGATTATATAACTAATCATGTTAATGTATTGATTGGTAAAAAGTCAATTTCTTTGGACTTATGTTTTTTTGATTCAACTAAATATTACGATGAAATAACAAATGCAAATAGAGATTCAATGTTTGTTCAGATGTATATCTGGAGCATTATGCAAGGAATTAGTTCCGTATTCAAACTAGTTACTTGTTTTATTTTATTATGTAACTTAAATGTTATCTTTGCTATATTATTGATATTTGCAATTATACCATCCATGATTATAGAGAAAAAATACACAGAAAAAGTGTATAATTGGCAAAGAGATACAGTACCAGAGGAGAGAAAATTTAGATATATATTAAATATTTTCTCAAATAGAATGTTTGCTAAGGACATGCGCATTTACAATCTGGGTGATGAGATGATAAGTAAATATAAAAAATCCTGGGCAAAATGGTTTGCCGGAAAGAAAAATATAATATCGAAAAAAGCATTTCTTGTATGTGTGGTTTCAACTCTACCTGAAATATGTTATGCAGGTATGATGTATTATGTTGGCAGTAATATAATTCGGGGGAAACTGACTATAGGAGATTATAATTTATATACTGGATATTTTGGAGAGATGATAGGTGCACTGTTCATGCTAGTGTACACCTTTTCCAGGATTCTAGATGAAACTTTAAGAATAGATAATTTTAGAAAATTCCTAGCTTGGGAAAATACAATACTGGATTTAGGAGAGAAGAAGGTTGATAAGAGTTTTTTTGTTGAATTTCGAAATGTAGCCTTTAAATACCCTAACTCAGACAGTTTTATATTAAAGAATTTAAGTTTTACCATAGATTCAAAAGACAAGACAGCGTTAGTTGGAATTAACGGTGCAGGTAAATCAACTATTATCAAGTTAATGTTAAGATTTTATGAGGCAACTGAAGGTGAGATATTAATTAATGGAATTAATATAAAAGAATATGAACTAGAAAGCCTAAGAAGTCGCTTTAGTGTTATGTTTCAGGATTATGCAAACTATGCTTTTACAGTTAAGGAGAATATAGTTTTTTCAGATCTTAAAAATAAAGATGATGAAAGTAAAATAAAAGATGCATGTAAAAAAAGCGGGTTTGACAGTGTAGTAAACAAATTTGATACAGGCCTTAACACTTTTTTGACAAGAGAATTTGAAGAAGATGGACAAGAACTTTCAGGAGGACAGTGGCAAAAGTTAGCTATTGCCAGAACTTTTTTCAAAGATGGTGATGTAATAATTTTGGATGAGCCATCAGCAGCTTTGGATGCAGAATCAGAGCATCATGTTTTTAAGATGTTTGCTGAGCTTTGCAAGGGTAAGGGAGCTATCTTTATATCTCATAGATTATCTAATGTGGTGATGGCAGACAAGATAATAGTTTTAGATGATGGAAAAGTAGTAGAAAGTGGATCTCATTCAAGTCTCATAAAGCTTAAAGGTAAGTACGCATACCTGTTTAATTTACAAGCGGAGAAATATATTAGTTGATAAAGAAGAACCACTTCAATCCGAAATCTATTTTTAAAACTCTCACGGGTTTTGGTGAGAGAATTTAAAAATAATAAGTTTTATTATGAAGTGGTTCATCCATATAAATTTAAGATGGGATTGTTGAGGGGTATGGTATCTGAAAAAGTATCTGTTGCTATTATTGATGATGGCATAAATGAAGAGTTTTATAATTTAGGTCCTTTAAAACATAATATAGAGATAAGAAGTGACTTGGCTGTAATTATAAGAAAAGATTATAATAAATGGTTACCTAGTCATGGAACTACCTGTGCAGCTATTATTAAAAGTTACTCAAAAAATGCAGAATTAAGCAGCATAAAAATATTAAACCATAGCACAATGAAATGTGAAAAAAATCAATTAATAAAGGCAATAGAGTGGTGTGTAGAAAATAAAATAAAAATAGTGAATATGAGTCTTGGTACTATTGATTTTAGAGATTTTGAAGATGTGAGGACTTGTGTAAACTTTGCCTATGAAAAGGGTGTTATTATAATTGGAGCCTGTAGTAACAAAAATGTTTTCACCTATCCAGCATGTCTTTCTAATGTTATTGGTGTTCGTGGTAAGGAAGAGTATACAGGGCTTCAATATAAGTTTATAAGTCACCCATTTGATGGAATTGACGTACTTGCAAGCTCAAGTCACCATTTATCAGGTGCTTTTGGATATGAAGAAGATACCTTCTTTTGTAATAGTTATGCAGCTCCCACTGTAACAGCGTTAGTTTGTAATATAGTCAGTGATAAAAGAGATATTACCTTGGAAGAAATAAAAAAAACGCTGTGGCAAGGAGATAAAAACAATCTTGAAGATAAGTATAATCCATATTTAAAGTTAGACTTAGATTGGATTACTGATAAAATTATAGTAAATATCTGCACCGCTGGAGAGGAAATAAGTGATACTTTATGGGACGAAAAAGCAGCAAGTATAAATGTAATTATTGACGACAAATTAAGCTTAGAAGCAGATATATTTTATGCATTAAATAAAAACTTAGATTATTTAAGTGGGTTCAAAAATGTCATATTAGTGTTCTCACAAGCTATATATAATCATGAGAGATATATTAAAAAGTTACTTAATTATTTCAATGAATTAGATAAGAATGTGGTGTTTATATATAAAGAAGAGTGTAATTCCAAGGATTTTATAGAAGTAAAAGATTTCAAAAATAGTATTTGGGATGCTGCAACTTACAATAAAATTATAAGTAGCCAGTTGAAGAAGGAAGAGGAACTGGATATACCTTTGTTATATTTTTACGGAGGTAACCCTTCAGAACTACTTGCTATAATAGCTGAGATAAGTACTAGGTTTAAGAAAGATGGGTATAATTCTACCACTATTTCTAACGAGGCAATTGGCAAATTAGAAGGGATTGAGTATATTCCCCATGGTATTAATTTAAACAGATATTTGACTACTTTATATAGAAAGTATAATTCAGATATCATCATACTAGGAATTATTGATCCTGATAATGTAAATCGCAAGGACAATATAAATGAAGCTTTAGATATTGACATAAATATGATAGATATATATATAGAAATAGACAAATGCAAAATCACAATAACAGCTGAAGATGAGAAGGAAGTCATTGGAAAAAACCAGGATAATAATGTGATTGAAATACAGAAAATATATGATAAAGTAATTAAATATTTAATATAGTTGATATAAAAGATATTAATATCAGTCAGTAGCATTTTAGTTCTATTAGGGATAATGCTACTGACTGTTTTTTTACTGGTGTATGTAATATGTTTTGTGTTTTGTAAGAATATGGTATCATTGTGATTCAAATTAAGTAAGTGTTCTTTACTTAAAATGTTGAAAAGGAGGTAAGAATCATATATGATTTTGCTAGTTCTTCATTTCCTTGGGTGGCAATGGGAGTTACTATTGCAGTTGTGCTTACACATCTGAATTCAAAATAGAAGTTGAAGTCATAAGGATAGAAGTGGAACCTTATTAAATATATCAGCTTCCTAGTTTTTCAACATAATAATCATCTTGTATTTTTAAGAGTTTTTTTATTTCAGGTACATCTTTTTCTGTAAAATCAAAAACTGATATAAGTTCGCTACCACAACGATAAACTTTTCTTCCATCTGGATAAATAAAAGTATATCCTTCTGATCCATCACATCTGCCGCATCCGTAACATCCAGTATATCTTCCATCATATTCTTCAATAACATTTTTAATTCCGTTATTAAAAATATCGGAATATTCTTTTGCTGCAAAGAAACGCATTCTTAATCCTGGTTTATCCCGTTCACCGTATTTAAGCCCAGCATGCTTCTGTTCCTTGGCTTCCAGCTTTAAAATTGTTTTTTTAAATTTATTTTTCCGAAAATCAATATTGACATCAATGGTTTTGCTTCTTACTGGAGTATAGCCAAGGCTTATGGCATATTCAGCTAATTCTAAAAACATAGTATTATATTTTAAATCTATGTTTGATAACAATTCATTTAAAATAGATTGCTGTTTTTCATTCATAATATTTATCGTGCCTCCGATTTAACATATCTATATGCTTATAAATCAAACTAATTATGGGGCATAATGTACGATATATTTTATTGTTACTATAACTAATTATTTACAATTGTACCATTATATTTATTGTTTTTAAATACATCATTGGAACCTATAAAATTTTTTATTCTTTGGGAAATGGTGATAAAGTAAGAGCTAAATATAACTAAATTTAAAAATTAAGTGGTAAATTAAGATAGAGGCACTAAACCTTAAGATATTTCAAAACTGGCATGCTAAAAATTTTTCGGGAGCAGTGTAATATTTTGCGTTTTAATGTGACTAATTATATGAAAGGGGGATTTAAATGAAGCAAATAGAAAGATTGTACTTAGAATATAAGCAAGATATATATAATTATTTGTTGAGTATTACTCATAATCATACCCTTTCAGAAGATTTGCTTTCCGAAACATTTGTAAAGGCTATTTATTCTATTGGGAGTTTTAAGGGCAATTCATCCATTAAAACATGGCTATTTAGCATTGCTCGTCATTTATGGTTGCAAAATTTACGAAAAGATAAGGCCACTGTGGAATATAGTGAACTTTTAGAACTATATATTTCAGATAGTACCTTTGATAACTTTAATACAAAACAAATAGCTGAAAGAGTGCGCGAACTGTTAAAAACTAAAGAGGAGCAAGTTGAAAAGATAGTAAGTATGCGTATTGATGGGATAAGCTACTGTGAAATATCAGAGAAAATAGGTGTTTCTGAAAACTCGGCAAGAGTAATAGATTTTAGAACAAAGAAATGGCTTAAATCCATTTTGCAAAAGGAGGAATTAATTTGAATATATCATGTGATGTTGTATTAGATTTAATACCGCTAGTAAAAGATAATGTGGCAAGTGAGGACAGTGTTAAATTAGTTAAAGATCATATAAAAAACTGTGAAAGCTGTAAAATTGAGTTTGGAATACATACTTTGCCAATTGATACTGAATTAAATGATAAACGAGTGGTATCCACAATCAAGAAAAATCTAATTCTTGCAATGTCAGCGTTATTACTTATAGGAGCTTTTATTGGAATGGCATTAAATAAAAATTCACATTCAAACTTTATGCCAGCAGTAATAGTTGTTTTAGGTATTGTTTCCGTAGGTATAATAATATTTAAATTTGATTTAAAAGGGGATAGAAATATGAAAAACTTTTTTGTAGGAAGAGCTATCGGTACAATCATTATCTTTGGTATATTGGCAATTTATTTACTACTAAGATATGTGCTACAGCTTTTTTAGATATAAACCACAAGGCACTGAGTAGAATACTAATAGTTGTATTAAGCGCTCTTTAAATTAGACGATTAAAAAGTAAAGTGGACAAATCAACTTGCCCACTTTTATTATGCTTATTTATAAATATTAGTTTAAAGTAGAGCCTAAATTTATATAATTAAAAAATGATAAATTCTTATATTTATATAATTAAAACAATATAAAAATATAAGAATGTAACAATTTATAGAAAACATGCGGGTTTCAAGCTGATATGCAAAAAAATATATATTCTTATTGGCTGGAATGTTTGGGGTTAATTCAGTACAATGTTTATTAATAGGAGATATGGGTGAACGATGAACTGGGCTAATCCAATCTCTTGGCTTATAGTTGCGTTGGTAATTATAATGATTGTAGTACGTAGGAGTTCTTAATAACGTAAAGATACTGGTATATCCATAATACTACAAAGTTTAATTTGATAGATCAAAGATTAATGAAGAGGGGGACCAAGGAAGGTTCCCCTTAAAGCATTAACAATAAAAATATAACTACTAATGATTATGTATTGTATTTTAATTCTCAAAAAATGAAAAAGTATTTTTAAGGATGTGACCATATTCTATTTTTATTCGTGTTATAGGTGAAAGGAGTGAGGATTTTGCAAAATCCATCTAAACAGTTAACTGATAATTTCTCACAAAAGTATAAACTTTATAGCAGTATGCTATTTAAAGTATGCATGATTTATCTTGGAAATAAAGAGGATGCAGAGGAAGCTGTACAGGAGTCCTTCTTGAAGCTAATATATAAAAGTCCGGAGTTTATTAATAATGAACATGAAAAAGCATGGCTGATTAGAGTAACCATTAATGTATGCAAGGACATGCTTAGGAGTATATGGCGTAAACGAGTTGTAAGTATTGAGGATATTCAAAGATATTATGATAGCTCAGAAGAAATAGAAATAATGGAGGAGATCATAAGGCTGCCTTCTAAATATAAAGATGTTATTTATCTCTACTATTTCGAAGATTATTCTATAAAAGATATATCCAAAATACTTAAGGTCACTGAGTCCGCAGTTAAAATGCGATTGAAACGAGGACGTGACACGTTAAAAATAGAATTGGAAGGAGAAGCGTTATGAATAAGGATGATATTAAAAATGCCATTGAAAAGTTAGTGCCAGACGAAGAAATGGAACAAAAAGTGTTTGATAGAATATCAAAAGGGCAAAAGAATGTATTCTCAATGAAAAGAATTGCTGTGATAGCTGCAAGTGTTATAGTAGTTGTTTCAATTGGAATAGTTGCTAAAAATCTCGCGGATATAAAAGTTATAACCACGCCTAATACCAGTACTACTGGAGAAGGTATTTATATACCAAAAATGGAATTGAAAAAAAATGCAAGTAAAAATGCTAAAATGGTAGCTCTCATTGTGTATCAGGGCAAAATATATACTCATTCAAGCACCAAGATAACTCCTGAAAATGCTGAGAAATTAATTGATAAAAAAATTGGAACGACTAAGGAAAGCTTAGATGAGTGGAGTAGCCAGAAGGATTATGCAGTTGAACTTGCATCAACCATTGGAATCGCAGATGTTTATACAGTTAAAAATTACGATAAAAACTTTAGAATAATGACATATGGTAAACAAGAAGGAACTATATATGCAGAGTTTTATGAATGTTTTGAAGGGATTACTGTAAAGAACGGAGAAGATGTCTTTGGTAAGTTAAAAATAGAGAATAATATTAGCTCTGCAAAGTTACAAAGGTTAGAAAGCTGGAACAACAATAAGCAAGAATATAAAGAATTAAAAAATTTGGATACTTTAAATAGCTTTGTAAAGGAATTGAAAAATACTACTCCATATTCACAAGAAAGTTTAACTGATCTTTTTACTAAAGAGGGAGAAGAAGATCAGAAGTTTATATATATAACTCTAAAAGATGGCAGTGAGGTTGAATTAAGACTTTTCAAGGATGGATATATATTCTATGAAAGTCCTCATATTTTCTTTAAGATGGAGGATAAAGCCTTCCAAAAGCTTTGGAATGAATTAGATTAGTATGATAGGATTTAAATTTTCATTGGTATAGATATCATGTTTCGATAAAGTATGTTTTTATAAACTGATCCAATTAAAAGTTGCAAACAATAAAATTTCACTAAAAATGGCATCAAAGAGAGCACAAAAGCAGCAATAATATTCTGTGATATTATTGCTGCTTTTACTTTATTGTTCTAATAATTTTAAAGTATCAATTATAAACGATGGATTACCAAATAGAGTAAATCGTGCCTTACCCTCTTTTTCAACATATTCATAGGAGTACTTAGCACCACTCTGGACAGCCTCGTTGCTATGGTTTATTACCATTATCAGTTTGTCTGACATTTGTTTTGCAGATTCTATATTATCACAATAGTAATCCACAATAGTACAAATTTGAATATTGCCGTTCATGTCTGTATTAACACCATCAATAAAATCAAGCACCTGTTGTTTTTTGTCATCTTGAATGTCTTTTGAAACATTGCCATTATTAAATAGTTTTTCAATGTTCTTCATATTAAACCTCCATTGACCACCAATCTTTTTACCTTCTAGACTTCCATCTTTAAGATAATTTCTAATTGTACGAGTTGTTAGACCTGTCATGTTTGCAATATCTTCAACTGTATAAAGCTTCTCAAGTTCTTGCATTACTTCCATCTCCTTCCTATATTTATATTGTATTTCATAAATTTTCATATATCAATACACAATTTCATATAATTTCATATTTTTTTATATAAGGATAACATAAAACAGATGGATAATATTCTTATATATTTAAGCTATGAAAAGATTACAAAAATCCAAATATGATAACAATTACTGTGTATCAAATCAAAATACATAACAATGTATCGTTATAGAGATAAGTTTAAAGGGAACCCCTTTTTTGGAGTTCCCTTTAAGTTAATAGTGTGAATGTTATTATTAAATAACACCTTATATAAAGGTGTAAAATGCAAAATTAAACTTATATTTTAGCATTGTTAATGATAAATATATTTAAATAAAAATAAAAGAATCTACGCATAACATGGTAAGAATAAATATCAGAAAGTTTATCCATGACATATTTATACGATTGAATAATTTTATAGGATTTTGTTTTTCATAAGCTAGTAATGGATATACTATCGTGAAGAATCCCATAAAAAATAAACTTTTAAAAATCATACCATATTGGAATGGGGAAAGTACATGATTTACAGTACAAAGTATAAATCCTTAACCTTAGAGAATTGAATTGGAATTAAATGAAGAATTTAAAAAAGGTAGTAGATTCAATTATATAATTATTATTTGTAAAAAAATAGAATTGTAGTATAATATGTGTATTTGGTAAAAAGTATAAAATAAGAGGGGGAAAATATATGTTTGAATTCAAAGATTTTGATTTACTAACAGATGGGGAGATTAGTTTAAAAGTAGAGGATAAAACACCTTCAAATGATGAGAAAGGTTATTTGCCAGCATACAGATATAAGATTATTTTACACGATTCAAATATTAGCATAGGCAATATTGATATTCGTATAGGATACAATGAAAATATATATTATGGTGGGAATATTGGCTATGGGATTGAACAATCATATAGAGGAAATAGTTATGCCTCAAAGGCTTGCAAAATTATAAGACAGGTAGCTATTGCTCATGAAATGGATAAATTAATAATAACATGTAATCCAGATAATATTGCATCACGTAAGACTTGTGAGAAAGCGGGTCTTAAGCTTAAAGAAATAGTAGACTTGCCTCAGCATAATGAGATGTATCAAGAGGGGGAAAGACAGAAATGCATATATGAATGGATTCTAGGGGAATGATTAAGTTCCATGTAATGCTATTGCTGTATTGATCATTTTATATATAGATGAACCACTTCATAATTGAATTTATATTTTCAAATTCTCCTCTCAGAACCCAGAGGAGTTTTGAAAATAGATTTCGGATAGAAGTGGTTCATCTTTATAATTACTAAAATGTTGATAGCACACATATTGTAATATGTCTGTGCATATATTTTTATACTATTAACTTCTGTATTAAATAAATGTTGGTAGTTAATCGCTTGTCCCTGTGGGGACAGTAACAACATTTATTTAATACATAATATAAGTTCTTTAAAATAGTAATATCTAGTGTATTCCTTCGGTCTAAGTTTTTGCAAATTTCTAAGTATATTAAGTATCTAGATAGCTTTTTTGCTTATTTCAGAATCAATTACAAGTGTCTTCTTGTTTATTTATAAGATTAAAATGGGTTATAAGAACTATTCCTCTACAATCTAATCAATCTTGAAGTAATCATTAAGTATGTCCATTTTATTGGAATACTTCTCCTCAGAGAAATATCCAATCTCTTTCAATTCCTTTAACGCACTTGAATATTTTTGATACTGCTCGTAATCTTTATTTTTAAGATTTTTCTTTTGATAAAACTCTATTATTTCTTCCAGCTCAGAATCACTCAGCACGTCTATATCACGTAACTTAACTAAATCACGGCTTTCTTGATCAATTATATATTTCTTTTCAATCAAGGGACTAATTGCTAATCTAACAGCTGCAAAAATTATAAGAAATAGCATAGCAGCCCAAAGTAAAAGTGTGTTTAAATCCATTTCATAGCCCACTTTAATCATTCCCTTCAGCTTTAGTAAAATCATAATTAGGCTCTTTCTTTAATAGGTAGTGCAAGAACAAAGTAGCTACAGCTAATTTATACTTTTTCTCAAAAGAGATTGAATTAGTATCTGTCATAAAACTTTCAACATCATTTAAGCTAAGACTTGAATATAAAGCAATACTCTCATAGCTCATAGCATAATTCATAGTTAATCCATCTATGATTGCTTTAACTCTACTATCTTCACTTATGGTATCTATGCCATCATATAGCATAGAAATAACATGTGAAAACCATAGGGCATTAGGGGCATTTGCACTATCATCAGTGGATTTATAATTCTCACCTAAATGCATTCTATTGAAAAAGTGAATATTTAAGTGAACTTTTTTATCCATAAAATCTTTTAGCCAAATATAATTTACTCCTAGCATTTTACTTAAAGTGTTAAGCTCAATTTTATAATTCTTAGCTAAACCTTGTATATTCTCTCTTAATATATCATCTGCATAATGTAAGTTCGTAGATACCATAATATCACCTCAAAATTTTAATAGCTTGTAAATATGAAAAATCTACAACAAATTATTTTATTATAACATTTTTTACATAATATGTATAACTACACATTGATCGATTATTGCTGATAAAAGTTTAGAAAACATAAAATTCTTAAAAGTTTCTTACATTTTGCAAAATATCAACATAGATGTAAAATAATTGGATATAATGGAAAAAGCTTAACAATGCATTATTTAAATTTATTTTAAAATCTTATGGTACCAAGATTTTAAGAGGATGCACTGACTTTTATACAAAGATCTGTTTTTAAAGCTTCTTTGAATTTTGAGAGAAGGCTTTGAAAATATAAAATCTAATAGGAAATGATAAATTTCCAAATACAAAAGGTAGTAAGCAAAGTTTGTATATAAACAAATAAATTTTAATAAAACTTTTGGAGGTTAAGATGAAGTACACAGCAATGGGCTTTAGCCAAGAAAAACTAGTTAATTATGGGCTTGATATGAAAGATGCAGTTATATTAAGATATTTTATTGATTTTAAAGGTACAAATACAATGAGGACAGAAATCATTGATGATGAAGTTTACTACTGGGTTAGGTATGAAGGAATTGTTAATGAGTATCCTATATTAAATCTTAACAATGAAGATAGTATTTATAGAAGACTAAAAAAGCTTGTGAAAGTAAATATATTGAAGCATAAGACAATAAAGAGTTTTGGAACTTATTCTTATTATACCTTGGGAGAAAATTATATTGATTTAATATCAGGCTATGAAAAAGAAGCTGATAATCAGGTGAAGAATATAGAAAAAAATTTTAATGCCTATGAAAACAATCTAGAAGATTCTAACAATCTATCGGATGAAAACATGTCTATTGTCGGATGTAAATCCTTAGAGGGTACGGATAATTATCCTACAGCTACAGGATGTAAATCCGTACCAAATAATCCTTCTACTATTAATCCTTCTATTAAAAATAATCAATATATAAAGAAAACTGAAGAAAATATAAAAAAACAGAATATTACTAAGGTGATTGTAGATTACCTTAACTTAAAAGCAAATACTAATTACAAACATACTACAGCTTTAACTATTAAAAATATTAAGGCTAGATTTAAAGAAGGTTTTATACTAGAGGACTTTTATAAGGTTATTGATAATAAACTTTTGGATTGGAAAGGTACTGATATGGAGAAGTTTTTAAGACCAGAGACCTTGTTTGGAAATAAGTTCGAAGGTTATTTAAATGAAAATATTACTTTGAAGAAAGAAAAGCATAATCCAGTGAAGGCTGTGGAAATAAGTACAGGCAATGCCGGAATGTATAAATTACTTGATTAGGAGGATTTAGCATGGATATATTAAAAGCTATGCCAAGCTCTAAGGAAGCTGAACAAGCAGTGCTTGGTTGCATATTAGAAAGTGGCAATATGGATGAGCTAGTAGGGCTACTGGATAAAAATGATTTCTATGTTACAAGTCATAAAACTATATTTTCTTGTCTAACATCAATGTACAAAAAGGATAAAAGTATAGATATCATAACCGTCATAGAAAACTTAAAATCAAAAGATATGCTGGATTCCGCTGGGGGAGCAAGTTACTTAGTTGCACTTAAGGGTGGGATAATAAATACTAGAAATTTAATTCATTATGCTGAAATAGTAAAGGATAAATCCTCAAAGAGAAAGTTTATCTTATCTGCTCAGGAAATGTTAAAAGAGGCTTATGAGGATAAGCTAGAGGTTAAAGACATTATTAGTAAAGCAGAGGAATCTATGTTTAATATAGTAAGCAATAAATCTAAGGATTTTGTAACCATAGGAGAATGTATTGAGGGTGCTTTAAAAAATATAGAGAAAAACTACTTAAAAGGTGGCGGAATTGTGGGGATTTCAACAGGCTATAAAAATCTAGATAGATGCACTAGCGGACTTCAAAGATCAGATTTTATAGTAATTGCAGCAAGGCCATCTATGGGTAAAACCGCTTTTGCTATAAACCTAGCTAACAATATCGCACATGAATCAAAGGTTGCCATATTCAGCTTGGAGATGAGTGAAGAGCAATTATCCTATAGGCTGCAGGCATCAGAAGCTCTGCTTGAGTTCTCTAGAGTAAATAAGGGAGCAATGAATGATGACGAATGGGTAGAACTAACAAAGGCCTCGGCTAGACTAGCTGGGAAGAATATAAAAATAAACGACTCAGGGGAATTGGATGTAAGTGAAATAAAGGCCAAATGTAAAAGACTAAAATTAAAGCAAGGGTTAGATGTGGTAATAATCGATTATCTTCAGTGCATTAAGTTAAATGAAAAAGTATATCTTAGAGAACAAGAGGTTAGTAAGATTTCAGCAGCACTTAAGAATATGGCAAAGGAACTGGATATAACAGTAGTTGCCTTATCCCAGCTGTCTAGAGCACCAGAAAAAAGAGCAGATCATAGACCACAATTAGGTGATCTTAGAGATTCAGGATCAATAGAGCAGGATGCTGATATAATCATGCTTTTATATAGAGATGAATACTATCATCCAGATACAGAGGATAAAAACATAACGGAAGTTATTATAGGCAAAAATAGAAATGGACAAGTAGGTACCACAAAACTGGCATGGTTAGGGCAATATCAGAAGTTTGCAGAATTGAATGGGGGAGATAAGATAGGAATAAACAGGACGAGTTCCACAAATGGCAAATGGATGAATTGATGCTTAAAATAACAATCCTTAGGTTTATTAAAAGTTATATTTTCAGGTTAATTTAAAAAGACATCGATGATAATTTTTATATGATTGATACCGCTTATTGGTTAAATTATGTATTTAGTGGTAGTTTTAGGCTTATAACTTTTAGTGTATATTATATATTGATGTATTACTTTGTAATAAAACTTATATTTTTAAATTTTCTCACTAGAAGCAGTGAGAGTTGTAAAAATAGATTTCGATTCGAAGTAGTTTATCTATAGGGTAGGCTATAAAAATCTATAAATAATGGGGGCGAGAAATTATGGCAGATTATATTATTGAAGAAAGTACAAGAGAAGAGTGTGGGTTAGTTGATGATGGTATAGTTAAATATAATTTATCAAAGGTTCCTTTTACTCAAGAACCATCTTTTATTTCAATCAATAGAGTGATAAAAGGAGCAAATGGAGAGGTACTCGCAGGAATAAACAGTGTATTATATTGCTGGAATTGCTTATATGTAGATGTTTTGTGGGTTAAAGAAGAGTATAGAAGAGAAGGATATGGATCTATACTTTTGAAGGAAGTTGAAAAAATTGCTAAAGAAAAAGGGTGCAAACTAAGCCACTTAGATACCTTTGATTTTCAGGCAAAAGATTTTTACCTAAAGCATGGCTATGAGGTTTTTGGTGTACTAGACGATTGTCCAGCTGAGCATAAACGTTATTATCTGAAAAAGAATTTATAATCTAGCATAGATTAACATTAAACATAGTAAAACATTTCATACTCAAACTTATACTTTCCAATTCTCCTATCAAAAATCAGAGGAGTTTTTTTAATAGGTTTGGGAGTGAAGTGGTTCATCTTTATTAACAGGTAGCTCTATTGGACTACCTGTTTTACTTTAGTAATTAATTTGTGAACTATTTTTATCATATAATATAGTGGATCAAAGTTCGATTATTAGTTTTTAAACGACATACGGTTAGTTAACAGTATAATAATGTTGCGTCTTAAATCCTTTTTAAAATATAATTTCCGATATGAAAACCATAACGTTCATAAAATGGTAATGCTTCATCATTTGCATAGACTACATTAATTTCAATATTTGTTGCTAAATTTAGTTCAAACCAATTTAAGGCACTTCTCATAAGTTTGTCCCCTAATTTAAACTTACGATACTGACTTTCGATAAATATAGAATCTATTTCTCCTAAATTATCTTCAATGGAACTTAAACAATATCCTATATACTTCCCAGTGTCACTGTCTAAAAGCATATCAATCCTTATAATGCCGTTTTGTGCCTTTTTATTAATAGATTCCATTCTTTTATCAAAAGTAAATTTTTCGTATTTACTTTTAAAGTGAACCGATTTATTAAAGTGTATTGAATTAAGTTTTTCCCATAGTGGCTTTATTAAATCAAATTCTGTTATATCTTTCTCAACTAAACAAATATTCACCCTATTCCCTCCAATTTGTATTTTTCTATTCACTAACTTATTGTTATGACATTTTAAATTACAATTGCAAATTATAATATGTTATATCATATGGTGTTTTGTTAATATTTACTTTGAAGCAAGTTTTCCTAAAAGTATAGAATTATCATTTTTTAGTTTCTTGTTTTTTTCTATAAATAAGACATGCTATCAAACAGTATTTTACAGTTAATCCGATTTTTATTTAATTATATATTATAATTATGAATATTCAAACATTTAATATGATTTACACATAAATTGATTCTCTTATTATAAAATTCCTTAATTTAGTGTAAGCATGCCTTCTCTTTTACTCAGATCTATTTTAATTATAATTTTCTGTAATATTATGGTACAATTATTAGGAATTTAACAAGTAGTTTTGAAAAATAACTTAGTAAATTTTAAGATAGGCACAGAACTATTTACAAAAGCTGTTCAGTGGTCCAAAGAAAAGGGCTTCAAACAAATGAAGATAGAATGTCAGAATAATAATGTACCAGCTTGTAGATTTTATCATAAACATGGTGCAGTTTTAGGAAAGTTAGATGAATACGCCTATTATAAAGATATAGAGATTAGAGATGAAGTTCAGCTTATATGGTATTTGGATTTGTAGAATGAAGAAAGTTTAAATGTATGGAATTTAAATAAATATAGGATTCCTAACTCAAATATTAAGTTGGGAAAACTGTATTTGAAATCTCTAAAATAGTTTAATAAAATCAAAGAATTATATATGGCTAATAGTGTTTTATTATGAGGAGTTGATTTAATGAATAAAAAATATCCGTTTATATTACCATTATTCAGAAGTATCTTATTTATTATAGTTGGAGTGTTATTTACAATAATAACTAACAAGTCATTAGAACAAGCAAGTAAGTGGTGGTCAGTAATATGTACAATTTGCAATATTATTACTATTGCCGTATTAGTTGCAATTTGCAAAAGTGAAGGATATTCATATAGAAAACTAATTGGGTACCAAAAGGGTCAAAATACTCTAAAGTATACATTGTTGATTATAATCATAATGCTCATATTAGGAATGGGTGGAATGTATGGATTCGGATTTATGATTTATGGTTATGTTCCAGTGACAATGGTACAACCTATTCCTGTTTGGATGGCTATAATAAATGTTATACTTTTGCCTTTAACGGTAGTATTTGCAGAACTACCTTTATATTTTGGATATGCACTAAATGGAATTGAAAAAATTACAGGCAATAAGATATTAGCAATTGTATATCCAATGTTTTTCTATGCACTTCAGCATAGTTTTATACCGCTACTATTTGATTGGAAACATATCCTGTTTAGGTTTTTGTCATTCTTACCTTTGATGTGTGTATTAGGAATTATTTATTATAAAAAGAGAAAGCTCCAACCGTTGATGATAGGTCATGCTATCCTAGATTTAGCAACTGGTAGTCAGATTCTAATGACGTCTATATCTCCTGCAATATTTGAAATGATGAAGGCAATGAGTAAATAGAGTGTATTAGGATCTCTAGTGGCCCTATATTTTAAAATTGTTATTAATGTATGGTGAGTTGAATAGACGTATAAGGGAGTAATTTGTTTAAATAATGAATTACTTAGAGGAAATATGAAATTATCATAACTGTATAATTCAGTTAGTAGAGAATGAGATACAGTAGATAGAAAAATACAAATTAGATAGACCTAATAAATTAGTAATGTAAGGAGATAAATTTATGAAAGATAAATATACTATTAAAAATCCTATGGCACCACTATGGCTTATGTACCCTCATATCACTAGATACAGCATTGGCTGGAGAATGGGATATGGAGAGGCTTATGCCATGAAATTTGTTGATTGGTATTCTAGTTTGTGTGCTGATGAACAAGTTAAGTTTCAGCAGTTGTTTCCAGAGCCCAAAGGCTGGCTTGGCTGGTATGAAGAAGAAGGTATAGATAGAGATATTTATGATGGGCAAACTCTTCTTTGGGATAAGGAAAAAGAAATGAGCTATAATCTTGATAATCTACAAAAAGACTTCAGAAAAGGAAAAAGGATAAAATACCTATTTTTTTGGGGACACCAGCCATCCAAAGATGGAAATATTACAAAAGCCTGTTTTAGTCAATGGTGGAAGTCTGATTTTACTATTAATACAGATACCTATTGCTGTATGGAGCAGTACATGATGGCAGAGAAAGCAAGGCTTTTTGAGGATAATGAAACTTTAGAAAAGATAATGAAAAGTAAGCAGCCAAAGCAGATAAAAGATTTGGGAAGGCAAGTTAAAAATTTTCAGGAGGATATTTGGATTAGATATAGATATTCTATAATCCTTAATGGTAATTATGCGAAGTTTATGCAAAATGAAGATTTAAGACAGTTTTTATTAGGTACAAAGGATAGAGTGATTGTAGAAGCAAGTCCTTATGATAAGGTTTGGGGAATTGGAATGTCTGCGGATGAGGAGAATATAGAGAATCCTTTATCCTGGAAGGGGTTAAATCTTTTAGGATTTGCTTTGATGGAAGTAAGAGCTGAACTTATTAGGATATGTGAAAACTACGATAAATTGAATTTAGTAGAACTCCATAAGAACTTTGATTAAGAGAGAGGGATTTAATTATGTTTTGGAAAAATAAGAAAAACAAAAAGGGTGAAGAAACTTTACCAGATTGCTTTGCACGTACATATGGTGTTGAAATATTTACGGAAAATGAACCACAAATACCAGTTGACGGATTATTAAGCAAATTAAGAAGCCGTTGTGGCAATGTTAAATTAGTGGTGAATAAAGATAAATCAATATTATTTACTTTTGAGGATCATATAGTTCAATACTCAAATGGACAAGTACCATCACAAATAGCAATAATGATAATTGACAAAAAGGTAGACATGGAAAAGCTAGAGATGTCATTTTATCAGTCTTGGGGCTGGAAGAATGCTAGAGCTACTGCTGAGAAGGCAGAGTATACAATTCTAGTTACAGATATGATGTCATCAGGTTTAGACTACACTATTAGATTAGAACTATTTCAGAAGACTTTGTATTCGTTATTAGAGACTGTACCTTGCTTAGCTATTAACTGGCACTTGACGCAACAAATCATAGATCCAGAGAAGTATTTAGATAATATTCCAGAAAGTGAAGATTATAATTTGCTATTTGGTGCCCTCAATGTGAGATTATTCAACATTGAAGGAACGGAGAATGAAACTTTAATGGATACTATAGGGTTAGGAGCACTGGGATTACCTGATCTACAATGTCATTTTAAAAATATTGATGTAAATAAGATTGCTAATATACTATATACATACGGTGACTATATTTTCAAAAATGGCGATGTTATAAATGATGGTGAGACTATTGAGGGACTTACAGTTAATGATAAATGGAGATGCCAACACGAAATTTCTCTGCTTGAGCCGAAAAGAATAGTTATAGACATAAATCCTGGAGAAGAGTTCTCTGCAGGAAATAGGTAGTGAACCATAAATTTATGTTGTTTTAGGAGGATTATTTTTGTTTTATAAATATATCTCGTTAGATGCTTTTGAACATATTTCACTTCATGATTGTGTAATTGACGAAGGCATAGTACTAAACGATAAAGTAAAATTAATATTTGATAGTATTAATGTTGTTTTTTCTCATCCATTAAACTATTTTAATAGGTCTAAGCGTACAGGTAAAGCTGCAATAATTTTTGAAAAATGCACTGTACTAAAGTCTTTTTTATCTGAGGTTTCGGATGTTGATGAAGAAAAGATAATGAAGATATCTGAGGAGGAATTTAATAAGCTTGCCAAAAATATGGAAGTTCTTCGGGTAAGAATTGATACATCAATGGAAGATATGCTTCAATATAAATTTATAGGGTTGAATGATGATGGTAATGGTGTGCAATTTATATTAAAATTTGAGAAACTTATTATATGTTGGAACAGATTTGAAGGAGATACATGGTTCGCAGATTGGGATAATTGATTATAATAAGAAGCTATAATTGAGATAATATTTTATACCAAAAAAAAGAGAAAGTAAAAGCTATCCTAAAACCAAAGTATGTAAGCATTCAGATGACTTTATCAATGTATGCATAATACCTAACCGTAATGAGTTTGAAGGGTTAAAATATAACAAAAGAAGGTGCAAATTTAATGTTTAAAGAAATAATAGAAATTATATTAAGAAATAATAAATCAAAAAATATAGAGGTAAATTCTTCAGTTAACTTTAAACTAACAAGTGACATGGAAAATAACATTCTTAACGAATTACTTAGAGACAATGTGAAATTATCAGTCATTCCAGATGCTTTTCGACTATTACTTAGTAGTAATGAAAAAACAAAGCTACAGGCTGCAGAAATTCTTAAGTATATTATTGGGAATTTAAATTCTTCCAAGCTGATTAAAGTTGAAAATTTGTTTAGGGAAAGAAGTTCCTATGATTGGCAATATAATTGGAGTAATAAGGATCCTCAAGAGTTACTTAATCCATTAATGTTAATAGAAGAAAAGATTACAATCCTAGGGTTAAGTAGTTTTCATCCAAATGGATATTTTAGAGAGAAGGCAATACTAGCTCTTTCAGGTATGGAAACAGGACAAGAAATACCATATATCTTAATTAGGCTTAATGACTGGGTTAGAGAGGTTAGAAGTACTTCGAAGAAAGTGCTATCGAGATATATAACTCCAAAATACGCTATGGATTTTGTAAATAACCTACCTTTAGTATTGAGATTAAGAGAGTGTTCAAGAGATGAGCATACTCAAATTATAGATAAAATTATCTCAATAATATCAAGCAAGGAAGGCTCTGAAAATTTAATAAAAGGCCTACAATCCACTGATCCAAAGGTGAGACTAGCGTGTTATAAAGTTTTACTTGAGACAAAAGTCATAGATACTAGAATTATAATGAGTCATTTAATAAAAGATAATGATCCTTATAATAGATTGTATGTATTTAGAAGGATACAGCATGAGTTGAGAAGTGAGGAGTTTACTGATATTTTACAGCTATTAATTAATGATAAGTTTGCACAAATAAGAGTTTTGGCTCTTGAGTCACTATATGCATATATTCCTGAAGATACCTTAGAAATTTTAGAAAAAAGCTTATTTGACAAGAATAAGTCAGTGCGTGACACATCTCGATATTTACTCTCAAAGCACAAAAAGTACGATTTTGCAGCTATATATCGAGAAGCTATTTACAATGATGAAAGCTTGTATTCTAGTATTTGTGGACTTGGGGAGACTGGTGATGTACAGGATTCGGAGATTGTCATTAAATTTATACACTCTAATAGTATTAAGATAGTTAAGGCCTCGATTACAGCACTTGCAAGACTAAATATACAAGGATATAAAGACAAATTAATTTTACTACTGAATGATAATAGAGTAGGAATATCAAAACTTGCTAAAAAACTAGTACAAAAAGAGATTAATAATAGTGATGCAGATACTTTATATGAGATTTATAAACAAGCTAAATATGACCATATGAAAATTAATGCTATTAGTCTTTTATGCTTATTAAGTAAATGGAATTCTATAAGATATATCATAGAATTTTGTTCAGATGAAAATAAAACTATTTCAACACTTGGGCAAAGTGAACTTGAGAGTTGGAGACTAGCATACAATAATTCTTTTACAGCACCTACCAAATACCAGATAGAAGAGATAAGGAAATTATTAGAGTATTTTGGTGAGGCTATTAAAGATAGTGATAAAAGGTTTATTGAATTTCGTATTAGGGATTTTGAAAGGTAGAGTATAAACTATATGAAAGTAAGAGAGCCGCTATATGGATATTTTGAAAAAATATTATTAAAGAATAGATAATTTAAGGAAGTGAATTTATGCGTAGATTTTTATTAAGCAATACACTTAATACCCGTGATTTAGGTGGGTATCCAATAGATAATGGAAGGGCAACAGCATATAAGACTTTTATTCGTAGTGATGTGCCACATAAGCTATCTGAAGAGGATATACAACTGCTATTATCAAACAATATAACAACAATTGTTGATCTAAGAAGTGATGAGGAGACTGAAAACAAACCTTGTGCTTTGAAAGATCATAATGATTTTGAATATTATCATTCAAAAATCTATGGAGATGGATATTTACCTGCAAGTGTTGAAGAAGTTCCTCTTTCGTATTTTGAAATCGTGGACGAGCAAAAGACTATATTAAATACCCTAAGAATATTTTCAAAAGCTAAAGGTGGAGTTCTATATCATTGCACTGCTGGCAAAGACAGAACAGGTGTAATTTCAGCGTTATTACTTCTCTTAGCAGGCGTTTCCAAAACAGATATTTTGGTTGATTATCAGATCTCGCAAGTATACTTAAACTCTATGTTACAGCAGTATTGTAAAACCAATAGGAATGTAGATATAAATATCATCACTCCTAAAATGGAGCACATGGAAAAGTTTTTGGACATGTTCTTTGATAAATATAATTCAGTTGAGGAGTATTTTTCGAAGATTGGTTTAGAGGATAGTGAGGTAATGAAGTTAAAAGAAAAGTTAGTTGGGGTTTAATATAGTAAGATTAATGATAAATTAAATCAGATCAAAAGGGGCAATGTATATGGATATTAAGAAAAGAGTATTGAATTTTTGGGAAACTGTCATTGAACAAAATCCTACAAAGATTCAAACTTATTTTCAGTCAAATGCAATAATTAATTGGCATAATACTAACGAAAGTTTTACTCCTGAAGAATACATAATTGCAAATTGTGAATACCCAGGCAAATGGTGTGGAGAGGTAGAGAGAATTGAAATAATAGATGATTTAGTTATCTCAGTTACAAGAGTGTGGCTTGCAGATAAAAGTGTATCGGTTCACGCAACTTCATTTTTTAAGTTTAGTGGAGAAAAGATAGTGAGTCTAGATGAATATTGGGGTGATGATGGCGCTGCTCCTCAGTGGAGACAAGATAAGAAAATTGGGAAAGCTATAAAATAATTAAAGCTTGCTTTATAAAAGAAGGCAATGTTTAGATTGGTTCATTATAATGATAAGAGTTGATGAGGATTTAAATATAGTGTAAAAAAGGTGTTAATTATGGATAGTAATAAAAAAATAATCAATCTTTATGTAGATGATTTAAGAGATTGCCCACTCGGGTTTATTATAGCTAGAACTATTGAAGAAGCTATATATTACCTAGAAAATTATGAGGTTAATATTCTTTCATTAGATCATGACATGGGTGAAGATAATCAAGGCAATCTTAGAAAAAGTGGATATGAATTAGTGAAATATTTTTGCGAAAATGGCTTGAGAGCAAATAAGATATACCTTCATACAGATAATGCTGTTGGAAGAGAAAATATGTATCATACATTAATTGGTGCTCAGAGAAGAGGGTTTATTGATTCTAGTATTGAAATATTTCATTATCCTATAACTGAAAATAAATATACTATATAGCGAAAGAATTGATTTTTTTCAAACTTAATGTTGAGTTGTAGCTTTACGATATTCATTATTGTAATTTACCACAATCGCTTCTTTTATGTCTGTACCCTTAATAGAAAATATTTTTGTTCCAAGTTTTTGCAGGAATTTTATTTATTAATTAAACGAGCTTTTATATAAAAGCTCTAACACTAACAAAACAAAAAAAGGAAAATCAAATTCAAGTAAATTTGATTCTCCTTTTTTTAGTTGCTAAATTGGTTTTGTAAATCCAGGTACCGATGTAAGCAGATGTTTATAATTCTTTAAGAAAAGAATAATTATTATGAAAGCACTTAAAAGATCTGCTATTGATTGTGACAGCCAAAGCCCAGAGGTTCCCATAAGTTTTGGTAAGAAATACAGCACTACTGGAAATATGATACATTGTCTTGAAAGTAGAAACATAATAGCAGTCTTAACTTTTCTAGTGACCATGAAAAGTCCTCCAGAAATTATACATATTGATGATAGTGGTATAAGCATAGAATATAGTTTTATTCCTTTAGTAGTTATATCCATGAAAGTAGGATCTTTTGTAAATAGTTTAATAAAGAAAACTGGGAAAATCTCAATAAATATGGTTCCAATTAATAAAATAATAAAGCTGTAGACTATTGATAAAATAAATGTTTTAAATGCTCTGTCATATTGGCCTTTAGCATAGTTATAACCAACTATAGTTTGGTTTGCTTGACCTATTCCGTTAGCTAGCATCAATGGAAAAGATATCACAGATGAAATTACAGCCATTGCCCCAATATACATTTGTCCTCCATAAAGATTCAATGAGTAATTGCTAAAAATTTGTGATAAACTTACGGCCATCTGATTAAGGAATGGAACAGCTCCTATCAAAATCATTGGTTTAATAATAGAAAGTTTAGGTATCAGTTCATTTTTTGAAAAATGAAGAGAAGACTTTCCTTTAGTAAAATAGAAGAACCCAATGATTACTGTGATAAATTGAGATATAACAGTGGCTGTTGCAGCTCCTTTTATTCCAAAGTTCAAGATGTTTATAAAAATTACATCCAAGAAAATATTAAGTATACATCCCATAACAGTAAGTATTGCTGCAAACTTTGGGTTTCCTTCAGCACGAATTAAATTTGGAAATAAAAAGTTTTGAATGCTGAAAATAGAACCTATTATAATGATATTTATAAAATCTTTGGCATAAGGTAAAGCTTCACCACTTATCCTAAAAAACTGTAATATTGGATTTTGAAAAAGGAAATATAAAACTGTGAATAAAACTCCTATGATAAAAGACATAGTAATAGCGTTATTTAACATAGCATTTGCTTGTTCTTTATTGCCTTGTCCTAAACTAATAGATATATTTGTGGCTGCTCCAACTGCAATTAAAGCTGAAAGGGACAATAAAATAGTAGTTATTGGGATAGTCATTCCAATCCCAACTAAGGCTATTGGACCTATTCCAGAAATATTACCAATAAAAATACGATCAATTATTATATACATTGAAGATATAATCAAGCTTAACACTGATGGGATTGAGTATTTTAAAAGTAATTTATTAATTGGTAAACTATCAAGTTCGTTTAATCGGTTCATATGAAAGCTCCTTTAAGTACATTAGAGATACTCTATATCTCTTATTTATATAAAACAAATGTTAAATATTTTTTATGAATAAGGGATAAACAATTTCTCTTAGCTAAAATAAAAAATATTATGGATATATTAAAGATATTTTATATCTTCAATTGTTGCAGAATAAATACTAAACAACAGTTTAATATTATTCCTTATGTACTAAATTATATAATTTCTTACTCTTCAAAAAGTGTTCCATGTTACTTTCTGCTTCGGACATAACTTGTTGAATAGGGCATTTAGGCTCATTGTGGACACCACATTCAAATAATGCTGAAGTTCCTTCGATAGCAATAATAACATCATAGAAGGATATTTCCTCAGCTTTTTTACGTAGAATATATCCACCATTTACTCCTGATACAGACTCTATGATTCCTGCTTTTACAAGTTGAGTCATTATTTTTGAAAGGTAGGTTACAGATACATTAAAATGTTCGGCCAAAGTATATTTGCTCAAATTTTCCTTTGGAGATTGTTGAATCATAAATACTATAGTATGTAATGCATAATCAGTAGCTTTTGTATATTTCATTAAGATACACATCCTTCGAAGATATTGTGGACTCTAATTATCTCTTAATATATAAGAAAACTTTCTAACTGTCAATACAATATGTTTTTTTTATTCTATCAGCTTATGTATTAAATAAATGTTGGTAGTTTATAACTTGTCCACTTATATGGCTTGTCCTCTTATATAGCTGTAACAACATTTATTTAATATATAATACAAGGCTTCTTTATAGTTATATCTAATGAACACCTTCAGCGCAATTTTCTGCAAACGTTCAATTAAAGTAAGACTATAGACAACTTTTTCTTACCTAGAAATCAAATACAATTGCATTTTAAGTTAATAATGGCTAAGATAGATAATTAATATAAGAAACAATCTTGATCATCAACACTACTCTTTATATAAACCTTATTAAAAAAGTTAATGGTGGGAAAATATTAATTAAATGGATGAAAGTCACTTTGAGTTTGGATTCAAAATCCTCATATCCCCCTTGAAAACCAATTCCCATAGAACTATAATTTCCCCATATTAAATCACAAGGGAGGTTTTTATATGGACCAGCAATATCTAGAAAAGCTTAAGCCTATGGAATATGCAAATATGCAAGGCGAACAAGTTAGCCGTTTGAGAGAAGTAGAACTAAAATTTAACGAAGAATTTGGGACTGATTTCTATTTCATGGTTATGGAAAAGGAAGAGAAGTTTAAAAGCTAAAAGACACTTAGGTGTCTTTTTTTATTGAAAAAAAGTTAAATAACATTTAACTATTGACTAGTCTTAGGTTTAAATTTTCCTAGGCAATTTCAATATGATTAACAAACAGTAATTTATGAAAAAAGATCAATAAAGGTCTTTTTTTGCAAGTCTTTTTGTTATATATTGGATATACAGTGATAATATTAAGGTTTATCCATTAAGAGGTGATATAGTGAACAGTAGCATGATTTTTATTATATTTTGCATAGTTTTGGCTTCTGGGGTAGATCTGATTATTAAATTAATTAAAAAGATTTATAAGAAGAATTATAAAAAAATATATCTATATATAGCAATGACAGTGCTACATGTGGCCTTCTTGTATTATGGTGGAAGCTACATATTTTTAAATGAAAAGAAGGATATATCTATATGGGTGGATCTAGTTCTGTTAATCTGTGTAATTATAAGAATTTTAACATTTAAAACAGATTTGATTGAATAAAATATTTTTAAAGCAATTAAATATAAAGTATATTTATGTCTAGCCAACAAGAAAGGACAACTAAAGCCACGGAAGTTTTGAGTAAGGCTATAAAATACATATAAAAGGAGTATATAAGTGGATAATACATTAATTTATGTTACAGGGAACAGTGTTAAATTTGATGTTGCTCGAAAGACATTTGCTAATACAGAAATAAATGTCATGCAAATGAAGATGGATACCCCGGAAATTCAGAGTAAAAGCGTACAAGAAGTGGCAATGTACTCAGCCCGCTGGGCAAGTAAAGAAATAAATAAACCAGTTATCGTAACAGATTGTGGTTTTTATATAGAGGCTTTAAACGGTTTTCCAGGGCCTTTCATCAAGTATGCGAATGAATGGTTCTCAGCTGATGATTTTGTTAATTTAGTAAAAGATAAGAATGATAGAACTATAATTATTCAAGATTGCTTAGCATATTGTCATCCAGAATTAGATCCAATGGTTTTCACTGGAACATATCGTGGAAGATTAGCAAATGTGGCAAGTTACAATCCTGGTACTTCAATAGAAAAAGTTTTTATTCCTGAAGGGTTTGATGTTCCTATTTCTGATATACCTGAAGAAGCGATGATTTCATATTGGAGTAATGGTGAGATAATGAGTAAGTTTAAAAAGTACATTTTGGAAAATATAAGAGGCTTATAAAAACTAGCAAGACACTTAGGTGTCTTTTTTTACTGTACAAGAAAATATGAATTTCTAACGATAGATAAACCTAGTAATTTCAAACATTTAAAATGAATTTTTAGGTCGTATAGTAAAAACGAAACTTATTTGCCTGTCAAATTTTCCTCATATATTGGGAAAGGCAGATGCGTAAAAAAGCTTATTGAAGAAAGACGCTTCAGTAAGCTTTTTTTGTCCAAAATGACATTTGTCATATCCGAAAGTAATATAACTCACTATTTTCATTGCATCTATTAACGTATTATAAGATTAGAAAATACGGTTGGAGGTATTAAAAGATGATTGTTGAGATTAAGAATCTTGTTAAAAGATATAAGGATTTTATAGCAGTAGATAATTTGAGTCTATCAATAAAAGAAGGAGAGATATTTGGGCTTCTTGGACCAAACGGGGCAGGGAAGACTACAACTATAAACACTATTTTGGGACTAAGCAAAATAGATAGTGGAGAGGTAAAAATCTTTGGAAAAAGTTTAGATAAGGATGAGATGGTGATTAAGAGGAATATTGGGATAGTTCCTCAAAACATTGCTCTTTTTAACGATCTTAAAGCTTATGAAAATGTAGAGTTTTTTGGCAGGCTTTATGGACTGAGGGGTAATGTATTAAAGTCAAGGGTAGAGGAAGCTTTAGAATTCACAGGTCTTTTAGATAGAAAAAAGGATTATCCAGGCAAGTACTCTGGAGGTATGCAAAGAAGACTTAATATAGCTTGTGCCATAGTTCATAAACCAAAGCTTATAATAATGGATGAACCTACTGTAGGAATAGATCCACAGTCAAGAAATCACATACTAGATTCAGTTAGAAAGCTCAATGAAAGTGGATCTACAGTAATTTATACTTCACACTATATGGAGGAAATAGAGGAGCTGTGCTCTGATATAACTATCATGGATCATGGAAAGGTCATAGCAAAGGGAACTAAAGATGAGCTAAAGTCACTTATAGATGTAGAAGAAAAGGTAACTGTTACACTTTCAAACATCAATTATACAATGGTTGAACAGATTAAGAGAATATCAGGGGTTATAGACTGCGTACTTGATGATAGAAAGCTTACTGTTATATCTCAAAAGGGCAGTAAAAACTTAAGCAGGATAATAGATTCAATTAACAATTCAAGTAGTGAAATAGTAGGGATAGATGTTGATAAACCAAGTCTTGAAGGGGTATTCTTAACCCTCACTGGAAGAAAGTTAAGAGATTAGGAGGAAGTCATGAATATATTCTATATAGCTTTAAATACTATCAAGCGGAATTTAAGGGACAAGAAAGCATTACTCAGTTCTATTTTGATGCCTATTCTAATGATTATGATACTTGGAACTGCTCTAAATAGCCGTTTTCAGAGTTCAGAGTTAGATAAACTTGATATATGTTATCTTAATGTTGATAGTGGCACTTTAGGGAAAGAGTTTGAAAGGTTCCTTGAAAATGATGAGATTAAGGAAATACTTAATGTTAAAGTGGTAACTTCAATAGAAGAAGGAGAAAAGTTAGTTAATGATAAAAAAGCAGTTTCTCTTTTAGTTGTGCCACAGGATTATTCGGAAAAATTAGAAGCTGGAAAAGAATCTGCTATTAAAATTTACAATACAAAATATGCTGATTTTAAAAATACAATAGTTGAAAATATAGTGGATGCCTATAATTCTGGTGGAAATACAATAATGGCAATAGCTAAGCTTAATTCAAGTAGCAGCCTTAGTTATACTAGGTACAAGGCAGTAGATGAAAGTATTCTTTCTACTGAAGGAAATTCTCCAAGAGGTATAGATTATTACGCCGTAGCCATGCTTGTTCTAGCAATAATGAGTTCTGCAGGCTTTGCTGGTGATGTGATTTCAGAGGATTATTTTTATGATGTGTCGGTGAGAATCAAGGCAACCCCTATAAAGTCTTATGAAAGGTTAATAGGAAAGATACTAGGTTGTGTGTTTGATATATTTATCAAGGCAGCTATTATCATAGTCTTCAGTAAACTTGTCTATAAAGTAAACTGGGGAAACAACTTTGGAATGATAGCAATTATTGTAATAAGTGCTGCAGTGTTTTCTACTGTATTTGGGATGTTTGTAGCTATGGTTGTGGGTAATGGAAGCAAAGCTTCAGGAATATTAAATATCTTAAACAATGTTTTTACTTTCGGAGCTGGAGGGTATGCGGTGCTTTTGACTAGGGATTTAGGTGAATCAGTATTTATGCATCTTTCTCCAAACTTTTATCCTCAAGCTGCATTGTTCAACGTAATATATTCAAATAAATACAGTGTAAATATTCATTTCTTTAATACTTTTGGATATATAGCAATGCTTTGGGCGGCTGCAGCGTTGTTATTTATAGGTTTTATCACAGTGGAAAGGAGGAGAGTAAGATGACAATCTTCATTACAAATTTAAAAAGGATATTTAAAAGAAGATTAAATAGAGTGATAATATTTGGAGCACCAATAGTTTTTATAATTATTGCTTTTTATTTAGGCACTAATGGAATCAGTGTAAATGTAGGAATTGTAGATAAGGATAATACAGAGTTTACTCAGAGCTTTATAAAAGGGCTTCAAGGAAAAAGTGATGTAGAAATTATGTCCGAGGATATTATGAAAACATCTATTATGAATAAATCCCTAGCCTATGGAATTGTGATAGATAAAGGTTTTACGGAAGATATGTTAAACGGCAAGGATGTGAAGCTTAAAACCTACAGAGTTGACGAGGTAAACATAGCTTCTTCAGTTAAGTTATATATAGAAGATTATATTAGTGCTGCTAAGAATATTTCTAACAGTACAAAAGGAAATAAAGAACTATTCTACTCCTCAATGAAGGACTATGAGAATGGTAAACTTAACACCGAGAAGATTATTATTGGAGATAATGGTGGAGATGGTCAAAAAGAAAAGATTGCGTTAGGACTATTAGGGTATACTATGCTTTTACTTGCAACCTTCTCAACTAATATTATCCTTGAGGACAAGAAAAATAATACCTATATACGTATGTTTGCTTCACCTCTAAAAAACTTAAGCTATATGCTGCAAAATATTTTAAGCTTTTTATTTGTGTTACTTTTACAAGTAGATATTGCTTTTCAATTTATGACAAGGGTATATAAGGTTCAGCTTGGAGCATCAGAAATAAATATGTTTCTTATATTCGCACTTTATGCTGCTAATTGTGTTGCATTATCCCTTGCTATAGGAAGCATTTCAAGAAATATTAAACAGGCTGGGGCTTTAGGAATGCTTGTTACAACTCTAATAGCAATGCTAGGTGGTCTTTTCTGGCCAAAGGAATTTATGCCTGATGTGCTCCTTACAATAGGAAAATTTACGCCAGCATATTGGCTTACAGATGGTATAGATAAAATACTTACTTCTTCCTCAATAACATCTATAGCTATGGAACTGGGAGTACTTTCATTATTCACAATAGTATTTTTCATGATCTCCTCCTGGGGGAAGGTATACTCAGAAAATGTTTAATGAAACTTTATTCTAATAATTGATGTAAGGGTTAGCTTATAGTCAATTGTTGCAGCAAAGCATGATAGACTTAACTGGATTATACAATGGAAAAGATCAGATTTTAGATGAAATAAATTTAGGCATAAATTTACCTCTGTGTTTTAGTTTTCAGCTTGTTTGAAATAAAACATAAGGTGATTTTATGCTTTTTTATAGTTTATAGAAGCCTCTATAACTGCACAGTAGAAAAATGGAAACTAACTATCTGAAACAACTTATACTTAAAAAAAGGCAAATAAGCAAAAAATCAGTTGTTTTCAGTGGTTTGTATAGCATAATTCTTATAAATATTTAACTTTAACAATATTCTTAAGCATATTCATGATTATTTAAATTAGACAAATTCAACATAGATAAGTAAAATAATTACAATGATGTAAGTGGAATGGGATATTGCAGAAGATTTAAAAAGTTTTTATAGATTGAAACTTATACAGATTATATCTCTAGCTATTAAAAAATACTCTATTATATTACAACATTTGCATCTAAATTAGAGCACAAATAAATTTTAAATGATGAAAGGATATTAGAAAAGTATGATTTGTATTGAAAATGTATCAAAGAAATATAAGGATTTTACTGCTGTAGATAAGCTGAATATTGAAATAAAAGATGGAAGTATAGTTGGGCTCATAGGTCCCAATGGTGCAGGAAAGACTACAACAATAAGCATGCTGATTGGAATTATTGACCCATCTGAGGGAAGTATCATAATAAATGGCAGCTCAATAAAAGATAAACCTATGGAGATAAAAAAACAAATTGGCTATGTTTCAGATGATGAAAATAAGTTCTTAAGTTTAAAAGCTATAGAGTATTTAAATTTTGTTGCTGATATGTACAAGGTTTCAGAGGATGAAAGAAGAAAACAAATATTAAGCTTAAGTAAAAGATTTGATATATTAGATCATTTAAATACAAGGATGGACAAGTTTTCTAAGGGAATGAAACAAAAAATAATGATAATAGCATCTTTAATTCATAGCCCTAAGTTTTGGATATTGGATGAACCATTTAATGGGTTAGATCCTCAAACAGCATATGAGCTAAAAATGTTTATGAGAGAGTACGCAAGCAAAGGAAATATAGTACTTCTATCATCTCACATTTTAGAGATTGTAGAAAATCTTTGCGATGAAGTCATTCTAATTAAAAAAGGAAAAAATATCTTTTTTGGAGAACTAAGTGATCTAAAAGATAGATTTAGGAATGGATACACCTTGGAGAAAATCTACATGGAGGTATTTGAAAATGGAGCAGATAATATCTCTAGTAAGAACTAGTATAAGAAGTAAATTAAATATAAATCTTGGAGAAGAAAAAAGAGGAAAGAAAATAATAAATGTAGTAGCTTTTGTGATTTTTTGTATTGCTTGTATGGAGGCTTCATTTGTAAAATCATTCAACATGCTTCATTCAAGTAATAGTGATATATTAGTTTTCAAGCTAATAATTAATGTGGAGTTAATTATTAGTGCTCTATGGATCTTTAAGGAAGTAATTACTACCTTCTATTTAGCAAGTGATTGGAAAGAAATGATGATATATCCTATAAAACCTGGGGAGCTGCTGTTATCTAAGTGTATTCTATGCTGTTTGGCAAACAGTATAATTTCCATATTTGCGTTAGTATTTTTATTTAGCTACGGCTTTTTAGCTCATGTTAGTGCTTATTATTATTTGCATGTAATCTTGTTTCAGATCATTATAACTGCTGTACCTACGGCATATTTTACCTTGATAACCTTGACTATATTCTGGGTTACTGCAGTGATTAGAAACCCTATAAGTAATCATAAAAGCAACAAGTGGTTGCTTGTGATTGACTTAGTGGTAGGAGTGCTTACCTATTTTCTTATAAAAGACGCTATAAACAATCATATCAGTGTAGGAAATCTAATAACATACACCTTTTTGGGATCAAATTTAGATAAACCACTGGGGATAGAGCTTTTAATAACATTATCAATAATTGTTATTGTAGGACTTGCTGTTTACTTTCTTGGCGAAGTTTACTCTACTATTATGAAAGGTGATTTGTTTAATTCAAGAAGGTCTAAAGAAGTGGAGTTAGAATCTAATTTATATGAATTTAAACCTAAAAATATTATTATTTCAAATATAATAAGAGATATTAAGCTGTTAATGAGAATACCAGCACTTAGATTTAATTGCATTACTTTTAATGCTTTCAGTTCGCTATTTAGTGCGATTTTACTAATAGCCTTTAGAAAGCAAATCCTCTCAATTCAACCTATAATTGAGAGGATGATGGCTCTTCTTATAATTTTATGGTTTTTAAGCTTACAAATTGCTAATTTCACAATGATTACATCATTTTCTAGAGAGGGCAGAGCTTTAAATCAATTTAAGGTATATCCAGTAGAAATTAAGGATATTTTACTTTCAAAAATTTCTGTTGGTATATTGAGCAATATTTTTCCATTCGTTAGCACAAACTTACTATTATTTTTAGTATCTCCAAGTCTTATAAGTTTTGTTTTAAATGAAGTTATTTTAATAATATATTTGGTTGGAATTACAATAATTCAGATTGAGTTGGATGTTAGCAGTATGGAGTTAAAGTGGATGGATATTAAGGAGTTAGTAACCATTGAGCGTGTTATAAAAATTGTGAAACCATATTTTATATTAACACTTATACCACTTGTGGTTATTATTCTGGATAGTTTGATACTTCATGGTAAGTGGATGAAATATATACCCACAATTTGCATAGTTTTTGCTATGGTATTTTATTCTCTTCATAGTTTTAGAAAGATAATGATTAAAATGAGGTAGGAGGAATACAGGTACGAGAAGATTATTGGATAAACTTATTTGGCGATAGCAAATGGGAACTATTTAAAAAGTTGTCTTATTATACAATTGGCTTTAAAATAAATACATCAATATAAATAAAAAGAGAGCTTAAAAAGGTGAGGAATATGGGGTACTTAATTAGGATATTAATTTTTGCAGCAGTGATAGGAAAGTTTATAATTCAAGGAAGTGCATCGGCACTTGAGGTTTCACTGTTTCTTTCCATAGCTGCTATCAATATATTTAAGCATAAATACAAGGTAACTTGGCAGATTCTTATAGTAGAAGCTATAGTTATAACTTTTGGATGTTCATACAGTTCTAATTTTACCTTTCTATATTCCCTCATTGCATATGATGCAGGAAGTAAAGATTTTAAGTACTTTGCTTTGCCAATACCATTGCTCGCTATTTATTTTTCAGGAATTAATAGTAGTATTGAAGTTTTAACCCTAATATTTATGGCTTTTATAGTTGGAAATCTTACTTTAAAGTTTAGGGATAATATAAGTTCTTTTAAAGAAACTTATGATAATGAAAGAAGATATAGGTATGAGCTTGAAGCTGCAAAGCACAAACTGTTAAACTCAGCTAAAGAGGCTGCTTATATCGCAGAAATCAGAGAGAGAAATAGGATTGCAAGGGAGATTCATGACACCGTGGGACATAGCCTTGCAGGTATTTTGCTTCAGCTTCAGGTGGTGCAAAAACTTAAAACTAGGGATGAGGAAAAATCTGATAGTCTTCTTCAGGACTCAATCGTACGCTTGTCTGATTCTTTAGATGTTATGAGAAATACAGTTCATAACATTAGGCCAAGCAATCCACTGGGGCTTGAATATATTGAAAGCATTATCAACAATTTCAATTACTGCACAGTGAACTTTAAGCATTCAGGAGATTTCAAAAGTCTTCCGGCAAATGTTCTTGAAACTATAAGTTCAGATATTAAAGAAGCACTAACAAATGCTTATAAGTATTCTAAGGCAACCGCAATAGATATTAAAATTGACGTTATGGATAAGTCTGCAAGAGTATATATAAAAGATAATGGAGAAGGATGTGCAAGCCTTAAAGAGGGCTTTGGTCTAATGGGTATAAGAGAAAGGATCAAAAATCTTGGAGGTACTGTATCCTTCAGAGGAGAAAATGGTTTTATAATACTTTATGTAATTCCACTTGAAAAAGATAAGGGGGAGAATTAAATGAAGGTAATAATAGTTGATGATGATGGCTTAATAAGGGATAGCTTAAAGTTGCTTATAGATCTCGAAACAGACATGGAGGTAATAGGTACAGCAAAAAATGGTATGGAAGCCTTTGAGCTTTGTAAGGCAGAGCAGCCAGACATTGTACTTATGGACATACGTATGCCTGTAATGGATGGAGTTCTCGGAACAAAGCTTATAAAAGAAAGCTTTCAACATATAAAAGTAGTAATGCTTACTACCTTTAAAGATGATGAATATATAAGAGAGGCAATACTTAATGGAGCTGAAGGCTACATACTAAAAAATCAATCTTCAGATAGCATTATTGATAGTCTTAGGACTGTGTTCAAAGGAAATGCAGTGTTTGAAAAAGATATAATTAACTCAATCACAGGTATGCTTAAGGAAGAAAAGAAAAATAAACCTTCAAGCTTTGGTCTGTCTGAAAGAGAGTTTGAGACCTTAGCTTTAATCGCGGAAGGGATGTCCAACAAGGAAATAGCAGAAAAGCTTTTCTTGGGCGAAGGAACAGTGAGAAATTATATAACCAATATTCTAGAAAAACTGAGCCTTAGAGATAGGACTCAATTGGCTATATTTTATTTGAAGAATTTTTAGGGGTAGAGGGATCTATTAGGATACCCACTAATCATGAGGTTTAAAAGTTATTAAAAAATGAATTCTAATTTTGTAGAGGTAAGAGGATGGATAGAAATTATGTAATGACAGAACCAAAAGACTTAGTACGAATCGAGTTAAAAAACGCTGGGTTTGATATAGATAATATCAAAATTCCTAAAAGAGTTTTTTTATTAGCTGATGATATATATGATGCTATGCTTGAGAGAGAATGTGGAACTTATAAGTATCCTTTAGGAGGAAAGCTATATGTATTTAATGATAATCCAGATATTGGGTTTGTAAAAGGAAAAATGTGCTCACCAGGAATAGCTATACAAGCAGAAGATTTAATTGCGGGTGGGGTTAAAGAGTTGATACATGTAGGATTAGCAGGAGGTTTACAACCTAATATAAATATAGGTGAAGTTATTGTTACGGATGGAGCGTATAATGATACTGCTGTTGCAAGACTTTATGGATTTAATCATGATTTTATAGAAACATCTAAAACATTGACGGATGAATTAGAGTGTTTATTGAACAATAGCTTAGTTGAAGTAAAGAGAGGAAAACATTGGACTACTGATGCTGGGTATCGAGAAACATGGGGACAGGTTTTAGATTATCGTTCAAAAGGCGCTTTGTGTGTAGAAATGGAAGGTGTAGGTCTTTTTACAATAGCTAAATATAGGCAATGTAAGTCATCTGCCATTTATATAGTTACAGATATACTTAATGAAAATGGATGGAGTTTAGGATGGAACGGTAATGAAATAAATAAGTCAATAGGTAAGATAATTGATATGATTATAGGTTCTATAAAAATATAAAATCTGATTTATGGAAATAAGTTGTTTTTGAAAAATATAAAGAGCTGTATAAATGCTATTTGATGTAGTGTTTATACAGCTTTTTTATCTTTACATTGAAGAGGGTGCCTTTATTGGTGTTCCGGTTTTCCGTATATTTGAATATTTACAGATGTATGGTATATAATTAGATAAATGTATAAATAAAGAGTGAAATTGAGTTTTTTAGAAGTGGTATATCTATACAAGATATTTATAAGGGGGGGAAATGTATGGAAAAGAGAATTGCAATTGTTACTGGAGCTAGTGGTGGTATTGGGAAAGAATTTACAAAGATATTGATTGAAGAAGAAGTAGACGAAGTCTGGGATGTAGCTAGAAATAAAGAAAAGCTTGCAGCTTTAAAAGGTTAGGACTAAATTAATGATTAATTATAAAGAAATTGATTCATCCATGCTTGAATCTATAAAAGATATCTACAAAAAGGAATCTTGGAATGCATATTTGAAAGATGATGAAAAGTTAATAAGAGCATTTGATAATTCCTTATATACCATGGGGGCCTTTGATGAGCATAAGCTAATTGGCTTTATTAGATGTGTTGGAGATGGAGAACATATTTTGGTGGTACAAGATTTAATTGTTGAACCAGAGTATCAAAAGCATGGGATTGGTACATACCTCTTTAAAACAATAATGGAGAAATACTCAAAGGTAAGAATGTTTATGGTTGTAACAGATATAGAAGACATGGTAGATAATAAGTTTTATCAATCCTTCAAGTTTAAAAAGTTAGAGGATATGAACATGGTAGGATATATTAGATAGAATTTACTAAAAACAATATACAATAATTTAAGGGAACTAGTTAAGGTTCCCTTAATTCATATTTAAACAATATTATGTTGGATAAAAATCACTTCGAAACTCTTTCATAAACCGCATCAGGACCCATTAGCCATCTGACATAAATACGTTTATGTTCTTTATCATTTTTAAATTCACGGATGGAAGTACCTAAGAGTGAATCGATAAGCGTCCTTTTTCTATCTTCATTTATTGCAATACCTATAACTTTACCTACGCTATCAGTATCAGTAAAGTTAAAATCCTTGGCTACATAAACATTATTTTTATAGGTAATTGTTCCGTTGACGTCTATGTATGTAGGCAAAGTAATAAGTCTATAGGTAAGCAAAAGTGGAATAAACAGAACAATTGAACAAATAATGAGTGTTACCTTTTTTCTGAATTTCATTTTTTATCCCCTTATTTCTTTCAGTTCTTAAAATTCTATAATTCGTTTAATTATACAGGATATAACTGCCTGATTGCAATAATTTTACATTTATTATATACTGCTTCTTATACTCTAGGTGACATGGTTTATAAGCTTAATTTAATTTTAATGTAGGCATCTTCTTTGAGAAATATGGTATAATTGTCTTTAAAACTTAAATAATGAAGTTACTGATGCTTAGAGTATTAAGGATATATGATAGTGATTAATAAATATTGAATCAAGAAGGTGTATAGTTATAGCAGGATTTTTCTTTATATGCGATGTAATATACAACTATGTAATAAAATTTCTTGAAGAAGGGATTTCTAAAGGATTAATAATTAATAGAGATATTAGTTTTGCTGATTATTATTCATCTTATATAGTGGAATATATGTCTTAGAGAGAAGGGTGAACTTTGATAAAGTTAAGAAATACTGCCAAAGCCATAATAGTTGAAGATAGTAAAATACTATTTGTAAAATATCTTTCAAAGAGAACTGGAATTATATATTATGTTTTGCCTGGAGGTGGACAAGTAGCTGGAGAAACATATGCAGAGGCGCTAAAAAGAGAATGCCTGGAGGAACTTGGAGCAGAAGTAGAAGTAAGGGACGTTGCACTTGTTAGCGAGTATATTGGGAAAAACCATAAGTTTGCTGACTTGCATTCTGAAATACATAGAATTGAATGTATGTTCTTTTGTGCATTAAAAACACCACTTGATTTATCAAAAGCTACTAATATGGACCCTGATCAGATAGGGATTGAGTGGTTAAAGCACGAAGAGCTTAAGGAGAAGACAGTGTATCCTGAGGCTTTGAAAAGAGTTTTTGATGAACATGGTAATGTTATATCTCCATTATATTTAGGGGATGTGTTTTAAAATGGATATAGCAGTTTTATCTGATATTCATGGCAATTACATTGCATTAGAGCGTTGCCTTGAATATGCATTTTCAAGAAATATTGATACGGTTATATTTCTGGGCGATTATATAGGAGAATTAGCTTACCCAGAAAGGACAATGAAGATAATATATGAAATTAATGAAAGATATAAATGTTATTTTATAAAAGGAAACAAGGAAGATTATTGGCTTAAATATCGTGATGATGGTGAGAAAGGCTGGAAAGACAAAAATTCTGCCAGTGGTTCATTACTATATGCATACAAATCTCTTACTGACAGAGATTTAGATTTTTTTGCTAAGCTAAGGCCAGTAGGGAAAATAAAATTTGGTGAGATGCCAGAAATCACTATTTGCCATGGTTCTCCAGAAAAGATAAATGAAAAAATGTTACCGAATGATAAGAGAACTTTGGAAGTGATTAATAGTGTAAAAACATCAATGATTTTATGTGGACATTCCCATGTACAAAGGAAGATAGTGCACAATGATAAATGTGTACTAAACCCAGGAGCTGTAGGAGTACCTCTTTATAGTGAAGGAAAGACACAGTTTTTGATATTGCATGGAAATGATGGAATATGGTCAGAGGAATTTATAAGTCTAGAGTATGACACTTCTAAAGTAATCAAAGAAATGCATGAAGCTAAGCTCTACGAACGTGCGCCTTTCTGGAGTATGGTAACTGAAAGTATACTTCAAGGAGGTAATATATCTCATAGTAGAGTCTTATCAAGAGCAATGGAGATATGTAGAGAAGAAACCGGTGTTTGTGCTTGGCCGAATATCCCTGAAGAGTATTGGGAGAAGGCCGTGAAAGAATTAATACTGTGAGTGTCAATATTTATTATGAAAATGATTAAACATTAAATAGTTTGGTTAATACATAAATATGTATAGTATATACACAAGAATAAAAGTGAAAGTTCTTACCTTAAATCTAAGGATAAGAGCTTTTTTGCTGTAACGAAAAGTATAAATTTTATATCTAATAAACTTAGATACTTCAATGATCTTAGAAATTCCTTATGTAGATATGTAAAAACACGCTGAGGCAGGTCATTTCAGCAGTTTTTTTATTTTATACAATATAAGATGCAATTGACAAAAATATTAAAAAGTGTTATTGTGTCTATGAAATTAATAGACTGGAGAAGAGAAATGCTGGAGCTTATTCGAAATGCAACTATAGAAGATTATAAAAGAGGCTATCAGTGGGACGCTAAAAAAGCCCAATTCTTTTGCTTAATATGTGAAAGATACATTAATCAAGAAGATGATAATTTAAACGTTCATATGGAAAGTCATGGATCACCTTTAGAAAGACTTTTGATATTGGATAAGAAGTATACTGGGCTTACAGAAATTCAAAAAGAGTTTTTAGATATGGTATCAAATAAATATAATGATAAAGAGATAGCATTGAAGCTTGGTTGTGCAGAATCCACAGTAAGAAATACGAGATTTGCCTTAAGAGAAAGAGCAAGGCAAGCAAGAGCCTTTTTGGCAGTTATGGAATTAGCTGAAGAGGATATGCCTAAAACAGCCATTCCAAGGCTAAGGGTTTTTCCAGTTAGAGAAGAAAAAAGGAAGGCATTACTGCCAAGATTCGCAGATTTGTTTGAGCCAGATAAAGCTTATACAGAAGCAGAAGTGAAAAAAATCATTCAAACAATCTATGAAGATGATGCAACAATACGTAGATACCTAGTAGACTATGGGTATCTAGCAAGGCCAAATGATGGAAGTAAATATTACAAGAATAGTAAGGAGAATATTATGAGCGATATAAATAAAAAAGAAATCAAAGATAATTATAAGCTTCAAGAAGTAGAGATGGGAATAATTCAAATATACAATAAAGTTAACGGATATTCTTTCGTAGATACATGTACAAATCTTTATAAGCCCTTTGAATCGATAAAGTTTCAACTAAACTTAGGTAAGACTAAAAGTAAAGAGCTAAAAGAGGATTGGAAAGAGTACGGAGAAGATGCTTTTGAGTTTAAGGTGGTAGAAAAGCTTAAACCAAAGGAAGGGGCTTCAGAAAAAGAGAAGCTTGAGGAACTAAAAGAACTTCTAAAGCTGTGGGTTGAAGGTGAAGGAGAGAAGTTAAAGTTATATAAATAAATATAGAAATAAACCTATGGTTAAGAACAGTTTTAATATGAAGTGCTACATCCATAATATGAGATTTTTTAAGGGAACTTATTAAAAGTTCCCTTAATGCACATATTTTGAAGAATGGGTACTGATAGTTATACTTATTAACTTTACTAATTGCATATTCTCCTCCAAGCAGTTCCAAAGATTAATGGATTCTTCCTTAGGCACCATAGCTGATTATCGAAGTATTATAATCATAAACAATGAGATACTCTTGATTCCTTGGATGGGTGTCGTCGACATTGCCGACAAAACCTACGCTAAAGTAAAAGGTGGTGAAAAGTAGCTATCTTACCCACTTTAAGCCATTTTATTGAATTGAGTTCATCAACTCAAAGAAATATTTTAACTCTTGGGTTTTATAAAGATTGTACCAGGAATATAGGGTTTGCGGTGAGAATACATCTAGAATTTTCAATATATGCAAAGCAAATTCAAGAGGAGCTATTCCAGAAGCAGTAATCAAATTTCCGTAAGTTACTACAGATTCCTGCTTATAATACATCTCTCCATCATAGTTTGGACAGACCATTTTAAGATACCCAAGGTCATTGCTTGTATGGTTTCGTTTATCCAATACTCCCCCTATAGCAAGTCCTATTGTAGCACCACAAATTGCCCCTACAACAATACCTTCCTCTAAATATTCTTCAGCCATTTTTATAATTGGAGCATGAATTGCTTCTGTCCATGTATTACCACCAGGTAGAATCAAAGCAGCAGTATCTGTAACACTACACTCCTTAAGTTCAATTTCTGGCAATATTTTTAGACCTCCCATTGTAGTAATAGGGGTCTTGGTAATTCCTACGGTTACCACTTTTAGCGGCATTAATCCCTTTTTGTAGTACCTTCCTGAATTGATTTCAGCGGTTAAATAACCTATTTCCCAGTCTGCCATCGTATCAAATACATAAAGATATACTGTATTCTTCATTTTCTATTCCTCCACATTCAGTTTATTGTTGCTATTTGTTACAGGATGGTCTCAAACTCCATCTTGATCTATTATATATTATCTTCACTGACAAACTCAGTCAGTGAAGATAATGGGCCATTAAATCTCTAAGAATAGCTGCCATAGCATCTTTAAAACTATTTGGTTCAAGCACATTTAGTGATTTACCATATTGAAGTAGAATGTGAGGAACATAGGTATGGATTGAGTTTTCATCCATTAAAAAATTAGCTCTGCATTCAGTTCTTTCTATCAGATGATATCCTAAAAACCAATGCGAACAAAGGTCATTCAATGCTTCTGACTTGCCCTCAATTACTAAAGTGCAAAGTCCTACTTTGCTTTCCACATCCGATAATAGGTTTTTTGTAAAAAACTCACGTGCCGAAAAAGCTTCGGGACGCTTAAATATATTTTTAGTGCTTATAATATTTACTATTCTATCTACCCTAAAGCTGCGAATTTCATTCCTAAGATGGCAAAATGCAACAGCATACCATTTATCGTTCCAGTAAAGCATCCCGTAGGGGTCAACAAGCCTATGCTTAGGATGCCCTTCATAACCTGAGCAGTATTCAATTTCCATAGAGCATTCATTAGCAACAGCTTGCTCAATTTCCATTAACATAGGTTTGACAGCTGGATCACAAATACGGCTCACTACTTCAAATCCCACTAAGTGACGATTGAGAACTTTTTCTTGTTCTTGATTTGAGAACATCTTTAACTTTGATGTCGCACTATTTAGTGCTTCCATAAAAGGATACCCTGCCTCTATTGCAAAAGTAGCAGCATGCAAAAGTGATTTTTTCTCTTCAAGATCAAAAAACAGGGGTGTTCGGATAAAATTGTTAAGCAAACTATATCCGCCGTTATGACCGGACTCCGATATTATTGGTACTCCACTAACACACAATGCATCAATATAACGATAAACTGACCTTATGTTTATTTCTAACTTTTCGGATATTTGCTTTGCAGTTATTTTTGTACCTGAATTCAGCATCCATAAAATTGCTAGCATATTATCATTTTTTGGCATAATTCGCCCTACTTCCCTAGATTTTTAATAGTATCATTTATAAATAAATGTAATGTACCTCATTGCCAAGACATATTTTTCTCATATTTAAGTTAGTATCTTTGACACCCTCTGTTTGTTAAAGGGAATCAATGGGGACAGTTCTTTTTCTTTATAATATATAAACTAATACTATAGATGAACCACTTCGAACCGAAATCTATTTTTAAAACTCTCACGGCTTCTGGTGAGAGAATTTAAAAATAATAAATTTTATTACGAAGTGGTTCATCCATAACTATAGTTAAGTTGTCATAACTTACAAATGTTCATTTATTTGATTATATAATATGTAAGTATTGAATTACAAATATTCTACATATGCTATTATTTCATTTATAAGGTTTCTTTATTTTCACACATTTCAAACAGCTATATAGATTTTAGGATGGCATCTTTAATAAGAATAATTGGTTAAATAGACCATATGAGTTATAATATAGGATAATGATGTGTAGATAGATATAAGACCCTAAACAATATATGACACAAACTTTTTTGACATCGGAGCATGTATTGGTTCTCTTGAATACTTTGAAAAAGACTTTGTTGAAAAAGCAATTATTGAAGCCCATCGAATCTTAAAACCTTATGGAAAGTTTGTTCTCGATGTTCCGGATGTTGGAAGTGCTGAGTATCAAATTACGATGCTTATAGAGGAGTATTTAGGCAGAACTGATAGATTTGATATGTCATCTCAAGAATTTGAAGAGGTATTAGCTAATTATTTTCAAATAGAAAAAAAAGAAAAAGTAGGGCCTATGATTCAATATTTCCTGTGTTGCAAAAAATAATGCAGTGAGTTTGATTAAATGAAAGATATGGGGAGTAAGCAAAACTAAAGGGGTCCTGCGTGGGAGCTTAATTTATACTTGTTCGAAAATCACGCACTTACGACTTTTAGCATGTATGAATTATATAATTGAGCTAGAGACCCTATAAAGCATGCTAAGACAATAATTAATATAAAAGAGGGTAATTAAGATGGAATATGAAATTATACATTTACCAAAAGATAAATGGAAGGGAACTTTGATTCCGATTAGGTATACAACAGACAAGTATTATGATGTTAAGGTAAATAAAACGGATGAAGGCTTTGCTATTGATATAGAAAAGAAAGCTTTTAATGAGCCAGTAACTCACACACCGGAAGAATATGATTTTCCAGATAAGTTATACCAAGATCATTGGTTGAATGCTTATGCCTGGGGAGTAGTGATTAATGATGAATTAGTTGCTGCGATTCAAACGGATCAAGAGCTATGGTCTAACCGTCTAAGAATCACAGAACTTTGGGTAGCAGAGAAGTATCAAAAGCAAGGTATAGGACGTGCTTTAATTGAAATGGCAAAGGAGCAAGCAAGAAGAGAACGCCGAAGAGCTATTATACTAGAAACGCAATCTTGTAATGTTAATGCAGTAGATTTTTATCAGCACGAAGGCTTTACTTTGATTGGTATGGATGCTTGCTGCTACAGTAATAATGATCTACAAAGAAAAGAGGTAAGGTTAGAGTTTGGTTGGTTTCCAGAGGAGAAGAAAAGATTAAACCGTGAAGAAGTAGACATTAGAATGGAGACAAAGGATGATTGGTACAATGTAGAGCTCATGACACAGCATGCATTTTGGAACAAACATCATCTTGGATGTGACGAACATTACCTTGTACATAAATTACGAAAAGATAAAGATTATCTTCCAGAGCTAAGTAGAATAGCAGTAAAGGAGGGGGAAGTAATAGGCTGTATAATGTATTCAAAGGCAAAAGTTGTTGATGGTGAAAATACACATGAAATCATAACCTTTGGACCTCTTTGTGTAGAACCTAAATGGCAGGGCTGTGGAGTTGGTGAGCTGCTACTTCGAGAAACTATGAACATAGCTGCAGATAAAGGTTATAAAGGAATCGTAATTTTTGGTGAACCAGAATATTATCCTAGAATTGGCTTTAAAACTTGCGATAATTTTAATATTACAACTGCTGATGGCAAAAATTTTGATGCATTTATGGGATTTGAACTGACAAAGGATAGTATGAAAGACATAAAGGGAAAATTCCACGAATCAGAAGTTTTTGTAAATCTTCCAAAGGAAGAAGTAGAGGAATACAATAAAAGGTTTCCTAAGCTGCAAAAACTAAGATTCCCTGGACAATGGGATTGATACATTTATAAATTTAAGGTCTTCTAAAAAACGGTCAGTAGATTTAAAATAAAATTAATCTACTGACCGTTTTGGTCTAAAGAGTTCCTGTGTCGAAACTTAATTTATACTTGTTCAAAAGTTCAGACTTCTAGGAATATCGGGCACGTATAACTAAATAGTTGAGTTAGGAATCCAATATTAAGGAGAATAATATGAATCAAGCATATTTTCAGTTACCGTTAGATAAACAAAATAATTTAATCAATGATGGATATAAACTATTTGCAATATACCCATATAAGAAAGCTTCGATGATTGCAATTGCTAATGAAGCTGATATCTCAAAATCCTTATTGTTTTATTATTTTAAAAACAAAAAAGAATACTATTTATTTTTATTTGATACTGCTGTTGACTTTATTGATGAATATAAAGAGAAAAGTATTGATAAGGAAATCAAGGACTTTTTTGAGTTAATAAATAAAACTATGGAACGTAGAATGCAAATAATTCACGACTATCCGTATTTGTATAAGTTTATCACAAGAGCATATTACGAAAACTTTGAAGATATAAAGCTTGAGATAGATGAAAAGAAAAGAATAATGCTGCAAACTAAGGAAGAGGAGATATTAAATATTATCGATTATGATAAATTTAAAAATCCAAGTGATGTAAAAATACTGCTTGATATAGTTCTATCTGTTGCAGAAGGATGTATGAGAGGACTGGAGGATTTGGACCTTTGGAAGATACAAGGCAAGGTAAATGAGTTTAAGGTTATGATGAATTCTTTGAAAAAGTATTATTATAAGAAAGAATATTTGATTAAGCTATAGATGAACCACTTCGTAATAAAATTTATTATTTTTAAATTCTCTCACAAGAATCTGTGAGAGTTTTGAAAATAGATTTCGGATCGAAGTGGTTCATCTTTATAAGGGGAGTTCAGTATGGAAAATCAAGCTAGATATTTGGTATTTAAAAATATGAATTGTAATATTCATTATTGGTATAGAAAGGGAACGACTAATAAGTGGGTGATATTTTTTCATGGAGCAGGTGTTGATGATGAAATGTTCAATGAGCAAATTAAGGCATTAGATGACACCTATAACTTAATTGCATGGGACTGTCGAGGCCATGGGTTGTCAAAAATGGAGCAAGGGCAAAAGTTTCAGTTTAAAGATATGATTAGCGATTGCAAAAAACTATATGAAATTTATAATATTGATAAGGCTGTTCTTATTGGACAATCGATGGGAGGTAACTTAGCACAGGAAATAGCTTACTATTATCCAGAGCTAGTAGAGAAATTAGTGCTTATTGATTGTACCAAAAACACAGGCAAGCTCACATTTATAGAAAAATGTTCTTTAAAATGTACTAAGTTTATCTTTAACTGTTATCCCTGGAAGCTTCTTATAAAGCAGAGTGCTAATGCTTGTGGAAACAAGGAAAGTGTAAAGAAATATGTTAAGAATTGCTTTGAAAAGATAGATAAAGAAACCTTTATTGATATTATAACTGATTTAACAAAATGTCTTCATTATGATCCAGAATTCAAGTTTAAGAATCCTGTGTTATTACTTTGTGGTTCAGATGATAAAACAGGCAATATTAAAAAGATTGCTGAGCCGTGGGCAAAAAGTGATAGTAGTTGTATACTTCATTTTATCGACCATGCAGGACATAACTCCAATCAGGATAATCCAGAGATGGTAAATAAGTTGATCATCGACTTTATAAATAGTTAATTATATTAGGGGGACATTTATACTGATTCGTGGAACTTTTACTATAATCCAGCATAATAATGTTAGTATACAATAGTAAATTATTGTTGAAATAAAGCTTGATGAGGATGGAAGGAGTAAATGAAAAATAAATACGTATTCATAATAAGTTTAATTATAATGATAATTTCAATACTAATTATGTATATTAATCGCTTTGTAGAGCCACTTCCAGACATAGCTATAAGGGTTTTAGGTGGCTTAATGCTTGGTAATATATTTGTTTTAAGTTATAGTGCTGTAAAATTGAAGAATAAAAATCAGTGATGTTTACTTAATAAAAGAGTAATGCAGAAAAATGAATCATAATAGATTTTTTGTGAAGACAGAGAAGCACCTTTATAATAAACCCCACGACGATATTGATTTATATTGTCGTGGGGTTTATTTTTACAACACTGATAAAATAGTTATTGACACGATAGGATTATTGGCACAGCATTTGCTGTACTACTGGAGTGTGTCCGAGAGATTAATAGATAACTAAGTGCTGCTTTTTTCTACCTATACAAAGTGGTATTACGATATATTTTTGTTTACAAAGGAAACAATAGGAGCTATAATGATATTGTTTCCTTAGTAAACAAAATGTGAGGTGTTTTATATGATAACTGATGAACTTCTTAGTACAACTTTTAATAATGTCTCTGAAATACATAATTTAATAAAAAAAACAGAGGAAATGAAGTTTTTGACCGATTATACATTTACTGAAGTACATTGCATTGAGCAAATAGAAAAAATGGAAGACCCCAATGTTACAAAGTTATCAAAAACCTTTGAAATGACTCGGGGGGCAATTAGTAAGATAATAAAAAAACTAATTGAAAAAGGCGCAATAGAGATATATAGAAAGACAGAAAATAAAAAAGAAATTTATTATAAACTTACTGAAAGCGGTATGTTAACATTCATGGAGCATGAAGAAATGCACAAATCAAGGCTAGAAAGAGATAAAGTTATCTTCAGTAAATTAAGTGAAGATGAGAAGGCTACTTTTGTAAATATTTTAAATAAGGTTCATGAACAACTGACTGTAGAACTAAAAGATGCAGGCATTGACGAGTATATATAATGAAATAATTAAAAACATTGCAAATTAAAATTTTGATAATATGAGAGGATGACACCTATATGAAACAAGAAATTTATATCTGCGGTAAGAAAAAATCTGAATTGGTTAAGGGTATACTTGCAAATTTTCCACCTGATTTTTTAGAAGATGTAAATGCAAATATATCAGATATTAAAACTAAACATCTTGATTTACCGTATTGTGATTTACCGGATTCAAAAACTTTGGATATTTATCTTCCAGATCAAGGTGAAAAGCCATTTCCAGTGTTGGTTTTCTTTTTTGGAGGTGGATTCTTATTCGGGGACAAAAGAGGAACTCAATTAGAAATACCTCTTTTAGCCAGAGAATTAGGATTTGCTGTGGTAAGTGTCAATTACACTTTAAGCAGCGAAGGAGAGTATCCAAGACTTGTATATGATGTAAAATCATCCATAAGATATTTACGTGCAAATGCAGAACAATATGGGCTTGATTCAAAAAAGATAATTACAATTGGGTTTTCTGCTGGAGGAACTCTTTCAGCATTACTTGGAACTACCTCTGGTGTAAAGGAGTTGGAGGGACTATCCTTTGGAAACTCAGATTATTCAAGTGATGTTCAGGGAGTTATAGATTTCTGTGGTCCAACAAATATTCTTGCTATGAAAGATGAAATGAGTGAGCATGTATTGAAAACTGGAATATCACCTTCACTGTCCTATGGTGAGCCAGATTCGGTAGAATCATTACTTTTTGGTGCACTAGCAAGTGATGTACCTGAAAAGGCTAAAGCTTTTTCGCCTATTACGCATGTTAATTCCAATGTTCCACAATTTCTTATAATACATGGAGCACAGGACGATACTGTACCTCCACAGCAGTCTATTGAACTTGCAGAGTTGATAGAAGAAAAGGCAGGAAAAGATAAAGTAGAATGCCATATCTTAGAAGATGCTGGACACTGTGATGAAGAATTTTTTAAGGATGCAGTTCCACTAATGTTCAACTTCTTAAATAAATATATTTAAAAAAGAATTATTAATTTGGTAAACCGTTAAGAACAAGAGGCTATTACTGAAACAGAGCTAAACAAATAAACTAGAATTAAATTTTGATGTAAGTCTATTAAAACCTCGGCAGAAATGTCGAGGTTTTTAACTATCGAATTATTAAATATATACCATTTCAATTCCAAATGAAAAGTAAGTTCTATAGTATATTAAGAAAAAAATACTAGCTTTTAGAAGAAAACATCTCAATACTAGGCATTACATAAGGTAATATATTATGTGAAAGTTCTTCAGCTGAAAGCTGTCTCCCTTGACTATACCAGTAGCTAGTAGCTCCATATATAGAATTACTTATCATTATGGATAATAGATCTAACTTATCTTGATCAATGATGCCAAAGGCAGTGGTGTTTGTTAACATTAGAGCAATAAGTTCTTTAAGCTTAAGCTGTATCTTACTATCCATAAAAGAAGAAATTGATTTATAAACCATATTACAATGATTGCTGATATTCTCATGATAATTGCACATAGCAACTATTAAATCCTTTAGTGTATCTTCATTTAACTGTACATCAGCTTGAAGTTTACTGGATATGCCAGAGGTGAAGGCATCCGAAAGCAACTGATCTAGAAGAATATACTTATCTTCAAAATGAGCATAAAAGGTGGATCTATTTATATTGGCTCTTTCTACTATATATTTTACGGTTATTGCTTCAAAAACTTTTTCTCTTGTTAAGGAAAGAAAGGCATCTTGTATCAAAATGCGAGTTCTAGCAGCTCTTGGATCTATTTTTTTAGTTTCAGGTGTCATTTATCATACCTCTTAATAAAATGTTTCTCCATCACTTTTAATACTTTGATGGGTTAACCGACAGAACTGAAGTTTTGTTGGTTGAACTAGTTTCCTACGGATATTATCATAATAACATGCAGAAATCACTTTGACAACACGTGTTGGAGAGAGGGGTGGCATTGACATTAAAAGCTATAAGTTTATAAGGATATCCGGTTCAATTATATTAAAATTATGTAAAAGGAGCTAGAATAGAATGAAATTATTATTTGATAAAACTAATATAGGAAAGTTAGAATTAAAGAACAGATTTTTTAGATCTGCAACTGGTGATGGCTTTATTAAGGATGGACACCCAACAGAGGAAATGTTTGCAGCATATGAAGAGTTAGCTAGAGGTGGCGTTGGAACCATAATAACAGGCAACGCTAAAATAACTGACTACAAGATTCCGTTTTTTGATATGCTTAGTATAGAGGATGATTCTTTTATACCTGAACTAAAAAGTTTTACTGATAGAGTCCATGCTTTGAAAACCAATATCATACTTCAAATTGCATACTTTGGTTCATTAATTGGAGCAGAAGAAGGAGATATTTTAGGTCCAAGTGCTATACCGAATTTTATATCAAAAATTGTACCTAAGGAAATGTCAAAGGAAGATATTAAATATATACAAAAGGCATTTGCGATCGCAGCACTAAGAAGTAAAAAAGCTGGTTTTGATGGTGTACAGCTTCACGCAGCACATGGTTTTCTTTTGAGTCAGTTTTTAACTCCATATTATAACCGTAGAACAGATGAATATGGTGGAAATATCGAAAATAGAGCGAGAATGCTTATAGAGACTTGCAAGGAAGTAAGAGAACTGGTAGGAGAAGACTATCCTATTTTAATAAAGATAAATAGTAGTGATGCTATGGAGCAAGGGATGACATTTGAAGAATGCAAATATGTTTGTAAAAAGTTGCAAGAGGTTGGAGTAAATGCAGTGGAGATAAGCGGCAGTACCCACACTTTCAAGCCGCAACAAGAAGCATACTTTAAGGATTATGCTGCAGAAATTGCCTCTGAGATTGATATACCGATTATCGTAGTTGGAGGAAATAGAGACTATGCAGCTATGGAAGCTATATTAAATGAAACTTCTATCGAGTATTTCTCATTCTCAAGACCATTTATTGCAGAAAGTGATTTTATTAGACGCTGGGAAAACGGAGATACAAGTAGAGTAAAGTGTGTTTCCTGTAATGGCTGCAACAGGCCAGAAAGTATGGGAAGATGTGTATTGAAAAAGTAGGCGCTGTTAAACACCATGTTGAAATTAATTAGTTAATCATCCGACGCTTTAATGAGCTTACGCAAAGAATTAATATGATTTTATCATATTCCATGTCTAAAAATGTAAACTCACTACGTTCGAACAGTACATTTTTACTTTTTAAAAATCCATGCATTATATAAATATTTTATAACTTAAATTTAATAAAATAAAAGGTCACCTGAATTAAAAGTAAAAAGTAAAAATTTATCGCCTGCCAGAATTTCTTCACATACGTTCAGAAAAGGCAGATGCGTAAAAAATAACTAACAAAGAACGATTAGTGATTTTTTAGAGCCATTCCATCTGACAAAATCATTTAATTCTAATAGCTTGCTCATAGAGCGTCTCCTGTATAACTAATTAATTTCAACAATATTATTAAACATAGCCTAAAAATAAAATAAGTAAATGTGCCATAAGTTAGAAGCTTAATGGCGCATTTTTTTACAGTATAGGAAGGATCCATGAAACTAAAGCTATTGATACTTTTTAAACAATATAATAAAATGTTTGAAAAGTAGAAAATTAGGAGGAATAATCAATGCTGTTAGATCAATTAAAGACTAGAAGAAGCATTAGAAAGTATGAAGATAAGGTAGTTGAAAAGGAAAAAATAGATACAATACTTAAAAGTGCACTACTTGCACCATCATCCATGTCAAGAAAGCCACTACAATTCATCGCTGTTACTGATACAGAATTGCTTAAAAAACTTTCTGTGTGCAGAGAACCAGGTCCTCGTTATTTGGCAGCTGCACCTTTAGCGATTATAGTTATAGCAGATAATACCGCAAGTGATGTATGGGTTGAAGATGCATCCATAGCAGCAACTTTTATGCAATTAACGGCACACGACTTAGGACTTGGATCATGTTGGATACAAGTAAGAAAAAGATTCCGTACAGAACAAGAGACAGCAGAGCAATATATTAAAGAAGTAATGGGGATACCTGAACAGTATAGTGTTCAATGCATTTTATCTATTGGCTATCCTGGAGAGGAAAAAAAGCCTTATGAAGAAGAGGCTTTGCAGTATGAAAAACTTCATTTTAATAAATTTTAAGTTTAGGCTATGTCAAAGAATAATGTTGATAATATGCAAATTATTAGGGGAACTTTTTAATAAGTTGCCCTAATAAGTATGTTTAATCTACATTATCTACGTTAAATTCAAGTTCAAGACATCTATTAGATGATAGTTTTTAATAGCGTTTATTATAACATAACTTACAAAATATGTTATGGTAAAGACAGTTAAATAAATATTCTGTTTAAGATAATGGTTATAGTGTGATATTACGTTCTTGAAAGACTTTTTTTGCTGTAAAGATAGCATTTAGTACTTTGGGAAATCCAGTATAAGGTATGCATTGCAGAAAGGTTTCTACCACTTTGACTGGCTCTATTCCTGTGTTTAAGGCTCCGTTAATATGAACTTCTAATTGTGGTTCGCATCCACCAGCTGTAAGTAGGCTAACGATAGTAATCATTTCTCGCTCCTGAAGTGATAAAACAGGTCTAGAATAAATATCACCAAAAGCAAATTCAATGATGTATTTTCCGAGGTCTGGTGATATATCTTGTAGAGATTGAATCACTGCATCGCCACCTTTTCCATCTACAGCTTTTAATTTTTCCATTCCTTTTATAAATCTTGTATTATCCATAATAAAACCTCCAAATGTAGTTGATATTTGAAGAATATCACTTCAAGTATGGTTTAAGTCAATGAACAAATTATGAATTATAGATAAAGATGAAACACTTCGATCCTCAATCTATTTTTAAAACTCTCACGGCTTATGGAGATTTTCGGGCAAGTATAACTTAATAGTTGAGCTAGGAACCCTATAGAAAAATTCAAATAAAATGTAAGTTTATGATATAATTACAGATAATGGGTAATGCCATTTTGATATGTTATGAAAGAATTTATACAGGCGAGGTGTGAAATGACAATTGGTGAATTCTCTGATTTAACCGGTATAAGCTGTTCGGCATTAAGATATTATGAGGACAAGGGTTTGCTCCAGGTTGAAAGAGATTTTGGAAATAGAAGAATTTATTCTGATAAAGACATTGAATGGGTGAAGTTTCTACAACGGCTTAAGGATACAGGTATGTCTCTAAAAGATATTAAGAGATATTCTGATTTGAGGTATGAGGGAGATTCCACAATTTCAGAAAGACTTGAGATATTACAAAATCATGAGATTTATGTGGAGAAACAAAGAAGACTCTGGGAAGAATACTCTGAAAATCTAAAGTCTAAAATTCAGTGGTATAAAAATAAGCTTTGATTTTAGAGATATTGTAAGAAATACTTTGAATATATATGTGTATAAGACAAAGAACACGGAATAAAATAAAGTCTATTTGAAATCGGTACATCTATAGATAAACTACTTCATGCTAGAATGTATACTAGGAGTTTAATGACTGAAGAAGTTTATCCGTTCAGAGGAATGATAAATACCAATTTTAGAAGTTAATAGTTATGGAATTATGGGATGGATATAGAGAAGATGGAACCCTTGCAGGTTGCAATTTGGTTAGGGGTGAAGTAATTCCTGCTGGGTTATTTCATTTGGTCAGTGAAATAATAGTTAGGCATGAAGATGGTATGTTTTTGCTTATGCAAAGAGATTTGGAAAAGCCTAATTTTCCAGGATTGTATGTAGCCAGTGCAGGTGGTAGTGCATTGATAGGTGAAGGACCTTATGATGCTGCCATTAGGGAACTGAAAGAGGAAACAGGCGTTGAAGCCAAAGAATTAGAACAAATATATAGATGCAAGAGTAAAGACACTATATATCATGGCTATCTATGTAAAACCAATTGTGATAAAAATTCAATTAAGCTTGAAAAAGGCGAAACAATTTCATATTTGTGGCTGAGAAAAGAAGAGTTTTTGGAGTTTATAGAATCAGATCAGTATATGCAGAGTCATAAAGACAGAATGATGGAATATCTAGATATGATTAGATAAATGGTAGCTAAGTACAAATGAGCTATATAAATACTATTTAATGTAGTGTTTGTACAGCTTTTTTTGTTTCTGTACTAGTACAATTGAAGTGCCTATGGATATACATATTTTCTATATATTTGAATATTTGTGAGAGCGTAGTGTATAATTAAAGAAATGTATATAGAGCACAAATTGTAATATAGTTAAGGTAATTAAATTTGACAGCGGACGAGCATTAGCATTATATGAATTGAGGTTTTAAATTTGATAAGTGCTAATTTAAGACTAAGTAATGTAAATATTAATTTTGTGGAGGAAATATTTATGAATAAAGTGAACTTAAAGCATATAGCATCTTGGATACATAGAAATGCAAGAGAACTTGAGATTGCAATATGGAGATATCATTTTGAGAATGGAAATAAAGAAGATGTAGTTAATGCTTTAATGTATTATCAAAACGAAGATGGTGGGTTTGGTAATACGGTTGACCCTGATAATTGGAATGTAAATTCATTACCAATGGCAACACTATTTACTATTAATATTTTAAAGGATATTGAATTCTATGACATGCAGCATCCGATTTATTTAGGGATAAAAAAGTATATTGACACTAAATTAAACTTTCCAGAAGGTTGTGATTTTACAGTAGCTACCAATATAGATTATCCTCATGCAAGTTACTATAATCATGATGAAAATTACAATAGAACTGAAAGTACGGGTGTGATTTTAGGATTTTGTTCCTTTATTATTGAACATTATGATGACTCAAAAATATATTCAGAGACACTAGAACTTGTTCGCAAGATGATGGATCATTTATACACTGATAACCTTGGAGATATGGGGCCAACAGGTTATATTTCATTGATTAATGCTATGAGACATAAACAGGTTCAGGGATATGATTATGAAAAATTGGATTTAAGATTGAAAGAACTAGTAAATAACTCTATTCAAAGAAACCCAGAACAGTGGCCTTATTATGGGTATAGACCATCAGATTATATCAAGTCTGAAGATAGTATTTTCTATGAAGATAATAAAGATATTGTTAATGTAGAATTAGATTTTTTACAGGACACCTTGCCAGAAAATGACGTTTGGCCAATTACATGGTCATGGTTTGAAAACAACGAAAAGTATCCAAAGGAGTCAACAATTAGTGGCAACTGGTGGAAATCTATCAAAGCAATTGAAAGAGCAAAGTTCTTAAAGAATTTTGGAAGAACGTATTAACAAGTTTAGCTTAAGGAAGAGATAAGATATGCTACTTAATGTAAAAAGATTATCACAAGTAGAGGCAAGAAAATTAATGATGGTGTATGAAGAAAGCAATGTAGGAAATAATAAATGCTTTTTTCCAGACAATAAGGATATTAGCAAAGGAAAAAAGGCAGAAGAAGAGAAATTTTTAGATTATCTTAGTAATGATTTTTTTAAACTCGACAATTCAGTTCTATATGTATGGGAAGAAGATAAGATATGGGTAAGTGCTCTTAGATTATACAAAATAAATGAGAAGCTTTATTTTCTCGAAGCTTTAGAGACGCATCCTGGTTATAGAAGGAAAGGCTATGGAAAAAAATTAATAGATAATTTAATAGAAGAGTTGAAGCAAAACGGCAACTTTATATTAAAAAGCTATGTTTATGAAAATAACATTGCTTCACTTAATACACATCTTAGGTGTGGATTCGTAGAAGAAGAGGATAGGGCCTTTGATTATGTAGACGAGTCTTATGTTGATAACTCAATAAGTCTAGCATTTAAATATGGGGTATAGCTTAAAGTATAGGGAAAAGATTTTGTAGAAGTTCTGATAGCAAAATCCTCTAAAACCTTGATTCTATGAGTAAATAGTTAAATAGTTATAAAGTTAACTTTTTTAAAATTTATAATTTTAAGAAGGTAAAAAGTTTTATTCATAAATATTTGAAAAGGTATATTTATATAAATTTAAAAAGTTATGTAGTATCGAAACATTAAGAGACGAGGAAAAACCAAATGAATGAAAGAAATATAATTACAGAAACAAATAAGCCCAATACCGTAAAAACTTTATATGAGGATTTTCTAAACCTTGGCGTGAATAGCTCAGATATATTATTAGTGCATTCCTCCATGTCTAGCATGGGATGGATTTGTGGTGGAGCACAGGCTGTCATAACTGCCTTGAAGGAAGCGGTAGGTAGTGATGGAACCATAGTAATGCCAGCTCAAAGTGGAGATTGGTCAGACCCTGCAGGTTGGGAAAAACCACCTGTACCAAAGGAGTGGATCCAAATAATTTATGATAGTATGCCAGCTTTTGATCCAGAGCTTACGCCAACAAGAGGTATGGGACGTATAGCAGAATTGTTTAGAACTGTACCAAATACAATACGCTCAAACCATCCTCAACGATCCTTTAGTGCAAATGGCAAGGATGCAGCCTATATTACTCAAGATCATCCCCTTACTCCTCATTTTGGAATAGAATCTCCTCTAGGCAAAATGTATAATCTTAAAACAAAGGTTCTTTTATTAGGAGTTGGCTATGATTCTTGCACAAGTTTTCATCTTGCAGAAACCTTTATAAATGAAATGCCAAAAGAAAGACTTGGTGCTGCAATAATGGAAAATGGCGAGAGATGCTGGAAGTGGTTCGAGGATTATGCTTATGATATAGAGGGCTTTGACCTAATCGGTAAGGAATTTGAGGAAAAGTGTAGTGTACAAGTAGGCAAGATTGGCAATGCTGACTGCAGACTATTTGATATGAAGGAAGCAGTTGATTTTGCAAAGGATTGGCTAATTAAACATAGGTTTAATATGTAGAATATTTAAATTGGGGAGAAATGATTATGAATTTAGAAGCATTACGATTAGATTGTGCAATTAAGCAAAAGAAAGGGCTGCATTTTATATTAGCATCTATTATTATTTGGTGTGCTGTACTAATAATTCATTTAACAGCACTACCTATCTTAACAAAGAACTTATTTACATTTTGTGCTACAGCACCATTAATGCCTATAGCATTCTTCATAACAAAAATAATCAAAGTTGATTTTCAAAACAAAGAAAATCCGTTAACTAATTTAGGCGTTCTTTTCTCTGCAAATCAGATGCTATATTTACTGATTGCAATGTGGGTGTATCCAACAGTACCTGAAAAAATGTTAATGGTAATAGCAATGATTTTTGGAGCGCATTTATTACCATATGGTTGGCTATATAAATCAAAATCCTATATGGTAGTTGCTACTTTGGTACCAATTTTGTCCCTTATAGTAGGTATAAACTTTAAACCTTATATTCTTGCAAGTATGATGATTTTAATAGAAATTATATTTAGTGTTTGTTTGATATTAGAGAATAAAAAAATATCGCAAATTTAAATCATACACTTTAATTTGTCCATGAGAATATTTAAAGTGAGAAATAGTTGTATTACTTAATACAATAATTAATGACTAATATATGAAAGGAGGAGATTTTATGAGAGCACCGTATCAAGTTTTAGTATTTCCTTATCATATCAATGAGCAAGGTATAGAATATGCTATATTTCATAGAAGTGACTATGACTGTTGGCAAGCAATCTCTGGTGGAGGAGAAGACGGAGAAACCGTAATTGAATCTGCTAAAAGAGAAGCATGGGAAGAAGCAGAAATTCCTATGGATTCAAATTACATTAAGTTAGATACAGTTAATTCAATACCTGCTGATGAGTTTTCAGACAGTAAATATTGGGGTGAAGATGTGTATGTTATACCAGAAAATTGTTTTGGGGTTGAAATTACTTATAAACAATTAAAGCTTTCACATGAACATACAGAATATACTTGGATGAGTTATGCTGATGCTATTTCATGTTTAAAATATGATGGAAATAAAATAGCACTGGGTGAACTTAATAAAAGACTAAATAGGAGAGGTGAGTGAAATTATGGCTTATAAATTAAAAGAAGCAACAATAAGAACAAATAATTCTGAAGAAGGAATGAAAATGATTGATGAACTTTGGGAGGATATTTCAAGCGGAAAACTTCCTGTTTTGTTTGATAGTGAGCATACATTTCAACAAGGCATTTCTCCAGTTTCAAGATATAGCAACTATTCTAGTGATGAGAGTGGAGATTATGACCTTACCATAATGGCTGTATCAGTTGAATTCTTTAAAAATATGGAAGTAGCAGTAAGTAAGGGATTATATAAAAAGTATGTTGAAAAAGACGAAAACGGAGAAATAGGTGTATGTGCAAAAAAAGCCTGGGAAAAAGTATGGAATGAGCAAAAATCAGGTGAAATAAAAAGAGCATTTACTATGGATTATGAGAGCTCTGTTCCTAGTGAATATACGAAGGATGGAAAAGCACATTGCTATTTATATATTGCAATTCAGTAAAGCGTAAAAGCATATTTGGGACATATTATTAAACAAAGAAGTTCCAGTATAAGTTTGAGTAATTTTATTTTTTACCAAAGTGCTTAACTAAAAAGCTTGGTATCAGTATAAATATAGTTATTAGAATACTATCTAGTATAAAAACATCAAAAAGAAATTGCGGTAATGACAATACAGACATATGTAATCCTCCTTTTCATTTATATATAAATATTACTGATACTCTATAATAATTACTCTATTTTAGAAAAACTAATTATAGGTAAACTGCTTCATATTAGAATTTATCAAAATAAAGATTCGTAGAAACACCGAAATATTTATTTGGAGTTTAAATACTGAAGTAGTTTATCTGATTAAGTGGAATATATATTTGAGACTAATCTTAAATTACTTATAATTCAGCAAAGTTATTAACATTAAGAAGTTTTGAAAGATTGTGTGCTAGAGTTGGACAAGGCTTATTTAGTATCTCCTGCAATGGAGCATAAAGAAGGTTTTAACTATTGATTGTGCAAATTTAGTATCCTGTAAACTTGCTGAAAAGTGTGGCTTTGAATTGTTTGAAAGAAGAACACCCATAGGGCATAAGCAACCTAACATGGAAAGTGATAGTTATTTTTACTATCGTAAGTATAGATAAATTACAATTTAAGTTTTATTAATAAAATAGTAATTTGTATGTCAGATGTTGATACAATTCATTAGGAGGTAATTGCATGATACTAGAAACTAAAAGGTTAATTTTAAGAGAAATGACACAAGCAGATTTTTCGGATCTTTGTAAGATTATGCAGGATGATGAAGTAATGTATGCTTATGAGGGTGCATTTACAATTGATGAAATTCAAGTATGGCTTGAGAGACAAATTGAACGTTATAAAGAACATGGCTTTGGTCTATGGGCAGTTGTTCTGAAAGAAACGGATAATATGATAGGACAATGTGGGTTGACATTGCAAGATTACAACAGTAACAAGGTACTGGAAGTCGGTTATCTTTTTCAAAAAGATTATTGGCATCACGGATATGCAAGTGAGGCTGCAATTGCCTGTAAAAAATACGCCTTTGATAAGCTAAATGCTAAAGAAGTATATTCTATTATTAGAGATACAAATATACCATCACAAAACGTAGCAATAAGAAATGGAATGACTTGTATAGATAAGTTTGTGAAACATTACCGAGGAGTTGATATGCCTCATTTTCTATTCTCTGTTAAGAAGATTGTATGATATATAAGTGCTATTTAATTTACTTCATCAATTAATCATCTAAAATATCATTACTTTAATAGTTTATGAACAAAACTATTCTACTGAAAGAATTTCTTAACTTATATTTCTTGACTTATATTTCAGAAAAGACTGATGTGAAAAGAGACACACTTAAGAATGGCGATTTGCCATTTTTATATGAACGTTTTTATCATTTTAATTGTCTACTATAAATGGATCATATCAGAAAGGAACTTCAGTAAATTTTTATAGTATGGAGTTATTTGTTAAATAAATGTTGGTAATGATTAAAAAATGAACATGTGGCAAGCATTAAGAGGATAGAGTAATTATTAAATTTTCTTAGTGAGGTGTTCTTTTTGCTACAGCATGATGTTAAACTTAAAAAATTTGATCTGCATACTAACGATGTTCTAAAAAGAGATTTTTATAAAGATAGAGTTGTAGAGACTTGTCCAATTTGTGAGTCAAATTGGTATATTAAATATGGCTTTTATAATGGAATTCAAAGATACAAATGTAAAGTATGCGAAAAAACTTTTTCGCGTACAACTAATTCATTGTGGAGTTATTCAAAAAAGAACACTAGAACCTGGATGGAGTTTACTGAATTAATGACCGAAAATAAAACTTTAAAGTTTTGTGCTGAGAAGCTAAATATAAGTATTGGCACAGCTTTTTATTGGAGACATAAAATACTTCAGGCGCTAAGTATAGACTCAACTCCAGATAGTTTATCAGGAGTTGTACATATAGGAAAAGTTATTATAAAAGAAAGCTTTAAAGGGTGCAGAGATTCAGAAATACTAGCCTTCAGAGCTCCAAGAGAAGATATTTGGATTATTGGTGCAAAAGGACAAGAAGACTCTATGTTTATAAAGCCAATATTTAAATTTAAGTATCAATGGGATAAAGTTGCTTTCGATGAAAAAGTTTATTCTAAAATAGAAAAAGATTCATACATTGCTCCCTGCTCGGACAGGAATATAAACTCAGTAGCAATAAGGCACAATAGAAATAACAGGAATAAATCCATTAAGGTAGAAGCTGAGTATAGGATAAAATATCTTTGGCCAAATTTGAAAAAATGGCTATCGATCTTTCACGGGGTGGCCTCAAAGTATCTTCAAAGATATCTTAGTTTTTTCATAATTATGAACTTGGATAAGGTGATTGATTATATGGGCTTGATATACGATAGATTATTCGAAGGGAATAGATTTATAAGAACTGATGAGATAAGAATTAGAAGTTCACTTTTTTAGAAATAAAAATTAACACCGGGGTTGTCCGTTTTTTCTGCATAGATATTTACCAACATTTAATTAATATATAACTATATAAAGAAAAAATATACTGTAAGCATAGAGCTACTGTATAAAGAAAAAATACACTGTAAGCATAGAGCTTGAGAAAATAATAGTGTAGTTATTACCAAAAAGGTGATTAATACATATTATAAGATCTATGCCCTCAATTATGCCATGAGTTTTGCAATTGCATATATCCTTTTATTTACGCTTTGCAAAATGGTGCAGATAGACTATGGAAATGCAAATTAAAGCAATTTGATGCAAAATGTCCAGATGGTGGAAGGGTATGTATTCATGGTGAATATATAGACAAATAAACTGAAAATAATGTGTTGTAAATGGACAACTAAGCTGTGGTCGTACTAAATCGAAGATTAAGGAGAAGAATATGGAACAAATATGGGAGAAACTTTATAAAGAAGCTATGAAGGTTATAAATCCACATGAAGTCTCAAGCACTATGTGGGTTGGAAGCGTTGCTTCAGCAGTATTAACAAAGAAGGGGAATATCTACACAGGTATATGCATAGATACAAATGGGTCCTTAGGAATGTGCGCAGAGAGAAATGCATTATCAACAATGCTTACCCATGGTGAAAATGAAGTTGATAAAGTAGTTTCTGTTTATAAGGATGGAAAAGTGATACCTTCTTGTGGTGCCTGTAGAGAATTTATGATGCACCTTGGAAAGGATGCAGATAATATAGAAATGTTACTTGATAATGAGGGAAGAACAATCAAGTTAATTGACTTACTTCCGGAATATCCAAGATATAAATAGCATGGAATGGAAAAATTTTGGAGATAAATAGGAAATTAACATAAAACTAAATGGAGGTTTGATTATGTATTATGAACAAGCTAGGAACTTTATTTACAAGAATGCGAGGCCACTTGATATAGCAAGGTGGAAGTATCTGTTTGAAAACGGAAGTAAGGAAGATGTACTGATAGCATTAACTTCGTATCAAAATGAGGACGGTGGTTTTGGAAATGCACTTGAGCCAGATTGTTGGAATCCTAATTCAGCTCCAGTTCAAACCTGGGTTGCCACCAAGATAATTAAAGAAATAAATTTGGAGGATAAAAATCACCCTATTATACAAGCAATATTGAATTACTTAGCTTCGGGAAAGGATTTTGATGGACATACATGGTCAAATACAGTAGCTACTAACAACGATTATCCACATGCACCTTGGTGGAATTTTCAAACTTCCAAGGAAACATCATATAATCCTACAGCATGCTTTATTGGGTTTATATTGAAGTTTGCAGATAAAAGCAGTAAAATCTTTGAACTGTCTTGTAGTCTTGCTAAAGAAGCATACAGTTATTTTAAAATACATTTTCCTATGGACTCTATGCACACTATTTCTTGCTTTGTTGAATTGTATGAGTATATAAAAGAAAGCTCAATGAATGACCTTTTGGATATAGAGGAATTTAAAACATTACTACAACAACAGATTAAGCAAGTTATAACATACGACACATCAAAGTGGACAGTTGATTACGTATGTAAACCGTCCTTATTCATAGACACTAAAACAAGTGATTTCTACATGCAGAATAAAGAAATATGCGATTATGAATGTGAGTTTATCATAAATACTCAAGAATCAGATGGCACATGGGCTATCACCTGGTCATGGCCAGAGTATCCTGAACAATGGAACATTAGCAAAAATTGGTGGAAATCAGATTTGATTATAAGAAATGTTAGATATATTAAAGCAATACGTGGCTAAATTCCAATTTTTAAATCACAATAGGTACAACAAAAGAGTTTATGGAGGAGCAATTTAATCAACCTACTTCCGGAGTATCCAACATATAAATAGCTGTGAGGTAAAGGTGAACACATAATGTGGAGATAATTAATAATTTGAATTGTTGATTTTTTACGTTTTAGGAAGTGGTATTATTGTATACGTATAAATACAATCGCATCATCATTGTTGGTAATAATGGTAGTGGTAAAAGCTTTTTATCTAAAGAGTTGTCTGTTATTACAGGTTTGCCACTGGTTCATCTTGATGTTGAGTATTGGCGTCCTAATTGGGAAAACCCAACGAGAGAAGAATGGGTAAAGAAAGTAATGGAGCTTATATCAAAGGATAAATGGATAATAGATGGAAATCATACCAGCACAATGGAGATAAGATTTAAAGCGGCGGACTTAGTTATATTTCTTGATATAAATCGTTTTGTATGTTTGGCCCGCGTACTATTAAGAAACGGTAAAAAGCGTTCTGACACACCCGAATATCTCGAAGAAAAATTTGATAAGGCATTTTTGCATTTTTGTAAAGGTTTATGGAGTTTCTCTAAAACTCGTAAACATGTTATAACGGATTTACATAAAAAATATCCCAATAAGCCGTTTTTTGTTATTCATACAAGAAGAGAAATGAAAAAGTTATTAGATCAATGGAGTAATGAAAAAGATAAATATATAAATCAGGATTTATAAGAATAACATGAAGCTGACAAATAGTAGTTTTAAAAGCAGGTTTTACTGCTAAAGGAGAATATAGAAATGAAAATTGAGACAAATGATTTGATTATTCGTAATTTTGAGCTAAGTGATGAAAATGATTTATGTGAATATATGTTGCAACGAGTTAATTCTAAATTTGAGCGATATCCAGATTTCACTTGCCAAAAAGCGAAAAAAGAGGTTGAATTCAGAGCACAAAGTGATGAATTTTATGCAATTGAATTAAAAAAAGAACATAAGGTTATTGGAAATATTTATTTAGGAAAGAGGAATTTTAATACAAGAGAACTTGGATACGTATTGAATGAAAACTATCAGCATAAGGGCTATGGAAGTGATGCCAGTAAAGCAGCTATAGAATATATGTTTAATCGAGGCGTTCATCGAATTTATGCAGAATGTGCTCCTCAAAACACACCTTCATGGAAGTTAATGGAGAAGATTGGAATGATACGTGAAGCACATTTTAGAAAAAATGTTTCTTTCCATCAAGATGAGAATGGATGCCCTATATATTGGGACACCTATGTATATGCAATATTAAATCCATATAAGTAAGTTTATTCTGACTGACAAATTCCAATTTAAGGATTAATAATATAAATAGTAATTTGTGAAGGAGAAGAATATGGATGTATTATGAAAACATTAATATTTAATGGTTCTCCAAGGAAAGACGGAGATACTGTTAGTTTGATAAACGAACTGATTAATAAGTTAAATGGTGAATATAGAATAGTTAATACATATAATTGTAAAATAAAACCATGTACTGATTGTAGATTCTGTTGGAAAAATGAAGGTTGCTGTATTGATGACGAAATGCAGGAAATTTATAAGTATATACAGGAATGTGATAATATTTTAATTGCATCTCCTATCTATTTTTCTGAATTAACAGGATCATTGTTGAGTGTTGGAAGCAGGCTTCAAACTTATTTTTGTGGAAAATTCTTTCGTAAAGAGATTCCAATCAAAAAGTCTAAAAGAAGTGCTGTTATTGTTGTTGGTGGTGGCGATGGAAGCGTAAATAGACCATATGAAACAGCATGCACTTTACTTTATCATATGAATTCACATGATGTATTCCCACTTGTGTATAGTCATAATACAAATAGCAATCCAGCAATTACAGATATCAATGCTATAAGAGGCATAAATGGTATTGCAAAGTTTTTTAATTAGATAAGAGAATAATTTTTCATAGAAAAATAAGTACTGTACTATTTTTATTGGAAGCAATTCTAAATTCTTTTTACAGGATGAATAGATTTTAGAAAGTATCAAAAATTCTAAAAAAGAGATAAAAATACTTCCTGTAAGTAATGAAGTATTTAATTAACTTCATAAAAGGAGTGTTATATTTGGATTCTATAGAAATTATAAAAGATAAACTAAAGAGGAAAGCAACCTTAATGCAAATTGGAGGATTTAGACCAGATAATAACTTATTAACTTCATGGTTTGGGAGGGTTAATTTTTGCTTGCCAGGTGAAGATTGGCCTATTTGTAATGGAATACCTATGCATGCATTGTGTCAGATAAATTTGACACAGCTTCCATATGTACCAGAATCACTTAATGACTTAGAGTTTTTAGTTGTTTTCATTAGTCCAGATGAGTATCCAAACAATGATACTAACGGTGTTAATTGGTGCCTTAGAGCGTATAAAAGAATTGAAGAGTTGGTTCCACTTAAACAGATAGTTACAGGTTCAACTATAAGAGAATTCCAAATGCGAGGAATTCTAATTGATGAAGATTATCCTTGTTGGGAGGATTTTTCCGATGCTACACTTCAAGACAATCCATTAGAATTGACTGACGAACTTGAGGAATATTATTGGGATAACTTAGAAAATGTATCAGGTTTTAAGATCGGAGGTTGGCCTACCTTAATTCAGTCTGAAATTTACTGGGCACCATACAATCAACATCCAGCAAAACCGGAGTATATTTTCCAAATCGATTCTACTGAGAAAGGAAATTGGATGTGGGGTGACAATGGAGTTGGGTATTTTGGCAGGGGAACCAAAGAAGGTCATGAGGATGAATGGACTATTGAGTGGCAATGTTATTAATTCCACCGAATTAAGTTCAAAGGTACAACTTACAACAAACCCTTTCCAATAATTAAATTTGGAATGAACATAATTAATCATAGTGAAAAACATTGAGAAAAAGAGGTATACCGTATGAAAAACATATTCATATCAGTAATTATATTTGGTTTAATAATTATATTGATACTGGCATTAGTTAAGTATTTAAAAAATAAATACAATCCTAAACCATTAACGCTAACTATTTTAATAGTATCAATAGTATCAATTTTAGGTGGTTTAATAACATTAGGCTTGTGGAGTTCAGGTCTAAGATTGACACCTCTTCAGGCTTCAAAAGCTAACAGCTTTATAGAGGTGGATAGCAAATTTTTAAAAGAAATAAAGGTAGATGATAATTTCCTTCACATCTATTATAATCCTAAGGAAAAGTTATACAGAACTACGTTAACTAACCCTGTTGGATTTCTTTACAAAAGCACTTCTTCAACATCTTACTATCCACATGAAGACGACAAAGTATCAACCTTAGGAGGCAGTAATATTACAACAAAAGAAGGCAATAAATCTGTGTTATGCATAGTTACAAAAGATCCAGAAGTAACAGAATTCGCGGTACTTGATTCAGAGGGGAATTATATAAGCAGACAACCAGCTAAATCAGGAGAGCCTGTCACGATTCAGTATAAGCATCAGAATAGCGACAATGCATCAAACTATAGAATTTTAGCTTTAAATAAAGATCTAGATGTTGATTACTATTATGGTAATCAAACAAATTCTAATCAAAGCAGCACTAGTGATTATAAATGGAGTGTAATGAAAAACGAGAAATTAGACAGTAAATTTGCAGCAAAAATTAAATCAGGTAATTTAGTTACTAACTATAAAATTGATACAGTTCTTAAGGATATAGATAACTTAGGACTTAATACATTAAATATTCCTGTTGTTATAGCTATAAATGACCTTTCATCTAGTGATATGTCAATTGATAAAAACAGCGAAGAACAAGCCATAAATCTTATTAAGAAATTACAAGGCAAAAACATAAATATAATACTTGAGCCTTATCCATGGATAGCTAATGGTAGTAAAGTTGAGACAGAATGGAATCCTAAGGATATCAATGCTTTCTTTAACAATTGGAAAACAAAAGTATTAAAGCCTTTAATTGATGATATTGCAGTTCCTTATCATGTTGAGGCCTTTAACATAGGTACGAGCTTCAACAAAATTGAAGATTATGAAGACCAATTCTGTGAAATGATAGATTTTGTAAAGGGGCAGTACAAAGGTCTAGTTGCTTATAGAACAAGCTGGTGGGTAACAACTAATTGGAATGATCCTGCAACTAAAAAGATTGAAGAAAACTTAAAATCAGCATATAACAAAAAACTGAATAATAAATTATTTTCAAAGCTAGATTTCATATCTATCGCATCTTACTTTGAACTTACTGAAAAGGATACAAATACCGTGGACAACCTTGTCGGAGCTCTCCAAAGTACTCAAAGATATAATAGGAAGCAAAATGTTAAGCAAGAAATTAAAAACTTCAATACTAAGTGGAATAAACCAATCTTCTTTGGCGAATTGGGCTTTCCACCAAAAGATAAAGCTTCCATTGAGCCATGGAATCCATATCAAACCTACAAATGGAATGATAAAGAACAAGCTAATTGTTTTGAAGCCTACAAAACTGTATTTGAAAACGAACCATGGAATTTAGGCTTTTCAATTTTTGCAATCGGAAGTAAGGAATCTGACAACAACTACTATCCAAGTGATGATACTATGGAGGTCATAAAAGGATGGTATTCAAAATAGGAAATTTTAGAGGTGTAAGGATGGAGAAAAAGATCCCGCAGATAGGAATTGTAACTTGTATTTTATATTTTATAGCAGTAACGTTGTTTATTATTACCCAAACAGGACTAGCACTGACCATATGGGAGACGTTAACCATTATTGGTGCCCCAGTTATTTTGTTTGTTCTTATTGAACTTTCAAATATTATGAATATTAAAACTACCTATAGAAATGCAATGATTGTATTTATGTCTGGTACTTGTTCGCTAACAGGACTTGCACATATAGTTAACATAACAGTAACAAGAAAGTTGATAGCAGATGGTATAAATGTACCAAATTATTTTAGAATAGGGTACTGGCCTTCTGTGGAAATGGCAGTAGATTATCTAGCATGGGGTTTTTTTATGGGGTTAGCATTTTTATCAGTTGGCCTAGCAATCAATGGTGACAATAAGCAGAATTCAATGATGAAAAGAATAGTACTCATATGTGGTATTCTTTGCTTAACTGGTTTTTTCGGCACAATATTTATAAATGAGAATCTATGGTATTTTGCCCCGCTAGGTTATGGTTTTGGAATGATCTTAATTTGTATTAAGATGATGAAAAGAAAAAATGAGACTGATTAATTTACGAAAATCATCAAGGTTATGAGCATATGTATAACAATAAATTCAAGTTAGAGTAATATAAATTGTAATTTGTAGAGATGGTAGAAATGAATAATGTTATACAAGTGTTATCAAAAAACAAGGATTATAGATTAGATTTGGAAAAGAGGTGTTAATATGAATGATATTAAAGTAATTGCAATGTGTGGGAGTATGAGATTTTCAAGAGAAATGATGAAAATTTCAGAGGAATTAGAATTGAAAGATGGATATGCAGTAATTCAATGTGTCTATAATGTGGATGGAGAAAAATATGAAGATCTTGATACTGAATTATTAGGTAAAATCCATCGCAGAAAAATAGATATAAGTGATGCTATTTATGTAGTCAATGTTAATGGTTACATTGGAAATAGTACAAGAAATGAAATCGAATACGCAAGGGCATTAGGTAAAGAAATATTATCGCTTGAACCATTAGAATTGGAACAAGTAAAAATACCTTAATGGGTTTGATGGGATAATTCCGTTAAAAAATACAAATTCCAATTTTTAAATCAGAATAGTAAAATGCGAGAAATAATAGAATGTTTTGGCTTGTTAAGAAAGTATAATAACACATTACTTAAAGAGTGGACTTAATAAGTAAGTTTCTATTTAAGCTTTATTAGTATAAATGATAAATTTGAAAGGTTTATACAGGGTGACAAAATTGGATGATCGCATTGAACTAATCTTAAACTTAGATAAGCTACATACAACAGATTTAGGCATTGTTAGAATTAAGAAAAATCTTTCTTTAGATGTAGATGATGTTGTTAGATGGTGTAAAAATAAAATTGAAAATCCAGATGCTTTGATAATGAGAAGGGGCAAAAACTGGTATGTAGATATAGATGATTATGAAATAACTGTAAATGCTTATAGTTATACAATTATCACGGCGCATAAGATAAAGACGTAAATTATATATAAACTCAAAAATAGATAAATTTAGATTTAAGATTGAGTAATGTAAATATTAGTTTGTCAGTGATTTGAGTGGTTCGTTTAACAAATGCGAACTGAAGATTATTATATAATGGGTGGTGTAAGATATGGAGAACCATATTGAAAAAATTCAAAAGTATTTACATAATGGAGGTGCCAAAGATATGGATAATCGCATTGAAATACTTCGAAAATATATTGATGGAATTCTAATAAATATGAAAGACAGTGAAGAAAGAAGATGTGGTTACCTCCATTTATATGGAGTTTCTCAGGCATGCGCAATGATTGCTTTGAAAAGAAATCAAGATGTTGAGTTGGCAACTATGGCTGGTATGTTACATGATTTACATTCATATAAGGCAATGAATACTGAAAATCATGCTGAGAAGGGAGCAGTTTTGGCACGTCAAATTCTTGAGGAGTTGTCATTGACAACTGAAAATGAAACTGATTTGATATGTTCGGCTATTCGTAACCACAGTTCAAAGGCTACTACTCATTCTGCATTTGATGAAGTATTAAAAGATGCAGATGTTTTGCAACATTGTTTATATAATCCTCTTTTTCCTGTAATGGAACATGAAGGATATAGGTTTCAGAATTTGCTAAATGAATTTGGTATTTTGAGAACGTTATAAGCATAATGTGGAGTTTAACAAATTCCAATTTGTTTAATGCAGAGAGGATGAAGCATAATGATGCAAACATTAGATTTCTTAGCAACTGTTTGGAAGTCAAATAGCATAAGAGAAGAATTATTAAATAACCTTCAATGTGAGAAAAAGGAATTTTTTGATATTGGAATACATCGCTTAAAGTTTGATTTTAAGCACCAGATCATATATATAACCTGTAATGATATTGATTACATTTTTATGGCTAAAATGATTCCTTTGAAAATGTCATTTGAAACACTGATAAATTTAATTAATAAGGATTTTGATAATAAGAATAATAAGTGGGATGTATTGTAAGTAAAAGATAATTTCCAATTTGTGAGGCACTTGAGATATGAAAATAATTAATATCATAGTAAGGAGTACATTTTATGGACAGGGATGAAATACTAAAAACCAATAAAACATATTGGGACTCAAATGCAGATTTATGGTTTGGTACAACAGCACTTCCAGAATACGGAGTGAAGTTTGTGACAGAAGATGAATTACATTTGTTTGGAGATGTTTCTGGTAAAAAGCTTTTGGAAATATGTTGTGGCAGTGGTCACTCTTTAAAATATCATGCAGATAGAAATGCATCTGAATTATGGGGAGTAGATATCTCTAAGAAGCAAATAGAAAATGCTGATGCTTATTTAAAAGAGCATGGTTATGGAGCAAAATTCATTTGTTCGCCAATGGAAGCAGATATGGATATACCGACAAATTATTTTGACTTTGTTTATTCCATATACGGAATCGGCTGGACCACAGATCTGCAAGGTATATTCAATAAGATAGCATCATATCTGAAGAAAGACGGCATATTTATATTCAGCTGGCATCATACCTTGAATTACTGCGTAGCTTGGTCATGTAGCGAACGTAAAGATGTTATAGAAAATGACACCTTGGTTTTTAATAAAAGCTATTTTGATGAATCATACTTTACCATGCCAGTTGATGGAAGTGAAATAATATTATGTAATCGAAAAATATCAACATATATCAACGCTTTAGCAAAAGCAGGATTTGTTGTTGAACAAATGATTGAGCAATCGGATAAAGAAACAATGGAAGCAACTGGATATGTTAGCGACAAAACCAAAAAAGCCAAGATGCTTCCGATTTCTTTTTGTATTAAGGCGAGAAAACTGTAATGTGAGTTTCGTACAGTATGAGAAAACGGGAAGTTGTCAAGTTCAAATTTAAGGTTGAGTAGTATAAATAGTAATTTGCAAGGGGAAATATTATGATATGTATTATTAATGATAGAGAACAGAAAGAGCAAATAGCAAGAAAAATATTATTTAACCTGCCGGATTGGTTTGGACTCCCTGAAAGTACGGAGGAATATATACGCTGTAGCAAAGATATGCCTTTTTGGGCTGATATTGTAGATGAAAAGGCAAGAGGGTTTGTTGTATTAAAAGAGACAAGTCCCTATACTGTTGAACTTTATGTTATGGGAGTACTAAAGGAATTTCACAGAGAAAAAATAGGTAAGCAATTATTTAACCATTGTTATGATTATTCTAAAGAACAAGGTTATTTATATATGCAAGTTAAAACTGTAAAAGAAGGATGTTATGAAGAATACGATAGAACCATAGCCTTCTACAAGAGTGTTGGATTTAAAGAATTTGAGTGTTTGCCTACACTTTGGGATGAATGGAATCCCTGTCAGATTTATGTGATGTCTCTTTAGTAAATGGTAATTTGTGGAGGTGCTGTTAATATGAATGAAAGTATTCAAAATTATATTGAAAAATACAGCGAAGAAATACAAGCAATTTTTTCAGAGATACGGGAGCTTATTATGAAAAGTGTCACTTGCAGGATAGAAGAAAAGTTATGGGCAAAATTACCGAGCTTTTATGTTGACGATAAATTCGTAAGGGTTATTCCTTTTAAGGACCATATTAATATTGAATCTACTGCAATTATTGAGCATAAATCACAATTAGAACAATATAAGATTACGCCTAAAGGGATGTTACAGATTTATCTGAATCAAGACATACCCTATACTGTTTTGCAGGCAATTTTTAAGGAATCGTTAATTGGGTAAATTCCAATTTGTCAGTGATGCTACCTAAAGATCTTTTAATAAATACATACGAGAAAGGAGGAAAACAAATTTGGAAGCAATCTATGTTTATCACGTAGTAACGGAAAGACCAATGAGGTTAGGACAAAAAATCTTGTTTGATGAAAATAATCACAATGGTGTATATAATAGAGTTATGGCTTAATGGGCTGAATTTTTTAAAAATGCTGGCCGTGATGTATATTCTATTGTTAAACTAAAAGTACAAGGAAATATATTTGATGGTGATGCTTGCAATTGTTTTGACGGAACAGAAAATGATGAAGACAATATGGAAAAAGCACGTCATTATTGGAAAATGGATATTGAAAATCACAATCCTGTTATTGAAACTTTAGTTGATGGAGTGATAACAGTTGATGAAATAATTGAGAATTTTAAGTAGACATAAATTTGATAATCTAATTAATAAAGAAATTTTGAGGAGGCAAGTCTTATGGAAAAGTATACAAGAGAAGAATTAGACGAGGCACTAAAGGTTATAGATTCAACTATAAGTAACTGTGAAAAAATGCAACCTAAATTTGAGGAGGGTACCTCACAACACACATTACTTAAGAATAGGATAAAAGCACTGTATATATCAAAAGCACTGATAACAGCTGAAGATATAACTGAAAAATATACAAAAGAAGAATTGATAAAAGCACAACCACCTGTAGCTTCAATCATAAGCAAATGTGAAAAAGCCCAGCTAAATTCTACAGAGGGTACCGCTCAGCATACCCGCCTTAATAAAATAATAAAAGCGATGTATATTTCTAAAGCATTAATAGCGGAGGAAATTAGTAGAAGAGGGTAATTTTTATTTTTGCTTAGGTTGTTAGTATAACCTAGCAGATATAGAGCAATAAATGCAATACTTTAAAAGATGTTGAAAAGTTAATAAGAGCATTTGAAAAGTCATTTTATATTATGAAGGATTTGATAATTGCAAGTTTATTAGTTAATTCAAAATTTATATTGTAGTTATGCTAAATATAAAGGTTTGTAGTATGGATATATATTATTAAAATGGCTTATAATAAGATATAGGTAGGTGAGGAATATGCCACAAGATATTAAAATAGAATTAAATAATTTAGTAAAAGAAATATATGATGTTTTTGATATTAGTTCGATTTATTTATTTGGTTCATATGCATATGGAACTCCTAATGAAGACAGTGATTTAGATATTTGTATAATAACAGATAATAAAAGTAAAAGAAAAGTTGAAATAATGAAACTTGTAAGAAAAGCTATGGCTAAGGTCCAAAGCATGCCAGTTGATTTGTTAGTTTATTATAGTGATGAGTTTAATGAACGAGCAAAATTAGATTGTACTTTAGAAAGTCAGATTTTTCATGAAGGGGTAAAGCTTTATGGATAATGACAAAATTTATGAAGAGTGGTTTGTATATGCGAAAAGAGATTTAGAATCAGCTAAATTCTTGATAAATATGTATCCTAAACCTATAGAGATAATATGTTATCACTGTGAACAAAGTGCAGAAAAGTACTTGAAGGGGTATCTTATTAGAAATGGAAACAAGATAGAAAGAACACATGATTTAGTAGTGCTTAATAATAAGTGTAAAGTAATAGATAAAAGTTTTGCTGCAATTGAGGATGAATGTATTGAATTAGTACCATACGGAGTACAGGTTAGATATCCATATCAATTAGATGTTACTGAAGATGATATGACAAGTGCTATAGAATGTGCCGAAAAGAGGTAAGATGGAGAAATAATCTATTTTACCTTTTTGTATTGTCTGGTTATTGGTTGATATAATAAGAGGTTAAAAGACAAGTAGTTATTAGAAGCGAGTAATAATGGATAAAAATAATAATTTGATCTTAATTAAAGCTCTTAGTATTTTTGGCATAAATACCGTGAACGTAAAAGCTAATGGTCATAAAATCACTGCTTTTCATTGTGTTTCGTTGAAACACTAGTTATTTTTTGCTAGAATTATATCACCAAAACAGAAGACTAAATATTAAGATATGGTGAAAGAATAAAACAATATATCCAAGTAAGGATACATATCACAGGTGAATATATGAAAAAGGTTATGAATGAACAATTAATTTATGAAATACTTTCCGTTGTGGAAGAAATCCCAAAAGGGAAAGTTGCTACCTATGGACAAATAGCCAGACTTATTGGTAGAGACAAAAATGCACGACTTGTGGGGAAGGTCCTTAGCCAGGCAGAACTTTATGGTGGATACCCATGTCATCGTGTGGTAAATCATGCTGGAAGACTAGCACCTGGGTGGCAGGAACAACGATTTCTGCTATTAGAAGAAGGTGTATCCTTTAAAGATGACAATCATGTTGATATGAAGAAAAATCAATGGGATAGTTAAGGCGTATTTTTCTTATGATTACCTATAAGTCGTATAAAACCATATACTAAACAACATATACTAATAACTAAAGGCACTTTATAAATTAGGGAATTGCCTTTTAGTGATCCTAATATACCTGCAATACCTATGAATATGAAATATAAAGGATTGATATTATTTTTATTATTCATTAATTTACCTCCAGACAGCTTTTAGCAAGCTAATTATAGCTTGTTTTCTTTTTGCTTTCAACAGCGCCTAGATTTAAATCCTTTAAAATATATTATTATTATTTTTTTCTTGTAACAAAATAATAATAATAATAAATATGTAATCGCTTTCTTAACGTTTTGATAGAAATAGATTAAGAATAAATAATAACAGTTAACATAATATATAAGGAAAATAATGCTGAAATGTGTTATCATGAATTTTGGAAGTATATTCCAAATATAATAGAATAGGATGTCCATTAATTGGATATTCAGAAACTAGGAAAAGTAGGGGGAGAAAATGTTAAATTCTATCAGGAAAGTTAAGGGATTTATTACTCTAGCACTGTCAACAGTAATGACATTTAGTATGATCGGTCCGATAAATGTCATGGCAGACACTACTAACAAAAGTGAACAAGCTATCAGCACAAGTGAGAAAAGTAATTCTTTAGCCACAGGTAACGAGAAGCAAACACTACAGATCCTTGCCACATCAGATAGTCATGGGAGATTTTTACCTTATGATTATGCGATAAATGCAGCGGATACTACAGGGAGTTTAGCCCAAGTTTACACTGCAGTAAAGAAACTTAGAAGCCAAAATCCTAACAACACTATTCTTATAGACAATGGAGACACAATACAAGACAATTCAGAAAGCTTATTTGTAAATGGTAATCCTAATCCTATGATAGCCGCTATGAATATAATGGGCTATGATACTTTAACCTATGGAAATCATGAATTTAATTATGGTATTCCAGCATTAAAAAGTGTAATGAGTCAGTTCAAAGGAAAAACTCTTTGTGGAAATGTTTACAACCAAGATGGTTCAAGACTTGCAGCACCTTATACAATTGTTGAAAGAAGTGGAGTTAAGGTCGGAATAATAGGTATGGTAACTCCAAACATTAAGAGATGGGATTCTGTAAATCTTGAAGGTTATAAGGTTACAAATCCAATAGATGAAACAAAAGAGGCAATAAAAAAGCTTAGAGAGCAAAATGTTGATGTTATAATTGCTTCAGAGCATATGGGAGAGACTGGAGAATACAATGAGCCGGGATCAGGTGCTATAGAGGTACTTTCTCAGTGTCCTGAAATAGATGCTTTTATAGCAGGTCATTATCACTCAAGAATAACAGGGGATTATTATTATAACAATGTTATATATACTTTAAACAACAATGCAGTTACAGCAACTTTACCAGATGGAAGCACAAAGGCTTCAACTATGGAAGCTTACACTGAAGCTAAACAAAAGGGAACTGTAATAGTAGAACCTAATAAGTGGGATAAGAGCCTTTCACAGATTAATATAAGTGTTACAAAGAACGCTGATGGAAAGTATGTTATTGAAAATAAAGGAACTGATATAACTACTGCTATATATGATATGGCGACTAAAACTGCGGTAAATTATCAGCCTGATGCAGAACTTACTGCAGCACTTCAATCCTATCATAAGATAGCAATCGATGATGCAAATACTCCAATTGGAGCATTAAAGGGTGGAGATTTATCGCCTAAGGATGAAGTTAAAGGTATAAGTGAAGCTAAGCTTAAGCCAACAGCAATGATTGATTTAATAAACAAGGTTCAAATGTATTATGGAGAAAGGATTGCAGGACATAAAATAGATGTATCTGCAGCAGCTATGTTTAAGGATGTTCAAAATATAGCAGAAGGACAAATAAAGAAATGTGATACAGCAAATATATATCAGTTTGACAATACTTTATATGTATTAAAAATAACTGGTGCACAGCTTAAAAAGTATATGGAATGGTCAGCAAACTACTATAATACCTTTAAGCCAGGGGACTTAACTGTTTCCTTTAATGCAGCAATACCAGGTTATAATTACGATATGTTTTATGGAGTTAAGTATAAAGTAGATATATCAAAACAGCCTGGTAGTAGAATAGTTAATTTAACTAAAGCGGATGGAACTGCAATAGGTGATTCAGAAGTATTATACATGACTGTAAATAACTACAGAGCAAGTACTCAACTTACAAAACCAGGTACTGTTTATTCAGGAAATGATACACTTCCAGTAATCATCGGTCAGTCAGAAAAGACAAATGGTCTAGGTGACGGAAGAATAAGAGATCTTATAGGAACTTATATTCAAAATGTTAAAGGTGGAACAATAACTCCAGAATGTGATAATAACTGGAGCTTAACAGGTTACAACTTTAACTCTTATGAAAGAGGATTAGCAGTTAAGTATATAAATAACGGAGCTATAGCTCTTGCACAATATAACGGCAAAGCAATCACTATGGATGATGTGAAAAAAGCTATGAATCCAAATGGTGATAAGGTTATTGATGTAGTTACCTTCAATGATTTCCATGGAAACTTAGCAGAAGATACAAGTGCCAGCGGAAAGAACCTTGGAATGTCAAAGTTTGTAGCTGCTATAAATGAATATAAAGCTGCAAATCCAAACACAGTAGTTGTTTCAGCAGGAGATAACTATCAAGGAAGCGCTATGTCTAACCTTACTTATGGAGAACCAGTTTCTGCAATGTTAAAACAACTTGGTATAGTAGCTTCAGCAGTAGGTAACCATGAATTTGACTGGGGCATAGATAAGATAGCACCTTGGGCTAAAGACGGAAACTTCGATTTCTTAGCTTCAAATATCTATGATAAAAAGACAGGTCAGCCAGTAGCATGGGCAAAACCATATAAGATGGTTACAGTAGATGGTGTAAAGATAGGTTTTGTAGGAATTACAACTCCAGAAACTGCTTTTAAAACTAAACCTGAAATCGTAGCAGGACTTGAGTTTAGAGATCCAGCTGCATCAGCAAAAGTATGGGCAGATAAACTAAAGAGCGGAAGCCTTCCAGAAGGAAAAGCAGATGTGGTTATAGCACTTACACACATAGGCTCAGCACAAGATGCAAAGGGAAATATAACAGGCGAGGTAGTAGATACAGGTTTATGCAATGTTGAAAGTTTAGATGCTGTAATAACTGCACATTCACACAATCCAGTAAGCGGCTATGTAAATAACAAGCCAGTAGTTCAAGCTTACTATGCAGGAAGATCTTTAGCTGATCTTTCAATAGTTATAGATAAGAATACAGGAAAGCTAAAGAGCATAACACCAAACCTAGACAGTGTATATAAGAGAAAAGCACAGATAACTCCAGATACCACTGCACAAGCAACTTACACTAAGTACTATACAGAGCTTCAACCAAAGCTTGAAAAGGTAGAAGGATATACAGATACAGAATTAACTCATGATAGATACGCAGAAGGCACTTCTTTACTTGGTCAATGGGTAACTGATGTTATGAGAAAAGCAGTAGGAGTTCAAATAGGTATAACAAACGGCGGAGGCCTAAGAACCCCTATAGCAGCAGGAAAGATAACAATGGGTACACTATACGAAGTAATGCCATTTGACAACACTTTAGTTAAACTTAACCTAAAAGGTTCAGACCTAAAGAGAGTAATAGAAAATGGTATAATGAACACAAGCGTAGGTTGGGTTCAAGTATCAGGAATAAAAGTATACTACGATAAAGACGCAAAAGCAGGAAATAGAATCACTGCAATGTTCCTAGAAGACGGAACTCCAATAGACATGAACAAAACCTACTCCGTAGTTACAAATGACTTCATGATAACAGGTGGAGATCAATACGACTTCACAGGAGCACAAAACGTTTATGACACAGGAATTCCAATAAGAGACAGCTTAGCAAGTGCCCTAGAAGCATTAGGATCAAAACATCTAGTAGTAAATGATGCAAAACCATTAGTAGCTGGAATAGCACCTGCAAACAATGGTGGCACTAATAATGGTGGAACAGGTACAACAAATCCATCTACACCAACATCCGGAACTACAATAGGAAATCTTCCTAAGACAGGATCTACAATAGATTCAAATGTACTTTTAGGAGTTGGCGGAGTTGTAGTAGTGCTAGGAGCTGCAATGTATGTGGTTAGTAAGAGAAAGAAAAATGAGGATGAAGCGGCTTAATGATTAGTTAGAAGAAGAGAGACTGCAGCACATTGATGAGAGATCGATGTGCTGTGGTTTTTTGTGTGTAGAGGGAAAATATGAAGGAGATTATTGAATATTGTAGAATAAAGGTATACAGGAGATGTGATGTAAAGAGAGGGGATAGTGTCTATAATTGGAAGTTTGCAAAGTATATTAATGATTATTCTTATTGAAATAGTAAAAGACCCAGTTATATAAAATGTACAAAGAATAAAATTTAAGAAATTAATAGAATAATTAATAGGATATATAGATTTTAAAAATCGAAAAATAGAAATAATACTAAATAAAATTATAGGGTATATGGGAAAAATGGATTGATAAGACAAGGTTGCTCAATGTAATACAAAAAGAACAGGGGGGTTCTAAATACATTAATATGGAGGATTTTAAAGATATTGACTTATCTAATAATGTAACACAACATTCTTATGATATTACAGAGAAAGTAAAGGTTTAAATCAGACAATACTAGAAGGTAAAGGAGGCTTGAATATAGTCAAAAAACTTACGGGAAAATGGAAATCTTCTTTGACTGAAGATAAAAAGATGTGAAAAATTAGTTGGTATATTAAGGAACTATACAAAAATAGAATTTATAAACGGGGAAAAAGGAGGAGCAATAATGGAATACATGGGAGAAATATTTATATCACCAAGGTACAAAAAGGAGGATTTTATTAATTTAAACTTAACTATGACAAGTAATCAAGAAGATTGGATTAAGGCAATAGATATATTTGAAGATAGAATAAGAGGAAGATATTTAAATATAATAGATAGAATAATTGGTGATGGTTTTTTGATGATTGACGGATTTGCTGTTATGGCATTAAACTGTTTACTAATAGAGACACTACTACAATTTAAGAATGGTTGGGATGAAACACGCAAAAGTAATAGTTATGAATATAGTAGATTTCTAATGGAAGAATTTCCACATATATTTACAAGTAATAATTTAGCAAGAAAATTTTATGGAGACATAAGGTGTGGCATTTTACATTCAGCTCAAACAAAAAACGGAAGCCAGCTAACTATTAATAAAGGATATGTAGCAGAATTTATTTATACTAATATGCGAACAAGCATTAGTGTTGATGTGGTTGGTGTTTCTATGGTTATTAAAGATTATTTTTTAAGGTATGTAGAAAAAATTAAGCAGAGTAACAATGGATATGAAAGACATTGTTTTTTAGAAAAAATGAAATTCTTATGTAAACATTAAATACATGAATTTAAAAGCCGCATTTAATATATGAGCAATTACATAATAAGTAAAGATATTACGATAAGTTAACATTCCACTATCCATAAAAATGGATGAGATGTAGGCAGTTTTATTAGGCTAATAGCAAGAAGCTAAAGTATATAAACTTTCATTAATAGGTATATCTAATTGTAATTGACTGAAAGTTAAAGACTATTTATAAAATCTGTAAGCAGATGATAAGTTATTTCAGCTTTAATGGTTTAAAGGAGGCAAGATATGAAAAAATTATTCATTGCAATTAGACAAGGTGATATAGAAACTGTAAAAGCCTTACTAGAAAAGAAACCAGAGCTTATTTCATGCACAGCAAAACAGCCACCCAAAAAAGATCATGGACAATCTCCTTTGCAAGTTGCAATAAAGTCTGGAAACTTTGAAGTTGCAGAGTACCTTTTAGATCTTGGTGCTGATGTGAATTTTATGGAAAGTGAAAGTTGTTATGAGTGGAGGATGCCTGTTTTACAAGATGCTATCATGGCAGCTGTTAGGTGTTCTAGATGGAATACCAATGATGAAATAAGAGGATTTTGTGAGTTTAATTCTAAAGAAAAAGCTACTGCTGCATTTCATATATTGAAAAGGATGTTACATATGGAATCAGATGTCGATTGTTTAGATTCTTATGGAAACTCTTGTTTAATGAGAGCTATTTTAGATGCTAGGCAAATACTTCCCTCATATTATTATAATGAGGATAGGATATCTGACGATAGGATAATTACAGATGAACTTAAACAAGATCTAACACAAATTTTTGATTTACTATTCCAAAATGGCGCAGATGTGAATGAAATAGACAGAATAAGTGATAAGACACTTTATGAAACTTATGAAAAAGAACCAGTTTCTCAATTATTGATGAAGAATAGATGATAAGTAGCTCTACATTAAGATTGTGCGATATAGGAATCTATAGTGGAAATTGCTAATAAGCAAGTAACAAAAGATGTTATTTTAGATAAAACAGGAATCATAGCTATCAATCTTCATTCCACCTTTGGGAAAATATAGAGAAAATGATATAGAAAGATGGCTAATTAAATCATTATGAGAGAAGAGTAAGTAGGATAGGTTTTAAAGCCTATCTTATTTTTTATCAAAAATATAGTTAAATGATTTATCAAATAAGTTATGTGTAATAACTACTAATAAATTCATATGAAATATAAGTAAAAAATGGTAAAATTAATTGATGGATGATAATTTATAGTATGTCAAACACTTTTGACATAGGAAAACAGGCCATATCCAATACTTTTGATAGTAGAGTTTCATTCGAGGTTATAAACTGAAAGTGCAGGGGGACATTATATGGAGATCGGAAAACAAATAAAAAAATATAGAATGCAAATGGGATTTTCTCAGTAAGAATTGTCTGAAAAGATATTTGTATCTAGACAAACTATTTCAAATTGGGAAAATAATAAAAATTATCCTGATATGAAAAGTTTATTATTGCTAAGTGATCTTTTTAGTGTATCTCTTGACATATTAGTTAAAGGAGACCTTGAAGAAATGAAAGAAAAAGTTAATTCAGAAGACATTAGTAGATTTAAACATGATGGGAATATCTTTGCGGTATTACTATTACTAGCAATTATATCACCTGTTCCACTTGTGAAGTTTATGGGTAATATTGGACTAGTGATTTTTGGTGTAGTTGCAATTATAGCAATATATTATTCAATTAGGGTTGAGAAATATAAAAAGAGTTTTAATATCCAAACTTATAAAGAAATTCTTGCTTTTACAGAGGGTGAAAGTTTGGATGACACTAAAAAGAATCAGGAGTATGGGAAGCGACCATATCAGAAAATTTTATTAGCAATAGGCTCTGCTCTAATTACACTAATAGTAGCAGTTATCATGAGTTTTATATTTTTGTAAAGCTTAAAGTTTATTTAAAGAGTTCCGATATAGAAACTTAATTTGTACTTGTTCGAAAATCATAGATCAATGAATTTTAGTATATATAAATTAATAGTTGAGTTAGGAACTTTATATAGGGTTCTATTACGAAAACTTAAGTTATGAATGTTCGAAAATCGTGCACCTATGAATTTTAGGCATGCATAACTTAATAGTTGAAGTTGGAACCCTATAGCTATATTAAAATGATATATTTAAAAGAGGGACGATTATATGAAAAAAGGTATCATGACATTATTACCAATAATCAGTATTATTTTATTAATTTTAGATTTAGTTGGATTTATAGACTCAAATATTGCACTATCTGTTGCAGTATCATTATGTGGAGTGTCAAGTATATTAAATGGCTATACTTTATATGTTAAGAAAAAGAAGAAAGAATCAATTCCACTAGTTTTAGCTGGGGTTTTTATAATCATTGTTTCAATACTTACACTATTTTTAAGAAATATAGAAACTATAATTTGCAATTTAGTAAGATAGGTTTAAAAGCCTATCTTATTTTTTTGTAAAGGAAGGTAATACTATTCATTATATTTATTACTAATAGCTCTTGGCGTGATTAGCAAGTAACTTGTCGTAAGGTGCTAGTTACTTGATCATATTTAATAGGTATAATGTAATCAATGTTTAACTAGAAAGGAAAAATGTGAGTGTAACTAAGCTAGTGAACGTATAGATAAATAAGGGAGGTTTATATGAATGGCATCGCATGCGCGTATTAAAATAACGGCTGGATTTTGGGAAAGTTTGTGTCAATTAGGTATTGATGTTAATCACGTAGTTAGAAAAGCTCAGCTACCACTAACAATTATTACTTCACCATTTGTCACCACGGCTCAATATTTTGCAATTTGGAATGCTTATTCGGATATTATTGGTGATACTGCTAAAGCAATTATTAAGCTTGCAACCGTATTTGAAACTACTCATTATCCGCCTGCTGTCTTAGCGACTTATCATGCACGTGATTATCGCGATGCGCTAAAGCGAATGGCCAGATACAAGCAATTATGTCCGCCTGAAGGTTTACGTATTGTTGAGAAAGGTGATGAGTGTACAATAGAATTGGAATGGTTGTATGTTGAACAGCCTGGTCCACCGATTTTAGTTGGTATCACTCTTGCATTTCTTCTAGAATTAGGTCGTAGGGGGACAGCTCAGCCTTTAAAGGCCAAATTAGTAGAAATTTCTGATTCTATAAGCAATATACAGGAGCTTGAAGCTTACTTTGGCTGTCGAGTTCAGATTGGTGCAAGTTGCAATCGATTGACATTACAGAGAGGAGATTTAGACCGTCCGTTTACATCATATAATGTAGAGCTTTTAGAGATTCTGACTCCAGTACTGGAACAATCGCTGGATGAGAGGCAACGGAGCTATTCGATTACTGAGATGGTTAAATGGATTGTAAAACGTAGTTTAACAGGAGGGTGTCCTGATATTAAGACAGTGGCGAGTGAACTAGGGATGAGCAATCGAACATTGCAGCGTCGTCTTATTGATGAAGGTACTAGCTTTAAGAATTTATTGGCACAAGTAAGGCATGAGAAGGCAATAGAGTACTTAAAAGATTCATCTCTAGATATTAAAGAAGTAGCCTTTATGATTGGATATGAAGACATAAATTCGTTTTATCGCGCTTTTAGACTTTGGGAAGGTGATACTCCTTCAAATTGGCGTGCTAAACATTTAGATAAAAGTTAGATAAATTAACATTGTACTAAAATTAAAAGGAGAAATGTATCATGGATATGGGATTAAACAATAAAACAGCTTTAGTTACAGGATCAACAAAAGGTATTGGTAAAGCAATCGCAATGGAACTTGCTAAGGAAGGCGTTAATGTACTAATTAATGGACGAAACTATGAGGAAGTAGAACTGATCGTAAATGAAATTAAATCAAAATTTCCATCTACTTCTCCTCAAAATGCTACAGCAGATCTTGTAAATGTTAAACAAAGAGAAACTTTATTTGAGAAATATCCTAATATTGATATTTTGGTTAATAATATGGGTATCTATGAAATTATGGATTACAATGATGTTGATGATATTGTATGGGAAAAATACTTTGAAACTAATGTCCTTGCAGCAAATGGATTATGTAAATTTTATTTAAATAAAATGTTGAAAAATAATTATGGCCGCATTATCTTTATTGCTAGCGAAGAAGCAATTATGCCTTCTGGGCAAATGCCTCAGTATTGCATGACCAAATCAATGTTATTATCACTGTCAAAAAGTTTGTCTAAATTAACAATAGGAAAAGAAGTTACAGTTAATACAATTATGCCAGGGCCAACACTTTCTGAAAATGTATATCAAATAATTGATAGTATATATTCTGACGAAAATATGGCTTTTGAAGAAAAAGAGAAAAAGTTTATGGCTACAAATCTACCTCAATCTGAAATACAGCGTTTTATTAGACCAAGTGAAGTAGGTAGACTAGCTGCATTTGTATGTAGCCCTTATGCATCTGCATTTAAAGGTTCTCCAATTCGTATGGATGGAGGAATGGTACCTACTATTTATTAAATCATTAAGAGGGAAGAATTAGTAAGATATATGACGTGGACTTTTTTTATATGAGAGTTTCAGCACTTGAAGGTTAGAATAATGTAAATAGGTTTAAGCTACCACTCTTACAATGGGTGGTAGCTTTTGTATAAAGAATAATATAGAAACGACTATTATCTTTTATTTTCATATGCAGAAACCTTAAAATTATATAGAACACATAGTTCATTCAAATTGTGAAGCTTAATTATATTTTTGGAGTTAGATTGGTTTGTTACATATGATAGTGACTATTCTTGGAAAAAAGTATTAAACCAGAATTATGAAGGGGGAATTGATTTGGGTACTACTTTTAGATATTATACAGATGATGATTTTTTCAAAGTAGAAGAACTTATTTTAGAAAGCTACAAATGGGGGAATCCACCATGGGGATTTAGTAGGCATGAGTTCTGTAGTGGAGTTCATGGTGCATGGGCAAATGTAAAAGATAATTGGAGACATACCGTTGGAGTCTGGGAAGAAGATTGCAAGGTTATTTCAGCAGTTATTTGCGAAGGTGTATGGAATGGAGATGCATTTTTTCTTTTCGATTCGTTAGAACGACAAAGAGATAGTAAATTACTTGCGAGTATGTTTCATCATGCAGAAACACATCTGTCCTGTTTTGCAAAAGATTATAAAGAAAAGACTCGATATTTACATATGGTGATTCCGCCAGAATATAATTATGTAAAGAACATGTCAAAAGAAAGAGGGTATGAATTATCACAGAATGTAGAGCGGTCACTTATACTTCCATTTACAGGTGACAAGTTTGATGTTGTGCTCCCAGAGGGATATACGATAAGTGATGGAACCGAAACACCAGACTTTTTTCTTTCTAATACCCATATGTTTTCGTTTAACTATACACTTCCAACGGCAGAAACTGGTGAAATAGGGTTTCGTGATTTGAGAAAGATGCCAGGGTATAAACCAGAACTTGATTTATGTGTGCTAGATATGGAAGGAAAGCCAGTGGGGAGTGCTATCATTTGGTATAATGAAAAGATGCCTTATTGTGAATTAGAGCCGCTTGGAGTTGTTTGGTGGTGCAGGAGAAAGGGAATAGCAAGAGCATTGATTTATGAGGCAGCCAATCGTATTATGAAGATGGCTCCTAAGTGTAGAGGAATGCTTGGAGGAGACCAGCAATTTTACTGGGATTTAGGTTTTAAAGTTGAAACAACCTGTGAGTGTTGGAATTGGAGCAAAAGATTTTAATAGTAGATAATCTCATCAAGTACTATATAAATAAAATATGTAAAACGGGGCTGTCGCATTAGTGGTTAAAAACAGTTGGTGTTCAGCCCTTATTCTATTGTAGCAAAACTATAACTGATTGAGCCTGCTTTATTGACCAGCTGTTTAGTCTGCTGATTCAAGGGCACTTTTTATATTTAGTGAGGGTTTTCAATAATTTTTACGTAAATATTTATATCTAGTGAAGATTTTCTTTAGAAAGCGAGTTAAGTTTGTCTAGTGGAAAGTAATAATCCATGTATTGCCTCAATACAAGGCCAGTTGCAGGGCTGCCTGGTATTACCTCCTGGCAAAGTACTTCTGAGCGTATTAAGTTTTCTGGCTCATTTATTCCAAATAGTGACCGCATACATGTAGAACTGCTGAATCTGGGATTTATTTCGAAAATTACTGGCATGCAGTCTTTTAGGCGCAATTGAATATTTATAGCTCCATAGGCTCCCAGTGTACTTGCAACCATGGCACAATAATCTGCAATGTGGTGATAATCATCAGAAACTGCAGCAATAGTAACTCCTTCCAGAAGATATCGCCTTAAAGCGATCTTGGAAATGACCTTTCCTTTTTGATTTATGCAAATCCCTACGGTAAACTCTTGATCCTCATCTGTAAGGTATTCCTGTATAATTAGACCTTTCTTACCATTTATATTTTCAAGTAGCTGCTGATTATCCTTAACTAGAACAACACCCACTGAGCCACGCCCAAAACGTGGCTTGACTATCAATGGAAAACCAGTATCTTCAATAAATGATGAGAGCATACCATCATCCTCAGGATATCTTATACTTGCAGGAATTTGAAAGCCGGAGCGTTGTAAATAGCACATGGTCAGCCACTTATCGGTGCAAAGTTCTATAACTTCGGGAGAATTTACAAACACCTTTGCTCCTGTAGATTTTTCAAGGGATTCTCTGTTTCTTGAATAAAAGGGAAGCTCCGCTGTAGAGCCGATAAATATCGCTTTAATCTGATGATTTATACAAAGATTTTTAATAAACATATAATAGCTTTCTTCATCTGCTGCCTGAGGACATATAAAGCTTTTAGCGGCAAAAAATAAACCTAATGAATATGGATTAGAGTCAATTGCTATTATTTCAACAGGAAGCACCGATTCTTTCAGTGATCTCATAATACCAAGCCCGTATACAGAACCTGAACCTGTAACCAAAACATTGATAGTATTGCTAGTTTCATTCATATTTTTGTAAACTGCTGACAATGTAATCAACCTCCTGTACTGTTAATCCTGGGTGGACAGGTATTGAAACCACTCATCATAAATTTTTTTACAGAGCTCTAGATTTAACCGGTGACCAGATCTGAAGCCTATCACATGTCCCTGTACCTTTTTTCCAAGCAAGCTAAGATCTCCGAGAAGGTCAAGCACTTTATGACGAGCAGGTTCATTGGGCCATTTCCACGAATTGTACTCAGTGCCGGATTTGACTACCAATACATTTGAGCTGACTTTCCCAGTTAGGTTTACAACATCTTCAAGCTCTGACTCAATTATATAAGAACGGGCATCTGACAGCTCTTTTGAAAATGTTTCAGGATTTATGTCCATTTCAGCTACTTGAGATAACTGTGGCAGATTGGGATAGTCAACCATATAGGTTAGTTTAAATCCATCGTAGGGAAGAGCCATTAGGAACTTCTCATATTGTATATCTCCTAAGCTTTCACGTTTATATACAATAATGGGCTTAAGTATCTTTATCATTTCCTTTTTGGCATTTTGTCCCACTATCCCAGCTCCCATAAGAGCTCTTTTGAATTCTTTACTGCTGTAATCTTCTGTTACGGGAAGGCTGGCCTGTTCCAGCTCAATAAATACGTTGTCCAAACCTAATCCTGATATGGCTGCCAACGCATGCTCTGTGTGTTCGATGCGAACATCTCCATCAGCAAGAGAAGTCCATCTGTATTCAACCTTTGCTTTTTCAAATGAGCATTTTACTTTAGGTCGGCCTGTAAGGTCATTACGGATAAATATTATACCTGTATTAGGCTGGGCTGGATGAAAAGTTACCTTTGCATCAGTTTCGCCAGTAATGCTAGTACCCATTAAAGAAACACTTTGTTTAATAGTTTTCTGATTATCCATTTTAATTTTAATTCCTTTCAACTAAACTGCAGAAATCAAGGATTTGTCTGGCACGTTCTTTATAAGTGTGTTTTGAATAAACCTCCAGCTGACCATTGCGTGCTATTTCTTTCCGTTCTGAGGTGTTTTTAAGAAAATAATTTACTAGGTCAACTGTATCTTCTGGGGAAAAGGCGCATGATAGGTGAACATTATTTATAAACAGCTTGGTGACAGATGGCGTTGGCGTCGTAAGCAAAAAACCACCTGAACCCAGTACTTCAAAAGTCCGAGATGTTAACATGTCATGGTAATTTTGCAAACCTAATATAATTTTAGCTGAATTATATACTTTATTTGTTTCCTCATAAGGTAGTTCACCTTTAAGCATATGCGATGGGATCTTAAAACCCATTAGTTCTTCATTAAAACGGTCCCATCGCTTACCCCAAATAGCAATGTTATAACCTTTTTCTACCAAAGGCTTAAGTAATATCTGAACGCTATCCTTTCTATATGATTTCCATTCCCGTCCTCCATTTCCGATTAAGGCTATATCATAATCATATTCACTGCTTTGAGGTTCGGACTTATTGAATTCTGGATTGCAGCCAAAATCAAGATGTCCAGCGGGAAGTCCAAGCTCCCTGTATTTATTTATACTACCAGGATGTATGGTCATAATTGCATTAGGTTTATAGGTTTCAATACACCTGAAGGAACACTTCTCGGTCCATCTTGGATCTTCAGTTGCCCAATAGACATGTTTCACCTTGTATTTAGCAGCTCTTTTTACCAACTCGTCTATATGTTCACGGCTATACCTGCGATAAGCCCATCCAGTCGTTATCATAATATCAGGTCTAAAGTTGTCAATTGCGTCTGTTATAGAACTTCTATTTAAATCTCTAAGCACAAAAACAGGGCAGTTCAATTCGCTAAAACCCTGCGGTAGCCCAAGAGTATATTTAGAACTATGCGAAAAAAATAGTATTCTTTTCATACTTACACCTCTTTCAACAAAAGCTTGCGTGTGCCATTTGCTCCACAATTAAATAACATATCCACTATAGACAAATTGGGTATAAAATTGCCCCAAAGCTGAGGATATTCTATAGGTTCATAATCCAAATACTCCAATTTAATACCTTGTTTTTCAAAAATTTCTGGTTGATTATATGCCTTTGCTCCAATACCTGATAGGTAAGTGTCAGCAGAAAAGTGTCGGCAGATTGCAGCTATCAGTTCATTTTTTCGAAGATCAGAAAATTGGGGTAAATCTGATAAAAACACAAGCTTTGTTTTAAGTCCCAGCAGGTCATATACCAGTTTGATAAAAGCTATATTGGTATCTATAAGATATCCGGTATCTTGCAATACCTGCTCCATCAGGGGAAAGATTTCTTTGAAATGAGGTGCTTTTACATAGTTTACTTTCAGTGCCCTAAGATGATGTCTTTTCCAACCAGGTATCACAGTAACTTCATTAAACCGCTGCAAGCCCATGCCCTTGCGTTTCACAGGCACAGTTAATAACTGAGTGCCTTGGGAAGCTTTGATAAGATTCCTATTATCGGATGAACTACCTGTTTGAAACTGAGCAGTATCTAAAATAAAAAAAATATCACACTGTGCCATCTTAACAAAATATCCTGGCCAGGGGATATAATTTGGTTGATGACCTGCTAATTTCATTACCTCACCCCTTTAAACTATTTGCTATTGTTCACTTTGTATAAATAGCATTCCCGCAATACTCCATGGCCTCCATAACCTTCTTTAAAATGAAATAGCCCAGTATTGACTTTACTTCCTTTTACCTCAGTGGAAATCCCCCAATCTAAATATGAAAAGTCGTTTCTTAGTCCCCATTCCATCATATGACCAAAAATAAGGTTTAACGGACGTAGGTGCTGGAAACTATCGTGGTGGGCAATATAAAAACAGTTAATAACTCTGTCATTAAGTAAAAATGCTAAAACACCCGCTGCAGGAGTTACTCCTTCATATGCTGCAAAGAGTTTTATCTTGTTAGGGTAAAGAGTTTTTAGGAGTTTGATTTCATCAAATGTATGTGCGGGCTTTGCATTATGTTTATGTTTAAGGTTATCTTCTAAAATAGGCCAAAAGTCTTTTATATTGGCATCCTCTACCACTGATAAACCACTTTTCAATGCCTTCTGGTAGTTTCGAAAAGTTGTATCACTCATTACATGTTTTGCAAAAGGTTCTTCACCTTTTTTTAGCTCAAGCACTGTGGCCAGCTCTGTATACTCAATGCTAAAACCAGAAAACCTTAATGCAAAGTCAAGTTGATCCGAAAGCTCTCTGTGGTAAACCCTCGGAACAGGTTTTAGTCGTATATAGTCAAAACCGTTCATGGAACAATATTCCACAAGTGTACTTACTAACTCTAAGCATTTTTTAGTGCTTAGACTGGACTTTATTATCAGCCCACCATGGGAAGTGCCGGGGTGAGAAATTAGCATGCGTTTATCATCTTGTTGTACTACGGCAGCAGGAAGAACGGCAATGATTCTCTTATCCTCCATAAATATTAGCGAATGATCTAAAAACCTATCTGAAGGATGATAACCTAGAAATCTTCTTTCCTGCATAAAAGTGCCATTAACTGAGGAGTGCACAAATTTCTCCCATTCATTCTCAAGTTCTTTTGAATATTTCTTTACAATGAACATAATTTAACCACACCTTCCTGATTATAATGCTTACCGTCTCAATCAGCAGATGGTGATTTTTTCTCCTCCTTTTTCGAGAGAGATGGAAATGCAATCAGTTATTTTTGCTACGAGTTCTATATTTTCTCTGCCACTAATAGGTTCAGTGTTCTCTCTAATACATTCCGTAAAATGAAGACACTCCTGTTTCAGAGGTTCCGAATTGTCTTCCACTGATAAAAACTGTTCCTGTTGTCCGTTATGGAAGATTTTAATTTTTCTATTGGCAGTCTGTGTGTCGTCAAATACTAATTTTGTTTTCGATGCAATAAGTGTCATTTTCCTAGTTTTTTCCGTATGAATGAAGCTAGCAAATATAGAAACTATTTTACCACTAGGGAAACCCATCAGTATATTGATAACATTGTTATAAGTACTTTGAACATATCTTTCGCCATGGGCAATTACCCAGATAGGGGCCATCCCTATGAGGTGTAGAGAAAGATAAATATCATGAACTGCCAGATCTTGAAGAATATCTACTTTGGGAGACGGAGGGCTGGAACTAGTTCTGCACATGTTTAAGTAATATAGATCATTAATGATATTTTTTTCTTCAAGAAGCCCTTTTATCCTTTTCACAGCAGGATGGTAAAGTAATGTATGTCCAGCCATTAATACAGTATTTTGAGCAGTAGCCAATTCAATTAGATCATGACTATCTTTCCTGTTAATTGTCACTGGCTTTTCTACGAGAACAGCTTTGCCTTTGCTTATTACTTCCTTAGCTAGTATGTAATGACTTTCAGGTGTTGTGGCTATAATAACCCCTTGTATCTCACTGTCATTCAATATATCTGCTTTATTTTCAGTGAACCTGGTCTGAGGGTAAACAGCATGTGCTTGATTTAGCTTTTCATAGTCTAGATCACAGACCCACTTTAATTCACAGCCATCTATTGCACTTACAGTCTTTAGATAATTTCTCCCCCATTTTCCACAGCCTATCAAAGCAAGCTTCATCATTTCAATTACCTCTCAATTAAATACTAATTTATATGGCGGAGCACCATGTATTAGTATATTCATCACTCATAGAAAATGTTACTTACGATGAAATTTATAGAGCTTATGTGCAGAGAAGTTGAAGCAATTAGAAGTTACAGCGTTATTGTAAGAAGAAAGAATATAGGAACAGAAAACATATTGTTATATCTATTGTAAAAAACCTCATTTACTGAAATTGGATAATTGACAATAGGACATAATACGTAGACTATAATGTTCCTCAGCTATAAGTTATGATGTAGTTGATAATTCCTTTATTTCAATGATTTACCAAATGATTCATGTGAGATATAATAATATATAATACTTATCAATGAAAAAAACATAAAAGAGATATATCAAACCAGACTCCCGAAGCTTTAGCTTTGACTGTTCTAAGGGGGCAGCATTACTCGGAGAACCTTACCATGTATATGAGGTGTGGGTATCAATTCCTGACCATTTAGAAATCTCCGAACCTTTAGTAAAACGAACTTTTGACGGCGGGTTATATGCAGCACATGTGTTGAGGACGTGGGACTTTCAGGACTGGTGTTTATTAAAAGAATGGGTTATTATTGTTGCCCATTAAGGAGAAGGGTTAAGAATAAGTTTAAAGAGTAAGGTGGATTACCTATTGGAAAGAAAGAGGTATTTAAATGGAATATATTGAGATTAGCTCATCATTATTATTCGGAGGATATAATTGGCGTGTGCTTGATATACATAACAATACAGCTTTGATTATAACTGAAGAGATTATAGATCAACGCCCTTACCATGATGCTTATGAAGATATAACATGGGCTGACTGCGCGTTAAGAAAATATCTCAATGGTGAATTTTATGACAAATTCACTGAAGCTGATAAATCAAGAATAATTACGGTAGTAAATAAAAATCCTGACAATCAGTGGTACGGTTCAAAGGGCGGAGCAGATACGAAAGACAGTATATTTTTATTAAGCCTTGAGGAAGTATGCACATATTTCGGGGATAGCCGCTCAAAACTGTATAACCGAGGAAAAAATCAAAGATACTGGTTTGAAAGAAAAGATGAAAACAACAGTAAGCGATTAGCAAAACTTTTGGGTAAAGAATGGTGTTGGTGGTGGTGGCTTCGGTCGCCTGGCCGAGTTAATATAAAAGCAGTGTACATCTTCGGCACTGACGGTAATATAGGTATACAAGGCAACAACATATTGAAAGGCAACATCAGCGATGGCAAATGTACAGGCGGTGTCCGCCCAGCATTGTGGCTAAAGTTGGAATTGTAAATCTTATTCACTTTTAAGGTGGTTTGACTATAACTACAGCAAAAAAATAATTAAGTTAAAGGAGAATTAAAATGAATAAATATGAAAATGCAATGAAACTTATGGAGGAACGTTGCGGAAATGGCAAAGAGGAAGTTATTGCCCTTGGGACAATATCACTATCTTCGAACGCTAATGGTAATCCTCGTCCTGCTGTCCGTATGGTATGCGCTTATTATGAAGACGGCGTATTTTATGTTTCTACTGACGCTCAAAAAAATAAAATGCTACAAATTGAGAAGAACAATGAGGTTTCTGTGGCTGGGTTAGATTGGTATGCTCTTCAAGGTGTGGCTGAAAATCTTGGTTGGGTGAAGGATGAGAAGAATGCGGAAATCAGAGCGAAATTTAAAAAAGTTTTCGACTGGTTCGATGAAGTTGGCGACGAAGAAAATCCTAACTCAATCGTTCTTCGTATCTCCCTCACAGAAGGTACGATTATTGACAACGAAGAAAAATACGGTGAACGTCAGTATGAAATTGATTTTATCAATAAAATGGCAAAATAAATCCCTAACATATACAATTATTTAGAATTTACTAAATAATACTTTAGAGTTATACCATATTAAGTAGTAGATATAAAGTAATAAAATGTACAAACCTCACTTGTAACTGCAGATGGACTACTTCGAACCTTAATATATTTTTAAAACTCTCACGGGTTCTGGTGAGAGAATTCAAAAATAATAAATTTCATTACGAAGTAGTACATGCATAATACAAGAAGTATATCTTAAATAAAGTATAATAAGTAAAATTAAAGAAAATATATTGCTTGACGTAAACCAGTTATTGAGGTAACATTGAGAAAAAATATTATTGCTGTGAAGAGGAATAGTAAGTATAGTGAGTTCTTATTAGAGAGGGAATGCTTGGTGAAAGTTCCTAGAAGTTATATACTGAACCAGCCTTGGAGTTCTGTACCGAAATAATAGTAGGCTACAGCGGATATTCCCGTTATAGATAAAGAGAGATTATAAGATTATTGCGCGTAATCTTATAATAATTAGGGTGGTAACGCCAAGAAGGGTCCCTTGTGGATTTTTCTTGGTGTTTTTTTGTATCTAAATATTAACAGACAGAAAGGAAGAAAATTATGAGTAAAAATAATAATAAAAAATTTGTTGAAGCTATAACAGCAATAGATGAGGATTTTGCTAAGTGGTACACAGATATTGTAAAGAAAGCTGAGCTTATTGATTATTCAACTGTTAAGGGTTGCATGATTATAAGACCTTATGGATATGCGATTTGGGAAAACATTCAAAAGTACTTAGATAATAGGATTAAGGAAACAGGTCATGAAAATGTATATATGCCAATGTTCATACCAGAATCATTATTGCAAAAGGAAAAGGATCATGTAGAAGGGTTTTCACCAGAGGTTGCTTATGTGACAAAAGCAGGAGGAGAAGATCTTGCTGAAAGATTAATAGTAAGACCAACTTCAGAAACTTTATTTTGTGAACATTATGCTAAGATTATTCAAAGTCATAATGATTTGCCTAAGAAATACAATCAATGGTGTTCTGTTGTAAGATGGGAAAAAACAACTAGACCATTTTTAAGAACTTCTGAATTTTTATGGCAAGAAGGACATACTGCTCATGCAACAGCAGAAGAAGCAGAAAAAGAAACTATAGATATGCTAAATGTCTATGCTGATATGCTAGAAGAATATTTGGCGATTCCTGTTATAAAAGGACAAAAGACTGAAAAAGAAAAGTTTGCAGGAGCTAAGGCAACATACACAATAGAAAGCTTAATGCATGATGGAAAGGCACTTCAAAGCGGTACATCTCATAATTTTGGAGATGGATTTGCTAGAGCGTTTAATATAACATATTCAGATAAAAATTCTAAGTTGCAATATGTGCATCAAACTTCATGGGGAGTTACAACTAGATTAATTGGAGCTATTATAATGGTTCATGGAGACGATAGTGGGTTACTATTGCCACCAAAGGTAGCACCAATTCAAGCAGTGATTGTCCCAATTGCTCAACATAAAGAGGGAGTTCTTGACAAGGCTAATGAACTAAAAAATATGCTTTCTAGTGTTGTAAGAATTAAGTTAGATGACTCAGACAAGATGCCAGGCTGGAAGTTCAATGAATATGAAATGAAGGGAATACCAGTTAGAATTGAAATCGGACCAAAGGATATAGAAAACAATCAAGCAGTTTTAGTTAGAAGAGATACTAGAGCAAAAGAAGTAGTTAATTTAAATGATTTGAAAGATAGAATCTTAGCTGTACTAGATGAAATTCAAAAGAGCTTATATGATAAAGCTTTAAAGAATAGGGAAGAACGAACTTTTGTGGCTAAAACAATAGAAGAACTTAAAGATAATGCTGAAAATAAATCAGGTTTCATTAAAGCAATGTGGTGTGGTGAAAGAGAATGTGAAGTAAAAATTAAGGAAGTAGCAGGGTTAACTTCTAGATGTATTCCATTTGAACAAGAAGAGCTTGATACCAAGTGTGTATGCTGTGGTAGAAAAGCAGAAAAAATGGTTTATTGGGGTAAAGCATATTAAAATTTATATTTTTTCAAAGAATATAAGAAGAGTTTAGTGTATTAACACTAAGCTCTTCTTAGGACGTTTTAAGTTTTAGGGCTATTTGATTGATTTATCTAAATAAAAATATAATTAGATGAAAAAGCACAACAATTCTTGGTGGGATGGAGTGCTTTTTTCTTTACAAAGCGACACCGGTGTCGTATAATGAAAAAGACACTTGTGTCGCTTTTGAATTTGGAAGGAGTAATTAAATTGATTAAAAAAGGTGATCAGACTAGAGCTGAAATTATAGATAGTGCAAGGAAAATATTCTCTGTTAAGGGCTACTCAGCAACTACAATGAAGGATTTTTGTGAAGAAACAGGGCTAAGCAGGGGCGGATTATACAGGCATTTCTCGTCAACAAAAGAGATTATGATTGCTATGCTTGATTCGGATATTATAAATTCAAGAATTCAAATAGAAAATGTTATATCTTCCGGCATGTCTCCGAAGGAAGTATTAAGATTGCTTCTGGAGGATCAAAAGGAAATAATAAAAGAAAGAGGTGGGGATTTAGAGCTGGCGATGTATGAATTTTGTAAAAGCGAAAAAGATCAGGAACATTATATAAATAATCGATTTACTTCCTCTGCTGAAATCATAAAAGGTATCTTAAAGTATGGACAGGAAAGGAATGAGTTTGTAGATTGCGATGCAAATGAAACAGCAAAGAGAATTATTTTCTTACTTGAGGGTATAAGAATTTCCTCTAGTATTATGAATCTCTCTGAAGAACTGCTAGAGGAACAAGTTAATGGAATATTTAAAATGGTTGTTAAGCTTTAAATCAAAAATCTTGGGAGGAAAAAAATATGTTTGGTAACTTAAAGGAATTCCCAAAGCCATTTGGTAGCTTTGTAGTAGGGGTAACACAAATGGACTTTTTAGATGAAGGAAGAAAGGGAGTATTTGATTTTGCTAAGGATGAGTTAAGGAAAATACCAGCGAGAATCTATTATCCAGCTGATAGTAATGAGAATAAAGAGCATGAGTCCTATGTAACTAAGGAAGAAGCTATAGCAGCAAAAAAGGGTTCCTTAGGGTTAATATCTATTGATAGCTTAAATATAAAAACTCATTGTTTTACTGATGTTAAAATATCCTCAAAACAAAAAAATTATCCTGTTATATTTTTTAATCATGGATATTTTTCTTATAGCAGTCAGAATACAGTATTATGCTCTGACTTGGCAAGCTGTGGTTATATTGTTGTATCTTTAGGACATCCTTATGAGTCAAGTGCAGTTAGATATAAAGATGGTAAAGTTATAGAAGCTAATAAGGAACTATTTAATGAATTTAAAAAGACAATGAGTAAAGATAATAAAGAGAAATTCAAAAATCTCCTTAAAAATGTGTATAGCGATGCTGAAGTAGTATCCGCTTCAGAAGCTTTTTATGAAAACTTTAAGGGTACTACAGTTTGGAATAACATTAAAATTTGGGCGGATGATACAAGATTTGTGGCAGATGAGCTATATAAACTAAACGACGGGAAAATACCATCTATGTTTGAGGGAAGATTAAACCTTGAACTAGGCTTTGGAATTACAGGACATTCCTATGGAGGTTGTACTGCTGCACAAGTTTGTCTCGAGGACGAAAGATTTAAATGCGGTATTAATTTAGATGCTCCTACCTATGGTGAATATAGGGACAAAGATATTAAAAAGCCATTTATGGTTTTAGGTAGTTATCTTATTGAGAATTGTTCAAGGACTATTTATTTGAATAACTCTGAAGACAGCTATGCATTTATTATAAACAAAACTGAACATATGGACTTTACTGATTATGTATTTTTCGCACATCAGACTAGATTCCTTGGACTACTTGGAAAAAGCAACATGTACCTTGTTAGAGATGTGATTTCTAATTATCATATAGACTTCTTTGATAAATACTTATGCTGTGATGATAAGGTAGATTTAAAAAAGCATAAATTTACTGAAGTTAAAAGTCGTATTAAATATAAAAGCGTTGATTAAGAACAGATTTATATTAACTGTTGAATTGAATAAAGATTTAATTAATAGTAAAGCACTATTCTTCGTGGGATGGGTGCTTTTTCTATTTGCCAGCAAGTTTTATATGAAAACAAAGAAATTTAATCCTGATATTTAATTTAGAAATAAATAGAGTATGTATAAGACTAATCAAATAGTAGGAAAAAGGAATTTATTAAATTACAGGAGGAATATAGATATTTAAAAATATCCAAACAGATAAATTTAATAGTTAGATTAAAATTTTCAAGTTTGATATAATTGTTATACCATATAATGGTAGATAATGTGGGGTATAAAGTTCCTTTATTATGAGTTATAAGGTGGTTGTATATATAATGATTAGATTTGCCAATGTAAAGGAATGTTCCTGCTTTAAAGAAGGTGGTTTAGAAATGAATTTTAAATTAAAAAACTCCCTAAGAAAATTTTTAATAACCTTTGTAATATTAAGTTTAGCCATTTGTATTAGTGTACAGGCTGAAGTTAATGATAATGACTTGAAAAATTTTAAAACTAAACTAGATGACAGAGTACCTAAGCTTTTGAAAAAGTATGATATAGCGGGGACTTCTATAGGACTTATAAGTGATGGTAAACTCACATATGTTCTAAATTATGGATCTAGTGATAAAAGTGAAAATAAACCAATAACTAATGATACAGTGTTTCAGGTAGGCTCTATATCTAAAAGTGTTGCAGCTGTATCAGTAATGCACTTAGTTCAAGAAGGAAAGCTTGATTTGGATGCTCCAGCTGAAAGGTACTTAACTCGCTGGCATATTCCTGATTCAAAATACAATAAAGAAGATGTCACTATAAGGAGACTTTTAAGCCACACTGCAGGTATTTCAATTCAAGGTTATTACGGAACTGATCCAGATAAGAAGTTTCAAAACTTAGAAGAGTCTCTTTCAGATGGAGTTAAAGTTAAAGTTAAACCTGGAAGCGAGTATAGGTACTCAGGAGGAGGATATACAATACTTCAGCTTATCATGGAAGAGGTTACAAAGAAACCTTTTTATCAATATGCTAATGAAGAAATCTTAAATCCATTAGGCATGAAAAACAGCTCTTATGATGCTGAGTATTTTCCTAAAACTATGTCAAAGGCCTATAGTTTTTTAGGAGAGAATATTCCAACATATAAATATACTGAAGCAACTGCGGCAGGATTAAAGACTACAGTTAGTGACTTTTCAAAATTCATGTTAGCTTGTATGACTGATGGAGCTGGAGTTATAAGCAAAGAAAATCTTAATATCATGTTTACTCCAGTTAAATCAGATTACGGATTGGGATTTCTTAAAGAGACTTTATCTGATGGAACTACAGCTATATATCATGCTGGTGCTAATAGAGGATGGGAAGCTCAATTTGAGATGATACCTAGCAAGAAGGACGGAATAATTATTTTTACCAACAGCGACAATGGAATTGATATTATAAATGATGTGCTAAATCAGTGGAAGGGATATGAAACCGGGAAGATTCCACCAATGTTTTATATGTATAAAGATATTGAACTTGTGGCCTTTGTTGCACTTATAGCAGCCATAATACTTTCAGTAATTTTAATGGTAGCTTTATATAGAAGTGTAAGGCAGGGTAAGAGAAGTTTTTCAAAAATTAAAGCTAAGTTTTTTATAAGATTTGGTATTGGAATGGTTATCCTGCTTGCATGGAGTGTGATTTTTTATGTGTTTAGAGCTGCTCTCTTAGTACCGTATGCAGCTAGAATGTCCACTTATGCAGTTTTGATACTTATATTTATAAATCTGATTTATGGACTATTTCCAAAAACTAAGCTAAATATGTGATTTGGCTTATATAGTGATAAAAATTAAAAATCAGCTTCACATTTCTCACTGTGAAGCTGATTTTTTTATATTACGTATATGGAATGTATGTTATCTATTCCGCTGAACTGATAAAATACTTCAGTCATTGGACTCAAAATGAAGATTTAGATGGTTCTACGAATCTTTATTTGGATAAATTCTAATATGAAGTAGTTTATCTTTATATAATTCATGGTTTCAATTTGGGAATTATCTGCCTAAAAACGTCAGCAGGTAGAAGGCTACCTCTTATCTCGACGACTTTAGCAGATATTTGATTGGCTATCTCAAGGCTTTTTATATTGGAATAGCCAAATTTCCTAGAAGCCATGAAGGCTCCAATATGAGAATCGCCAGCACCTATTGTATCAACAACATTAGCTTTGATACCAGCGGCATGCTGTAGATGCTCACCATCATATAGATAGGAGCCATTTTCACCATCTGTTACGATAATCAAATTATTTGTTAAGGAATAAAGCGTCTTAACAGCTGGTTCTAAAGTTTCTGTTTTCGTAAAGGTTAGAATTTCATCCATATTTAGATGAATAGTTGGTGAAAGCTTGAAAATATCATCAAGCTTTTTTTTATCTATTAACGAGAATCTTGGACCAGGGGCAAAGAAAATTTGTAAATTCCTGTTTTCCTTAAGAAAAGATATAATTTTATTACCGGTGGATTCCTCAATCTCTAGGCCACAGATATAAACTTGGTCAAAATCCTCCATATTAATCCCATCAAGCCATGTAGGGTCAAAAGTGTATTCTGCACCGTGATATGATAGAAAGGTTCGTTCACCATTAGCTTCAACGTAACAATAACAACACCCGTTATCTTGATCTTTAACTCGGACAAATGGCGATAATCCTATTTCTTTAAGCTGCGAAGCCACATAATCTCCATAGATTCCAGTACCTATAGGTGAACAAAACACATGAGGGACTTCAAACAGATTTGCTATGTTCTGTACATTAAAAGCACAACCGCCTATAGACATAGTTTGGCCATTTATGTGACAGTCTTCAGTGGTAGTTGGAAGTTTTTCTATATTGATTATTATGTCCAGTACAGTAGATCCGATAATCAGTGTTTTTTTCATGGTTACCTCCTAAGCTTATGTGAAATAGTTTGTTGGATAATTATAGTATAGCATTTTTTGATGCATTTTGTATAAAACTAAAATCACAGGCACAATTCAAACTGACCTTCAGCATGTACTTGGGGGACGTACTAATTTAGTTGAGAAATAAACTTTACTGAAATAGATATCTAGGTTATTAAATTTGGTTATTACTAAAACTTTTTACCATCTTTGTCGAATTGTCTTACATACTCTACAACATCCTTAAAATTCACCCACGCAATACCTACCTTTTGGTCCGCAGCACCATAGCTTAGGATAAGGGTATCATCCACTAAAACGCCGCCAGTAGTGAATAGACATGGACAAGGGAATTTGTCCGGTAGCTCCCATTTTTGGTGTGCATACATGAGCCTATCAGAGCAACGGTGAATAATTTCAGGAAAGTCATTATCAATCTCTTTCAAAATCATAAAGGATTGGGTATATCCATAACCGGGATAGGTCTTACCGTGATACTGCAAAAGCCACTCTCCGTTTTTTAACTTTATAGGAGCCCAGCTGGCACCAATACGCTCTTTCTCCCAATCAAAAATGCCTGTTGCTAATAATTTGTGTGTAGCCCTGGAAGTAGCCAAATCCTTTATATTCTCAGCAGCTGCAAGCATTATTGAGGGAGTTTTATATCCTTTACCTGCTTCAAAACATTCAGGATTGTGAGGCCTATGGAGCATAACGTACTGAAGCTTACCGCGGATCTTCATTTTTTCTGGAAATAAGAACACGTCACGGTTGTCATCTATGTTAGGATCTGTAAGATTACATACGTAGGAAAAAGCCTTTTCATAGTCTTTGTTTTTTAGCTTTTCTAAATCCAGCTTAAAAAGAACTGTAGTGGTATCATTTTTATAAGCAGCCTTTCCAAAAATATTGTCTTCTTTTCTAGCCCAATTAGGCATGTTTTCAAATCGTATGTCCATTCCTGCTAACTCAGCCTTCTTCCAGTATGGTCCTGGTGGAAACATACGGCAGGCTACTGACACATACAAATGTCCTTCTACTTCAAAAATTCTTGGATCCTCTATACAACCATTGCTATAGTTGACTACTTTATTACCTTCATCATCAGTAGTATAAATTTTATCAGCCTCATATTCCATTGCTGGTGCTAATGCAGGCTTAGAGAAATCAGCCTCCCAAGTTTTGCCTAGGTCATTACTTTTTGCATACCCTAAAAAGATAGGATAGGGGTCAAGTCTACTGCCTTCCATCCTTTTGTGAGTCCAAGGGCCTGTGGCACGGAAAAGCATATGTAGTGTTTTTGTTTCTGAGTCCTTGACAATTGCAGGATTAAGTACCATTGTATCAGCCCATGGGCAACCCTCTATAGGCTCCAAAGCTGGTTTTGTGGAATAAATGAATTTTGGTTTCATAAACAAATGCTCCTTTTCAAGTTAATCTTCATATTTGCAATGAAATAAATGGTTAAAATCGCAGTTCAATTATATTGAGTTAATATAAAGAGAATTTTTTTGTTATATTTAATAGCTTTATCTGATATATGTTTATAAAATTTTCTTGCTATAAAAATTATAAAACTATATTAATCAACCAAATATCAGCAAATGGGACATTGTTTTTTATTTATGGCCCAAAAGTTAAAGGGAAATGCACGGCAATGCAGAATATGTTTTATAGCATTTATTTATAAGTTCTAAGGAGCGAAGCTATGAAACAAGGAACAACACAGCATAACATTGACTTGGATATAAAGATACCTTTGGGAAACATTGTAATTAACGTCTTTTGCGTCAATTATGAGGCGCCTATTCCAGGATGGGGTTACGGCAACCATTCCCACAGTAGCTACGAATTGCATTTTATACCTTATGGTAGAGGAGTACTTAGGGTATCCAATAAGAAGTATGATATTGAACCAGGTATATTTTATCTTACTGGTCCTGGTGTGTTTCATAATCAAAAAGCAGAGCAACAGGATCCAATGTGCGAGTATTGTATTAATTTTGAATTCGAAGTGAAAAAAGTGGTACGTACTAAAAATAAATTATATTTACAAGAAGAAATTGATGATATTCTTAACAGACTTCTTGCCACAAATTTTTGGTTTGGAAAGGATAAGTTTTCTACAACCCAATTATTTGAAAGACTTATTTCAGAGATGGAAAATCAATGTGTAGGATATTACACTTATATTCAAAATCTTATATCACAGATTATATTAAATGCTCTTCGGTGTTATAGTCCTCAGGAGAAATCTGATTATTCCATTCCGAAGAAAATATTAAACGACTCCAGAAGGTATATCATCGACAAATATTTTGAACACATAGATAAGCCTTTATCTAGAAAGGAATTAGCAAGTACCATTGGTACCAGCATACGCCAACTTAACCGCATCCTACAAGAATATTATTCCATGAGCTTTAAAGAAAAGTTAGCTGTTAGTAGGCTAGAGCAGGCAAAATATCTACTTCTAAGCACTGATCTGCTCATACAGGATATAAGCTTTAAAACAGGTTTTTCAAGTCAGAGCTATTTCAACAAGGCATTTAAAGAGTATTTTGGAACTTCTCCAGGAAAATACCGTAGTAGCCAATAATAAATGGTTAGAGTGGTTTTATATGCAATATTTTAAATATAGGGCATTGTATGTAATACGTTTGGTACCATCATGTAAAGATGTATTACTTATTAAAAATGGATCATTTTGAACGTATAATAATTTAATTGGAAAATTAAAATGGCTGTGTTCCTCTTGTGGTTACAATTAACGTAACTTGAAACCTAAAACTAACAGTGATATAATTGAAAAATCAAATAAGAAAGAACATTTTATGAGAGGTAATGACTTTGGATAAGATTTCGTTAGATAAAGAAATAATACTCAATGCAGCAGAAGAAGTTATTCGTCGTTTCGGACCAGAAAAAGCGAATATTTCTGACGTAGCAAAATCGTTAAAAGTTAGTCATGCTGCACTTTATAGATATTATAATGGAAAAACTGACCTTTGGAATGCTGTTACAGAACGCTGGCTTTCTAACTTGCATGTTTCCTCAAAGGACATTTTAAAAGAAGATACTCCTGCTGATATTAAACTTTTTCGTTTACTTGAGGACTTTGCGGAAGCGAAGCGTCGCAGCTCCATCAGTGATCCAGAAATGTTTGCTAATTATCTTAAGCTAGCTCAAAGCTCAATGGTTGTAATTGAAAAGAGTATAGAAGATGGGATAAATAGTATTAAAGAGGTTATAGAGCAAGGAATTACAGAAGGTATATTTTTTGAAGAATTTCCTCAGCAAGCTGCAATAGCTGTATACCATGCAACCAGCGCTTTTATCCATCCAAACTCATTTGAAGTTGCTGATCGAAAACAAAACATAGAATCTGTTATAAATCTTCTGATAAGAGGACTTAAAAATCCCAATACAATAAGCTAGAACTTTTAGCCCTTGGCATTCCTAATAGGATTGCTAAGGGCTTTTTTATTTGTATTCTAAGACTCTGATCAGACTTTAAAAAAGCATTCCACGCTGAAAGAAGGAATAAAATACTTTTAAAAAAATTACAGGTTACGAATATTATATATTGTAACATGTAATGCGATGTGATATTATTAAAACAATAAGTTACAAATAATAATAAATGTAACTCGTAATATTAGTTCGATACTTTTAAGGAGGATTTTTTATGCGTGTTTTTGTAACAGGAGCAACAGGTTATATAGGTTCCGAGGTTGTTAGAGAACTCATCGATGCTGGACATAAAGTAATTGGGTTAACACGCTCAGAAAAAGGAGCATTAAAATTAAAAGAAGCTGGAGCTGAAGTGCACCTAGGTTCACTTGATGACTTAGAAAGTCTTCGCAGTGGTGGTGCTATTGCAGATGGAGTTATTCATCTGGCATTTAAGCATGATTTCTCGGATTTTGCGGGTTCACTTGCCACAGATCTACAAGCAATTCAGGCTATAGGGGAAGTACTTGAGGGTACTGGTAAGCCATTTTTGACAACAGCTCATGCAAATGGTACTGCATCAGATAACGCAACTTTGGAGCTTGCAAAGCGTGGAGTTAGAGCATCGGTAATCTCGCTTTCAACCTCTGTGCATGGGGAGGGCGATAAGGGATTTGTTCCTAGATTAATCAATATAGCTCGTGAAAAAGGTTTCTCTGCATACATTGGCGACGGGTCAAACCGCTGGCCAGCTGTACATCGCTTAGATGCTGCAAGACTTTTTCGTTTGGCATTGGAAGCTGCTCCAGCAGGATCAAGACTGGATGGAGTTGGAGATGAGGGCATACCGTTCCGTGATATAGCAACTGTAATTGGTCGTCATTTGAACCTACCTGTGGTTAGTATTACACGTGAACAGGCAGAGGCTCACTTCGGTTTTCTAGGTCCAATTGCAGCTCTTGATTTAGCAAGGTCAAGTGTACAGACTAAAGAACTCTTAGGTTGGAAACCAGAGAATCCTACCCTTATTGAAGATCTTGAACAGGGACACTATTTTGAAAAATGATTAGGGACAATATTAACTATATAAAGTAGTTATATAGATGATGCTGATTGTACCAAATAAGGGGGAATAGAAATTGAAAAGTGTTGTTTATTATTTTACAGGAACAGGGAACAACTTACAGGTAGCTAAAAAAATAGCTGAGGCATTGCCGAATTGTGAGCTGATTTCGATGGGTAAAGGGACACATGATAGTAATGAAGTGTACGATTATATTGGTTTTGTATATCCGACATACGCTCTAAATTTGCCGCGAAGAGTAACACAATTTATAAGTGAAATGTCACTTGAAAAAAGTAAAAACGCATACTTTTTTGCTGTGACTGGATGTGGAAATATAAGTGGTGTTGCGTTAACTGTTCCTGCCAAAATCTTAGCAAAAAAAGGTGTGACACTTAATTTTGCTGAGGAAATTATTATGGTTGGAAATTATGTTGCCATGTATAAAATGAACGAGAAAAACCCAGAGAAATATAAAATTGCTACCGATAATATACCTGCATTGGTGCAAAAGATAGTAGCTAAAACACAGCAGCCAGTGGGTAAGGTAAACGAGCCACTTAATGTATCAACTGCTATTGGTCAAAAATTAATATACGCTAGAAAAGACAAAGGTTTTAATGTTTCCAATGCATGTACAGGTTGTGGAACCTGTATGGCAGTTTGCCCTGTTTCCAACATAGTAATGAAAGACAAAAAACCGAGTTTTCATCACAATTGCGAACAATGTATGGCGTGCGTGCAATGGTGTCCAAAGCAGGCTATTAACTATAAGAATAAAACACAAAGCAGAGGACGTTATACTAATCCTAGTATTAGTTTGAAAGAATTAATGGAAGGCAATAAGTAGAAAAATCAAAAGTTTTTCACAGAATTCATCACTAGTATTGAACTATCTTTAAGAGCATTTAAGGCTGGGGAAAATCTAGTTGGATAAAATCCTAGAAAAATATTAAAGACTATTTTGAGATTATGTAATTGATATTGATTTGTATAAAGTTTCATTGATATATAATTTAATATCAATAAAATAGATTAAAGCCATATGTTGTGTACTTTACTAACATATGGCCTATTTTTATACATAGCTCGGCTATACAAGTTAAGTCATCATATAGTCGGAAGTTTGTATGAAGGTATTTCTATTTTCATCCCATTCATAATAAAGTTAAGTGTTTTTTCAATAATGTATTCTTTATCATCTTTATTATAATAGCAATATTGAGCACAACTATATATTGAGGAGGTAATTAATTTAACTAGAATATTTGTGTCTTTACAATCTAGCTCATCTCTATCAGCCATAGTTTTTAATATTTTTTCAATAAGCTTTTCTATTTTATCTTTTAATAAATTATCTACACTTGATGCAATTGATGTAGCATCAATCTTACAGATTTGATAAAAGTAGATATTGTATTCATAAAGGAATAAAATAAGCTCTTTTATAATATCTTCATTTAAATCTACAGCACTTGAAAGTTTTACAGGTAACATTTCTTCAAAGCACTCCACAATCAGTTCTTCCAATAAAATATACTTATCAATATAGTGAGCATAAAAAGTTGCTCTATTTATAGTTGCCTCTGTTGTAATATCTTTAATTGTGATGTATTTAAAGTCTTTTTTCTCAAGTAATTTGGCAAATGAGGCTTTAATCAAATTTTTTGTTCTCACTGCTCTCGGATCTTTTTCATTCATAATTTATCGTGAAACTCCTTTTATAAAACAACAGATTTAATAAGATGTTGTCTATACAACATGGCTAAAAATCTATTGGTTGTAGTTGTATTAATAATTTAATAGTATATTAACATACAGTTGTATCTTATACAACACATGTTTGTTAGGGGGTAATGTAATGAAGATATTAATCGTAGGTAGAGGGGTAATTTCAACACAATATGGCTGGGCTTTAGAACAAGCAGGGAATGAGGTAACATTTTATGTTCGTCCAGGAAGAATTAAGCAGTATGGCGATGTAGTTAATATGAAAATATTAGATGGCAGGAAGAATAGGAAAGGTGATACGGTAAAAAAAGCGTGGAAGATTAAAATGATAGAAGAGATTTCATCTAATCATAATTTTGATTTAATCATGATTAGCGTAAATCATAATCAATTAAGTAACATAATAAATTTGGTAGAACCAATTGTTAATAATTCAACCGTTCTAATATTTAATAATATTATTGATGAACCTTTAAAATCAATTGGATCAATTCCAAAAGAACAAGTTGTTTGGGGCTTTCCAGGAGCAGGTGGATCATTTATAAATCAAAACACATTAGATGGTGGATTTATGAAAAGTATCTTCATGGGATCCATTGATAACACTACTAATAAGAACAGATATGATAAAGTAGCTAACCTATTTCAGAATGCAGGTTTTGGTATATCTGAAAATAAAGATATGCGTAACTGGCTATGGTTTCACTTTATCACAAACGCAAGCTTAATGGCTGCAGCCTCAAAGGTAGGTTCCCTTAATGCTTTCTTCGATTCTACAAGTGCCCTTAAGGAGTTTGCCTTAATATTAAGGGAGCTAATTCCTTTGATGGATGCTAAAGGCTCTAAGCTTAGTTCAATAATAAAAGTTGGAATAAAATTACCTGCAGGCCTTATAGCTTTTGTAATGAAGTTAGCATTAGCTGAAGGGCAGCTAGCTAGAGAAATAATGAGGAGTGCTAGTGACAGTGAAAGTCTAAAAGCCGAGAACAATGCAATATTTGTACGAGATGCTCTTGCTGAAGCACGTAGGTTAGGGATATCCATTCCTAGACTTGAAGCTTTAGAGTCTTCTTTTTATAAATAATTTAAGTGATTTTCTTTAAGTTAGACTTAATAATGTTGACATACAGTTGTCAATATTCATCTGATATACTTTAGGAAAAGGTTGTGAATAGCGTTGTAGTAGATGATAAGATTTACTACAGAGTTAATGAGAAGATGAAGAAAATTAACTGTTTAGGAGACTGTATTATGGAAATAGAAAACAGCACATTTGTTTTTGAAACATGTCTTATAGAAGGGATGATTCTAAAGCGCAAGAATAGATTTATTATGGAAGTTGAAGTTGATGGGATAGTGTGCGATTGTCATTGTCCAACCACAGGACGTATAGGTAATATTTTATTTCGTGACATTCCTTGTTTGCTGTCTAAAAGTAAAGATACTACAAGAAAAACACAATATACAGTTGAGGCGATTTCACTAGATTTACCTTCTGAGAATAACAAATCTTGGATTGGGATTAATCAAAATGCAGCAAATAGGTATGTTGAACATTTTTTAAAAACTGGGCAACTTTCAGCAATGGTGGATAATGGTGGAACGGTTAAGCGAGAGAAGAAGCTTGGTGATTCAAAGCTTGACTTTCTAGTTGGCAATACTTACATTGAGGTAAAGACTCCACTTATGAGTTTGCAGGTTGAGATGAAAGACCATATAGCCACAAAGAAAGTAAGTGAATTCAATTCCTTCGAGCGATTTATTAAACATATTAATGAACTTTCTGAAAGCTTGCAACGAAATGAGAGAGCTATATTGTTAACGTGTTTTATATATGAAAACCCCGGTTACAAAGTTAGTAAAAGGGGGAAGCATAGCGATTATATCAAGAATGAAGTGAAAGCTTGTATAAGTAGAGGAATTGAAATATGGCAGATTAACTTCAAAATTTCACCTACAGAAGTACGCCTTATAAATTATTTTGAGACAACAAATACTTTTATGGATGCAGGAGCTGCGTTACAAGAATAAGCGTAATATTTAAATTTATGCATATGAATAGTTAAGAGGTATTTATATCGTACTATTTTTATATAGGTACTACCAGTATTTTAGATTTAATGTTGGTAGTACCTATAATCATATTATTTTTGTATTGTACTTTTTTTATAGATATTTAATAAATTCTCAACCCGCCTTATAATCTCTAACCGAACATTCTCAGGTTCTAAACATTCACATTTATCGCCCAAGCGAAGTATCATACTATACGAAAAATCATCTTCTGTAAATGGAAAGCTAACTATAAATTTATTATTTCCGTGAGGCTTAATGTTCTCCACTCCGCAGAATTCTATTATCGAGTCTATAATTGATTCATCAATGAGAAGTTTAATTTGGATAATCTTTTTCTCTATATTATTTGATATCTCTAGAGCTTTGTAATCAAACTCTCTAGGGATAAATGTTTCTTCTAGAAGTTTAAGTGATGAAATGCGGGATAGTTTAAATGTACGAAAGTCGTTTCTGGTAGTGCAAAATCCCTGTAAATACCAACTTAAGCTTTTTAGCACTAATCTGTAGGGCTCAATTTTTCTTTCACACTTTATTCCGTTTTGCGCAGAGTATTTAAAAGATATTAAATTGTTTTTAGAAAGTGCAGTCCTAATTTTTTCAAGATTTACATTCGGATCTAAATTTCCAATCCAAGGGGTGTGGTCAACGGTAATTTGTTTTGATTTTAATTCAATATCTTTAATTTGATCTGCTGGAACTAAACCTTTAATTTTTGCCATGGTATTAAGGACTTCTTCACCTGTCATGGTTGAATGTATACTTCCAAGCCCAATTAATAGAGAAGTGATATCAGAAACAGTAAAAAGTTTCTTTTCAATCTTATACTCCTCCATAATGCTAATACCACCATTAACACCTGGATAAGCAACAATCGGAATACCAGCCAGGCTTATTGTTTCTACATCTCTAAATATTGTTCTAGGAGACACTTCAAACATTTCAGCAAGTTTAGTAGCACTGATTTGTTTACGTTCAAGCAGAAGCATAATAATGGATATTAGTCTGTCGATTTTCAATAGTATCACCTGCAATTTTTATTTTTATTATAGCATATAACCATGACATACACCTGTCAAGGTTATTCAAATATAATAGAACTGTACTTATCAATAGCCGTAAGTGGCTAAATTGACTTACAGAGGAGAATATAAATGGATTTTTTAAAAGAATTTGAGAGAACAATGGAAAGTAGCGCAACATTAGCATTGGCAACTTCAGTGGACGATGCTCCAAACGTTAGGATTATAACTTTTTATTATGATAACCAAAACAGCAATGTTGTTTATTTCCCAACCTTCAAGCAATCACAAAAAACAGTGGAAATTTCTCAAAATAACAAGGTAGCATTTACAACAATTCCTGATGGAGTAGTTGGGATAGTTAGAGTTAAAAATGCTATAATTCAAAAAAGTACTCTAACAGTTCATGATATTAATGATGGAATTACTAAAAAATATCCAGGTTTTGCTGCTACAGTTGCAAATGCAGGCCCTATGATGGAAGTTTATGAAATACATTTTAAAGAAGCTGAAGTTACGGTAAACTACGGTAATGTGGGTAAGGTAACTTTATAATATAATGAGAATTGAAAAGTTTTAAGTATAAGCTATGTTTTAAATACATGTAGGTTTTAACAACCAACAAAAGGCAACCCTCAATAAGAGTTGCCTTTTGTTATCTATCTTATAAGCATTTTCCTAGTCCCAAAAAGTAAATAATTAATAAAGCAATAATAAATACTACGAACACTATCCCTGGAATCACACTTGATGTTATGCTTCCGATAATAGCAAATAATAATGTTCCAGCTGCTAAAAGGGATACTACTTTTCCGGTAAACTTTGTTAAGCCATGGATGTCTCTTACTTTTGATTTTTCTATATCAGCCAACAATCAAACCTTTTCATATTCAACAATAAGATATAAAGATTCACTTGCAGCAGAAACCAAAACGAATATAATTAAGCGATAAATGTAGCATCTAAAGGATTTTTGTCCACAAGTCTCTTATAACTGTATTTAGGATATCCAACCATAACAGCCCCAACTACCTTTTTTTCTTCTGGAATATTAAATAATTTAAGTAGTGGTGAGTTATCAATAGATATACAATGTTCAAAGATTCCAGCCCAGCATGATCCAAGTCCTAAGGAAGGTGCATATAGTTCTAAGTAAGTTAAGCAAGAAACGGCGTTATCTCTTCCGTATTGAAACTCTTTATTGGAAATGGCCATTATTAAGTTTGGGGCATCACGGAATATTGAATCAATGCCTTCTTCTCTGTAGCTTACAATAGCTTCTTCTACTAGATGTCTTAGTGGTGAGGCTTCTATCATCTGAATCGAGATTTCTACTGCTTTTTTTAGCAATTCCTTATTTTCAACCACTACAAATGATATGCCTTGACTATTACTTGCAGTAGGAGCTTGTCTTGCAATATCAATTAGTTTAGTTAACTTTTCTCTTGATACTGATTCATCTTTGTAATTTCTAATGGAACGACGGGATCTTAAAAAGTACTCTGCCTGATGTTCGTTTAATTTTGGAAAATCTTCTAATTCAATTTGTTGTGACAAAGGTGCTTTTTTATTATCTATTGCAGCCTTTGGACATATGGCAACGCAATGACCACAAGCAATACAATTAGTGTTTTCTATTTCCTTTGGACCCTTTTCTCCCATGCTTAGAATATTTACTGGACATTCTTTAATACAAAGCCCACATTTAATACATTTTTCTTCATTTACTTTTATAAGATTCATTTAAATCAAATCCCTTCATCATTAAAAATATGTATGAGTGCGCATTTATGCACATATATATTTAAAAAAGAAAGGCATAGCTGCCTTCTTTCAATATATTTAAAATTATTGTTGGATAAGTCTCTTTAAATTGCTTGTGGTTACTTCAAACTTCTCGAGGATAAGTTCTTTGTTAAGCTCATAAAAAGTGCTTCTATTTTGTTTTTCTTTGTTTAATATTCCATAGCGATTCATTAATTCTAGGTGTCTAGAAATAACAGATCTATCTTGAGTAAAATTCTTTGCAATTTCTGTGATATTTTTCTTACCTTGTGTCGCAAGAAATTTTAAGATTTCACTTCTTACAGGATCAAACAAAGTTTTATAAAATTCAAAATCAATACTTTCTTCAAGATTTTGACCACATTCTAATATATTATTTTGATTTTCCATTTTCATCACCAATTAAATTATACATGCACACATATGCACGTGTCAAGAAATTATATTTAGCGGTAATTTGCATTTAATAAGTAGGATATGTTTTAAAAAAGCTGTTGATTATAGACGAAAAATATTAGGCAACTACGGAAGATTGCCTATTTATTATAATTTATAATATTTTTGAATTAATCGTATATTACATTTTTTCCTTCTTCAGTTAACTTCTTTAAAGATGAAATCATATGATTTATTTCTTCATCGGAATGTCTTTCCCATGAACCTAATTCGGCTATTATCTTCAAAGGAGATTTAGACCTATAAGAACGTGTTGGATTTCCAGGAAATCTTTTGTCAGTTAAGTTCGGATCATTTTCAAATTCACCTAATGGTTCTATAATATAAATTCTTTCTTTTGATTGAGATTTCGCTAATTCAGCACCCCATTTAGCAGCATTTAATGTTCCAGTAAAATAAATATAATTTGATTTTTTATTTTGGTAATTTGATAAGTGTTGTGGTTCTAATAAATCTCCAATTTTTAGTTCTGCTTTAGTACCATGAAAAAAAGGACCATTATCTAAAACATCTTTTTTGTCATCCATGCCGATACACTCCTTTCATATTTTAAATTTATATATAATAGTATGCTATCCAAATCACAAAAAATTGATGAACAATATTTTACTGTTTTGAAGTAATTACTTATAATTATATCCCTTATAACCTAATCATTCCACTTGCTATATATTACTTTCTTCATCACATTATTTAATTCTAAAATAACATTATTCATATTTTTAAATTTATAAGTTATGTCGACGTTTTTCACATTCTAACTTAATTATTTACTATTATATTAAGTAACTCTATGAAAAATTTGAGCATACAGAAGTCAAGCTTTGGATCTATCACTTTAATCCTTAGGCCTCATTTAATAAAATTTATATAGTGATCTTAAATATAACTACTTAAACTCTTATAATCTCATACATTGGAACCTGTATCTTTATATATTTTCATGCACTTAACTTATGTATTAAATAAATGTTGGTATTTTATAGCTTGTCCTTCTAGGTGGTAACAACATTTATTTAATACATAATAGAAGGCTTTTTTTATAGTAATACCTAGTATGCATTTTGGCATAATTTTATACTTCTTCTAAATAGATAAAGAGTCAATATGAATTTACATAATATGTTATAATTTAAAGCATAAGTAATTGATATTATAAGTTAGATTGAAACTTTTGGAGTGAATAATATGTCATTAAATAAGTATAAAAATGAAGTTAGAGATTTTTTGCTTAGAATGGGATCCTTGAATGGGGATAATCATCAGAAAATAGCTTGGTTAAGTGAAGAGTTTGAATTATTAAAAGAGGCTGTAAATGATTCAGAAACAGATGAGATTGAGCATCAACTATATGACATGCTATATTTGTTATTTGAAATAGCTGCTGATAATGATTTTGATTTAGATAAGCAATGGCAAGCCGGAAATAAAAGAAAGCAAGAAAAGTATCTAAAATTGAAAAAATAGATTTTCCACATAGAAACTCTTTATTATGAATTGGTGATTTGTAGGAGGTTTGTAAAGTGAAAATAGGAGTAATAACCGATATACATAATAATATTGATGCATTGAATGCGGTTTTAGATGTATTTACTTCACTTGGTATAGAAAAAATTCTATGTAGTGGAGATATTATTGGAATTGGACCCAGACCAGAAGAAACTGTAAAAAGGATAATGTTACTTGAAGATAACATAGAATGCGTAAGAGGAAATCATGATAATTATCTTATTAATGGAATACCAAGTGTAGTTCCTAATGATGAAAAGATGGATTATGGAGAAATCGAATATCATAAATGGGAGCACGGAAAACTCAGTGAAGAATCTATTGAGTTTATAAAAGCCTTGCCATATACAAAAACATTAAAGATTTGCGGAAAGACAATTTATATATCACACTATGCTATAAACGAAGCTAATAAGTATGTAAATTATACGCCCAAGCCATCATTGGATGATTTGAAAATAATGTTTCAGAATGTAGAAGCAGACATTATAGTGTATGGTCATAACCATGCTCCATCAATTAATAATGAATTAAAAAGATGGTATATAAATACTGGTTCTTTGGGATGTCCATCAGATGATATAAACATTGCAAGAGCAGGTATTCTTGTTGTTAATGAAGATAGCACTAAATATGAAGAATTGAATGTGAATTATCATGTGAAAAAGGTTATAGAAGATATTGAAAATATAAGATATCCTGATTTTAAAAATATTTTGCAATATTTTTACGGCATATCATAATTGTAAAATCTAATTTATATTTAGTAAATTCTAATTTAACATGGAGGACAATATGAATAAAAGTGTAATTCACATATATGGAGCATCAGGTTCAGGAACCTCTACCTTAGGTAGATTTATATCAGAGCAGCTTGGATATACATTTATGGATACAGATGATTATTTTTGGCTGCCAACAGATCCAAAGTACATAGAAAAAAGAGAAAAGATAGAGCGCCTTCAAATGATGGAAAAAGATATTTTGAATTCAGATAAAGTTGTTATTTCTGGTTCACTTGTGGATTGGGGGGATGATTTGATTCCATATTTCACCTTAGTAGTTCGTTTGGTAACAGATAAAAATGTTCGTATTGAGCGTCTAAAGGAAAGAGAAAAGAAAAATTTTGGTTCCCGTATTGAGATAGGCGGAGATATGTACAAAAATCATATGGCATTTATCGAATGGGCTGCTGCTTATGATACCGGAGACACTAATATGAGAAGTAAGGCTGAGCATGATCAGTGGGAACGGTTATTGAAGTGTAAACAGATTACTGTAAATGGTGAAGATGATTTGAAGTATAACTTAGAACTTATAAAAGATGCACTTGTGATAGAGTAAATTCCTATTTAAATTGAGTAATATAAATGAAAATTATATCAATGTGATTTAATAAAAATTAAATAGTATTGAGGTGAAAGGATATGGGATTATTAGATAAATTTAAGAAGAAAACAGAAAAAGAAGAGCCTAAGGTTGATGAAGTTGTAATGGATGGCTGGAAAGCTATAGAAGACGTATGTTTAAATATGTATCCGGGACAAACTGATCCTAAACATTATGGAACAATTATTCCCTGGAGCCTTGGAGGGAATGATCCTTTAGATGGAATTAGCATCTATGAAGGAGAAGATTATTATCACTTTGTTACCTATGGTTTATCAGAACTTTATGAGAAGGAGTTTAAAAATAAGGAGTATAGCGGTTATGGCTTTGAATTAACTGTAAAGCTTAAGAAGGATGGCTTGGAAGACGAAGAAGCAGCAATTAGAGGAATGTGTGGAATATTACAAGCGATAGCTAAATTGACTTATAAGGATGGAGAGATTTTTCAGCCAGATGAATACATCTATACAGGTCAGACTACTGGGATGGACCCCAATGGAAAATCTATGATTACAGGCTTTATCACACAGTTAGACAAGCTTGGGGAAATAGAGACTCCAAATGGAAAATTGCAGTTTGTAGAGCTTATAGGAGTAACAGATGCAGAGTTAAAAGCAATTATTGATAAAAAGTTAAATGTAGAGGAATTATTTCAGAGACTAGGTTCTGATTATACAGACTATAAGCGTGAAAGTCTATTTTAGTTAGAAAGGTAGTATTGGATAATAAGTGAAATCTATCGTTACTATATAACTACCGTTGTATATGAATTGTTTAAAAAGATGACATTGAAGATACTAATAGTTATAGGAGGGTATTTATGAATAGTGTTGTTACTTTAAAAGAATTAGAAAATATGCTTGATGTAAAGTTTCCAAGGACTTTTCATGAAATTTATAATTCAGGGGCAATGGAATGGTTGACTCATACATATGATTGGCTTAATAAAAATAGAGCAACTGTTGAAGCAGATATTGAAGCATTTTTTTATAGTGTCGGAGGTGATTGTGAGCCTATTATTTTCCCAGAAATACAAGAAACAATAAACTACTTTGAAGAAATGTTAGAATATGATGAAGATTATAAACTTGGAAAGGTAAAAATTAATCCTAAATATAGGTTTATTCCTTTTGCACAAATGGGTTCAGGAGATTTGTATTGCTTTTGGTACGAAGAGAGCAGTCAAGAACCAAAGATAACAGTATACGGACATGATACAGGAGATATGGATCTTTGGGCAAACAACTTTGATGAATTTCTATTTATTCAACTAGGAACTTCCGTAGTTGATTGGGGAGATAATATTAATAATGATTCTATACAGGCCCATACAAAGTTTTTGACATATGAATATAAAAAACTTTTCCAAAGTGAAGACGAAGAGAAAATAAAATCAATTATAGAGGCTATGGGTAAACCTAAGCAAATAGAATATCTTGTATAAAGGTAGATCATCTAATTGATAAATATGAAGGTAGAATTGATGAAATAAAGTCTATTATAGAAGTGTTAGAAAGTTCAGATTCTGTTGTCTTGTATGCAACTTCAAGGCATATGAAAGAAGAGTGTTGTATATTAATTTTAGTTCTTATCATTAATACTAAACTACTATTATGATGGGGGTTAGCTTTTTTATAAAAAACAATATAGAAATGAGTCTTACCTTTTATTCAATCATGCATAACCTTAAAATTATATATGACATCCAATTTATTTGAATAATATTTGGAAATATAAAGATTTTATACTGAACGAAGAGTTAAATAAACTAAAATCGTTAGGCTTGGAGGTTGTATGATGGATAACATAATAAAAAGACAATATAGAAGACTTTCTGACTTTATGAAGGTGTACCAATTCATGATTGATAATTATTCTGTTGATTGGAAAAATGGTGCGCCTGCAACGTTTTTTGAATATGGGCAAATGCTGTTTTGGACTGATAATTCACAAAGTCATAGAAATGCCATTTGGGAGGATAATGGAGAGATAGTTGGATTTTGTTTTTATGGATCTCAAATTGGTAAGGCATTTTTAAATTTAAGCGATGGATATGAAAATCTTATAGCGGAAATGATAGAACATGCAGAGCAACGTTTAAGTAAGGATGATGGAAGTTTAGAGCTTAATCTCTTTATGAGCCAGAGAAATGTTATAGAAGTTGCTAAAGATATGGGATATGAAAAAATAAATGAGTGGGAATACGGTATTTACGATTTTTCTAAAGGACCTTTGAATTATCAATTGCCAGAAGGTTTTTTCTTCGAAGAACCTGGTAAATTTGATATGAAGAAAATGATAGATGCATCTTGGAGAGGATTTGATCATGACACAGAACCAGAGGGTGGAGTAGAACGTGGACATAATTTGATGTCGGCTCCACATGCAACCCCTGAATTAAATGTTATTATTAAGAGTTCCGAAGGTGAATATGTTTGTTATGCAGGGATGTGGATGGTGCCAGAAAATAATCTCGCATATTTGGAACCATTATGTACAGTTCCAGAATACAGAAAAATGGGACTTGCTTCTGCTGCATTATCAGAATTATATAGAAGGACTGTAGCTTTAGGAGCAACACATATGACTGGAGGAGGAAATGGATTTTATTTTGCAATCGGATTTGATCCATTGGTGAGATGGTCAGTATGGAAGAAAAGTTAGGAGGCTTTCACTTATGACATTTGAAGATATAGTAGACAAGGATTTTAGTGGTTGTATTTCTATAGTTAAAAACAGAAGAGACATATTTCTGAAAAGCTATGGTTATGCTGATTTACCAAATAAAATTCCAAATAAAGTTGATACAAAATTTGCTACAGCTTCAGCAGGAAAAGCTTTTGTTGCAGTTGGGATTTTGCAATTAATAGAAGCAGGAAATCTAAGCTTTGATGATAACATAGGAAGTTTACTTGATTTTGATTTAAAATATATTGATAAGAATATAACCGTAAAACAGCTATTGTGTCATACTTCTGGAATTCCAGACTATTTTGATGAAAGTATAATGAGCGAATATGATGAGTTGTGGAAGGATTACCCTAATTATAAAATTAGAAAGTCATCTGACCTAATACCTCTTTTCATTAACAAACCTATGATGTATACACCAGGAGAAAGATTTCAATATAATAATACTGGATTTGTTGTACTGGGGCTTATAATTGAGAAAATAACAGGACAGTTATTTGATGAATACTTAAAAGAGAAGGTTTTTGAACCGTGTGGCATGAGTGATACAGGTTATTATGAATTAGATAGATTACCTGAAAATTGTGCAAATTCCTATATATACGATAAGAATAGTGAAGAATATTATACTAATATTTATAGCATAGATGTGAAGGGAACTGGTGCAGGTGGAGCATTTACTACAGTTTTAGATATAAATAAGTTTTGGCTGAATTTATTAAGTGGGAAGCTTATTTCTAAAGAGATGTTAGAGCAGATGTTAAGTGTACAAAGTAGCAGTAATACACAGTACTATGGGTATGGCCTTTGGCTTAATAAGGTAGAAGATGATACTTATATACCATATTTTCAAGGCTGCGACCCTGGAGTAAGTTTTATATCTAGTTATGATACTGCTCATGATATTTCTATTACTGCAGTAAGTAACTTTGGCTGTAATGTGTGGAAACTAAGAAGAGATATAATTGAGCTACTTTGATAAGAAATCTATTTTCAAAACTCTTATGTGTTTAGGTGAGAGAATTTGAATATATAGATTGAATAAGATATATAACTAAAATCAGCAGATGCAAGCCTAATAATATAAATTAAAGATATAAAGACTTTACACTAGCTTACCTCATTGAGGTAAGCTTTAATTTTTGAAATTTATAAAATTCAACTTGGAAATCTACTTTGCAGTTTTGTCAACAGAACTTAAAAGAAAACTGGTTAAAATAAAAATATTAAGATATTTATAAATAATCCCTTAATCTTTTTCCCTAAAGCATATATATTAAGTGAAGATAAAAATTTTGGTTCTTATCATAAAAACAATGATTTATTTGAAGTTTAGAATCTATATTTTAAAAACTTAGAATACAAGTGTTTTATAGATAATATATAGAAATAAAATGTTTAGGAGAATGGAGATATATGAGAGAAAGAAAATATGTAAAGTTCAGAGTGGATATGTATGAGGACACTAAGTTTAAAATAATAGACCTGAAGCCGGAAAGAGATGTTATCCATTATATATGGAATAGAATTGTTCTGCTTGCTGGTAAAGTTAATTTGGAGGGAGAACTGTTTCTTTCAAAAAATATTCCTTATACAATAGAGACTTTAGCAATAGAACTTAATAGGGATATAGATCATGTTAAGTTGGCACTAGAGGTGTTTATTGAATTAGAAATGGTTGAATTAATTGATAATAAAGTATATAGATTGAGAAATTTTGCTAAGCATCAAAATATTAAGGCTAAAGAAAAACAATTGTCAAAGCAACAATCGGACGATGTAAAGGTTGATACTGTTAATGTAAAAGAAAATTATTGCGGAAAAGCAGAAGATGGCAAAAATGAGGAGAAGGATAATAAAACTATCGAGAAGAAAGTAGGTAATACTGTAGACGATAGTGGGAAAAACTTAGATATTGTCAGCGAACCACTAAGCATCACTGAGAATACAGAAACTGCTAAGAATAATTTGTTGGAATATACGCCTAAAGCATTAGAAAACAAAAAGAATAGAAAAGGCAGAAAAAACAGTGTGAAAAGCACTAAAGCTTCTGAATCTATAAATCAAATAGTTTGCTATGATGAAGTTATAGATGATATGAACGGTATAATTGATGAGGTTGGACCATTAGGGAAAAATGAAAAAAGTATTGCAGAATGGCGCTTTGGATAAGAACTCTATCACCAAACTTTAATGTTAATGATATAACAATTGTGACACTTAATGGTATAATTATATACGATAAAGCGACGAGCATTTTGCAAAAATCATGATAACATCATATTTTTTATGAGTTAGATTATAAAATGGAGTCATTGGAGATTTGTTATGAAAAAGATAAATAGAATGAATTTAATTGCTGTTTTTGTTATAGGTCTAATTATAGTAATTGGAGCTATAGCGCTAGCGATTAGCCAGTCAAATAAAACCAAGGAAGAGGTTAAAGTGAGGATTACTGGCAATAAGATTATGATAGAAGGACAGTTCGGTACAACCATTGATGCTAAAGATATCTCTGAGATAAAGCTTCTTGATACCTTGCCTACAATTGGGACAAGAGTGAACGGTGCAGAGAGTGAAACGTACAAAAGAGGAGATTTTGAAGTTCAGGATCTTGGTACTTGTAAGCTATTTATAAATTTAAAGAATGGCCCATTTATCTATATAGTAGCTAATGGTAAATATATACTCAATTTTGATGATAAGGCCATAACTTTAGATTTATATGATAAGTTAAGACAAGCTATTAATTAATAAGATAAAAAGTTTGTAATATAAAATAGGTTAAGGGATGTTTATAGATGGACAAAGCAATAAAGTTAATAATTCTAAGAGGTAATTCAGGAAGTGGAAAAACTACAACAGCCAAGGTACTGCAAAGGAAATTTGGACATGGTACAATGCTAATTTCACAAGATGTGGTTAGAAGAGAGATGCTATTTGTGAAGGATGGACCTAATACAGAAGCAGGTGAATTATTAGGTGAGCTAGCGCTATATGGAAAGAAACATTGTAATATTGTAATTTTAGAAGGAATCCTAAACTCAAAGTGGTATGAAAGACTTTTCAAAGATTTACTTAATGAATTCAACGATCAAATCTTTGCATACTATTTTGACATACCTTTTGAAGAAACACTAAATCGTCATAAACAAAAGCCTAATGCTCATGAATTTGGGGAAAAAGAAATGAAAAGCTGGTGGAAGGAAAGAGATTTATTATGTATTATTCCTGAGATATGTATAAATAAAGAATTAACTTTAGATGAAGTAGTAGATATGATTTATAAGGATGTTAGAAGATAAAGAATACTGTATTAATATGCTAGAGAGATATAATAAAATAATATAGGAGTAAATAAAAATGGATGGAAATATAACAAGAAAAACAGTAAATAATCATGGAATTGAAATTGAATATTATGTAAGTAATGAAGTTAATGATAAATCAACTCTAATTATATCAATGGGAATATGGGAACCAGCTTCTAGAGCATTGCCATTAATTGCTCGACTTTTAGGAAGACATTGTATTGCGCTTAGTTACCGTGGACGGGGTGGTAGCAGTACTCCAAAGACTGGATTTGATTGGAGTAATCATATATCTGATATTGCTACTGTAATAGAGAATGAACCAATTAATAAACCAGTATTTTTGGGATTCTCAAAAGGTGTTTCATATATGCTAGGTTATTTGGCTGCAAATCTAGAACTAGCTAATGGAATAATTATTATAGACTACCCAGCTATTCATTCTAAGTTAGAAAAAGGAGCCGCAAAGTTTTGGGCTAATATGATATATAACGGGGTTAAATTAGATAACTATATTACTACTTATGCGTTAGAAGGTATAGAGAATGAATCTACATATAAAGAATTTTATGATGATTTAAGAATGATGAAATGCCCAGTGTGGATATTTAGAGGAACAGACTCTAACGCAGATATTCCATCAAATTTGATGCGGGATGATATATTAAAATATAAAGAATCAGTAAAAGAATTAGAGATTGTTGATTTTAATTATAGTGGGCATATGATTTTAGATGAAGAATTAGGTAAGGCAGCTAAACATATTACGGATATACTTAATAAAATAGACCATATTTAGGTAAGGTATGTAAGAAAATATTAATTAGTTTCTAATGGATTTTTTCTTAAAGATAAAAGATAATACCAATGCTGCAAGGATTGGTATACCGTAAACAAATAGGGCTTCAGAACTTGTACATAAGTTCTGAAGCCCTATTATTATATGTTCTTAAAACTACTTATATGAAGTTTCATCGATGAGAGGAAATAAGAGTGTATGTTTACCTAAATGACCCAGTTATTTTACATATTTACATACGTCCCTTATACAAGACAGGTATTGCAGCTGCGATAAGGATCATACCCATAAAAGCAGGTGCCGCATGACCAAGAGAAACATAGATTTGACCTCCAATGATAGGCCCAATCATTCTTGCTAAAGCTTGAATAGATTGGCTACCTCCTTGAATTCTTCCTTGTTCACTGGAGTCAACAGCTTTGGAAAGCATCCCATTGAAGGAAGGCCCAAAGATTGAATCACCAAAACCATATATAAACATTCCACCTATTAAAAGAGGATAGAAGGAGAACAAAGATGATGCTGCAATAAGACCGTAGCCTATGATCTCAGAAGTCATTCCGAGAATCGCTATCTGTTTATCGCTTAGTTTTTTCAAAAGCCTTGGCATTATTAGGCCTTGTGAAACAATGTCTTGGAAGCCCATAATTGAAAACATAAGTCCGATTAGTGCAGGTTTCCAACTGAAAGTATCCATGGTAAATTGCGAAAATACTGCTTGTAAAGATCCGTTCGGTATCCAAAGTAAGAATGCTGAAACAAGAAGTCTTTTTAAAGTTTTCATGGAAAGAATGCTTGCAAGCTGTGTAAATGGATTAAGTCTTACAAGAGTAATATCCTTTAGTCTATTACTCTTGTCTAGGCTTTCAGGCATAAAGAAGAATCCATAAACAACATTTAGTAAAGTAATAAATGCTCCGAAAAACATTGGTACAGAATAACCGAACTTAGCAAGTAATCCGCCTAAAGTTGGGCCGATGATTGTGCCCATACCTACAACCGCACTCATCCATCCAAAGTATTTAGTTCTCTGTGCTGGAGGAATGATGTCTGCAAAGTATGCGAAGATAGTGCTTATGCTTCCACCGGTTATACCTTCAATTATACGACCTACAAATAGTACCCATAGTGCTCCGCCTATACCAAAGACTAAGTAACCGATTGAGGAACCTAGTAGACATATCAAGAGTAATGGACGACGGCCATATTTGTCGCTCAAAGCTCCAAGGGCTGGTGCGGCAAAAAATACGCAAATCGCATAAACTGAGGTAAGCATAGTAACAACTATTGCTTGCTGTCCAGGACTGCTTGTATAAGGTTGAACTAAGAATGGTACCACTGGTGCTATGATGCTAAAGCCTATACCGCAAAGAAATACGGATATGAGACCAAATATTAATGCGTGTTTATCTACTGTTTGTTCTGAGTTTTGTTCATTCTGTGATTTAAATTTAGACATATAAATTCTCTCCTCTGAAGTTGTAATTTTGATTCCTTGGAAACAAATCCATCATAACAAGATTTTGTTTCCTTGTCAACAAAAAATAGAAATAAAAAATTCGCTAAAGAGATTTTCTTTAGCGAATTTTTTTTGCGCATCTGGCTATAACTTAATTTCTATGTATTCAAATTTATTCTGACTTAGTATCTACGCTCTGCTTTTTTAGTTCTTCATCCAAATGTTTATTATACTTTTCTATGAATTTAAGCATGCTGTCAAATTGTTCCTCGGTTACTTGCTCAAACACAGCCTTATCACGTTCCTGGAACTCTTTGTGCAGTTCATCATGGACTTTATAAAGTGCTCTCCCTTGTTCAGTAAGCCTAAAATAGACTTCTTTCTTATTTTCTGGCTTCTGATAGCTTTCAATAAGCCCCTTTTGTATGAGCTTTTTAGTTAATTTGCTTATGGCTCCCCTAGTCATATAAAAGGATTCCCCTAGTTTTGTAACATTGGGGTCTACATTTCTTCCAATATATTCGATGCAGTGTATTTCAGAAGACTTATAACCATTAAGAATGTCTTCCATCTTATTTTTATTAAGCCAAGCCATCTTGTTAAATACTTCTCTGAAACCCATCATGACCTGTTCTTGTTTGTTCATGGTCTGTCCTCCCGCCCATTGTTGCATTAACAATATTATAGTGAATTTTTGTTTCTATTTCAACAATATTGAAGCAATTATTTTAAAACAAAATTGTGTCTGTTCCTATTCTCCCAAGGAATAATTTATTCGTCTCGATTTACTTTCCCGATGTTGATAAGGAAAGTATAAATTGCTATCATGGGTTAAAAGATTAAACCATTACCATATGAATAAGTTAATTTTATGTATGGAAAAGAGTTAAACAACTATTACATTATATCTTCACTTAAAGGAGTCATATCAATGAATGAATTAGAAGCTTTAAAGCAACTACAAAATGAATTCAAGGAATGCAGACCTGTGCTAACTGCAATTGGAGATGAGACAAGACAATTGATTATTCTAAGTTTGTCTAAAGGAACATATCCAGGGATGAGGGTTGGAGAAATAACTAAAAGAACAAATTTATCTAGGCCTGCGGTTTCCCATCATTTGAAAATATTGAAAGAAGCAAAAATCGTGAATATGGTAAAGCAAGGTACGATGAATTTTTATCATATAAATAATCCTAAAGAAAGTGGATTGGCTTTGATGAAATTACTATTTTCACATCTTGAAGAATTTATGTCTGATTGCTGGAAAGACAATTTGTATGAAACAAAAATATAAATGATAATCTTCAATAAGTATGGGCATACTAATTAGTTTTGAAGGGAGTAAACAAATGAGTTTAGCTAACAAAGAATTGGAAGCCGTTAATGGGGTGAAAATTCCCCAAATAGGTTTTGGAGTATATAAACTAAATAAAGGTGAAGATTTTGAAACTGCGGTTGGGGAAGCTATTAGAATTGGTTATCGTCATTTTGATACAGCTAAAATTTATGGAAATGAAAAAAAGTTAGGAGTAGAAATTCAAAAAAGTAAGATACCTAGAGAGGAGTTTTTTATAACTTCTAAAGTATGGAACACGGATCTTGGTTATGAAGCTACTAAAAATGCATTTGAAAAAACTTGTGAAAATTTAAATATGCAATATATTGATATGTATTTAATTCATTTTGCAGCACCTGGTTATATTGAAGCATGGAGAGCTATGGAGGAGTTGTATCTAGAAGGAAAAATCAAAGTCATTGGGGTTGCAAATTTTGAAATTCAGCATCTTGAGAAATTGATGAAGCATTCCAAGATTGCACCTATGATTAACCAAATTGAGACTCATCCGGAGTTTCCACAGGATGAATTACATGAATATTTGGCTAAACATAAAATTTTGCATGAAGCTTGGGCGCCATTAGGGCAAGGCAATAAAGATTTATTTAAAAATACAACATTGAAAACAATTGCTAGTGATCATGAAAAAACAGTGGCTCAAGTCATTCTACGCTGGCATATACAAAGGGGAATTATAATTATCCCAAAATCATCAAATCCAAAAAGAATTAAAGAAAATATTCAGTTGTTTGACTTTGAATTGTCCAGTGAAGAAATGAAAAAAATTAGTGAACTGAATACTGGAAGAAGGTATTCACATAGTCCTACAGGTTATATGGTTAATCCCATCTATAATAAACTTATGAAAATGTTTATTAAGTAAGTTTTATCTCCACCATACTATAAGAGAATATAAATTTCAATTTCATGAAATTGAAATTAAACATAAATCTTTATTTCGTATTGACTCTATGGTTACCCATTACTATATAATAAATACAGATGACAGGGGTGCACACCTGAAAAGCCTAAAAATGGAGGTATGCTATGTTTAAGATAGGTGAATTTTCAAATCTTAGTGGACTATCTATTAATACTTTACATCATTATAATGAAATAGGTATTCTAAAACCTGAACAAATTGATGAAGTTACAGGATACCGTTACTATAGTGCCTTACAACTTGTTACTGTAAATAAAATTATGGCTTTAAAAGATGCAGGACTTTCACTTAGTGAAATAGGTAAAATTTTATATAGCGTTCCTTCAATTGATTCTATAATTTCAATGCTTGAAAATAAAGCTGAAACACTTGAACAAGCATTAAAAAATGAATCTGATAGGCTCAACCGTCTTAGAACAAATATATTTCTAATTAAAAACTGAGGGGTGCCAATTATGAACGAGATAACAATAAAAAGGGTTGAACCAATACTTATTGCATCAACAAGAAAGAATATAAATAAATTTGATTTTGAAGAAAGTAGTAATATGTGGGCAATTGTTAATAGCTTTATAGATAAAGCAGAAACTAAACGTACCATACCATGCATGACATTATTTTATAACTCAACATGGAATTGGGAGCTGACAAAATCTTGGGATATAGAAGTGGCTGAACCTGTTACAAAATGTGTTGCTGATAATGATATTGTTAAAGTTTACGAGTTACCAGCTGTAGATAAAATGGCTTGTGTAGTTCATCAAGGATCATTCAATACAATAGGTGAGACTTATAAAGCTATAAATCAATGGATTGAGAAAAATAATTATAAGATAGATGGACCAGTTCGTGAAATATACCATAAGGGTGAATGGGCAACAAATAACCCAGAAGAATATGTGACTGAGCTTCAGTTTCCTTTAGCCTAATTTAAGCTAAAAATAGTAAGAGTACAGAAATATTTTGTACTCTTACTATTATAGTGTTAAATTTAGTTATAAATAATGAAAAGTTTGCTTACTGCAGTCTTATTTCACTGGATTTATACGTTTCTCTCAGATGTAGTGCAAACTGGTATTATGAGAAATTATATATATAATTCACTGGAATTTGTACCTGCGCTTATAATTTGGAATAGTATTTGCTTTTGTTCTTCATAGATTAGAAGTTAAATCTAGAATCATAAATCCTAGCAAACTTAGGATTTATTAATATAAATAATAAACTTGTGTAGCTGTTGGATTTTTATAATAAACTACTATTGTTTTAAAAGTTATTATTAAGATCACTATTTAATATTTTTAGGAGAATATTTATGGAATTTAATTCATTGATACCAGAATTATCAGTAACTAATATTGAAATTACAAAGCAATGTTATATATCTACTTTAGGTTTTAAATTGGAATATGAAAGAGCTAACGAAAAGTTTATATTTTTATCTTATGGAAAAAGTCAGTTTATGTTTGAAGAAATTCATCCAGATGGATGGAATGTAGATATTTTAGAATATCCACTAGGCAGAGGAATAAATTTTTCTATAGCTTGTACGGATGTTGAACAGTTATACGAGGTCGTTAAGAATAGCAAAATTAAAATTTATAGAGAATTAAAAGAAACAATATATATATGTGATGGAAAACAAAAAAATCAGAAGGAATTCCTTATACAAGATCCAGATGGATATTTGTTGAGATTTACAGATTAATAAGAAATAAGTTTTAGGATGAATGCTAAATTTTTATAAGTGTTCGTTTATGATAAGCAGTAGTTTTACTTAAATATACATTAAATAGAGCTATTTTACCTGTATATGTAAGATGCTGTTAAAAAACAGTGCCAAGTGTATCAATTGGTGAAAAGTGTCGAATTATAAAGAAATGCTTAAAAAAGGATATGTATCTTAGTGTCACGATATTATATCCAATTAATAGCTATAATCTATATGTTATTATAAGTTATGTCGCTGCAATACAGAGCGATAAAAACACAAAAATTTAAAGTTTATGGTTTAAGAAATAAATTTTAAAAAAGAGTGTTGACAAAAAAATCTTACGATGGTAAGATGAGTAAGCTGTCAGAAAGACGGCGAACAAAACTTGGTCTTTGAAAATTAAACAGAGAAGATAAACAAAGTCTAAATATAGACTTAAACTAAACCAGCAATTCTTTTGAAAAAAGACTTACTAAGTAAGTAAGCTATGATTAAACTTTAAATTGAGAGTTTGATCCTGGCTCAGGACGAACGCTGGCGGCGTGCCTAACACATGCAAGTCGAGCGGAGAAAGTTCTTCGGAACTTTCTCAGCGGCGGACGGGTGAGTAACACGTGGGTAACCTGCCTTATAGAGGGGGATAGCCTTCCGAAAGGAAGATTAATACCGCATAACATTTTCGTTTCGCATGAAATGAAAATCAAAGGAGTAATCCGCTATAAGATGGACCCGCGGCGCATTAGCTAGTTGGTGAGGTAATGGCTCACCAAGGCGACGATGCGTAGCCGACCTGAGAGGGTGATCGGCCACATTGGAACTGAGATACGGTCCAGACT
>NZ_JAENHN010000028.1 GCF_016595795.1 Clostridium yunnanense
ATTTAAAGTTTAATCATAGCTTACTTACTTAGTAAGTCTTTTTTCAAAAGAATTGCTGGTTTAGTTTAAGTCTATATTTAGACTTTGTTTATCTTCTCTGTTTAATTTTCAAAGACCAAGTTGTTTGTTGCCGCTCATCGGCGACTTCTTTATCTTATCACTTGCAAACTTTCTTGTCAACATTTTTTTTAATGATTCTTATTTGCTTACGATTTTGCATCGCTGTGACGTTCTTTATCTTATCATCTTAAAAGTTAATTTTGATATTATTGCAAAGTGATTATAAAAGATTAATCTGCTTTTTCTATTTATTGCTTTTATTTTCTAACTATATCCCATATTGATACACCTGGTTATGTTTTCATAAAGCAACATATCATTAAAGTTAATTAAGCTCTACTTAAAGCTCAATAACTGAATTTATCTTACATAAAAGCTATTCAATCTTATAGAGTATTTTATAAGATGTAAGATTTCTGTTACATTAAGGCTATACGAATCTAATTATTATTTAAAATAGAGCTTAAATAGTTTCAGTCATTAATAATTCACTATCACCAAATATCATCAACTTCGTATTATAATTAAATATAAAAGTTGGATTGTTTCGCACCTCAACTCTTGTCTATTTATTTCTTAAGAACATTCATATCAAAATTTTTCTATACTTATAATGTTTTAAACAACATGATCTAAATAATTGATTAATAAAAACATTGCCTTATTAAACCATTAAAGAAATCATTGAATTAATCTTTTTTAACTACTTTTACGTATGTTCATTGATAAATGTATAATAGTAAATTTACAAGATTATATTTTATGTATTACTTTTTATATGAATATTTATAAGCCTCATGAAATAAATAGGCTAAGTTAGCTTAAATAGATTGTCTATTTAAATATATAAAAATTAAAAAAGTTAAAAAGATAAAATCTTAACTTTTTAACTTTTTTTAAATTTAACTTTTTAAAAAGTTATGCTTATAATGCAGGTTTAGATGTATTTTAGAAAAGACCTTATATGTATAAAACATACTTTACTTATGACTTATAATCTATACATTTGCAAATTTATAAGCTAAAACTTACAAACATTATACTAATCTTTTTTACTATTTAGCTTAATAAAACTTAATCACTCAAAGATCTACATTAATTATAAAATTCAAAACAATAAGAGAGTTTAAATTTAGATTTAAAAATTATACGTTTTGTATTTTTGTAGACAATAAGAAAAGGGCCATCTTAATAACAATTCTATAAGATGGCCCTTAAATATACTTTTATTCTATTGAACTTTATTCTTCATTGTCAGTATCTTGATCTTCTTCTGCTCTCTCAAGCAATTCATCTAAACTATTATCTTCATCATATACTACTGGAACTTCTTCTAACTCTACAGCTACATCACTTCCATCAGTATCACCATCATCAGTCGAAGACTTTTCAGTGTATGGTATTTTTGCTATAGCAACTACCTTCTCTTCTTCTACAGTTCTCATAAGAGTAACACCCATTGTAGCTCTACTTGTAACTGATATGTCAGAAACATTAATTCTTATAGCAACACCACTACTATTTATAAGCATTAATTCATCATCAATCTTACATATAGTCGCACCAACTACCTTACCAGTCTTCTCTGCTAACTTATATGTTATTAATCCCATACCACCTCTATTTTGAACCTTATATTCAGATACAGGTGTTCTTTTACCAAATCCATTTTCACTTATTACTAACACATCTTCATCATCAACAGCTATATCCATACAAACTGCCATGTCATCTTTTCTTAGATTCATAGCCTTTACACCTGAAGCTGTTCTTCCCATTGGTCTTACATCTTGCTCATTGAATCTTATTGCATAACCATTTTGGGTAACTATCATTATGTTAGCATCTCCATAAGTTACTTTTGCCTTTAGAAGCTCATCTTCTTCTCTTAAACCTATAGCTATTAAACCATTCTTTCTTATATTCTGGAACTCACTAAGTGGAGTCTTTTTTACTAAACCTTTCTTAGTTGCCATAAATAAGAATCCATCTTGATTCATATCCTTTATAGTTAAAACAGTATAAATTCTTTCATCTTGTTCTAAAGGTAATATATTTATAAGATTTGTTCCCTTTGCAGCTCTTCCTGCATCTGGTATCTCATAAGCCTTAAGCTTAAATACCTTACCTCTATTAGTAAAGAATAGTAAGTTAGTATGAGTTGAAGTTATGAATACATTCTCTACAAAGTCATCTTCTTTTGTAGTCATTGCCTGTATTCCCTTGCCCCCTCTTCTTTGAGCGGAGTAAGTATCAGCTAATATTCTCTTAATATAACCACTATGAGTTAATGTGATAACAACTTCTTGCTCTTGAATTAAGTCTTCATAATCTATTTCATTCTGATTCTTAGTAATTTCAGTTCTTCTTTCATCAGAATATCTAGCCTTTATTTCAAGAAGTTCTTCTTTTATAACACTTAGAAGTTTTTCTTCACTTCCTAGTATCTCATTTAAGTAATTGATAAGTTTCATTATTTCGTTGTACTCATCTTCAATCTTATCTCTCTCTAATCCAGTAAGTCTTCTAAGTCTCATATCTAAAATTGCTTGAGTCTGAACATCACTCAATCCAAACTTTTCTCTTAATTCATTTCTAGCAATTTCAGTAGTCTTAGAATTTCTTATTATGCTTATAACTTCATCTATGTGATCAAGTGCTATTCTTAAACCTTCTAATACGTGAGCTCTTTCTTGAGCCTTGTTTAATTCGAATACTGTTCTTCTTGTAATAACTTGTTTTTGGAATGCTATATAGTGAACCAGTACCTGTTTTAGATTCAAAACCTGAGGTTCATTATCTACTAGGGCTAGCATTATAACCCCAAATGTATCTTGCATTTTAGTATGTTTATATAATAAGTTAAGAACTACATTTGGATTTGCATCTCTTTTAAGTTCTATTACTATTCTCATACCATCTCTGTCTGATTCATCTCTTAAGTCAGATATGCCGTTTATCTTTTTATCTTTTACTAAGTCAGCAATATTTTCTATTAATTTTGCCTTATTAACTTGATAAGGTAACTCAGTAACAATAATCTTATGTCTGCCTTTTTCTTCTTCTATGTTAGCTTTAGCTCTTACAACAACTTTTCCCTTACCAGTTTCATAAGCTTCTCTTATACCTGAGAGCCCCATTATTGTCCCTGCAGTAGGGAAATCTGGTCCTTTTATATGTCCCATAAGTTCTAGTATAGAACTTTCTGGGTTATCTATAAGCATTATTGTACCGTCTATAACTTCCCCTAGATTATGAGGAGGTATATTAGTAGCCATACCAACAGCTATACCAGATGATCCATTTACTAGTAAATTAGGAAATCTAGATGGAATAACAATAGGTTCTTGTTCTTCACCATCAAAGTTATCCATAAAATCAACTGTATTCTTATTTATATCTCTTAGCATTTCAACAGCTATCTTATTCATCTTTGCTTCTGTATATCTCATAGCAGCTGCTGAATCACCATCAACAGAACCAAAATTTCCATGGCCATCTACAAGCATATATCTCATAGAGAAATCTTGAGCCATTCTTACAAGAGCATCATAAACTGATGTATCTCCATGTGGATGGTACTTACCTAAAACTTCTCCGACTATTCTTGCACACTTTCTATAACCTTTATCTGGTGCTAAACCAAGTTCATGCATAGAATAAAGTATTCTTCTATGAACTGGTTTCAAACCATCTCGTACATCTGGAAGTGCTCTACCTACTATAACACTCATAGCGTAGTCTATATAACACTTCTTCATTTCATTTTTTATGTCAACTGGAAGAACTTTTCCCTCATTTAAATTCATGTACTTCACCTCTTTTAGTACTAAACATCTAAATTACTTACATACTTAGCATTTTGTTGGATAAACTCTCTTCTTGGTTCAACCTTATCTCCCATAAGTATTGTGAATATCTCATCTGCAGCCATCGCATCTTCAATGGAAACCTTAAGAAGTATTCTTCTCTCTGGATCCATAGTTGTATCCCAAAGCTGGCTAGCATTCATTTCTCCGAGACCTTTGTATCTTTGTATGCCTACAGAATTATCCTTACCACCAATCTCCACTAATTTATCCTCTAATTCCTTATCAGTATAAACATAGTAATCTTTCTTTGCTTTAGAGATTTTATAAAGTGGTGGCTGAGCTATATATACATGCCCTTGATCTACAAGTTCTCTCATGTATCTGTAGAAGAACGTTAATAATAAAGTTCTTATATGTGCTCCATCAACGTCAGCATCCGTCATTATTATTATTCTATTGTATCTTAATTTCTCAACATCAAAATCTTTTCCTATTCCACCACCAAAAGCAGTTACCATAGAACGTATAGTATCAGATCCTAATATCTTATCTAGCCTCTGCTTTTCAACATTCATTATTTTACCCCTCAAAGGTAAAATTGCTTGGAACCTTCTGTTTCTTCCTTGCTTAGCAGAGCCCCCTGCGGAATCTCCCTCAACTATGTATATTTCACACTCTAAAGGATCTTTAGATGAGCAATCTGCAAGTTTACCTGGTAGAGTTGATCTCTCAAGAACTGACTTTCTCGTAAGTTCCCTTGCTTTTCTAGCTGCGTCTCTTGCTCTTTGAGCAAGTAATGACTTTTCTATGATAACTTTTCCAACTGCAGGGTTCTCCTCTAAGAATTCACTTATACCTTCTCCAGCTATGCTATCAACTACACTTCTAACTTCACTATTTCCAAGCTTAGTTTTAGTTTGGCCTTCAAATTGTGGCTCAGATATCTTTATTGATACAACAGCTGTCAAACCTTCTCTTATATCATCACCAGATAAATTCTTTTCATTTTCCTTAAGGTAGCCAAACTTTTTACCATAATCATTAAATACTCTCGTCAATGCAGCTTTAAAGCCAATAAGATGTGTTCCACCTTCAACTGTATCTATATTGTTTGCAAAGGAGAACATATTTTCATTATATCCATCATGATATTGTAGAGATACCTCAACAACTATACCGTCTCTAACACCTTCAACATATATTGGTTCATCGTGCAGTACTTCCTTGTTTCTGTTTAAGTAACTTACAAATGATTTTATACCACCTTCATAAAAGTAGTTCTCACTCTTTCCATCTCTTTCGTCTGTAAGTTGTATGTTTATTCCTTTATTTAAAAATGCTAGTTCTCTTAACCTTTGAGATAAAACTTCAAAATCATAAACAGTTTCCTCAAAAATTTCATGATCAGGCTTAAAATGAGTTTTTGTTCCCTGTCCGTCATCTTCACCAATCTTAGTGAGTTCACTTGTAACATTTCCCTTTGAGTAAGTTTGCCTCCATACACTTCCTTCTCTAGTTACGGTAACTTCGCATAATTCTGACAAGGCATTAACTACAGATGCACCTACTCCATGTAATCCACCTGATACCTTGTATCCTCCTCCGCCAAACTTACCACCAGCATGAAGAACTGTCATAATTACCTCAACAGTGGATTTACCCATTTTAGGATGTATACCTACAGGCATACCTCTTCCATCATCAATTACAGTTATTGAATTGTCTTCATGTATATAAACTTCTATATTCTTGCAATAACCAGCAAGAGCTTCGTCTATACTATTGTCTACAATTTCGTATACAAGATGATGAAGCCCTCTTGAACTAGTACTACCAATATACATTCCTGGTCTCTTTCTAACTGCTTCAAGACCTTCTAGCACTTGAATTTGACTTTCATCATAACTCTGTTTAATATGTTCCACCACTCAATTCCTCCTAAAATTTAATAAACTAAGTAATACAAAATTAGATATCGGACGATTTATGGCGTATAATCTATATCCGTTCTTTTTGTAAGTGTAGATGAGGATATTGGAGAAAGATATATCTTACTTTTCTTATCCACTTCAGCAATTACAAAAGATTTGGGTTTATCATTAGTTATCCTTTCTACAAACCCATCTTCTTCTGCCATTCTTAAGAACTGGCTAGTATCACTACTATACATAGTAGTTTGTATATCAAAAATACCAATAACATCTTTGATTGGAACCACAACATTTTCCCCTAAGTGTAAAAACAATTAAAACTCCTCCTCTATGTTAGAATTATTCCATCCTGAACCTTAAAAACCCTAGCTTTTTCATCTAGGTACTCAGTTAGATCTTCTATTCCAGTGCAAGTTATAACAGTCTGTATCTGCCCTATAGAAGTTAAAACATATCTTTTTCTATTAAAGTCCAACTCAGAAAGCACATCATCTAAAAGTAAAACTGGGTATTCTCCCGTTATATCTTTTATAATTCTTAGTGATGCAAATTTTATTGATAACACAGCTGTTCTTTGTTGCCCTTGAGACCCATAACTTTTAGCATCTATATCATTAATCAAAATCAAGAAATCATCTCTATGCGGCCCAATAGAAGTAAGTCTCTTTTCTATATCCTTACTTCTATTCTTCTCTAGCCCTTCTAAAAAAGACTTTTTAATATCATCTAAGTTCTTAATACTAGATAAATACCTAAACTCTATTGCTTCCTTACCAGATGTTATTTCGTTATGTACAATTTTGCCATGCTCGTTGAGCTTATCTATATACTTGATTCTTTCCCTAACTATGTATTCTGCGAATTCACTAAGTTGTAAGTCATATATATCTAGCATAGATACATCTACTTTTTTTTGTTTTAAAACGGTGTTTCTCTCGTTTAATATCTTGTTGTATTGAACTAAACTATAGTAATACTTTTTATTTAATTGAGAGAGCTCCATATCCAAAAACTTTCTTCTTATTCCAGGGCTTTCTTTTACAATCTTTAAGTCTTCAGGCGAAAACATAACAACATTAAAGACACCTACTAATTCTCCAATTTTATTTATTTTAATTGAATTAACCTTAATAGCTTTTTTACCATCTTTGAATATATTGATATCAATTCTTTTATCTATTCTCTCTTTACCTACACTTAAGCTTATAAACGATTTTTCTGAATCCCAATTAACAAGTTCCTTATCTCTATTGGTCCTATGAGATTTAGCAAAGCCACAATAATACATAGCCTCTAATATGTTCGTTTTTCCTTGAGCATTATCTCCCATAAAAACATTAACATTTCTTCCTAGATCAATAGTTATATTTCTATAATTTCTGTACTCAAGTAACATAATCTTTTTTATATACATATAAGCACCTATTTAATTATACCACATTTATTAATGGCATATCTTATTTAAATATTACTAAATTATTTTGTAATCTTCATTATCAAATGTAACTACATCGTTTATTTTAAGCTTTTTTCCTCTTTGAATACATACCTCTCCATTTACAAGTACATCGCCTTCTTGAACGTAAATTTTAGCTTCTGCTCCAGTCGAAGCAGCTCCACACCACTTTAAGAATGCATCTAATTTTATAAATTCGGTATTAATTTTAATTTCATTCATTATATTGTTAAAGTTTTAACTATAATGCTTTCTTATTGTGATTTTTCACAAAAGCATCTATTTAGCAAAACCTACTCCTTATTTTTATTTAACCAATCTTACTGGTACTACTAAGTATTTACTATTTTCATTGATTTTATTTTTTATAACACAAGGAGATACACTACTTGTAAGCTCAAGTATAACTTCATCTTCCTCCATATTCTTAAGAACATCTAATAGGTATTTTGAGTTAAATGCAATTTGTATTCCTTCACCTTGCATATTAACAGATATCTCTTCTCTAACTTTTCCCAATTGAGAATTAGATGTTATAACCATAGCATCATCTTGGATATCTAATTTAATTAAATTACTATTTCCTTCTTTTGCCATTAATGATGCTCTCTCTATACTATTTTGTAAAGGTTGCTTCTTTACAGTAACACACATTTTATATTCTTGAGGAAGAATTGAATTGTATTGAATAAACTCGCCTTCAAGTAATCTTGATATTATCTTAGTTTGACCTAAGTTAAACAATATATGATTTGTTGTAAATGTTATGTTAACTAAATCTTCACTGTCTTCTAATATCTTAGCAACTTCATTTAAGGTTTTTCCTGGAATTACTGCATTTATAGTGTTTTGAGAATCTATAATTTCTCTTCTTAGTGCTAATCTATATCCATCTAATGCAACTAAATTTAAATAATTATCCTTAACTTCGAACAATATTCCTTGTAGGATCGGTCTTATTTCATCTTGTGCAATTGCAAAGGACGTTCCTTTTATCATATTTTTTAATTGATTTTGAGGAACTGAAAAAATCATATTTTCATTAATATTTGGTAAACTAGGAAAATCATCTGGACTCATGTAAATTAAGTTAAATACTGATTTTTGGCAAGTTATCTGAATTACACTATTATCAAGTGTCTCTATCTTAACTTCATCGTTAGGTAACTTTCGAATTATTTCTCCAAATATTTTAGCATCTACTACAATTGAGCCTTTCTCTATAATATCTGCTTCTAGTTTTGTTTCAATACTTACATCTTTATCAGATCCAATAAGAGTTAGAGTATTATTAGTTGCATTAATATACACTCCTTCTAATATAGGCATTGTTGATCTTCCTGTTATAGCCTTTTGAACTATTGAAATAGAATCTTGTAGTTTACTTTTATCACATATAAAAATCAAAGTGAAAACCTCCTTAATTAATTAACAAGTAATGATGTATAGATATATATAAATAAATAATTAATTACAGTAATAATAGTAGTAGGGGCTGGGGATTTGTTGAAAAGTACCTCTAGCCTTTAAAACAAGCCAAAAAACAGTAAAAAAATACTGTGGATAAGTTGTTATGGATTTTGTAACTTATCCACATTATTCACCGAGTAGCATTCAAATTTAAGTTATCCACAGGATATTATAAGGTTATTATGTACAGATGTTAGTTATTTTTGAGTCAGCTTCTTTGTTATGTCATTTACTGTGTTTTGAAGAACTTCATCAGACTTTAATCCGCCTGATATCTTTTCGTATGCATGTATTACTGTTGTATGATCTCGTCCTCCAAATTCTTCACCTATTTTAGGAAGAGACATATCTGTCAACTTTCTTGAAAGGTACATTGCAATTTGTCTAGGATAAGCTACATTTCTAGTTCTTCTCTGAGATTTTAAATCTTCTACTCTTAAATTAAAGTAATTTGAAACTGTTTCTTGAATCAATTCTATAGTAATATGATTTCCTTGTTTGTTAGATATAATATCTTTTAATGCTTCTGAAGCAAGATCAACAGTTATTTCTCTATTTGTTAATGAAGAATAAGCAACTATTCTTATAAGAGCACCTTCAAGTTCTCTTATATTTGATTTAATTTTTGTAGCTATGTAGACCATAACTTCATTTGCTACGTTTAATTTTTCTACGTCAGCCTTTTTTTTCAATATTGCCATTCTTGTCTCAAAATCTGGTGCTTGAGTATCTGCTATTAGTCCCCATTCAAATCTTGACCTCAATCTATCTTCTAACGTAGGGATTTCTTTTGGTGGTCTATCTGAAGATAGGATAATTTGTTTATTGGCTTCATGAAGTGTATTAAATGTATGGAAAAACTCTTCCTGAGTTCGTTCTTTTCCTGCAATAAATTGAATATCATCTATTAGAAGAACATCTACATTTCTATATTTATTCCTAAATTCTTCGTTAGTATCATCCTTGATTGCATTTATCAATTCATTTGTAAATTTTTCAGAAGATACATAAACTACTTTAGCCTTAGGATTATTCTTTAGAATATAATGGCCAATAGCATGCATTAAGTGGGTTTTTCCAAGACCAACTCCTCCATATATAAATAAAGGATTATATGCTTTGGCTGGAGATTCCGCTACTGCAAGGGATGCTGCATGAGCAAATCTATTACTATTACCTATTACGAATGAATCGAAAGTATATTTAGGATTTAAGGTAGCAGACATTTCATCATTAACGCTAACCACAGTATTATTAGAAGCCTCTTCTCTACTTGGTGTAGCTGAAATCTGTTTTTCTTCCTGAAGCTCGGATTGGATTAGGAATTCAATATTATATTTTTTAGAAGAAACCAGTTTGATTGCCTGCACGAAAAGAGTTTTGTAACGCTTCTCTATTATATCTTTTGTGAAATCATTTGGGACACTAAATTTTATTGAATCTGAATCCATAGATATAGGTTCACAACTCTTTATCCAGGTATTAAAGCTTACCTCAGACATCTCACCCTTCATTATATTCAATGTTTTCTCCCATATTTGGTTTAGTTGGGCATCCATTTCCTATCCTCCAGTCAAAAAATTTTTTATTAGCAATTTCTAATAATAACAGTTTATTCACAAAAATATATACACCCTATTAAGATGATTGACTATGTAAATAAAATTATTCACATGTTGATAACTATGTTAATAATTTTCATCATAAAAACTTATCAACATATGTTAATATATATTAAATAACACTATCAACAGCGGTATAATAATAGAAAAATGGCTAAAAATATATAATGTATAAGCCACTTATATACACAAAGCAATGACTTATACACAGACTTATCAACAGCTGTGGATAAGTATTAGTGGGTCAACAATTTATGCACAGCCACCACCTAATCATATCATAAAGAAATAAGCCTGTTCAATAACTTATCCACAAAAAATATATGCTATTATAAAATTATCAACAACTATTGATTTTCTTGACATAAGAACACTTGAAATATATAATTAAAAAGTAAATCTTAAAATCAATAAGATTCAGTGACAGAATAGTTTTTTTACTATACAACATAATTAATTGAAGGGGGTGTATTATAGATGTTCATGACATACCAACCTAAAAAGAAACAAAGAAAAAGAGAACATGGCTTCAGAAAGAGAATGGCTACTGCATCAGGTAGAACTGTTCTTAAGAGAAGAAGACAAAAAGGTAGAAAGAGATTGACAGCATAAGGGCCGCTTTAGTGGCCTTTTTCTGCAATTGCAGAAAAAAAGGAGAATATCGAAGCTATGGCAGATCAAAAACTAAGAAAGAACATGGAATTTAGAAATGTGTATAGACGAGGGAAATCCTTTGCTAATGATTTGCTTGTATTATATATATATAATAATAGAAGAAACAAAGATGAAAAAGGACTACCTTATAATAGGGTAGGAATTTCTGTTAGTAAAAAAGTTGGAATTAGCGTAATTAGAAGTCGAGCTAAGAGATTAATAAGTGAAAGTTATAGATTGAATAATGAGAATATAAAAAGAGGAAATGATTTAGTGTTCATTGCAAGGGTAGCCATCAATGAGAAAACTTATTGGGATGTCCAAAAAGCTATGATCAACTTATTTAATAAGGCAGGTTTAATAAAAAATGAAAAGGATTTTAATTCTAATAATAAGATTCTATAGAAAATTTATTTCACCTTTGAAAAGACCTTCTTGTATATATTACCCTACTTGTTCTCAATATGCAATTGAAGCGATACAAAAGTATGGATCCTTAAAAGGTGGATTCATGGCGATAAAAAGAATATTAAGATGCCATCCATTTCACGAAGGTGGATATGACCCCGTGAAGTAAGAGAGTGTAGGAGGTTAAAAATTTGTTACAACCAATAATTGATTTCTTAACTAATATTTTTACAGCATTACATAGTTTCGTACTTAACATAGGTATTACTCATGTAGGTACATCATATGTTTTAGCTATCTTCATATTAACTGTAATTGTTAGGTTAATATTATTACCTCTAAACATAAAACAAATTAGATCTCAATCTAAGATGCAAGAGGTTCAGCCTATAGTTCAAGAAATGCAAAAGAAGTATAAGAATGATCCTCAAAAAGCGCAAATGGAAATGATGAAGATATACAAAGAGAACAATGTAAGTCCTTTTAGTGGATGTTTACCTTTATTGATTCAGATGCCTATTTTGTTTGCTTTATATGGAGTGTTCATGAATATAAATGTACAGGGAGCATCTTTCTTATGGATACCTAACTTGTATTCAAAAGATCCATTCTATATATTACCTATCCTATCTGCAGCAACAACATATTTATCATCATACTTAACAACTAAAACAACAGCTAATACCGGTCAACAAGGTGGTATAAATATGGGGTCTATGAATATAGGTATGTCTATTATGATGGGATTCATGGCATTAAATTTCAGATCAGCATTAGTCCTTTATTGGATAATGGGTAACTTAATTCAATTAGTTCAGACTTATTTTTTAGTTATAAGACCAGCTAATAAGAAGAAAGCGTTAGCAAGTTAATATATATTTTGTATTTTAATACTAAGCTTTTAGTATAATAAGGTGGGTGACTAGGGTATGCAGAAAACTTTAGAAATTACAGGAAAAACTGTAGAGGAAGCTCTAAAGAATGCTCTAAAGGAATTAAATGTTACAGAAGATAAAGTTGAGTATAGCATTGTTGATGAGGGGAGTAGAGGTTTATTTAACTTTATAGGAAGTAAACCGGCTAAGATTATTGTTACAGTTAAGCGTGATTATATTCTTGAGGCAAAGACATTTCTAAGAAGTGTTTTAGATTCAATGGATATAAAGGCTGAAATAAGAATAAAAGAAGAAGATAATGTTTTAAATATTAATCTTTTAGGACCTAAAATGGGAGTTATAATTGGATATAGGGGGGAGACCTTAGATTCTCTACAATATCTTATTAGTCTAGTTGTAAATAAAGGACATGATATCCCTTATAAGAGAGTGGTTCTAGACACAGAAAATTATAGGATTAAGAGAGAAGAAACATTAAAACGCTTAGCAGATAAAACAGCCTATAAGGTTAGGAAGTCTGGCAGACCATTTAAACTTGAACCTATGAATCCATATGAGAGAAGGGTAATCCATTCTGCTCTTCAAGGCAACCAAACTGTATATACATACAGCGAGGGAGAAGAACCATATAGAAGAATAGTAGTTGATATAAGAAGAGAAAAATAGGAAAGCCATTTAGGCTTTCTTTTTGATTTACTTTTTTTTAATATGTTTTGACTAATAAAGTTTATTTTTGTAAAATGGATATTAGTTTTAAGATATAGTAGTTGAAATAAGACGTAAATAAAAGTTCTTAACTTTATAAGAATTTTTATTTATAAATTTTTATAAAGTTAAGAATTTATAGTATTAATGTGGATTTTATTGATTTAATTTGTTGCCCTAAAACAATAGAATTCAATGATTTTGTAAAAAGTTAATAAGTCTTTGCAAAACGGATATATTAGAGGAGATACTATAATTATAAATTTAATAATGAGGAGGACAGCATGAAAGAATTTGATACAATTGCTGCTGTTGCAACTGCACTTGGTGAGGGTGGGATTTCTATTATAAGAATTTCTGGTAATAAATCACTAGATATAGTATCTAAGATTTTTAGAGGAAAAAGTAATTCAAGTATATTAGAAATGAAGCCTTATACAATGAGGTACGGTAATATAGTAGATTCAAAACAAGAAATAGTTGATGAAGTAATAATTAGCTACATGAAAGGTCCTAAGAGTTTTACTGCTGAAGACACTGTAGAGATTAATTGTCACGGAGGTGTAACGTCAACTAATAGGGTATTGCAAGAAGTTATAAAATCTGGGGCAAGACTTGCTGAACCTGGAGAATTCACAAAAAGAGCGTTCTTAAATGGTAGAATTGATTTAACTCAAGCAGAAGCGGTTATAGATATAATACGTGCTAAAACAGATCTATCTATGAAATCAGCTATGATCCAAAGTCAGGGAATGCTTTCCCGGGAAATAAATTCTTTAAGAGAAAAATTATTGAATGTGTTAGCTCTTATTGAATTTGCTGTTGATTTTACTGAAGATGATGAGGAACCAGATGCAAGCATACCTATAAGAGTTGGTGAAAATCTTCAATCAGTAATAAATGAAGTTGATAGGTTATTATCTAGTGCAGATGAGGGAAAGATTATAAGAGATGGATTAAGCATGGTTATAGTTGGCAAACCAAATGTTGGAAAATCATCTCTTTTAAACACTCTTTTAAGAGAAAAAAGAGCTATTGTTACTAATATACCTGGAACAACTAGAGATGTAATTGAAGAATACATTAACTTAGATGGTATACCTATTAGAATTATTGATACTGCAGGCATAAGAGAAACCGAAGATGAAGTGGAAAGAATAGGTGTGCAGAGATCAAAAGAAAAGATAAATGAAGCCGATATCATAGTATTTATGGTTGATTCAAGCAGAGGCTTGGATAGTGAAGATAGAGAAATACTAGAATTTATAAAAGATAAAAAGTATATAACTTTATGTAATAAAGTTGACTTGGATAAGAAAATAGAAATTGATACCTTAGATATTCTTAGTAACTCAATAGAAATATCTACAGTAACAGGTTATGGAATTGATTCTTTAAAAGATAAAATAAAAGATATGTTTTTTAAAGGTCATATAGACAGTGAAAGTGTAATTATAACTAATACTAGACATAAACAGGCACTTTATAGAGCTAAGGAGAATTGTGAAGTGGCTTTAAATCAAGTTAAGAGCAATGAATATCTAGACTTGATTTCGATATATGTCACTACTGGTTTAAGAGCTCTCGGTGAGATTACAGGATCAGAACTTGAGGAAGATTTAGTTAATAAAATCTTTTCAGATTTCTGTGTTGGAAAATAGGAGATGAAAATGAAGTATTTAGCTGGTGAATATGATGTGATTATTATTGGTGCAGGCCATGCTGGATGCGAAGCAGCACTTGCTTCCGCTAGAATGGGATGCAAAACTTTAATTTGTACTATGAATCTTGATAGCATAGCATTAATGCCATGTAATCCTAATATAGGAGGTACTGCGAAGGGACATCTAGTAAGAGAAGTCGATGCGTTAGGTGGAGAAATGGGAATAAATATAGATAATACATTTATTCAATCTAGAATGCTTAACACATCTAAGGGCCCTGCAGTTCATTCACTTAGAGCTCAGGCTGACAAAAAGAAGTATCAGCAAAGAATGAAAAGTGTTTTAGAAAACCAAGAAAATTTATACATAAAGCAGATTGAGGTTATAGAAGTAGATGTAGAAGATAATAAGGTTATCGGAGTTCAAACTAAAAATGGAGCTTATTTCAAAACAAAAGCTGTAGTTGTATGTACCGGTACTTACTTAAAATCTAGAATTATAATCGGTGATGTAAGTTATAACGGTGGGCCAAATGGACTTTTTCCTGCCAATGAATTATCGAAAAGTTTATTAGACTTAGGAATTTCGTTAAGAAGATTTAAAACAGGAACTCCTGCTAGAATAAATATGAGATCTGTGGATTTTACAAAGATGGTTGAGCAAACAGGTGACATAAAAATTGTTCCATTTTCTTTCATGAGTGACTCTATTGATAGAGAACAAGTCTCATGTTGGCTTACATATACAAATAGTGAAACTCATGACATAATAAAAGAAAATATACACAGATCACCAATGTATAACGGTTCTATAGAGGGCGTAGGACCAAGATATTGCCCTTCTATTGAGGATAAGGTTATGAGATTTCAAGATAAGCATCAACATCAAATATTTATTGAGCCTGAGGGTGAAGACACTGCTGAGATGTATGTTGGTGGAATGAGTTCATCTTTACCAGAGGATGTTCAAGTTCAGATGCTTAGAACTATTAGCGGACTTGAGAATGTAGAAATGATGAGAACTGCATATGCAATAGAATATGATTGTATAGATCCAACTCAGCTTAAGCCATCTTTAGAATTTAAGAATATACAAGGACTTTTTGGAGCTGGTCAGTTAAACGGTAGCTCTGGATATGAAGAAGCTGCATCTCAAGGAATAGTAGCTGGTATAAATGCAGCTTTGAAGGTTAAGGAAAAAGATCCTATGATTCTAACTAGAAGTGATGGATATATAGGTGTTTTAATAGATGACTTAGTGACTAAGGGAACAAGTGAGCCTTATAGAATGATGACATCAAGAGCAGAATATAGATTGTTATTAAGACAAGATAATGCTGATTTGAGATTGACTGAAATAGGACATAATGTTGGTTTAGTTACAGAAGAAAGATATAAAAGATATACTGAAAGAAAAAACAATATAGATTCAGAATTAGAAAGACTAAAAAAGTTACAAATAACTAATAAGCAAGAAGTTAATCAATTCATTGAATCACTAGGTTCAACGGAGCTTAAGAAACCTATAAGCATGTATGAACTTATAAAAAGACCTGAATTAGATTACTTTTCAGTTGCAGAATTAGACAAAGAGAGACCGAATTTACCTTATGATATAGGTGAGCAGGTTAATGTAATTTCTAAGTATGAAGGCTATATAGAGAAACAACTAGAGCAAGTTGAACAGTTTAAAAGGTTTGAAAACAGACAAATACCTGACGATATTGACTATAGTAATGTTAATAGTTTAAGAATTGAAGCTGTACAAAAGTTATCTAAGATACGCCCAATAAGTATAGGTCAGGCTTCTAGGATATCTGGTGTTTCTCCTGCAGATATATCAGTCTTACTTATATATTTAGAGAGCCTTTATAGGAGAAATAATAAGGCGGAGGAAGTTTAGTATGATATACTATAGCATTTTAGAAAAAGCATGTACTTCTGTTGGAGTAGAATTCAATGAAGATAAGTATGAGAAGTTTATGACTTATATGAGTCTTCTAAAAGAGTGGAATGAGAAGATAAATCTTACAGCTATAACTGAAGATGATCAGATTGTAAAGAAACACTTTGTTGATTCAATAAAAGCATTTAATTCTCCATTGTTTAAAAGTGCTTCATCACTAATTGATGTTGGTACTGGAGCTGGTTTTCCAGGTATACCAATTGCAATAATAAGAGATGAATTAAGCGTTACTCTATTAGATTCTTTAAATAAGAGAGTTAATTTCCTAAATGAAGTTATACAACAGCTCAATTTAAGTAATGTAAAAACCATACATTCAAGAGCAGAAGATGGAGCTAGAAACAAGGATTTAAGAGAAAAGTTTGATATAGCTACATCTAGAGCAGTAGCAAATATGTGTGTACTTTCAGAGTTCTGCATACCTTATGTTAAGATTGATGGACATTTTATAGCTCTTAAAGGACCTTCAATAGAGGAAGAATTAGATGAGTCTAGAAATGCAGTGGCAACTTTAGGTGGAAGGTTAGTTGAAGTGATACAAGTAAATATTGAAGATACAGATTTAAAACATAATTTAGTTGTTGTCAAAAAAATTAAAGAAACACCAAAAACTTATCCAAGAAAAGCTGGAAGTATATCAAAAAAACCTATAAAATAGTAGTGTATGTTTCTTTATAATATAAAATCGATTAATATAAAACAAATTGTCGTACAATTTATATATATAAAAAGAAGGATATTTGTATTTTATAGAGAATTTGTTAAATAATGGGATAGAGTGTGTTTTAACTTTTTTCGTAAGGATGGATGGGAAATGCATAAAGAAATTGTTCATGTCGATATTGATAAAATAATTCCTAATACTTATCAACCAAGAAAATTTTTTAATGAAGAAGCTCTTGGAGAGTTGTCACAATCCATTAGAGAGCATGGTATAATTCAACCACTTACTGTTAGAGTAAGAGGTGAGATTTTCGAACTAGTTGCAGGTGAAAGACGATGGAGAGCAGCAAGACTTGCTAACCTTGAAGAGGTACCGTGTACTGTTGTGGATATAACAGATTCTGAGTCAGCTGAAATTGCACTACTTGAGAATCTACAAAGAGAAGATTTAAATTTTTTAGAAGAAGCAGAAGCGTATTATAACTTAATTCAAGACCATCACTTTACTCAAGAACAATTAGCTGAGAGATTAGGGAAAAAACAATCAACGATTGCAAATAAACTAAGACTTCTTAAGTTAGGAAATGAAGTAAGAAATATTTGCATATCGAATAACTTAACAGAAAGACATGCAAGAGCATTACTGTCTTTACCTAACGAGGAATTACAGCTAAAGGTAATAAATAAGGTTATAAAGCAAGGTCTTAACGTTAAGAATACCGAGGACTTAATAAATAAGGAACTATTGAAATTAGCAGGCGAAAGTCTATCAAAAGAAGGTAAGAAAAGAATGACAGGTGTATTTTCTGCGAAAATATACGTGAATTCTATAAAGCAAGTATTTGATAAATTTAAAATACCTGCTGAATATAAATCAAAAGACTGTGGTGAATATGTTCAAATAACCGTGAACATACCTAAAAATGCATCGAAATAATATAATTGAACTTGACAAAGGTTGTTGTAATAGAAACTAATTTAGTTTTTATGCATCAACCTTTTTTATTGTAAGTATAAAATTAAATGTTATAAGCTTTATTATTTGTATATTAAAATGAATTACTAGGGCTTTAGTAAACTGCAAAAGATCTATTATTGTAGATTTTAAATAGTATACAAAATAAATATAAGCAGGTTTTTATTGTTTTCTATAAATGTTTCACGTGAAACAGTAAAATTAATAATTAATTACTTTAATTATTCTTCATTAAAATATATAATATTTATATAAAGGAAAGGAGGTGGATGACTCGTAAGTTATAATAACTTAGAGTTGAATATGAAAAAGATATGTATATTTAACCAAAAGGGTGGTGTAGGTAAAACTACAACCAATATAAATCTATGTTCATACATAGCAATGTTAGGATATAAAGTTTTAGCTATCGATATCGATCCACAAGGAAATACTACAAGTGGGCTTGGTATTGATAAGAGGAAGTTAGAGAAATCCATGTATGATGTGATAACTAATGATGTATCCTTAAAAGAAATAATTAAACAAAGTGAGTTAGTTTCAAACTTGTACATAGCGCCGGCTAAAATGGAGTTAGCAGGAGCGGAAGTTGAAATTATAGAAAAAGAAAAAAGAGAATTAATTTTGCAACAGAAAATAAGAGAAATAGAAGATGATTTTGACTTCATTTTTATAGACTGTCCTCCTTCTTTAGGGTTTTTAACAATAAATTCGCTTACCTCATGTGATTCTGTCTTGATTCCAATTCAGTGCGAGTTTTATGCTCTAGAAGGGGTAGGACAACTTATTAACACTATACAATTAGTAAAGAAATCATTAAATAAGAATCTTGAAATTGAGGGTGTCATAATGACAATGTATGATTCAAGAACTAATTTAAGTAATGAAGTTTATAAAGAAGTTGAGAAATATTTTAAAGATAAAGTATACAAAGTAACAATACCGAGAAATATAAGATTAGCTGAGGCGCCTTCTTTTGGTCTTCCTATAATGCTTTACGATGAGAAATGTAAAGGTGCTGAGGCATATGAACAATTAACTAATGAATTTATCGAACGTCAAAAGGGGTGATGTAGATGAACAAGAAATTTGGATTAGGTAAAGGATTGAGTGCTTTAATTCCGGAAGAAGATAATGAAAATAGTGATGATATTATTGATAAATCAGCTACATTGATTCCGTTAAATAATATTAAGGCTAATGAGAGTCAACCAAGAAGATATTTTGACAATGATAAGATTAATGAGCTGTCAGAATCAATAAAGAATCATGGTATAATTCAACCTCTAATATTGAAAAAGGAAAATGATAACTATGTTATAATAGCTGGAGAAAGACGTTGGAGAGCTGCAAAACAGCTTATGCTGAAGGAAGTTCCGGCAATAATTATGGATATTGATGACAAAGAAATATTAGAAATTTCTTTAATAGAAAATATACAAAGAGAAGATCTCAATGCAATTGAAGAAGCTCAAGCCTATGAAAGGCTTCTACATGAGTTTTCATTGACTCAAGAGAAACTTAGCGAAAGAATTGGGAAATCTAGAACTGCTATATCAAATACAATTAGATTGCTTAACTTAGACATGAGAGTCCAAAGCTATATAATAGAAGGTGTATTAAGTGAGGGCCATGGAAGAGCAATACTAGCCCTAAACGATAAAAATAAGCAATATGAGATAGCTCAGAAAGCTATAGATGAAAGTCTTTCTGTAAGAGATGTGGAAAGGCTAATAAAAGCATACTTGAATAAGATTGATAAGATTGAAGAAAAATGTGATGATGCATTAAAACCATATTATAAAGATATACAAGACCAGTTGCAAAATTATTTTGGTACTAAGGTTAATATCAACTCTAAGAAAAACAAAGGTAAAATAGAGATAGAATACTATTCGGAAGAAGACTTACAAAGGATATTAGAAATCATAAATATATAAAGTGTTTCACGTGAAATATTTATTATTTTTCTAGAAAGGGATTTAGGAATGGACACTATAATAAGTAACATACAAAATTTTATGCCATATATAATAATTACACTTTCAGTAATCATATTGTTGTTTCTTATCTTAATAATTGTTTTATTTAGATCTTTATCAAAGGTTGAAAGAAAATATAGAAAGTTGATGAGAGGCGTTAACGATAAAAACTTAGAGGAACATGTTATAAGTTATTTAGATAAGATTGATGAAGCAAATAAAACTTCAGAAGCTGCTCTTGAACACTGCTCAGTAATAGAAGAAAGAATGAAAGGTTGTGTTCAAAAGGTTTCTATGATAAGATATAAAGCATTTGAAGACGTGGGAAGTGATTTAAGTTTTTCTATTGCTATCTTAGATGATAATAATGATGGAATAATTTTAACTGGAATATATAGTAGAAATGACAGTACAACATATGCAAAACCAGTAGATAAAGGTATATCAAGATACGATTTATCTGAAGAAGAGCTTACTGTATTAAATCAAGCAATTAATCGTGTAAATATACATTAGAAAATAGTGTTAATATAATAGATATAAATATCTATGATAATAAAAGGTGGTACTAATTTTAGATTAGTACCACCTTTTATTATTTAAGTCATCAAGAATAAAAACAAGTTGTAATGGTAAACTATTGTTTAAGGAGGGATAAATATGAACTTGTATGTATCGGATGAATTAAAAAATCTGAAATCGCAATTAGAAAAACGAGGATATAACATAGTAACATGCAATGAACATTATGATGCTATAATTTGCAACTTAAAAGAAGTAGATCTTTCTCATTTGCCATCCTGTAAAAGTTATAAATCAGAAGGTATAGTTATAATAGATAGTGGAAGTAAAAATGTTGATGATATTGAGAATATACTAATAAATAGAGTATATTCAGCTATTTTATAGTAATTATTTAGAAAGTATACTCTCAATTTTAGCTTCAACAGGATTCTTTTTAAATCCAATAGATTTTAAGATACAATGATGTATACCACGAGATATAGCATCTGCAATGGTCATAACAGTATATAATCTAGTATTTTGTAGTACCATGAATTCTAGGCTGCCTGAAATATTTACTACGCCTAGTATACTGATATCACCTACAGGAGGAAGATTTTTATTAACAGCAATTCCAGGAAGCAAAGGTTTTTTATCAATATATATTTTACCTACATTATCTAAATCACCAAGACAAGCGTCTATAGCAATAATAAAAGGATTATTAAATTTACAATTGATTTCATCTAAGGTTGAATTAAGATTTTTTGCATGAACAGGCTCTTTTAAGTTTCCATAGATGTACACTTCATTTTGAATCATATATTTTAGTTTTTCTCCAACAAGAGGTCCTAAAGAATCACCAGTGGACCTATCGGTACCTATACATATAAAAACAATAGGCCTTTTTTGCTTAAGAACTGGAGTGAGTTCATCATATAAATAATCTCTTATAAGAAATGGTGATCTAATATTTGTAGAATCTATTGTGAATTTATTTGACATTAAAACACCTCCCATATTGGAATTATTACCAATAAGGAAGGTGCATATACTATAGAACGTCTACTTTTTTTAAAATTTCATAAAATACAACTAAAAACATACAAAAAATTATGCCGCTGATCCCAGCTACTTGTATACCAATGAAGATGGAGGCTAAAACTGCTAGCGGATTAATGCCTAATGAGGAGGACATAATTTTGGGTTCTATTATTTGCCTAACAACAAAAACTATTGCATAAAGTATAAGTATGCCTATTCCATTTATATAATTTTTAGATGCTATGTTCATTAAAGCAAGAGGAAAATAAATTATTGGCATACCAACTACAGGAAGTAAGTCTAGAACGGCACAAAGAATACTAAGAACCAAACTGTATTGAACTTTAAATATAGTAAAACCGATAAAAGTAAAAATAAATGTAATAAATATTATAAATAAATAAGATAGAAAGTAATTCTTAAGCATTTTCCTTACATGGTTGAATATAGTTATTAATTTATCACTATTATTAGGAATCACATTAGCTAAAGTTAAAGTATTAGATGTAGATACCTTTTTAGTAAAGAAGTATGTTGTAATAAGAGTGAAAATTACAACCATTCCAATGTAGGGAACATATCCTAAGATTGTTAGAGTTTCTTGTACTATAGAAGATCCAGCACCAATTGTAAGATTAATTACTTTAGTAGCATAAGAAGAAAGGTTCCTTTGTATAGTATCTACAATAGTAGGATCAATATTTAAGTTGTTTAGATAATTTTGTAATGACATAAAATAGTTATATATATCAGAAGAGTTATTTGTTATAAGTTTTTGAAGGTATTTTATGAGTCCTATTAATTCGCTAACTAAAGATGTAAGTATTATTACATTTAATGATATTAAGGTTGAAAAAAATACTAAGGTGCTTAAAATAGATGCTATCCAAGATTTTAACTTAAGTTTTTCTATCATAAATTTAGTTGGTGACCTAAGTATTAGAGCAAATATTATTGCTAGTACAAATGGTAGTGTATATTTAAGTGTAGAAAAAAACAAGTAAAAGAATAGAGTATAAATCACGAAAAAAATTGCTAATCTTTCAAGGCGTTGCTGGATATTTTGCATTAATAACCTCCTAGAATACTTTTTATAGATTTATAAAGAACTTCGGCGTCATCAAAGCTGTTGAAGTAACCAAGACTTAGCCTTACGGTTCCTGTTGGGTAAGTACCAATAGTTTTATGAGCTAGTGGAGCACAATGAAGTCCTGTTCTTGTTATTATTCCATATTGTTTGTCCAAGATGAATGATATCTCGGATGGATCTCTATTTAAGATATTGAATGAAATAGTAGAAGTTCTTCTTTTTTCGATATCTTTGAGACCATATACATTAACTTCTTTAAAGTCATTTAATATTTCCAAAATTCGCCTAGTTAGAATTAATTCTTTGTATTGAATTGTATCAAGGCCTACATCTTGTATAAATTCAATACCTGCCTTTAGTCCAGCAATTCCTGGCAAATTAAGTGTTCCACATTCAAATTTATCAGGTAAATAATCTGGGGCAAGCAATGAACTAGACATACTACCAGTTCCACCTGTAAATATTGGTAGAGTAGTGTCGTTTAAATTATCACTAATTAAGAATCCACCAATTCCTTGTGGTCCTAATAAGCCCTTATGTCCGGTAAAGGCAAGCGCATCGCAGTTTAATGATTTAAAATCGACAGATGTACTTCCTGCAGATTGAGCACAATCTATAATAAAAATTATATCATTTTCTTTACATAATTTACCAATTAATTCTAAAGGTTGTATTGATCCTACTACATTTGATGCATGAGAAAGTACAATAAGTTTCGTATTTTCTTTTATTAGATTTTTAACATCAGTTGCATCAATAATTCCTTCAGCAGAACATTCTACTATATCCAACTGAATCTTACCTTGGTTTTTTAATATAGTAAGTGGCCTTAGAACAGAATTATGTTCCATTGATGAAGTTATAACATGCCAATCATCTTTTATAGCACCTAAAAGCAATATATTTAAAGAGTAGGTTATATTTTGAGTGAATATAACATTCTCTGTTTTATCAAAATTAAAAAAATTGCATAAAGCTTCTCTACATTCATAAACTAATTCACTGCTTTTTAAAGAAGAAGTTGATGCGCCTCTTCCGGCATTACCTCCGTTACATACTATAAAATCATAAATTGATTTGCTTACAATATCTGGTTTTGGAAAACTAGTTGAAGCATTATCAAAATAAATACCCATAATAATCATCCTTTGCTATAAATATATAAATTAAATTTTTACAATATAGTTAGGTAAATAACTATACTAATTATAATAACTGTTATTAGATAATATTAATATAACTTTGAACCGGTTGTAATAATATATTATTGAATGAATAAAAAGCAACAATGTAATATACATTAAATATATAAATGTTCTTACTATAGATACTACTTACAACTTGAATATTAATAAGATTATCTTAAATTATTCAATTCTAAAACACCTAAATAATATACTAGTATAGACAATTATAAGATTAATTGTTTGAAACAATAAGCCTAATTATGATAATTTCCTAAAAATGAAGAAAAAAATAATTTAATTAGATATAATAACTATTATAGTTGAACATAAGCACAAATTCACTATTATTTATATCTTTAACAGTAAAACAAGATTTAAACATATTGATTAAGTAATATTATTAGATTAATATGTTTATATTCTATGCTTAGAAAATTATATAAATAGAGGAGGAGAATGCTTTATATTAATTAATAAAGCTAACAATTTTATGAAAGAATACATAATGGTTTTTAAGAACACACATGATGCTATTGGTGCAGAAAAGTTTATTAAGAGTAATAAGTTAGAAGTAGTTGTAATGCCTACTCCAACATATATAACCCAAAGTTGCGGAATATGTATAAAGCTTAGTGATACAGTACTAAGTGAAATTGAGTGCGAATTAAATAATAAGATTAACTTTAAAAATATCTATTTAATAGGAAATGAAGGCTTGAAATTATATAAATAATGAGGTGATTATATATGGCAGCTATGGATACACTTTTTTCTATAGACTACGATAATAAAACTTTAAATTTAGCTAATATGGCAATAAAGTTTGAAGTGATAAATAATATATTATGGAAAACATTTACTATAGTAGTTATAATGTTTATCATGTACATATCCATAAGAATAGGAAATTCAATAATTGATAAGTTCGTAAAAAAGCAGATCGAAAGTGAACATAGATTCACGATGGATGAAAAAAAAGCTAGCACTATCGGCGAGTTATTAAAGAGTATACTAAAATACACAGTATATTTCTTTGGAATAGTAGGTATTTTATCAGGTTTATTTAATGGAATATCCCTTACCTTTGCAAGCATAGGTGGAGTTGCAGTTGGTTTTGGTGCTCAGAGCATCGTTAAAGACCTAATAAACGGTGTATTTATATTATTTGAAGATCAGTATGCTGTAAGTGAATATGTCACTATAGGGTCTTTTAGTGGCATTGTAGAGAGTATAGGGATAAGGACAACTAAGCTTAGGGATTTTTCAGGGGATATACATCTTATACCTAATGGTACGGTAAGTACTGTTACTAATCATTCCAGAGGGAATATGAGAGTTATGATTGAAATAGAGGTTGGGTATGAAGAAAATGTAGATAGAGCAATCGACACAATTAATCAAGTTTGTGATACGTACTCAAGAGAGAATGATAATATAATTGATAAACCACAAGTAGTTGGAGTAACATCACTTAGTCAAACTGGGATAGCTATAAGGGTATTAGGATCAGCAAAATCAATGATGCAATGGGCTGTTGAGAGAGACCTAAGAAAAGCAATAAAATTAGAGTTTGATAGACGTGGGATAAAGATACCACATCTTGGTGTTCAAAATGTGGCGAATAATAAAGCAAGAGAACAACAATAATGAACATTAACAATATATAATCGGAGGAAATAATTAGATGCAAGTATTCAATTTAGGTGATGTAGTTGAGATGAGAAAACAGCACCCTTGTGGTAGCTATGAATGGGAAATTATTAGACTAGGTGCAGATATAAAAATAAAATGTTTAGGTTGTGAAAGAATAGTTATGCTTTCTAGACAAAAGTTTCAAAAGGGAATAAAGAAGGTAGTCAAATCTAATGAGATATCTTAGTTAGTATAAAAAGACTTGCAAACATCGACAGCTAATGATATAATATTTCATTGTGGATCCCTGCAATGCTAAGCATTGCCGTTAGTCCAAAGGGAGGAGGTGAATGTGATGAGAAAGTACGAAACTATATTTATATTACATCCAACATTTGAAGAAGAGGCTGTTAAAGCTACAATCGAAAAGTTCAAAGGTGTAATAGAAAATGGTGGTGGTACTATCGATAACGTTGATTTTTGGGGTAAGAGAAAGCTTGCTTACGAAATATCAAAGGTTAATGATGGTTACTACACTCTAGTAAACTTTACTGCTGGTCCAGAATTACCAAGAGAGTTAGACAGAATATTCAGAATCACTGATGGCGTATTAAGACACATAATAGTAAAGGAAGAAAAGTAAGAGGTGGTATAAGAAATGAATAGAGTTATTCTTATAGGTAGACTTACAAAAGATCCTGAGCTTAGATTTACACCTGGAGCAGGAACTGCGGTTACTACTCTAACTCTTGCCGTTGACAAGTTTAATCGTCAATCAGGGCAAAAGGAAGCAGACTTCATATCAGTAGTGGTATGGGGAAAGCAAGCTGAATCTACTGCCAATTACATGAGTAAAGGTAGCCAAATGGCTATAAGTGGTAGAATTCAAACTAGAAGTTATGACGCCAAAGATGGTTCAAAAAGATATGTCACTGAAGTAGTTGCTGATGAGGTTCAATTCCTTGGAAAAGGAGCTGGAAACTCACAATCAGGAAACAATAATTTTGGTGGCGGTTCTGAATATGGAGCTCCGTCAAATGATCCATTTGGTGGTATGAGCTTTGATGAGGATATGACTCCTGTAGATGATGGAGATATCCCATTCTAATTCTAAAAGGTAAGGAGGGAAAGTCGTGAGAGATAATAATAACGGTGGAATGAAGAGAAATGGCGGAAAGATGAGAAGATCCAAGAGAAAAGTTTGTGGATTTTGCGTTGAAAAAGCTACTTCTATAGATTATAAAGACATCAATAAGTTAAGAAAGTATGTAACTGAAAGAGGAAAGATACTTCCAAGAAGAATTTCAGGAACATGTGCTAAGCACCAAAGACAATTAACTGATGCTATAAAGAGATCAAGAAACATAGCGTTATTACCATTTACTACTGAATAAGTAGTTAAATCCCACAATGAGAATTGTGGGATTTTATTTTTTATAAGCAGTGAAGTTATAACATTATTATGTAATTGTTAAAAAATAATTACAAAAAAGTTAAAAAAACTTAAAATATAGATATATATGAAAAAAATGTAGAAAATTGTGTTAAAATTATATACATCTTAAATAAAAAGGAGTATATAATTAATGGTTGGTTTCAGTAAGTTTGTATTGGTTTCGCTTAGAATAATATTTTTCCCTATAATAATTGTAGCAACCATACTTCTAGCAATGTATATAAAGAAAGATATGTATCTATTTGCTATAGTGGTTATGGGATTAATGATATTGCTAGGATTTGTTTTATATCAAATGATTAAAAAAGGATGTAGCAAAAAAACTATTCTCATATTTATATTCTTAGTTGGGTTTGTTCTTAGATTATCATGGGCATTGTCAATAGATAACAAACCTATATCTGATTTTAATAGAGCTTATATAGTTGCAGGAGATTTTTTAGATGGAAACCTTTCTGGTTTTCAAGGAACTCATTACATAGCTAGATTTCCTCATTTAACTGGTTTAGTATTATATTTTGCTTTATTTAGATCTATCTTTACTTATCCACTAGTAGCATTGAAAGTGGTAAATGTAATTCTTTCTTCTATAAATATAATTATTACATATGGCATATGCAGAGTTATTTTTAAAAATGATGTAAAAAAAGCATACTATGGAGCTTTTTTAACAGCATTATATCCACCTCTAGTTATATATACTGGAGTATTTTGTACTGAGAATATGGCTATCCCTTTCTATCTTCTAAGTCTATATACTTTTATATTGGGACTAGATAGAGATAAAAAGTATATAGTAGCATCGGGTTTTCTTCTTATGATAGGGCACTTTTTCAGAGCTGTTGGTCAGGTTATGATTGTAGCTTATTTTATGATGATTTTTATTTATACCAAGGAAATCTGGTTAGTTAAAATAAAGAAGAGCTTGCTTCTTGTACTAGCCTTCATCATACCATTTTTATCTATAAATAGTATATTGAGATATGAAGGTATAACACAGTATGATTTATGGAAAGGGAGCGAGACTGCTTGGACTTCTGTTCTTAAGGGTACAAACCAAGATAGTTGGGGACGTTGGAACCATGAAGATGCAATTATGTTTGATAAATATGAAGATGATAATGAGGCTTTAGCAAAAGCTTGTAAAGAAGAAATAAAAAGAAGAATTACAACCACGCCAGTAGGAAAGTTAGCTATTTTCTATCTAAGAAAGTTTTCCTTCCAATGGAGAGAGGGAGATTTTAGCGCATCATACTGGGCTGTACTAGGGGTTGATGGTGGTAGGATTACTATAAATACTGAGGAGAGAGGGGCGTTATTATTTCAAGTTTTTTATCTAGTTCTCTTGATATTGAGTTATTTAAGTTTATATAACAAGAGGTCGCATAATGAAAATCCTCTAGTAATCATATTTTATGTGATTTTTTGTGGATACTCCTTACTGTACCTTATAACTGAGTCTCAAGATAGATATTCATTTATAGCTTGTTGGCTCATGATATTTATGACCTTAAATAATTCAGAAGAAACTATTGTGATTGGACAAAGAAATGATATCGTAAGTGGAGTTTTCAACGGCATAATAATTCCTATGGCAAGCTTCTACATACTTGCTAGCTTAAAAGTAAACAATGTTTTAAGTATTTCGTTAGGATACTTAATAGGTGGAATTGTACAGTTTGTATTAAGTAAAAAGAATTTTAAAAGTATAAAACTTGATATAAATACATCCTTAATACCTCTTATAAGTGTAGTTATATCTATGATAGTAGGTTCTGTAATGATCAGTATAAATAATACTTATAGTTTTGTAAGGGATGGTATAGTTCCTATACCTATTGCTATCATAGTTACTTTAATTAACTATTTATTGCGAGTATTTTTAATAAAAGAAAGAGGTATCGATTATGATCAAAAGGTTAGTAAGCATCAAGAACAGCTTTAGGATTATAAATATTGTATCAATAATTATTAAGACAATACTTTTCACTGCATTATTTTATTCAGCTGATGCTTCCGTAATACACGGTATTAACTTAAATTCAGTAATATTAATATATCAAGCTAGTATAATACTACTTATATGTTCAGCAGGCTTCATGTTGAAAGGAAGAAGTGCCATTATATATGGATTGGTTATAAACATTATTTACACGCTAATTATATTGTTGGATTTATGGTACTACAGGGGAAATTGGTCTTTTTTAGGATTTAGATTTATATTTTATAAGGATTTATTTTATTCATATAGTACTAGATTAATAAATTTTAGAGCTATAGATCTAGTATTCATAGCTGATATAATAATATTCTTAATTTTATTTAAGATAAAGGTTATGGATACTAATGTAAAATCTAGAATAAGGTTTTGCGTAGTTATTTTATTAGTTAGTATATTTTCTATTGGTTGTGTTGAGTATTTAGTGGATGTAAGAGATATAACAAAAGGAGATATAAAACTATTTAAAAGACAATGGTCATATAAGGTTAATATGATGAGTTTAGGCCCAATAGCATATCATGTATTTGAAGCTTACGATACTTTTAATAAGATATCAAGAAAAGAAGATAAGTTAGAGATGACCGACGTGAAAAAGTGGATTCAAGAAAATAAAGAAGAACTTCCCGATAATGAATTTAAGGGAATGTTTAAAGGAAAAAATATAATTTTTCTTCAAATAGAATCTATGGAGAATTTTGTTATAAATAAAAAAGCCGAGGGACAAGAGATTACTCCAAATTTAAATAGAATGTTAAGTAATAGTTTATATTTTGATAATATCTTTGAGCAAAACAATGGTGGTAATAGTATAGATTGTGATATGATGGTAAATACCTCAGTTTTCCCATTAGGGGATCGAATTACTTTCTTGGATGAAGGTCAGGTAGAGTACTTCTCTTTACCAAAATTATTAAAAGACAATGGTTACTACTCAGTATCAGCTAAGGTTGATCAGGCTCAGGATTGGAATTGGGGAGAAACACATAAACTTCTTAACTTTGATGAAAAGTGGGATGTTAGTAAATTTGAACATGATGAATATGTTGGATTCGGATTATCAGATAGAACATTTTTAAGTCAGATTTCTGATAAGATAGATAATATACAAAAGCCATTTTACCTTATGGCAGCAACTGAGTCTAGTCATGGGCCTTTTGATATTGATAAGGAGCATAGAAATCTAAAGTTACCTAATGATATTGATAAGACTTATTTAGGTGGATACTTTCAAAGTATAAATTATGCAGATAGTCAGATAGGTATGTTTGTGAAGAAACTTGAGGACAAAGGATTATTAGATAATACGGTCTTGGTCATATATGGTGACCATGGAGGAGTTCATAAATACTACAATGATAAGATTAAAGACTTACATTATGATAATGACTGGTGGAATAATTATGATAAAAGAATTCCACTTATAATGTATTCAAAGGATTTAGATGGAAAGGTGATACATTCATATGGAGGACAAGTTGACTTTATGCCTACTATAGCATATCTTGTTGGCAATAAGGATAAAGAGTTCATGAATTATATTATGGGAAGAGTGCTAGTAAATACAAAAAGAGATGCAACAATTATAAAAAGTGGGATTATTCAGGGGCATGTTAATAATGATGATGAAAGAAGACATGTTGAAGATAGTTATTCCATAGGAAAAAAGTTTATATTAAATGACTATTATAGGAATAATTATAATAATAAATAAAGAGTATTACGTATATAAGGCTAATTTAAGTAACTTATTGCTTAAATTAGCCTTAATTCATTAATAAAAAGTATATAAATCATGTATTTTAGATATATTTGGTTGAAATACCATGAGAAAAAAATTAAAATATATAGTATATATGAAAGGTTAGGGATATGGGGTTGATATGATGAAAAAAGATAATTTCAATATTATGTCTGATATAAAGATTATAGAAGATTTAAAAGCACAGCTATTATGTATAATAGCAGAATTCTTTAGATTGTTAACTAAAGGAAGTAATGTCGCCCATGATGCTATACTAGAATGCATTTCCGGGGCAATAATAGTTTTATATCTATTAGCAGATAAGTTAGGTTACTCATTTATCGAAGTAGACGAAGATATGAAGAAAAAAATTAAGATTGGTATTGTAGAGGGGGATAATATAGAAAAGGATGGTAAAAACTTAAGTAGATTACATACCCATCTTAAAGAAAGAAATTAACCTTTGGAGGAAAACAATGAAAGAAAATAAGTATACGGCAAGATCAACGGTAGAAGCAGGGCTTATGTCAGTAATCGTATTTATAATACTTATGATTACTACATATGTTCCATTAATAGGAATGGTCGGCTTCTTTGTCTTACCAGTGCCAATAACGTTATTATATTTAAGGCATAATAAGGTAGTTGCTATATTATCTGTTGTAGTTAGTACTATTTTAATTAGTATGTTCTATAATCCTTTATTAGCCATAGCTTCAGCTGTTTTATATGGAGCATCTGGTTTATCGTTAGGTTTTTGTATATCAAGAGGATTTAAATCAACGCTGACTTTAGTTATAACGAGTATAGCTAATTTAATTGGTATTATTATAAACGTATATATGACAGTGTTATTGGTAACAAATATAAGTTTAGTACAAATGATTCAACAGATGATAGATCAAATGAAAATGGCAGGAGACATATATAAAAATGCTGGAATTGATATGAGCACAAACCCTGCATATCAACAAATACAGCAACTTAATGTAAATACTATTTTATTCATGATTCCAGCTGTACTAATTACTTGTACTGCTATAATATCATTATTAAATTATATAATAGCCAAGAAAATGCTAAAAAGATTTGGATACAGATTTGATCCGATAAGAAATTTCATGAATTGGTATTTAGATAATAGAATTGGGGCCCTTGTTATTTCTATTGTCTGTGTGGGAATAATCTTAAAGTCTAGAGGTTTTATGGTTGGAGACTATATACTTACTAGTTCTATGACTATATTGCAGTTTACGTTAATAATTGTAGGAATATCTATTATATTTTACTATTTAAAGACTAAAACTAATGTGAAAAACGGAATTGCTATTGCTATATGTATATTTATAGCTTTTTCGGGGGTTTCAAGTGTAGCCTTTTATATTGGCTTAGTAGATTTAGTATTTGATATTAGAGGGCTAGATCCAAATAGTCTTGGAAATGCTTTGAGAAAAAAATTTATTAAGAAGTAACCTTAAAATTGTTTTTAAGTGGGAGATTAAAATATGAATAATTCTAAGACGAATAAATCAAGGTACATGATTTCAATAATTATTTGTATAATACTATCTCTGATTATATTATTTCAAGGCTATATATTTTTTGCTTATTTTTTATTGCTATTAACAATGATATTAACTATTTATAGTTTTAGTTATAGTTTAAAATCAGAAAATAAAGATGAAAATTTATATGATAAAAATGTAGAAGCTAAAGAGATAAACATTACTTATATAGTTGAAGATTTTGTGAGAGAAACTATGATGCTGCAGATATATCCATTAGTAATTATAAAGGAAAATGGAGAAATAATTTGGCACAATAAAGTATTTGAAGATACATTTGAGTCGATTAATTATAACGGAGAAGTTATTTCATCAATAGTAAGAGGTCTAGAACTTGATGAAATAATGAAATTATCTAAGGGAATTTACTATAAAGCAAAGTTAAATAAACGCATATATGAGATTTATTCAAGAAATGTAAAGCTAGAAGCGAATGAGAATATACACTTAGTCTATTTTAATGATATAACTAATATAACGGAAGCAACTAAGGAAAGTGTAATGCTTATAGAAGTTGATAATTTGAGTGAAGTTGTAAAGATGACAGAAGAGAATAATGGACCGTTTCTTATAGCAGAAGTAGAAAAAAATATAAATTTATATGCTCAATCACTTAATGCTATGATAAGAAAATATGATAATAATAAATATGTGCTTTCGCTTCCAGATTATAATATAGATTCTCAAATCGCCACAAAATTTGATATACTAGATAAGGTAAGAGAGATAAACTTAGGTAATAAGATGGAAGTTACACTAAGCATTGGCGTTGGAAGGGGTGGTAGTTCACCTGCACAAAATCATGCTTATGCAATTACAGCAAAGGAACTGGCTCTTGGAAGAGGTGGGGATCAAGCTGTAGTAAAAAAAGGTGAGAAACTTTCTTTCTTTGGTGGTAATAAGAAAGAGTTAGAAAAAAGAACAAGAGTAAGAGCGAGAGTTGTTGGGCATGCACTAAAAGATCTAATATATGAAAGCAGTAAGGTTTATATAATGGGGCATAAGAATCCTGATATGGATTGCTTCGGTGCTGCAGTAGGAATTGCCGCAGTAGTACGTCAATTAGGTAAACAGTGCAATATTGTTCTCAATAATGACAATAGAGCTATTGATGGTTTCTTAGATAAGATAAAGCAGATTAAAGACTATGATGATGTATTTATTAGTTCAGAGACTGCTGCAAATAGTATAGATGATGATACTCTACTTATAATTGTTGATGTGCATAGTAGGGGATATGTTCTAGATAAAAATATATATGAAAAAAGTAAGAAGATTGTTATAATTGATCATCATAGGAGAAGTCCTGATTTTATAGAAGGAGCTCTCCTAACTTATATTGAAGTATACGCATCATCAACATCAGAGTTAGTTACTGAAATTGTTCAATATATGCTTGAAAAACCAAAGCTGCACCAGCTTGAAGCAGAAGCACTTCTTGCAGGTATAGCTATGGATACAAAGAATTTTGTGTTTAAGACAGGTGTAAGAACTTTTGAAGCTGCCTCTTTTCTTAGAAGAGCTGGAGCGGATACAGTTGATATAAAGAGATTCTTTAGTAATGACTTAAAGAGTTATATTCAAAAAGCAGAAACTATAAGATCTGCTGAGGTGGTAAATAATATAGCAATTGCTGTATGTCCACTAAATGTGACACAAACTGTAATAGCTGCACAAGTTGCGGATGATTTACTAAATATTACAGGTATTCAAGCCTCCTTTGTTTTTGTTAAAATAGATAGAGACATTCACATAAGTGGAAGGTCCTTAGGTGATGTTAATGTTCAAGTTATTTTAGAATCCCTTGGAGGCGGTGGTCATATGACTATGGCAGGTGCTAAGCTAACAGATGTAGCTATAGAGGATGCAAAAAAAATCTTACAAAAAGCTATATCAGAAAACTTAAGGGAAGGTGAATGAAATGAAAGTTATATTATTACAAGATGTTAAGAAGTTAGGTAAAAAAGGTGATGTTATAGAGGCATCAGATGGATACGCTAGAAACTACTTATTTCCTAGGAATCTAGCAGAGCAAGCAAATGATTCGAATCTTCATGTATTAAATGCCAAGAAAGAAACTGAGAGAAGAAAGAAACTTGCTGAAATAGAAGAGGCTCAAAAGTTAGCAGATGAACTTAAAAATAAAGAAGTAAAGATTGTAGCAAAAACAGGCGATAGTGGAAGACTATTTGGAGCTATAACTAGTAAAGACGTGGCTGAATTAATAAAGAAGCAGTACAACGTGACTGTTGATAAGAAAAAGATAGTCATGGAAACATTGAAGCTAGCTGGTACTTATGATATAGAAGTAAAATTATACCCAGAAGTTAGCACTAAGATGAAGGTTGTTATTGCTCCACAAGTATAAGGAGGAGTCATAGTTTGAAATCACAAAAAGATATAGATGTTTTACAAGATATATTCAAGAGCGGAATGAACTTAGAATCACAAATTAGTGTTCTTTTTGAGGTTGCAAAGAATGTTCTTGATGAAGGTGCTGTCAGAGCAAGAACTGTAAGACATAAATTAAATAAGTATGTTAAGTCAAAAAATGTTTATGATAGATTATATGCATTAAATAAGATAGTTTCAGATGGTAAGGGATTAAAAGCCGTACCATCTGAAGCTAATTTACATGAAGCTTTAGAAGATACATATGGATGGCTTTCAGAAGAGTTAGCGAGAAAGTATATCCAGAGTAGGATTGAAGAGCAAGTTCAAGATGCTATCATGGAAAAACAAGACAAGTATATCGATGAGATGAAACTTGGAATAATAAGAAAACAAAAAGGTCCTGAAAATGCAAAGACCTTAAAGAAATATGCACAGTTTGAAACCTTGGATGCAAAGGTTCCTAATAAGAATATAATGAGCTTAGTTAGACCATCATCATTTGATGAAGTAATTGGACAAGAAAGAGCTATAAAGTCACTAATTTCTAAATTAGCTTCACCGTATCCACAGCATATTATATTGTACGGGCCTCCAGGAGTAGGTAAAACAACTGCAGCTAGACTAGCATTAGAAGAAGCTAAAAAGCTTAGCTTTACACCATTTAATGATAAGTCTAATTTTGTAGAGGTAGATGGTACAACACTAAGATGGGACCCTAGAGAAATAACAAATCCATTATTAGGTTCAGTACATGATCCTATATATCAAGGAAGTAAAAGAGATTTGGCTGAAGTAGGGGTTCCCGAGCCAAAGCCAGGTCTAGTAACAGATGCACACGGAGGAGTTTTATTCATAGATGAAATAGGAGAATTAGATGATATTCTTCAAAATAAACTTTTAAAAGTTTTAGAAGACAAAAGAGTTGAATTCTCATCATCATACTATGATCCAGACGACGAAAATACTCCAAAGTATATAAAGTACCTATTTGAGAACGGAGCACCAGCAGATTTTGTGCTTATTGGAGCAACAACAAGAGATCCTTCTGATATAAATCCAGCTTTAAGATCAAGATGTACAGAAGTTTATTTTGAACCTCTTACTGTTTCAGATATTAAAGTTATAATAACAGATGCTGCTGATAAGCTTCAGGTTGCGCTTGAAGAAGGTGTAGATGAATTAATATCAAGATATACCATTGAAGGTAGAAAGGCTGTAAATATACTTGCTGACGCTTATGGATATGCTTTATATAGCTTTAAGGACAATGTGCCTGAAAAAGTTACTGTTACATTAAAAGATGTAGAGGAAGTAATATCAATAGGTAGATTTATACCTTATGAAAGAGTTGATAGTGATACGAAATCAGAAATAGGACATGTATATGGTTTAGGTGTATCAGGATTTTTGGGCTCTACCATAGAGATAGAAGCAACTGTTTTTGAAGCTAAGGATAAAGGAACTGGACAAGTTAGATTTAATGAAACTGCTGGTTCTATGGCAAAGGATTCAGTATTTAATGCTGCATCAGTTATAAGAAAGATAACTGATAAGGACATTAAAGATTATGACATACATGTAAATGTAATTGGTGGAGGAAATATTGATGGTCCTTCAGCAGGAGCAGCTATAACGGTATGTATAATTAGTGCTTTGCTTGACAAGCCTATAAGACAAGATATAGCTGTTACTGGAGAAATATCTCTTAGAGGTAAGGTTAAACCTGTAGGTGGAATATTTGAAAAGGTATATGGAGCTAGAAGAAAAGGAATAAAACTAGTGGTAGTTCCTAAAGACAATGAAAAAGAGGTGCCTCTAGGTCTAAAAGATATAGAAGTAAAAGCTGTTGAAACTATAGAATCGCTTATGGAAATAGTTTTCGAGGTATAATAAAGCTATGAGGCTGTCCATAATGTATAATGATGCATTATGTTCAGCCTCATTTTTACTAACTTAAAAAGTAGTTATTTTCATAAATGTATTGATTAATTATTAAAACAAATTCATAATATTATATGCAAATATAATGGAGAAGGAGCGAATCATATGGATAATACACCTATCATGAGGAGTTTACCACAGAGTATAGAAGCTGAACAATCAGTACTTGGCTCTATGATAATCGATAGGCAAGCAATAGCTCAGGCTGCAGAAGCATTAACACCTGATGACTTTTATAGGGAAGCTCATAAGGTTATTTTTTTAAGCATATCTGAGATGATTCAAAAAGATCAACCTATTGATTTGGTAACTCTATTAGAATATTTGAAGGCCACAGACAGGTTAGAAAAAGCAGGGGGGATGACTTATGTAACTGAAATAAGTGGTTCTGTACCAACTACTGCTAACTTGAGTTCTTATATAAAAATAGTGTCTGAAAAGGCTACTTTAAGAAAATTAATAAGGTCTTCTACTGATACAATAGAAGATTGCTATAATAATCAGGATAATGTTGAAAAGGTAGTAGACTCAGCTGAAAAGAGAGTCTTCGAAATAGGAGAGAAAAGAAATACTGGGGATTTTGAATCTTTAAGTGCCATACTTGAAAGAGGCTTTGCAGAAATTGAAAGACTTTTTAATGACAAGGGCGCTTTAACTGGAGTAGCTTCTGGCTTTGTTGATCTAGATTCTAAAACGTCAGGTTTTCAAAAAGGAGATATGGTTCTAATAGCAGCAAGACCTTCAATGGGAAAGACTACTTTTGCTCTTAATATATGTGAACATGCTGCGCTTAGAGAAGGTAAAAGCGTAGTTATATTTTCTTTAGAAATGCCTAAAGAGCAGTTAGCTTATAAGCTTTTGTGCTCTGAAGCAAACGTAGATATGGTTAGCCTTAGAACAGGTAATTTAGAAGATAAGGACTGGGAAAATATAGCTAGGGCAGCTGGTCCGTTATCTTCAGCTAAGATATATATAGATGATACAGCAGGTGTAACTGTAATGGAAATGAGATCTAAGTGCAGAAGGCTTAAAATGGAGTATGGTATAGATTTGATAATGATCGATTACCTCCAACTTATGAGTGGAAGCAGTGGATCAGGGGAAAGTAGACAACAAGAAGTTTCAGAAATATCAAGAAGTATAAAAGCATTAGCTAAAGAGATGCAGTGCCCTGTTATAGCTTTGTCTCAGTTATCTCGTGCACCTGAACAAAGAGCAGATCATAGGCCGATGTTATCTGACCTTAGAGAATCTGGTTCAATAGAACAGGATGCTGACTTAGTTATGTTTTTATATAGAGATGAATATTATAACAAAGAAACTGATGATAAAAATGTTGGTGAATGTATAATCGCTAAACATAGAAATGGTGAAGTTGGTACAGTTAAACTTGCATGGCTTGGTCAATATAGTAAGTTTGGTAACTTGGATGTAGTTCATTAATTAATGTTTAATATTTTTATTATAAATATATTACAAATCATATAAGAAATAAAAACGAGAGGTGAATAACAATTATGGAATGTGACGGGCATAGTTGCTTAAAACACATTGAAAAATTGAATACTAAGAAGTAGAAGGAAGCAACTATACTTAAATATTTTATATTGTTTAATATACTTTCCTTCTACATGGTGAGGAGGAAAAGTAAAATGAAAATTTTCAGTAAAGAAGACGTAAAGGAAATGCTACTAACTCAATCTCTTGAGGATTTAGAAAAACTTTTAGAAGAGGTACATCCAGTAGATATATTGGACGTACTAAGGGAGCTTGAGGATGAAAAGTATTTTATATTAAAGAAACTTCCTAACTGGCTTGTTGCAGATATATTTGAAGAAATGGATGAAGATGAGCAGCAAGAAGCACTAAATCTTTTTTCAGAACTAGACCAATTTAAGATATTGAATGAAATGAGTTCTGATGAGATAACAGATCTATTAGCAAATCTAGAGCCGGATAAGGTTGATAGGTTTTTAGGCAATATAGATAAAGAAGACGCTGAAGAAGTTAAAGAACTGCTTACTTATGAAGAAGATACAGCTGGTGGTATAATGGCCACTGAGTTTATAGCGGTAAAAGAGAATATGACGGTAAAAGAGACACTAAGCTATTTACAAACCGCTGGAATAGAAGCGGAGACTGTTTACTATTTGTATGTGATTGATAGTAATAGTATACTAACAGGTATATTATCATTAAGAGATTTAGTAATATCCTCATTTGATACTAAAATCAGTAGTATAATGACAACAAGTGTAAAGAGTGTTCCGGTACATATGGATCAAGAGGAAGTTGCTAATATATTTCAAAAGTATGGGTTTCAAGCAATGCCTGTAATTGATGAGATAGGTGAAATGTTAGGAGTAATAACTTTTGATGACATTATTGATATAGTAAGGCAAGAGGATAATGAGGATATATATCGTCTTGGTGGACTTAATGAAGGTGAAGCTGTAGATGGCTCAGTGATTGACTCAGTAAAAAGTAGACTTCCTTGGCTATTAGTAAACCTATTTACAGCTATAATAGCTGGTGCTACAGTAGGATTGTTTAGTGATACAATAGATAAATTAGTAATACTAGCTACATTTAATCCCATAATAGCTGGTATGGGTGGCAATGCAGGGACTCAAAGTTTAACTCTTATAGTAAGAGGTATAGCTTTAGGAGAATTAAATAAAGAAAATGCAAAAAGGGTATTCTTAAAAGAAGTTATAGCAGGATTGTTTAATGGGATAGCAATTGGAATAGTTGTAGCTATATTAGGTTTTATATGGGCCAATAAACCAGTGTTTGGATTGGTAGTTGGAATTGCTATGATACTAAATATGTCTTTAGCTACAGCTGTGGGGTATCTTGTACCTGTAATTCTTAAAAAGTTAAATATAGATCCTGCACTTGCTTCAGCAGTTTTTGTTACAACATTTACAGATGTATGTGGTTTCTTCTTTTTCTTAGGATTAGCCACAATGTTTTTAAAATATTTAATGTAGATAGCAAATACGATGAATTTAAATATTTTTGATCTTTGTTAAAGAGGGTTAAGTCGAAATAAGTTTTAAAATATAGATTAAGAGGCAATTGGTATATAAGATGTTCTTGGAATAGGGAACATTTCAATAATATATTAATTGTCTTTTTTATTTGGACTATAATAGTGTGAAATTTGGTTTATTATAACTTTAATTTTGTTTATAATTAAAGATACAGGGGTTCACTGCAATTATTAATTTATACATTCTAAAGGGCATATGCAAGTGATTTTTGGACAAGTATAAATTAAATTTCCGCAGAGTGCCTCTGTATATTAGATCAATTAGAAGTGTAAAATTAAGGTCTTTTTAACATTAATAGAACTTTAGTAAGCAGATTCTAATATATGTTGTTATATCATAAATAACTATTAAAATAAGATCTTATTGGAATTGGGTATAGAATAATTTATTATGTGAGGTTAATATGGAAAGATACATTATGTCATTAGATCAGGGAACTACTAGCTCTAGATGCATTCTTTTTAATAAGGAGGGTAACGTATTATCAATAGGGCAAATGGAAATTTCACAGATATATCCAAAGGCAGGATGGGTTGAGCATGACCCTATGGAGATATGGTCTACTCAGTATAGTGTGGCAATAGAAGCTATGGCTAAGGTTGGAATTCAAGCATCTCAAATATCAGCCATAGGAATTACAAATCAAAGAGAAACCACCATAGTTTGGGATAAGACTACTGGAACGCCTATTTATAATGGGATAGTTTGGCAGTGCAAGAGAACCTCTGAATATTGTGATGAGATAAAAGATAAAGGCTATGAAAGTAAAATAATAAGTAAGACTGGACTTAGGGTAGATTCTTATTTTTCTGCCTCTAAGATTGCTTGGATATTAGATAATGTTGAAGGTGCTAGAGAGAAAGCTGAAGATGGAAAACTGCTTTTTGGAACCGTGGATAGCTGGCTCATATGGAAGTTAACAAATGGAAGTGTTCATGTTACTGATTATTCTAACGCGTCTAGAACATTATTATATAATATACATGATTTATGCTGGGACAAGGAATTATTGGAGATTTTCAACATACCAGAAAGTATGATGCCAGAAGTTAAGAACTCAAGTGGATTATTTGCAAGGACTAATAGTAGATTGTTTGGTGATGAAATCCCTATATGTGGTGTAGCTGGAGACCAACAAGCTGCTTTATTTGGGCAAACATGCTATGAGCAGGGATCGGTTAAGAATACTTACGGAACTGGATGCTTTATGCTAATGAATACTGGAGGTAATCCTGTAAAATCAGATAAAGGACTATTAACTACAATTGCCTGGGGAATAGATGGCAATGTGACCTATGCACTAGAAGGAAGTGTATTTGTAGCTGGAGCAGCTGTACAATGGCTTAGAGATGAGATGAAGATGCTTCATACATCAAAGGAATCAGAAGAATATGCATGGCTAGTTGAAGATACAAATGGAGTTTATTTTATACCAGCATTTGTAGGACTTGGTGCTCCTTATTGGGATCAATATGCTAGAGGAATGATAACTGGTTTAACTAGAGGAGCAAAGAAGGAACATATAGTAAGAGCTGTTTTAGAATCCATAGCATATCAAACTTATGATATTCTAAAGGCTATGGAAGATGATTCGGATATCAAGTTAACAAGTCTAAAGGTTGATGGTGGAGCTTCGGCAAATAATTTTTTAATGCAATTTCAAGCTGATTTGATTAATACAAGAGTATATAGGCCTAAGGTTATAGAAACCACAGCACTTGGAGCCGCATACCTTGCAGGATTAGCAGTTGGGTATTGGAAGGACATTGAAGATATAAAAACAAACTGGAGCGTAGGCAAACAATTTAATCCTTGTATGAGTGAAGATAGAAGAAATAACTTTTTGTCAGGATGGAATAAGGCTGTAAAAAAGGCTTTAAGCGATGAAAGAAAAGATAGTTAATTGAATTATTATGAAGTTTTATATATTTAAATGAGGTGAATTTAATTGAAAAAGATTTTGGGATTTATAGGTTGTGGGAACATGGGAGCTGCTATGGTTGGAGGTATAATTGCATCAGGTATTGTAACAAATGATAATATCATAGCATCTACCAAAACTAAGCAATCAGCAGAAGCTCTTGAACAAAGGTTTGGAATAAAAACTACGCTAGATAATAAAGAAATAGCTTCTAAGGCAGATATAATATTTTTAGCAGTTAAACCATTTATGTATGATGGAGTAATTGAGGAGATAAGGGATATCATAAGAGATGATACTATAATAATTACTATTGCAGCTGGTATTGAGATTGAGAAGGTTAAGAGTGCTTTTAGAAAAGAAGTGAAATTAATTAAAACTATGCCAAATACTCCTGCTTTAGTTGGCGAGGCAATGAGTGCTATTTGTCCTTCAACTAATATATCTGAAGAAGAACTTGATTATGTAATAAGTATATTTAGTTCTTTTGGAAATACTGAGATACTTGATGAGAAAGACTTTCACGGCTTTATAGCACTTTGTGGATCTTCTCCAGCATATGTATTTATGTTTATAGAGGCTATGGCAGATGCAGCGGTTAAAATGGGTATTCAAAGAAAGAAAGCATATAAATTAGCTGCGCAAGCTGTATTAGGTTCGGCGAAAATGGTATTAGATACTGAAAAGCATCCTGGAGAACTTAAAGATATGGTTTGTTCACCAAGAGGTACGACAATAGAAGCTGTCATAGAATTAGAGAATAGTGGTATGAGATCTTCTATAATAAAAGCTATGGAAAAGTGTGAAGAGAAATCTAAGAATATGTAATGGATTGTGAATTTAGAGAAGTAAGTACTTAAAGTAATAAGTATTTACTTCTTTTTTTACAGCCTATGAAAGTATAAAGTTTTTGTGTCGGCTAATCCTACATATTTTAGTGGTTTTAAGAGCTGTATGTAGTAAAAAGGGAAACTTGTTCGCTTGCAAAGTTTTCTTCATGTTCATTATGAAAGGCGAATGTGTTAAAAAAGCTTATTGGAGAAGGTCGCTTCACCGACTTTTATATAATTTTAAAGTAACTTTTATAAATTTTAAATTAGTTAATAAGTAAGACTAAATGATAAAAATTATCATTTACAATATTATATATTTGAGTTATTATATTTAGGAAAATAATTATGATTAAATAATTATTATTAGTAAAAGTGGTTCATATAACTAATTATGTAAAAGTGTTTTAAATTATTAACGAGGTGATTATTTTGAACAAATATAGAATATTGCTATATTACAAATTTATAAATATAGAAAATAGTAAAGAATTCTCAAAAGAACATTTAAAGTTATGTAAGGATATTGGGCTTAAGGGAAGGATTCTAATTGCAGACGAGGGTATAAATGGAACTGTGTCAGGTACTGTGGAGCAAACGGAAAAGTACATTAATGAATTGAAGCGAGACTACAGATTTGTAGATATGATCTTCAAAATTGATGAAGCAAATGAACATGCTTTCAAGAAGATGTATGTAAGACATAAGAATAGTATAATAACTTTGCTTCCAGAGGATGATGTAGATCCAAATGAAAGGGTTGGAAGATATCTCAAACCTAAGGAATTTTATCAAATGCTTCAAAGAGATGATGTAATAATAGTAGATGGAAGAAACGATTACGAGTATAACATAGGCCACTTTAGAGGGGCAATAAAACCGAATGTAAGTAACTTTAAGGAATTTCCGAAATGGATAGATGATAATTTATCAGAGTATAAGAATAAGAAAATACTTACTTATTGTACTGGTGGAATAAGGTGTGAGAAATTGACAGGAGTGCTATTAGACCACGGGTTTGATGATGTATATCACCTTGAAGGTGGGATAGTGACCTATGGTAAAGATACTGAAGTAAGAGGGAAGTTGTGGGATGGAAAGTGCTATGTTTTCGATGAAAGAGTTTCTGTAAGGATAAATAATACAGATGAAGATATAGTTATATCTAAATGCACTCATTGTGGAGAAGCGTCTGATAGATATATAAATTGTACTAATGATGATTGTCATAAGCAGCATATATGTTGTGAGAAATGTGAAAAAGAGCAAGAGGGATTCTGTTCTAATAACTGCAGACAACACATACTAGAGCATCCTGACAGGGATGCAAGATTGAGGCTTAAAGAAAAGGTTAAGATGTATAAAAGGTATAATCAGTATCATGAAAAGGCTAAGGAGGCTATTGGAAGGGTAGATAAAAGTTATTCAAATTAAGTAACTGTAGATGTAGTTAAAAATGCAAAATAAAAAATAAAAAAAGTTTTTAAATATCTATTGACAGAAAGCAAAAAAAGATATAAACTTTAGATAGTGATAATCATTCTCAAGAAAAACTTAAATAAGATAGATGTTTTTACTGGGCAAAATAATTGCATCTTACTTATATACAAGTTGAGACTGGTTTTCGAAGGCAAACACACACATAGCATTAACCAAATAGACTCCTCTTAATATTATTTGATGACTGCGGAGAGGCTATCCAAAATAGGATAGTCTCTTTTGCATTTTTGGAATACATATTTTTTTATTGGAGAAACTTTTTATTATGTATGACTATGCTACTTTATAATTTATATAAGTAAGAAACTTTTCTTACTTTGATGAGATGATTCTATACTCAAGTCTTGTAATTAGGTCATACATCTACACAATTATATAAAAGGAGTTGATATTATGAGCGGTGAAAAATCAGTAAATGAGGGCTTATCTGATAAGAGCTCACAATCTAGATCTTCAAAAACTGGATATATGAATAGAGGAAACAGTGGATTAAATCCAGAAAATAAAAGTACCAAAAATAAGAGATAATATAGTGGGGCAGATGTTTATGACACTGCCTCAAATTTATTCCTTGTATATATTATGACGGTTTATAGATGTAAAGAAAGCATATAATATATAAAATTGCAAAATGTTAAATAAGTATTAAGTTAATTGCAGTTAATAAGGTAGTTTAAACCTAGCTACTATATTTATGATATAATATAAAAAAATAGGAGGTGGGTTTAATGGGAGGAATTACTACAGACAATATAATTTTATTATTAATAACCCTAGTACTTTTATATTTAGTATTTAAGTTTATAAAAGGTATAATAAAAACTATAATAACCATTATTTTAATCCTTACTTTAGGTGTAAGTGCATACAATATATTTATTGCAAAAAAGTCTGTTAGCGATGAAATTGATAGATATAAGATTGACTATGCATATTTTAATGATGTAAAAGATATATCATCTCAAGCAAAACAAACAGTTGATGATATAGAAAATAACAAGAATGTTAATCAAAATATAAACAAGCTGTCAGAATTGAGAAATAAAGCACAAGTGCTAAATCATAGTAGTGATTTGGATGCTTTACACAATAGATATATAAATACTTTTGATGGAATTATATTGGGATGCAAAGGATATAGTACTGCTAAGCAGGTTGGTGAGCAGACCAAGAAAATAGATGAGCTTAAGAAAGACCTTGATGTGAGCATTAAGGATATAGTTTCAGCAAGATAAGACATGTAGAACTTCCAATACAATTTAAAAAAGTTATCAAAAAAGGTTATTTATAATTTTTAAGTTTAAATTATAAATAACCTTTTTTATTATAAAAATATAAAAAATATTTTTTAAATTATAAAATATTTAATTAATGCTAAACATAGTTAGTAGTAGTGTAGTTAAATATATAATTTTAGGCACAATATACGAATTATAAAATAAATTAGTTGAAAAATATTCGTAACTTCCATTGACCTAATATATTTACTTTGATACTATGTTAGGTGGGAATTTAATTATATTAAATTTATTACTATTAAAATTTATATAAGTTTAGACTTATTAGGAATGACAACAATGAATGAGTGTAACCAAGTAAACTGATGTATTTAAGGAGGAAGGGTTATGTCAGCATTTATAGTTTTAGGAGCTCAGTGGGGCGATGAAGGAAAAGGAAAGATGACTGATTACTTAGCTGAAGAAGCTGATGTTATAGTTAGATTTCAAGGTGGGAATAATGCAGGTCATACAGTAGAGGTTGAAGATAAGCAATATAAGCTACATTTGATACCATCAGGTGTACTTTATGATTCAAAATTAAACGTAATAGGAAATGGTGTTGTTGTAGATCCAAAGGCTTTATTTGAAGAAATTGATTACCTTGAGGATTTAGGAGTAAAAGTAACTCCAGAAAAGCTTATAATTAGTGATAGAGCTCATCTTATAATGCCATATCATAGAGTGTTAGATAGATTAAAGGAACAAGCAAGAGGAAAGAATGATATAGGAACTACTGGTAAGGGTATAGGTCCATGTTATACTGACAAGTATGAAAGAAGTGGAATAAGAATCTGTGACTTACTACATAAAGATGTATTTACAGAAAAGTTAAAAATAAATATTGAAGCAAAAAATGAGTATATAACTACTGTCCTTAATGGAGAAGCATTAAATTTTGAAGAGATATACAATGATTATATAGCTTATGCAGAAAGATTAAGACCATATGTACAAGATACATCAGTAAAAGTCTATGATGCTATAAAGAGTAACAAACAAGTTTTGTTTGAAGGTGCTCAAGGAATGTTGCTTGATATAGATTATGGAACTTATCCATATGTTACATCTTCAAATACTACATCTGGTGGAGTATCTAATGGTGTAGGTATAGGTCCTACAATGATAACTAATGCTGTTGGTATTGCAAAAGCATACACAACAAGAGTTGGTAAAGGACCATTCCCAACAGAATTAGAAAATGAAACAGGAGAATGGATAAGGGAAAAAGGACATGAATTCGGAGTGACTACAGGTAGAGCTAGAAGATGTGGTTGGTTAGATTTAGTTATACTAAAGACAACAGTAAGAGTATGTGGACTAACTTCTTTAGCTGTTACAAAGATCGATACTTTAGCTGGATTAGAAAAAATAAAGGTTTGCGTTGGATATAAGTTTAACGGTTCTGTTATTGACTATTTCCCAGCAAGTCTTGAAGATTTAGCTAAGTGCGAGCCTGTTTACGAAGAATTTGATGGATGGGATGAATCTGTAGCTGATGCTAGAAGTTATGAAGAGCTTCCAGAAAACGCTAAGAAGTATCTAACTAGAATAGAAGAAATAACTGATACAAAGATATCAATAGTTTCTGTTGGACCTAGAAGAGATCAAACTATGAGAGTTAGAGAGTTATAAAATAAATAATTTTTTATAATAGAAGAAGGACCTATTTATAAATAGGTTCTTTTACTGTATATGAAAATATAAAGTTTTTATGTTATCGTGACTTATGTTACTGAAAAAAAGTTTTTTTTAATATAAAATAGGATCATAGGTAGTAAAAAAAACAGCTTGAAAAATGTACTAGATAAGTTTACATTCAAATCCGACCATTTTGGTTGAATTTATATAAATAATCTAGTATAATAATTAAAGTAAGCTTGTAACATAAAATTATTAAAAAGTGAGGTTGATAGTAATGGTTACTAAGGACATGACAATAGGTGAAGTAGTTAGAACATATCCACAAAAAGCAGAAGTTTTGATGAGCTTTGGAATGGGTTGTGTTGGATGTCCATCAGCTCAAGCAGAAACTATTGAAGAAGCTGCTTTAGTACATGGATTAAACCTTGATGAATTAGTAGTTGCTTTAAATAAGTAATAAGTAAGAACTTTTAAGGACGTCTTTGTTAAGACGTCTTTGTTTTTTTGAGTAGTGATGGAGGATTTATGATTAAAGAATTTGAAAAGGAATATGAGATAAATTACCATGATGTAGCGTGGAATCTAAAGGCATCTATTTCTGCCATAGTGAATTTCCTATGTGATATAGGGTTTAGGCAGTCTGAGAGCTTGGGAGCGGGGATTAAGGCCATGATGAAAGATAAACAATCATGGGTCTTTTATAAATATGATATAGAAATTCACAGATATCCAGATATAGAGGAAAAAATAAAGGTAATCACTGAACCAATAGGGTTCAGAAAGTTTTATGCTTACAGAAAATATATTGTTTTGGATGTTGAAGGAAATGTAATTATAGAGGGAAAAAGTATATTCTTCTTTGTTGATTTAGAGAAGAGAAGAGCTATAAGAATACCTGATCAGCAGTATAAGTTATATGGTGTAGAGAATGACTTGAATTATTCGATAGATATTGATGATGTTAAGCCAATTAAAGAGTATGAGTTTAAAAAGACTTTTAGAGTAAGGTATGGAGATATAGATTCTAATCTTCACGTTAATAATGTAAAATATATAGAATGGGCAGTAGAGAGTCTCCCAATTGGTATCATTAAAGAAAACAGTATTAAAAGAATAATTGTTAACTTCTTAAAAGAAACAACTTTTGGACATGAGATAACCTCTTCTAGCAGTATAAAGAACTTAGAGGACAGTTTAGAAAGTGTTCATAAGATAGAAGATGAAGACGGAAAAGTTCTAGCTACAGTAAGATGTGTATGGGAATAAAATAAATATATAAAAATCGCTAATTAATTCATATTAGCGATTTTTTGTTTTATAAAGTTTTTCATTTTAATTAGATGCGCTTTTCCCAGCTAACACACCTGAACTCCAAGCCCATTGAAGGTTAAAACCACCACAATCTCCGTCTACATCTAAGATTTCTCCACAAAAATATAAATTAGGAATAACTTTAGATTGAAGTGTTTTAGAATCTACTTCTTTAGTGTTAATACCACCAGCAGTTACTTGAGCGCTATCAAAACCATTGGTGCCAATGCATTTAAAAGACCAATTTTTTAATAAATTAATAATGTTACTCTTTTCTTTCCAGTCTAGGCTATAGCAAGGTTTATGGATATCTTGTATTCCGGCCTCTTTTAACAATATTGGAACTAACTTTTTATTTATTACACCGATAAATGATTCCATTAGTGTTCTATGTGATACTATAGCCCAATGTGCTTCAAAAAAGTTATGTATATCCTCAATAGATTTTCCAGGCATCATATCTACAGAAACAACTACTTCTTTACTTTTTGAAAGAGAGTAGGAAGCTATTCTAGAAAGTTGTAAGATTGGAGGTCCTGATATACCGTAATCTGTGAAAAGTATTTCTCCGAATTCTTTTCGTAATGAAATACCATCTACAATTACTTCACTAAACCCATCAAACTTTATTCCTGAAAGGGCTTTTAAACTTCTATGCTCCAACTTAAGCTGTATTAATGCAGGAATTGGTTGTATTATACTATGACCTAGATTAGAAGCTAAATTATATCCTGAACCATCGGATCCTGTTTTATGTGCTGATTTTCCTCCACAAGCTAATATAATTTTTCCACAGCTTATAGTACCCAAAGACGGGTCTGATGTGGATAACTCAAAAATATCATCATTGTGGATAATTTTTTTTACTTTAAAAGAATTATACACAGGTATATTTCTATCTTCTATAGCAAATCTTAATATATCCACAACTGAAGAAGCTTGAAGTGACTGTGGATACATTTTGCCCTTTTCTAACTCTACTATAGGTAAGCCTAGTAATAGAAATAGATTCTTTGTGTCTTCTACTGAAAAGTTATTTAGACAATAACTAAAAAAGCCTGGGTTTTCACTATGATAATGTTGAAATGGAAGTCCAATTAATGAATTGCTTATATTGCAACGACCATTACCAGTAGTTAAGATTTTTTTACCCACTCTATCAGTACCCTCTATTATGGCTACATCTGCGCCATAATCTTTTGCTGTAATAGCAGCTAGTAGACCTGATGCACCACCACCTATTACAACTATATCATGATGTGTTTTACTCATCTGCTTATAATCTCCTTTTAATTGATATATGAAAATATAAAAATGTACAACTTTAATCAAAAAATTACTTTTGAAACTTTGCTGGTTTGTGATAATAAATTAAAAAAGTTTTTAAGCAAATAAAGTTTTTGCAAAAACCTATAATTATATTTTTAACATAAAAGTTTGCTAAATAACAATTAAATATAAACAATAACTAATTGTTTGCTATATATTCATAAAATAGTAAGTGTAATATTAAACTGAATACCTAAATTGTGCATGCATTATGTAAATATTATCATAGTAATATATAATTCTAAAACTCACATACTATAGTAGATAGGTATGCAAGATTATAACTAATATTTCGTTTATGTTTTAATCTGTATTTAGCTTAAATTAGTATATCTATATATTATAAACATATAAAGGAGTGTATGATATGAATGCAAAAGATTTTATGGAGTATGATAATTGGGTTGTTATAGGTGATGTAGAAAATAATGAAAAATATGCTTCTAAGATATTAGCGAAATTTAGTGCTAATGGATACAATGTCAGTGGAGTAAATCCAAGAGCGAAAGTTGATCATGCGTATAAAAGTATAAAGGAAGTTCCTTATCATATTGACGCAGTAGATTTGTGTATAAACCCTAAAAGTGGTATAGAGCTTGTAAAGGAAGCAAATGAACTGGGAATTAAACATGTGCTAATACAACCAGGAGCAGAAAGTGAAGAAATATTAAGCTATTGTAAGGATCATGGTATAGAAGCTGTTGAAGGATGTGCGCTAGTAGAATTAGGATAAGTATATAAAGATATTTATAGGGGAATTATATTTGTACAATGAGTAAAGTATGAGGAGGGATATCCATGGATGATAATAAACACAGACAAAAAGATAGACCTAAAAGTAATGCAGAACTCAGAAAAATGTTTCCAAAAGAAGGCGCCTATATAGGTGATAAAAACAAAGGTAAAGGTGATTACCAAGATAGACATAAAGATCATAGCGGACAATATTAAGTTATATTTAAGGGTGGCTAATAAAAGACATATATCAATTATATAAAAGTTATTTTAACTCTAAGAAATTTAAGTTAAAAATCCTAAGTTATTAAATCTTTTATAAATTGATATGGCTATAAAAGAAATATAGCCACCTTTATTACGTAAAAGTCAGTAAAGATCACTAAATCACATATAAAGAACAAGCGTTGAAGGCAATCAAAAGCTATTAATTCATAACCATAAACAACTAAATTTTAAAGATAAATTTAAAAAAATAAAAAAAAGTGTTGACACTGAGTCTTATTTTTTGTAATATATCTATTGTTGGGTCGTAAAGACGACATAAATTTAAAACATAAAATTTAATTTGGCTCCTTGGTCAAGCGGTCAAGACACCACCCTTTCACGGTGGTAACAGGGGTTCGATTCCCCTAGGAGTCACCATTATCATATTTTTGGGCGCATAGCTCAGCTGGGAGAGCATCTGCCTTACAAGCAGAGGGTCACAGGTTCGATCCCTGTTGTGCCCACCAAAAATATGGCTCAGTAGCTCAGTTGGTTAGAGTGCCGGCCTGTCACGCCGGAGGTCGAGGGTTCGAGCCCCTTCTGAGTCGCCATTTTTTTAATGCTGGCATGGCTCAACGGTAGAGCAGCTGACTTGTAATCAGCAGGTTGTAGGTTCGATTCCTATTGCCAGCTCCACTAAAAAACAAAATATTTGGCTCCTTGGTCAAGCGGTCAAGACACCACCCTTTCACGGTGGTAACAGGGGTTCGATTCCCCTAGGAGTCACCATTATCATATTTTTGGGCGCATAGCTCAGCTGGGAGAGCATCTGCCTTACAAGCAGAGGGTCACAGGTTCGATCCCTGTTGTGCCCACCAAGAATATGGCTCAGTAGCTCAGTTGGTTAGAGTGCCGGCCTGTCACGCCGGAGGTCGAGGGTTCGAGCCCCTTCTGAGTCGCCATTTTTTTAATGCTGGCATGGCTCAACGGTAGAGCAGCTGACTTGTAATCAGCAGGTTGTAGGTTCGATTCCTATTGCCAGCTCCACTAAAAAAATAAAATATTTGGCTCCTTGGTCAAGCGGTCAAGACACCACCCTTTCACGGTGGTAACAGGGGTTCGATTCCCCTAGGAGTCACCATTATCATATTTTTGGGCGCATAGCTCAGCTGGGAGAGCATCTGCCTTACAAGCAGAGGGTCACAGGTTCGATCCCTGTTGTGCCCACCAAAAATATGGCTCAGTAGCTCAGTTGGTTAGAGTGCCGGCCTGTCACGCCGGAGGTCGAGGGTTCGAGCCCCTTCTGAGTCGCCAATTTGATGCTGGCATGGCTCAACGGTAGAGCAGCTGACTTGTAATCAGCAGGTTGTAGGTTCGATTCCTATTGCCAGCTCCAAGATAAAGACATCTTACTATTGTAAGATGTCTTTTTTGTTGTATAAAAAAATATGAAATATAATAACAAAGATATTATCTTTTCCTTAATAGATTATAAACTTTTTAAGTGGCTATTAAGTTTATTATTTATATTAGCACAGTAGTTTTTTTATCTGATATTTATAATTGAGAAAATATTATATATAAGTAGGAGTTTATTTCCTTATGAAGGAAACTGGTTTTATGATAAGCGTTTAAATATCTATATAGATGGTTTTTATAGTAGTTATTATAGTTATATAATATTTCACGTAAAAAATAGTAAATAAATACGACAAGTTTAGTAAAAAAAACTCTATGTAAAAGATTACTTGTGGAAAAAATATAGTAAATATGTAATAGTATCAGATGATTTTATTAATATAAACAATTAATAAAAAAAAAATTGTGTGAAAATACAAAAAATTATATTGACAGTAAGACTAAATTTTACTAAAAATAAATTTGTAAACAATTACAAACGGGTATGAATTGAGAATAGTTTATGGGGGGATCATTTATGAACAAAAAAGTATTATTATTAACTATTACAGCAGCACTTTCGCTAACTTTAGCTGGATGCTCATCAACAAAAACTGAGACAAGCAAGGATAGTGGAGTACCAAAGGTCGGAGTTACAATATATAAATATGATGATAACTTTATGTCATATGTAAGAAGATCAATTGATACAGGTGCTAAAGGAAAAGCTGAATTATCAATGAATGACTCACAAAATGACCAATCAAAGCAAAATGAGCAAGTTGATACTTTGATTTCTAAGGGAGTAAAATCATTAGCAATTAACTTAGTAGATCCAAAAGCTGCTCCAACTATAATAGACAAAGCAAAGAAAGCAAAATTACCAGTGGTGTTCTTTAATAAAGAACCAGAAGCAGCTGCATTAAAGAGCTACGATAAAGCTTGGTATGTTGGAACTAAATCAGAAGAATCAGGTATACTACAAGGTGATTTAGTATCTGATCAATGGACAAAGAATAAAGATAAATGGGACAGAAATAAAGATGGAAAGATACAATACGTACTATTAAAGGGTGAGCCTGGACATCCAGATGCAGAAGCTCGTACTAAGTATGTTGTAGATGAAATAAAGAAAAAAGGTATACAAGTTGAAGAATTAGCTATAGATACTGCTATGTGGGATACTGCAAAGGCAACAGACAAGATGGACGCATGGGTATCAAAATTCGGTGATAAGATAGAATTTGTTATAGCTAACAACGATGCTATGGCTTTAGGTGCCTATGCATCACTAGAAAAAGCAGGATATTTCAAAGATGCTAACAAGTTCATGCCAATAGTTGGTGTTGATGCTATACCAGAAGCATTAACAAAAATAAATGAAGGCAAGATGGTAGGTTCAGTACTTAATGATGCGAAGAACCAAGGTCAAGCAACTCTTGACTTAGCTATAAATGCAGCAAATGGAAAGAATGCTACTGAGGGAACAAAGTGGCAGTTAGATGATAATAAAGCAGTTCGTGTTCCTTATGTTATCATAACTAAAGATAATATATCTATAGGAAATGATGCATACAACAAATAAAAACACCATGTATGAGGCACACATAAGGTGTGTCTCATAATTATTTCAGTAATGAATTATATGGAGGTGTAAACCATGAGCAATGCGGTTGAAGCAGGATCAAAGCAAGAATTTATTCTAGAGATGAGAAATATAGTAAAAGAATTTCCTGGTGTTAAAGCATTAGCAGGAGTAAATTTAAATGTTAGACCAGGAACGGTACATGCATTGATGGGCGAAAATGGAGCAGGAAAATCAACTCTAATGAAATGCCTCTTTGGTATTTATCATCCTAATGAAGGAGAAATATTTTTTAATGGTCAAAGGGTTCAATTTCAAAACTCTAAACAAGCTTTAGATAATGGAGTTTCGATGGTTCATCAAGAATTAAATCAGGTTAGACAGCGTAATATAATGGACAACATTTGGCTTGGGAGATATCCTCACAAAGGACCTTTTATAGATGAGAATAAGATGTATGAGGATACAAAAAAGATATTTGATGAATTAGAGATAGAAGTTGATCCTAGAAGTAAAGTAAATACTTTATCAGTATCTCAAATGCAGATGGTTGAAATAGCTAAGGCGGTATCTTATGATTCTAAAATAATAGTTATGGATGAACCTACATCATCGCTAACTGAAAAAGAAGTAAACCACTTATTTAAAATAATTAATAAATTGAGAGAAAAGAACGTTGCTATCATATATATATCACATAAAATGGAAGAAATTCTAAAGATATCAGACGAAGTTACAATAATGAGAGATGGTCAGTGGATTTCAACAGAGCATGCTAGGGATCTAACGATGGATTTGATTATAAAAATGATGGTAGGTAGAGATTTATCAAATCGTTTCCCTGAAAAAGTAAACAAGCCTGGTAAAGTAATATTACAGGTTAATAATTTAGTTGCACAAACGCAACCATCACTAAAGGATATAAGTTTTGATCTTAGAGAAGGAGAAATCCTAGGGGTTGCCGGACTTGTTGGAGCAAAAAGAACGGAACTTATAGAAAGTTTATTTGGGATGAGAAAGATTGAATCAGGAAAAATAACTCTTCATGGAAAAGAAATAAGTAATAAATCTCCTCAGAGAGCGATGCAAAATGGATTTGCATTAGTTACTGAAGAAAGACGTGTTACTGGTATATTTGATAGGCTTCCTATAAGTTTCAATTCTATAATAGCCAATGTAGATAGTTATATAAACAAGTTTGGAATATTATCTGACAAGAACATAGAGAAAGATACTCAGTGGGTAATAGACTCCATGAGAGTAAAGACACCTTCGCAAAAAACACATATAGGAAAACTATCTGGAGGAAATCAACAAAAGGTAATAATAGGGCGTTGGTTACTTACAAAACCAGAAATATTGATGCTAGATGAGCCAACGAGAGGTATTGATGTTGGTGCTAAGTTTGAAATATATCAGTTGATGAATGAACTAGCTAAAGAAGGAAAAGGAATCATAATGGTATCCTCTGAAATGCCAGAACTACTAGGAGTAACAGATAGAATTTTAGTAATGAGTAATGGAAGACTTGCAGGTATAGTCGAAACAAGAAATACATCACAAGAAGAAATTATGCGTTTATCAGCAATGTACTTATAGGGTAGGGGGAATTGAATATGGAAAAACAAAAATTTTCTTTAAAAGGTAAGTTTGATAAGACTTGGTTAATGAATAACGTTATTTATATAGTTCTAATTGCATTACTTGTAGTTATAGTAGCTATATCTCCTGATTTTTTAAGCATAAATAACTTTCGTAATATATTAGCTCAAGCATCTACTCGTATTATAATAGCTTTAGGTGTTGGCGGTATATTAATTACTCAAGGTACAGATCTGTCAGCAGGACGTATGGTAGGTTTATCAGCAGTACTTTCTGCATCAATGCTTCAAGCTACAGATTATGCATATCGTATGTATCCTAATCTTCCTAAGATGCCCGTATTAGTACCTATAATAATAGCGATGCTAGCATGTGGTATAATCGGTCTTTTAAATGGTGTTGTAGTTTCAATTTTTCAAGTACCGCCTTTTATAGCAACTTTGGGTATGATGATTATAGTTTATGGACTTAACTCAATATACTTTGACCGTCCTCCATACGGAGCTCAACCAATAGGTGGTTTAGACAAGGACTTCTCTAATTTTGTTTTAGGTAGTATAGGTACCGGAACGAAGTTTGAAATACCGTATCTTATTATATATGCAATAATAGTAACTCTTATAGTATGGTTACTATGGAATAAAACTAGATTTGGTAAAAACATGTATGCAATTGGAGGAAATCCTGAAGCGGCTACTGTATCTGGTGTTAATGTAGTTAAATATCTATTATTAATATACTTCTTAGCAGGAGCTCTTTATGGATTCGCAGGATCTTTAGAAGCAGGACGTGTTGGTAGTGCTACAAATAATACTGGTAACATGTATGAACTTGATGCAATAGCAGCCTGCGTTGTAGGTGGGGTTTCTACAGCTGGTGGTATAGGAACAGTTCCTGGTATAATAACAGGTGTATTAATATTCCAAGTTATTAACTATGGATTAGCATTTATAGGTGTTAACCCTTACTATCAATACATCGTAAAAGGTCTAATTATAGTAAGTGCAGTTGCAATTGATATCAGAAAATATATAAAGAAAAAATAATATTTCATAAATAAAAAGAAGCAATGATTATAAGGTCATTGCTTCTTTTGTTATAACTTATAAATTATCTAGCTAAGTTTTTCTTAACCCTTATATCTTCAGAGTAAAACTTGAAAAGCTTGAAGTTTCCAAAAAGACGAGAGGTTATTCTTTCTGCATAATACTTAGTCAATGTTTGTAATGACATGTTTGTTGAGATAAGCATTTTCTTTTTAGCTAATAGCTTTTTATTCAGTAGTGTGAACAGCTCTGTAACAGAGAATTCAGTTATTTGCTCTGCACCTAAGTCATCAATAACAAGTAGGTCACAATTAATTAAAAAGTCTTCCACAGCTAGATTGTTATTGAATCTAATTTCTTTTAAGTCTTTAATAAGCTCATCAGAGGTTCTATATACTACTAAAAAACCTTGGTCTAGTAGCTCCTTTGCAATGCAGTTAGAAAGGAATGTCTTACCTGTTCCTGATGTACCGTAAAATAGGAGGTTATCATCCTTTTTACCGAAGTTAGGGAGATAATCTGTTGTAATTGAATTAAGTATAGATTCCATGTTTTTTCTAGGAGAAAACTTTTCATCTCCAATCCTATGAGAAGGATAATAGTTTAAGTTAAAAGTATCAAAGTTTTCTTCTTTTATAGCATTCTCAAGTCCAGAAGCTTTGTAATGTAGTCTAACTAATTTTTGTTTATAGCAGGAGCATCTTTCTGTAATAATGTAACCTGTATCCTTGCATTTACTACATCTATAATGCAGATTTAAGTATTCAGGATTGTATCCATGAGATACTAGCAATTCATATTTTCTAGCTCTTAACTCAGTTATCGCATCCTTTAACTCATCAAAGCTTTGTGTAGATTCGTCTTTTGATTTTAATGCATTTATAGATAATCTTATACACATTTTGCCTATTTCATTATCTAAATCCAGTATTTCAGGGTGTTCATTTTTTATTATTTCTCTACGTTTTTTTAAAGCAGCAGCTTCTTCTTCTCTTATTTTTGCATATATATCTGTCAGTTGACCTTTATATTCGTTAATCATTATTATCCCATCCTAATAACTTTCTTTCTAATGAATCATAATCATAAGTCCTCTGTTCATAATCTGTAAATTTCAAGTTGCTTTTCTTGCCGTTATCATAATTGTTAGAGTTATTATTAGATCTATTGTTACTTGTTTTTGAAGGTAGGTTTTTAGTTGCTACGTCTTCAAGAGTTTTTATACCGTCGTTATTCCATCGAGTCAATATACCATCAATGTATCTAAAGTCAGCCCTGTTTAACCGTTCAAAACATATTTCACAAGCCTTTAATATAACTTCGTTAGAAAAATTGTATGTAAACATCCATTTCTCCATAAGTTCTTCTTGGGGCTTCATAACTTCTGCGTTTTTTATGCCTAGATAAGCTAATATTTTTCTTATCTTTATCCATTTATCTTCACTTTTGGTAATATAAGCGTGAACATCTTCTATGTTTTTTATTCCGCTATCATGCCAAGCTAATGCCACTTTTTCTATATATCTAGAGTCAGCCTTTCCTTTGGATACGCAGTATTCTATAAGCATTAATATCATTTCTGAAGAAAAAGAAAAATCATTTTGTAACCCAAGATATGTTGACATTTCCTTAGGGGATAGTGGTCTAGCTAGCAGCCTTTCGACTTCCTTAAGCATATCTTTAGTATTGTTCTTATTTAATTCATCTAACAAGTTAAGTGTAGATTCGGTATTTTCATCACCACTTAATTCCATAAACTTTATATTGAAATTATTCATTTTGTCTATAGGAACCAATTGTATTATACCTTCGTCATGCCAATAGTTTAAAGCATTCATTATATCGGATTCTAAAAGATTTAAGTTAGAAGCTATAATGGATGAGCTAACTCCTAATTCACCTGAAATACTATACTTAAGCATCATTAGGTAAACTTTTACAAATTCACCTCTTGCTTTTGGCATATATCTTTCTAGGAAGATATTGCTTACAGGAGTAAATTGTACAGGAGAATTTTTAAGCATAAATGTACTCATAGGGTAATAACCCTCCATTCAATGTAATTTGTAGATCTTTATCGTTATAAAACGATAAACTTTGATGTAATTATATTATAACAGAGGGGAGAGGTTCTCTCAATAATGATAGCCTGCCAATTAATAACTAATACTAGTTTGCTCATCATGGTATCAAATGATACATAAAGCCATGCATAATAAAGCTAACTAAAGGAGATATTAAAAAAGAATGCTGATTTTTTACCATTAATAATATATTACAGGAAAGGTAAAAGGTATATAAAATGGGTAGTAGAGATATTAAACTTTTCTTAATAAAAGTAATGATTTTATTAGTAGTACCAGCTGTCATTTATATAAATGTACTTAATAAGGTAGATTACTATTGCTTTTATGAAAATGGAGTATATGTTGCTTGCGTAAATGATAAGGAGGAAGTAAGGGAAGCCTTCAATCAGGTAAAAGGTGATATAAACAAAAGGTTTGGCGCTACTATAGATAAATCTAATAATATATCTTTTAAAAAATCAAGTGAAAATGTAGTATCTGAATATACATTAAATGAGCTAAAAGAGAGTATAGTTAAAAATTTAAATTTAAATGTAACTGCATTTAGATTTGTTATAGGAAAGAATAGTATAGGATATATAGCTAACAAAGAAGAAGGAAAACAGATATTAGAGAAGGTAGCAGATAGATACATAGATATAGGTAAGATAGATAAAAGCGACATAGTATCAATAAGTATTGATACTAATAGTGAGTATATAGAAGAGAAGACATCTGTATCCAATGTTTTGCCTACAGATGAGGTAGTAAATAAAATAATTGAAACAGATAAAGACAGTGAAGACCCTTTAGTGAAAGTTGAGGTAAAAACAAAAGATAAAACTATGATAGATGTAGAACCAGCTACTATAATAAATTCAAGCAAAGATTTGTTTATTGGTGAATCTAAGATAGATAAAGGCACTAATGGAAAGAATGAAGTAGAAGAAGAAGGTACATATATAAATGGTAAGAAGATTAATACAGAGAAATTAGGTGAAAAGGTTGTAGTGAAGCCAATAGATACAGTTATACATACAGGAACGAAAAATCCTATACCATCAGGTATAGCTTTCTTATCGAGACCTTCTAGAGGCAATATTAGTTCAAGTTTTGGAGCTAGGTGGGGGGAAGTACATCATGGGATAGATATTGCTTCAAATGTGGGAGATCCTATAGGCGCGGCTCTAGATGGTGTAGTAAAGGAAACCTCGTATAATAGTATATACGGTAATATGATAGTTGTTGACCATGGGGGAGGTATAGAAACTATATATGGTCATTGCAGTAAGGTATTGGTTAAGCCTGGTCAGAAAATAAAAAGAGGAGATACAATCGGTAAAGTAGGAACTACGGGAAGAAGTACAGGGCCACATCTTCACTTTGAATTAAGAGTTAATGGAACTGCTATAAATCCTAATAAATATATAAAGTAATAGAAAAAGCACTAAGCTTTTTAAATACTTAGTGCTTTGTATTATGTCAATAATTTATCTAAGTTTAGAGTTCCATCACCTTCCGCATATCTTGGGAGTTCATGTGAATCTGCAGATATTTGCAGCAATGATCTAATATCATTAAAGGTAAGGGACGGGTTTTTCTCTAGTATTAATGCACATACACCGCAAACATATGCGGCAGAGCAAGATGTTCCAGAGTAAGTCGTATAAGGCTCTGCGAGTTTAGATGGATATATTTTTAATCCATTTCTCTCTGAGATATAGTTTTTATCACAATTTAAGGATTGAATATTTACACAGCCTGCAGATATTTCTGGTTTTTGTAATTTACCTACAGGACCTGCTGACGAATAAGAATAAGGTTTGATGGTCTTAGATGTATCTAAACCACCTATAGTTAAACAACTACTTAATGTGGCTAAACCTCTTATTGAATATTCTTTGCTTGGGTTACTGCCAGAAGGAACTATTGGAATCAAGTTTTTAGATGTTGCGAGTGATAAGAGTTTATCAAATTGTTCTAAATAAAATATGTTATCATTTGCTAGTTCGAATGGAAGCAGAATTAATCTTATGTTTTCATCTTCAGATGAGGCTATTAAGGAATTAATAGCAAAAAGAATATCGGAGACGTATCCTTTTCCGGTACTATTAAAAGCTTTATAACAATAAAGGTTAGCTTTATCAGCAATGCCTTTATACAAACCATCTGAGTTACCACCACTTCCACACAATATGCCACTTATAAATGTTCCATGACCATTATCATCGTAGGGGTATTTTAAGTCATTTATAAGGTCTACAAAAAGTCGTATCTTATTCATCGGACTTAGAAGATCAGGATGAGGGAACACGCCGCTATCTACCAGTCCTATTCCTACTCCTCTTCCTGTAAATTTATATCTTCCACCTAAATTTACATTGTTTGCTGAAGCAACACTTGTTCCACACAGTAAACAATATCCATCTAGACTTACATATTCAACTTCAGGGTATTCAATAAGTCTATCTATAGCTCTAGGAGACACTTCAGCTGTTATAAGGTTTAGCCAATCAATTTTATTTATAATAGTACCTTTAAATGAAGATATTCTTTTTAAGATAGTATCGCTAAAAGATTTATATTTTATAATAATTCTATATTTTTTAAAATATTCTTTTGACATATAATATCTCAGAGAAGTATCAAGCTTGCTTTTTAAAGAAAACATTATACACTCCTTTAATATTGTTAAAAGATTTCGCGTATCATAACTATCCATAAGAGTAATAAAACAGTTAAAATTATAAAATTGGAAATCTCATACAATATATTATATGTAAGAGTGTAAATTTGCTATACGATACATATGATATAGTTTAAAAATTATATAAGGTTCTAAAAATCTATACATTGGCCTATATTAATTATCTTTATATTAGTATCGTTCAAAGAAACTAATCTATCATAAGTCTCTTTGAAATCTTCTAAGGATAATATGAAGGTCTTGTAATGAATTGGAACCATCTTACAACAATTCATCATCTTAAACATTTTATAGCTCTCTTCTGGTGTACAATGCATCTCTGAAAATCTATCTGGTTTATAGCAACCTACAGGCATTAAAGCTATATTAGCATCTAAGTTTTTAAATTCTTCTGTAAAAGCAGTATCTCCAGCATAAAAAACTTGTTTGTCACCGGAAGTTATTAGATAAGAGTTGGAGTAACTATTTTTTCCTATATAAAACCTTCTGCCATCATGCTTTGCTTCAAATGCTTTTACGGATACATTAGTATCAGAATAAATTTCACCAGGGCTTATAGCAAAAACCTTTTTAAAGCCTATAAGTTTTAATATATATTTATAGCCTTTAGGGCATAGAACAATAGCATTTCTATTTAACTTTCTTAGAGATGGAAAGTTTATGTGGTCAGTATGACCATGAGATAGTAATATATAATTCACCTTCAGATAATTAATATCATCTGGAACCTTTACCTGTCTCTTTATATGTCCTAGAAATGAATTAAATAATGGATCAGTCATAATTATATTGTTGTTTATGTTTATTAGTGAAGTTGCATGACCTAACCAACGTACAGAGTTTTCTTTAATCTGCTCTTTATGAGCTTCTTCCATTGGTTTACTATAAGTTTTTATATTTTTCCAAGCCATTTTAGATAAAAATATTAAATTAGAAAATATCATAACAAGTATCCTACCTTTTTTATCTTTTCCATTTAAATATTATTATACCAGCAATCATTATCATTACTCCAAGTATTTCATTTAAGCCGAAAGAAATTTTTTTGCATTCGAACAGGCCAAAGGCATCTATTAATGCAGCGGCTGTAAGTTGGGCTATTAATATAGTCGCTATTGAGTAAGTTGCACCAAGATTTTTTATACCTTCTATGACTGTAAATATAATAATTACGCCTAGAACACCGCCAAGGAGATATATTTTGCTAACATCTTTGATATTTTTAAAACTTCCTTTTCCTATTGTTAAAGCTAAAATAATAGTAATTGCAAAGGCTGATCCTTGGACAATAGCGTTTGTCTCCCAAGTGCCAATCCTTGATTCAACTCTAGTATTAAATACTCCTTGTAAACTCATAGCAATACCAGCTATTATAGAAAAAATAATTCCCATAAGAAAAATCACCTCAAGAATTATTGTAACCATTAAAATATAAAACCTATGCAAACTTATTTTTTATTCTTTAAAAATAAAAAAGTTGCTGAAGTGATCTTTTTCAGCAAGCTTTTTTAACGCATCTGCCTTTCCGAATGTATATGAGGAAAATCTGGCAGCGAATAAGCTATATTTTTTTACGGTACAGCCATAAAAAGCTTCTAAGACCATTGAAGTCTCTAGGTTTAGCTAATAAAAAGTTCATACTTTCCTTAACAGTAAAAAAAAAAGCCCTTAAAGGGCTACTTTACGTAAACTATTGTTTATAAATAATTCCTCAATTTGTTTTTCTGAGAAACAAAGGCTTGTTCCAAGGCTTAGATAATCTTCTAATAATGTTTGATAGTGGTCTTTTGACGGAGAGATTATTAAGTCATTAACATCTATGAATAAGTTTAAAAATTGGTCGCTTAAACAATAATCATTAGGCTTAATTACTAGTTCTTCTACTTCATCATATTTCTCATCTATTCCAATTGTTAGAATACTGCTTAAACAATTTATGTAATTGTCTAACACTGAAGATTTTATTAACTTTACATCTTTTTCAACCCAATACTTATAACATTTAGTTTCTTCTGCTAATACGCCTATCTTTATCTGAAGTTCTAAAAACTTTCTTTGAGTAAGTTTATAGTCATTTAAATTTGGGTCGAGGAGTAATGTCTTATTTAGTTCTTTTTGTTTTGTAAAAAACTTATTAAGATTCATATGTATATCCCCCTATCTTCTTGGGCAAATGCCACGATAATATTGTACAAAATCTTTTGACAAATGAAAAGTTCAGTAAACGAATACAGTTTAAAAATATTTTATTTTCTAAAAAAATATATAAATTACGCTAATAAATCATAAACTATTAGGATTGGCTAAAGTATATTAACTTTAGATTGTCAAAATTATATTTTCCAAAAATTAAGGTTTTTATAAATAATTATAGTAACAAGCAAAAAATGCTACAGTATTTACAATGTAGCATTTTAAAACTTAAATATTAAAGTTTTATTAAAATGGTTAGTTTAATATTCTTATGAAAATATATCATTAAGCAACGGTATAAGAAACTAAGTTATGTATAACTAATAAGTTTTTAAGTTATAAGTTTTAATAACCATATCTTTTTTGTTGTTCACTGGCTTCCATAATTCTATTCGATTTATCTTAGCCATATTGTAGAAACCTTCTATCTTTGCAGTACTGCAAGCTACCTCATACTCTTGCTTTTTCCATTCTCTCTGAGCAAAGTTAGTATTTGCTAGTGAGACATGCAGATCCCAGTCGCTTATATTTTCTCTTACTGAAAAACCATGCAGTTTTAAAGTATCATTTATATTTCTAGCTAGTCTCTTTATATAGCCTTTATTTTCTACCTTCAAATTGACAGACTTATGAGGTTCGCCAAAACAAATAATATCTTTAAGTTCAACTTTAAATTTCTTGTAAGGTTTGATTATTTTAGAAATTACTTCATCTAATTTATCTAAATTTGGATTTTCTATTACTTCTAATGTAATGTGCAAGGTTGGTAAGTTTTTATACAACCTATACTTTTTAGAAAGATTTTTTTGTATAGGTTCTATTGATTTGTAGGAGTCATCGTCGAATAGCGCAACTAAATAATACCTCATGTTTAACCTCTTTCAATACAATTCTCATTATATAATATACAGACTTTGTTATAAATTATAACATATTACAAGGTATAAAAAAATATGCGAATACTTAAAATAGATATGCAAATTGTAATTTTGCAAAAATTTAAATTTAGTATTAAGTAGGAGGATAAAGCCATGAAACATAATGATAGTATAGGATGTGTAGTTACAGAGTGCAAATACCACGCTAAGGATAAGAATTTTTGCAGCCTAGATCAAATAATGGTTGTAAAACATACTGCAAAAGCTGAAGATGTACAATGTACAGATTGTGGAAGTTTTGAAGAAGAAGGAAGATAAAAAATACTAGAAAGAGGGCAATGCTACAGGGCATTGTCCTTTTTTTAGTATAAAAGAATATATTATTGATTTTTTATTTGTAAAATAAATAAATATTTATTAAAATTATTACATAAATATAGAAATTTAATTAAAAATTTCATAAAGGTACATTTTTCCATGGTATCAACATAAAAAATCACTTTAATTATTATTACGTTATGATATAATGGAAACTATGGACAAGTGCTTTATTTAGCGATTTTTAACAATCTTGTATGTAATATTTTGTTGAAAATTGTAAGGCATTATTTGGATAATTGTTCTTTAGTTAGGGGAATTTATATATATAAAATAAGTGAGCAAGGGTGAAGTAGTATGGAAAGGTTAGTTATAAATGGAGGCTACAAGCTTAGGGGAGTAGTAGAAATTGCTGGTGCAAAAAATGCAGCTGTAGCTATATTACCTGCAGCTATATTAGCAAGTGAAGGGAAATCTATAATAGATAATATACCTGATATAGAAGATGTTCACTGCTTAGAGAGAATACTTAAAGGTTTAGGATGTACTGTAAATAAGATAGATAATAATACTTTAGAGATAGATTCATCAGATATGAATACGGTAGAAGCATGCACAGCAGATGTGAGAGCTATGAGAGCTTCTTACTATTTCATTGGGGCTATGTTATCAAGATTTAAGAGAGCAAAGGTAGATCTTCCAGGAGGATGCCCTATAGGGGTTAGACCTATAGATCAACATATAAAAGGCTTCGAAGCTATGGGAGCAGAGGTTATAATAGAGCATGGTGCTGTAAATATAAAAGCAGATAGATTAGTTGGAGCTAACATCTTTTTTGATGTTGTAAGTGTAGGAGCTACTATTAATGTTATGATAGCAGCAACTATGGCTGAAGGCGTAACTATATTAGAAAATGTTGCAAAAGAGCCACATGTAGTAGATGTAGCAAACTTCCTCAATTCAATGGGTGCTGATATAAAAGGTGCTGGAACTGATATAATAAGAATAAGAGGAGTAGAGTCTATGAAAGGACACAACTATAGTGTTATACCTGATCAAATTGAAGCAGGTACTTTCATGATTGCTGCTGCTGCAACTAAAGGTGATGTTACAATAACAAATGTTATTCCGAAGCATCTTGAATCAATAACTGCCAAGCTTTTAGAGATGGGAGCAATAATTGAAGAAGGCGATGACAGTATTAGAGTTGCGGTAGATAAGCCGTTAAGAGGAGTTAGCATAAAGACTGCGCCATACCCTGGATTTCCAACAGATGTTCAACAGCCTATGTCTACGCTTCTTTGTGTAGCTGATGGAAGAAGTATGATAACAGAAACAATATGGGAAAGCAGATTAAAACACCTTGATGAACTTAAGAAGATGGGTGCATCTGTGAAAGTTGAAGGCAGAGTTGCTGTTTTAGAAGGTGTAAACAAGTTGACAGGTGCAATTGTAAAGGCTACAGATCTTAGAGCTGGGGCTGCAATGGTTATTGCAGGCTTAGTTGCGGAAGGAAAAACTGAGATATGCAGTATTGAACACATTGATAGAGGGTATCCGCATATAGAAACTAAGTTTAGAGAATTAGGTGCAGATATATACAGAATACAAGAGGAATAAAAAATAGAATCATGGGGGAAAAGGCATGATATTTTGCTCATTATACAGTGGTAGTAGTGGCAATAGTATATTTGTGCGTTCAGATAGCGGAAAAGTACTAATAGATGCTGGGCTGCCAGGGAAGAAAATTGATTCAGCTTTAAGTGAAATAGGACAGAATCCTTCCGAAATAGATGGAATATTTATAACCCATGAGCATTCAGATCATATTAAAGGTATAGGAGTTTTATCTAGGAAGTACAATATTCCTATATATGCAAATGAAGCTACTTGGAATGCCATGGAGAATCAAGTAGGCAAAATAAAAGAAGAAAATATCAGAATTATAGATAAAAGAAGTACAATTGAAGTTAAAGACTTGGAAGTTAAGTGTTTTAATATACCTCATGATGCTGCTGGCCCTATGGGGTATACTATAAGGTCTAAAGGGAAGTCAGTAAGTGTTGCAACAGACTTTGGTACATTCACTGAGGAGATAAAGGAAAATATAAAGGATTCTGAAGTTATACTTTTGGAAAGTAATCATGACATACAGATGCTTAAATATGGACCTTATCCATATCCTTTAAAGCGAAGGATATTAAGTGAAATAGGGCATCTTTCAAATGAGGATTGTGGTAAAGCAATTGTAGATATACTTACAGGAGATGAGCCTAAGAAGATAATATTAGGGCATTTAAGTAATACCAATAATCATCCGGATTTAGCTTTCCAAACAGTATTAAATGTATTGAATGATAACAATATAAAAGATGGAAGAGATGTTTATCTAACTCTAGCAGATAGACATAAACCAAGTAGTTATATCGAGCTTAAATAATTTAAATATAAGAAAGGTATGATATAATGAGCGATTATATTGAAAAGCTAAGTTGTGAAGATCATGTGGATATGGCAATCGATGAGTACATAGATAAATTTGAGACCTTTCCTACTTTAGAAAATACGGATACTGGAATATGCAGTTATTGCAAGTTGAAGGCAGTATACAAAATCAGTGGGGAAAAATAGCAAATTATAAATTATAATCTTGAAAAACATAGAAGTAATTAGTATAATTTCAATAGAATAACATTAAGAAGGAGATAATATAATGAGTTTATATAGTCAATGGACAGATATGGTTGTAGATTATGTTAAGACTAAGGGGGAAGCAGCTTTTTGGTCAGAATATAGTGATATAGAAAGAAGAATATACACTGAACTGCTTGGTAGTCACAATACAGTAAAGAAAGCTACAATTGAACAGTTAGCTAAAGATTATAACACAACATCAGAATTTGTAATGGGATTCGTTGATGGTATAAACGAAAGTCTTAAAAATCCTTATGAGCTTGAAAGTATAGCTGCTGATCAAGAATTAGTTTTCGATATAGATTTTGAACAACTATATTTTAATATGTTAGATGCTAAAGCTGACTATCTTTACGATCTTCCTCAATGGGATGGAATATTCTCAGTAGAAAAAAGAAAAGAAATAGGTGTTCAGTATAGAGAATCAAAAATAGCAAGAAATGAAAATAAAATTGGTAGAAATGATCCATGTCCATGTGGAAGTGGAAAGAAGTATAAAAAGTGCTGTGGTAAAGGCGAATAGATACTAGGTTTAAACTAGGTATTGATATAAAGGGTTCGGTAGTTACATCTACTGAACCTTTTCCGTATTCCATAACTTCATATAAAATATATAGCAATAAAAATAGTGAGAAAGTGTTAATGAATTGGTAATGATAACGATAACTATGTGTGGAGATAAATACTAGAATATTACATAAATGACAAGTGGAAGATCACTAAGATGAATGTTTTAGTTTTATTTTAATCTTGCAAATAAAAACCAGGAGGAAAAGTATGAAGAAAGAAAAGCAAAAGAATAGTTTAGGGTTTAGAAGTATAAGAGTAAAATTAATATTATTTTTTATTTTAATATGTCAGATTCCACTATTAGCATTCGCTTTAATATCTAACTATCAGTCAAAAAGTACATTATATAATAAGTTAAAAGTGACTACTACTCAAGAAATTGATCTAACTAATAAGATAATTGATAATTATTTTTTAATATTTTCTAGCGCTATAGATACTATGTCTGAGTTGGATGATATAAAAGGTGATGATGCCAGTGTATTAGATGTGCTTAAAGGATTTAAGGACGAGAATCCGGATATAGTAAATGATTATGTAGGCTTGGTTAATAAAAAGATGACTATATATCCGGAGACTACTATGCCAAATGGTTATGATCCTACTACAAGACCATGGTATACAGATGCTATAAACAATAAAGGAAAGGTTTCGTTTAGTTCTCCATATAAGGATGCAGCAACAGGTAAGTTAGTTATTTCTCTATCAAAAACACTTGAGAAAGATGGGCAAGTTATAGGTGTAGTATCTATAGATTTAAGCTTAGAAAACTTAGCTAAAACTTTTTCAAATGTAAAGGTAGGAGAAGAAGGATACGTCTATATATCTGACAACAAAGGAGTATTAATTTCTCATCCTACAGCTAGTTTGGTTGGAACTGATGAAGCTAAGAAACAAAGTTTCTGGAATAATGTTGAAAAAAACCCAAATGGATTTGAAGAGTATACATTTAATGGAGATAAGAAATACGTAAGCTATGATAAGAATAAGGTAACTGGATGGATTATATTTGCATCTATGAATGAAAGTGAACTTACTAAAGATACTAAAGTGTTAATAAAGACTTCTATAATAGATATGATAATAACTTTAGTAATTAACATAGGTGTTGCATATGGAATAAGTACATATATAGCAAGAAATATAGATAAGATAAGACTAGGATTAAATAAAGCAGCGAACGGTGATTTAACTCATAAGGTTGTTATAAACACTAAGGATGAGTTTAGCCAATTAGCTGATAGCTTTAATGAGATGATAACTAGTATGAATTCATTAATAGCAGGAGTAAAAGAATCATCTTTAACAATGGAAAGCACAGCGGTAACAATAGCAACAATGAGTAGTGATGTTACCACTGCAATTAGTGATGTAGCAAAAACTGTAGACCAGGTTGCTGCTGGAAGTTCAGAGCAAGCTAAGGATATTGAAGAGGGAGTTTATGAGCTTCAACAACTTATAAGTGAACTTAAGGTTGCCTATGATCAAATAGAGAATATGACTAGTTTAGCAATGGTAACTCAAGATATGACTAATGATGGAATAACAACAATGGACGTACTTAGTGAAAAATCTGAAGAGACAAACAAGTCATCGCAAAATATTGAAGAAGCAGTAAATGATATGACAAGCTCGGTAGGAACTATCAAATCCTTCACTAATATCATAAATGAGATAGCGGAACAAACTAACTTGCTTGCTTTAAATGCAGCAATAGAAGCAGCTAGAGCAGGGGAAGCAGGAAGAGGCTTTGCAGTAGTTGCTGATGAAATAAGAAAGCTTGCTGAACAAGTAACAGAATCAACTAAGGAAATTGGTTCCATAATAGATTTAGTGGACTCAAAATCAAGGAATGCACTTAATGCAATGGAAAATACAAAAACGGCAATCAGCAGTCAATCAGAAGCTGTTGAACAGACTAAGAATAATCTTCAGACTATATCTGAATTTATGGGCTTATTGTCTGAGGCTATAAACAGTGTTAAAACATCTATAGATGTAGTGGACAAGAGTAAGGACCACATAATGGAGAACATGCAGAGTATGTCAGCAATATCTGAAGAAACTGCAGCAAGTACAGAAGAGGTTTCTGCATCAACAGAAGAAATATCTGCTACAATGGATGAATTTAATCAAAACGCAGAAGTGTTAAAAGAAATAGCAGTTACATTAGAAGAAAAGATAGATAAATTTAAATTATAATAAGTATATAAGAATAGAAATTAGCACCGAGTATATTAATCGGTGCTAATTTTTTTTGTTCTTTAGAGTTTTATAATTCAATTAGGTCTATTGCTATAGATGTATCACTTTTATCCGAAATCTATTTTTAAAACTCTCAAGGGTTTTGGTGCTATGATGAATTTAATGCCTGTGTGCCAAATTGAATAGAATAAACCTATGATATAATTATTTTAGCGATACAAGACTAGTTAGCAAGATTTATATCCTGTTAATTTAGAACTAAATGTAACTATAATATTTGGGGGTGTTTGCTTTGGATTTAAATGTGTGTTGGTCAAAGGAAAAAAAGATAGAAAGAACTATTGAAGCTCTAAATAAGAATAGTATTAATGGATACTATATAAAGAGTAGAGAAGAGCTTATAGAAAAGATTTGCGAGTTGGTTTCAGAAGGTGAAACTGTGAGCTGTGGAGGTTCTGCTACACTTACTGAGACAGGTTTACTTGAACATCTAAGAAGTGGAAGATATAACTTTTTAGATAGAGCAGCTAAAGGAATTACAAAAGAAGGAATGAAAGAAGTTCATAGAAAGACTTTTAGTGCAGATGCTTTTTTTACAAGTACAAATGCTTTAACTGAAGCCGGAGAACTATTTAATGTAGATGGTGGAGGAAACAGGATAGCAGCTATGCTTTTTGGCCCGGATAAAGTTATAGTAGTGTGTGGAGTAAATAAGATTGTTAAGAATATTGAAGAAGCTGTAGAGAGAAATAAGAGAATCTCAGCACCTATAAATGCAAAAAGACTTAATAGGAATACTCCTTGTGCAAAAGTTGGTTATTGTATGAATTGCAGTAGTAATGATAGAATTTGCAATGAGTATACAGTGATAAAAAGACAAGGTGACAATACAAGGATGCATGTATTAATCTTAAATGAAAACTTAGGCTTCTAAGAGAATAGGTTTATCTCATATTAAAAGGATCTTTAATAGCTGAATAGTATATTAAAGTTCTTTTTTTACTGTATAGGAAAGTATAGTGAAATGCACTCAAAACCGCATTTTATAAGTAAATTTTTAAAAAGTTATTTAGATAAGATTTTAACTTGTTTATGTGTTTAAGAATAATATACATCATTATGGAGTCTCATCACATATAATTAGTTGGGACAGATGGCAGGAAAGTTAAATAAATTCAGGTTAACGTTGCTACTACAAAATGGCTTGTTTACTCTTTTAGTTAGTAAATATATAATAAATAAGAAATAATATTAGGTATGAACTTATGAGCTAAGAGATAAAAACAGATTAGGAGATATAGATTTATGAACATAACCTTAATAACAGTAGGTAAAATAAAAGAAAAGTACTTAAAAGATGCTATAGATGAATATTCAAAGAGACTAAAAAGATATTGTAAGCTAGATGTTATAGAGTTAACTGATGAGAAGACTCCAGACAATGCATCGGAAAAAGAAGAGCTTCAAATAAAGGAAAAGGAAGGGCAACTTATACTAAAATCCATAAAAGATACAATGTATGTTGTAGCCTTAGATTTAAAGGGTAATATGATATCCTCAGAAGAATTTTCAACCCTTATAGGTGACTTGGGAGTTAAGGGGGAAAGTCAGTTATGTTTTGTAATAGGTGGGTCCTTAGGTCTATCAAAGGAAGTTATACAAAGAGCTAATTATAAGCTTTGTTTTTCTAAGATGACATTTCCTCATCAATTGTTTAGAGTTATGCTTTTAGAGCAGATATATAGAGCTTATAGGATAATGAAAGGTGAACCTTACCACAAGTAAATCAAGATAAATTAGAGCTAATCAAAATAAAGAAATCACCAGAAGGTGATTTCTTTATTTTCTTTGATGAAATTTAATAGAACTTGATTTTATCGGAAGATAGTGTTTGTTAGAAACTATAGGAAACTCCGTATCCTCATACATAGTTTCTTGTATTAAATAAAATTGGTTTTCTGGCGATATTGGGGATGCTTTTGCTGTAAAATTGCCAGAGGTTGAATATTTAATTTCGGTTAATACATTACTACATATATCATAAATGTCCTTTTCTACAAACTGTAGAACTTTATCTTTATCATTCAAATCTATATTAAACTTTGAGATGGTTTCTATTGGCAATAAGGTAAAAGAGTAAGCAGAGGTATACTCTTGTGATTTATACCATCTATCTATTAATACTACAGCAGCGGTTTTTTTTCCTAAGGTTTGATTGAAATAGTCTGTGGAAGGTTCTATACGTAGCTGCAACTTAACCTCATCTATGGTATCAGTTGAACAGCTATACACTGGATGTCCAATAGTCTCTAAGCCAATAGGTTTATCAGAGTGACACTTTATTATAAAGTTTCCCTTTCCTCTGATATTTTTAACTACTCCATCATCTTGCAGTAGCGCAAGTGCTTGTCTTAACGTTGTTCGACTAACCCCAAGTAGCTTTGATAGATCTGGTTCTGATGGTAGTCTACTTCCTTCAGGAAAAGTACCTTCATTAATCATTTTAAAAAGTCGATTATATACAGCTACAAACTTTAATTCCTTTTCCTTTTCAACAATACTAAATTGATCCATTAAAATAACACCTTTCTGCTGAGTATGAATTTGTCTAGACAAGTATATCCACTAGCCTTTAAGTTGTATACAAAATATTATTAATATTAATTATAGCTATAATTTTATGATTAAACAATAGAATACTTATAATAGCTTTGTTATAGCTATAAAGGAACTATATAAAGCGTGAATTTATTAAGTTAAAACTATCTTAACCACTTTAAATAACTGATAATTATTAAAAAATTAAAGCGTAACAGAGCGGGTAGAAAAGAACTTGACAGGAAAAAGTAGACATGCTAAACTCAGTGTATAGACAAAGTACAAGTAAATAGACATGTTAAAGATATATTTATTTTTTATAGCATATCTGTAAACGTATAACGAATATTATTTATATTAGAGATATATGGAGGGGCAAATATGATTTACTCACAAGGTTCAGGAAAACAATATCATATTAATGTTGGAGAAGGGGAAGTTGGAAAGTATGTAATACTACCAGGAGATCCAAAAAGGTGTGAAAAGATAGCAGCACACTTTGATAATCCTAAATTAATTGCAGACAGCAGAGAGTACGTTACATACACAGGATACTTAGATGGAGTTAAGGTAAGTGTGACCTCTACTGGTATAGGTGGTCCATCAGCTGCCATAGCTTTAGAGGAACTGGTAAATTGCGGCGCTGATACTTTTATTAGGGTTGGAACTTGTGGTGGAATGGATATAGATGTTAAGGGTGGAGATGTAGTTGTAGCTACTGGCGCTATTAGAATGGAAGGTACAAGTAAGGAATATGCACCAATTGAGTTTCCTGCAGTAGCTAACTTCGATGTTGTAAACTCATTAGTTAAGGCTTCTAAGGATTTGAATAAAAGTTATCATGTTGGTGTAGTACAATGTAAAGACTCATTTTATGGACAACATTCTCCAGAGACAAAACCAGTTAGTTATGAATTGATGGACAAGTGGAATGCATGGTTAAGATGTGGAACGCTAGCATCTGAAATGGAGTCTGCAGCTTTATTTGTAGCAGGTAGCTATTTGAAAGTAAGGGTAGGATCAGTATTCTTAGTGGTTGCAAATCAAGAACGTGAAAGAGCAGGATTAGAAAATATACAAGTACATGATACAGAAGCAGCAATAGAAGTTGCTATAGAAGGTATTAGAAACTTAATAAAGTCTGATAAAGAAAAAATAGGTTAGTAAGATAATTTGTAAAGCATAAGGAGGGGTAGAATGGATAAGTATCAAGATATCATAGATAGAGCATTTAAAGCAGCTGAAAATGCGTATGTACCTTATTCCAATTATCAAGTTGGAGCGTGTGTTTTAACGAAAGATAATAAATATTTTATAGGTGCTAATGTTGAAAATGCATCTTATGGTCTAACAAACTGTGCTGAAAGAAATGCAATTTTCCAAGCTTACTCAAATGGGTATAGACAAGAGGATATAGAAGCTATAGCCATTGTAAGTAATGGTAAAACCTTAGCAACTCCTTGCGGAGCATGTAGACAAGTGTTAGTAGAACTATTGGAGAGACACACACCAATAGTGTTATCTAATCATAAAGTAGAGAAGATAACTAATATTGAGGAATTACTACCAATGTCTTTTACTAAAGAAGACTTGGATTAATAAAGAGTAGGATAATCTCTAAGTAGATTATCCTATATGTAAAACAAATGTGGAAGCGCTTACAGAGGAAGGGTATATACAGGTAATGGATAATGCAATTAGTAATGTGAAGAATAAATCATATAAGAGTTTTATAATAAGGATAGTAATATCATTAGTGGGAGTTTCACTTGTAGGTTTTGGATTAGCTTTTAATTCTGCAGGGGCGTTAGGAAATGACCCTGTGGCAGTTTTATATGATGGTGCTAGAAATATGCTTGGGCTTCAGCCAGAAAAACTTGGACTCGTAACTAACTTAGTTAATTTTATTCTGTTGGCCATGGTGTTCATCTTTGGCCGTAGATATATAAATATAGGAACATTTATATATGCACTTCCTATGGGTAATTTCGTGAGTATAGGATTTAAGTTTTATGAATCCCTAAATATAACAAGTAGTTTAGGTGGAAGAATACTAACTTCTTTTTGCGGATGTTCAATGTTATTTTTAGGTATTGGTATATTTATAGCAGTGAACATAGGAATGGACCCAGTTACAGGTGTAATTATGGTCTTAAGAGATAAAATAAATGCTCAATATAAGATAGCTAAAATAATATGTGATGTTATATCGCTATTATTAGGTTTCACGCTTGGAGGAAAGATTGGTGTTGTCACAGTTATTGCAGCTTGTATAGCTGGACCGATTATACAAAAGATATCAGAAGTTTTTGATAAAACAATTCTAAAGAAGATGAACTTAAGTAAGTTAGTTGTTGAGTAACTAGATAAAAATAAAAGGAGATAGATGATATGAGATTTTTCTTAGATACAGCAAATGTAGAACATATTAAACAAGCCAATAGAATGGGAGTAATCTGTGGTGTTACTACAAATCCATCATTAATAGCCAAAGAAGGTAGAGACTTTAATGAAGTCATAAATGATATAACAGAAATAGTAGATGGCCCCATAAGTGGAGAGGTTGTGAGTGAAGATGCAGAAGGAATGATAAAAGAAGGTAGAGAAATAGCTGCAATTCACAAAAATATGATAGTAAAGATTCCAATGACAGTAGAAGGTTTAGCGGCTACTAAGGTTTTAGCTGGCGAAGGAATAAGAACAAATGTAACTCTTATATTTTCAGCAACACAAGCTTTACTTGCGGCTAATGCAGGCGCAACTTATGTAAGTCCATTTTTAGGAAGATTAGATGATATATCAATGGATGGAATGGAATTGGTAAGAGATATAGCAGAAATTTTTGAAATCCATGCTATAGAAACAGAGATAATAGCAGCTAGCGTAAGAAACTCAATTCATGTTATACAAGCAGCAAAGGCTGGAGCACATATCGCTACAGTTCCTTATAGTTTGGTGCTTCAAATGGTAAAGCACCCATTAACAGATCAGGGATTAGAGAAGTTTAAAGCAGATTGGGAATCAGCTTTTGGAAAGTAGAATTAAATTTAAGTAAAGTATTAGTAGTAGGTAGAAAGTTTATAATAGTAGTTGATATAATAAGTGAAAAGCTTGTGCAATTAAGTAGATTTAAAATCTAGACTAGATAGTTTTAATGGGTCAATAGCTAAATTTGTGTAAATCAAAATTAGCTATTGACCCTAGTTGTTTAGGCTTGCAATATAGACAGTTTGGATATACATGAGCTTATTACTTTATATTATTGACTTCTTTTAAGATGTCCTCAAGCTTTTCCACGGATTCTATTCGATCATTACATTTGTCACTATCCAAACATATAGTAAAGCCGATTGATTTATAGCCACCTTCTGCAGCGTTAGATGTCTTACAGATAGGAGAAACAAAGGCTACTTCATTTTCTACGTGTATACAATTGCACAAGGAACAAATATTAGCCTTTTTAGAGTCTGTACTTGTTATCCTACACGCCATACCTATAATTTTATCATCCATATTGTAAGCTACAAATAGTTTGTTACTAGCTTTATCAATCCAACCTAGGTATACATTTTTTGAATTTTCTTGATTTAGGTCTGGCAACTTAAGTTTCTTTTCTTTTTTAAACAGTTTGCTGATTTGAGTGCTTGTGATTACAGGCATACCATATGCATATTTATCTAAACTAGTTAAATAATTATTGATATCAGATGGATCATTTATTTTGTCAAGGATAAGTAGTTCTCGCTCTTCTTCTGATAAGCTAGGAAAAAGATTGAATATCTTATCCTGTGTATATGATTTAAAAGCATCAATGACATTGCTATCAGAACAAGTTTTGTAAGTGTTACTTAAATCATTTAAGCATCTTTTTATATAATTATATTGATGTTTCTTTATAAAAGCTTTCATAAAATTCATTGCCTCTTTTCTAAAGTATATCTTTAAGGTTTATATTGCCTTAAATAAGATGGTCTCTATGGGGTTACTACAATAAAATAATAACATGAGTTAAAATAAGTGCTCAATCTAATTAATAATTCTGTAATGATTATGAGCATAGAAACATTTTTGTTTGTGATCTTTACAGGTATAAAATTCTAATTGAGAACTTTATAAAAACACAGTATAATATAAGTATAATTTATTAAAACAATTAGATGTAAATATATATGAAAGGTGTAAATAGTATGATTTGCAAACATGAATTGGGATTAAGAATCACTCCTTGCGAAGGCCATAAAAACTAAATCGGCTATGCTTTGCTTGGAGATTAATTTATTAAAATAGCTGATGTTGAATTTTATGGTCTTATTTAAGTTCTTTTTGATTTTCACTAAAGAGCTTTAATTAGCGTTCAATTATTCAGCATTGGTTAATTTAATAGATAATTTCATACATTTATTCCTTTATATTAAGAATAAAAACTGTTGCAAACATAGCTTTGTAACAGTTTTTTTGGTCTTTGCTTCAACAAAAAATTAAATTTTTGGAGGAGTAAAGATATGAAGTATAGTAATGCATACAATGTTTTGCCAGATGATATAGTGAAAATTATTCAAGAATATGTGAATGGTGAATATTTATATATACCTAGAAGAGAAGAAGAGCAAAAGAAGTGGGGAGAAAATAGCGGTTCAAGAAGTTCTTTAAAAAGAAGGAATGAAGAAATTTACCTAAAATATATAAGCGGTGCTGCAATTTTGGATTTAGCTCAGGAGTATTATCTTTCTGATAAAAGTATAAGAAGGATTATTGGTCAGCAAAAGAAGATTGTGTTCAAGAATAATACAGAATGATAAATAAGATTAAAAAACTCTAGCATTTTTGCTAGAGTTCTCATCCTCAGTTATGAGTTCCGTTAGATTTAGAGGATTGATTATATTAAATCCATTTCCTCCATTCATACCTTTATTAGCACTAATATTTGTTGTTTTTTGGGTGTTAATTGATGAGATGCGTTTTATTATGTTGTTCTTTAAGAAAAAGTCATACGTATCTTTAAAAGCCATGTAAGATAAAATTACTAATAACGAATATACTGGGTATATATACCTAGATTTTATCTCCCGTAATATATATAATCCAATAAAGCCTAGGATTACTAAAACTAAAAATAATTCGTCATATCTTTTAGTCTTTATTTTCCTCTGAAGTAGTTATCAATAGATAAAAGTATAGAAAAAAATGATGTTTCTAATAGTTTTTTCTTTTACAAATCTAATTATAAAATATATAGAACTAGTTAATAAAGCTGTTCCTATAATGTCATTATATATGAAGTTACTCATTAGAAATGCTGGGATGTAAGTAGCACCAAATACTAAAACACCATAGTCATGTTCTTTTGACTTATAATTAATTTGTTTATATATTAGGTAATTCATTAGAGTAGTAACTAGAGTAAACAAAATGCTGAAGGTTTTTATAATCAGTATAAGATAGATACATTAAATAAAGCTTAAAAAATATATACTTTTTATATTTATTCACAAATACTATATCTACAACTTATAGTATAAATATAAATAGATTGGGTGGTAAATAATTACTATTAACAAACCTTAAAAGATGGTTTATAATAAAGATTATGAGAATTATTATCATTTAAAAATATTTTAATACTTTAATTTATAAAAAGGAGGCTAGATTTTGTATGAGATAAAAGAATTATCTAGTTTAATTATATTAGTAATGACTATAATAGCAGGTTTATTATATTCTTCTTTAATTGAATATTGTCTTCATAGGTTTCTGCTTCATAATTCTTATGAGCAAGAACATGTGAAAGTTCATCATAAAGTATTTCATGGAATAGATTCCTATGAGCTCGAAGTGATAGATAAGGAAACCGTTCTATCAAGTTTTGGTGAAATCTTAAGGAATATAGTACTGTACCTTCCTTTAGCTATTGTAATATTTATGAGGAGTAAGTTTCTTGGAATTTTGTTTCTTATAGTATGTATTCTTTATAATATGTGGGAGGAATTTGTGCATTATTATTTTCATAAAAGAAATGAACACTTATTTGTGTTGAAACTTAAGCTATTTAATAAACTAAAGGAACATCATAGGATACATCATTATATGTATAGATATAACTTTGGGATTGGAACTAGATTGTGGGATGTTATATTTGGAACTATAAAAAAGGTTAGATAAAGATGGTAACTTTAGACCTAGAACCATTTTAAACACTCTTCTAGTTTTTGGGCAAAGTTTTTAAATACAAATTAATTATAAGTTTTTATATAGGTGTATAAGTAAAAATATTTAGGAAATTAAAAAGAAGAAGAGGTCCAGAGGGGTGGACTATTCTTCTTCTTTTTTTACTAACTTTAATTTCTTATTAGATAATCGAATGCACCTAGAGCCGCATTTGCACCTGAGCCCATGGAAATAATTATTTGTTTATATGCACTGTTTGTGCAATCTCCTGCGGCAAATACTCCAGGTATGTTTGTTGCACCATGATTATCAACAATTATCTCGCCTATGCGGTTACGTTCGACTGAATCATTTAACCAATCTGTATTTGGTACAAGACCGATTTGAACAAATACTCCTTGTAATTCAATATGTTTAACTTCTTGAGTATCACGTTCAATGTAAGAGATACCAGTAACTTTATCAGTACCAGTTATTTCTTTTGTTTGAGCATTTTTTATGACAGTTACATTTTTTAAGCTATAAAGGCGTTCTTGAAGCACAGCATCGGCTTTTAGCTCTGGTAAGAATTCTAAAACAGTTACATGATTTACAACTCCTGCAAGATCAATGGCTGCCTCGATACCAGAATTACCACCTCCAATTACTGCTACATGTTTTCCTTTGAATAAAGGAGCATCGCAATGAGGGCAATATGCTACACCTTTTGTTTTGAACTCATTTTCTCCAGGAACATTAACGTTACGCCAACGAGCACCTGTTGAAATTATTACAGCCTTACTCTTTAAAACAGCACCATTTTCAAGCTCTACTTCAATTAGATCCTTTTTGGTCAATCCCTTTACTCGTTGTAAATTCATGATATCAACATCATATTCCTTTACATGCTCTTCAAGGCTTGCTGCAAGTTTAGGGCCTTCCGTATACTTTACACTTATAAAGTTTTCAATTCCTACAGTATCCATCACTTGACCGCCGAAACGTTCAGCAACAATTCCTGTACGGATTCCTTTACGTGCGGCGTAAATGGCTGCGCTTGCTCCTGCTGGACCACCTCCAACAACAAGAACATCATAAGGTTCTTTGTTACTGAATTCTGATGGATCTTGAGTAGTACCAAGCTTTGCAAGAATCTCTTCTACAGTCATACGTCCACTGCCAAAGAATTCACCATTTAAGAAAACTGACGGCACAGCCATTATATTTTTGCTTTCAACTTCCTCTTTGAAAGCTCCACCATCAATCATCGTATGAGTAATGTTAGGGTTAAGAATACTCATAAGGTTTAGAGACTGAACCACTTCAGGACAGTTGTGGCAAGTTAAACTAATATAAGATTGAAAATTGTATTGTCCTTTAAGGTTTTTAATTTGATCAATTATTTTTTGGTCAACCTTTGGCGGTCTTCCGCTAACTTGTAGCAAAGCTAACACCAATGAAGTAAATTCATGACCTAAAGGAATACCAGCGAAAGTTACGCCTGTATCTTCACCGATGCGATTGACACTAAAGCTAGGGGTTTTTGGTAATGCTGCTTTCTCTACTTTAATTTTTGGTGACATAGAGGCTAGTTCATCTACTAATGAAATCATATCATTTGATATATTATCAGATCCTGCACTGATTTTAATAAGGACGTCGTCCTCCATCAATTGAAGATATTGGGCTAATTGACCCTTTATATCTGAATCAAGCATAATAAGCTTCTCCTTAGATCTTTCCTACAAGATCAAGACTTGGTTTAAGTGTTTCAGAACCTTCTTTCCATTTAGCAGGACAAACTTCACCAGGATTATTTCTAACGTATTGAGCAGCTTTAATCTTATTAACAAGAATGCTTGCATCACGACCTATACCACCAGCGTTTATCTCAACAGCTTGAATAACGCCATCTGGATCTATTATAAAAGTACCACGATCAGCTAGACCATCTGCTTCTATTAATACATCAAAGTTACGTGATATAGTATGTGACGGATCTCCTATCATAGTGTAAGTAATTTTCTTAATTGCCTCTGAAGTGTCGTGCCATGCTTTGTGAGTGAAATGAGTATCAGTAGAAACTGAATATGCTTCAACTCCTAGTGACTTTAAAGTTTCATAGTTATCTTGTAAGTCTTCTAGTTCAGTTGGACATACAAATGTAAAGTCTGCAGGGTAGAAACAAACTACGCTCCATTTTCCTTTAAAATCTGCTTCTGTAACATCTAAAAACTTGCCGTTTTTATAAGCTGATGCTTTGAATGGTTTTACTTCTGTTCCTATTAGTGACATAATAAAAATACCTCCTAAATTTGGTTTTATAATTAAAATTGAATTTTATATACGGTGTATAGTTAGTGATAAGTAATAATAATTATTACTTAATATTAATTATAAAACTAAAGAATTATTTGTCAATAGTTTTGTATAAATTTTCTTAATTTATTCCAAGAACTATTTAACATAATATAAAGATTGTACTTGTTGTATATTGTTTATAATCTAAGATATAAAGTATAAATAGAAAAAATTTTAATAAGCAATTTATATATAGATATTATTTCTACATGACAGAGAATGAGTCTTTTTATATAATATTAAGGTACTAAAAGTTTTGAAGAGGGGTTAAAGTATACCATGAAAAGAATAAATGAAATTTTTAGTGACTATGAAACAAGTGGCAACATAAATACTGCTATTGTAGAGTCGGTAGTCTTAAGTAAGAAGAGTAAACGGCTGGAGATGAAAATCAGCTCAGATAAATATATTGAAGTAAATGAATTTGAAAGACTTAATAAATTTATAAAGAAAAGATTCGCTTTAAATGATTCTATAATTTCTGTTAAGTATGCGGATGGAACGGATAAAAAGCCAATAGAACAGGAAATTAGAAATATTATTCTTCTTATGGCAGACAAACATCCTATGCTGAAGACAATTATAAACAACAGTGAATACAATGTGGATGATAATACAATACACTTTGATTTTAAAATTGCAGCATCTGGTTTCTTAAAAGCTATGAGTTATGATAAGCAACTGCGAGAGGCTATAAAGTCTCTTTACGGTACTACATATAATATAAAATTTGTTGATAAGATAAATAATGAAGAGCTAATGCTTCATGAGGAAGCACGTGAGAAAGAAATGCTTGCAGCTATAAAACAAATTAAAACTGAACAAAGTAGTAATGTACCTAAAGAAGCTCCAGTTAAAAAGGATGAAGTAAAAGAGGAGTCTGATGGTAAGAAAGGGGATCCGTTTGTAATCTTAGGAAGGAGTTCTAAGATTAAGGATACTGTGATAAAAATTACTGATATAACACCTGATGAAGGAAGAATAGCTTTAGAAGGTGAGATATCTAATATAGAAGCGAAGGAATTAAGAAGTGGAAAGACATTAGTGTCCTTTGATTTATATGATGGATCTAGTTCTATGACCTGTAAATCTTTCTTAAAACCAGGAGAGTATGAGATTGTACTATCAAGGCTTAAAAAAGCAAAAGGTGTCAGACTGGTTGGAAGTGCAAGCTTTAGTAAGTTCTCTGGCGAAGTTGAGATGATTGCTAATATTATAATTGAAACTCAAGGTATTAAAAGGGCGAAGAGGATGGATAATGCTGAAGTTAAGAGAGTAGAACTTCATATGCATACACAGATGAGCCAAATGGATGCTATGACTAGCGCCACTGATCTTATAAAAAGAGCCATGAGCTGGGGGATGAAATCAATTGCTATAACCGATCATGGAGTAGTTCAGGCTTTTCCAGAAGCACATAAGCTTTTAGGAAGAAATAATCCTGATATGAAGGTTTTATATGGAGTAGAGGCTTATTTAGCTCCTGACAAAAAGCCATCTGTAACAAATCCAAAAGGGCAGAGTATTGATACAACTTATTGTGTGCTAGATTTAGAAACTACAGGTTTTTCACCAGTAACTGAAAAAATCACTGAAATAGGAGTGATGAAGTATCAAGGTGGTAAGGTAATAGACCAGTTCAGCTGTTTTGTAAATCCTGAAAAGCCAATTCCTGAAAGGGTTATTGAGGTTACCAATATAACTGACGATATGGTAAAAGATGCAGAAACCATAGAAGTGGTTTTTCCAAAGTTGTTGGAGTTTATTGAGGGAAGCGTTTTGGTTGCTCATAATGCTGGCTTTGATGTGGGGTTTTTAAAGCATAATGCAAAGGTGCTAGGCTATGATTTTGATTTTACATATTTAGATACCTTATCTCTTGCTCAAGCTCTTTTCCCTGAGTATAAGAGTTATAAACTAGGAAGGATTGCTAAGAATCTTGGTATAAAAGTAGAAGTTGCTCATAGAGCATTGGATGATGTAGATACTACCGTTAAGGTTTTTGAGATAATGCTTGAAATGTTAAGTGAAAGAGGAGCAACCACTGTTGAAGATATAGATTTATATGGCTCTGATGAAGAATCTAAAAAGGAAGAATATAAAAAGCTTAGAACACACCATGCAATAATATTTGCAAAAGATTACGTGGGATTAAAGAATCTATATAGGCTTGTATCTTACTCTAGTTTAGATTATTTTTATAAAAAGCCTCGTATATTAAAAAGCATGTACAAAAAATATTCAGAGGGCTTAATTATTGGAAGTGCATGCAGTGATGGAGAGTTATATCAAGCAATACTTCTCGGAAAATCTGATGAAGAAATTGAAGCTATTGCAGAAGAATATGACTATTTAGAAATTCAGCCTATAGGAAACAATGACTATTTAGTGAGAAACGGGCAGGTACCTGATAGAAATTATCTAAAGGAAATAAATAAAAAAATCGTAGCACTTGGTGAAAAGCTTAATAAACTTGTAGTGGCTACAGGAGATGTGCATTTTATGGATCCTGAGGATGAAATATATAGACGTATACTTGAAGCAGGTCAGGGCTTTAAGGATGCAGACAATCAAGCACCGCTATATTTGAGAACAACTGAAGAAATGCTTAAGGAATTTGAATATTTGGGGAAAGTAAAGGCATATGAAGTAGTAGTTACAAATACTAATAAAATCGCTGATATGTGTGACCCAATAAGTCCAATATCTCCAGATAAAGCAACTCCACATATAGACGGTTGTGAGCAGACCATAAAGGATATTACTTATGGAAAGGCTCACGAACTATACGGGGAGCCGCTTCCACAATTAGTTCAGGACAGATTGGAGAGAGAGTTAGACTCAATCATAAAAAATGGTTTCTCTGTAATGTATATAATAGCTCAAAAGCTAGTGTGGAAATCTAATGAAGATGGATACTTGGTTGGTTCCAGAGGTTCTGTTGGTTCTTCTGTTGTTGCATACATGACTGGTATAACGGAAGTAAATGCGCTACCACCTCACTATAGATGTCCAAAGTGTAAGTATTCCGATTTTGAAGATCATGGTTTTAAGAATGGCTTTGACTTGCCTGATAAAGCTTGTCCTGTTTGTGGAGAACAGCTTGCTAAGGATGGCATAGATATTCCTTTTGAAACTTTCCTTGGGTTTAATGGAGATAAAGAACCAGATATAGACTTAAACTTTTCAGGTGAATATCAAGCAAAAGCTCATAAATATACTGAAGTTATCTTTGGAAAAGGAACAACTTTTAAAGCTGGAACTATTGGCACTATAGCTGAAAAGACAGCCTTTGGATATGTAAAAAAATATTTTGATGAAAAGAACATGACAGTAAGTAAGGCTGAAATCATGAGGATCTCAAAAGGCTGTACAGGTATAAAAAGAACCTCAGGACAGCATCCAGGAGGAATTATCGTTGTACCTAAGGGAAGAGAAATTTTTGAGTTCTGCCCAGTTCAACATCCTGCTGATGATCCGAATTCGGATATTATAACAACACATTTTGATTATCACTCCATTGATCAGAATCTATTGAAGCTAGATATACTTGGGCATGATGATCCAACAGTTATAAGAATGCTTCAAGATATAACAGGAGTAGATCCAAAAACCATACCGATGGATGAGAAGAAAACTATGTCTATATTTTCGTCTACTGAAGCTCTAGGAGTAACACCACAACAGATAAATTCTAAAGTGGGGACCTTTGGTATTCCTGAGTTTGGTACTAAGTTCGTAAGAGGAATGCTTTTAGATACTATGCCAAAAGCTTTTACAGATTTGATATGTATATCAGGACTATCCCATGGTACTGACGTATGGCTTGGAAATGCTAAAGACTTAATTGATCAAGGAGTAGTAACTCTAAGTGAAGCAGTATGTACGAGAGATGATATCATGATATATCTTATTAAAAAAGGGCTTCCTCCAAACACTGCTTTTAAGATAATGGAGACAGTGCGTAAGGGTAAGGCGTTAAAGGATCCAAAATGGCCAGAATACGAAGCGCTAATGAGGGAATGTCAGGTGCCAGAGTGGTATATAGATTCTTGTAGAAAGATAAAATACATGTTTCCTAAGGCCCATGCAGCAGCTTATGTAATGATGGCTTTCAGAATAGCTTGGTTTAAAGTTCATATACCTAAAGCCTACTATGCAGCCTTTTTCACTATCAGAGCAAAGGCTTTTGATGCAGAGTTTATGATCTTCGGAAAAGAAAGAGTTAAATCTAAGATGAAGGAAATTGAAATGCAAGGCATTCAGGCTGCTCCTAAAGATAAGGATATGTACGACGATTTGGAATTGGTTTTAGAAATGTATGAGAGAGGCCTTAAATTCCTCCCAATTGATTTATACAAGTCCCATTCTACAAACTTTCTTGTAGAGGAAGAGGGAATAAGACCTCCAATAAACAGTATATCTGGTATGGGAAATGTAGCGGCAGAAGGAATATATAATGCAATACAAGAGGCAATTAAAGATGATACACCTATAAATTCCATAGAAGATTTAAAGAAACGTGCTAAAATAGGTAATTCAGCTGTAGATTCACTTAGAAAGTTTGGATGTTTAAACGGCCTACCTGAAAAAGATCAGTTGAGTTTCTTTGACTTAATCTAATAACGAAAAAAATATGTAATTAAAGATGTTTTGCAGCCTTTATTAGTTAAAAGGCTGCATTTTCTATTTAGCAAAAATACTATTGTATATCAAAGGTTACTTCGCCTGTATCCATATGATATTTAGCCCCTACTATATTTACTTTCTTTTCGGTAGTTAATTTTTGGATAACTGAACTTTTATTAATCAAACTAATAGAATTTCTTACATTTTCATCAATTGTAAGATTATTAACTTCGTCTGAATTTTGGCTTTTTCCTTTAACCTTATCATAAGATGGCTTTATTTGATTTATTATTGCTGTGATATTTTCTGAGAAGTGCCCACCTTCTATTGCAGCTTTTACAGCTCCACATTTCTCATGACCTAAAACAATTATTAGCGGTGCACCTAAATGTTCACTTCCATATTCTATACTGCCTAGTGCTATAGGGTCAATTACATTACCAGCGTTTCTAATAATAAATAAGTCTCCGAGACCTTGATCGAATACTAGTTCAGGTGGGACTCTTGAATCTGAACAGCTTAATACTACGGCAAAAGGTTTTTGACCTTTAGTTGATAAATCCTTGCGTCGAGTATTACTTATGTCATGCCCAAGTATCTTGTTATCGACGTATCTCTTATTGCCCTCCATTAACAGTTGTTTTGCTTGATCGATGCTAACTGTTTCAGATCGCGTATACATCTGAGCAGTTGTTGCTTTATTTTCTGTAGTTGTCTTGTTTTCAGTACTGTTATTGCTAGCCGAATTATTAGCATTTCCGTTACTTGTACATCCAGTCAGCAAAAATGCTGCAACAAGAACTTTAGAAGTTATTAATGCAATACTGTGAAACGTTCTTTTGTGCATAATGAATCCTCCTAAGTTAAATTTAGATTATATAAATCGTTCATATTTTGTCATATAAATAAGGAATTTATCCAATAAAAAGTTATGTAATATGTGGCACATCTTTAACAATAATTTATAAAAAGCTAAAAAATCACTCAACAAATCTACGTTTTAAGAATACAGGCTTCTTTTTACTGTAAAGAGAATATTTTTAAGTTTTATTTGTATAAGTAAAAGCTTAGTAAAAATATTGGTGATTTTACTAAAAATATATTGAAAACGATTTACTAATAGTAGAAAATATAAGTATAGGTTTATATTAATATTTATAATAAAAGGGTTGGAGGAATTGTTATGGGTTTTAAGGTTCCTAGTACAGATTGGCTTTCTGATACTTCGATTTTTCAGGTGAATAGAATTGAAGCACATTCGGATCACAAATACTATATAACAGAAAAGGAAATGAACTCTGGAGATATGAAGCTAAGACAAAGTTTAAATGGAAACTGGAAGTTTAGTTTTGCTATAAATCCTAGTTCAAGAATTAAGGATTTTTATAATCTTGATTTTGATTGCAATTCATGGAAGGATATACAGGTTCCCGGGCATATACAACTCCAAGGATATGACAAACTTCAATATATAAACACTATGTATCCTTGGGATGGACACAGCGAATTGAGACCACCACAGGTATCTGAAGAATATAATCCAGTGGGAAGCTACGTTAAGTATTTTAATTTAGAGGACACTATAAAAAATGGTCCTGTTTATATATCATTTCAAGGAGTAGAAAGTGCCTTCTATGTTTGGCTAAATGGAAATTTTGTTGGATATAGTGAAGATAGTTTTACTCCGTCAGAGTTTGAGTTAACTCAATATATAAAAGAAGGGGAGAATAAGCTTTCTGTTGAGGTTTATAAAAGATCTACTGGTAGTTGGCTAGAAGATCAGGACTTTTGGAGATTTTCAGGGATTTTCAGGGATGTATATATATATTCAATTCCTAAGATTCATGTTCAAGACCTTTTTGTTAAAACTATATTAGATAGTGAATACAAAAATGCTGTCTTAGAATCTGAGCTAAAAATTGTAGGGTCCACTGTTGGATTTATAGATTTGGAGCTGAAAGATAGTAAAGGTATAGTTTTAGCTAATATTGATGGAAATAAATTAGAGAATGAGATGACCTTAAAGTTGGATGTCAACGATGTAAGGCTTTGGAGTGCTGAAGATCCGTATTTATATACTCTCTATATTACTGTAAGAGATGAGAATGATAATATAGTTGAGTTTGTTCCACAAAAGATAGGTTTTAGAAGTTTTGAAATGATAGATAAAGTGATGCACATAAATGGTAAACGTATAGTTTTCAAAGGTATAAATCGTCATGAGTTTAATTGCCGCACCGGAAGAGCTATAACTGAAGAAGATATGCTTTGGGACATAAGATTTTTAAAACAGAATAATATAAATGCTGTGAGGACTTCTCATTATCCTAATCAAAGTCTTTGGTATGAACTTTGCGATGAATACGGAATTTACTTAATAGATGAAGCCAATCTAGAAACCCATGGGTCTTGGATGAAGATGGGACAAGTAATTCCAGACTGGGTTATTCCAGACAGTAAACCAGAATGGCTTGATATTGTATTGGATAGAGCCAAATCTATGGTAGAAAGAGATAAAAACCATCCATCTATATTGATATGGTCTTGTGGAAATGAGTCTTTTGGAGGAGAAAATATCTACAAGATGTCTGAGTACTATAGAAAGAAAGACCCATCAAGATTAGTACACTATGAAGGCATTTTTCATGATAGACGCTTTAATGAAACTAGTGATATGGAAAGTAGGATGTACGCAAAGCCTCATGAAATTGAGGAGTATTTAAATAATAATCCGCAGAAACCATATATAAGTTGTGAGTATATGCATGCTATGGGTAACTCCTGTGGAGCAATGCACAAGTATACGGAATTAGAAGATAAATATGAGCTTTATCAAGGTGGTTTTATCTGGGATTATATAGATCAAGCTGTTATGAAGAAAGATAGATATGGCAATGAATTCTTTGCCTATGGTGGAGATTTTGATGATAGAGCCACAGATTATAATTTCTGTGGTGATGGAATAGTATATGCTGATAGAACCATATCTCCAAAGGTACAAGAAGTTAAAAAGCTATATCAAAATCTAAAGTTATATGCAGATAAAAATGGTGTTAAGGTCAGAAATGAAAACCTATTTGTTGATACATCCAATTATATATTAGAGTACAGCTTGAACTATAACGGAGAAGAGATATATAAAGGCTATATGGAGGTTATAGTAAAAACAGGTGAAGAAGAATATTATGAGTTTGATTTACCTGAAGTAAATAGTAGTGGAGAGTATTGCGTAAATGTTTCTTTCAAATTAAAGAAAGATACTGCCTGGGCTAAGGCTGGTCATGAGATAGCCTTTGATCAATATGTATATTCTATTGTAGAAAAAGAAGATGTAAAGGTATTAAATAAAGTTAAGGTTATCCATGGAGATGTAAATATAGGAGTTAAAAGCAGAGATTTTAGTGTATTATTTTCAAAGCAAGAAGGCGGAATTGTATCACTAAGATATAATGGAAAAGAACTTATAACAAGAACTCCTATGCCTATATATTGGAGAGCAACAACAGATAATGATAATGGAAATAAACATGGATTTAGATGTTCGCAGTGGCATGAAGCAAGTCTGTTCCAAAAGTGCAAGGATGTACAAGTTTTTGAGTATGAATTTAGTGTCATAGTTGAGTATACTTATATGCTACCTTTAAGTGTACCAAGTGAGGTTAAAGTAGCTTATACTGCTTATGAAAATGGAGATATTAAAGTTAAATGTGATTATAAAGGTGTAGAAGGGCTCCCTGAAATGCCTATATTCGGATTAGCTTTTAGGTTGTCAGCAGATTATGATAGCTTCAGATTCTATGGAATGGGACCTGAAGAAAATTATATAGACAGAGTACATGGTGCTAGACTAGGTATTTATGAAAAGTTAGTTAAAGACAATGTTTCAAGATATTTGGTACCTCAAGAAAACGGCAATCATACTGGTGTAAGATGGGCAAAGATAAAAGACAAAGATAACTTTGGAATAGAGTTTGCATCTGTCAATAATCCTTTTGAGCTTGGAGTATCCCCATATACAGCTTTTGAACTTCAAAATGCACTTCATTACTATGAGCTTCCGCCTGTTAACTACACTATTGTAACAATAGCAGCAAAGCAAATGGGAGTAGGAGGAGATGACAGCTGGGGGGCACCTGTTCATAAGGAGTATCTAATAGATTCTTCTAAAGATATAAACTTTGAATTTATTATAAGACCATGTAAGTAAAAGTTTTTACAAGTGTGTATTAGTATGAAAATACCTAAAATCACATATTAAGTGCTATAGTTATATATAAAAAAGGTCGCTTCAGCGACTTTTTTTATTACTAACTTAAAGCAACTATAATAGCACCAATAGCTATTAGGCACACTCCAATTACATTCATTCTACTAATCTTCTCTCCTAAAAATACAACGGCAAGAATAGTTGCAAGAACTACACTGAATTTATCTACAGGAGCTACTTGAGATACCTTTCCATATTTTAATGCTAAAAAGTAAAACAACCAAGATAGGGCTCCTGCTAGACCGCTAAGTATGATAAAAGAAAAAGTTTTTTTGTCTGCTATAATTTCAGGTATCTTACTTAACTTTCCTTGAAAGACTACAACTAAAATAAGAAATATAGCCATTATTACAGATCTTACAGCAGTTGCAGTATTGGCATCTACTGACTTCAAACCTACCTTGCCCAAAATACCTACTAAAGCTGCAAATACTGCAGAAAGCATAGCAAATATAAACCATAAACTATTCATTATAAACATCGCCCCCTTTATATATTTATTTTATTACTAAATTTTAGAAAGTAAAACACATAAAAGTAGTTGATGGTATTTTAACTCTGTTTAATAGATGGTTAGACGTATATAAGTGTTTTATAAAGATAAAGTTTAATAATGGTGAAAATACTATTTTTAGTAGTATGGTAGATTAATGAATTATAACCATTATATAAGTATCATAAAGACAGCTTTCATAGTAAATAGTATATAAGGAAACTATATCTTGTAAGAATGTAGGTCTTATATATCTAAATAAAAACTATTAAGCTATGAGGTGATAATCTTGAGAAAAAATTTAAAGAAATCTATAGTTAGTCTTTTAGTATTAATAACATTAAGTGTATTTTGCTCTTGCACATTGCAAGAAAAAAGTAAGTTTTTAAGCGTATCCAATACCCCAGCTGAAGGTGGGGCAGTTTCTCTAGTTATGGATACAACAAATTATCAAGAAATGCCGAGAAATTTTAGGAAAACTTCTGATTTAAGTAATATTGAGAAGGATAAGACACTGGATTTAAAAGGGCTAGGTGAACTAAACATATCTGGAAGTCAGCAGTTCTCAGGTTTTAACTTACCACTTGTAGTAAAGGGGATAAGCACAAAGTCACCTATAACAGTAATAGATTTGAGGCAGGAGTCTCATGGATTTATAAATGATATTCCTGTAAGTTGGAAGAATGAAAAAAATGATGCTAATATAGGATTAACCAAAGAACAGGTATTAGCAGATGAACAGAGTAAACTTAAAAGTATTAAATTGAATGTTCCTATCACCCTTGCAAATCATCCAAATAACACAATAATTCCGACAAAAGTTCAAGACGAAGAACAGTTAGTTAAGGATAATAAACTTGAATATATCCGAATTACTGTTACTGATGGAAAGATACCTACAGATGATATGGTTGATTATTTTATGCAGGAAATGAAAAAACAACCTAAGGATTCCTGGTTACACTTTCATTGCAAAGAAGGTATAGGAAGAACTACTACCTTTATGATAATGTACGATATGATAAAAAATTCTAAGCAGGTTACTGCTGACAACATTATAAAAAGGCAGCTATCACTAGTTGGCTTCAATGAACAACAAATTAAATCATTTAATAATAACGAAAGAATTGGCTTTTTACAAAATTTCTATAAGTATTGCAATAGCAATAACAATGATTTTAATACTAGTTGGAGTGAATGGAAGAAGACTATTACTACAAGTAATAGTCCTTTTTCGATGTACATGAAAAATACCATAAGACCAACTTTTTTATATGTTATTTCACAAGATAATATGACTAAAAGCGAAAAAACATTGATAGCTACTCTTCAAGGAATAGTCAATAATAAATCTAGTCACCAAATATATACACTAAGTTCTGAGCAGCCAGATTATCAAATATGGTTAGAGGATTTAAAGAAGAATTATGGAGTGGCATATAAAAGTATTTCAGACCCATGGGAATTACTTCGTAGTTTTAAAAATTATATAAATGGATATGTACTATATGATGAAGGAAAAAATCCATCAATAAATAATGCCTGTTCTCTTTGTTCTTTAAAAGATTCAATAGCAGTGGACACTAGTATTGAATATAAAGCAAAGTCACATGGCATAACAAAAATAACAGGAGATTGTAGAAACACGGATGAAAGCTGGGCATACGATAACTTATGGAATAAAGGACTAAACCACTCTATTGTAATACAATTAGAACCTAATAAAAGTTCTGCACTTAGAGACTATGCTATTATGAGTAAAGCACTAATATTTTATGAAAATGATATAAAAAATACCTCTCTGAGAGATAAAATATTCTCGTCTATGGAGGGAAACAGAGTTTGTATGGGGTGGGGGCCAGATGAATTTACTAATGTAAGTACAACATCAAAACATGGTGTAAGCATGGTAGCTGCTGATTGGTCTTATAATCTCACTGTTTTAAGTGCATTTGACACAACACCTGTTAAACAAAAATTTATATCTAAAAATATACCTAAGGAGGATAATGTACACTATGTAACTTTTATTATGTCTGATGGAGATAATCAGCAATGGAATCTTGGTACAAACTACAGCTCACAAAAATGGTATGGATCTAGTTATAGAGGAAATTTTAATTTAGGATGGGGTATAAGTCCATCAATGTATTATCTATCTCCAACAGTGTTTAATAGATACTATGAAAGTGCAGTAAGTGGAAATTATAGTGACTACTTTATAGTGCCGCCTTCTGGTAATGGTTATATATACCCAAGTAAGTTTGATAAAGAAAAACTTCCAACATATATAAGCCAATTGAATAATTATATGAAGCAGACTGATGAAAGATATTTAGCTGTAATTGATGATTCAAGCTTTCATAATACTGAACTTTGGAGTAAGTTTACCAGTAAAGAAAATATAATGGGGTTGTTTTACTTGGACTACCACAAACATGATAACTACAAAGGAGAAATAATTTGGTCTAAGGGTAAGCCAATAGTATCCTGCAGAGATTTACTATGGAGTGGGTTAGAAGATGAAGAGCAGCTAACTAAAAATATTAATTCTAGAATAGAAAAAGGGCAAACAGATGTAAAAAAGGCTGAAGCATATACTTTTGTATATGTTCATGTTTGGAGTAAGGACTTAAGTAACGTTAAAAATGCTATAAGCATGCTAGAGAAAAATCCAAAAGTTAGAGTGGTTGATCCTAAAGCATTTATGGAATTAATTAATAGAAATATTCAACGGTAATAAAATTGGAAGTGTAAGTATATATTTACACTTCCAATTTTATTTATTACTTAAAAAGCTCAATTGCACAGCAGTTACCTCACTTTGATAAGTAGGCATCTTAAGGCTAATACCATACTTACTACATGCGTTTGATAGAACATAACTTAGCTTTTTCATATTTTTAGTAGAACAACTATATCTATCGCCATAGCTCTTTTCATACTTTTCACGAATTCCTGGGAAATGTTTATCTAGCTTTATATAATAATAATCTCGCTGCCTATCTCTAAGTGACATTCCAAGCCAAGGAACAATATTTTTAACTCCATAGTAATTTGCTTTATTTACTATGTCTAAAATGTTTTCCTCAGTATCTTCAAGAAAAGGTAGAATAGGCATCATTGTTATACTTGTATGAATTCCAAGTTCAGAGAGAACTCCAAGTGCTTTAAGTCTATCTGTAGATGAAGGGGCACCTGGTTCTACTACACTTGCAAGCTTATCATCAGTAGTTGTTATAGTTATAGCAACAGAAGCATAGATTTTATTTATTTCTTCTAAGATATCTATATCTCTAAGAATAAGATTACTTTTGGTAGTGATGTGAACTGGAAATCTATACTTTGCAATTGCCTCAAGACATCCGCGGGTTAATTGATAGTGTTTTTCTGATCTAGTATAAGGATCACTCATAGCACCAGTCCCTACTACGCCCTTTTTTCTTTTATTCTTAAGTTCTTTATTTAATAGTTCTACTGCATTTCTTTTCACTATAAGCTCATCAAAATTATCTATTCTATAGCATAAGCTTCTTGAATCACAATATATACAATGGTGTTCACAGCCTCTATAAATATTAAAGGTATAATTAGTACCAAACCAACCGCTAGGATTTTTACTTGTAGAGAGTAGCATCTTCGCATCTATTTCTTTTGGCATTTTGTTAACCTCCATTTAAATCCTTAATCTTATACTTGATTGTACATCATCAAATAAGACATAAGCATGTCATATTATAAATAAACTTAATGTTTATCGTGAAAATGAGGTCTTCTTCTTTTTTGTCTTTCATGATGTTGCGGGTCTACCTCAAACAATAGATTTAAAACAGAAGATGCAACTGGTAGGCCTATAAACAGTATTATTGATATCCTTGGATAATAAAAAGCAATTAGGATTATAATTGAGCTTATAACTGGCATAATAAATATGCGTGAATATAATTTATATTTATGTTCAAATAGTGTAGTAGGTATTATAAGTAAAAACATAAAAGTCATGCTAAAATTGACACATAAAAAAACTATTGCATATCCAACTGCTGGTGCAACTGCATTAGGGTTCTGAATAACCCATTTTGTAAACAGTGGCACTAGTGATAAGAAAAACAGGAATATTATGTTTATCCATACAACTCTATTAGTGACATGTTCTAATTCATCAAAAAGTCTTCTATGCTGGTTCCAAAAGTTTCCCACAACCAAGAAGCTGACTAGATATACAACAATTGAATTAATTAATGAATAAATTGAAGCAGCGTCAAAGGTATTTGGTGTGGGAATATTTAAAACTATTATAGTAACAATAATTGCGATTACTCCGTCGCTAAAGGCTTCAAGTCTATTTTTTGAAATTTTCATTTGTAATCTCACTTTCTTTTTACGCAAATCTATTTATAACCAAGTTATGACTGTATTAAAATCATTTCATATTGGGAAATACAAAAATTATAGTCTATAAATAAACGAAATACAAGAACATAAAACATTAAAAACAAAATAAGTTAAGGTACCTTAATAAATCTGTTGACAACAAAGTTATTCAGATATATGATAAATATATTAAGGTACCTTATTAAATTTGAAGGAGATAAATACATGTATAATATAACTTCTGAAAAATTGTTGCAACAAATAAATTATTTTACTAATCTTGTTAACAGGCAACAGCATAATGTAAGTTCTAAGGAAAATGAAATTATGGTTAGTAGAGCTCAAGGACATCTACTAGGACTATTATTAACACAGGATGGTTTAACTCAAAAGGAATTAAGTGCAAAACTCCAAATAAGACCAGCATCACTAGGCGAATTAGTTGATAAGCTACAGCAAAGTGGATATGTAGAGAGACGAGTAAATGAGAAAGATAAACGGGTTTCAAATGTATATCTTACAGCGCATGGCAGAAAGTCAGCAAATGAAGTGATGCAGGCTAGGATGCAGCTAGTTGATAATATATTTTCAGGTATATCAGAAGAAGAAATGGATCAACTTTCTAGTCTAATGAGTAAGCTAATTGACTCAATTGAACAAAGTTCAGGTGAAAATATTGAGGAATTACGTAAAGAGCATCACGGCATTAGAGGAGAGCAGGATTTTCCTGGAGGAGCTAATTTCTTTAGAGATAATCACCGTGAACGTTAAAAATAGAATAGTATAAGTTTTTAACAACATAAATTCTTAACAATATATGATAGTGCTAGGTTTATATAAATTTAATAGCTTATATAAACTGAGTTTTATGACCATTCCTTATATCAATAGAAGCAGAAAATTTGTTGCTTTATCAAGATTACAGTTTAAGCAGTTTAAAGGAGGATAAGGAAATGGAACAAGTTGAAATAGAACAAATTGATTCGTATTATTTTGAAAAATCACCTATTTGGAAAGCGATAGCACACATGTCATTACCAATGATGCTTGGTATGTCGCTAAATTTGATTTACAACATTATTGATGCGTATTTTATCGGAAAGTTAAATAATACAGAGATGATGACAGCTATTACTCTCACATTACCTTTTAGTGTGGTTATAATGGCAGTAGGAAATCTATTTGGAACAGGGGGAGGTACCTTTATCTCCAGACTTTTAGGGGAAAAGAAGCTTGAGGAATCTAAGAAAGTAGCTTCGGTATCATTTTATTTTAGTATAATTTCAGGATTTCTGCTTATTTTACTTTGTATTGTATTTATTCAGCCAATTTTGACATTGTTAGGTGCAGAAGGACAGACTATGGCATTTACTAAAAGTGTTATTTTAGTTTTTACAATTGGAAGCCCTATAATAATCGCAAACTTTGTATTGGAACAGCTTGTCCGTGCCGAAGGAGCGTCTACAGTTTCTATGTATGGTATGGGGATAAGTGTTATAGCTAATATCATATTAGATCCAATTTTGATTTTTGGTTGTCATTTAAACATTATGGGAGCAGCATTAGGAACGGTATTAGGTAATCTTTGTGCTGTAGTGTATTTTGTTTGGTATATAAGCAAAAAAAGCTCAGCCTTAAGTGTTTCTCTTAATAGGTTTAAGCCTACTTCATTAATAACTAAAGATATTTTTAAAATAGGGGTAACATCTCTACTAATGGATGTATTTTTGATTATATCAAGTTTGTTATTTAATAATCTTTCTATCAGATATGGAGATTATGTGGTTGCAGGTTTTGGTATATCCCAAAGAGTTGTACAGTTATCAGACTTTATAGGCATGGGGCTATTTATGGGAGTAATACCTCTAATAGCATATTCCTATTCGGCAAAAAATATAAAGAGAATGCAAGAAATAATTCGTACTACAGCACTTTATATTGTGATTTTAATCGGTGCTATTTCTGGAGCTTTACTTATATTTAGAATTCAAGTTTTTGAGCTTTTTAGTAAAGATAGTGAAGTACTTGCAATTGGTACATTGATTTTTGCGGCAATGCTGTTATCTTCTTTATTTACAAGTCTTTCTGGTTTATTTGTAGGGATATTCCAAGGAGTTGGAAGAGAAAAAGAAGCTGCAATTATGTCTGTAGCAAAGGGATTGATTGTAATACCTATAATGATTTTATCAAATGAATTTTGGGGACTTCATGGACTAATATGGTCTTTAACTGCATCAGAAGTTTTAGCTTGCATAGTGGGAGCAGCGTTGTGGTTACATTTTAAGAAAGATCCTTCAATGAAGGTCTCAATTTAATAAGCATGTATTAAAGAAAATTATTAAAAATATAGAGTTAAGTACTTTACTTTAAAAAAATGCATGTTATAATTCAAATAAATTAAGTAAAGATGTACCACTTCAATCCGAAATCTATTTTTAAAACTCTCACGGGTTCTGGTGAGAGAATTTAAAAATAATAAGTTTCAATATGAAGTGGTACATCAATAAATATCTGAGCAATCAAAGGGATGTAAAATCACAAATGTGATTTTACATCCCTTTTTAGTCTTTTCTATATGAGAGGCTAGATAAATATATTAAATTAAATGGAGGTATAAAAATGATAGAGGAAATGGGATATAAGAGAACAGATAAGTTACTTATAATTAATGCAGATGATTTTGGCATAGCCAAGTGTATAAATGAGGCTATTATTGAATTGTTTAATCGTAATGACATAACATCTACATCAGTAATGATGCCTGGCAGTAGGTCAAAAGAGATAAAAGATTTTTTCAAAAGAACTTCATGTAAAAATGTAGGTATTCATCTTACGCTTACAGATAAATTTAAACCAGTAAGTAGAGCTAAAGATGTTAATACATTGATTATGGATAATGGAATCTTTCCAAGTAGTTCAGAATATATAGAATCAAATGGTGATATAAATCATGTTAAAAAGGAATTGAGAAATCAAATTGAGTTAGCCTTATCACTGGGAATTGATCCTACACATTTAGATAGTCATCAAGGAAGTGTATTTGGGTTATTCTTAGGCAGAGATTTTATGGAAGTAGTTTTTGAACTCTGTATGGAATATGGTCTACCTTTCTTATTACCTAAACAAGTAGTAAATCAGGTTTCATTTGATGAAAGAATGATAAGTTCATTTAAGAGGTATATAAGAAGGGCTAAAGAATTAGGAATAGCGCTTATTGATGATGTTATTTGCTTGCCTTATGAATTGCAAAACGGTGAAGACTATAAAACTGTAAAAAATACTATGATAAATAAATTAACCCAAATACAACCTGGGATTACTCAGGTTACTATTCATCCTTCTTTTGTGACTAAGGAACTAAAGGAAATAACCCTTCATTGGCAAAAGAGAGAAATGGAATATAATTTGTTCTTAGATGATGACATTAAAAGAATATTATTAAGTGAAAATATTAAGCTGATTTCATGGAAAGAGATAAGAGAATATCAAAGGTCTATAAATAATTATTCAAAGAGTTTTTAAGATATATTCAGAGTATATATTAATGATATAATATTAATTGTAATTTGTAGGAGTGTCATACTTATTTTTTCTTAATAGAGATACTTTGTTAAATTGTAAAGGAGATTAAGTAAAGGTATGAATGCTGAATTTATAAAAATAAGAGATTATTTGGATACAGGCGGAGTCGAATACATAAGGCAGTCTATGATTGGGATACTAGGATTAATTAATTTATTTGACTTAGCAGTTATCAACTTTCTGAATGACATGGGGCTAAAGCAAAGTATACATCAACCAAAGAATATTATTTACTTAGGTATATTGATTTTTTTTGATTTATGGGGAATTTACATACTAATAAATACAGAAAAAAAACAAAAAAGTTTTATATTATATTCTGGAATGATTGGGCTTGTATCATCTATTTTTTATATGATTATTTTCTGCAGTAGTATATATTTTGAGTTAAAGAATAAGGCTACAATTTATATTGTAGTATCCATAATTATATATATGTATATTGTACTAACTGAGATTTCTATAATAAAACAATATGAAAAAGAAGGATATAGTATTTTTAAAAGAAGAATATATAAGAGAAAAATATTTAGTATTTTTGCTTCAATAGCCGTTGTAGTTATTTGCTTTATGGATATGGCAACTAAATACCCTAATAAGAATTTTGCACTTATATCAGTAGGCTTTGCTACTCTTATCTTTGGTTATATCTTTGAGAATCTAATTCATAATATTTACAGGTATTGTCTTATTAAGAAGTATGAGGTAGAGTTTGATAGGTATATGAATAAGAAATCGAAAAGATAATGCTTTTATATAGGGGCTATAGAAGTATTTTGTAAAAGTTTATATGATTGGAGTGAAGAAATTGAAAAAAACTTCTAAATATGTTTTTGTTATTATTGCAGTGATTGTCATAACTTTAGCTACATTAAGCTTTTTATATATAAATAATAAATATAAGAAAAGTGATATAAGTAGTGGACTTACTGAAATTAATTCTAAAGACAGTTTTTTCAAGGATATAAATACTAAGAGTAATATCGATTTAAAGCGTATAATGACAGTTTCGTTACCTAGTGATTTAGATAGCATACAAAACATAATTACAGACGAAACTAAATTTGTTTATCAAGAAAAGACGGTGTTGAACGGAGTTAACACCCAGGGGAAATTTAAATTAAGTAATGGGTTAAAAGAGATGATTTCTTTTAGATATAGTGATAACAATTATTTGTATGTTGATACTCAAGTATGGAGCAAAAGTGAACAAGCTGATCAATGGCTAGATAAAAATTTTGATTCTAATAGTGAGATAATAAAACAATACGAAGATGGTAGCGGTAAATGTTATGTTATATATACTAAGGACAATAGAGTGGCCAAAATTGCAATTAAACGAGAGAACCTTATTATATATATAAAACAAATGGGTGATAGTAATAATAATTCTAGCATAGATAGTCTAGTAAAATTACTTTCGGATGATCTAGCTAAATTAAAGTGATTTTATAAAAACTATAGTAGGATAATAATAATATAAACTTAGAATGATAAAATTTTAATCATAATTACAAACCAGTCTCAACTTTTGGAGACTGGTTTTCATTTTAAGAAAAAGGTATTATTTAACTTTAGTTTTGTTGTTAACTAACTTTAAATAAGAGTATAATTAAATATGTGCTAGTTAAATCCAAGAATTGTCTGAAACATTAATCTATAAATAATGATTGTGAGAATATAAATGAATTTTATAGGTATTAATCTGATATATATTAAGCTTAATGGAGGTGCATTATGAACAAACCAAAAGTATATATAGCAAAGCCAATTCCACATGAGGTGGAGGAATATATAGCACAGCATTGTGATTTAGAAAAATGGGATTCGAATGAAGATATAACAAGAGAAGAGCTTTTAGAAAGATTAAGTGATATAGATGGACTTTTAACTTCTGGAACTAAGATAGATGAAGAGTTATTAAAAAAAGCTCCAAACCTTAAAGTGGTTAGCAATATGTCGGTAGGTTACAATAATTTTGATTTAAAAGCTATGAAAAATAGACATATAATAGGCACTAATGTAGCTGGTGCGCTTGATGATACCGTTGCTGATTTAATATTTGGACTTATGCTTGCTTGTGCAAGAAGAATAACTGAATTAGACAGATATGTAAAGGCAGGAAAGTGGAATAGAGATGATGATTTGGAGCTTTACGGTGCTAATGTTCATCACAGAACCCTTGGTATTATAGGAATGGGTAGAATAGGTGAGGCAGTAGCAAAAAGAGCAAGTTTAGGTTTCGATATGAATGTACTTTATTACAACAGAAGCAGAAAGAAAGAGGTTGAAGAAAAGTTAGGGGTAGAGTATTGCTCTATGGAGGAGCTTTTAAAAAGATCAGACTTCATAGTTATCATGACTCCACTAACCGAAGCAACTTTGCATCTTATAGATAAAGAACAATTCAATCTAATGAAGCCTAGTGCAATATTTATTAATGCTTCAAGAGGAAAGACTATAAATGAGAAAGCACTGATAGAAGCTCTTCAAAGCAAGAAGATAAGAGGTGCTGGTTTGGATGTGTTTGACGTTGAACCAGTAGAAATTGATAATCCGTTGCTTAGGATGGATAATGTTGTTACTCTTCCGCATATAGGGTCTGCCAATATGGATACAAGATTTGATATGGCTAAGCTTGCAGCTGAAAACTTAGTAAAGGCTTTAACAGAAGGAGCTGCACCAAATATTGTTCCAGAGTTAAGAGCATAAGATTTGATTTAGATATTAAAACTTTTATTTACTAGGTTTTTATGACAATATAATTGTGTAAGTATATACGTGAACCCGCATGTTTACTATATATTTATATAATTATATGTTTTTATAATTAAATAATTATTTAATTTAATGATTATTTAAAGAAATAAATTTGCTTTTAAACGTAGGAAGGAATGAATTTATATATGGAGCTTACTAAAATAAACGGAAACACCTATTATATCAAAGCTCCAACTAATATTGGAGTTTATAGTTATAAAAATAAAAACTGTCTTCTTATTGATACTGGAATAAATAATTCAGCAGCAAGAAAGATTGAAGAAGTATTAAAGGAAAATAATCTTCATGTTAAGTATATAGTAAACACTCATAGTCACCCTGATCATTGTGGTGGAAACAATTATTTCAAAAACAACTATACTGGATGTATAGTTTATACCTCAGAAAAAGAGAGATTATATATGGAAAACATGGAGCTAAGGACAAACATGTTATATACAGCTACTAGTCCTAAAAATCTTTCTGATGACGCTAAAGACTCAACTGTAGACTATGTTTTAGCTGAAGGTAATACTAAGATAAATGATGATAAGTTTGAGATTTTTCACTTAAGAGGACATTCGCCTCAAAGTATAGCAATAGTTACTTCAGATAAGGTATGTTTCTTAGGAGATGCTTTATATAGTGAAACAATACTGGGAAAATACTCTTTTCCCTATTTATTTGATGTAGGTAGCGCACTTATTTCCTTAGAGAAGATAAAAGAGATAGATGCAGACTATTTTGTTATAAGTCATGCAGAGGAGATTGTTACGAAAGAGAATCTTCCAGAGTTAGTAGATAGAAACATTGATAATATCAAGGATTACTGCAATCAGATGATAGAGCTATTAGAAAAGCCTTTAACAAAAGAGGAGCTATTAGAAAATCTAACAATACTTAATGATTTAGATGTTGACTTTAGGCAATACCATTTAAACTATTCATCAATGTCAGCATTTTTATCATATCTATATAACAAAGGAACAATTAACTCTTCGGTAGAGAACGGAAGGCTATACTATTATAGTGTTAATAGTTAAGTAATATGTTTATCAGAAGTTTTACTATGAAGTGGTACATCATTAGCAGTATAAAAATATTTTATTGTGAGGTAATATAAATGGATAATGCAAAGTTTTACGAGACTATTTACAAAAGAAAATCTGTAAGAAAGTATGATATGAACTCTTTAGATGATAAAACTTTAGATGATGTTAAAGGTTTTATAAGTAAAATTGATCCTTTAATACCTGGTATTAAGACTGATTTACAGGTTATATCTCAAAATGATGTTAAAAGTTTTATGTCTATAAAAGCGCCTCATTACGTAGTTGTATTTTCTGAGAATAAAGAAGGATATTTAACCAACATAGGTTTTATGCTTCAACAACTAGATTTATATTTATCAGCTAATGGTTTAGGTGCTTGCTGGCAAGGAATGGCTAAGCCAGCAAAGGATATAGTAAGCAAATCAGAGCTAGAATTTGTTATAATGTTAGCCTTTGGGAAACCAGCTGAAAACTTATATAGAAGCGATAGATCAGAATTCAAAAGAAATTCAATTGATGCTATAAGAAATAAAGCTGATTTTGATGAGTTATTAGAATCTGTAAGAATAGCACCATCTGCTACAAATAGTCAACCATGGCATTTTGATATAGAAGGAAATAAGTTATATGTTAATTGCATAAAACTTAACCCTATCAAAGCACTTATAATGGAAAAGATGAATAAAATTGATATGGGAATTGGATTGTGCCATCTATCCATAGCAGCTAAGCATTTAGGTAAAAATGTTAACTTCTCATTAGGTGAATCATCAGCACAAAATGTTCCAAAGGGATATTTTAATATTGGACATGTGGAAATCAATTAAATATATAATAATGATTATAAAGTTACTTAAGATGTGGTTAAGGCATTATAGAGTAAGAGTTTATAAAGTTGTTTATTAACCAATGAAAGCATGAAAAAGGAGTTATCACATATAAACTAGTGTTGTTTATACAGTAATAACTCCTCTTTTACTATCTTAAGGCAGCTTGAAATCTGCTATTAACGTCTTCCCAATTAACTATATTCCACCAAGCTTCTACGAAGCCGGCTCTCTTGTTTTGGTATTTTAAGTAATAAGCATGTTCCCATACATCAACAATAAGAAGCGGACATACTTCCCATTGAGTTAAGTTTTGATGTTTTTCTACTTGTAGAACAACTAGTTTGTTAAATAGTTTGTTCCAGCAAAGAACAGTCCAACCAGAACCTTCTACAGCTACTGCTGCTGCACTAAATTGTTTTTTGAAGGCATCATAGCTACCAAAGTCTTTATCAATTTGATCTGCAAGATTTCCAGTAGGTTCTCCACCTCCATTTGGACTCATGTTTTGCCAAAACATTGTATGTAGAATATGACCAGCACCATGGAAAGCGTATTCTCTTTCCCAATGTTTTATTAAAGCAAAATCTCCTTTTTCTCTAGCTTCTGCTAGTTTTGTTTCTGCGTTATTCAATCCATCTACATAAGCTTTATGGTGCATATCGTGGTGAATTTTAACAGTTTCTTGATCATAGTGTGGTTCTAGTGCATCATAAGCATAAGGTAGATCTGGTAAAGTATATGGCATAATATCACCTCTTAATAAAATTTAATCCCTAATATATTACCCACAATATAGAAAGTTATAAGTAAAATTATAAGATTGGGATATATGATTTTGGTTGGGATAATTAGGTATATAAATTTTTTTATAGTTAATAATACCAATGTAATTATATTTTGAGAGAGGATGTGTCTATATTGGCAGTAAACAATGCAATGACTGCTGACTTTTTACGTTCAGCATATGGTGGAGAAAGTATGGCTCATATGAGATACCTTGTATGGGGGGATTCAGCTGAAAAGGATGGCTATCCTAATATAGGTAAACTGTTTAGAGCGGTAGCTTATGCAGAAAGGGTTCACGCAACAAACCATTTTAATGTGTTAAAGGAGCAAGTAGGAGATAGTACAGTTGTAGCAGGTGCTGTGTTTGGTCACACAAATATTATAGAAAACCTACAAGGTGCTATTGATGGTGAATTACACGAGATAAAGCAAATGTATCCTGTTTATCTTGAAACAGCAAAGTTCCAAGAGGAAAAAGAAGCACATAGATCCTTCCATTACGCTTTAGAAGCAGAAAAAGTTCATGCCAAGGTATTTGAGTTCGCTCAAGAGACTGCAAAGCAAGGAAAGGATTTAGATATAGCTACAATGTATGTTTGCCCGGTTTGTGGCTATACAGAAATCGGAGATAATGTTGAAAAATGCCCAATATGCGGTGTAAGCAGTGAATTATTTAAAGCATTTGAATAAAATAGAACAGTAACTATTTATAATTTGAAATTACTATAGAGAACCTGTTTAAACTGTATTATTTTTATCTTTTGCAGTTTTTGAAAATATCTATAGTTAATCTCGATATCTTTGAAAGCTAGGATAATTATTAAAATTATGCAGTAAAAAGCACTACTAGATCTTTTATAGATTTAGCAGTGCTTTTAAAGATTTATCACTTCAAACTGAAAGCTACTTTTTAGTAAATGCTGTCAACATCCATAAGTCCTTCTCATATTTAGATATAAACCCTGCCATAAGATCAACGGTACCTTGGTCGTTTGCATCATCTGCAATGGTTAATATATTTCTTGATGCTTCTAATAATAATGAAAAATCTTTTCTTATAACTTCTATTGAATCTTCAGGTGTAACATCTTTACTTTCTCTTTCAGCTATTGTAGATAGACTTAGATATTCTTTTAAAGAAGCGGCAGGAGTATGACCTAAAGTTAATATTCTTTCTGCAACAGCATCTAGATCTATATTTATTTTATCGTAGTATTCTTCAAACTTTGTATGAAGCTCAAAGAAAGCAGCTCCTTTTATGTTCCAATGGAGATTATGAAGTTTGGTATATATAATATTTAAATTTGCAAGATACTTATTCAATTCTCTAACTATAGTTTCCAATCCATCTTTTTCTAAACCGATATAATTCTTACCCATAAAAAAGTCCTCCTTATTAATTATAATTTTTTATATGAAGTCATAATAAAGTATAACCATTTAGTAATCGTAATATTTGTGTAATCTAGTATTAAGTTAACCTTAATAATAGTTTTTGCTTATGACAATTTTATAACAATATTAATAAAACTAATTGAAAATTAATTACCGCCTATATAAAAATGTAATAAGTACTATTTTATAATTAATTTAATAACAGCAAGTTTTTCTAAAATTGTTAATGGAACATACTGGTTATAAGTGTCATTAAGTTGTACTATATAAAGGTAATATGAAAATTTTAGGAGGATATATGTCTAGTAAATTTGAGCAGGAAAAATCAATAATATTTTTAAGATACATATATATTTTTACATTTATATTAGCTTTCTCGAATAAAGGGGATAAAATAGACGGTTTTGACATAGTATTTTTATTACTATTTATAATAAATAATCAAGTAAGATATTTCATATTACCTAGGAAATATGTATATATCATTATATCTATTGTTCTTGAAACTGTTTTGGCATATAAGTTATTCAGTGTAGGTGGCATCTTTGGTGAGTTTATTTTTGTGTTGCCTCTATTAGATATAATATATAACCTAAAAAAGATATATTGGATAGTTTATGCTTTATTTATTGCTACTTTGTTATACAACCAAAACCTAGATAAAATACTTGGGTGGATTATAGTAGCGATACCTTTAATTATAATTTTGGATAAGGTTAAGAATGAAGAGTATAGAAAAATAGAAGCACAAGATTTATATGATAAATTAAGGGAAAAAGATGAAGAATTAAAGAAGGTTAATAATGAACTTGAAGCTTATGCAAATACGATAGAGGAGATAACACTTTTAAGGGAAAGAAATAGAGTATCAAGAGAGATTCATGATAATGTTGGACATGCATTGGCTACTATTATAATTCAGCTCGGAGCAATAGAAAAGATATCAGAGAAAGATGGAAAAACAGCAAGTCAAATGGCTAAAAATCTGGGGCAATTCTCTAAAGAAAGTATGGAACGAGTGAGAGCTGCAGTAAGAGCTATGAAACCAAGAGAACTGGAAGAGTATGAAGGTGTAATAGCTATCTCTGAAATGATCAAGAATTTTGAGAAACTTACTGCAGTAAAGGTTAGATTTAGAGTGTCGGATAATGTATGGAAGTTAAATTCAGATCAAACCATGGTTATGTATAGAATAGTCCAAGAATTTTTATCAAACTCTGTTAGACATGGAAAAGCAACTGAAATAAGGGTGTTCTTAAACTTCTTAGATGATTATCTTAGGTTGCATCTAAAAGATAACGGGAATGGATGTGATGATGTGGTGCCAGGTGTTGGACTTGCTAGTATAAAAGAAAGAGTTTCTGTATGGGGAGGAACTATAGAATATTTCACTGAGGTTAATAAAGGATTTGAACTTGTTGTAACAATGGACAAAGGTAAGTTGAGTTTAGATGAAGTATAAGATATATTGGAGGTTTTATATTTGGATAAGATAAAAATAATTATAGTAGATGATGAAAAGTTAATAAGAGAAGGTTTAAAGATAATACTCTCAACTTATGAAGATATAGAAGTAATGGCCTTGTGTGAGGATGGTTACATAGCATATGAGTTTTGTAAGAAAAATGAGGTTGATGTGGTGCTAATGGATATAAGAATGGATAACTGCGATGGAGTATTAGGGACAAAACTCATTAATCAATTAAAAGGTGATACAAAGATACTTATACTAACCACCTTTAAGGACAGTGAATATATTGAGGATGCTCTTAAAAATGGTGCATCTGGATACTTGTTGAAGGATAGTTCTTACGACTTAATATATGGAGGAATAAAAGCGGCTTTTGGAGGAAATATAGTTGTCCACCCAGACATAGTTTCTAAGCTTGTAGTCAAAGAGAATGATAAAGATGATTCTTTGATAAAGGAAAGATTAAAGGAAGAAATGGGGCTAACAGATAGAGAATTAGCTATAATAGAAGAAATAGCAGATGGATTATCTAATAAAGAAATTGGAGAAAAGATGTATCTTACTGAAGGAACTATAAAGAATAATATAACTACTATTCTTTCTAAACTAGCTTTAAGAGATAGGACTCAAATAGCTATATTTGCTTTTAAAAATGATTTGGTTAAATAAATTCAAAGTAAAAAAATAAAAATTATTCGTCTGCCAGATTTTCCTCATATACATTCGGAAAGGCAGATGCGTCAAAAAAGCTCGCTGAAGAAGGTCGCTTCAGCGACTTTTTTACTTTATAGGAAACTACATAGTATTATTTGTTTTCGAAATATCAAATAGAATAAATATGAATGACTTAAGTCATTCAATATGATGACCTAGGCTAATATGTAATAAGTAGGAATCGATATATAATTAACTCATAGATAAGAATTAAATCAGGTTGGCTTTGAAAGATAAAAGGAAGTCTAACTGTTCAATATAAGGAGGATTATAAAATGAATATAGTAGAGGTAAATAACATAACAAAGAGATTTAACGATAAACTCGTTTTAGACAATGTTTCGTTTAATATAAAAAAGGGTGAGATATTCGGATTACTTGGACCTAATGGAGCTGGAAAATCTACTCTTATAAATCTAATGGTTGGACTTTTAAAGATGGATAAGGGGCAGGTTATAATTGGTGGAAATGACATAAGCAAAGAGACAATTAGGGCTAAAGAAAGAATAGGTCTTGTACCTCAAGAAATTGCATTGTTCGAAAGTTTAAATGCAAAAGAAAACTTAGAGTACTGGGGAGGTCTTTACGGATTAAAAGGTAAACTTCTTAAGGAAAGAATAGATGAGGCTATAGAGATATCAGCGCTTAAAGATCACTTGAAGAATCCTGTAAAGAAGTATTCAGGTGGCATGAAGAGGAGATTAAATATCGCAGCAGCTATGATGCATCACCCAGAAGTACTAATAATGGATGAGCCTACTGTAGGGGTAGACCCACAATCAAGAAATCATATATTCGAAGTTGTTAAAAAGATGAATAAAGATTTTAGTACTTCAATCATATACACATCTCATTATATGGAAGAAGTTGAACTTCTATGTGATAACATTCTTATCTTAGATTTAGGAAAGGAAGTTGCATATGGAAGTAAGGAAGAGTTAAAGAGAATGGTAACCAGTGATAAGGTAATCAAGATAAAAGCTTTAGGAAAGTTAGAGGAATTGGCTTTTGCAATGAAGAAGCTTCAAAATATAAGAGGTACTGAAGTTATAAACGATGAAATCAAGGTAATATGTAATGAGGTAATGACTATAAATGAAATACTTCAGGTTATATCAGAGTATAAGATTTCAGTGAAAAATATAGGAATTGAAGAACCTAGCTTAGAAGAAGTATTCTTAACACTTACAGGCAAGAATCTTAGGGATGAGGAGAAGTAAAAATGAATCTTTTGACAGAGATAAGAAAGAATTTGATATCATTTATTAGACAAAACAAGATAATATTTATACTATTTATAATCTGCCCTATGATTGGGGCATACGTATATGGTGTAATGCAAGAAGATGTATTTTCAGGCAAAAGTTCCTTTGAGCCTATAACGGTTGAGTTTCAATATGATAAAACCTCACTGGAAGGAAAAGTTTTAGAGGGGATGTTGAGTACAAAAGAGGTTAAGAATTTTATAAATAGCGAAGCTAAGGACGATATAAAGTGCAAAGTAGTTATAGATAAAACATTCAACGATATAGAAATAGAAAAGATATCTGGTTCAGATAGCAGCCTAGATATGGTTCAAAGTTTTATGAGAACTTTTTCTGATAATATTAATCAATACAAGGTATTGTATAAGAATATAGAGGGTGTAAGTTCAAATGATCAAGAAAAAAAGGCATTAACAAACAATATAATCGGTAAACTGCAGGAAATACAGAAGGTTGCTTCAGTTAAAGATAAGATAATACAAGGATATAAGTCTTTAGGTTCAAGAGAATATTACACAATATCAATATTTAGTTTTTCATCCACTATGATAATGCTTACTTTAATAAAACTGTTTTATAAAGAAAAGAGAATAGGAATATTGAGAAGAGCCTTTTCAACTCCTAATAAAAAGACAAATTATTTAGCTGGATATTTAAGTTCATCTTTTATAATTGTATTTATTATTAATGTAGCCTATATATTAATAAATAGAATTTTAGGAATAGCCTTTACCACATCAATATTATGGATACTGATTACAGTTATTCTTCAAAGCCTGCTTCAAGCATCTGTGATAGGTTTTATAATAGCTTTTGTAAAAAGTGAAAAGGTAAGCAACGCAATAATCTCTGCTGCTACGGCTTTACAACTAATGATCGGAGGAGTTTTCTATAGTATAGATATGACAGGGTCTAGTGTTTTAAAAGTAATATCTAACTTTTCTCCTAATACACTAATAATAAATTCATACAAAAACTTAGCTATAGTTAGTGGAGATTATGGGGCATTAAACCAGATTATAATTATGTTATTGGTTGCTGCTCTATTCTTAGTTATAAGTTTTATTAAAATCAATATTGTATGGGAGGACTAACCATGAGGTTTTTGATATTATTAAAAAGTAATTTAAAGAGATTAATTAAAAATAAAACCACAATGATAGCGACAGTTGCTATTCCATTTAGCATAATTCTAGCTTTAGGGTTTTTATTTAATAATATAATTGGGTCTGATAGTAAAAGTGTTGTTGTTAACATGGATAAAGGAAGCTATGGAAGTGAGTTTGTTAAAGAGATACAAAGTAATACTAAGATAGAAGTTTGCGATAAGAATGAAGCAACTAAAAAGTTGAAGAATAAAAACATAAGTGTATTTTATGAGATACCTGAAGACTTTTCAGCTAAACTGGAAAAGGGAGAAAAACCACAGATATTTTCATATAAATCCGAAAATAATTCTGAGTTTGGAAATTTTCAATTAAATGCAGATTCACTCATTAATCATATGCTTCTAAGAAATGAATTTAAGAATAATAATAAAGATGTAAGTTTAAAAGCATTAAGTTATGAAGATTCTAATATCACTATTAAAGGAAATGACAAGAATAGCTTGGGAGATACTATGGTTCTTAACCTAATAATAAGCTTTGCTTTATTTAGTTCAATCGGTATATCTATGGAATTGTTTCACCTAAGTGAGCAGAATATATTAGTAAGAAGTTTTACTACTGCTAATAAACCAGGAGTGATAATTGGAGCTGTATTAGCTGCGATGTTTATAATATCAGCAGTGTCTTATAGTTCGATTTATATGCTAAGTGCTTTATTCAATTCTCATAATATGATTGCAAAAGCCCCTATAGCAATACTAAATATAACATGTTTAGCATTAGTATCTTTAAGTTTAGGTATCCTTGTTACTAGAATGGTAAAAGGAGAGAGTTATATTAATGTAGCGTTGCAGATAATTGTTGGAGTAACTTGTTTCGTCGGTGGAAGCTTTATGCCTTATGAATTATTACCTAAATCTATAACTGCATTTTCTAAGTTTACCCCTCAATACTGGGCTATACAGTCAATAAATACTCAAAAGCCAGAGTATGCTTTGATAGTATTATTATTCTCAGTAGCATTGTTTACTGCTGGAACCTTTAAAGTTAGAAAAATAGCGTAGTTTTCATTTAAGTAATTGGGATTAAAACAATAAAAGATATGGCCTTTAAGTATTAAAGGTATTGAAAGAACTCTGCTGGGTTGTGAGCAGAGTTCTTTCAATATAAGTATTATTATATCTATAATAATTAAAAATATAAGCTTATCTAAATAAGTTATTTAGTGATTTCATCTATTAATCTAAGCTCTTCTTCTGAGAAGTCTAGGTTATTTACTACCTGAACATTTTCTATTATTTGAGAAGTTTTACTTGCACCTATAAGTGCAGAAGTAACCTTTCCATTTCTTAAAACCCATGCAAGTGACATCTGAGCAAGAGATTGATTTCTATTTTGTGCTATATCATTAAGCTTTTTTATTTTTTCAACCTTTTCTGCAGTTATTGCATCAGAATTTAGGAACGGAGAAGTTGGGTTAGCTGCTCTAGAATCTTGAGGAACTCCGTTGACATATTTATTTGTCAATAATCCTTGAGCAAGAGGGCAAAATGCTATAGAGCCTATTCCTTCTTCCTCTAAAACTTCTTGTAGTCCGTCTTCAATCCATCTATCAAACATTGAATATCTTGGTTGATGAATAAGGCAAGGAGTTCCAAGTTCTTTCAATATCTTAGAAGCTTTTTCTGTTTGTTCAGCACTATAGTTTGATATACCTACATATAAGGCTTTACCTTGTCTAACTACTTGATCTAAAGCCATCATAGTTTCTTCAACAGGAGTATTTGGATCTGGTCTATGAGAGTAGAATATGTCAACATAATCTAAATTCATTCTTTTCAAACTTTGATCTAAACTTGATATTAAATATTTCCTTGATCCCCAGTCACCATAAGGGCCTGGCCACATTCCGTAACCAGCTTTAGTAGATATAACTAGCTCATCTCTATACCCAGAAAGCTCAGAGTGAAGGATTCTTCCAAAGTTCTCTTCAGCAGATCCTGGAGGTGGTCCGTAGTTATTTGCTAAATCAAAATGTGTTATTCCTAAATCAAAAGATGTGGTTATTAATCTTTTTTGGTTTTCTAAGGTGTCTACGCCACCGAAGTTATGCCATAGACCAAGAGATATTGCAGGTAGCTTTAGACCGCTTTTCCCACATCTATTATATTTCATATTATTATATCTTGAGTTTGATGGAGTATGTGCCATGAGTTTTCCCCCTTTAATATGAATATTTATAAAAGATAACTTTGCTTAAACATGCAAAACACTATTGATAATGTTTACATTATACCATTATGTATGTATAAAGTATATATTTTACATGTGGCAATAAGATTAAGACTGTACCATTTCAATCCGAAATATATTTTTAAATTCTAAAAGTCTTTAAATAAAAACAAAATTTACTTGCCTGCCAGTTTTTCCTCATATGTATTGGGAAAGGCAGATGCGCAAAAAAAGTTCGCTGAAGAAAGGGGCTTCAGCGAATTTTCTAGTGAAATAATCGTATGTTCTATAATAATGCAGTATCAAATACTTGCTTTATTTTTTCTTTTGTTGCAACGCCTTCATGTACCTTCTCTCCATTAATATAATAAGTTGGTACATAATAATAATCGTACTGATCTGCTAGATCTGGTTCTAAGTTTTCATCAATAGTTTTTATTTCTATATCTGAATATGCTGGATTCTCTTGTTCAAGCTCTTTCATCCAGTTTATTGCTTGTTTGCAGTAAGGGCAGGATTTCATCATAAAAAATAGCACTGGTCTCATATAATCTCACCACCTTAAATAAGTAATTTTTATATATTATACCTCTCTATTTAAGTTTTTATCAATATTATAGTGTGTTATTATTAAAGATATACAACTTTAATAAATATAGAATATAAATTTAATTGTAATAAGTGCGTAAGGCTTATAAGAGTGATAACTTACTCTATAATAATATTCAATTTTGTATTTGGGGAGGAAAACTATGTTAAATAAATTTATTGATTTAAGAAGTGATACAGTAACACAACCAACAGAAGCAATGAGAGAGGCTATGTTCAAGGCGATGGTTGGAGATGATGTATACGGTGATGACCCTACAGTAAATGAACTTGAAAAATACGCTGCAGAGCTAGTAGGAATGGAAGCGGCATTGTTTGTGCCAAGTGGAACTTTTGGTAATCAATTAGCGCTTTTTACTCATTGTAGAAGAGGAGAAGAAGTTATTCTCGGAGAAGACTGCCATATAGTGGCTCATGAAGTTGGAGCTGCAGCTGTTATAGCAGGTGTGCAACTAAGAGCTCTTCCTACAGAGAGAGGAAGAATGAATTTAGATAAGATAAGAGATACTATAAGAACTGAAGATATTCATTTTCCAGAAACATCATTGATTTGTGTTGAAAATGCTTATTCAAATGGAGCTGTAGTAGGCCTAGATTATATACAAGAAATAAGCCATATAGCAAAGAAAAATAATCTTAAGGTTCACTTAGATGGAGCAAGATTGTTTAATGCAGCAGCATTTTTAAAGGTAGAAGCCAAAGAGATTACAAGGTATTGTGATTCAGTAATGTTCTGCTTATCAAAGGGGCTTTGTGCGCCAGTAGGATCTATTCTAGCAGGTAATAAGGAATTCATAGATAAGGCTAGAAAAAAGAGAAAATTAATGGGTGGTGGACTTAGACAAGCTGGTTTCTTAGCAGCGGCAGGGTTAATTGCTTTAAAGGATATGACTAATAGGCTTAGTGAGGATCATGAAAATGCTGTGTATCTAGCAGATGAACTTGAAAAGATTGAAGGGATTAAAGTAGATAGAGACAATTTAGATATAAATATGGTTTTCTTTACTATGGATAAAGTTAAAGATATATCGGATGAAATAGTTAAGCATTTTAATAATAGCAATATAAAAATAAATGGACAAGAAGGTGGGAAACTAAGATTTGTTACTCATTATTGGGTTTCAAAAGAAGATATAGATTATACTATAAGTACTTTAAATAGCTTTTTGAATAATAGTGGTAAATAGCATATTAATTCATAATAAAGTATTCAAGCTTTAATTTAAATTAAAATGGAATGAAATTTTAACTGATAAGATGGATCATTAGATAAAAATGGTCCATCTTATTTACTTTTTATTTATCAAAATTAATATCAACTTCTTTATTCATAGTTCCGTCAATCTTTAAATGTACAATATTTTTATCTTTTTGTGTTAAAGTATATTCTTTGTTTGTAAATGGTCTATCTGCCTCATTGGCTGTAAAAGAAATATGCAAACTTTTCTTGAAAACCCCAAAACTTTTTCTATATAAATCTGATTGAACTAATCTAAATTTGAAGGTTTCCATAACTACTAAAGTATTTTTATTATCAGGTGTCTTTATATGAACTTCCTTGGTATCATACTTAAACATTAATATTACTAAATTTAATACTATCAATGAAAGTGATATAGGATAAACTATAGTTTTCCAACGTTTCCTTGCAGCTACGAGTGAACTTATTAGTGTACAAAAGTTTATAATATCTATGCTATATAAACCTAATAACTTGAGTCCATATGATAGTTCTAGTATAAGTAAGGCTATTCGAATAATTAGAAAAACACAGAAAAGGTATAAAGGTATCTTATGTCCTTTTAATCTAAACAATTTTTCACCTCCTTAATTAGGTAATATTATATAAAGAATATTTAATATATTGGTTACAAAAAACTTTAATAATTAATATATAAACACTAATAAATATACGAAAATATAAATATAATTTTAGGGCTTTATAATTAACTTGTATTAAAAAAATATGCCTTGGAAACTGTGGTAAATATACCTACACATATGAATTTATTATGTGGAAAATATATAAATGAAAGTCTTAATGTTAAAGAATATAACATTAAGACTTTCATTTATATATAGATAATCCAGTTCAATCTAGTAAAACTAAGTGATATTTCTGTTAAATATTAATGTGATAGGACTATGAAATATATATTTCACTTCGAACTGGTTTATCTATACTAATGAATTTTAATAGCTTACTTATATAATATCTTCATTAGTAAAGGTTAAATTTCAATAATGGTCTTAAATTAAAAGATTAAGACTACTTTAAATATTTAGTAGGGGTGATGAAGTTCATGAAAAAAAAGATAATTCCAGTAATATTAATGGTTTGTTTACTGTTTTCCTATGAAGCGAGAGCTAAAATAAAAGAATCTGATTATAATATAACAATGAAGCAAGATTTACTAACTCTCATGATGGCATATCCTGCTTACATAACAGGAGTGGAAAAAAATAATGAAAATGTGTATATAGTTATGAAGTCAGGGAAGAAAATCATTTATGATGATAAAAAACAAAAAACTTTTGAGCAAAAGTTAGCGAATCCAGATCTCCAAGATATGCTTGAACAGATTTATCCACTTGAATCAATAGATGGTGTTGTAGCAGATAAATTTGACCCAGGAAGAATGAGAGTTTATGAATTATTACATGATGTATATGGGCATAGTAAAGGTGAAATAGAAAAAAATTTAAAGTCAGTGGCAGGAGGAATGCAGTTTAATGTACAAAATGATGCTGCAAGAAACCTAAATACCGTTATAAAGTCACTTAATGAATTAACTAAGTCTAATGGTAAGGCAGCCTCAGATATATATCCATTCAACGGAACTTATAATTATAGAATAATAGCTGGAACAGGAAGATTAAGTCCTCATGCTTTTGGTATTGCAATAGATCTTAATAGAGACTCAAGAGACTACTGGCAATGGGCTTCTTTAGAACAAGGAGATAAGAGAATAAAAGGATATACAAAGGAGATACCTAAGATATTTGAAGCCAATAACTTTATATGGGGAGGAAAGTGGAGACATTTTGATATACTTCACTACGAGTATAGACCGGAGATTATAATTAAAGCAAAATATTTTGGTAGTAAAGATGAGAAGTTTGATAACTGGTGGGGAAAGGTACCAACTAATGATGAAAACATAAAGTCCTTTATAGATATGATAGAAAAAAGTTTATAAATATATTCTGCAATGTATAAAAAGTATCATCAAGTCTTATGATAAGAACTAAGGACGGAATGATAAATCTATATTTTTAAATCACTTAAATATTAGTGTAAAAGGTGGTTTTATAATGCTAAAGAAAATATGTTATGAGAAACAGATGATTATAAAGATATCCAGTTTATTTTTGGTTCTTACAATTCTTAGTTCTTGTTTTAGTATAAGGCAAGTTAGTGCTGAACCTATTGTTAAGGAAGTTGCTAAGCCAATTACAAAAGAAGAAGCAACCACAATAGTACAGGATATTTTTAATAATAGAAACAAAGCAATAATAGATGGTAACATGAATTTAGTTAAGGAGTTATATGATACAAAAACAAAGTTTGGAACCTGGGCTTACGAGTATGAACAGAAAAAAGATCAATATCTTCATAATTGGCAAGAAAAGCAAGGTGCTAAGTTTGTAGAAATAGTTCCAAAGGTGGTTGTAAAAAAAGTAAGAGGTGATCAGGATAAAGCCTCTATTAGCTTTATTTGTTCTACTGAATACAAGTATATTTATGACAATGAACCTGATATAGTGAACAGCTTTAGGATAGGCACCTATCATATAATGAGCTTAGCAAAGTTAGAAGATAGGTGGATTATAAATAAGGAGTGGTATAAAGATCCTTTTGGAGACTCTTTGGATTTAGAAAAGCTTAAGGTGGACTCTATAAAGACACATATACTTTCTCAACCAGCAAAAGATCTATCTTCCATAAATGAAAGAAGAAAAGGCGCTATGGAGTATGCATTTAGATATTGTGGAGCAGCAAGTGAAGAGATATTTGGATTCAAGTATAACAACAAATATAGAGACTATAATCCAGAAGGAGGAGATTGCGCGAACTTTGCATCGCAGATACTATATGAAGGTGGCAAATTTAAAAAGAATGGAGCTTGGGGATATGATAGTAGTGGTGCTACAAGAGCTTGGCTGAATGCTGATGGATTTAAAAACTATATGGTTGGAAGCGGAAGAGCTTCGGTTATAGCATATGGAAGCTACGAAAAGGTATATAAAGCATCTTATAAATTGCTCCCAGGAGATTTTGTTGCATATGAAAAAAAGGGAGACATAAATCATATTTCAGTTGTCACTGGAGCTGATTCTAAAGGATATGCATTAGTTACTTGCCACAATAGCGATAGAAACAATGTTCCTTGGGATTTAGGTTGGAGTGATAAAAAGATAAAATACTGGCTTGTAAGAGTGCATTATTAAAATAAGTAATCGTAACAAGATTATACAGTTGATTAATAATAGGTTCATTTATGCTGATATAAATGAACCTATTATTATGATGATTCATATAAATGGTATGTAAAATATTTTTTAAGTAGAGTTGATTTTATAATGAGGATAGATTTTGACTATAATAAAAAAACTATAAAATGTGTTGAAGGATATATATTAAAAGGAAGCAACTATAGAGCTAATTATACAAGATTTAAAACCTTATATAGCTCTCCAGCACCTGGAACTGAAACTGTAGAAGTATATAACTTTGAACCTAAGAAAGAAGTAAAAGCTTCTGCTATTCTTTTACATGGGCTCGGTAGCAGGAATATAAAGTTTTTACTTTGGATGGGTGCCCATTTAGCATCAGCAGGAGTTTACTGCTCAATACCAGTAATACCTGGAAACTATACAAGAGTTGAAAATGATTCAGTAAGTGGAAGAAGCTTTCTGTATCCAGAGATAAGAGTAATGTATAAGTTTTGGCAGCATGCTGTAGTAGATGTTATGAGTACAATTGATTATCTAGAACAAAAGAAGGTGTGGACCCAAAATAACTGTATAATGGGGTATTGTCTTGGCGGAATGCTTTCATCAATTGTGGCTTCCTTAGATAAAAGGATAGATCAAGTTATGTTTATGACTACAGGAGGTTACTTTCCCAAGATAATACATCAATCACCAGCAGCAGGTTTTGCAAGAAAATTATTTAAAGAGGATCATAGAGATATACACTATTTATACGATAAAGAAAGATTGTTTGAAACTTATGAGAGACAATTACCAAGTGTTAGAGCTATGTCATTAAATGAGCTGATTAACAATGATGAGATACATCCACTTTTTAAAATTGACCCACTATCCTACGCAAGTAATCTGAAAAAAGAAAGAGTAACTATTATAGATGCATTGTTGGATGAGGTTATCCCTATTGGTAGCAGAATGTCGCTTCTTAGAGAAATGAGAGGAGCATCTAGATATATACTGCCTATGACCCATGGAAGCTGGTTACCTTTTGAAATACTATTAGCTCAATATATTTTATATAAAGTAAATATTGCTGATAAAATTAGCTTAAAACAAGTGAAAAAGAAGTTAAAACTGGATAAAGATTTCTTTTTTAATGAAGATTAAAGTTAAATATGAAATTTTATGGTTAAAATTACTACTTTTTTTCATAAATTGGACACAAATATTTCTTTATAAGTTATAATTGAATAAGAAGTAATAAAATTCATCATAGTTTTGCAGCATATTTATCTTTATATATGCTCGAAAATTTCATAATTAGTGGTATTTTGGCACATATATAAAGGGTAATAAATGTTATTAATGGGGGGACAATCAGTTGAATAGAAAAAAGATATTACAGTTGTTACTAGCTACATCTGCAATAGCATCTACTATTGGATTTACAAATCAATACGTTCATGCTACAGAACAAACTCAAGTTCAAAAAGCTCAAGTTAATTCCGTAAGCTACCATAATATTATGGGAAGCTCAGAGGCAAGCAAAGAACAAATGATAAATTACTTTAAGTCTTCAAAAATAAGTAATTATCAATTATCTGTTTCTATAGATGACTTTGTTAACATTGCTTATGAGGAGGCTCAAGCAGAGGGTGTAAGAGGAGATATAGTGGTAGCCCAGGCTTTTTTAGAGACTGGATACTTTAGATATAATGATGGAAAAGGAATAGTTACTGCAGAAGACAATAATTTTGCTGGAATAGGTGCTATAGGCACAGATCAAAGTCGTAGTAAGTTTAAGGATGTAAGAGAAGGACTTAGAGCACAAGTTCAACATCTAAAGGCTTACGCATCAACAGAACCATTAAAAAATGAAAAAGTAGATCCAAGATTTCAGCTTGTTACGAGAGGTAGTGCGAAGAGCTTGGAAGAATTAGGTGGCAAGTGGGCGTGTCCAGGATACGATACAACAGCTTACAGTTCTTTTGAAGAAGCATTAAATTCTGGAGAGACATATGGTCAAAGAATATACTCTATTATTGGGAGAGCAATTGGTGTAAACAATACAACAAAGAGCAGTGGTAATATTACTGAGATAAAGCAAGCTAGTTCGGAAAAGGGACAAGTTGTAAATGTCAGTACTAATCTCAGAATGAGGCAAAGTGCTTCAACAGATTCTCCAGTTATATCATATCTAAATAATGGGCAAACATTTGATATAAAAGGAGTAGCAGGTGATTGGTATTACATAAATATAGATGGAAAGTTAGGATACATCCACAAAGATTATGTGAAGGAAACACCGACTACAACTGTTGTAGTATTAGCGCCAGCGTCTACTAATAGTAATGTTTCAGCAGTTACTCAGACTTCAACAGTACAGACAACTACTACTCAAGCTAAAGGTCAAGTTATAAATGTAAGTACTAGTTTGAGAATGAGACAACTAGCTAATATAGGATCAGCTGTAATAGGATATTTGAATAATGGACAAACCTTTGATATAAAAGAAAAAAGCGGAGACTGGTACTATATAAAACTTAATGATAAGCTTGGGTATGTTCATAAGGATTATGTTAAGGAAATTAGCGCTACTACTGAGACAAGTACTCCAGCTAATAATAATCAAAATACAAGCAATAATACCAATCAATCAAACACAAACCAACAAAATAATCAACCGACAAGTACGGTAGAGAAACCTTCCAAAGGACAAGTTATAAATATAAGCACTACTTTAAGAATAAGACAGAGTGCTAATACAAGTTCAGCAATTATTGGATACTTGTATAACGGACAAGCTATTGATATTAAAGAAGTTAGTGGAGATTGGTACTATATACAGGTTGCTAACAGAACTGGTTATGTGAATAAGCAGTATGTAAAAGTTACAGAAACATCTAATAGCACTACTGGACAAAAGCCAACGGATTCTCAAAATGCACCTATAGTGCAACCACCAACAACTCAGGTTCCTACAACACAGCAACCACAAACGCCACAAATCCCACAAGTAACAGTTCAAACTGGTATGGTTTATAACGTTACAACGAATCTTAGATTAAGAAGTAAAGCAAGTAGTGATTCAAGTGTAGTTGCATATATACTTCCTAATCAAACATTTAAGATATTGGGTAGTTCAGGTGATTGGTTCAACATAGACTTCAATGGAAAGACTGGATATGTGAGTAAGGCTTATGCAAAAGTAGTTTCTGAAACAAATGTACCAGGAAATGTTATTACAAACAATGAATTCCAAGAGGTATATAATGTGTTAAAGAATCAGATAGGAACTCCTTATATATATGGAGGTTATGGACAAGAAATTACCTCAAGTCTTATTGACCTACTTAAGAAAGCATTTCCTAGTCAAGCTACTAGAGGAATGTATGATAGTGTACCTGTGCAATTTATTAATAAAGGTTACAAAGCCTTTGATTGTTCTGGCCTTATGCAATGGGGATTTAAACAAGCAGGAATTAATATAGGAAGAACTACTTACGATCAAATTAATAATGGTAAAGAAGTAAGCAAAGATGAAGTTAAGCCAGGAGATTTATTATTCTATTCTGACATAAGCCATGTAGGTATGTATGTGGGGGATGGAAAATGGATAGAGGCTCCAAACTCTAAGAGTTTTGTAAGAGTTGTAGAGGTACCATGGAATAAGATTGGAAGAGTAAGAAGAATAATAAATTAGCTAAGTTTTTATTAGTTTTATGTTTGAAAATTGTTGTGAAATTAAATATTTTTTTAAAAATTAAGAAGTTATTCATATTAAGTTATGAGTAACTTTTTTTGTATAGGAATAAGTCATGAATACAAGAGATCCACAAAGTATAATTAAAAAAGATTGTTCTTTTCTGTAGAAAAATATAAAAACTTTATGTATGGTAAACCTAAAAATTTGATGGATTTATTGGGTGTCTAACATAATAATTTTAAATTTAGTTTTTGGAAATAGGTAATTACGTGTAAAGTAGCCAACACGTAAATGAATACTTAATTTTTTTTAAGCAACAATATAGTATATATAAAAATTTAAAAAACTTAAAACTTTCTTAGGTTAAGCTAAGCTTAGCTTAAAACAATGATTATAGACGTATTAATCAAGGTTAATGGGTCTAAAGCTTAAATTTTTAGAGGAGGATTGATTATTATGGCTGATAATAGATATAAAGAACATGATATGGCAAAGCCAATAGAAAGACATGATACAGCTGCATGGGCCAATATCGCAGATACTAAAGAAGTTTCTAATGTTGAGATTCCAAGTGAATTAGATGTTAGAAATGCTAAAGAGTGGGTAGATACAAATCAAAAATAGTAATTAAAAAAGAGAGAACTCGATGTTCTCTCTTTTTAATTCACTTATTTAACTACTTAATTTATTGAGGTGGTTTAATAAGTCTGCTCTGCTAGTCGTTTATAGTTATTATAACGTTCTCTAGCATCCTTCTCCGCAATCTCCCATGCATGCTCAGCAGCATCAGGGAATACATTCATTAAGGATGTATAACGAACTTCGCTATTTAGGAATTCTTTGTAAGGTTTTGTTGGTTCTTTAGAATCCAAGACAAATGGATTCTTTCCTTCTTCTTTAAGAAGAGGATTATATCTATAAAGATGCCAATAACCTGCTTCAACAGCTTTTTTCTCTTGAGCCATACTAGTTCCCATACCTGTCTTTATACCATGGCTTATACATGGTGCATAAGCTATTATTAGAGAAGGTCCCTTATAAGCTTCAGCTTCAGCAATAGCTTTTATAGTTTGGTTCATATTTGCTCCCATAGCTATTTGAGTTACATAAACATTACCATAAGTCATAGCCATAGCACCAAGATCTTTCTTCTTAGATCTCTTTCCACCAGCAGCAAACTTAGCAACTGCCGCAGTTGGAGTAGATTTAGAAGATTGACCTCCTGTGTTTGAGTAAATTTCTGTATCCATTACAAATATATTGACATCCTCACCACTAGAAATTACTTGGTCTAGACCTCCGTAACCTATATCATAAGCCCATCCATCTCCACCAATTAACCACTGAGACTTTTTAACTAGGTAATCTTTCTTTTCTAAGATTTCTTTAAGTGCTGGATCTTTATTAAAATCTTCTGCTTCTATAGCTGCTATAACATTTTCTGAAACTTCTCTAGATTTATCACCATCTTCCATTGCTTCTAACCAAGCAGTGAAGGTAGATTTAATATTCTCACTCTTTCCATTTTTTAAATATTCATCCATAAGTTGAGCTATTCTAGATCTCATTTGTTTTACAGCTAAATACATACCGAAACCATATTCAGCATTGTTTTCAAATAAAGAGTTACCCCAAGATGGACCTTTTCCTAAAGCATTTGTTGTATAAGGCATTGCTGGAGCGCTTCCACCCCAAATTGATGAACAGCCTGTAGCATTTGCTATCATCATTCTGTCGCCAAATAATTGAGTTAAGAGTCTGATATATGGAGTTTCTCCACAACCTGGGCATGCGCCATGGAATTCTAGTAAAGGTCGCGCAAATTGACTTCCCTTTACAGTCTTTCTATCCATTAAGCTATCTTTATTAGTAACTGTCATAGCAAATTCCCAGTTTTCAGATTGAAGCTGGATTTGTTCATCTGCAGGTTTCATAATTAAAGCTTTTCCTGGTGCAGGACATATGTCAGCACAGTTACCACAACCAGTACAATCAAGAGGACTTATCTGTATACGGAATTCTAAACCTTCAAGTCCTTTACCAACAGCCTTTTTGGTCTCAAAGGTATCTAAAGCTTTTTGCTTTTCGTTTTCGTCTAAAAGACTAGCTCTTATAACTGCATGTGGACATACATAAGCACATTGATTACATTGGATACATTTATCCATCTGCCATTCAGGAATAGTAATTGCTATACCGCGTTTTTCATATTTAGTAGTCCCAACAGGGAAGGTTCCATCTTCCATACCATTAAATGCACTTACTGGAAGTTCATCACCTTCATGTCTAGCCATAGGTCTTTGAATATTTTTAATAAAGTCAGGTTCATCTTTTATAGGTCCTAAGTCATCAGTAGCTGTTTTCCAAGATTCAGGGACATTAACTTTGATAAGAGCATCGATACCTTTATCTATTGCAGCTTGATTCATTTTTACTACTTTTTCGCCTTTTTTACCATAAGTTTTTTCAACTGACTTCTTTAGTAAATCAACTGCTTGTTCTACAGGAATTACATTAGCTAGTTTGAAGAAAGCAGATTGCATTATCATATTTATTCTTCCGCCTAGGCCAATAGATTGAGCGATACCGATAGCATCGATAACATAGAAGTTTATATTGTTTTCAGCTATAGATTTCTTTAAAGTAGCAGGTAATCTTTTCTCTAATTCTTCGCCAGTCCATGGACAATTAAGTACGAAAGAACCATTCTTTTTTATCCCTTTTAATACATCAAAGTTATATATAAATGATTTGTTGTGGCATGCAATATAGTCAGCATTGTATATAAGATATGGAGATTTGATTCTTTGTTTTCCAAATCTTAAATGAGATATAGTGCTTCCTCCAGATTTTTTACTGTCATAGGAGAAATATGCTTGAGCAAATAAATCAGTATTATCTCCAATAATCTTTACAGCGGTTTTATTGGCACCTACAGTACCATCAGAGCCTAAGCCCCAGAACTTACAACTAATAGTTCCTTCTGGTGTAGTGTCTATAATATCTTCTTCTGGAAGAGAAGTATGTGTGACATCGTCAACAATACCAATAGTAAACCCATTCTTAGGTTCATTCTGCTTTAGATTATTGAATACTGCTATTATTTGAGATGGGGTAGTGTCTTTTGAGGCTAATCCGTATCTACCACCAACTATAGTAGGTTTCATATCGTTGTTATAGAATACATTACATACATCAAGATATAAAGGTTCACCAGGAGCACCAGGCTCTTTAGTTCTATCTAAAACTGAAATTTTCTTCACAGTTTTAGGAACAGCATTCATAAAGTAATTTTGACAGAATGGTCTGTAAAGATGAACTTTTATAACCCCTACCTTTTCGCCTTTTCCTCTAAGGTAGTCAATAGTTTCTTCTATAGTATCGCAAACTGATCCCATTGCAACTATTATATTTTCTGCATCAGGGTCTCCATAATAATCAAATGGATGATAGGCTCTTCCAGTAATTTTTTCTATTTCTCTCATATAGTTTTCTACTATATCAGGAACTTGTTCGTAAAATTTATTTGCAGCTTCTCTTTCTTGAAAATATATATCTGGATTTTGAGCAGTTCCTCTAACTGTTGGATGCTCTGGATTAAGAGCTCTAGATCTAAATTGATTTATAGCATCGTAATCGACTAGTTTTGCAACATCCTCATAAGCTATTGGTTCTATCTTTTGATATTCGTGAGATGTTCTAAAACCATCAAAAAAGTGTAGGAATGGAATTCTGCTCTTAATTGATGCCAGATGTGATACATTTGTTAAATCCATTACTTCTTGAACGTTTGAAGATGCGAGTAGAGCAACTCCTGTCTGTCTAGTAGCCATTACGTCCTGGTGATCACCGAATATAGATAGAGCATGAGTAGCTATAGCTCTAGCTGTTACATGGAACACTCCAGGCAATAATTCACCAGCCACTTTATAAAGCACAGGTATCATCAAAAGTAATCCTTGAGAAGCTGTATATGTAGTAGTTAAAGCTCCAGAAACTAAGGAACCATGAACTGCACCAGCGGCACCAGCTTCTGATTGCATCTCTACTACTCTAACTGGCTGACCGAATAAATTCTTTTTTCCATGAGCAGCCCATTCATCAACTCCTTCTGCCATAGGTGTAGAAGGGGTTATTGGATATATAGCTGCAACGTCTGTAAAAGCATAAGATGCCTCAGCAGCAGCTTGATTTCCATCCATTGTTTTCATAACTTTAGTCACAGAAAGTACCTCCTTTTAATATCGATCTGAATATGCGTACTTTCATAGTATCTACTAGTTATTACTAATAAATGCATAAAAAATAAAGAAAATGGCTTGAGTGTTTCAAAATTTATATTCATATAGATAAACTACTTCATATTAGAATTTATCCAAATAAAGATTCGTAGAACCATCGAAATCTTTATTTGGAGTTTAATGACTGAAGTAGTTTATCAGTTCAAAGGAATAGATAATCCAGTTCTGGCTAATAAAACTAGGCGATATTTCTGTTAACTATTAATGGCAATAGGATTATAAGATATAGATTCTATTTGGAACTGGTTTATCTATAAATAATTCTATAAAATCACTGTGTTGAAATTGAGTGGTTAACCATCGACTTTTAAGTATAATTGGGAAGATAAAGCTGTTAAAAAGAGTATCATATGGAGTTAATGCTCCATATGATACTCTTTGACTAATATATGGGGTTATACTTTAAATTTCTGTACCATATTATTAAGGTTTTGAACTAGTATTGCTTGATTCTGAACTGCAGTTGATACATCGTCAATTGATTCAGTAACTTCAGTAATGCTGCTAAGTATCTCTTCAGAACTTGCAGCTGATTCTTCTGCTGTAGCAGAAAGATTTTGTATTGAATCGCTTACCTGATCCATAACAGTATTCATTTGCTTTGAAGAAGAAGCAATCTCTTCAGACATGTCATTTACAAAAGCGGCATCTTTTTCATATTGTATACCTGTGCTCATTAGAAACTCATAAGTTGGTTTAACTACATCATTCATGTAATCTAACATACCTGAACCTGTTTCTGAAAGTTTACTGAAGGCTGATTGTACTTGATTAACCATAGCTTGTATGCTAACTACTGCTTCTGAAGATTGCTCAGCTAATTTTCTTACTTCATCAGCAACCACTGCAAAGCCCCTACCTTGTTCACCTGCTCTTGCCGCTTCTATGGCAGCGTTAAGTGCTAATAGGTTAGTCTGTCCCGCGATTGCACCAATAGAGTCAGCTGCAATTTTAACCTTTTCAACTACTTTGCCTTCTTCAATTGCTGATAGTAGTCCTGCTCTTTTTTCTTCATAAATCTTTGCACTCTCTGAAATGTTTTTTGAAGCAGTTTCCTTAATTGAAATTGCTCTTTTATCGATTTCTCTAACTGATTTTAGAGAATCTTCAGCCCTACCTGCTAATTCATTTGTAGTAGCAGTTACTTCTTCAGAAGAAGAACTTACAGTTTCAAATACCATGCTTAGATTTTGAGCTCCTTTAGCTATTTCATCAGTAGATTGACTAATAGATTGCATTACTGCTGATATTTCTTGTGTTGAGGCTGCCAGTTCTTCACTAGATGCGCTTAGGGTTTCTGAATCATTTATTACTTTGGAAATTAGTTCTTTAACATTATTGTTGGCTTTATTTAATTCACTTGCAAGGTTACCGAATTCATCTTTACTGTCAATTTCCATTGTATGAGATAAGTCTCCTTGTCCTAAATACTCAGCAAAAGCTAATATTTTCTTTATTTGTCGAGAGATTGTAAGTGTTAAAGTTGTAGAAAGTATGATTGCAATTATTACAGCTGCAACTGAAATAGATACTACAGTTATTAAAGAATTTTTATATATATTGTTATTATTAGTTTCTTTAATTACAGCACTTTTATCCACATCGCTTACTAACTTTTCTATAGAAGTGGTAAGCTTATTTCTAATGTCAGCAGAGCTTGCACTTAGTGTTGCGGCCTCATCGTATTTTCCTTCTGATACAAGAGCTATTATATTATCACAAGCTGTTCTATAAGCTGATAATTGACTCTCTAATTGTGAAAACTCAGCTTTTTCCTCAACGGTTAAGGCTGCTTTTGAAAATTTATCAAAAATTTTATTGTTTTCTTGTCTGTATGAAGCTATTTTTTCCTGTGTTGAAGAAACCTTCGATTTGTCTCTTGCTTCAACTAAGTTGATTATGCTTAATCTTATGTGCATGGTATTGGCATTTGCAATTTCTAAATTTTTCAGTGTTTGGAATTCCTCATTATACATTGAGCTAGATGCTTTATTTATTTTATTCAGATTTATTTGACTAATTAACGTTATAGTTACCATAAATACAATAACTATAGAAAAGCCGGCTACAAGTTTACTTTTAACAGATAGATTATTGAATAATTTCATAAGTTAATCTCCGATCTTTTTTTATTTTTGTGTTTTATCAATTTTAATCTTAAGTTCAGTATTTTACATGTTATAAATAATTTTTTTAGTTTTTTTAGAAATCAATATAGGTAAAGAAAATCTTTATGTATATTTACTCATAAATATAAGGAAAGCATTAATAAATATGAATTGTGAAATTTGTATAATAATTTTAAAACTATGAATCTTTATAAAATTTCTATTTAATTTTAAATTAATTAATTTGAGCCATCTAAATTTGGAGTTATCTCCTTAGAATTATTGGTTTAACTATAATATTCTAATATATTAAATCACTATTATGGCTTATATTAAGTATATTAGCATATTAAATAAAATACAATACTAATTAATAATAATTATCAGTTGTATGCAATGTAAATATTGGGAGATTATATCTTTATTCATTTACATGGGAATATGTGGGGTTGTTATTGATAAATATGCGTATAATACGAGTTTTTATAAGGATAATAAAATTGAATGGATACTATTCAATGACCAATAATATTTGTTTAGATTTATTTATAAAAAAGATCTCCTTTAGCTCTAATTTATATGTACCGTTTTGTAATAAAATTTATATTTTTAAATTCTCTCATCAAAGCTTTGAAAGTTTTAAAAATACATTTCGAGTCAAACGGGTACATCTTTAGATAGATCTAAAAGAGATTAATTATAAAAATATGTTTTATTTTAAGTAGACATAAGGATCAGAAGGTTTTTGTATAGTTTCGAAACTATCAGCTATAACAACGGGTGTTACAGTTTTTTGACCGTCTTGAATTTGATCTTTTTCAGAAATCTTACCGATTACTGTAATCCACTGGCCTTCTTTAAGTTCTATACTCCTATCACGTATTCTTCCTATAGGTCCAACAACTTGCGAATCAGCTATGCAGCAACTCATATATAATCTTGAAATTACGAATTCATTGGTATCTAGACCTTGTTCTTTGTGTATAAATCCACTTATAGTAACTTGCCTTCCTTTGTATTCAGATACATGATGGAACATATCTGATAACGAAGCTACATAATTTTCGGTAGTTATATTAAGTGGAAGCTTTTTTGCTCTTTCTTCAGCAGTAAGTTCTCCAGAGACATTGGCTAGCTTATTTATTGCCTTTACACCTTTATTATCAACTATAGTGGTATCAATTCCTGCTTTACTTGCACCATAACCTACTATAATGGTAAATAGAAACAAAAGATGAACTTTGCTTGATCTTTTATAAGTAGCTATAGTAAAAGATTTTTTTAGCTGATAAAGAGTAAGAATTACTAATGCTATTTGAAATATATTTACATAAAATATTAGTTTAGGTGTTATAAATAGCTTTATATCACCAGTAACATTAAGGTTAAAAAGAAATAATGATAGTACAAGCAAGGTTATAAATTTTATAAATTCATTAAAATTAAATTTTTTCATGTTAAATCACCTTCATTATTTCCATAAAGTTAACTAAAGAACCTAAGATGGAGCAAATAATAACAATGCATATGATTAGTGTAATTACATATTTTCTTTTAAAGCCTCCAACTAGCATCAAGGTATTCTTTATATCAAGCATAGGTCCAAATATTAAAAAGGCTATTATAGAACCTGTAGTAAACTGTCCTACAAAGGTAGAGCCTATGAAAGCATCCGCTTCGGAACAAATTGAAAGAATAAAAGCTAATCCTATCATGGCAAGTACAGAAATGTATGGATTTCTAGCCAATACATCTATGCTGTCTCTTGATACTAGAACTTGGAATACTGCAGATAAAATTGCACCGAAAATTAGATATTTACTTATGTCGAAAAATTCTGAGATAACATTGTCAAGCAATGAAGTTAGTTTTGATTTGTTTTTGGCTGAAGTATGAGATTCACCACATCCGCAAAGATCATCGTTATCATTATAAATATCTTCCCTAAGCAAATTTGAGTTATTTCGTTCTAATATACTTATAATAGATCCTATAGTTATGGCAGCTATAATTCCGGCAATACTTCTTATAAATAATATAGAGATTCTATGATTAAAAGCATAATATGTAGACATAAGTACCACAGGGTTGATAATAGGGGTAGCTAGCATAAAGGTAGTAGCAACTCCAACTGGTACACCTTTTTTAATAAGTCGCCTTGCTATAGGAATTATGGCACACTCACATATTGGAAAGAATATGCCTATAACTGATGCAGATAATAAAGCTAAAAGTTTATTTTTAGGTAAAATTCTAGCTATAGTCTTTTCGGATACATAAAGTTGTATGAAAGACGATATAAGAGAACCTATAAATATAAAGGGCATTGCCTCCAAAATTATACTTATAAAAATTGCTGAAAAGTTTTTTATCGTCCTCTCATTTAAGGCTATCTTAAATTTTAACATTAACAATACTATCAATATTATTAATGGAATAAATGCCAGTTTTGATAATTGACTTATGTAGTTTTTCTTAGAAGTTTCTCTATATTCCATCGTAAACACCGCTTTCTAATAACTGAAGTAAATTATATTTTAGATAAAAGTATCCTTAAAGAGATTCTTAGAAGTTTAAGAAAACCTCCGTCTAAGATGGCCATATACTGCAATTCTTTTTCCAAGGAATCCATTTTATCTATGGTAGCTATAAATGTATCTCTATTTAATCTATTTATATTAGACTTTATTTCTTTCAGCTTGTCCTTAGAGATATTAGCACAATTGTTTAATATTATTAAATTGCTATGGTGTATGCAAGGAAGAATAAGTCCAGGCATGTTAGATAAAAACATACTGTAGGTATTAATATCAGATATATAAAATACTGAACTAATCTTGCAAGTATTAGTTAATTCCTGGGAAATTATATCGGTTAATTCAATAAGATTTTTTGTGCCATTATATTCTATTATTATTCGATGAGGTTTATATTTATCTATCATAGAGTTTATATATTCTGAATTCAGCTTTAATTGTGGATCGTATTGTTCTAAAGATATATTCTTACTATTGATAATGCTATCTTCAATTTGAGCTATACCTTGTTCATTTTGAATAATCAACACCTTTTCCATGAAAAGAAAAGTGTTTTTTATAAGTGTATTTATAAAGAATGTTTTCCCGGAACCTATAAATCCAGTAACTATTTCTATATCTACTTTAGTCTTCATAGTGTAATCACGCCTTTAATTTTAAATAATATCATAAATTAATAATACATTATTATAGTACACTCATATGCGAATAAGTTACATAATTATTAATTTCTAGTTGTGGGATATATTTTCTAATGAAAAGATAAAGTTCTTGATAATCCAATATTTATATTTAAGTAAAAATTTCGCATATTGAAAATTTGTAAAAGTTTATCACTAATTATAGGGTTCCAACCACTATAAAGTATTTGAACTTATTTTGGAAGATATTGAACATTTAATCTTCCAACAAGTACAAAGTATTATTTAGTAGCGAACCCTAAAATATATAAGTAAACATAAATTATAAAATAAAGTTATAATTAATCTTCAAATAGTTTCTTTATTTCATTTGAATTAAGCTCATTTCCGATAACACATACTCTTCCTGAATAATCTGGGAGAGAAGGTCTTATCTCAAATTCACCAGGTACATAGTCAAATTCTAACCATTTGTTACTGGAAGATTCTATTATTCCTTTTGCTCTTAGAATTGTTCCATATACTTTTTTATCGTTTAATCGAGTTAGTATAGATTCTAAAGTGTTTTTTGAAAATACTTTAGGTGTTTCTATGCCTATAGTTTTAAATGTTTCTCCAGTAGATTTTGTTGTTGAGCTCTTAAGTGAAACTTTAGCAGAACTATTTTTTAGAAGATTTACCTTCTCAATAAGTTGCTTCTGTGCATCACCTTCAGCTATATTTATTATGTCTTCAGCCTTTAAATCATCCCATGGAGTTGTTATTATATTTGCATTTTTATTTAATTCTCTAATCTTTGAGATAGTTTGTACTACCATATCCTTGTTTACATTTTGAGTTCTGCTCAATATTATAGTTTTAGCATTTATTATTTGATTTTTATAAAAATCATCAAAGTTTAATACGTACATATCATATTTTGTTATATCTATTACTGTCATTATAATATTTATTGAAACTTTGTCCTTTAGATTAGGTTCTTTAAATACAGATAATATCTCTGAAAGTTTTGCAACGCCAGAAGGTTCTATTATTATTCTTTCAGGATTATATTTGCTAATTACTTCATTAATTCCTTCAGTGAAGTCTCCGTAAACACTACAACATATGCAGCCTGCATTGATTTCCTTAACATCTATTTTAGTGGTTTTTAAGAAGCTGCTATCAATACCTATTTCCCCAAATTCATTTTCTATTATTGCTATCTTATTATCCTTCAGTTTTTCACTTATAAGCTTCTTTATAAGCATAGTTTTTCCTGCGCCTAAAAAACCAGAAAACAAATCTACTTTTACCTTCAAAGAAATCCCTTCTTTCTAAAGATTCTACTTTTATATTTTAAACCTATGGAAAAATTTAATCAATGCAAATGATTTGCATTGTATACTATATACAAAAAGTTAACAAATTATGAGTATCAATATTTCTAGAGTTTATTGTAGACTTTATTGATATTTATATGAAAAAAATATGCTTATAATGTTCCATGCAATCAAAAAGTAGATATTCATTTATTAAAAAAATCTGCTATCAAGAATGTGACTTGATAGCAGATTTTCTTTTATTATTCAATTAATCTTTGCAGATATATCAGGTCCAAATAAAGCTTTCTATGCTTTTACGAAGTGTTATCTTTGATAAGTTTCAATTTAAAGTGGTACATATATATAATTATATTTTCAAGTTTACGTATGAAGATATAGATTCTTATACTTCGTATAAGAATCTATATCTCATCAAAATAAGGTCTTTAACATATAAGAAAGCATATCTTCCTACAAAAGGAAAGTATTCATTCCCATAAAGAACTACCTTAGTTACGTATTCAATTAGAGGGGTTGCTGGATTTTGAGTGATTAATAATTTTCTTGCTTTACTTTGTTTTAATGCTTCGATAAGTCTTGAATTATAGCTACAGCCACCTGATATTGAAAATATAACTAATAATGAATTTTCATCTAAAGATTTTATATTATCTAGTTGTTTATCGATATCAACAAAAACTGTTGCAAATTTACCTAGTACCATTAATTCACCTTGAAAATCTAGAGTAATACTTTGACCTGTATTTAAACCTACAAGAGATACACTAGGATAGTCGTGTATATTCTTGACTAATTCGTCGATTTCTTCAGTCTTTAACGTCTGAGTAGCCAAATCTATATTTTTCTTAGCCATGAAAGATAAGTCAGAAGCATCCTCGTTTATGTTCATGTTTATGCTTTTATTTCTTGGGTCAAAATATTCATTGTCATCATATACTAACATATTTTTAAATTCGTAAAAGCTATTGCAACCTAGTTTTCTACAAAATCTACTTATGGTAGATATGGATACATAACATAAGTCAGCTAGTTGATTTATACTCATGCTTGATATTTTATTTATATTTTGAAGCATTATCCAAGAAATACTGTAGTCAATATCTTTTTCGTTACTGGTATTAATTATTAATAATAACTTATGAACAACATCACTCATTTTTTTCACCACCATGGTATTAATTTTTAGCCTTTGTGTTAAGCATAGTACATTCTATATAATTTAACTTTATTATAATATTGATGGATCATGTGTATTGGTAATTATAAAATCTATTTGTATGGCTGCACCATTTCGTAATAAAACTTATTATTTTTAAATTCTCTCGCAAGAAACCGTGAGAATTTTAAAAATAGAGTTAGGTTCGAACTGGGACATCTTTAACAGTACATTATTTGTTTTTTATAATAAACATTATAAGGAGCTAAATTTGTACAATTATAAGAATAAACTATAGTTTTATAAGTTCTTCTATAATATCTTCACATATTTTATGTGTAAGTAGTGCATCTTCTAAAGAGATGTTTGTTTCTTTACCATCTTTTATACAATCTATAAAATGATTTATTATTTGATAAAAACCTTTTCTATATAAGGTTGTATCCCAATCTCCTAATTTTCTTAAACTTTCTTCATTATTGCATGAGTTTGAGCTTATAGCCATATCTTTTACAACAATTTTTTTGCCAGGACACATATATTCAACAAGTTCTTCTGATATACCGCTATCTCTGTTCATTATGGCAATAGAAGTAGTATTTTTATTTGATAGTTTTGTAACTACATTATATAACTTATCATTTTTTATTAGTCCATTTACCTGAAGATCTGATATACTTCCACCCATCAAAAATCTTGCAGTATCAAGTACATGTATATAATCGTCAAGTATAAATGTTCTTATATCTTGTGGACTAGAAACTCTATTTTTTTGTACTAAAACCACATTGGCAGTTTCTTCGTTTTTAATTGAGGAGTACATAGGAGCAAATCTTCTATTAAAACCTATCATTAGAGTTCTGTTATACTTATTTGCTATGTTTACTAACTCTTTTGATTCTTCATAAGAGTAAGAAATCGGTTTGTCTACGTAAACATGTATACCTGACATAAGTAGTTTCTTGCAGATTTCAAAATGAGATTCTGTTGCTGTATGAACAAATGCAGCTTGAATATTTGAATTTATTAAATCATCTATTGAAGTAGTGTATTCATTAACTCTATATTTTTTAGCCTGTTTTTTTAATTTTTCTATATTCCTTGTACAAAATACAAGTTCGATATCCTCTCTTGCTGTTATAACAGGCAAATATGCCTTTTGCGCGATTCCGCCAAGACCTATAACTCCAATTCTCATAACAATACCTCCTAGTAAAAAAGTCTTTACTTAAGTAATTATAAATCACCTAAACTACAATGACAAACAGTTATATATAATGTAAAGTATTATGTAGGCATGTACCTTGGAGATATCTAAGAAAACTTAACCTAAATAAAGGCTTGAAAATATTTTGAGTGAGAGATTTTAGGTACATATAGGCTACATAAGAAGAAATTGTTTAAAATCGGGGGCTAAATACATGAATGATAAGATAAAAATATTATTAGCAATGATTATTTTTGGAAGTATAGGCATTTTTGTTAAGAATATAAATTTACCATCTCTGGAGATTGCTTTTTTAAGGGCTACAATAGGAAGTTTGTTTTTATTTTCTTTTAGCATAATAGGCAAGAAAAAGGTTTCTATATCAAGAATAAGAGAAAATTCAATTCCTTTAATACTTTCAGGTATTGCGATAGGATTCAATTGGATATTGTTATTTCAGGCATATAAATATACCACTGTTTCGATAGCTACTATAAGTTATTATTTTGCACCGATGTTTGTAATAATTGCAGCGCCTTTTATACTTAAGGAAAAACTCACAGGAAGTAAGTTGGCATGTCTAATAGCAGCACTGATTGGAATAGTCATGATATTGAATTCTGGCGAAAGTTCAGGTGAGTTTTCGCAGAATATTAAAGGAATACTATATGGACTTAGTGGGGCTGCCTTATATGCAACTGTAGTGTTGACAAATAAGTTTATAAAAGGTTTGTCGGGATTTGAAACTACATTAATTCAACTTGTGGTTTCAGTAATAACACTTTTACCTTTTATAATTTATAGAGGGGAAATAGTGAAGGGGGCATCGTTGGGCATTAAGGCAATTATGTTTGTATTAATTGTTGGAGTTATACATACCGGTATTGCATACCTATTATACTTTACCGCTATGAAAGGTTTAGAAAGCCATACTATAGCTATACTTAGTTATATTGATCCTATATCAGCAGTGTTTTTTTCAACCTTATTATTAAGCGAATCAATTACTGTTGTTCAGCTAATTGGCGGTATTATAGTGCTATCATCTACATTTTTAGTAGAAAGGATTGGTAAACTACCTTCACAAAGCTTTGAAAAATAAATTATGTTTTTGTATAGTAAATTTCTATGGTTAGTTTTTGGCATAGTGGCAATAATATGTATATGATTCATATTTAGACTTATATATTATTGAGGTGGATTTATGAGAATACCAAATCACGTAGGAATAATTCCAGATGGAAATAGAAGATGGGCTGTAGATAAGGGATTATCTAAAGAAAATGGGTATATTTCAGGAATAGATCCTGGATTAGAACTTTTTACTTTATGCAAAAATGCTGGTATAAAAGAAGTAACTTATTATGGTTTTACTGTGGATAATACAAAAAGGCCTGCTGAACAAAGAAAAGCATTTACAGAGGCTTGTATTAATGCTGTAAAAATTCTTTCAAATCAAGATGCAGAGCTACTTGTAGTAGGAAATACAAAGTCTGATATGTTTCCACAAGAACTAATGCCTTATACCGTAAGAAAAACCTTCGGAAATGGAGGTATGAAAGTTAATTTCTTAGTAAATTATAGTTGGAAGTGGGATCTAGACCATCTTAAAGAGGTTAAGTCTAGAAGCAATAATATTAATAATCAAATACAATCTTATGATGTATCAAGAGTGGATCTCATAATAAGATGGGGTGGCAGGAGAAGACTTAGTGGATTTCTTCCTGTACAGTCTATTTATTCAGATTTTTATGTTATTGATGAATATTGGCCTGATTTTAAGCCGGAGCATTTCTACAATGCGCTGAGCTGGTATAGCGATCAAGACGTCACTCTTGGAGGATAAAATCATTAGTATAGTGATTTTATTTAGAATTAGTAAATTTAGAGCTGTTAACATATTTAAGTTTATGCACATTATAATGATAAATAGAGATAAGTTTGTGGATAAAAATAAAAGATAGTGTGGATAATCTCAGCATAGTTGAGATTATCCACACTATTTTTATATAGAAATCCTTAAGTTCTACTAAGCAATTATGTTATGAGCCTGTACTATTGTTAGCGTTATTATTAGTAGTACTATTATTGTTTTTAGCTCCATTATTGCTATTGTTTTGTCTTTGAGGCATGCTTGCTCTTACTTTTTCCATAATCTTATCAGCTTGAGCTTGCGTTATGGTACCGTCAGAGACTAGTGTGTTAAGTGGGTTAAAGTTACCTCTATTGCCTTTGCTTTGCCCATTTTGGTTACTTGGCCCTTGTTGGCTTTTTTGATTGTTTTGATTTTGTTGATTATTGCTATTATCATTACCCTGGCTATTACTATTGTTATTATTCTGTTGTCCATTAGGTCTTTGAGTAGATGTGGTTAATGCAGCCAAAACCTTAGTTCCTTGATCTTTAGTAATAGTACCATCAGATACAAGTGAGTTTACGCTGTCTTCCATCTGTTTTTTTCTTTCTTCTGAATTAGCACCAAAGTTCTTTCCATTCTGTTGGTTTTGTTGTCCATTTTGATTTTGAGTAGCTGCATTAGCTTGTGTATTTTTATTAGAGCTACTACATCCTGTAAGTAACAATCCTGTGATACTTAAAGCTGAAACTACAATCACAAGTTTTTTAGATAATACGTTTTTTATCATGTTTTCACTCCTTAAGCTTCTAATATTTTTAAATTGAATATTTTTATATAAACTGCTTGTTTAAAAAGATTATATTTTATATTTATGTCAATTTGATGTGATGATTTTGAACAAATTGTTACTAAATATCAAATTAGAGATACACAAATCTTATCTGAATATTTTAGATGTTTAGTGTTCTCCAGAAGGAAACAAGAGAATTGTACTTGTAAGACTTATGTTTTTATTAATAAATAATTGAACTGCTATTATCAAAATATTTAACTAGAGAAAATAAATAAAAAATGTAAAAAAATATGTTGACTAACCTGTACGTACAACATATAATTAAAACATAGACAAACTTGTACGTATAGGTTGAAACTAATGAAAATGTTTTCTTGTTTCGAAAAGGACTTATTTGATGATTTTTTTTATTTAAAGTCTATGTAATCATTTACTGAATCAATTTTTAAACATAAACTTATTTATATTAAGATGTCGGGGGGATTATTTTATGGCTAAGTTTTCTAATGATGCAAAATCTTTATTAGAATATGTAGGTGGAAAAGAAAATATATCAGCTGTAACACATTGTGCTACTCGTATGAGATTCGTATTGGCTGAGCCTAAAAAGGCAGATGTGAAGAAGATTGAAGGGTTAAAGAGTGTAAAGGGAACTTTCACTCAAGCAGGTCAATTTCAAGTTATCATAGGTAATGAAGTGTCTACTTTCTACAATGATTTTGTTGATGTAGCAGGCATTGATGGAGTTAGTAAAGAGCAAGCAAAAGTGGCAGCTAAGGGAAACATGAGCTTTATACAAAGACTTCTAGCAAACCTTGCTGAAATATTTACACCACTTATACCAGCGTTAGTAGTAGGTGGTTTGATCTTAGGTTTCCGTAATATAATAGGAGATATCAAGCTTCTTGATGGAGGAACTAAGACAATAGTTGAAGTATCACAATTTTGGGCAGGTGTACACTCATTCTTATGGCTTATAGGTGAAGCGATATTCCACTTCCTACCTGTAGGAATAACATGGTCCATATCTAAAAAGATGGGTACAACTCAGATACTAGGTATTATACTAGGTATAACTTTAGTTTCTCCTCAGTTATTAAATGCTTATGGAGTAGCAGGAGCTAAAGAAATTCCAGTTTGGAACTTTGGATTTGCTCAGGTTCAAATGATAGGTTATCAAGCTCAAGTAATACCAGCAATACTTGCAGGATTCTTACTTGCAATACTAGAAAAAAATATCCGTAAGGTTATTCCAGAGTATATATCAATGATAGTTGTTCCATTTTTATCACTTGTACCAACTGTATTAATAGCACATACAATCTTAGGACCAATTGGCTGGAAGATTGGTTCAGGCATATCATATGTAGTATATAATGCATTAACTTCTTCTTTTGGATGGTTATTTGCAGCAGTATTTGGTTTTGCTTATGCTCCTTTAGTAATTACAGGATTACATCATATGACAAACGCTATAGACTTACAACTTATGGGTCAATTAGGTGGTACAAACTTGTGGCCAATGATAGCTTTATCAAATATAGCACAAGGTTCAGCTGTACTAGCTATGATTTTTATAAATAGACACGATGAAGAAGAAAAGCAAGTATCTATACCAGCATGTATATCATGTTACCTAGGTGTAACTGAGCCTGCAATGTTTGGTATAAATCTAAAGTATATATATCCATTCTTAGCAGCTATGACTGGATCTGCAATTGCAGCAGTTATCTCTGTTGGATCAGGAGTTATGGCTAACTCAATTGGAGTAGGCGGACTTCCAGGAATTTTATCAATAAAACCACAGTACATGCTTACTTTCGCTTTATGTATGGTTGTGGCAATAGCAGTTCCATTTGTATTAACAGTAGCACTTTCGAAGAGAAAAGCAATAAAAGATAAAGCAAGTTTAAACGGATAATAGAATTTGAAATTAAAGTGATAAGAGAGGTAGGGGGAGACTCCTTCCTCTTTAACACTTATTTTAAAGGAGCAGATTATATGAAAGACTTTAAAAAAAGCGTGATTTATCAGATATACCCTAAATCATTCAAGGATTCCAATGGAGATGGCTTAGGTGATCTAAGAGGAGTGATAGAGAAACTCGATTATTTGGTGGAGCTTGGGATAGATTATATATGGCTTACTCCATTTTATATTTCTCCACAGAAGGATAATGGGTATGATGTTGCTGATTACTGTAGCATAGATAAAAGATTTGGAACAATGAAGGATTTTGAAGAGTTAGTTGAAGAATGTTCTAAAAGAGATATAGGTTTGATGTTAGATATGGTATTTAATCATACATCTACGGAACATGAATGGTTTAAGAGAGCGTTAAAAGGTGAACAGAAATATAAAGATTATTATATTTTTAAGGAAACTGAAGATGGCTCCGAGCCTACTAATTGGAAGTCTAAGTTTGGGGGAAGTGCTTGGAAGAAGGTAAATAATGAATATTATTTACATCTATTTGATGAAACTCAAGCTGATCTGAATTGGGAAAACACTCATGTTAGAGATGAGATATATAAAGTAGTAAAGTTTTGGATGGACAAGGGTGTAACTGGATTTAGACTAGATGTAATAAATTTAATTTCTAAGCCGTATGTATACGAAGATGATTTCGAAGGAGATGGCAGAAGGTTTTATACTGATGGGCCAAGGATACATGAATATTTAAAAGAATTAAATAATAAAACCTTTGCTACTAAAGATAATATATTGACTGTAGGAGAGATGTCTTCAACTGATTTGAATAACTGTATAAGTTATTCAAATCCAAAAGAAAAAGAACTATCAATGGTCTTTAATTTTCATCACTTAAAGGTTGACTACAAGGATGGCAACAAATGGACCTTAATGGATTTTGACTTTTTTAAATTAAAAGATATATTTAATAATTGGCAATTAGGTATGGAAAGAAATAATGGATGGAGTGCTGTGTTTTGGTGTAACCACGATCAGCCAAGAATAGTCAGTCGTTTTGGCGATGAAGAAAAGTATCACAAGCAATCTGCTAAGATGCTTGCTACGGCTATTCATATGCTAAGAGGAACACCTTACATATATCAGGGTGAAGAAATAGGAATGACTAATCCTCATTTTAATGATATAAAGTACTATGAGGATATCGAATCAATAAATTATTACAATATACTTAAAGATAGTGGAAAACGTGAAGAAGAAATACTAAACATACTTAAATGTAAATCTAGAGATAATTCAAGAACTCCTATGCAGTGGGATTGTAGTAAAAATAGTGGATTTACAGCAGCAGAACCTTGGATATCTTTAAGTGATAACTATAATGAGATAAATGTTGAAAATTCATTGAAAGAAAATGATTCTATCTTTTATCACTATAAGAAATTAATATCTTTAAGAAAAGAATATGATGTGATATCTTATGGCTGTTATATACCAATATTAGAAAATCATCAATCAGTTTTTGCGTATATTAGAGAATATGAAGGCGAAAAACTTATTGTTATAAATAACTTTTATGGGCATGAAACTTTAGTTAATATACCTAGTGAAAATAGAATAGATAGTAAGAAGTCATGCATACTACTATCTAATTATGAAGATTCGCAAGAGTTAACGGAGTCCATTAAATTAAGACCTTATGAGTCCATAGTGTATTATTTAAGCAGATAAGCATATATAGGGCAACTATACAATTAAGATTATGTTCTAAAAACAGTGTAAGTATTACAGTTGCCCATATTTATATAGTATACTAGAATAATTTAGGGATACATAAGATTTGAAATACTACTGTATAATTTAAAAGTCACTATATAACTTATATAAAAGTATATTTGTTGAAACTTATATATATAAATGCTAAAATATTTACGGTGATAGAATATGAATAGTAAATACCTAGCTATATATAATGATATAGTTAATAAAATAGAAATTGGCAAGATGGAGCCAAACTCTAAACTTCCATCTGAAAGTGAGCTTATGGAAGCTTATAATGTATCCAGAGATACTATAAGAAAAGCTCTTGCTTTGTTAGAGACAAATGGATGCATACAAAAGATAAAAGGAAAAGGTTCATTCGTTCTTGATGTAAATAAATTTGATTTTCCTATGTCTGGACTAACGAGTTTTAAAGAACTTGCAGGAAAGATGGGAAGCGGTTCTAATACTATATTAAGAGAATTAGAACTTATAAGCGGAGATAAATTTATAATGAAGCAGCTGGAGTTATCAGAGGGTGATGAAGCTTGGAATGTAGTAAGAGTTAGAGAAATTGGTGGCAAAAAAATTATTTTAGATAAAGATTATTTTAATAAAAAGTTTGTTCCGAATTTAACGAAAGAGATCTGCGAGAATTCTATATATGAATATCTAGAAGATACTTTAGGTCTAAAGATTAGCTATGCTAAAAAAGAGTTCACAGTTCAGCAAGCTACTGAGGAAGATAAGGAAGTTTTAGATTTTGAAAATTTCAATATGGTAGTTGTGGTTAAGAATTATGTATATCTAGAAGATACCAGTTTGTTTCAGTATACAGAGTCTAGACACAGACCAGATAGGTTTAGGTTTGTGGACTTTGCTAGGAGAAGGTAGTGTTAAGATAATTCTAGAAATATAAAAGTATATTATGTGTGTTGCGAAGATGTTAATAAAACTATAAATTTTCAGTTTTATTAACATCCTTTTTTATTATGAGAAGTTTATATAGAGTTATATAAACATGAAATATAGTGCAATTGATAACAAAGTTTTTTAGTAATTATGATAATTATTTGATTGGATTATATAAAAGACCTTCTTCATTAAGAAGAAGGTCAGAAATGAAAATTAATCTACTTTAGTAATGGTTACTTGTGCACCAACAGCAGGAGCTAAAGCTAGAGTAAGTGCTACCAATGAGTTGTTTCTTAATGTGATTGTATCACCAGCAGCAAGTGTGAGAATTGTAGTTCCTGTTAGTTGACCAGCAGCAACAAGTACTGATATAGGAGTAGATGGATCAACAACACCATTTACTGCTATTGCTATTTGAGAGCCTATGCCAGCGGTTGTAGTAATATTATAATCAACTTGATATTCACCTGCAGCAGTTACAGTTATAGTTGTTGCTCCTGGAGCGTGAGTTATACCAACTAATGGTCCGTTATTAGACAATGGAATATCTGCTCCACCAGTAATTGTTGCGTCAGCAAGTGTCGCAAGATCAAATACGTTTGCTCTTGCAGCTAAGCCAGCCCCAGTTACACCAGTAGGACCAGTAACACCAGTAACACCAGTTACACCTGTAGCGCCGGTAACGCCAGTTATACCAGTAGGCCCGGTAACTCCAGTAGCACCGACATCACCAGCAGGGCCGGTAACGCCAGTAGGGCCAGGAGGGCCAGTAACACCAGGAGTTCCAGGAACACCAGTAGTTCCAGTAACGCCAGTAGGACCAGTTACGCCAGTAGGGCCAGTAACACCAGTAGGGCCGGTAACGCCAGTAGCACCAATATCACCAGTAACGCCAGTAGGGCCAGTAACACCAGTAGGACCAGTAACACCAGTAGGACCAGTAACACCAGTAGGACCAGTTACGCCAGTAGCACCAATATCACCAGTAACGCCAGTAGGACCAGTAACACCAGTAGGACCAGTAACACCAGTAGGGCCAGTAACACCAGTAGGACCGGTTACGCCAGTAGCACCAATATCACCAGTAACGCCAGTAGGGCCAGTAATACCAGTAGGACCAGTTACGCCAGTAGCACCAATATCACCAGTAACGCCAGTAGGACCAGTAACACCAGTAGGACCAGTTATGCCAGTAGCACCAATATCACCAGTAACACCAGTAGGACCAGTAACGCCAGTAGGGCCAGTAACACCAGTAGGACCAGTAACGCCAGTAGGGCCAGTAACACCAGTAGGACCGGTTACGCCAGTAGCACCAATATCACCAGTAACGCCAGTAGGACCAGTAACGCCAGTAGGGCCAGTAACACCAGTAGGACCGGTTACGCCAGTAGCACCAATATCACCAGTAACGCCAGTAGGACCAGTAACACCAGTAGGGCCAGTAACACCAGTAGGACCAGTTATACCAGTTCCGGTACCAGTTCCGGCAGGGCCAGTAGGACCGGTAGGACCAGTAGGACCAGTAAATCCAATTGGCCTAGGATTGGTTGGACGTATAGGGCTTAGTACAGGTTGAGGACAACAATGATGATGATTATAAGGATCGGGACAACTATTATATCTATTATTATCTATATATATACCCATATCAATAATCCTTTCTTTACATTTATATAAATGATGTTTATATATATAGTATATAAAAGGACAGTCAAATTGGTGCCTCGATTCATCAATTTATGAGTAATTTAGTTATTTTTATTCATTAAGAAATTATATTTTATATAAATGTGTATATAATTAAGTTTTATTGAAATTTTAAATATTTATCAAACCACTGAGTTATTTCTGTAAGCCTTCTAACTCTGTGTTTAGGTTTGCCACTTCTACTTAATTCATGATTCTCTCCTTTAAACATGCAAAGCCTTGTTTCTACTCCATGATATTTTAATGAGGTAAACATTTGAAGAGCTTCAGGAATCCAACATCTATAATCTTCGTTAGAATGTAGGAATAGTGTTGGTGTTTTTACTTTGTCTGCATATTTTAGTGGAGAGTGAAACCATACTTTTTCATAATCGCTCCATGGTGTAGCTGCGGTTTGATCTGGTCCAAAGAAATAACCTATATCTGTAGTGCCAAAAAAAGAAGTCCAATTTGATATACTTCTTTGAGAAGCAGCAGCTTTGAATCTATCGGTGTGACCTATTATCCAGTTAGTCATAAATCCGCCATAAGAACCTCCGGTTACACCAATTCTTGATGGATCTATGAAAGCATATCTTTTTAACACCTCATCAGTAAATTTCATTATATCTTCATAATCTATTGTTCCGTACTTTCCTCTAATATCAGCGAAAGCATCCCCCTTCCCATCACTTCCTCTAGGGTTACAGAAAAACACTGCATATCCTTCACTAGCCCAGTATTGCATTTCGTGGAAGAATACTGTACCGTATACTGTTTTAGGACCACCATGTATATCTAATATAGCAGGATACTTTTTGGTTTCATCAAAATCCACAGGCTTAATAACCCAGCCGTCTATTATTATACCTGGCTCAGTCTCGATACTTATTTTCTCTGGAGAAGAAATAAGTTTTTCTGATTTGACCCAATCATTAAAAGTTGTCAAGTTTTCACTAGTATCATTAGTTATAGTATAAATTTCTTGAAGAGAATCAGTAGCTATTCCTATGAATAATACATTATCTTTATTTACACTTATCCCATCTACAGTTCCATTTCCATTAGTTAAAGTTTCTATATTTCCGTTAACATCTATCTTGTTTAATAAAGAACTATAATTTTCTGTTGTTATAAAATATAAGTAGTCTCCTTCAATTTGCATTGCTACTGAACCAGCATATCTGCAGTCTGAGCCGACGGAGTTATCTAAGGCTTTATCAAAATCAGGTGTTATGCATTTTTGTTCAAGAGTATCTAAGTTAATAGTATAGAATTTTGAGTTTTCATTTACCCCATATTTGCACATATCTGTTGCTGCAATTATTATTTTTTTATCAGAGATGAAATTTGCAAATCTATTACTCATAGGCAATGGTTGAGGTAAAGTGGTAAGAGTTTTTTCTTTTATATTATATATTGAAATTTCATTTGTAAGAGGCATTTTGTCTTTAAAATAATAGCTTAGTATTACAATCTTGCTTTTGCTTGAATCTAAGTCGAAGAAGTCAACATTTGTAGTTTCATCTGTAATAGCTTCAACTTTTTGTGTTATAGCATCAAATAAATATAACCTAGTCCTTTGGCCTTTTATGAATCCACCACCATTTAACCAAAATGGTATTTCTTCAAGGACTTCATAGTCTTCTTCTTCTTTTCTTTTGGTTAATTCTTTTTGTTTTTCATCAGAATTTAAATAATTTAAATCACTTTCATTAGGATTATAATCCGAAGTAAATACGTATAGATTCTCTTTAATTTGTCTTATAGAATTTACAGACTTAGGAATGGAAAATAGTTTAACGGCTTCTCCACCATGAATATTAATCTTATAATATTGAGTGAAATCTTCGCCACTGTTAAGCTTTTCTTTATCTTTAGCATCTCTTTGGGCAGGGAAGATTATACTTTCGGAATCAAGCCATAAAAAGCTCTTTTCAGAATCAAAGGCTGTAAGTTTGTATTTAGAATTATTTTTTAAATTAAGAATCCATAAATTTGATAAGTATTTATTGTCTTCAAGATCTGCTTGATGTACCACAAAACAAGCATAGTTGCCATCAGGTGAGTGTTTTATTGAAGATAGAAAGGTGTATTTAGTAAAATCATCAATTTTAATTTTTTCCATATATTAATCCTCCATTCAATTTATACCAGTAGTGTGTGTGAAAAAAGGGAGAGTTACAATAACCCTTCCCTTAATAAAATATTTTATTTAACTTCTACAATCCATCCTTCAGGTGCTTCTTTGTCACCAAATTGAATTCCTGAAAGGGTCTCGTAAAGTTCTTTTGTAATAGGTCCTACTTCTGTTTCACTATGGAACACATGAAGTTTATCTTTATAGAAGATTCCCCCTATTGGTGTTATTACAGCTGCAGTTCCACAAGCCCCTGCTTCTTTAAATTCATCTATATTATCTATAAATACATCTCTTTCCTCAGCTTCTAAACCTAAGTATTCTTTAGCTAAATGAAGCAAGGAATACTTAGTTATGCTAGGAAGTATTGATGGCGAATCAGGTGTTACAAATTTATTATCCTTTGTGATACCGAAAAAATTAGCAGCTCCAACTTCTTCAATCTTAGTATGTGTTGCTGGATCTAGGTAAATGCAATCTGCATATCCGCCCTTTGCAGCTAGTTCATGAGGATGAAGACTGGCAGCATAGTTTCCTCCAACTTTAGCGGCTCCAGTACCATAAGGTGCTGCTCTATCATAATCAGAAATTATGAAGTTTACAGGAGTTATTCCACCTTTGAAATAAGCTCCTACAGGTATACAGAATACACAGAATATATATTCAGGTGCAGGTTTTACCCCAATGTTATTGCCAACACCTATCACAAATGGTCTTAGATATAATGTTGCACCAGTACCATAAGGTGGAACATAGTGTTCATTTGCCTTAACAACTTGAATGCAAGCGTCTATAAATTTTTCCTCAGATATTTCTGGCATTAACAATCTGTTGCAGCTTGCAGCCATTCTTTTTGCATTTTGGTCAGGTCTGAAAAGTTGGATTTTTCCCTCTTTAGTTCTGTATGCTTTTAAGCCCTCAAAACATTGTTGACCATAATGTAAAGCTGTTGAAGCTTCGCTTATAGAAAGCATATTATCTTCAACAAGTGTGCCATCATCCCATTTTCCATCTTTCCACTTAGAAACATAACGGAAATCTGTTTTGATATAATTAAACCCCAATGTACCCCAATCAATATTTACTTCTTTAGACATTAAAAAGCCCCCATTCTATAAACTATACTTTTAAATTTTTATTATATATGAACCACTTCATACCTAAATTTATATTCTTAAATTCTCTTATAAGAAAACATAAGAGTTTTCAAAATAGTTTTAGGATTGCAGGAATTCATCTTTAATTTTATCACTTTTAGTTATAATTTAAAATAAACTTTTTCCTTTTGAGGTAATTGACGTAGATTTTACCTAACAATGTAGTTTAGTTACTAAAAGGTGAAATGCTTAACTTTTTATGAGGATATTTCAACTAATGTGTATGTTTTTTAACTAATTTGCAGTAAAAGTGGTTAAATTGTTTATTGATTATCAAAAAAATATATTGATTTCAACTAAATCCTCTAATATACTTAATTTAACAAAAACAAAACTTATCGGAATAGTTGGTAATTGAAAATAATAAAGTGCAGACAGTTCTATGGTTGTAATTCTCAATACTTATTTGGGCAAATTATTTAACTAATCTGAGCTTAAATGTTAAATTCATAACAAAAATAATTTTGGGGAGGTTTAGCTATGAATATTAACAATGATGCTAATATAGTTTGGCACAATACTAGTATTAGCAGAGAAGATAGGGAACAGCTATTAAATCAGAAGGGGATACTAATATGGTTTACTGGGTTTTCAGGTTCTGGTAAATCTACAGTTGCAAATGCATTAAGTGTAAAGCTGCACAATTATTCTTATCTAACCTATTTACTAGATGGGGACAATCTAAGACATGGATTAAATTCAGGACTTGGGTTCTCTAAAGCGGATAGAATTGAAAACATAAGAAGAGTAAAGGAAGTATCTAAACTTTTTGCAGATGCAGGTATCATAACCTTGGCTACATTTGTTTCTCCTTTTCGAGAAGATAGAGATAGTATAAGAGAGTTGCTAGGAGATAGGTTTGTAGAAGTTTTTGTTGATTGTGATTTAGAGGTTTGTGAGGACAGAGATCCAAAGGGATTGTATAAAAAGGTAAGAACTGGACTTATAAAAGATTTTACAGGAATTGACTCGCCTTATGAGAAGCCTAATAATCCTGAAATCACAATATATACACATAAGGCTTCTATAGATGAATGTGTAGAACAAATAATTGATTATCTGAAAGAAAGTAGATATCTATAGATGTACCACTTCGAACTGTAATCTATTTATAAAACTCTCACTACTTCAGGTGAGGGAATTCAAAAATAATAAGTTTCATTACGAAGTGCTACATCCATAATAATGAGCTAAAGTGCCTGGGGGGCTAAAAATGAATAAAAAAAAAATCCTTGCTTCTGTAATGACATCTGTAATGGTATTGGGGCTTTTCGGATGCTCATCAAAAAGCGAAGACACTTCTAAAGTCAGAATTGGCTTTTTCTCTAATATAACTCATGCTCAAGCTTTAGTAGGAATGAACAATGGAGAATTTCAGAAGGCTATAGGTGATAAATATAACGTTAGCTGGAAACAATTTAATGCTGGTCCAGATGAACTGCAAGCTCTTCTTGCAGGAAGTATTGATATAGGATATATAGGACCAGGCCCTGCATTAAATGGATATATAAATTCTAAAGGATCCATTAAAATTATTGCTGGAGCTTCTAGTGCAGGAGCCGTCTTACTTGCGGCAAAAGATTCCTCAATAAAAAGTGTAAAAGACCTTTCGGGAAAAAAGGTAGCAATTCCTCAATTCGGTAATACTCAAGATTTATCCTTAAGAGCATTATTAAAAGAAAATAAATTAAAAGATAAAACAGCTGGTGGAACGGTTGATGTAGTACAGGCAGAGAACTCTCTAATTAAAACTCTTTTATCACAGCACAAGATAGATGCAGCTCTAGTTCCAGAACCTTGGGGTGCGAGGCTAGAAAAGGAAGCTGGTGCCAAAGTTGTTCTTGACTATAAAGATGTTTGGAGAGGCGGCAATTACTCAGTAGCAGTGGTAGTGGTAAGGAAAGATTTTATGGAAGAACATCCAGATTTGGTTGAGAGCTTTTTGAAAGCTCATATTAAGATGACAGCTTATATAAGTTCAAATCCAGAGGCGGCAAAAGATGATATAAATAAACAATTAGATAAGCTTACTAAAAAGCCCCTTAAAAAAGACGTGTTAGATAAGGCTTTTAAAAGGCTAGTGATAACTAATTATCCTATACAGGATTCTATTACCGAGATGGCAGCTTTATCAGAGGAAATTGGATTTATAAAAGAGGAATCTGATTTAACTGATTTATACAATTTAGATACATTAAGCAAGGTTATTAAGGAAAGTCAGAAAGCTAAAACGAAATGAGAAGGGGGAAAAGTTATTGAGTCTCGTAATTGAAGAAGTAAATAAGAAGTTTATAACAAAGCATAAAGAAACTTATACCTTAGATAATATTAACCTCACTTGTAAGAAGGGGGAGTTTGTATGTATATTGGGACCGTCGGGTTGTGGAAAATCTACTTTGCTAAATATAATTGCAGGTCTAGAAAGGCCTACTGAAGGGAAGATAAGCTTAAACGGTAATGAGATTAAAGGCGTTGGGGTAGATAGGGCTGTTATGTTCCAAGAGTCAGCGCTATTTCCATGGTTAAAAGTAATAGATAATGTTGAATTTGGAATGAAGATAGCAGGAGTTCCTAAAAAGGAGCGGCGAGAGCGAGCTCTTCATTATCTCAAAATGGTTCATCTAACTAAGTTCCAAAACTCATATGTTCATGAACTTTCAGGAGGTATGAAACAGAGGGTAGCCCTTGTGAGAGCATTAACCTTAGACTCAGAAGTTTTACTTATGGATGAACCTTTTGCGGCACTAGATAGTCAGACTAAGAATATCCTTCAGACAGAACTTCAAAAGGTTTGGCTTGAGACAAATAAAACAATAATATTCATAACCCATAGTGTTGAAGAAGCAGTACTTTTAGGTAATAGGGTACTAGTTATGTCTGCAAATCCAGGGAAAGTTAAAAGAGAATTTAAGATAGATCTAGCTAGACCAAGAAAAGTTGAAGATGTAAATCTAACTTATATAGCAGCACAGGTTATGGAGGAGCTTAGAGAGGAGGTTGAGAGGATTGCAAGAGCTGAATACGACAATGATTGGAGTATTGAAAAAGGTAATGTTTTATATTCTTCTACTAGCGATATGGGAACTGGTATATAAGCTTGGAGTTGATGTTTTGGATATATGGAAGCCATATACTTTTCCATCACCCTTTGAAGTTTTTAAGAGCCTATTTAACTTAGTTAAAGACAATACTCTACTCACAGCTATTGGGGCAAGTATGGGGAGACTTTTGTTAGGTTATCTAGTATCAGTAGTTATAGGGCTATCTTTAGGTCTTTTTATAGTCCGTTTTAGGTATATCGGGGACAACATCAAAGCTTTAATTCTTGGGTTGCAGACATTACCAAGTATTTGCTGGGTACCCTTTGCAATACTTTGGTATGGAATAAGCGAGCAATCTATCATATTTGTCATAGCCATGGGATCGATATTTTCAATATCTATAGCAACTGAAGGCGCTATAAATAATGTGTATCCACTTTATATAAAAGCTGCAAAGACTATGGGGGCTAAAGGTATTAAGTTATACATCAACGTTATTATACCTGCAGCTCTTCCGGGGATTGTTGCGGGTATGAAGCAAGGCTGGTCCTTTGCTTGGAGGGCTTTAATGGCTGGGGAAATGATTGCTTCTTCAAAAGGACTAGGTTATGTGCTGATGGTAGGAAGAGATGTGGGGGATATAAGTCAGGTAGTAGCTGTTATGGTAGTAATAATTGGGTTAGGGCTTCTGCTAGATAAAATAGTTTTTGGTAAGGTTGAGGCAAACATAAGACAAAAGTGGGGACTTAAAACTGAAATATAGGCAATAAGGGGGGCCATAAGTTGAATTTTAGAAAGGAAATATTAGAAACAGATGTACTAGTAATCGGGGGGGGAACTGCAGGGTGTTTCAATGCCTTAACTATTACTGAAAAGTCTAATTTAAAAGTTATAATTACGGACAAAGCTAATATAAAGAGAAGCGGATGCCTTTCCGCAGGGGTTAATGCACTAAACGCATATATAGGAAAGGGTGAGACTGCTGAATCCTTTGTTGAATATGTAAAAAGAGATTCAGAAAATGTCATAAGAGAAGATCTAGTTTATAGTATCGCAAAGAGATTGAACGGTGTAACGAAAAAGATTGAAGATATGGGACTTCCTATATTAAAAGATGAAGCTGGTAGTTATATTCAAAGGGGTAAAAGAAGCGTAAAAATAAATGGTGAAAATATCAAGCCTCTTTTAGCTGATGAGGTGGATAAGAGAGCTAATATAACTGTTTTAAATAGAGTGAATATAGTTGAATACCTTATTAAAGATAATGAGGTAGTTGGGGCTCTTGGATTCTCCTTAGATGAAAATATTATATATATTATCTATTCAAGGTTTGTAGCATGCGCCACAGGAGGTGCAGCTGGAATATATAAGCCTAATAACCCAGGCTTCTCAAGTCATAAGATGTGGTACAGTCCTTTTAATACCGGTTCAGGTTATGCAATGGGAATAAAGGCTGGTGCAGAAATGACATCTTTTGAAATGAGATTTATAGCTTTAAGATGTAAAGATACCATAGCTCCTACTGGAACAATAGCACAAGGGGTAAAGGCTGAACAGATTAACTCCTTAGGGGAAAGTTATGTATCTAAGTATGGAAAACCTAACACTCATATAAGACTATATGCGACAGTCATGGAAAACAAGCTTGGTAATGGGCCGTGCTATTTAAAGACTGAGGGCATCTCAGAAGAATTAGATAAAGATTTATTTAAGGCTTATTTAAATATGGCTCCAGCTCAAACCTTAAGATGGCTTGAGAGGTCTACTGGTCCGTCTAAAGAAAATGTAGAGATTGAAGGGACTGAACCTTATATAGTAGGTGGGCATACTGCAGGTGGTTATTGGATAGATAAAGATAGAAAGACAACTATAAAAGGTTTGTATGCAATAGGTGATGTAGCTGGAGGAAGTCCTAAGAAGTACGTTACAGGATGTTTTGCCGAAGCAGAGATAGCAGCTGAGTCAGTGATTAAAAATATAGAGGATAGAATAATCAACAGATTAGATAGTGAGGTTATAGAAGATAAGATAGGTATTATAAAGAGCTTCTTTGAAAATCAATGCTCTGGATATTCGATAAAACAAGTTGAAGAAATGATGCAAGCCGTGATGGACGAGTATGCGGGAGGTATATCAAAATCTTATATATATAATGAAAATGAACTAAACATTGCAGAAGAGAAGATAAAAGAATTAATGAGTTTAGCATACACACTTAAGGCTGAAGATTTACATCAGTTAATGTTTATCTTTGAAATAATAGATAGGTTATATGTTTCTAGAGTTCTCATTGAACATCTAAGGGCAAGAAAAGAAACTAGATGGAGATGTTATCAGGAAAATGAGGACTATCCAAACAGAGATGATGAGCATTGGATGAAGTATGTGAATTCTATCTATAAAAATGGCACAGTAAATATTATATTTAGAGATTTAATTGGAAGGTATGAATCCTATGAGCATAAGAATTGATAAAGATAAATGCATAAGATGTGGAAAATGTACAAAGGTTTGTCCTGGAAGCTTAATCTATAAAGATGAAGATAAAAAAGCCTATATAAAATATGAAGATGCATGTTGGGGATGCACGGCTTGCCTAAAGGAATGTGGCAGTTCTGCAATCACATATTTCTTAGGAAATGATATTGGCGGAGCTGGAGGGGCAATGAAGGTGAAAAAAGATTCACAGTACTGGCAATGGGAGATTACAGATACTGAAGACAATAAGCATGTTGTTAGGATAAACACAAAAGAATCTAATAAGTATTAATACAAAGACAATAAGTTTAACGAGTAGACTAGGGGGTTATTACATTGAATCATTTAGATAAGTTAGAAAATAAAAGTATTCATATATTAAGAGAGGCATACAGTGAGTTTAAGAACTTAGGAATGCTATGGTCCATAGGTAAAGACAGTACTGTACTTCTTTGGCTTGCAAGAAAGGCTTTCTTTGGGCATGTGCCAATTCCACTTGTACATGTAGATACACATTATAAGATACCTGAAATGATACAGTATAGAGATAGGCTAGCATTAAAGTGGAAGCTTGACATGATATACGGAGAAAATAAAGAAGCACTTGATAAAAATGAAACCTTCCCAGATGGAAAGGTCACTAGGTTAGAGTGCTGTAAGAGACTAAAGACTGAAGCTTTAACTAACACTCTTAATGGCAGCTGGCCAAGATACAGAATGAATCATGATATAGGTAAATATGAAATTGATAAGAATACAGAACCTTTCACTGGAATAATTGTTGGGGTAAGAGCAGATGAAGAAGGAAGTAGATCAAAAGAAAGATACTTCTCACCAAGAGATAAGAATAATGATTGGGATGTAGCAGAGCAACCACCAGAATTTTGGAATCAGTATAAGACTGATTTTGCTTCAGGTACTCATGTAAGAATACATCCACTATTAGACTGGACTGAGCTTGATATATGGGAATATATAAAAAGAGAAAATATTGAGATGGTATCACTTTATTTTGATCAAGGGGAAGGCAAAAGATATAGATCTTTAGGGTGCTATCCATGTACTACTCCTGTAGAATCTACAGCAAAAAATATTGATGAAATCATAGAAGAGCTTAAGACTGGAAAGTTTGCAAACATAGCAGAAAGATCAGGAAGAGCTCAGGATAAAGAAGATGGCGGCGGATTAGAAGAATTAAGAAAGAACGGCTATATGTAGGAATGGGGGCTATAAAATGAATTTTGTCAGAGAAGATATGAATATAGTAATTGTTGGACACGTTGATCATGGAAAGAGTACTATTATAGGAAGACTTTTAGCAGATACAAATTCACTGCCAGAAGGAAAACTTGAGCAGGTTAAAGAAAGATGCAGAAGGAATTCAAAGCCTTTTGAATATGCTTTTTTGCTTGATGCATTAAAAGATGAGCAAGAGCAAGGCATAACAATTGATGCAGCAAGATGTTTTTTTAAGACCGATAAGAGAGATTATATAATTATAGATGCACCAGGACATATAGAGTTTTTAAAGAACATGGTAACAGGTGCTTCGAGAGCAGAAGTTGCTTTACTAGTAATAGATGCTAATGAAGGGATTCAAGAGAACTCTAGAAGACATGGATACTTGTTATCAATGTTAGGTATAAAAAATGTAGTTGTATTAATTAATAAAATGGACCTTGTGGATTATAGTGAAGAAGTTTTCAATAATATAGTTAAGGAATACACAGAATTCCTAAACAAGATAGATGTTGAACCAAGATACTATATACCGGTAAGTGGCTTCTTTGGAGAAAATATAGTTTCTACGTCTGAAAAGACACCTTGGTACAGCGGACAATCAGTGCTGGATATATTAGATGGTTTTGAAAAAGAAAAACTTCCAGATGATAAACCTTTCAGAATGCCGGTACAGGCTGTATATAAGTTTACAGGTGATGGGGACAATAGAAGAATAGTAGCTGGAACCATTGAAACAGGACGTGTTAAGGTTGGAGATGAAGTTATATTCTATCCTTCTGGTAAAAAGAATAAAGTTAATTCTATTGAAATATTCAATGCAGAGGTGCTAGAAAGTGCAGGAGCTGGTTCTGCCATAGGATTCACATTTACTGAACAGATATATGTAAAAAGAGGGGAAATGGTTACTTTAGCAAGGGAGCCTAAACCTAAGGTTGGTAACAGGATTAAGGTTAACCTATTTTGGCTTGGCAGACAGTCAATGGTAAAAGGTAAAGATTATCTTTTAAAGGTAGGCTCAGCAAAAGTGCCTGTAAGAATTGAAGAAATAACTAAAGTTATCGATGCTTCGAATCTAGAAAATGAAGTTAAGGACTCAATAGATAGACATGATGTAGCAGAATGTATACTTAGAGCACAAAAACCAATAGCATATGATTTAGCGCACGAAATAGCTCAAACCAGCAGATTTGTAATTGTAGACAATTATGAGATAGCTGGAGGAGGAATAATACTAAAAGATCTTGAAGATGATAGTGCATGGCTGAGAGATAAGGTTATTGTTAGAAACAATAAGTGGGAAAATAGTAGTATTTCAAAGGAAGAAAGAGCAGAAAAGTATGGGCAAAAACAAGCTTTAATATGTATAACTGGGAAAAAGGATGTAGGTAAAAAGACAATCGCAAAGGAACTAGAAAGAAAACTATTTAATGATGGTAGGATTGTTTACTTCTTAGGTATAAGCAATGTGCTATATGGTGTGGATGCGGATATCAAGCACACAGAAAATGATAGTAAAGAAGAACACTTAAGAAGGTTATCAGAGGTAGCAAATATTTTAGTTGATTCGGGAGCTATCCCTATTGTAACAGCAGTAGAACTAGGCAGAGATGATATTGAGATAATTGAAACAGCTGTAGATTCTGATAAGATAATAAAGGTTTGGGTAGGAGAAGAGGTAACTACAGATCTTGAATACGATCTTCATATACAAAGTTATGATTCAGTGGAGGTAGCAGTAATGAAGATAAAAACACTTCTACAAGATAGAGGTATAATATTTAAACCTTTTTAAGTGAGAAGTTTTTGATGCAAAGGATTCTATATTCTTTGCTTTTTTACTGAATAGGGAAATATAAAAAAGTTTATCTAGCTAAACCTCACATTTCAATAGTTTTAGGAGTCTCTTATGTCTATATAGTAAAAAGATAAGACCTAATATGAAATGTTTTGAGAAAAACATTTCTTTCTTTTATAATGTAATTATAGGGTTCCATTACGAGAACTTAATAGTTGAAGTTGGAATCCTATATTATGATTACAGAATTGTAAATTCAACTTTTAAAGTATACATAATATTCATATACTTGGGGGCTATATAATGATAAAAAAGATAATTTCCACAATGGTTAGGCTTTTCTTTGGGCTATTTTTATATGCCTTGGGACTAGTTTTGGCTATAAATTCTAATATTGGACTATCTCCATGGGATGTCTTTGGTCAAGGAATATCGAAGACTTTAAATATTACTATGGGACATGCAACTATATCTGTAGGTTTTGTTATTATACTGATAAATTTTATCTTAGGTGAGAAAATAGGTTGGGGAACTATATTCAATATGATATTTATTGGAGAGTTTATGGATTTGTTAATGCTTAATAGAATAATACCAGTAAGTGCTAATCTAGTTGTTTCAGTCATAATGATGTTCTGTGGAGTTATGGTTATAGCGTTAGCTACTTTTCTTTATATAGGGGCAGAGTTAGGGACTGGTCCAAGAGATGGTCTTATGGTAGCGCTGACTAGAAAAACAAATAAGTCAGTTAGAGTAGTAAGAAGTGTTATAGAAATAAGTGCACTAATCGTTGGATATCTGCTTGGGGGATTTGTAGGAATAGGGACGATTATAATGGCATTTTCAGTTGGTCATGCAGTTCAATTTGTTTTTAGGCTATTTAAATTTGATGTTTCTAAAGTAAACCATAGATATATTTTAGATGATATTATTTTTGTGAAAAACAGTTTTTCTTCACAAGAAAGTAAATAAGTTAATACAAATATGCAAAAATATGAAATTTTATGCATAATACAGGTAGTTTAAGCTTTTTTAGGATGATGGAATATCATCCTTTTTTATTTTAACTTTAGCTGAGTGTGTCTCCCAATAAATCACGGTTATACAAGAAAAAGTACAGTTTATAAATAATTAGTATACTGAAAAGGAAATAAGAGATTTTGCGAGAATCAGTTAGTATAAGTTAATAAATATGATATAAATTATCTAAAATAAATAATATCAGTCTAAATTGATGAAAACATATGTGATTCCCATTTGTATAATTATAATATAGTATTTATAATTTATGAGGTGCTTTAATCTAATATACTGATAAAGTACTTAAATAACAAATCATATTTGTAAAATTTATTGAATTTAAAATATATAAATGGGGGTATGATCTTGAACATATTCAGACGTAAAACAATTAATGATTTTAATGAAGCAGCAGAGCATAGTGGTCTTAAACGAAAATTAACAGCTTTTGATTTGGCTGCTTTAGGTATTGGTTCTGTAGTAGGAACTGGTATATTTGTGGCTACAGGACAAGGTGCTCAGCTTGCTGGACCAGCTGTTACAATATCTTATATAGTTGCAGCTATAGTTAGTGCTTTATGCGCCCTTACTTATTCAGAGCTAGCTTCAATGTTTCCTGTTTCTGGTAGTACATACTCATACTCCTATGTTGCTTTTGGCGAGATAATAGCGTGGATAATAGGATGGGATTTGATATTAGAATATCTAGTTTCTGCAGCAGCAGTTGCTTCAGGTTGGTCGGGAACCCTAATTGGTATACTAAAAGATTCTGGTATAGTTATTCCAACGGCATTGACAAAAGCACCAATAAGTGGAGGTATAGTTGATTTGCCTGCAGTCATCGTAACTCTTATAATTACTTGGATTCTATATATAGGAGTTTCTGAAAGTGCAAAGATTAATAATATAATAGTAGGAATTAAAATATTCGTAATACTTGTGTTTGTGGTATTAGGTATAACTCATATAAATGTAGCAAACTATCATCCTTTTGCACCTTTTGGGACAAAAGGAATAATGACAGGAGCGTCAATAATATTTTTCGCATTTATAGGATTTGATGCTGTATCAACTGCAGCTGAAGAAACTAAAAATCCAAAGAAAGATGTACCTATGGGACTTGCTATATGTTTAATAGCAGTAATTGTTCTATACATAGCAGTATCTTTGATATTAACGGGAATAGTACCGTTTAAGAGCATAGATATTAATAATGCTTTACCAGGTGCCTTATCTAATATAGGTATAACTTGGGGATCGGCTTTAGTTGGTGTTGGAGCTGTAATAGGAATGATTTCAACTTTACTTGTAACCTTATATGGACAAGTAAGAATATTCATGGTTATGTCTAGAGATGGATTGCTTCCAAAGAGGTTTGCAAAAGTAAATAAGAAATTTGGAACACCAGGTCTTTGTACCGTAATAACAGGTATAATAACAGCTATAATGGCAGGGTTCCTACCACTAGATATTATAATGGAACTTTGCAACATAGGAACATTATTTGCCTTTGTCCTAGTTTCTATAGGAGTTGTAGTTTTAAGAAAAGCTATGCCTAATATAGAAAGAAAGTTTAAGTGTCCTGGAGTACCATTTACTCCAATATTGACAGTTATATTCTGTGTATATCTAATGTCTTTTTTACCTATTCAGACTTGGACAAGATTTATAGTTTGGCTTTTATTGGGGTTAGTTATATACTTTATTTATGGATATAAAAACAGTAGTTTAAATAAATAATTCTTCAAAATACACTATATCAATACTTGAAATATCAATTTAGTATTGAATAGTGTATTTTTATCTAAAAGAATATAGATTTCGACAAACCATTGATACACTTTTTTAAATATAAAAACCATATATTTTCCATAGTAAAAATTGCTAAATAATTTAAAATAAAGTAAAATTAGTATGGACATATTAAACTCTTAGAACAAAAAGAAAGTAGCATATAGGGGGAGAAAAATGAAAAAATTAATTGCATTCTTATTTACATTTTTATTATTTTCTTTTGGATTAGGACATAATGCTTTTGCTGCAACAAATGATGATAAGTCAGATGTTCTTGCAAATATTCAGCAAACTAACCAACAAATTCAAGTTTTAATAGACAATGCTCAAGTAAAGGGTTCAGAAATAAATATAGAACTCGATAAAAAGGTAGCAGAGTTAGAAAAGCAAAAGGCTAATTATGCAGGAAAAGAAGATAAGATAGCTGAAATTAATAAGGAAATTATTAATCTAAGAGAAGAAGCTAACAAAGAGATAGACAAGCTTTGTTTAGATTTATATAATGAAACTGAGGACTTAGCTAATGCTATGGTAGCAGATGCTAGAGCAGCTGGGATTCAGGTGCAAAAGGAATATTTTGATTATAGTATTGGTGGACGAATCATTGCGATAGATCCGATACATGTGGTGTGTTAATTTTAGGAAGATTAATATAGAGTTATTATATAGGTTTTCTAGTTCTAATATTTAAAAGTTAGATTTGGGAGGAATTATGTCTGGTATAGTTTTTAATTATAAAGGTAGTTATATAGAAAGAGTTATTGGTGTAAACAACGAGCTTGATTTATTAGCGAACAGTGGACAGACTGAAATTATGATTCAGAATATAAGTGAAAATACCATTTTTTTCATATATCCAGCTGATAACTCCGAATCTATGGAATTCTTTTACATATTAGAAGGAAGTCTGTCATTAGAATTTGATGATCAAAAGATAAAACTTGAAAGTGGAGATTATTTTATATCTAAGGATTTAAAAACTAAGGCGTTTTTTAAAACTGAGACTGACGTCAAATTTCTTTATGTTAGTGATGAACCAGTATTTCATCTGATAAGTACTAAGGTAAAGGACCTAGAGCTTATGAGAAAGGCTGTGGAAGAGAAGGATATGTATACTCATGCACATGGAGAAAGAGTAAAAGATTTTTCCGTGAAAATAGGTGAAAAATTAATGCTATCTAATGCTAAAATGAGCTACTTACACTATGCTGCAGCTTTTCATGATTTGGGTAAGATAAATGTACCAGATGAAGTACTTAAAAAGCCAGGTAGACTTAATAATGAAGAATTTGAGTATATTAAAAAGCATCCTACTGATGGTGAAGTTATTGTTGGTGATACATTTATAAAAGAAGCAGCTATTGCTGTAGGGCAGCATCATGAAAGACTAGATGGAAGCGGATACCCTTTAGGACTAAAGGGGGATGAGATCTGCATAGAAGCTAAAATAATTGGTGTAGCAGATTCTTATGATGCCATGACTTCTGATCGCCCATATAAAAAGGGCATGGAACCAATGGATGCTTTAATGGAACTTAAAAGTTTAATTGGGAAACACTACGATGAGTTGATTGTATCAAAATTAGAAGAAGTGCTTAAAGAAGAAGGTTTAATATAAAAAAATATGTCTAAGAGTTTAACTAATAATTTTGCTTAATATATAATAGAAAGGTAGCTTAGCCTACCTTTCTATTATTTTTGCGTTATAAAGAGGTAGTGTTGATAATTAGTAGTTAAAAAGATTTCTTTGTGGTAATATAAGCATAGAAAAACTGAAAGGGTTGTTGATATGAGTAAGATAGTAGTACTAGCAGAAAAACCATCAGTAGCTAGAGAAATTGCAAGAGTTTTAAAATGTGGCAAAAAAGGGAACGGATATTTAGAAGGGGAAAAATATATAATTACTTGGGCATTGGGACACTTAGTTACCCTTGCAGATCCAGAAGCTTATGATGATAGATATAAAAGTTGGAAGTTAGAAGATCTTCCTATGCTTCCTGATCATCTAAAACTTGTTGTTATAAAACAAAGTGGGAAGCAGTACAATGCTGTTAAAGAGCAGCTAAATAGAAAAGATGTAACTGAAATTGTAATAGCAACTGATGCTGGGCGTGAAGGTGAATTAGTTGCAAGATGGATTATAGAAAAGGCTCGAGTTAATAAGCCTATAAAAAGATTATGGATATCATCTCAAACAGATAAAGCTATATTAGATGGCTTTAAGAATCTGAAACCAGGAGCGCAATATGATAACCTTTATAAAGCGGCTGCTTGTAGAGCTGAGGCAGATTGGGTGGTTGGGCTTAATATAACAAGAGCACTTACATGTAAGCATAATGCACAGCTTACAGCAGGACGTGTTCAATCAGCTACTTTAGCTATGATAGTAAACCGTGAAGAAGAGATAAAGAATTTTAAACCAAAGGATTACTTTACTATAAGTGCTAAGACAAAAGGTTTCACACTTAGCTGGAGAGATAAGAATAACAATGGTAGTATTTTTGAAGAGGATAAGGCAAATAAGATAATTTCAGCTGTTAAAGGAAAAGAAGCAAATGTAGTTGATGTTATGGAGAGTAATAAAAAGCAGTTTTCTCCTGCACTTTATGATTTAACAGAGCTTCAAAGAGATGCTAACAGAATATTTGGATATTCAGCGAAGCAAACTTTATCGATAATGCAGAGACTATATGAAAACTTTAAGATACTTACTTATCCTAGAACAGATTCAAGATATATTTCTAGCGATATAGTGGCTACTTTACCAGAAAGACTTAAAGCTATTTCTATAAGTAATTATAGAGCTGCTGCTACGGAAATCTTAAATGGTAAGATAAATGCACATAAAGGTTTTGTAGATAACAGTAAGGTAAGTGATCACCATGCGATTATTCCTACAGAAGAAAAAGTTAACTTAGCTGTACTAAGCAGTGATGAAAGACATGTATATGACTTAGTTGTTAAAAGATTTTTAGCTGTTATGCTGCCTCCATATGAGTATGTACAGACAACAATACTTACAGATATTAGTGGAGAAACTTTTGTGGCTAAAGGCAATGTTATAAAATCAAAGGGGTGGAAGAAGGTTTATGACAGGGCTGATGATCTTACCGATGATGAAGATGAAAAAGATAGCCAAGAGCTACCTGTTGTAAAGAAAGGTGATAAACTTCCTATATTATCAGTAGATAGTAGGAAGCAACAAACTAAACCACCAGCGAGATTTAATGAGGGTACCCTGCTTTCAGCTATGGAAAAGCCTCATAAGTATGTATCTGTAGATAAGGTTTCTGCTAAAACTTTAGGTGAAACTGGAGGTATAGGAACAGTTGCTACTAGAGCAGATATAATAGAAAAGCTATATAATATGTTCTATATAGAGAAGAGTGGAAAAGATATAATTCCAACCTCAAAAGGTAAACAGCTTATAGAATTAGTGCCAGAAGAACTTAAGTCTCCTTTAATGACTGCTAAGTGGGAGCTTGAACTTGATCTTATAAGCAAGGGAAAGAAAAACCCTAAGGTTTTCACAGAAGAAATGAGAAACTATGCAAAAGAGCTAGTTCAAGATGTTAAAGGCAGTAGTGATAAGTTCAGGCATGATAATGTTACTGGAAAGAAGTGTCCTGACTGTGGTAAGTATATGCTAGAAGTAAGCGGAAAGAACGGAAAGATGCTAGTTTGCCAGGACAGAGAATGCGGACACAGAGAAAACTTAAGTAGGTTTACAAATGCTAGATGTCCAGAGTGTCATAAAAAGCTTGAACTTAGGGGGCAAGGTGAAGGGCAGATATATGTATGTGCTAATACTAATTGTAGCTTCAGAGAAAAAGCAAGCTCATTTAATAAGAGATTTGATAATAAATCAGATAAAGTAAATAAAAAAGAAGTTTCAAACATAATGAAGAAGATGAAAAAAGAAAGTGATGCTCCAATAAACAATGCTTTTGCAGATCTTATGTCAATGTTTGGCAAAGAAGAATAGTATATACTTAAAGCTAATGTTTAAGTTTAGCAGTTTAATTAGGGAAATGAAGAAATATAGGCTAATATCAATATATTTTTAAAGATATAGGTTTTGAGAATATATCGAACAGCAATTATTATTAAATTATAGTATAGCTGGCTTTAGACACAAAATTTAATGTAATTGTTCTACCAGGTTTCTAAAGTAAAGTTAAAGAATATAATTTAGATATGAGAGCTATAAAGATATATTTAGGAGATGAACTTTATGACTGAATCCTTTGGCAATGGAAGCAATAAAAGACCTATATTAAAGATACCTTATTCCAGTTTAGAAAGAATATTAGAGATAGTATCAATTGCTGCAATTATAGTAGTAATAGGACTATTAACAGCTTATTGGGATGATGTGCCTCAGCGCATAGCTACTCATTTTGATATAAGAGGCAATCCTGATGATTGGGGGAGTAAGAATACTCTACTTATAATTCCTATAATGTCGGTGTTTTTCTATGTGCTGCTAACTACTGTCAGTAAGTTTCCTCATATTTTTAATTATGTAGTAGATATAAGTGAGTTGAATGCAAGATTTCAATATAGCAATGCAAGAAGGCTTATGATTTTTATAAAAACTGAAATGTTGGTGTATTTTTCTATAATGGAATATAACTTGTTAATTGTAGGGCTAGGATATAAGACTTCTCTTGCAATAGCAATGCTACCTTTATTTCTAATTATAGTTTTTGGAACAGTAATATATTTCATCAGAAAATCATTAAAGTATAAATGATAAAAGATTTTAAGATGCTGTAAGTTTTTTAGACTTACAGCATTTTTACTGTATAGGAATCAACCATTAAGTCAAAGAATTCGCTTCAGCGATTTTTTAAACTGTATATGAGAGTGTTAAATTTTCAAAAACAGAAACGACAAAATAGATAACTTGATTTATAATATAAGTAGGTAATAAAATTAATATAAGTCGTATTAATAATATATAAAAAGATTAAACATAACAATAATGAATACGATTACTTATAATTTAGGAGGTTGTAAGATGGATAAAAAAGGTTTGAAGATAGTTACCATAGGTGGAGGGTCAAGCTATACACCTGAGCTAGTTGAAGGTTTGATTAAAAGATATAATGAACTTCCTGTTACAGAATATTGGCTCGTGGACATTGAAGAAGGAAAAGAAAAATTAGAGATAGTAGGTAACTTAGCTAAAAGAATGGTAGAAAAAGCTGGAGTTCCAATGGAAATTCATATGACTTTAGATAGAAAAGAAGCTTTAAAGGATGCTGACTTTGTTACAACTCAACTTCGTGTAGGTTTGCTTCCAGCTCGCGCTAAGGATGAAAGAATTCCTTTAAGCCATGGTTTTTTAGGACAAGAAACTAATGGGGCAGGTGGATTGTTCAAGGCATTGAGAACAGTTCCAGTTATACTTGATATTGCCAAGGAAATGAAAGAACTCTGCCCAAATGCGTGGCTTATAAACTTCACTAATCCTGCTGGAATAGTTACAGAAGCATTATTAAGATATGGAGAACATAAGAAAGTTATAGGAGTATGTAATGTACCTATAGGACTTGAATTCTCAATAGCGGCATTGCTTGGAGTGGAGCACTCAAGAATAAGAATAGATTTTGCTGGTCTTAACCATATGGTATATGGTGAAAGAGTTTATTTAGATGGTAAAGACGTAACAGATGAAGTTATGGAAAAGATGCTTGATCCAAACAATGAAAGCCCAACTATGGCAAATATAAAAGCTATGCAGTGGGAATCTGAGTTTATTAGAGCTTTAAAACTTATACCTTGCCCATATCACAGATATTACTATAAAAGAGGAGATATGCTTAAGGAAGAATTAGAAAGTTATTCTAAAGGACAAACTCGTGCTGAAGTTGTAATGCAAGTTGAGAAGGAATTATTTGAATTATATAAGGATGTTAATTTAGCCGTAAAACCTGAGCAATTATCAAAACGTGGAGGAGCTCACTATTCAGATGTTGCATGTAATGTAATAAATGCAATATATAATGATAAGAATACAGTGATAGCCGTTAATACAAGAAATGGAAGTACTTTAAGTAATTTTGATGTAGATTCTGCAGTTGAAGTAAGCTGTTATGTTGGAAAAGAGGGACCAAAACCTGTTGAAACAGTAACAGATCTTCCAGTTGTTGTACAAGGACTTACTGCACAAATCAAAGCCTTTGAAAGATTAGCAGCAGAAGCTGCATACACTGGAAGTTATGACACTGCTTTATTGGCAATGGTTACTAATCCTTTGGTTAGTGATGATTTAAAAGGTAAAGAACTATTAGACGAAATGTTAGTTGCTCACAAAAAACATTTGCCTCAGTTTAAAGAAGTTATAGATAAAATAGAGAATAAATAAAATAATATAGTTAAACATAAAAGTGCTCAAGCAAATAGCTCAATGTCATTAAGTTAAGAGTGATTAAAGAAGCTATTACACAACGTGATAGCTTCTTTTTTAGCAATTAGCTTTGGAAGTGCAATCGGAATAAGGAAAGTAATCGGAAAATATGCATGCAAATA
>NZ_JAENHN010000029.1 GCF_016595795.1 Clostridium yunnanense
GCTTTATCTAATATTTTGATAAAAATTATTATACGTAAATTGTTATACAAAAAAAGAACAGGTATGTATTTGTAAACATACTCTGTTCCATAATTATAATATTTATTTCTTAACTTAATGACATTGGCCTGTGAAGACTCTATTTTTTATTAACATATTTCTTTACAACTTCATTTCCATCACCATCAACAACTGTTACTTTGCCACCAATTTCACCTTTTTTATTACAAAAATCAGTATAATCAATCTTGTAACTTTTTCCTTTAGGCACTACAAAATCTATCTTACTTTCTGGATTATACCCATTTTTCTCTACTACTTCTTTACCGATAGCTTCACTGACAGCTACTGAATGAAAATCATAGTTTTCCTTTATATAATTATAAACCTTCTCGGTAGCTTCCCACCTGTCTGGGCAGTTAAGTACAACTATTATTATATCTCTCCCATTTAGACTCACGGAGGATACTAGGCATTTTCCAGCCTGACCTGTATAACCAGTTTTAACTCCATTAGCTTCAGGTATCCTATGTAATATTTTATTTATATTTGTATAATCTCTTGTGAACCCATATTTTTCTTTTCTTAACTCCTTCACTGCTGCTATTTCTCTGAACTTTGGGTTTTGCATAGCAACGGAAGTTAATAAAGCCATATCATAAGCAGAAGAATAGTGATTCTGGCTGTCTAATCCGTGAGGTGACTCAAAATGTGCATCCATAAGGCCTAAGCTTGTAGCAAAAGAACTCATAAGCTTTGCAAAATTCTCTACACTTCCTGCTTGAGCTTCTGCTAAAGCAATAGCTGCATCATTACCAGATCTAGTCATAAGCCCAAATACAAGTTCATGAACACTTATCTCTTCTCCGCTTCTAAATCCCACTGTTGAGCCTCTTATTGATGCTGCATTTTTGCTAATAACTACTTTTTCATCTAAATTTTTATTTTGTAAGGTTATAAGAGCCGTCATTATTTTTGTTGTACTAGCCATTGGAACAGGCATATAACCATTTTTATTATACAATACTTGTTTGGAATTTCTATCCATTGCTAATACATATCTAGCACTAGGCGTTAAATCTTTACCATAGACTGTTATATTGCTACCTATAAATAAACTAATAAGAAGGAAGCTCAAAAAATAACTAATTTTCTTTTTAATATTCATAACATCAGTCCTTTTTTATATTTTAGCTGTTGAATACTTATTATACTTTGTGAGAGCTTTTTCTTTATTATTGGTATATTAAGGATAAAAAAATGCTAAAGCAACCATCTTCAGTGTGCTTTTAACTCATTTGTCTTTCCAAATGCATACGAAAAAAATTACAGTCCGATAAGTTCTATTTTTAACTGAACAGTCATAAAAAATGCTTAAACTCATTGAAATATTTAGGGTTAGCTGAGATTGAATCTTCCACTTTGCTTTTCAATAAAAAAATCTCGCAATATAATATGAAGAGTTTAATCTTATAATTTATCAAGGTAACAAGGCTATATATATAAATTCCCCAAAATAAAATTGAAATAACCTAGATATAGATGGTTATACATAAAAAAATTGGAAATACTATAACTAGAAGGATTAATATATCCTTTATTTTTGGAGGAAGGCTAATGCTCGCATTATATATTTTTATATTAATACTTTTATTATTAATTGTACCTTTTCCTATAAAACTTAGAGTAATATTTCAAGATTTGGACTTAGAAGTTTATTTATATAGATTTAAAGTATTCTCTCTACAAAAAACATTAAAAAAGAAAAAAGAGAAGGAAAAGTGCAAACCTAAAAAAGAAAAGAAAAAACCTAAGAAGAAAAAGCTTCAATTTAATCTAGAGGTTTTGAAAAATATAATTTATAAATTAAATCATAATCCAATAAAACCTAAAATGAGGTTATGTTACCAGATGAATTATTCTACAGGAGATGCTGCTAATACAGCTAAGATTTACGGAATCATATATCAAGTTATTACAACATTTTACATGATACTTAATATACCTTTTAAGATTGTAGAAAACGATATGAACCTAACTCCTAATTTCCAATCTGAAGGCATTTACGTAAAAATCAAAATAAAAAGTATAATTTTTTTAAATTTAGTAAAAATTATATATATGATTTTATTAATATTATTGTCCTTAAAATATAAGGAGGTGGACCCTAAAGGGGAAAGTTATGGAATGTAATCATCCAATCGAAAACTTAATGAAAACAACCATGGAAAGTCTACGAGATATGATAGACGTAAACACTGTAATAGGGGATGCTGTAGAAACAAAAGACGGAAGTTATATAATTCCTATTTCTAGAGTATCTTTCGGCTTTGCTTCTGGCGGAAGTGAGTTTGGCAAAGAGGTTTGTGAAAAGTATCCATTTGGTGGAGGCTCTGGCGCAGGGGTTACTGTTAAACCAGTTGCATTTTTAGTTCTTAGAGAAAATTCAGTAAGACTTCTTCCTGTAAATCAAACCAATACCTACGATAGAATTGTGGATAATGTTCCTCAAGTCTTAGAGGTTATAAAAGATTTCTTCTCAAAACCTAAAAGTAGCAAAGAAGAAAATTGCGACAAACCTGAAACCAATCAATAAGACTAAAAATATAGACTTTCGTATATAACGAAAGTCTATATTTGTTACTGCTCTTCAAACTGATTTAAATCTTCTGTATTTTCAATTTCTTCTACTTCTTCAAATAAGTCTAGTGAAGGAAGTTCTTTTAAGTCTTCAAGACCAAATTGCCTTAAAAATTCTTCAGTAGTTCCATATTGAATAGGTCTACCAGGAACCTCTAGTCTCCCCATTTCCTTAATTAAATTCTTCTCCATAAGTTTTTGCACTGCACTATCGCTTTTTACTCCACGAATTTCATCAATCTCAACACGGGTAACTGGTTGCTTATATGCTATTATCGCTAAGCTTTCTAAAGAAGCTTGTGATAAGGACTGTCTTGTATTCTTTTTAAGTAGCTTTTGTACATAGTCGCTATTTTGTGGCTTTGTCACCAGTTGATACATACCATTAATGCTTATAATCTTTATTCCTCTTCCTTGGTTCTCATATTCTCTTATCATAGACTCTACTATTTCTTCTACAAAATCTATATCACATTCTAATATTCTCGCTAAATCTTTAGGCCCCAGTGGTTCTCCTGTTACAAACAGCAGAGATTCTATTACTGACATATACTGCCTTTTAGTAGAAACCTCCTCAAATTCTAATTGATCTATGCTAATCTTGTCCACTAAATTCATTCCTCTCTATGTATATGTTAGAAAAGCTATCTTCCTGTATTACTTTGATTACCCTTTGCTTAATAAGCTCAAGTACTGCTAAAAAGGTTACTACCTTTTCCAACTTTGACTCACATTCGAACAAAAGATTCTCAAAGTCAATATGCTTTCTACTAAGTATAGCCTCTGAGATATAACTCATCTTATCCTCTAACTTATACTTATCTGCATATATTCTCTTTTCTATAACTGTTGTGTTCTGCTTATTCTTATAATTATTAATAAGCTGATTAAAAATATTGTACAAATCAAGCATGTTTATATTTAAAAGCAACTCTTCAGTACTATCTTTGCCCAAATCTTCTATTATCTCAGGTTTTTTTGTAAATATTTTACCTGTGTATAAACTTTTCTTGCTAAGAAATGTCGCTGCATTTTTTATTTTCTTATATATTATAAGTTTCTCAACTAAATCAAGCTTTGGATCCTTGTCCTCATCATCTTCCTTAACTGGCTTAGGGAGTAGCATCTTTGACTTAATTTCAAGCAATGTAGCTGCTACCACTATGAATTCAGATGTAATATCTAAATCCATTTCCTTCATTGTATTTAAATAATCCATATACTGATTTGTAAGTTCATATATCTTAATATCATGAATCTCCATCTTATTCTGTTTTATTAAATGCAAAAGAAGATCAAATGGCCCTTCAAAATTCGTTATCTTAATACTTGGAAGCTGCATATAATCTCTCCTATTTTTTAATTCATTAAAGTATGTAAAATATATAATCGTAATACTAAGAAGCATTGCTTGTCTCAAAAACTTCCCACTATATATAATATCAATTTAGCGACTATTAAGCAATAAATCAAAAAAGGCAATAAAAATTTCACTAAAGCGATCTTCTTTAGTCAAATTTTTTGCGCATCTGCCTTTTCTTAAGCGTATGTGAAGAATCTTACAGGCGACATATTCTTCTTTTTTTATTCTTTAACTTTATATTATGTCTTAAGTCTGTTCACATAATTATCCGCAGATATAATTAAGATACAATTTGCTAAAGAATAATAAAAATTTAACTAAAGCGATTTTCTTTAGTCAAATTTTTTGCGCATCTGCCTTTTCTGAACGTATGTGAAGAAATTCTGGCAGGCGACACATATTCTTCTTTTTTTATTCTTTATCTTTATATTATATCTTAAATCTGTTCGCATAATTATCCGCAGATATAATTGAGATACAATTTTCTAAAGAATAAAAAAAGAAGGATTTTACTCCTTCTTATACTCCACCTTTGAAAAGATTTTGGAAATTGTATTTTATATTTTCCAAGAAATTAGCTTTCTTTATATCTCTATCTGAATACAATTCAACTGATCCTATTAATTCTTCTCCTAAGAAGAAATCACATTTTCCTACTGTTTCACCTTTTTTAAACTTAATTTTATCTGTTTTCAATGATAACTTTTTAGTAATCTTATCAGCAGATCCTTTTTCAATGGTTATAACAGCATCAGTTTTAGCTTTTGCCATAAAGAACTTCTCTCCATCTTTGCTCATACTTATCTTTTCAACATCTTGATCTTTTACAAATAGCTTTTTGCTTTCAAACTTTGAGAAACCAAAGTTTAACAACATACTTGCATCTCTATTTCTGATTTTGAAGGTTGGCGCTCCCATAATAACTGAAAGCATTCTTACTCCATCTCTTGTAGCAGTTGCTGATATGCAGTACTTTGCATCATTGGTAAAACCAGTTTTAAGTCCATCACAGCCCTTAAAAAATCTAACTAGCTTATTATGGTTTACAAGCTCTATAGGTGATTTTCTTCCTTCAGATATGTTATCCATATATGTACCAGTGTATTTTAGTATCTGTGGATGTTTTAATAACTCTCTTGACATTAACGAAATATCATAAGCAGTAGATAAATGTCCATCAGCAGGAAGTCCAGTACAGTTTTTAAAGGTAGTATCCTTCATACCTAAAGCTTGCGCTTTTTCATTCATAAGACCTACAAAACTGCCTTCAGTACCTGCAAGATATTCAGCCATTGCTACGGCAGCATCATTTCCTGAGGCTATAGCAATCCCTTTAAGAATTTCCTCAACAGTTCTTATCTCACCAGTATCAAGAAGCATTGTGCTTCCACCCATCTTTTTAGCATTTTCGCTAGCTGTGATCTTGTCACTTAATTTTATCTTTCCACTATCTACAGCCTCCATAGCTAAAAGCATAGTCATTATTTTTGTAACTGAAGCTGGTGCAAATTTTTCATGAGAGTTTTGCTCAAAAAGTATCTTACCACTTACAGCCTCCATTAATATTGCTGATTTTGCCTCTACCTTTATTTGTTCATCAGCTAATACAGGAAATGAGAATAATCCCAATAAGAAAATTAAAGATAATGCAAAACATATTGATTGATATTTAATCTTTTTCATATTCAAGCCTCCTTTCGACATTATTTTTACCAAAATAAAATAAATTATGACAAAAAAAGAAACTCAAGACTATAAAAATGTACCATAACAACGGTAACTAAAATCTAGAGTTTCTTTTTTTATATTATAAAATTTAATTTACGCTCTTGGATGAAAATTATTATAGGAAATATTTACTTTATCCTTAGAAACATAATCAAAATATAAATCCATATAGTTCATTACATGCGTTCCCATAAGTTGTTGTACAATCTTAGGATTTGCTCCATTTTCTAATAAGTGTATAGCAAAAGAATGCCTAAGAGTATTAAGATTTATAATCTTCTTTATGCTTGCTTTTTCATTATACTCTTTAACTATTCTCCAAATCCCCTGTCTTGTTAAACCCTTTCCATTCAAATTTAAAAACAACATTTCCTCATCTTTGCTTATCTTTTCTCTTTGACTTAAATACTCTATAATAGCATTTCTGGCTGCTCTTCCAAAAGGAATTATTCTTTCTAACCCTCTTCCATCCTTACAAGTAATAAAGTTAAGGTCCAGATTAACATCATCAACAGTTAAGGAAATTGCTTCTGTAGCCTTAATTCCAGTTCCGTATAGTATCTCTAAAACAGCTCTATCTCTTATGCCTTTTATATTGCTTATATCAATACAATTTATTATCTTCTCCACTTCTTCAACAGTCAAAATCGGACCTATGTCCCTTCTTTCATTTCTATCAACTTTAGGAAACTTAGGGACTTGCTTAACTAGATTATTATCGTTTAAGAATCTATAATAACTTCTTAAAGCTATAACGCATCTTTCAATTGACTTTACACTTTTGGTTTCAGTAATAGCTTGTACATAATAGTTTACTGAATAATCATTGTCTAAAGGGTCTATATTATTTTCCTCTAGAAAATTATAATACCCAACAATATCTGTTATATATGCTTCTACAGTATTATTACTTTTATTTTTAGCTATTAAGTTTTCTTTATATAAACTAATAAAATCATTCATATTAAAACATCCTATACATAAAATTTCTTTATTATTATTTTCATTAAATTAGGAACTATATATGTTTCTAAGAATATTCCTGCAACTAAAAATATAGCTGAAAATAAATAGAAGTTAACATAACTTAAAATAGCCTCATTAGATACTACTGATTTACTGAACTTACTTTTAAGCTTTGCCATAGAAAACTGCACAGCTAAGGAACTACATATTATTATAAAAGGTACGATAACAATATTTTGAGGCACCAATGCAATAAGGGCTAGTCCAACTCCACGGTTGCCAAGTATATTTACTAACAAAGAGAATGAAAACCCAATTAAAAACCCCTTAACAAGTACTATAATAAGCACAAAAGGTGCTCCCACTATTATAAAACCTAACAACAGTATCCCAATGAAGAATATCAAATTGTTCTTTAATGATTCAATTATCAAGTCTTTATAATTTATCTGCTTATCGCTTACTGAAGAAACAAAACTATTAAAATAACTCATAACATCATTTTTACTAGCTTGGCTCATATAAAGTATTGAGTAAACTCCTAACACTACTCCTACAATAAATACAGCAGTAATTATTAGGTAAATTAATTTATTTTGTCTTAAGTTTTCATTAATCTTATTAATAAATGTGTTCATCTTTTTATCCCCCTTTTTTTGCTTAATAAATATTATGTTCAAATCTCTCAAGATATACTTAAAGAGATCATGTATTTGGTGAATATAAGATGAACTTTTTTTAACAAATATTTTATCTATATAAATTGAAGCGCTGCAATAGTTTTTCCATCTTCAATTTTTCCTTGTCTTACCATATCTTTTAATTCCTCTAATGTAAATTCTTTTAGGTTTATAAATTCATCATCATCAAAATTTGTCTCACCTTTATTAAGTCCTGTTGCTTTATAAATCCTAATATATTCATCACAAAATCCAGGTGCTGTTGCTATCTTCCCCAAGTACTGAATATGGCTACAGCTATAACCAGTTTCCTCTTCTAGTTCTCTTTTTGCCGCTTCCATTGGATCTTCACCAGCATTTAACTTACCTGCTGGTATCTCTAGAAGTATCTTCTCTACTGGTTTTCTAAATTGTTCTACTATTAATATCCTTCCATTATCTTTTATAGCCACTATAGCCACAGCCCCTGGATGTTTAACTATATCTCTATAACCAACCTTTCCATCTGGAAGTTCAACCTTAGTCCTTACTACCTTTATAAAATCCCCAGTATATTTCAAATCTTCTTGCACTGTATTTTCATCTAACTTAAAACTCATAATCATCCTCCAGCATTCATATCTTCAATAAATCTTTACTTTTTATAAAATCAACTAACAATATTATATTATATTCATTGAAATTTTATTTTTTTATAATAGAAAATTTTTATTAATCTTCATTTTAAGTTAAATACTATACCAGATTTTCACAAAAGTAAATATAGATTAAGCTTATCTACAAACCTGCACCATAATTACATACATACTCTTTTCAACTTGTTATAGTAATTATTACGTTTATTGATATCAAAGCCATTGGCGGACAATATATCTAGTATAAACTTGTCAAAAGCAAAATTTCCTCTTTGCCTAAAGCTATCTACATACTTCTGTGATATATTTAAAAATTCGTTCTGCCCATGATAAAGACAGAGACTTTCCTCATCTAATAAATAATCTACAGTATCCGTTCCATTAAATAGATTATTATTTATTAATGAAATAACATAACTTATATATTCTTCTGTATTTGCACTACTCCTTATTGCTGAATCCGAAAAAGAGTTTTTGCTAAATGTACTTTTTTTCACTTCATTTAAACCTTTCACAAATATCTCTCCTTTTATCTAAAAATTATCAATAAATTTATAATTAATCTTCCACCCTTTAAACTCTTAACTCTTTAAGATTATCTCTCTACTCATATAGCTTTTTATTCAAATATAACCATACTTATATAGCATTCTTAATCATTTTATAAACTCAAAAACCATAATTTACAGCCTATATATAGATGAGAGTTTTCCATCGTAACTGCCACAACAAAAAGACTCCCCTACATCTATCATAAGGAAGCCATAATCTCTATATCAATCTTATAGTCCCATATGAAATATGGTAGGTATTAGCACCACACCGTGGTAGGTTGCTGTAAGTTCATCGAGCCCATTCTCTCCCTTACTCTTTATAAGCAAACTTATTCAATTTTATATTCCTAAAAAATAAAATAAACCCCTAACCATATAATAAGAGGCATTTTACAATAAAAAAACCACTTATCCTTATTAGTCTTACCACCTTGAATAAAACAGGTTGGTGTTATGGTACAATCGAGCTAATCCTCTTCCATAACTCTTGATAAATATTATTAACTTTTATAATATTATAGTATTTGTACACTTTAAAGTCAATTAAATTATTGTTATTCTAAAATTGTTAGCACTTTATTTACATTTTAGCATTTTTACTTAACTTCAACTCTTGCAGTTTCTAACCATTTGTCTAATGCGTTTTTATTAAATACATATTTTCCATTAACCTTTATGTAAGGTATTTTTGTATCTAGATCAGTAACAAGTTTATTTAAATCTTCTTCAGATATATTTAAATATCTATAAGTATCTGTAAACTATTATTTCAGCTCATCATCTGCTACTTTATATTGCATCTTCTACCGTTAAAAATTCTTTTTGTAATTTTAGCAAACAAAAAACACCTCCTAATCCAACTGATTAAGAAGTGTTTATGAACAAACTTATATAGTTTGTTGGTATAAAAAATAGTTTGTTATTATATGTTTGACAAATTTCCTTATCAGAAATCGTACAACCACGCTATTAGCTCACCTTATTTTTAAGTCTTAACTTATCTGCGACCATAGCGATAAATTCAGAATTTGTTGGCTTGCCCTTATCATTATGAACAGTGTAGCCAAATAGTTTGTTTATAGCATCCACTTGTCCTCTTCCCCAAGCTACTTCGATAGCATGTCTTATAGCTCTCTCAACTCTACTTGCAGTAGTATTATATCTCTTTGCTATAGAAGGATATAACTCCTTTGTCACTGCTGATAACAGTTCCATATCATTCACTACCATACTTATAGCTTCTCTCAAATACATGTATCCCTTAATATGAGCAGGAACTCCAATTTCATGAATGATGCTTGTTATTTCAGATTCTAAATCTAATGGTTCTTTTTTAGTTTCTACCTTAACTTCTGGTGTTTCCATTAGAGGCGCTGTTTTTCTAGTAGAATCTCCTGATATTGTATCATTAAACATTTGTCTTATTCTCTTTGTAAATACATCCATATCAAATGGTTTAACAACATAATAATCTGCACCCAAAGTTATAGCTCTTTGAGTAATCTTATCCTGCCCTACAGCAGAAAGTACAATTATCCTTGGAAATGGATCTAAGTTCATGGAAGCAAGTTTTTCTAAAACTCCAAGTCCATCTAAATGTGGCATAATTATATCCAATACAACTAGATCTGGTTTTCTTTCCTCTATTAACTTAAGAGCTTCTAACCCATCCTTAGCAATCCCAGTTACTATTATATCTCTCTGATTAAGAAGATAATCATTTAATATATTACAGAATTCCTTATTATCGTCTGCTATTAATACTGATATTTTTGACTCTTGCATAAAATTCTCCCCTTCGCATAATCATTCCAATTATTAACAATTAATTACAATTAAATAAATTCGACAAAAGTTCTTTATTTCCTTCTTAAAAATTTTTTATTTTAAAAAAAGATATCTTATTAAGATATCTTTTTTCATTATACCACAATATATACTTTTATGTTACTGTATAATACCCGCATCTTTTAACATCCATTCTATATAAATACCATATCCTACATCAGGTTTATTTATTAGAACATGTGTTACTGCTCCAACTATTTTATTATTTTGGATAATTGGACTTCCGCTCATACCTTGAACAATACCACCAGTTTTCTCTAATAACTTAGGATCTGTAACTTTTATAATCATGCTCTTTGGACCAGGCTTATCTTGAGATAAAAGTTTTACTATTTCGATATCGTACATTTGTGGCCCACTTTCATCAATAGTTGTTATTATCTTTGCTTTTCCTTCTTTTATTTCATCTCTGAATCCAACTTTTAAAGGCTTACTACTTCTAGTTCCTAATGTCTTATCTGCTGTTCCAAATATACCACAAACGGTATTATTTACTATTGAACCTAAAGGAGTATCTTCCTCTACAAATACACCCTTTAACTCCCCTGGAGTTCCTTTTTGACCTTTTCTCACACTAATTATTGAAGTGTTAACTAAAGATCCGTCTCTTATACTTAATATAGTATTTGTATCATTATCTGTTATCGGATGTCCTAAAGCCCCAAACTTTTGAGTTTTGGCATCATAAAATGTTAAAGTGCCGACTCCTGCAGTAGAATCTCTTACCCACAATCCTATTTTATATTTTTCATCTGTCATAGCTTTTATACCATTAATAGTTTTATCTACTAACTGATTATTACGGTTTATAGTAACTATCACATTTGAAGTGGTTAAATTGTTTAATTTTCTTATTAAATCCTTTGAGTTTTCTATTTCTTGATTATTTATTTTTAAAACTACATCGCCTAATTCTATCCCGGCTTTTCTACTTGGACTTTCAGCTTTTCCTTCGTTTGTTTCAACATCTGAAAATCCAACTACTAGGACTCCTTTGGTTTGTATTTTTACACCTACACAACTACCACCAGGATATATTTCTAAGTTCTCAGTTTTTTCAGAAAAAACTGATTTCATTGGTACCATTGCTAGTGCTTTTGGTTTTGCTTGAACTTCTTTGCTACTTGTATCTCTATTAAAGTATGTAAGAATGTTACTGTATCCCTTCTGCACTATATTCATGTAACTTCTAGTGGTTGTAAATTCATTAGAAGAGAATTTGTAAAAGCTTACGAACATAAATAAACTTAATACGCAAAACAAATTTCTTATAAGCTTCATATTCATTTTATCTCCTCCTTCTCTTTACCTTTAAGTTACCCACAAATATAAATGCATATGCTGTATTAACTTTGTTATTAAAGACAATAAAAATAAAATAATACTAATTTTATCTTCTTTTAATCAAAATTTTACTTGAATTTTTATATAAAAGCCCAATAATCCCTTAAAAGAACAAAAAAATAGAACTATATTAGATAGTTCTATTTTTCCTAAATTTTCATTTATTATGTATTAGATTTCATTTTGTTTTTCTTAATATTTGCCAGTTCAACCATTTCTTTCGCGTTTACTAAAGTAGCTGAGGTTACTTCTGCTCCACCAATCATTTTGGCTACTTCTAAGTCCTTTTCATCTGAATTCATTATCTTAACTTTGGTATAGGTCTTTTCACCGTCAACGTGTTTAGATATAAGAAAATGATTATCTGACATTGAAGCTATCTGCGGAAGATGAGTTATACAAAAAACTTGATGTCTAACAGAAACTTCATACATTTTTTCTCCTACCGCTTGAGCAATCCTGCCACTTATTCCTGTATCTATTTCATCAAATATCACTGTAGGTATTTTATCTTTATTAACAAAGACTGTTTTTAAGGATAGCATTATTCTTGAAAGCTCTCCTCCAGATACTACCTTTTCTAAAGACTTCAAAGGTTCTCCTGGATTTGTAGAAATAAGGAATAATACCTTATCCATTCCATGTATATTGAATTCCTCCACAGAAGTTATATCTATGCTGAATTTACTTTTTTCTAAACCTACATACCTTAATTCTGAACTTATTCTCTCTTCAAGATCTTTTCCTATTATAATTCTTTGGTTATGTAGATTCTCGCTTAAAGTTCTCATCTGCTGGTAAATCTTATTTTTTTCATCTATTAATGAACTGATTATTTGCTCAGAGTTTACTATCTGATTATACTGTTCTTCTAGCTGCATTCTGTAATCTAAGATAGCTTCTATAGTTTCTCCATATTTCTTTTTATATAATCCTATTTCATAAGTTCTTCTATTAACCCTGTCCAATTCATCATCATCAAAAACATATTCGTCACTTATGTCTCTAAATTCATTGGAAATTTCTTGTAAATTATAAAATATTTCATTTAACTCTTCATAGCTCTTCTTTATCTTTTCTGAATATTTAGTTATAGAGGAAAGATCATAGCAGATACGAGATAATTTATCAATAATAGATCCATCTTCACTTCCCCCTCTTAAGTCATTATATGTATGAGAAAGAACTTTGCTTATTTTCTCAGCATTTGACAATATAGCAAGCTTTTCATTAAGTTCCGCCTCTTCTTCTGGCTTAAGCTTCCCTTCATCTATGTCATCTATCTGATATTTAATATAATTGGCAAGCTTTTCATTATCTTCATTACCTCTAAGCTCTCTAATCTTTTCTTCTATCACTGAAACTTCACTAAAAAGTTTTCTATACTCAGTTAAAGTTTCGGAAATACTTTCTTCACCAAAACTATCTAAATAGTTAATATGACTTGATTTGTTCATAAGATTTTGATTTTCATGCTGACCATGTATATCCACCAAGGTCTCTGTAAGCCTCTTAAGTGAAGAAATGATTAAACTTTTACCATTTACTTTAATAACTGACTTTCCATTTTGAAAAGATTCTCTTGATATTATAATAAGATCATCTGTTTCTATCTCTAATTCTTCAAGTGCATTTTTTGTTCTGGTGCTTTCAATATCAAATATAGCTTCAACAAAAGTTTTATTTTCACCAGTTCTGATAATATCTTTATTAAACTTTCCTCCAAGCACATAATTTATAGCATCAATAATTATTGATTTACCTGCTCCTGTTTCTCCGGATAGTATATTAAATCCTTTATCAAAGCTCAAACAAATTTTCTCTATAAGTGCAAAGTTCTCAATAGTAAGTTGTAATAACATCTTAACCCACCTTACTCAATTTTAAGTATTTAACATTCTTCTCATTTTAGACACTAGCTCTTCAGCTTTATCTATAGTTCTAACCAATATAAATATTGTGTTATCACCAGCTATAGTTCCTGCTATGTCAGAAAAATGCAAAGTATCTATTGCTTCTGCAGCAGCAGATGCTGATCCAGACAAAGTTTTCACCACAACCATCTTATCTACATTTTCTACATGTAGAACAGTATTAGAGAATATATTGGCCATTTTATCACTCATATCATTTGTGCTGTTATTAATAGATGCATACTTATATTTTCCATCTGAACCAAGTACTTTTATTAACTTTAAAGTTTTTATATCTCTAGAGACTGTTGCTTGAGTCACATCAAAGCCTTCATTTTTTAATGTATCTGCAAGTTCCTCTTGTGTTTCAATAGATCTGTTATTTATTATTTCTAAAATCTTTGTATGTCTCTTTGATTTCACGTTACCCTCACCTTACCATTCGCCATCTTGGCTTAAGATTTTTTTTCTAAGTACGTTAAAATAGTCATATTCATCTAAAAGTATTAAATTACAAGGCTTTTCATTTTTTCCAACCATTATCTTGCAATTATTGCTCAGTTTAATGGATTTTTGACCATCTACAGTTAAAAATATTTCCTCAGCAAAGCTTTCAGCTAGTATTTCCACTGTACTGCTGCCATTTATAACAATAGGCTTCATTGTAGGAGTATGAGAACATATAGGAACTATCGTTATAATCTCTAGCGATGGCATTATTAGAGGTCCACCTGCCGAAAACGAATATGCAGTAGACCCAGTAGGAGTTGATATTATAACTCCATCACCTTTAAATGATGAATAAAATCTGTTATCAACAAGAATCTTATACTTTACCATTCTTGAAAGAGTACCTTTAGCTATAACTATATCATTTAAAGCTATGTTATCATAAGTCCCACTAGCGCATTGAACATTACATTTTAGCATCATTCTTTTTTCATATCTAAACTTTTTATTCTTTAGACACTCTAATGCATAGTCAACACACTTAATATCAACACTTGTAAGAAATCCAAGATTACCTATGTTTATGCCAAATATAGGTACATCAGTCGGTACTGCCAGATCTCTTGTCGCTCCTAAAATGGTTCCATCACCGCCTAAAACCATTAGACAGTCTATATCCTTATTTTTTTCAATATCTTTATGGTTTTGAACTCTAAAAACACATGAATTCTCAAAATATTCTTGTGTTTTCTTCATTATTGTATTAATTATGGAACCATCTTTATCTTTAGATGGATTAATGAAAATACCTATATTTCTCATAGTTCCCTCCGTGCTATATATTATTATGAGAGTCCTGAACTACCTTTTCAATTCTTTCATCTATATTAAAGTCTGCTTCATATTGCGCCTTCGTAAAATATACTAAATACTCAATATTTCCTTCAGGCCCTTTAATTGGTGAAAAATCTAAACCTTTGATTGATAAATTTAGCGATAATATAAATCCCACAATCTTCTTAATTACTTCTTTATGAGTTTCTGGGTCTCTAACTACGCCTTTTTTACCAACTTTCTCTCTTCCGGCTTCAAATTGAGGCTTTATTAATGCTACAACTTCACCTTTTTCATGAAGAAGATTTACTACTGCAGGAGTTACTTTTGTAAGCGATATAAAGGATACATCAATTGAAGCAAAGTCTGCTTTCTCAGCTAATTGATCCTCAGTAACATATCTTACATTAGTTCTTTCCATGCATACAACTCTTTCATCAGTTCTAAGCTTCCAAGCAAACTGACCATATCCAACATCTATTGCATAAACCTTTTTTGCTCCATTTTGCAGCATACAATCAGTAAATCCACCAGTAGATGCTCCTATATCTAAGCATACCGTATCCTTTAGCTCGATATCAAAGGATTTCATAGCTTTTTCTAACTTAAAGCCGCCTCTACTCACATATGGAATATCATTACCTTTTACTATAATCTCTGCTTCTACCTTTACCTTTTCGCCACTCTTATCTACTCTTCTTCCATCTATAAAAACATTTCCAGCCATTATACTAGTCTTTGCTCTTTCTCTCGATTGAAAGAATCCTTTTTCCACAAGAAGAATGTCCAATCTTTCTTTTTTGTCTCCCATTTTATCTCCTCTATATCTGCAATTATATATAGATATAATATTTCTATTATTTACAAATCTATCAACAATCCTACTAACTATTAATAGGATCTTACTTGATAAATATATCTATATAGATTAACCATTTCGTAATTAAGTTTATATTTTCAAAGTCCATTCTAAAATCTTAGAGGAATTTTGAAAACACATTTGCTATTTCATCTTTTATTGAAGTAATATCAAGTTTGTTCAATTTATATAGAGTACTTAAATCTCCATGTTGTATAAATTTATCTTCATATCCCAAGTTTACAATCTTACCTTTATATTCTAGTGAATTAAAATAATTCAATATTTGGCTACCTAGTCCACCACTTATAACATTATCTTCTATTGTAATTACGTGCTTATAATCCTTAGCTATATCATCTAAAAGATTTTTATCTAATGGTTTTATAAATGTAGCATTAATTAGTCCAACATTATACTCTTCTCCAAGAAGTTTTATAGCAGCTTCTGCATGTTGAACCATCTTGCCAGTAGCAATTACAACTACATCCTTACCTTTTCTCATTAAATCCCACTTACCTTTTTCTATTTTATCAATAGGACTTAATTCTATACCTGTTAGATCTCCACCTCTTGGATATCTAATAGCTACAGGTTCATTTTGAGTAAGTGCCCATCTTAGTATAGGTTTTACTTCCTCTAGGCACTTTGGTGCCACTATATTAAGATTAGGTATATGTGAGAGATATGATATATCAAATACTCCTTGATGTGTTTCTCCATCTTCTCCAACTATCCCAGCTCTATCTATAGCAAAAACTACTGGTAGATTCTGTACACACACATCATGTAACACTTGATCATAAGCTCTTTGCAAGAACGTTGAATATACTGCAAATACTGGTTTTAGGCCTTCTTTTGCCATACCAGCTGCCAATGTTGTTGCATGCTGTTCTGCTATTCCTACATCAAAAAATCTGTGTGGAAATTCTTTTGCAAATTTCTTTAGTCCAGTTCCATCAGGCATTGCTGCAGTTACAGCTACTACTTCATCAATTTCTTTTGCAATATCAATTAAACTTTCTCCAAAGGCATTTGAATATGTTCTTGTGTTTGAAGGGCATAGTTCTCCACTACAACTATCGAAAGGAGCTATACTATGAAATTTATTTGGATTCTCTTCGGCAAAATTATAGCCTTTTCCTTTTTGAGTTATTGTATGTATTATAACTGGTCCATCTGATTTTTTTGCTTTGTAAAGCATATCACTTATTTCATCTATATTATGTCCATCGATTGGACCTAAATATTTCAATCCCATATCTTCAAAAAGCATACTTGGCACTACTAACTGCTTTATACTATCTTTTATCTTGCTTATCGAAGTAGCAATATTTTTACCTACCGTTGTTTGGTTTAAGGTATTATTAATTTCATTTTTTAATCTATTATAACCTGGATCCAATCTAACCTTACTTAAATAAGTTGAAAGTCCTCCAACATTATCTGATATGGACATCTGATTATCATTCAAAATTATTATCAAGTTAGTTTTACTATATCCTACATCATTAAGCGCTTCGAAAGCCATCCCACCTGTTAAAGCACCATCACCAATCACCGCTATCACATGGTTATCTTTTTTTAATATATCCCTTGCTCTTGCCATACCTAGCGCTGCAGATATAGATGTACTGCTATGTCCTGTATCAAATGAATCATACTTACTTTCACATCGTTTAGGAAAACCGCTTATTCCACCATATTTTCTTAAAGTTTCAAATTTATCTTTTCTTCCTGTAAGAATTTTATGTACATAGCTTTGATGGCCTACATCCCAAACAACCTTATCTTTTTCTAGATTAAACACCTTAAATAAACTTAAAGTTACTTCTACAACACCTAAATTTGATGCTAAATGCCCACCAGTCTTAGATACATTATCAATTAAGAACTCTCTTATTTCACCTGAAAGCGCTAAAATTTCAGTAGAATTTAACTTTTTAACATCATTAGGACATTTGATTTTATCTAAATATTTATACATATTTTTCATTCCTTCTATATAATTATGATTCCCTATGTAAAAGCTCTAGAGTTAACTCCTTAAGTTTACTTGTATCTTTATTTAATTTTTCTAAAAGAGCTAAACATTCTGCCGTAATTTCTTTACATAACTCTTCTGATCTTTCTATACCATAAACAGTAATAAAATTAGTTTTATTGTTATTTTCATCACTTTTTACTTTTTTTCCAAGCTTTTCTGTACTTCCTAAAACGTCTAGAATGTCATCTTTTATTTGAAAAGCAAGACCTAATTTATATCCATATTCTTTTAAAGTATGGATATCTTCTTCTGTTGCCTCTCCCAGAATTGCTCCAGCTACTATAGCTGCTTTAATCAGTTCACCAGTTTTCTTTTCATGCATATATTTAAGGGTATTTTCTGAAATTGATTTACCTTCGTTTATTATGTCTACTACCTGGCCACCGATCATTCCATTTCCACCTGCAGCATCTGTTATTACCTTTGTTGCATTTAAGGCTTCTAACCTCTTGTCTGAAAGGGAGTAATTAATCATAATTGAAAAAGCCTCATTTAAAAGACCGTCACCTGCCAAAACTGCAATAGCTTCTCCAAAAACTTTATGACTGGTAGGTTTCCCACGTCTTAAATCATCATTATCCATGCAAGGTAAGTCATCATGTATAAGCGAATATGTATGTATCATTTCTAAAGCTGCCGCCATAGGCAGTATATCTTTAAGGTTTTCCTTATACAAGTTATAAGTTAACATCATTATTATAGGTCGTATTCTTTTGCCACCTATATTTAAGCTATAGGCCATTGCATCATATATTAACTTATTTTCTCCATCTCTTGCGATGAAATAATTATCAAGATATTCATCTATCAGTCCTTTGATATTTTTAATGCCCATTACTTACTCCTTTTATTTTAACGTAAATTTGAAGTTTTAATCATTTATCCTTCAATTGTAAAATCCTTTATTTCTTCTTTTGCATTAATAACCTTTATCTTTCCTTCCATGTCATTAAGAGTTTTATAAAGTTTATTAACCAATTTTACGCCTTCTTCGTAAACCTTTAATGATTGCTCTAAATTTAACTCAGAACTTTCAAGGTCTTTTACTATGTCATCAAGTTTATTAAACATCTCATCATAAGATTCATTTTTCTTTACCATAAGACACCTCACCCTTTAGGTTCAATTTTAAAATTACCGCTTCCATCCTTCATCTTTACTTCAATTTCCTTTAAAGAACTTAAAGTATCGATATCTTGAACTAACCTTCCATTGTTATCCTCTATTATAGCATAACCTTTGTTTAAAACATTTATTGGATTTAGCAATGTTAACATATTATTTATATTAATTAGATTCGATCTATTATTTTCAATTTTTTTCATCATAAGATCAGTCAATTTTTCTTTTTTGCTGTCTACATCTCTATATTTGTTAATTATCAAGTTCTTTGGACTATTATTTTCTAATATTCTATTAACATAGTTTATTTTTTCTTTTTCGTTGGTTATTCTACTATTAATAAATTGATTCAAATATGCTTTATGTCTAATTAAATTGTTATTTATTTCTTCAAGCTTCGGAGCCACAACTTCTGCCGCTGCAGATGGTGTAGGTGCTCTTAAATCACTTACAAAATCAGTTATAGTAAAGTCTATTTCATGTCCTACACCAGAAACTATAGGAATTTTTGATTTAAATATTTCATAAGCCAAACTCTTGTCATTAAAAGCCCATAGTTCTTCAATAGAACCTCCACCACGACTTATTATTATCACATCAACATTCTTATTCTTATTAAAATGCTTTATTCCCTCTATTAGAGCAGCAGGTGCATCTTTACCTTGAACTAAAGCTGGATATATAACTAAATCTAAATAAGGACTTCTCCTTTGAATTACATTTATAATATCTCTTATAGCCGCTCCAGTTTCAGACGTTATAACCCCTACTGTTCTTGGTAAATATGGAATAGGCTTTTTGTATTTTTCATCAAAAAGCCCTTCATTTAATAGCTGTTTCTTTAATTGCTCGAATTGAGCATATAAATCCCCTACCCCATATTCATTTATCTCTTTACAATAAACTTGATATGAACCATCTCTAGTATATATTGAAAGTCTTCCTCTTATCTCAACCTTTGTCCCATCCTTAATATTTGATGATACATTTACAGCATCCCCCTTAAAAACAACACAGTTTACCTTGCTATTTTCATCCTTTAAGGAAAAATAAATATGTCCACTTGAATGAACTTTAAAGTTAGATACTTCTCCCTTGATTTTCAGGTTATTAAGAATAAAATCATTATCTGTTATTTTCTTCAAATAATTATTAACTTCTGTTACCGAAAGAGTCTTTAGAATCATAATCTTCCATCGCCTCACATACATTTAAAAATAGAAGGGTAGTTGTAAGTGACCCTACTCCTCCTGGTACTGGAGTAATCATTGCAGCCTTTGTCACTACTTCATCAAATAAAATATCACCAGTGATTTTTCCATTTAATGAAGAAGTACCTACATCTATAACTACTGCATCTTTCTTTATATAACTATTATCTATAAAATTGGGTCTCCCCATAGCTACAACTAAAATATCAGCTTCATTACAAACACCCTTTAGATTGTTTGTTTTTGAATGGCATATTGTTACAGTTGCGTTCTTCTGAAGAAGCAATTGTGCAACAGGCTTCCCTACAACATTGCTTCTTCCTACTACTACAGCTTTTTTTCCTTCTAGCGGAATATTATAATAGTCTAAGAGAGTCATTACACTTCTTGGTGTACATGGTATAAACCCATCATTTCCGCTATAAAACTTTCCTATTGATACATCAGTAAGACAATCTATATCCTTTGAAGGATCTATAGCAGCTATAATCTTCTTTTCATCAAAACTATCAGGTAAAGGTAGTAATAAAATTATACCATTAATACCTTTATCTTCATTTAATTGCTTTATAGTATTAATTACTTCCTCCTCAGTACAGTTGGAAGGCAAATTGATTTTCTTGTAATCAATACCCAAATCAGCTGCAATCTTAAACTGACTATTTTGATAGTATATGGAACCACCATCATCTCCAATAAGTATTGAAGCAACTGTTGGAACCTTTTTCCCCTCTATAGCCCTACTTCTTATAAATTCTTTGATATTTTCTTTTACCGTTGCTGCAACTTTCTTTCCGTCAATTATCTCACCCATATTCATAGCCCCCAAACTTAATAAAACTACATATCTTTTAATGCTTTATCTAATACTCCGTTAATGAAAGATACAGACTTCTCATCTGAGAACTTCTTAGCAATCTCTAAAGCTTCATTAATAGCTACTTTATTTGGAATATCTTCGAAATGCAACATCTCATAAAGTGCTACTCTCAAAATTGAAAGATTAACTTTTGACACTCTGCCAAGTTTCCAGTTTACTAGATACTTTTCTACTATAGCGTCTAATTGGTCTTTTTTCTCATTTATGCCATTAATAACTTGGTTTAAATATGTATCATCTATTTCGGTTATATCACCTTCAAAAGCTTCTTTAAAGCTCTCTATAGCTTCAGATGGCTCTTCTTTATTTATCATCATTTGGTATGTAAGTTGTACTGCAATCTCTCTAGTTCTTATTCTGTTCATATGTCCTCCTAGACTTTAAAGGTATTAATATTTTTTACGCATCTGCCTTTCCGAATGAATATGAGGAAAATTTGGCAGGCGAATAAGTTTTCTTTTTCTGATGTATATCCCAAAAAACTTGTATAATCGTTGAACACTCTAGGTTTAGCTAGTTTGAAAATTTCATACTTTCCTTTACAGTAAAATAAGTCCAATTATATTTGATAAGTATTTTTCTAGTGTTTTCATTATAACAAATTCTAGATTGCCACACTAACTAAATTAGTACATATCCTCTAGTAATAATAGAGTTAAAACACATAAAATAGTAAATATTGAAAAATACTTATGGATTTTGTTAGTATACATTTTAGAACTATAATAATATTATTATAGTCGAAAAATAAAAAGCTTAAACAGTAAGCCTAAGTTACTTTTCCAATTGATCTATTAGTATTCCTAACCAAGCCACTAATTTGCACTGGCCATAAAATCTCCTAAGCTAACTATTTTGAAACAAATATAAATTAAGTTTTCATATATACCTAGGTTGTTCAACTTTATAATTCTACACAAGGAAATACCCTCTGTAAACAGAGGGTTTAAAACTATTCATGAACTTCTTCTGATTTCTCGTCAATCTTAGGAACAATTATGTTTTGTATAAAAATATTAACTGCTGCTACAGATAATCCCGTCATGGCTTCAACAGTTCTCTTAACATTATCTTGAACCTGCACAACTACGTCAGGAATTCTTGTTCCATAAAGTACTGCTAAAGTTAACTCTATCTGTGCTTCTCCATTTTCAATTGATACTTTTACACCTTTTCCAGTATTCTTCTTACCAGTAAATATTTGAGTTATTCCACCAGTAACACCTGGATTACTTTCTACTACTCCACTTATTTCTGCTGCCGCTATACCAGCTATAACACTAACAACCTCATCAGAAATCTTTACAACTCCAACGTTTGTTTCTTCTCTATTTAATTCTTCCAACGCTCACTACCTCCTTAAGCTTTACATTAGCAAAACCTGTTAATCATAGGTATATTATATCAAAATATTATTGTGAATACAATTGTTATTGTTTTGCCTCAATTACAACATCTTTTATTTTTGAAACGCTAGCTACAGATTCTTGAATTTGTATGCTTTGCTTTTCATTTAAACTATCTTTTGACTTAACTATTACTCTAGCCTTTGGACCTTCTATTAGGCAAAGTGCATCTTCAAATCCTTTACCTTTTACACTTAATTCAATTCTAGTTTCATAATCTCTAGCCATTGTTAAAGCTGTAAGCTCTTTTTGAGCATCAGTTTTTTGGTTTGCAGAAGTATTCTTATCTTCTATAATGGATTTTAAATTCTGCATTGTTTGAGCATCTTGTTGCTCTCTAGTATTTCTTGATTCATAGAAATAATCCTTTGTGTTTGATGCTGTCTTATCACCATTATCCTTTGTGAATGGTAATGATGTCAAGCTACTGCCTGTCCCATCATCGACTTGTCCATTAACCCTCGCTGCTAAGATACCAGCACATACTATAAGTGCTAGTAGTGTTAAAATTATACCTGCTTGTTTTCTGTTCATTTATAAAAACCTCCCATCTGTTTTCATAGAATTATATGCTACTTTTTCATCGGATATACATTAACTTTATCCATTGGCAAACCATATAAATTCGACACTGCTTTTGAAATGTCGTATTTTATCTTACTATTTTCTGAACCTTCAGCTACAACAACTACTCCTACTACTTTGGGTTTATATGTTTTCACTATAAGCGGTTCATTTCCACTACTATTGGAAGTTATAACAACCTTACTAGAACCTGACTCTTGACTGTTACTTTGTTTCCCTCCCTCCTTGTCAGTGGTTTCATTAGTATTTTTTTGAGAATTTGTATCTACTGCTGGAACCTTGGTTTCATCACTTTCAAAGGTTATCATTACATCTACATTCCCAACCCCCTCTATTTGTTTTAAAATACTTTTAAGTTGACTCTTTTGCTCATCCTCATACTGTTGTCTTGTTTGTTTATCTGCGGAATCAATCTGTTGTGTCTTATTTTGATTTGAAGAAAATGTAGGTATCATTGGTTTATTTGTAAAAAAAGTAAACACTATATAAATAAAAATAAATGTTAAACATATTAAAATTAAATTTTTTGTCTTAGCACCTTCTGAAGAGTTTTTTAGCTTTTGGAATAATTTTGAGAAATCCACTTTCTAATCACTCACCTTTATATACATATATTTTTTTCTCATCTATATTTAGCTCCTTACTTAATATGCTTTTGATTTGTTTGCTTGTAGTAGAGTTAAATTCTTGTTTATTTGTATTATTTACAGTTGTGTTATCCAAACTACTTACTTTTTTATCTTTTACATAAACTTCTATATGATTTATATCAAAATTTGTCGCTTTTACATCAAGCTTACCTAAAATTTTTACGTCGCAGTTTAAGTCACTTAAATTAGTCTTTATCAATTGGGCACAATTTTTCTCTAAATTAGAAAAAAACTTTTCTTCTGTAACACTAGTTGTGCTACTATTATCAGTATTTGAAGTAGCGAGATTCTCATACTTTGCTACAAAAGTATTAATATCTATAGTATTCTTGGTAAATAGCCTTATAAACGGATTTATAATCACTGCTATTAAAATAAGACCAAGAACAAATTTTACATACTTTTTTGTACTGTTATCAGGCAATAATAACTCTATTGCAGTCATGAATATCAGAGTTGTACATAAAGAGATTATCCAGCTTCTAAGTAGATCCATAAGCTCTAACCTCCCACTATGAACTTGCCTGCACTTGACATTATTGCAGTCATAACAAAAAACATAACTGTTATACTTATAAGGCTTGAGGTAATTAAAACTAAAGAATCCGCAGCTGTTGTTATACAACTTACAATCCTTTTATCCGCTACAGGTTCTATAACCGCAGCAGATATTTTATAGATAAATACCATAACTACCATCTTTATTATTGGAAAAAGCATTAAGAATATCATTATTATAAGTCCAATGGAACTTACAGCATTTTTTAGTAGTAATGAGTATCCAGCCACAGTTGCTATAGCATCTGACAGCGCCTTTCCAACTATTGGTATGAAATTATCTACAGCAAATTTTGCTGTTTTTAAAGTTACTGCATCTATTGTATTTGATGCTATTCCTCTTACAGTAAGTAAACCAATGAAAATCGTAAGCACTATTCCTTGCATCCATAAAATCACTTGCTTACCTACTTTCACGAGTCCATCAATTTTGTGCTCATTTGATATGTTGTTTACAAACCCTAGGACGAATATCATCAAGATTAAGGGAATTATTATGTCTACATATAGTCTAGGCGTTAAGCTTACTGCACCTAGTACTATAGGATCCATTGTAGCTGCCTGAGTTATTCCACCAGCTGTTGATAATAAAAGCACAAGCGCCGGCAATAACACAGCAACAAAATCTGTAAGCTGTTTAATAGTATCTTTCGCTAGATTTACTGATATTAAGAAGCTTTTACTAAGTATAAGTATCATCACAGCGTAACAGGCGTAAAATGCTATATTACTTATGTTTTCACTGGAGAAAGCTCCTTGTATATTTTTTAAAAGAGTACTAAGTATAGCGAGAACTATTACTGATATCATTAATTTCAGTGTTGATTGCACCTCTTTAATGAAAACACTTGTACAGGCTCCAACGATCCTATCAAAGCTTAGAGGATCTTTTCCATCCTTCAAATAGCTTTTGACATATTCACTTGGACTCATGCCATTCATAATCTCTTCATTAGTTTTCATATTATCCATATATTGATATAACCTTTGTATTTGATTACTATTATCTATTTGTTGCTTGTCCACATTATCATCTGCGTATACCACTTTACTAGTCATAATGACCAGAAAAAAACTTATTAGTAACGTATACCATTTTTTCATAATCACACCTGCATTATACTTAATATGGAGTCCAGTACAGCCATAAGTACCGGGATTGATAATACCAGTATCATAACTTTTCCTGAAAACTCAACCTTTGATGCTATACTATTAGCTCCCGAATCTTTGCATATTTCACTACAGAAAGATGTAAGGTAGGCTATTCCAACAATTTTTAGTACAATTCCGATATAAGCAGTATCTATATTAGCTTTGCTTGACATATTGTTTACAAAATCAATTATTTGAGTTATTTGAGGAATCAGTACAAGAAATATCAATATTCCCGCGACTATTGATATAAATACCGAAATCTCACTTTTCCTTTCTTTTAGCAGCAGATATAGGAATAAAGATACAAAACAAAATCCAACAATCTTTACAATAAGCATGTCCACACCTAAAGCATAAACATAGTTTTTACTGAATCGAATAGCTTACTGATTAGATTTATAACCATGGTAAGTATTATCACAATTCCAGCAATATTAGCTATAGTAGCAACATCATCTTTTCCACTGCCTTTAAGCACTTTATCAATGATAAGCAATATTATACCTGCACCTGCAATTTTAAAAATTAGAGAAAGATCTAACATTTACTCGCCTCCTACTAAATCAAGAAGATAATTAGCATAAATCCAACACATACACCTAGTGATTTATACATCTTTGAATATTTATCGCACTCTTTTTCTGCTTTTTCTGTATTGCTTTTTATTCTATCTATTGTCATGGAAAATATCTTTCTTTGCCCATCAATACCAGTAGTTCCCAAAGACTTTGCTAAATCTAGAATTATACCTATATCCACTTCATTAAGATTAATCTTTTCCTTATAAAGTTCCAAACTATCCTTAGTAGACAAATACACGTTGTCAGCTTCATTGTCTTTAAGTTTAGTTCCTATAGAATTAAATAACTGTGATATGGGATCTTTAAGTCTTTTTCCAGTATTGATAAAGGCTTCTGGTAATGGAGTAAAGGTATAGGTCATTTCATTCTCTAAATTTACATATCCATTTATAAGTTCATGAAGGCAAAACACCCTCTTCTTAAACTTTTCTCCATATACATATCCAGTTGCTGACGACAAAGCCATTATTATAAACAGCAGTAAATATTTAATCAATATTTATCACCCGCCTATCTGAATTAATATCCACTATTTTATCTATGGTTCCAACTCCATTTTTATTACTTAAAACTATTATTTTTTCGATGACTTTATTTTCAATTAGCTTCTTAAATACTGGTCTGCTATAAAGATCATCTTCATCGTTTCCATGTATAGTGGAAATAATATTCACTCCGCAATTAAATGCAGAAACAATCGCTTCAACATCTCTGTCTGTACCAATTTCATCACATACAATAACTTCAGGAGACATACATCTTATAGCCATCATGAGCCCCACATTTTTCAAACAGTTATCATAGATATCTGTTCTTACTCCTACATCCATCTGTGGAATCCCCATATGACACGCTGCAATCTCACTTCTCTCATCTATTACACATACTTTTTTCCCAGTTATATTATATTTTAAATACCCATTTGAAATATTTCTTACAAGGTCTCTAAGTAGTGTCGTCTTCCCACATTTAGGAGGAGATACCAGGATGGTATTATACACCTTGTCCCCTTTTGCAACATGAGGCAATAAACTATTAGAACAACCTATTATTTCTCTGGCTATTCTTATATTTATAGAAAAAACTGACTTTAATGACTTTATTACTCCGTCATCATTTACCCAATGCCCTGTAACCCCTATTCTATGACCACCTCTAATAGTTATAAAACCTTGCTTTATGTCCTCCTCAAAGGCATAAACAGAGAAATTACTTATCTTATTAAAGATATTATTAATTTCATTTTGATTAGTGGTGTAATTTAGGATTACTTCTCTATTGTCTATGTTTAACATCACTGGTTTATTACACTTAAGTCTTATCTCTTGTAGTTTACTTGAATCTGGCCTATCTTCTATAAGCCTTATCAATTCTATCGGTAGAACATTTTTTAAATCATCCATAAAATCCCCCTCTCTCAACTTTTGTTATTTGTATAATAATATTAAGTAAAGTAAAAAAATATTACACCTGTTTTAAAAAAGTTATATATAAAGATGAACCACTTCGATCCGAAAACTATTTTTAAAACTCTCACGGTTTCTGGTGAGAGCTTCAAAAATATAAATTTTAATGCGAAGTAGTACATCCTAAAAACAAAAAGAAGCTATCAAATTATTTTATTTAATAATTTGATAGCTTCTTTTTAAGGTTTCATCGTTAAATATTAAGTTTTTATACGATACCCAAAGTGATTTTATTTTCTACTTACCAAAAGTCTATTTATTGATTTCTGCACCACAGTAAGGACAAGGAATTATAGTATTATTATCTAATGCAGACTGCTCAAAGAATATACCTTTTCCGCAACTCTTACATATTATTTCAACATACTCTTCATCTCCGCACTCCAAGTCATCTACAGAAACATCTTCAAATAAATCATCCTGTATATCAGAGATATCATTATTTAAAAATTCTACATTCTCTGCCAAGCTTTCTTGATTAACTTGAAGAGTTTCAACCTCATCACTAATATAATTTAAGATTTCTATTACCGCAGCTTTAAAATCTTTATCTTCCGTACCTGAATCTCCACTAAGAAATTCATTAAGTTTTGATATTTTTTCTTTTAATTCCTTCATAGTTCTACACATCCTTTAAGTTAGGATAAAAAAGTCGCTGAAGCGACTTTCTTCAGTGATTTTTTTCGCATCTGCGTTTCCGAATGCATATGAGAAAAACTTGGCAGGCGACATAATATTCATTTTATTTTTAGCTTAGCATAGATTACTTTTTTCCTACAGTAAAACATAGTGATCTATAAATCTATCTTATAATTTACTAAAAATAAAATGAATATGCTAAGTTCATATTGAACTTAGCATATATTCAGCCTATACTCTTTCCATGTACTCCCCAGATCTTGTGTCTATTCTTATTACGTCACCTTCATTTACAAATATAGGCACGTTTACTATAGCACCAGTTTCAACAGTTGCAGGTTTTTGAACATTTGTAGCAGTATTACCCTTAACACCTGGTTCAGTTTCAGTTACTTGTAGTTCAACAAAGTTTGGAGCTTCAACAGAGAAAGCTGATCCCTTGTAGAACTTGATTACTGCAAACATGTTCTCTTTTAAGAACTTTATTGCATCTTCAACTTTTTCGTGGTTAAGAGGAATTTGTTCAAATGTCTCTTGATCCATGAAGTAGTATAGTTCTCCATCTGAATATAAGTATTGCATTTCTTTTCTTTCAATAACAGCTTCTTGAAGTTTTTCAGTTGGATTAAAGTTTCTATCGATAACTCCAACTGACATTACATATCTTAATTTTGTTCTAACGAATGCTGCTCCCTTACCTGGTTTAACATGTAAGAAATCAACAACAGTAAACACTTGTCCATCTAATTCAAAAGTTGTACCTTTTCTTAAATCTCCTGCTGATATCATTATGGTATCCCTCCAAAATCTATTAATTCATTATATATTATAACCCGTTCAGGTAATTTAATACCAACAACCTTAAGCTGTGAATCCAAAAAAGAATTCTTTATGGGCTATTGAGCGTAGTGCATAATTTCTCTATAAAAAGTCAAATTTTCATTTAATTTCTCTCTTAAAACACATCACAAATTAACCCTCACTCACACACAACAATGATATTTTATCAGAAGGTGAGATTAAATGCAATTATTTTAATTAAAAATGGGTATTTATACTATTTATGGACATTATGATTTTTTCACAGATTTCATCTGGTGTGTCATCATTACATTCTATTATAATATCAGCTTTTTCATAGATAGAGGATCTACTATTTAATAAGCTTTCTAATGTCTTTACATCATCAGGATCTTTAAATAAAGGTCTATTTTTTCTATCAAGTCTATCACTTAATTTTTTTATAGTAGTTTTAAGATAGATTACAGTTCCATACTTTTTTAAAAGTTCCATATTATTAGATTGCACTGGCATTCCACCACCAGTAGATATTACACTACTCTCCAACTTAGCGATTATATCCAATATAACGCTTCTCTCCATTTGTCTGAAATATTGTTCACCATGTACACTAAATATTTCTTCGATTGATTTAGAAGCATTAGCTATTATATATTGATCCGTATCAATATATTCAGCATTTTTTCTTTCAGCTAAAGCCTTTCCTACAGTAGTCTTTCCTGAACAAGGCATTCCTACTAAAATAACGTTATTCATTTACTTTCCCCCTATATCGCCCCAAAATATTGCATTTAAGTACATTATCTTTTTGTTGGATGTTATACTTTATAATTATGATATCATTGTCTTTAAAAAAAGTAACTAAATTTGTCAATTTATTTATATCAGTATTAACACTACAACTAATCTCTTTATATCCATCTTTATTAGTTATGCTATTAATACTTATTTCTTCTCTTTCTTTTAGTTTACTTATAACATCATAGAGGGGTTCTTTAACTTTATCCGCGTTGCTTAAATGAACATTTTGAATACTTCTAGAATCTAGCTTATCACTCAAATCACTATTGTATTGTTTTTGTCCTAAATTATAAAATATTTGAATTGAAATCAAACATAATAAAATGCCTATAACTAGTATTCTACCAATAACTTTCCTCATATTATCCTCACTACAAATCTCGAATCTTTTTCATTTTGTCTATCAACATTTACTAACTCAAATTTGTTTTCGGCGAAATACTTTAGATAAAAATCGAGCATGCTGTAGTTTCCTATAAAAATGATAGTATTATCTTCATAACTAAAATCTTTTATATTTATGTTTGACACAAATTTAGATATCTTCTCTATAACAGAAAAATCTACCTGTTTTTTATATTTACTGTCCTCTACAACTCTTTTAGATTCTATTTGTAATTTTTCCTTTTCTTTAATTTCTTGTCTTAAGTCTACATATTTATTATATGAGAATGGAATTAAACATAAATTGAATATAATAATGTATACTATGATCCTATTTAATTGACTGAAGATTTTCTTATTCTTTTGTTCAATCACTCTTTCTGGCCAAAATCCTTTGTATATTCTATGGTACATTTATAGCCTCTCTTTCTAAATATTCTACCTTATACTTAGCAGTATCATAAGTTAAGCTATACTTACTTTTCATTAAAAAATATATATTCTTTTGCATAGGGACATTATTGTAATTTAAAATCTCTTCTAAGTTAATAACATCATCGTCTTGTTTATACAATTTGTTATGTTTTATATTACCATCCTCTACGTCAATGAAATATGTAGTTTCCCCAAAATTATATATAATAATAAAACTTCTGTTTTTAATAACTCTTTTCACTTCATTAGCCACCAAATACTGTATAGGATAAATATTTTTTATCTTGAAACTTGAACAAAGTATTTCTATTTTTTCATTTGCATTTATACCATAAATAGTTAATACTTTTTTCTTTTTATGAGTTTCTATTTCATGATGAAACAAAAACTTCGAAGTATCAAACATAGTCTTAATTTCCCCATCCAGGAATCTCATTAAATCTTTTCTACTTGGAAACTCAAATTCTCTGATGAACATTTCTTTTTCTGCAATCATAATACTAGCAGGCTTTTTTTTATCAAATCTTTCGCTATAGGTCTCTCTATATGAATCAATAATTATAAAGTTATTTTTCATTTAAATTCACTCATTTCATTTAAAGTGGACTGTTCTTCTAGGTTGGTTAGGTCGTAGCTTCTAGATGTTCTTAAAAGCGCCAGTGAACTTATAGATAAGGCAATGGATAGAATTATAAGTATCTCCAAAGATACATATCCTTTTTTTACTTTTTTAGTGCTAAACATTTCTTTACCTCCTCTTCTCCAACTTTGATGTCTATATACATCAAATTATTTTTTTTATAAAAGCTCAGAATCTTTATACCTGCCAATAATGTCTTACTTTCCTTTAATACAGTAATTTTATTTGCCCCATTAACTACATACCCCACTCTTAAAAACCTTAATTCTCCTGAAGATAATGTAAAAATTCTATCCTCGTGATCTGATGTATCAAATGAAATAGTGAATTTGCTATTCTCCACAGTATATTTCTTAGAACCAGGTTCATTGATCTGATTGTCCAAATAGTTTACTAGGTTAATCATATTGTCATATGATATTTCATCTTTTTTACCTTTGCTAAAATCCTTTAAGGATATAATTAAAATATTAAAAGTGATTGCTAAAATAATCATAGCTATTGATATATATAGTAAAAGTTCTGCTAAAAGGTATCCTTTTTTCTTCATTAACTTTTAACCTTTCTAAGTGAATATGTCTTGTTTAAACTGATTGTATTTAGAGAACTCTTAAGTTCTAAATCAATATTTACATGCTTTCCATCTAAATCATCCGAAAATCTTAAACTAATATAATCACTTGAACATTCACTGCACAACAAAAAAAGTTCCTTTGATTTCAGATTATCTAAGGTTAAATCCGATAACTTTACCTTATATATCCCTAAAGGGTCTATAGCTTTTTCCTCTAACTGCTCGTAAGTGTAGTTATATTTCAATTCTTTTATCACATAATCCAGAGCTTGATTATTTCTAGATTTCTGTTTATTTAAATTATAATTCCTTTCATTAACTTCCAATGTAAAAAAGATTGCTACTGAAATTGATAATAATATAGCTGTTCCAACAATAGCATCAATAAGTATATTGCCTCTTCTTCTAAATACTTTCACCTTCTTTTCATCATTCTTTAACCTTAACATATAAATTATCTACCGATATGCTCATTGATACATTTCCTCCAGTTGGACATTGTATCGTAATAGTTCCTGATGTATAAATTTTGCCATTGTTATTTATCAACATTACATTATCCACAGTACCTGTATTAAAACTTATTGCATATCCCTTTCTTAGATCTATTTGCTTTTTTACAGAATCTCCTATTTTAAATATCACTTCATCCCTATTAAAAATAATTCTTCCATCACTCCTCATATTTTTGCATGAATACGTAGAGAAAGTTACTAAGCTATGAACTTGTTTTTTTAGATCATCTTTGTAATTATCTTCATATATGTTAGAAAGACTCTTATAAGATATCCAAAATACCGAAATAAAAATGAGTAAAATTGAAATATAAATCATTAGCTCTATTAAAGTGACACCTTTAGTTCTTTTTATATGTTCATGCTTGAATAAATAGGAACCATCATTATTAATATTAGAATACATACTAATACTCCAATCACTAAGATTAACATAGGTTGTATAACCGAAGTCAGTACTTCTATATTTTTTTGCAAATTGCTTACCAACATAGCTTTTAGTTTTTCCAAAGCATAATCTAATTTACCTGATTCTTCTCCTATAGTTATCATGTTTAAGCTAAGTTCAGAAAAGGTGCCAATATTATAAAAAGCTGCACTTAAATTCATACCATTATTTATTGCTACCTTTATATCATTGAAACAGTATTGAACTTTGCTATTATTAAATATATCAATCAATATCTCAAGGCCAAGAACTAACGGAAGCCCGCATTTAGTTATTAAAAGCAGAGCTTCTATCTCTAGAACTTCTTTAAAACTTCTCATAAATTTATTTTTATTTATTATGCTGACAAATATTTTGTTTTTTAATATAAGAGTAAATAATAAGATTATTACAATACTCCAACAAGCAAAAGATAAAAAAACAAGAAAATTATTTTCTCTTATAAAATTACATATAGAAAGAATACTTTTCGTATACCAAGGAACATTACCTCCGGATCCTTGTACAAACTCTCCAACTGCTGGTGTAATGACTTGTACATAAAATATAACCATAGCTAACAAAGTAACCATTAAAATAATTGGATATACAGAGACATTAATGACCTTTTTCTTTACATCTCTTTTAATAGTATAATAACTACTTAACTCCTCCAGTACAGTAGAAAGATTTCCGCTAGCCTCTCCAATATGTATCATTTGTATATATAGTTCAGGGAAGTACTCACTATATTCTTGAAATGCTTCTGCTAAAGAACTCCCTCCATGAATCTTTTCAACTATTTTATTTAATATAACCTTATATTTTTTATCGCTTACTGAACTTGAAAGAATCTTAAAAGCATTAAAAATAGATATTCCTGAGCTTAAAAGCATAGAAAGATCTGAGCTTATTCTAATAATACAATCATATTTAACCTTATTTCTTATCAAAAAGCTTCTCCCTCCATAAACTCCAAGTAATCCGAAAAGGAGATTACTCCATTTTCAAGATGTACCTTACATTGATTTTTCAACTCTTTTTGAGTATCTATATTTTTCTCACTCTTAATGAATGAATTAATTTTATCTCTATTACTCCTATCAACAAGCAAAATCTCACTTATTAAGATTCTTCCTAAATATCCAGTTTCATTACACTCTTTACATCCATTTGGTTTGTACAACTTAATTCCGCTTTTCACTTCTCCATGTTTTTTTTCATATTCACCTGAGTTATACTCTATTTTGCAATCGCATAATTTTCTAACTAGCCTCTGAGAGATTACGCCTTTTATCGCATCAAGAAGTAAATATTCTTCTGTCCCCATATCTTTCAGTCTTGAGAAAACTTCTATAGCTGAGTTAGTATGTATTGTAGAATATACTTTATGCCCTGTTATAGATGCTCTTAGTGCTATCTTCGCTGTCTCTTCATCCCTTATCTCACCTACCATTATTACGTCCGGATCTTGTCTTAAAACGCTGCGTAGTCCACTCGAAAAGGTTATACCAGCTTTTTCGTTTACATTAATTTGACTTATACCATCTATAAATATTTCAACAGGATCTTCAATGGTTGTAATGTTTATATCATTTCTATTTATACTCTTTAAAATAGAGTAAAGTGTTGTTGATTTTCCGCTTCCAGTAGGACCACATATTAATATCAATCCATGTTTAAGCTCAATTAGCTTACTGATATCCTTAATCTGATTTTCATTATAACTAAGATTATGAATGTCAAAAGGAAAGATTTGATTATAAAGTATCCTTAATACAAGTTTTTCACCATAAACAGTGGGAATAGAAGAAACTCTAATATCATACTTTTTATTTTTACGAGAGAATAATATTTTCCCATCTTGGGGTTTTCTCTTTTCAGTAATATCCATATTAGCTAAAAGCTTCATTCTAGTAAGAAGTGAATTATATATTACTTTATCAGTTTTTCTAAATATAAGCAGCTTTCCATCAACTCTTATACGTATTATGGCTTGGTTTTCCATAGGTTCTATATGAATATCACTAGCCCCTTTATCAATCGAGTTTGATATGTACTCCTGCATAATGTCTGCTACTATAACATCTTTATTTAGTTTATTATCTTTACTACTAATAGATAAATAAAACTTGCTGATAAATTGATTAAACTGATCTTGCGAAACTTTGCTGTAATTAATATTCTTTTCAAATACAAATTTTAAATATTCACTACTTTCAACAGAACCAGTTACACACAGCGCATATACCGACTCTCTATCTTCTTTATAAGGGAGTACCTTCATAGCCACAGCGGCATTTCTAGGTACTTTCTTTAGTGTATCTATATTAATTTCTTTTATATCAACCATACAATCCCTCCCTAACTGTATTATACCCAAATAATTGTAACTATAAACAACTCATTAGTTACATTTCATCATAAACAGCATTATTTTAATCTATATATTTTTTAAATACTCCATTTATTAGAATATCTACTCAATTTCAATATGGCGCTTTAAAATCACCACATAAAAAAAACATGTACTTAAATTTAAATTTAAATACATGTTTAATACAAAATATCATACTGCCCCTGATTATCAACTAATATTTCAATAGCTTTTTCCTTTATATTGTATCGTGCTACTAATTCATTTTTATCATCATCATGTCCTACTAAAATTATTGCATTTCCTAAGCCCAGTATCTTCTTATCTTCAACAACTCCATTTGGGAAATCATATATCAATCTTACGGAATTGCCTTGATTTAAAGTTGTTCTGTATAAACTATATACATTATCCTTTACTAATCCTGTAAAATACAATTCTTTTCCATTATAATAAATATCACCTATTTTCTGTATTTTATCAGATACTAATTTTTCTTTAAATTCATTAGGGTCTAACATATATGTTTTTCTTTTATCATTGTTGTTTACAATGTATACAAAAGCTCCATTGTCTTCAACGAACTTTTCAACTATACCTTTTATGATTAGACTCTTATTAATTTTTTTAGTATCTAAATTATACTCAAATATTCCTCCTTTGTTTTCTCCATCAATCCCATAAAATATCAAACTGTCTTTATCCTTCCAAAAATACATATCACCAGAAATAATTAAATCAACTAGTTCTGAAGAATTATTTTTTTGTACTGAATAAAGATAATAACTTACTGAGCCATCCTCTTTTTCTACACTATAAAGTATTTTTTCACCATCTGGACTAACTTGGCATTTTTTTATTTGATCCTTTATATTTAATTTTTGTTTATTTCCATCCTTACTTAAATAGTATACTTTACTATCTATATCTTGGTATAGCAATAGCTGTTTATCAGAATTAATATATAGTATATTTCCTAATACTAAAGGCTCTGATTTCCTTATGCTTTCATCATTTATGCTATAATAAGTATAGGTATCTCCATTGGAGTACATTATCATATGCTGCGCCCACTGAACATTGCTTTTTTTATCATTGGCTTGTTCTGTTTTTTCATCATTGCAGCCAAATAAAATTACACACACAATTACCATTAAGGTAACTATAATCTTTTTCATTTTTATCACCAGCTCATTTTATTGATATAAAATGGTGAAAAATGTTATACTATTTTTAGTTAAGTATGAAAGGAAGATATTATGGCTTTAGACGGAGTATTTTTATCAACCCTAATAAAGAGTTTAAAAGAAAACTTAGTAAATTGCAAAATAGATAAAGTTAACCAACCTGAAAAGGATGAGGTTATCCTAACAATTAGAGGCTCAAATCGCTTAAAACTACTTATTTCAGCAAGTGCCAATAATCCAAGAATACAATTCACAAAAATTTCAAAGGAGAATCCAAATCAACCTCCTATGTTCTGTATGGTTCTAAGAAAATACCTACTAGGAAGCAAAATCCTAGATATATATCAATACAAAGGTGATAGAATAGTTGTAATTGATTTCGAATCCACTGATGAATTAGGTTTTGACAGCGTCTATACATTGATGGTTGAAATTATGGGAAGACACAGCAATATAACCCTCATACGAAAAAGAGATAATAAAGTCATGGAATCAATTAAACATATAACTCCCGATATAAATAGTTATAGAGTACTTTATCCTGGAGTTCAATATGTACTTCCTCCAGACAGTAATAAAATAAATCCTTTTTCCTTTGAAAAAATTGATTTAGAAAATTATCTATCAGAAAACAAAATTGAATTTAATGAAAATTTCTTTTCTAAGCTCTTAACTGGTGTTAGTAAAATTTTATCAAAAGAATTATATAATATGTTTACAAAAAAGTATATATTTGATATTAATAATTTATACCATTTTATAAAAGAATTTTTCGAATCACTGGATGACAATAAAGAGTTTATCTCTTACATTGATAAAGATTCTAAAACTTTAAAAGATTTCTATTGTTTAAAGTTAGATTTATATGAAAATTACGAAATGTTATCTTACGATGATCCTTCAACTCTTTTAGAGAGTTTTTATCATGCTAAAGATAAACAAGATAGACTTCATTCAAAATCTCAGGATCTTCAAAAACTTATTACTACCAATATAGATAGATGTGAAAAAAAGAAGCGAATTCTTGAGGAAAACTTAAAAGAGTGTTCTGAAAAAAATGACTATAAAATTAAAGGTGATATATTGTCAGCATATATTTATAGTATTTCTAAGGGGCTTGATAAAATCACACTATCTAATTTTTATAGCGAAGATGGAGCAGATATCACAATAAACTTAGATACAAATAAGACTCCTTCAGAAAATATTCAATCTTACTATAAAAAATATACTAAAGCAAAAAAATCTGAAGAATCTGCTATAGTACAATTAGAAAAAAATGAAGATGAACTAAAATACTTAAATTCTGTACTTACAAATCTTCAAAATGCCGAGAACTACACCGAAATTGAAGATATAAAATCAGAACTTATAGTTGAAGGATATATAAAGTTTAAAAAATCTAACGGAAAGGCTCCAAAACCTTCTAAGCCTATCCACTTTGTTTCTTCAGAAGGTGTTGATATATATGTTGGCAAAAATAATATACAAAACGACTACTTAACTTTAAAATTTGCCGACAAGACTGACACCTGGCTCCACACAAAGGTTATCCCTGGATCACATGTAATTATAAAGGGAAGAGATTTCACTGATACAACTCTTCTTGAAGCTGCTAACTTAGCTGCATATTATAGTAAAGGAAAAGATTCAACAAAAATTCCTATAGATTATACTATCGTAAAAAATGTAAAGAAGCCTTCTGGAGCAAAACCAGGAATGGTAATATATTATACAAATAAAACATTATATATAACCCCAGAAGAACCAAAAATAAAAAGAGTGTAATCACACTCTTTTTATTTTTCTATATAATATAAAATTTAAGCGTCCCTACTCCGACACTTTAATGAGCTTTGCTAAGAATTAATATGATTTTCTCCAATTAAACTGCTAAAACTGTATAACTCACTATGTTCGGACAATACAGTTTTTTTACGCAGTTTAATCTCCAAAAATCATTTAATTCTAATAGCTTGCTCATATAGTATCTCCATAGGAACACCTAAATTTTATTATTAATTATCTATAAAAACTATTACTTAGCAAGATATTGATAGTAATAACACTTTATCTTACCGTTATAAAGCTTTCTGTTCTTCGATGACTTTTCACCAAAGATGTCTTCAAAACCTTCAAAAGATGTAAGCACATTCATATCCCAAGTTGGAAGATTATTATAGAGCTCTCCTAACTTTTTATAAAGTCTCTTAACTTCATTTATTTCACCAATTCTTTGACCATATGGTGGATTAGTTATAATGAAGCCATATTTCTTTTTTGATGAAAACTCATAAAAATCTAACTTTTGAAAGTCTATATACTTATCAACCTTTGCCTTCTGAGCATTCTCTCTTGCTTTTCTAAGAACCGGGCCATTTATATCGTAGCCTATAAGTTTCATATCAAAATTCTTAATTGAGCTTAAGGCTCCTTCTCTAACTTGATCAAAAATTTCTTTATCCATTGTTGGCCAATTTTCACATTCAAATTTTCTATATAGCCCTGGTGCTTGATTTGCACCTATCATTGCTGCTTCGATCAGTATAGTACCGGAACCGCAGAATGGATCTATTAATAAATTCTCATTTGTCCATCTTGAAATCAACACTAGGCTTGCTGCCAAAGTTTCTTTAAGTGGTGCTTCCCCTGCATTTTCTCTGTATCCTCTTTTATGTAAACCTGGTCCTGTTGTATCAATAGTTAAAGTAACAATGTCTTTTAAAAGAGCAACCTCTATCTTATACACTGGTCCATCTTCTGAAAACCATTCAGTATCATACGTACTTTGCATACTTTTAACTACTGCTTTTTTTACAATAGACTGACAATCAGGCACGCTAAACAAAGTAGATTTTATTGATTTTCCTACAACATGCATTTTACCGTTTGCAGGAATTATACTCCCCCAATCTACTGAAAGTGTCCCTTGAAAAAGTTCTTCAAAAGTTGTAGCTTTAAATTCAGCCATCTTTATTAATACTCTGTCTGCTGTTCTAAGCCAAGTATTTGTTATTGCGATATCCATTTCGTCTCCAGAAAAAGTAACTTTACCATTTTCAATGGTCAAATCTTCATATCCAAGTTTTTTTAATTCCTTTGCCGTAATAGATTCTATTCCAAAAGTACTGGTGGCTATTAAATCGTAATCCATTTAAAAACTCCTATTCTCATCTCTAAGTTTATCTTTCATATATCTTAACGGAATCAGTTCCATCAATTTCCAGTATTTCAACTCCTATATTTTCTAGCTTTGATGTAGGTACATTTTTACCTACAAAATCTGCTCTTATAGGAAGTTCTTTATGACCTCTGTCTATTAAGACTGCTAATTGTATAGTTTCAGGTCTTCCTGAATCCATAATCGCTTCTATAGCAGCTCTTACAGTTCTACATGTATAAAGTACATCATCCACAATAATAACTTTCTTATTTTTTACTGTAACACCAATATCAGATTCCTTAACTGTTGGTTTGTCCCCTATATCAGTTAGATCATCTCTATATAAAGTAATATCTACACTGCCAACAGGAACTTCTATTCCTTCAAATTTTTCAATAAGAGCAGATATTCTCTTAGCTATAGGGTACCCTCTTCTCTTTATACCTATAAGGACAATATCATCAACGCCCTTGTTTTTTTCAATTATTTCATGAGCTATTCTTACTAAGCTCCTTCTTATAGCTTCTTCATCTAAAAGTATTGCCTTTAGATTCATATTATACTCTCCTCCAAATTAGTTACTTCTTTATTATTACCTCTAATGTTTCAATATGTTAAAGAAAATCATTGAAATTAAATATCTACTAAAGTTTATTTAAAACCTCTAAAAAATATGGCGGTAATTCAGACGTAAACTCCATATAGGTATTTTTAGTTGGATGTATAAAGCCAAGTGTCTTTGCATGGAGCATTTGTCCTTCTAGCTTAAATTTTTGTTTTTTAAAACCATATACCGGATCTCCTACTAAAGGATGTCCTAAGTAAGCCATATGTACTCTTATCTGATGTGTTCTACCTGTTTCCAAGCTACACTTAACCAATGTATTACTCTTAAATCTCTCTATAACTTCATAATGTGTAACCGCTCTTCTTCCGCCTTCAACTATAGCCATTTTTATCCTGTCCTGTGGATGTCTAGCTATAGGCTTATCAACAACACCATTATCATTTTTAAATACACCTTCTGTAAGTGCATAATACTCTCTTTTTATAGAGTGAACTTTAAATTGTTCGGTTAACTTACTATGAGCAAAATCATTTTTTGCTACTACTAAGACCCCTGATGTATCTTTGTCAATTCTATGAACTATTCCAGGTCTTATCACTCCATTTATACCTGATAAGTCCTTACAGTGATATAAAAGAGCATTTACTAAGGTTCCATTATAATTGCCTGGAGCTGGATGAACAACCATCCCTTGCTTTTTATTTACAACAACAACATCATCATCTTCATATATAATATCTATATCCAAGTTTTCTGGTTCTACACTTAATATTTCTGGTTCAGGTATATTTAAAATAATAACATCATTTGCTTTTAATTTGTAGTTACTTTTTATTATTTTATTATTAACAAGCACTGCCTCATTGTCTATTAGGTTCTGAATATGAGATCTGGACCTATCTGTTATCTTCTCTGATAAAAACTTATCTATTCTAATATCTTTTTCTTCTGAACTTATTTCAAAAATTAACTCATCCATAGTATATAAAAAACTTCCCCCATCCCTTATCCTTAATCCGGTAATTGGTTCTTATACTGCTCGTTGCTTACCTTTTCTACTGGCTCCACATACATGTCATCATCATCATATATGTCAAATCTATTTTGCAATCTATTAAAGCTATCAACAGCCTGAAAAGAATCCTCAGCATCAAAGCCTACCTTTTCATATTCGTTATAATCATTATAGCCATACCCAAAAGGATTTCCTATAACAGCTTCTTCTACTGGTCTTCTGTTGCTCCTATATTCCTTTATCGAACCTATAACAGTTTGACACTTAATACAATATTGCGCGTATGGAAGAAAGTCAAGTCTTTCCTTACTTATTTCTACACCACATCTTTTACACACACCATATTTTCCTTGATCTAATGATTGTAAACTTTCATCAATCTTACTAAGTATCTCACGCTCATTACCTTTTAGCGCCTTACCTCTTTCAAAATCAAAATTTTCTGTAGCTAAATCTGATGGGTGGTTATCATAAAAAGAAAGTTCAGAGGCCATTTCTGCATAAGAATCTACAGCTTCATTTTCTTTTAACTCTTGTATTAAGCTAAGAACCCTCTCTTTTTCCTTATTTAATTTAATACGATATCTATCATAATCCTTTCTATCCATATTATCGCTTCCTTTCAAAAGAATTGGTTTTCAAAAGTGATTCTTCTATTATTATTCTTTCAAAAGATAGATTTTTTATAACAAGGTTATAAATATAATATGATTAGCAAAAGACAATATAAGTTTAGTTTATATTATTATAGTAACTGCGTTGAAATTAATTGTTTAATCATCCGATACTTTAATTATCCTTAATACTCAATTAATTTCAATAATATCCTTAAACATGAACTAAAATAAAAATAAACCACCTCACTCATTTAATATAAACAAACTTTCATAGTTTTCATCAATACAAGTTTGAAATATTAATTAATGAAGTGGTTATTCATAGAAAATAATCAATGGGTTCTAGAAAACAGAAGTAAAAAAACTATCTGTTAGCAAAAAAGCTCTTTATTTCTTCCATATCATCTTTTTCTACTTGCTCGTTTTTATAATTACTTATTGCATTTTCCTCTATGCCATTATGTATATCTTTTTCACTTATTTCTTCAATTGGATGAGATATGTTGAAATTTTTAATAAAGCTCTTCTCAAGGTCATCAAAAGTTTCTAACTGAGTCTTCATGAAGTTTCTAAACTGAGCACGGAACTTTACAAATTCTTGCTTTACTCTATCATACTCATCATTAATTTGAATTACGTCATTATGTGCTTTATCAAGTATCTTTTGAGCAGTTTCATTTGCACTATTTACAACCAATTCAGCTTCTTTTTGAGCATTCAACTTTGCTTGTTCAGCTGTATTTTGAGCTAATAACAAAGTATTCTGTATAGTATTTTCTATTTTTGCATAATGCTCAACTTTTTCGCCTACTGAAGCTAGCTTTTCTTTTAATAATGAATTTTCTTTATATAAATCTTCGTAATCTTCAACTACTTTTTCTAAAAATTCATCCACTTCATCAGAACTATATCCTCTTAGGCCTCTTTTAAATTCTTTGTTGTTTATTTCCATGGGAGTCAGTTTCATATGAATCACCTCTGCTATTTATATTTTTTTACCATTAGTTTTAAATTATCACTTTTCGTTTTACCGACAATGTCTTCAATTATAAATTTACCTATGCCTCTTATTGTTATTGTACTCTTCAACTTTATTTCTGTACTTTTATTCCTATTTTCCTTGTAGTTTAAAAGTACACTCCCATTAGAAATTAAATCCATAGCATCATTTCTTGATTTTCTGCTTATTGACGCAACTATGGCATCTAATCTCATAGAAGCGACTTGTATATTTAATTCTTCAAAATCAACTTTAGGCACTATTTCTAAATTCTTAATAGTTTTTATGTTTATGCTATGCCTTCCTATCTTTGTTAGATTGGAAGTAATGTATTCATACACGTCCCTATGTACAGAAACAAAACAACTGAAATCTTTTACTCTTAAGTCGCCAACCTTTTCTCTCTTTATTCCTAGAGATAGTATAGCTCCCAAAAAGTCTCTATGACCTAAAGTTCCAAACTTACCGTTATAGCTTATTTGAAGAATTTCGTAAGGCCAATCAATATCAAAAGAATTAACTGCTATCATTCTGCGTTCACTATCTTCAAAGCCACCTTCGACAAGAACACTTACCCCTACTCCTTGAAAATGTTCTTGTAGTCTACTCCATACAATAGGGGCATAGAATTCATTAGTTACAATAGGAATATCTCTCTCAATGGAAGTTGTTAGCTTATTATATAAATTACTATATTCACCTATGTCATCTAATCCAAGTATTGAAATAAATTCTTTTTTATTCATACTAAACTATAGCAAAAACTATATTTTGAATAATTGATAAAGAAACTATAGCGAGTATTGGTGAAAAATCCAAAGGAGAATTAGGTACAATCTTCCTTTGTAATTTTTGAAAAGGCGACAATATTGGATCAGTAATTATTCTAACATAATAAGTTAATTTATTTTCTTTCCCCATAAAAACAAGAGAAAGTATAACATCCACAAAAATCATAAACTGTATAAAGTCAAATAACAAGGTTAAAATTTCTTTTATTAAAGATATATAAATCTCCTCCGATTCATAGATGTACCACTTCATAATTGATTTTATATTTTCAAATTTTCTCTTAGTAAATAAGAGAGTTTTGAGAATTTTTTAAGAATTGAACAGGCACACCTTTACTTTGACCAATTAAATAGCCCTTTAGTTGAAAGTTCACTCTTAAGTTCACTGGTTACTTCTACATTAGATGGTGAAAGTATATACACACCTCTCTCAACTTCTTGCAATTCACCAGAAAGTGCAAAGCAAGCTCCGCTAATAAAATCTAAAAGTCGTTGAGCTATCTTATTTTCTAAATTACTTGTATTTACAACTACAATCTTTCTACTCTTAAGTGCATCGCAAATTTCAGTTGCATCCTCATAAGCAGATGGTTTTGTTATCATAACTTTAGCTGATGCAGCAGTATGAATGTTTACAACCTTATTGTTTTTCTTACCTGATAATACTGGTTCAAGGTTCTCATCTGCAGCTAATTCTTCTTCTTCATCAAATTCATCGTATTCTTCGTCGTATTCCTCAAAGCCTAAAATCTCTTTCATCTTGTTAAACATTTTTGCAGCCATAGTTAATCCTCCTATTTATATTCTCTTACCAAAAATCCCCTCACCTATCCTAACAAGAGTAGCTCCTTCTTCTATTGCAATTTCATAATCATGAGTCATTCCCATAGATAGTATTTCCATAGTTACATTTTGGTATTTCTGTTTCTTAATATTTTCAAAAATATTTTTTGTTCTTTTAAAATAATATCGGTTACTTTCTTCATTACCTTTAGGAATAATAGCCATTATTCCTTTAATTTTTACATAATTACATCTTTCTACCTCTTTTAAGACCTCATTTAGCTGTTCTTCGTAAAAACCATACTTTGTATCTTCCTTGCCGATATTAATTTGTATAAGTGTATTTATCTGCGTTTGGTTTTTAGAGCATTGTTTTTCAAGCTCCTTAAGAAGTTTTGTGCTGTCTAAAGAATGAATAAGAAAAGCTTTATCAATTATATACTTTACCTTATTTGTCTGCAGATGCCCAATAAAATGCCATCTTACGTCCTTATGAAAAAGCTCAAATTTTTCTGTTAGTTCTTGAACTTTATTTTCACCAAAGTCTCTAATTCCTGCCGTGTAAGCTTCCTCCAGAAACTCAATAGGCTTAGTCTTGGAAACAGCAACTAAAGTCACATCTTCCGGCATAGATTCTTTTATCTGCTCTATATTCTTTTTTATACTCAAAATAATCATGCCTCCACTTCTTTAAAATATATATTCTTCATAAACTTAAAAAATCCTTCAAAATATTTAAATCTTACACCTATTTTGTTTTAGGTGTAAGATTCTTAAAACTAGCATCTCCTAAATAAGGATCTATATTTATATTATCTTTCTTCTCTATAGATATTTCAACTCCCCTGTTCATTAAGGATCTTATAAAACCATCATCTCTTTTTAGTATACTGTCAAGGGTATCTGGATCTCCAATAGCATACACATCAAAAGACGGCCCTGGTATCTCAATTCCATTAATATCCAAAAACGCCCATTTACACAAAATTGCCGTGTTAGGGAGAACCCTCTGTCCACCTATAGATATGGCTTCAGCGCCAGCAACTCTTAACTCATTTACAACTCTTATCATATCATCATCATGTATAGTTCGTAACAGTGTAAGCTGAACATTCTCATTTTCACTTGATTCTGTTGTATCAAGTGTACCATCCCTTAAAGTTATCTTTATTCCCTTACCTTTTGTCCCACTTAACCCAGCTACGATTTTATTACTACTATACTCATCATTAATGTCTTGAGTTATTTTCTCACTCTTAGTGTCATCATATTTATATTTATTCATCTTTTCTATCATTTTAGAATTAGAATCTCTAAGGTTAGAAACTTCCCCATATAACTTGTTTTTCTGGTTATATGCATCTTGGTACTGTTTAGCACTCATTTGAAAACTTCTCGTGGTTCCTTTTAAATTTATATTAAGTGCTATAAGAATTCCTATTATAATTGAAGCTATAAAAACAAATATTGATGCTTCGTTATTTCTCATATATACACCCCTTTATCGGGATCTTGCTTTCTCAATCAAAAGCCTTCTCACTATAGCAAAATTATCAAAAATTCTTCCACCAAAAACTATTACTGCAGCTATATAAATAGGAATACCAAGTTTATCTCCTAGATAAGCCAAAGCTACTGCAAGTGCTGCATTTCCAAAAAAACCTGAAATAAAAATATCAGCTTGAAAATTCTTTGATAAGCTAGCTCTAATAGCTCCAAAAACCGAATCTAAACAAGCTAGTATAGCAACAGACATATATGGAGAAAATTTTTCAGGTATATCCACCTTCCAAACTATTCCAACTATAATTCCAATTAAAAGTCCTATGAATGCTATCATTTAATAATCACTCCTACTGTACAGGTTTAATAAAATCATTATGAATAACTTGAGATGATTTAGGTATAAGTACCTCATTGCTTTTCTCTATTTTTCTTTCATAATTGGATAGAACACCGTAATCTAAAGCACCTTGAAAAGTTAATCCTGCGTCTAGCTTTGCTTTATCACCTATTGCTTTTATTACTATTTTATCACTTGGTGATATTCTTTCATTTGATCCAATCCAAATAAAATTACTTGCATTTTTTATACCCGTCTGAGAAGTAACTCTTTTCTCATTTATAGATATTGCTTCTGCACCAGAAAAATTCAAAATATTAACTATATGAATAAGTTCGTTTTCAGAGATATAGTCTGCGTTATTACTAGAAAAAATAGAAGACTTTGGTGTAAGATAAAAAATCACGCCTTGGCCCTTTACATCCACAGTACCTAATATCATTCTGGTTTTGTCTAACTGTTGTTTTACTTCTGTATTTACATCTCCCTTTTTAGCTGCTGATTCTTCTATTTTCTTCAAATCTTCAGTTAAAGAGTTATTCTGCTTTGTAAGTTCATCTTTTTCTTTCTTAAGAGCATCTATTTCAGCTGTGATATCTGTTTTATCTACATTATCTTTAACTGCACTTTCTTTATTATTTATCAATTTAAATTGATATGCCAATAAAAATCCTAGCAATGCACATACAATAGCAACAACTATCTGCGAAGTTACCTTTTTCATGTTACTTCCTCCTTATTCATTTTTATATACTGGATCTCCACCAAAACTAACATCTATATAACCTTTTGTAATTCCTTTACTACTATCTTTTAATATTACTATACAATTATTTAATTTTGTTTCTAGATTCTCGTCATTACCTAGTAATAGCTTTACATCTCCTACTAACATATATAATGAAGTGGTGCTTTCTAAATTCACAAGGTTGAACTTTACATCACTCTTATTTAATTCTAGAAGTTTTCCTATGTTGCCTGCTATTCTTTTTATTTTCTCATCACTGGTGAAGTACATCCCTACATCAGTGGAAGTCGGAGAAACCCCTGCAAGTTCAGTAAGACTTAATCCCTCTATACTATCTCTTTTTTCTAGAATCCTCAGTTCTGAGTTTAGTACGTATATCCCATCAGAACTTTTTACGAAATATACAGCCTTTCTCTCCACAACATTTATAATGATTCCATTTGGAAGCACTCTTTTTAGATTAACCTGCTCTATGTATGGATTTTCTGTTATTTTATGACTAACATCCTTCTGATTTATATAAAAAATATTTTTCCCAAATAACTCCGATCTACTTACAATCTCTTTGCTATCTATTATCTTATTATTTTCGACTTTAATATCAGATATATTAAAAAATGGTGCCTTCAATAATATAAGAATAATTATAGAAAAGAAGAAAACAAAAAACAAAGCCAATTTTTTTCTAACTTTTTTCCTTTTGTGTTTTTTTATATATTCATTTATTTCATTATTCATATGATACCTTCTTAACCTTTGATATAATTACTAAAATTATGGTTATATTACAATTTATATAATAACATTATATAAATATTTTTTCATTACAAAATTATTAAAAGATATTGTTTATTATGTAAATATATTACTCTTAATTATTTATGGCAAAATAAGCTTTATTAATATTATCGTGTATTTTTTTGATATATTAATATATAACTAAAATAATATATCAAAACAAAAAGCTGGCCGTTCAAAGGCTCAGCTATTTCATTTTATATTATTCAATTTAATTTGTCTATTATTGATGTGCCACTTCATAATAAATTTATATTTTCAAGTTCTCTCACAAAAAGCCGTGAGAGTTTTGAAAATTGTTTTCTGTTTGAATTGGCACATCCCTAGATGTGCCACTTCATAATAAATTTATATTGCTCTCTTTTTTTCTACTTGTCTTGATATATTCAATAGAACTCCCATGGCGGCCATATTGATGACCAAGGAACTTCCTCCATAACTTATGAACGGCAATGGAACTCCAGTAACAGGCATTGATCCAGTTACAACCGCTATATTGATTATAGCTTGAACTGCAACTATAGATGTTATTCCTGTTGCTAATAATGTTCCAAAAGCATCTTTAGCACTCATAGCAATCCTTATTCCTCTAAATACAAATATAATGAATAAAATTATTATTAATGCACAACCTATAAGTCCTAATTCTTCTCCTATTATAGCAAATATAAAGTCATTATGTGGCTCTGGCATATACAAAGTCTTTTGTCTTGATTGACCTATACCAAGTCCAGTAACTCCCCCTGCACCAAGCGCATAAAAGGATTGTATTAGCTGATAACCATCACCAGCAGGATCCTGCCATGGATTCAAGAAGTTTAGAAGTCTTGCTTTTCTATAAGGTTCACTAAGTATAAAGAAGGTTGCTGCCGCAAACATAGCTGGCACTACTCCAAAAGCAAGAATATTAGCCTTAGCCCCTGCTACAAACATTACTATAAGTGTAACTATCATTATTACAGAAGCAATACTTAGGTTCTTCTCTAAAAGAATCATTCCTGCAAAGAAACCTGATACTACCAAATAAGGCAAGATACCTTCTTTGAAGTTTTTCATCTTCTCTCCTTTTTTCTCCATACTGGTTGCCATAAACAGAACAACAACATACTTTACTAGCTCCGACGGCTGAAACTGCCCTAGTGGCCCTAGTTGTATCCATCTTTTTGCACCATTAACATCTTTTGAAAAAAGAACTGCTACTAGCAAAGGTAGTGATATAATCAGCATTATTCTTGTATATTTCTTAATCTTATGATAATCAACAGACATCATAAAAAACATAACTGCGATGCCTAGAACAGACCACTGTAGCTGCTTCTTTAAAAAAAACATACTATCATTATTCTTATACATTGCATAGTATGAGCTAGCACTATATACCATTACTACACCAATCGCCAACAGGAAGAAAATCGTGTAAAACATTACATAATCGATTTGTCCCATTTTAGGCTTGTTTTTTTTCATTCAAATTCCTCCTATAATTACTACAAAGACAAAAAGGCAATAAGACAAAGTAAAAGTGTGCAGATTGAGAATACCGAAACGATCTTTGTTTCACTCCATCCTAAATGCTCAAAGTGATGATGAATCGGAGCCATCTTAAACACTCTTTTTCCAGTAAGCTTAAAAGATGCTACTTGAATTATAACCGAAAGAGTTTCTAACACATAAATTCCACCTACAATTACTATAACAAGTTCCATTTTAAGCATCATTGCTATAGCAGCTACAGCTCCACCAAGAGCAAGTGAACCTGTATCTCCCATAAATATCCTAGCCGGAAATGCATTAAATCTTAGAAATCCTAGTAAAGCTCCAGCCAGAGCAACACAGAATATAGATAGTTTATAATGTCCCATATTTAAGCTTAAGATAGATAGGAAAGTCATTACTAGTATAGTTATTGAAGTTGCTAGCCCATCCAATCCATCTGTAAGATTTACAGCATTAGTAGTTGCTGCAAAATAGATGATTATAAACGGTATAAATAACCATCCCATCTCCCATTGATGTCTAGAAAACGGTACATTTATTGAAGTTCCTATGCTCACATATGCATAATAAGCTAATGCACCAGAAACTACAAGAAGTAGTGCCATTTTCTGCCACGCCCTTAACCCCAAGTTATTCCTATGAATAATCTTCAAAAGATCATCTAAAAATCCTACAAACCCAAAGGCGATGAATGCATATAATACTACCATAGACTCATCAGTGAAGCTAGGTATCATGACAAGCATGGTAATTAGTGTGGCCAATATAAATATTATTCCTCCAATTGTTGGTGTTCCTGCCTTTTTCAAATGACTTCTTGGACCATCTTCTCTTATATTTTGTCCAAATTTAAGCCTATGTAAAAGAGGTATTATAACTGGACCTATTATTGATGCCACGATAAAACTTATTAAAATTGATATTATTAACGCTGTATTAGCTAAATTCCCCATATATTGCCGTCTAATTTAGACAGCTCACCTCCTTGGTTATAGATTCATTTTTTTAGCTCGTTGACTATTTCTTCAAACTTCATACTTCTTGATGCCTTGACAAGAATAACATCTTTTTCCTTAATTAATTCTTCCAATGCTTTAATTAATTGTTCTTTCGATTGAAAAACTATACACCCATCATTTGAGAATCCAGTCTTAAAACCATCAGAGTAATCACCGCAACATAATAATAGATCTATTCCATTATTTTTTGCATAGACTCCAGTGTCTATATGTGCATTTAGTGATTCATCACCAAGTTCTCTCATGGTTCCTAGTATAGCAATTTTTCTATACCCATCTATGTTCTTCATAACATCTATAGCAGCTTTCATAGATGATGGACTTGCATTATAGCAATCATTAACAATAGTAATTCTGTCTGTCTCAATTATCTCCAACCTCATAGAAGTTGATTGTATATTTCTTAATCCATTATTCATTTCATCCAGTGACAAACCAAGTAAGTTTCCTGCTGCAATGCAAAGCAAACAATTTTGCACACTGTGTTTTCCAAGCATCGGTAGATATAAAGAACCTATTTGTCCTTGCAAGTTCACTTCAAATTCACTATGGTCTTTTAATAAAACTACATTTTCGGCAGTGATGTTATTGGAATCATCTAAACCTGTTTTAATAATTCTGTATCTATCATTAGCTACGCCATTTAGAAGCTCATCATCACCGTTAATAATTAAAGTATTTCCTTCATTGAAATAATCAACTATTTCCATCTTTGCTTTTAAAATGTTTTCTCTAGTTTTGAGGTTTTCTATATGTGATAACCCTATATTAGTTATTATTGCAATATCTGGTCTCGCTATATCTGCAAGAAGGTGAATTTCATTTAAATTACTCATCCCCATCTCTAAGACTGCAATATCCACAGTTCTATCAAGCTCCAATATCATAAGTGGTAACCCTATATCATTGTTGAAATTGCCCTTAGTCTTAAATACAGTGTATTTTTCTCCTAATATTGCTGCTAATATATCTTTACTCGATGTCTTACCATTTGAGCCTGTAATACCTATAACCTTTAATCCTAATTTTTCTCTATAATATTTTGCAAGTTTCTGAAGAGCCTTTTTTGAATCTTCTACTTTTATAACATTTGCTTCGTAGCATAGAAATTCTTCTTTATTTTCATCTACTATACAAACACTTGCACCTTTATCAATTGCTTCTTTTATATAGTTATTACCATTAAAATTCTCGCCTCTAAGAGCAAAGAATATACTGTTTTTTTCAATTTTTCTTGTATCAGTGCTAACTTTTTCAAAATGTTCATTTTTATTTTTTGTGATAAAACTTCCATCTATAGCCTTTATAATTTCTTCTAAGGTTAAATCTAGCATTTTTTCACTCCTAATTGCTCTAATATTTCTACCACTACTTCCCTCTCATCAAAATGAATGGTTTTATCTTTTAAAATCTGATAATTTTCGTGTCCTTTACCTGCAATTACTATTACATCCCCTGATTTACCAATTTCAAGTGCAGTTTTGATAGCTTCTCTTCTATTTTCAACAACTTTATAACTAGTGGTATCCAAATCCGATATAATCTCATTTATTATAGACATAGGCTCTTCACTTCTAGGATTATCAGAGGTAACAATAGCTATATCGCTTAGCTCTGTACCAATCTTACCCATCATAGGTCTCTTAACCTTGTCTCTATCGCCACCGCAGCCAAATACAGATATTAGTCTATTATTAGTAAACTCTCTAGCAGTTTTAAGTATGTTCTCTAATCCGTCTGGAGTATGAGCATAATCAATTATTACTTCATATGGAATATCATATTCAATAGCTGTTCTCTCACATCTTCCTGGAACAACTGCCTTATTTAGGCCTTTCACTATTGATTTCAAATCTATACCTAAATGCTTAGCTAAAGTTATTACTGAAAGTGCATTATAAACATTATATAAACCAGGCATCTGAAGATTAAATTCATATTCTTCGTTATCTAAAGTCACTTTAAACTTAACGCCCTTTGATGAGTTAACAATATCCTTTGCTTTTATATCAGCGTTATCATGAACACCATAGGTAAATATATCTGTTTTTATATTTTTACTTTTCAAATCTACAATTATATTTTTCCCATAATCGTCATCTAAATTTATTACTGCCTTATCTGTTCTCTCGAAAAGCTTAAATTTAGCATTATAATAGTTTTCGAAAGTCTTATGAAAATCAAGATGATCTCTTGTTAAGTTCGAAAATATTGCACCTGTAAATCTTACTCCATATACTCTATCAAGCTCTAGAGCATGTGATGAAACTTCCATGACACAATACTCAACTTTCTCTTGTACCATTTCATTAAAAAGCTCTTGAAGTTCTAACGATTCCGGAGTAGTTCTTTCTGTCTTAATCACTTTATCTCCGATATAGTTCGCTATAGTTCCTATTAATCCAACTTTATAACCACTATCCTCAAGAATCTTTTTTGTCATAAAAGCAGAGGTTGTCTTACCATTAGTTCCAGTTATACCAATTACCTTCAGCTTTTCTGTAGGTCTATCATAATAATTTGAAGCTATTAACGCCATAGTCTTTCTTGTATCTTTTACTTTAAGCACAGTAATATCTTCACTAATACTTAAATCATCCATACAAAACACTACCTTAGCCCCATTTTCTACAGCGCTGTTTGCAAACTTATGCCCATCACTTGCAAACCCTTTAATGCAGAAGAATATATCTCCCTCTTCGGTTTTCCTATTGTCATAAGTAATCTTATTTACATCTTGATCCAAACTTCCTTTTATAAGTTCAAAGTCTATCTCATTTAATAAGTTTCTTAGAAGCATTGTCCACTCATCTCCTTAAATAATATGCTATTAAATCCTCCTAAATGATATATAGATATACATTCTGATACAAAGTATCAAATATTAATTAATATTCATCAAAAGCTACTTCTACAAAACATTGCAGCAATATAACAAAATACTAGCATGTGGCTAGAAGCCACATGCTAATTAATCATCTACATCATCACTTAAGGTAAGCCCGATAGAATCTCCTTTATTCGCAACTTCTCCTGGCTGAATGCTTTGTTCATCAACCATTAGACCTTTGCCGGAGAAATCACCTTTAAGACCCACTTTTTCAAGAATTTTAGTAGCTCCCTCTTTAGTATAGCCTTTTATGTCAGGAACAATAACATCTTTATTATAATTTCCTGAACTTCCACTGTAAAGATTGACCTTACTGCCTTCCTTTACTGTATAACCAGGTGTAGGCTTGATATCTGTCACATACTCCCCCTGTCCCTCTATATCGAAATCTATCTTTATTTCCTTAAGTTTTTTCTTAGCTTCATCTATTTTCATACCTCTAACTTCAGGAACAATTACGTCAGGGGCACTTATAATACTACTTGTATCCTTTGATATAGCAGAAGGATCTAAATAATTGAATATATCGTTAAAAACTATCTTTGCTACTGGTACAGCTATAACACCACCATAATACTCTCCAGCACTAGCTTCATCAATTGAAACCATAACAGTAAGTTTTGGATCATTCGCAGGAGCCATTCCTACAAAGGATGATATATACTTTCCACTTTCATAAGTACCATTAGCTGGATTTACTTTTTGAGCTGTTCCAGTTTTACCTGCAATATGATAACCTTCAATAAATGTCCTCTTTCCAGATCCTTCAGAAACAACCTTTTCCAGATAATCTCTTAGTTTTGTTGTCTTTTCTGCGCTTACAACTTGTTGTGTCTTAGGATCAAACTTCCTATCAACTACTCGTTTACCTTGATCATCTACATGACTAATTTCTTTCATTACATGAGGTTGAATCCAAGTACCATTGTTAGCAATTGTATTAAATGCGGCCATAAATTGTATAGGATTTACTGTGTTAGTTTGTCCAAAAGAAATGGTCGCAAGGTCAATATCAGTTATTGTTGCAGCCGATTTAGTTATTCCCTTAGCCTCACCAGGAAGATCCACCCCCGATTTTGCTCCAAAACCAAACTTCTTTATATACTCAGCTAACTTTTCCTTACCTAACTTCTTACCAACTTCTATAAATCCCATGTTACATGAATTTTTTATTATCTCTCCAAAGGTCTCAGTACCATGTCCACTTCTTTTCCAGCATTTTATAATTCTGTTCAACACCCTAACACTACCTGAACAAGAGTATGTCTCACCTTTATCCGCAACACCTTCCTCCATGGCAGCTATTGCAGTAAAAACCTTAAATATTGACCCTGGTTCAAAAGAGTCACTTACAGCTCTATTTCTCCACATTTTTTGTAATTTGTCTGTAGCATTCGCTCCGTCAAAGCTCTCAGCCCCCTCATATGGAGTATTAGGATTAAAATCCGGCTTGTTTGCTATAGCTAAGATTTCTCCGGTTTTAGGATCTGTAACTATAACACTTACTGCCTTTGCTTTATTATCGCTTAAAGCTTGTGCTGCAGCTTTATCCGCAAACATTTGTATTTGTCTATCTATAGTTAACTCTATGTCCTTACCAGGTATTGGAGCAGTGAAGTTTGCAATAGTATATGGTAAATCTTCGCTTTTTCTATTTATTTCTGCTATCCTCACTCCAGGTGTTCCTGAAAGGTCTTTATCATATTGAAGTTCTACTCCATTAAGTCCTTTACCATCAGAATTTGTATTTCCGAGTACATGAGACAATAAATTATTGTTAGGGTAATATCTCTTTGTGTCAGGAGATACCATTACTCCATTTATTTGTAGTGCTTTAACTTTATCAGCAATATCCTTCTCTATTCTTCTAACAACATGCGCTGCTCCAGCATCTGCTCCGCTAGGCAGTTTAGTATTAAGTTTGTCCAATATTTCTTTTTCAGTAAGGCCTAATGCTGTTGCTATTTTAGGAGCAATATCCTGGCTTGAAAGCTTATGTTTTTTTAAGTACTCTCTAATAGCATTTAAGTCAAAGTCTATTCTATAGACGTTACCACTAACAGCCAACTCTGAGCCATTACGATCTAAAATTTTTCCCCTTACGGCATCTATTTGTACTTTACTTGTCCATTGTTCAACAGCTTTAGTTGAATATTCATTACTCTTAACTATCATTACATACGCTAATCTTAAAGTTAATCCAAAGAATAATATAGTTAAAAAAACTACTGTTATCCACATTCTCTTCTTAGTGGTAGCTTTATCCCTGTAATTATGTTCAATCAATAACTATACCTCCAAAACATTGCTCGATCATTCAGAAATAAAGTTATTCTTTAATATTAACTTATTTAATATTTAACTATTCTATTGAATTTTATTTTTTAGTTGCATTTTTTAATAAATATATCCCCTTACAAATTAACAAATGCCTCCAAATACTCCTTATATTAATCAATCTTTTATTTTGAACATAAACTACTTCAATCATTATAATTAAGATAAGAATTTTTATAAAATAAAAAGTTTAACTTAATCAATTAACGCTTGAAGTAGTTTATCAAAACACATACATATACTAAGATTAATTTGGTTTCAAAATCAACCCTAATTTTTCACAAAATATTGATCATGGATTTTTAAAATTCAAAGAACAAATTAAACATCCTAATACAGCCTAGATAAGTACATCCTACTAAAATAAAAACTCTTTAATCTTAGCTAGAAGACTCCAACCATTATTAGTATCCTGCTTGTCCTTAACATTTGCAGCAAAGTAATTTTCGTTAGAACTTGCTCTTAAGATGTCCCCATCCCCTGGGATAACCATTCCTAATTTATTCTCAGCTGTAGTTTTAATTGTATCTAACGAAGAAGATTTTAGTATTTCAGCCTTTAAAGACTCATTCTCAGCACTAAATTCTTTTATATCTGAGTTTATTTGAGTTAACTGAGCTTGAACAGTATAGACCTTTACATCTCTCCAAATTGTTGCAATTCCTAAAACAAAAAGCATTACAATAACCTGAGTGGCAGCTCTTCTATTTCTTTTTTGTCTTTCCTTCAGTCTCCTATCTCTATCGATTTTAGACTTTTTAAGATCCTCATATTGTTTATCTCTTTGTGGGTCATTGACCTTTCTTTTCGGATTTAACGCTGTATTACCGTTAACATAATCGAATTCCTTCACTACCAACTTATTCACATCCCTACCATAATATAACTATTTTATTTACTTTTTTTGTACAACCCTTAATTTTGCACTTCTACTTCTAGGATTCTCTTCAACTTCTATATCTGATGGATCTATAGGTTTTCTAGTTAATACTTTCACTTCTGAGACTTTTCCACATACACAAACAGGAAACTCCTTAGGACATGTACATGGGTTTTCAAGTTCCTTAAAAACAGTTTTTACTATTCTATCTTCAAGCGAATGGAAAGTTATTATAGCCATTCTTCCATCATCATTTAATCTTCTTACACCATCTGTAATAGCCTTATCAAGAATAAACAACTCCTTATTTACCTCAATTCTTATAGCTTGAAAAGTTCTCTTTGCTGGATGAGGTCCTTCTCTTCTAGCTTTAGCAGGTATTGCTGCTTTTATTATGTCAACAAGCTGAAAAGTTGTTTCTATTGGCCCCTTCTCTCTCTCTCTTACGATAAAATTAGCAATTCTGCTTGCAAAATTTTCTTCTCCATATCTTTTTATTACTTTAAATAATTCCTCACTGCTATACCCATTTATTACTTCATAAGCTGAAAATTTATTTTCTCTATTCATCCTCATATCAAGAGGCGCATCTTGCATATAACTAAAACCTCTTTCACCAGCATCTAGCTGATATGATGAAACCCCTAAGTCCATAAGTATCCCATCAACTTTTTCTATATTTAAAGTAGTTAATATAGAATCAATGTTATAGAAGTTATCATGAACTAGAGTAACTCTATCCTCATATTCTTCAAGTCTCTTACCTGCGGCGCTTAAAGCATCTTTATCTTGATCAATGCCTATAAGTCTTCCTTTGCTAGACAGTCTTTTTACTATTTCTGAAGAATGTCCAGCCCCGCCTAAGGTACAATCTACATATATTCCATCTTCCTTTATATTTAAAGCTTCTATACATTCATTTAATAATACTGACACATGCTTAAATTCCATATTGTTTCTCCTTATATTCCTAAGTCGCTCATCTTTTCTGCTATAGCATCAAAATCTATATCAGAATTGTTGTAATCTATCCACTTTTCCTTGCCCCATATTTCAATTCTAGTTAACACCCCAATACTTACTATTTCCTTATTTATTGCTGCATATTCAATAAGATTTTGAGGAATGACACCTCTTCCCTGTTTATCAGTTTCAATCTCAGTTGCTCCTGAGAAAAAGAAACGCACGAAGGCTCTAGCATCTTTATTAGTTAGAGGAAGACTTTTAAGTTTTTCTTCTAACACCTTCCACTCTGTTAATGGGTAAACGTATAAGCATCCATCTAATCCTTTAGTCATGATGAATCTACTTCCTAGTTCTTCTCTAAATTTAGAAGGCATGATTATTCTGTTTTTATTATCCAACCCATGTTGGTATTCTCCTATAAACATCCCACACCTCAAACTAGGTATAAATGTGGAAAGTGTCACCACTTTACACCACTTTTCACCACTTTAACTTTATTATTCTATAAAAAATTAAAAATCCCTCCTTTTTTATAGACTTTTTAATTTTTTTCAAAATAAAATTAATATTTGAGCATAGATATAACCCTTATTTTGGATGTTTTCCATGGTAATGGTAAAAAAGTACACTTATAATACTATTCATTTCATTATTTCCATAAACTTGGATAAAACACTTAATCAATCATAGCCAATCAAAATCTATAGATTTAGCCTGCTTGAGTTTTTTGTACTTCACTGCAAAGAAAGACAAATTTTCTTTAATTATGCTTTCTGAAGGCCTCCACATCACCATTGATTATTCCACAGTAAAAAAGATACCTTAAGTTTTCAATAAAGGAACCCTTTACTTCTAAACCTAAGGTATCTTCAATATACTACCCAAATTACTTTTACTAAAAATAGTTTTGATAAATTCTCAACATCTTTATAATAAAACTAATACAGGGACTAGATTATGGTTTATTAAATAAAACTAAACATTAAATCTAAACAATATAACGTCTCCGTCTTTCACTATATATTCTTTACCTTCTAATCTGTATAGTCCTTTTTCCTTAGCTGCTGCTTCTGATCCACAGTTAACAAAATCATCGAATGCAATTACTTCAGCTCTGATAAATCCTCTTTCTATATCTGAGTGTATCTTACCAGCTGCTTGTGGCGCCTTCATTCCTGTTGTAATAGTCCAAGCTCTTACTTCTTGTGGACCTGCTGTCAAATAACTAATAAGCCCCAGTAGTCTATAGCTTACATTTATTAACTTGTCTAAACCAGCTTGATCCAAACCGTATTCTTCTAATAATTCTTTCTTTTCATCATCTTCTAATGAAGAAAGCTCTTCTTCTAATTTTGCACAGATAACAACAACCTCTGCATTTTCTCCAGCAGCATGCTCTTTAACAATCTTTACATACTCATTATCAAGATTGCCTTCCATCATATCATCTTCTGATATATTGCAAACATACAAAACAGATTTCGAGCTGATTAGGAACAACGATTGAACAAATTCATTTTCCTCTTCAGTAACTTCTAATGTTCTAACTGGCTTATTTGATTCTAAATGAGCCTTCATTCTTTCCATTAGAGCATACTCTTCTTTTGCCTTTTTATCGCCTGATCTTACAAGCTTCATTGCTTTTTCCATTCTTCTTTCAAGAATTTCTAGATCAGAAAATATAAGTTCTAAATTTATTGTTTCTATATCTCTTATAGGATCTACCGAACCTTCAACGTGAACAACATTATCATCATTAAAGCATCTAACAACATGACATATTGCTTCAACCTCTCTTATATGAGATAGAAACTTATTTCCAAGTCCTTCACCTTTGCTTGCTCCTCTTACTAGTCCTGCAATATCATAAAACTCCACTGAAGTAAAAACTTTCTTTTTAGAATTATACATTTCTTGTAATACATCTAATCTTTTATCTGGAACACTAACAACACCTACATTAGGTTCTATAGTACAAAATGGATAATTTGCTGATTCAGCTCCTGCTTTAGTAATAGCATTAAACAAAGTACTTTTCCCTACGTTTGGTAATCCAACAATACCTAATTTCATTTATGTACATCCTTTCTAAACTTTAATACCACGTAATAGTTTTAAATATTGAAAAGCCTTAATTAAAAATATTTTTTTGTTTCATAAATAATAAGGCATTAAATTCAAAATCGAAATAAAGTGGTAACTTAAACTAATAAATAACACTTATAAGATTATACCTTAGTAAAGGCAACATTTCAACAAGTTATATTATGTGGAATTAATGCCTATATAACACCAGTATCCTAATGGATTTTATGAAAAGAATATAATTGAGGTGATTTAAATGAATTTTTCTTTTGTAAAAAACGCTTTAATAAATATTTCACTAATTACATCCCTAGCTACTACAAATATTAGCTTCGATCTAAGCAAATTTGATTTTTTTAAATTTAATACTCATACAGAACAATCTTTAAGCAACAAAGAATATAGTTGGTATTATATGTGGAATAAAAATTCTACCCCTGATGCTCCAAAAGAAACTAAAAATTTTGTATTCAACTACGATAGTTATTACATCGGTGATACATCTAAAAAAGTACTGTATTTAACTTTTGATGAGGGTTATGAAAATGGCAATACAGGTAAAATACTAGATATTCTAAAAGAGAACAAAGCACCTGCAGCTTTTTTCGTTGTAAAACCCTATATACTTCAAAATCCAGATTTAATAAAACGTATGGAATCAGAAGGACACCTAGTTTGCAATCATTCTTCTCATCACCCATCTATGGCTTCAGTAACAGATTCTGAAAAATTCAAAAAGGAATTCACTGAAGTTGAAGAGGAATACGAGAAACTCACTGGTAAAAAAATGCCTTTATATTTTAGACCTCCTATGGGTAGATATAGCGAAGCCTCTTTAGCAAAGACTAAGGATTTAGGTTATAAAACAGTATTTTGGAGTTTTGCTTACAAAGATTGGTTAGTTGATCAGCAACCAGACCCTGTAGCCGCTAAGAAAAGAATTTTAGAAAGAACAAGTGATGGGTGTATAGTACTTTTACATGCAGTTTCAAATACTAATACAAAAATACTAGATGAACTATTAAAAGAATGGAAATCTCAAGGATATGAGTTTAAATCTTTAGATGATTTAAAATAAAGCTTACATCTAATGACGATGTCACATTATTGAGTTCCTAACTCAACTATTAAGTTATGGAACCCTATAGTTCATCCCTCGATTTTAAACTTCAGTATCATATAAAATTGTAATACTATCAGTATATAAATAATTATGATAAACTACTTCAATATATTGGCTTCTGCTAAAAAAGCTGACTGAGAAGTAGTTTATTTTATTTTGGCAAAATGCATAGGAGACCTTTTATTATATGTATATCATTAAATACTACGCTGCAGCAAATAAGTCACCACTTAGATGGATTAGTAATTTGTGAAAATAATTAATATAATCTTCTACATAATTACTTCTTATAACTCTCATCATTCCAAATATGGTTTTAATTATGTGATATATATATTATAATTGTAAATAACTCAATTATTTTGTGTACAAGAAGGTGAATTTTTTGAAATATTGTGTTTTATTTCCCCAAGCAAAAAATGTGCATTTAATCAAAGATGTAGGAATGATTGCTTACAAACTTCATAAATTATATTCTGTTGAAAGTTATGTGGCCTGCTACAATAATGATAGGTATGATTACATAGATGGTGATTTAAAAGGTCTAAAACTAGATTTTATAAACAAGAAACATAATAATGATATTATTGATGGCTCCTTATACCTAAGAAAAAATGCTAAAACTATAGATGTACTACAGTTATTTCATGTAACTATTAGATCTGTGGTATTTGCAATGGTCTATAAGCATTATAATAAGAACGGAAAAATCTTTCTTAAATTGGACTGTACTGAAAACTTACTAAATAAAATTAAATCTCTAAGTACTGCAGGACTTAAATTATTCAATTACTTTTTTAAGAAAGTTGATATAATTGGAGTAGAACAAAAGAAACTTTTCGAGGAAATACAACTATTATTGCCTAAGTTTAAAGAGAAATTCAAGTACATCCCAAATGGTATAGATTATGATTTATTTAAATCAATAAATATTAAATTTGAGAGTAAAGAAAATAATATTCTACATGTTGGGAGACTAGGAGCAGAAGAAAAAAACTCTGAAATGTTAGTTGAAGCGTTTATCAAATTAAATGAAAGCAATAATAATTTACCTTGGAATTTAGTACTTGTAGGTGAGAGTACTGATACGTTCACTCAGTATGTAGAAAATTGTATCCAAAAACATCCTAGTTTGAAAAATAAAATTAAACAGACTGGACAAATTTCTAACAGAAAAGAACTTATAGAGATTTATGGAAAATCAAAAATTTTCAGTTTAACTTCTCACTTCGAAAGCTTTGGAATTGTGCTTATTGAAGCAGCTGCCCTTGGAAATATAATTATTTCTACGAGTGTTGGAATTGCAAATGAACTAGTGTCGGATAACGGAGGAAGTTTAATAATGGATTCTAACGTTGACGATCTGACAAATAAACTGTATCACTATATTTCCAGTAAGGATATTGAAAGACTTTCAACTAACAATGTAAATCTTATACGAGAAAACTATGACTGGGATAAAATAGTAATGAATCTATATAATGAAATTACCAAATAGCAAGGAGATCTTATGAACAAGAAACCTTTAGTTTTTATAGTAATATTAAACTTTAATTCTTATACAGAAACTCTTAGATGTTTAGATAGCGTCTTAAACATAGATTATGATAATTATAAAGTTATTGTTGTAGACAATAACTCAAATGACAACTCGGTTGAAGTATTAAGCCAAAACACTAACAAATTCACACTATTAACTAATACTACAAACTTAGGATATGCTCATGGAAACAATATTGGAATAGAATATGCACTAAAACACGATCCTGAATATGTATGTATCTTAAATAATGATGTAGAAGTTGAAAGAGATTTTCTATCAAAAATAATCTCTTACATGGAAACAAATAAAGGTGTCGGTATAGCTGGACCATGTATCTGCGATTTTAACGACAGAGATAAAATACAGTCAGTAGGAGCAAACATAAATCTATTCACAGGCCTGGCACAAGCAAAAGGTAAAAACACTCCTTATAGTTCTCTAACTGATAAAACTTTATCTGTTGATTATCTTGGTGGTGCATGCTTCGTTGCAAGAACTGAAGTCTTTAAAGAAATAGGCTTAATACCTGAAATGTATTTTCTATTTTTTGAGGAAACCGAATTCTGCTTAAAAGCTAAAAGAGCTGGGTTTAATCTAATTTGTGTTGCTGACAGCAAAATTTTTCATAAACAATCTGCTACTATTTCAAAGTACAAAGGATTAAGCTATTTCTTTTTAAATAGAAACAGGATCGTATTTATGAGAAGAAATGCAAAAGCTTATCACAAGATAGTTTTTTCTCTTTATCTTATGATAGAAACTGTAGGAAGAATGTTTATAAAAAAAGAACCTATATCTATTTTTAAAACTTATTTAGCAGGCTTGAGAGCTGATATTAGTAATATAGATATGGAAGAGGTTAATAAATTTTTCAGATAGTTATATTATACTCAATAAAATTTGAGATGTTTGCACGTACCGCTTCATAATAAAACTTATATTTAAAACTTCTCTCACCAAAAGCCGTGAGAATTTTAAAAATAGATTTCAGATCGAAGTGATACGTCTTTACAAAAGTTTAGGAGGATTATTATATGTATTTTAAGGATAAGAGTATTAATGATTTTATATATGAGTTAAGTTCAAGTAGTCCGGTACCAGGTGGTGGTGGTGCAGCTGCAGTATCAGCTTCACTATCAACAGCCCTAAGTAGTATGGTATTTAATCTTACTGTAAATAAAAAAGCTTTTGCTAGTTTAAGTGACGATGAAAAAGGTACTGTATTGGCTGCAATGGAATGTTGCCAGAAAAAGACAGAAGATTGTCTAAGTTTTATAGATAAGGACGGAGAAGCTTTTTCAAGTCTAATGTCAGCTTATAAACTACCTAAAGATACAGAAGAAAATCTTTCAATAAGACAAGAACAAATTCAAGCTGGACTTCAGAATGCAATGTTAGTTCCATTAAATCTTGCGAAAGAACTAGTAGCCGTAATGGAACACATCAAAACCGCAGCAATGTATGGAAACTCAAATGTAATTTCTGACGCTGGTGTTTCTGCCATACTTGCCTATGCATCAATTGAAAGTTCAATATTAAATGTAATGGTTAACTTGAAGTTTATAGAAAGTGAAGATATTAACCAAATAAAAGAAGATTGCAATAATATGTTGAGAAAAGCTGAAGAACTAAAACAAACAATAATGACTTTAGTTTATGAGAAGCTGTAAAATAAAATCTTATGTTTAGGCACTATACAAAAATTAGCTATATCAAAGTAAAATACACATTTATATAGTGTGTAAAAGTTCTAAATAGTAAAAAGCCATGCTTAATCTCAGAGCTACTTGCTCTGTTACGCATGGCTTTACTCATATTAAATCAAGGCTATTGTATTATTAAAACTAAGCGGTTACGCAGGGGGGCTGCTATATGAACGAGCTATTAGAAATATACGTTCCTCACAGCAACTTTGTTTCACTTAATATCTATCATAGTTATATTAGATTTTTACAAACTTGTATAATTACTTAACTAAAGTCTTTCTAACTAAACCTATCCTATTAAAAAAAACAATAAGTATAAATTTAGGGATTTTCCCTAACCTTTTTATTCTAAAAGGCTCCTTCCAAACTCTATATAACCATTCAAGTCCTAATTTCAACATAATTTTCGGAGCTCTATTCAATTTTCCAGCAAAGATGTCAAAGCTACCTCCAACTGGCATATATATTCTGCACGGTAATTGTTGCATATTTTCAATAATAAAATTTTCTTGTTTTGGTGATCCTAGTGCAACAAATAATATATCAGCTCTAGAAACTTTTATTTCTTCAACAATTTCGTTCATTTCATCATTTTTAAAATACCCATTCCTACAGCCACATATATCAATATTTTTATATTTGTTAATTATATTGCTTTTACATCTCTGTATTACATCCTCAGAAGCTCCTAATAGGTAAACTCTATATCCTTTTTCATTTGATATCCTTAAAAGTTCATCCATCACTTCTATTCCTGCAATCTTTTCTTGAACTGGTTGTCCAGCTATTTTAGCTGAAACAACTGTTCCAACACCATCTGGTATTATTATAAAATCATCACTATTAAATGTATCATAAAGATTTTTATTATTCATGCCATTAAGCAAAACTTCTGGGTTGCCCGATATTATACATATCTTTTTCCTAGCAAACACAAATTCTATTAGTTTTTCCTTACTTTTATTAAAAATCTTATATCCAAGTATATTACTGAACACTTTATCTACTCTCCATTGTTTCATCATAGACTTTAAGTACATCTTTTACGAATAAATCTACTGTAAAGTTCTTCTTATAATAATTATAACCACTTTTACCTACATTAATAAGCACATCTTTATTATCCATTATATATTTAAGCTTCTCATATATCTGATCCACACTTTCAGGATCTACTATAAAGCCGTTATTTCCATCTTCAATCATATCAGTAAGTGCACCAACTCTTGTACATAGGATAGGTTTTGCCAAAGTCATTGCTTCTAAAATTGCATAAGGCATCCCTTCTTTTACTGAAGGAAGTACAAACAAATCCATACAGTTTATTAAATCATAGTTATCTTTTCTAAAACCTAAAAACTTTATGTTATTGTAACACTCTGCCTTTTTCATCATTTCTTCTCTAGTCTTCCCATCTCCAATTAGAAGACAAGAAAATTTATACCCTTCATTTGTCAACTTTATCAATGCATCTATCAAATAACGATGTCCCTTTGTTTCATAAAAATTAGCAGCAACCCCTAATACAAAATCATTTTCCACTTCAAGCTGCTGTTTTAAAACATCACAGCTTTTAAGAAGTTTTCTATCAACTTCATTTACTGCATTAGGTATATAGTAAATATTTTTCTTGTTTCCTAATTTATAATCAATTGCACACTGATAATCCTTTTTCGAAACAGCTATCAGTCTATTTCCAAATATAGCTCCTATCTTTTCAATGGCTATGTATATTTTTCTTTTTGAATTACTCATAGGTTCATTGAATACAAAACCATGAGCTGTATAAGTTACAATTTTTACACCTGCAATTCTTGCTGCAATTCTACCCACCAAACCAGCTTTTGAGCTGTGGCAATGCACCACATCAAACCTCTCTTTTCTAAATATCTTTATAAAGCTTAATATAGCCTTTAAATCGTAAGACAAAGATATTTCTCTTTTCAAATTTCCTACTCTTTCAAAATCTATATTCAGCTTCTCTAGTTGCAGTTCCAGACCTGTACCTTCCCCTGCATATACTTTGACCTCATTGCCCATTTTTTTCAACTCTTCACTTAAAATTAAAAGATGTTTTTGCGCTCCACCCATTTCTGCTTGAGTAATTATTTGAGCTACTTTATATGACATTTCTTCACGCTCCTAAAAAGTACTTTTTCTCTTCCTATAGGAAAACAACATTGCCACCATTATCCAAAAAAAGGTTGCTACCTTCGGAACAAATAGAATGTTATCAAAGCAATTCATAACTAAAAAAGGTATCAAGACAACAACAAAACCTTCTATAAAATGCGAGTTTAATGATTCACCTTTATTTTTTATGAAATAAAAAGCTTCTCTTAAAATCAATAGTAGAATTATAATAAAATTCAACTCTCCAATAATCCCCAGTTCGCTTCCAACCTTTAAATATGAATTGTGACTTGGGAACACATCTACACCTTCCTCTTTAAATTGAGGGTATGCCTTTACATACTTAGGATAATTAGTTATAAAGTTTCCATTACCAACACCGCCAATAGGATGCTCTTTAACCATCTTCATAGCTATATTCCAGATCTTCACTCGCGAATCATTCTGATTACTATCACTGATTTGCTTTATTCTGCTCAATGTACTAGGCAAAGCTAACACCACTCCTACTAATGGTATTAGTACAAATAACATTTTCCTACCGAAAATTATAACAAGCAACATTAATCCTATACCAAAGCCTATTAAAGCACTTCTCGAAAGAGAGATAGCTAAATTTATCACTGCCAGTATGGCTGTAATTCCAGTAAGTACTCTAAAAAAGCTACTTCTATTCTTTGTTCTTATCATAGATATCAAAGGAAAGAACATCAACACTTCAAATGCGCCTAAAGTATTTGGATTATCCAAGGTCGCTTGTATTCTAAGTTTTGATTCTGTAGCTAAAAAAACATCTGCTCCAATACCTGTAAAGTATTGTATTATTCCCAAAACTGACACTATAAAAGTTGTAAATATCAAAGTAAATATAATATTTTCTTTTTCTTTATCGTCAAAACATTCACTTATCATATACATAGTCACAATATAAGAAAAAAACCTTATGCTTTCCTTTATAGCAAGAGTTTTATCAGTAGCGTATATAGCTGATATTGCCATTATAGCAAAAAATACTATTAAAGCTATATAAAACTTATTAGAAATAAATTCTATAAAATTTTGTTTTAATCTATTTATATTCTTGCTTTTTATTATAACAAATAGATATATAATTACTGTGAAAAATAATATTACTTGTGTAAAATTACTATAATTTTTCCCATTTATTTCTGAAGGTATTAACGGTATTAAGAAAATATATATGCAGAACAGCATATTTATCAAAGCTTTCATTTCATTTCCCCCTATAATAATAGGAGACTAAAAAGCCTCCTATTTTAGCAATTATTCTTCGATTTTGTCTATAGTTATTTCAGCATTAGTAGTCTTTATTAATTTTGTTAAAGGCAAGTCATCCTTTAACCCTTCCGAACTTTCTTTCATGAACATTATCTTTATCGTTTGTAATATTAGCTTCAAATCAAGGAGTATTGAGTAATTCTTTATATACAATATATCATATCTAGCTTTATCTTCAGGAGTAGTTGAATATTTGCCTAAAACTTGTGCAAGACCTGTTAATCCTGCTTTTACAATTGTTCTATATTTATAATCAGGTATCTCATTCTTAAACTGCTCAACAAAAAATGGTCTTTCTGGTCTTGGCCCAACAACGCTCATATCGCCAAGAAGTATATTAAAAAATTGAGGAAGTTCATCTAATCTTGTAGCTCTCAATATTCTTCCCATTTTTGTTATTCTAGGATCGGATTCTCCCGCAAGAACAGGGCCAGTTAACTTTTCAGCATTCATAACCATTGTCCTAAACTTCAACACAAAAAAACTTTTTTCATCTATAGTAACTCTTTCTTGCTTGTAGAATATTGTTCCACCATCAGATAACTTTATTGCTGCAATTACAATAAGCATAATAGGACTAGAAAGTATTATACCTACTAATGATACAATTATGTCAAGCAAGCGCTTAAAAAATCTTGCTTCTAATGTTAATCCTAACTTTTGAACTTTAAACATCGGGATATCATCCGCCCTGTTTAACTTAGAGTTAAGTATTGCAATCTCGTAGATATCTGGAATTATATATATACTTTTTCTACTTGCAAGACAACTGTCTACTATTTTCTTTTTAACATTTAACTCTACATCATTGCATATAAAAACAACATCTACGTTATCTAGATAGCTGTCTATATTTTTACTTTTACTACCACATATATATTTTATTTTATATAAATCTCTTTGCTTTAACAATATTTTTTTAGTTAAATATTCTAAAGAACTTTCACCTATTACTAAACATTCTTTTACTCCATGAAAAGATCTGTTTATCTTCCACACTACAGTTCTCCAAATAGATAAAAGTACAAATTGCACAATGGTACTTATTACAAGAACCATTCTTGGATACGCAAAACCACGTGCAAAAAAAGTTATTCCAGCAGTTGTTATAAATAATGCAATAACCGCTAATCCTATAGAATATATTGTTTCAGTAATACTCTTTTTTAATAAATCTCCCAATCCAAATACATACATATATATTAAATATGCGATAACTATAAATGGAATTATATTTATAAATGGTATAAGATTATAGTCTGGCGGTGTTGATTTAAATTGTATAAAAAAAGATAAATATACTGCAAAAACAACTAATACTGCATCTATAAAATAAGTAGCGATTTTAAAAAACTCTGTAACTATATTGTTTTTCTTCATAAGTCACCTCTAAAACTTTTAAACTCTTAATAATTTTACACTCAATATATTTTAAAGTCAAATTATATATGCAACAGCAAAAAAAAGAAGCAATTAGATATACTAATTACTTCTTACTAAATAGTCTAGAAAACAAATTTGGTTTCTTTAACTCTCTTATTGGTAACGGTGAAACATCTTCTCCGATTAATATCCTAATTTCATTATCTTCAATCCACTTATATAATTCAGTATTAATTTCCTTTATGTTAGATAAGGCTTTTTTAACAAAAGTATTTCTTCTCTCATTGTTATGCCCATCACTTCCAACCATATGCACTAAATTTCTCTTAACTAATTGCTCCGCAGCTTCCTTTATTGCATTTCCATAAGCGCCTGTTAAACTTCCTGCATTAACCTGAGCAAGATTTCCTTGTTCAACAAGACTTTTTAATATTTCTGGGTTATTAGCAATCTTAAAATTTCGTTCTGGATGAGCCAATATTGGAGTAACCCCTTTTAGTCTTAATTCATAAAACACATCTTCAGTATAAAGTGGAAATTCTCTCATAGGAAGCTCAATAAGCATATATTTTTTGTCATTTAGACACCAGATCAAACCATTATTATAAAGTTCTAAAAGGTTAGGAGTTATATAAACCTCTAACCCTTTAATAACATTTATGCCTATATCTTGTCCTAATTCCTTAACCTTTAAGAAAGCACTATCATAAGTATCTTTTTGCTGTTCGAACTCTCCAGGTATATAGTGGGAAGTTGCACAAATATGAGTTGTACCTTCCTGAAGCGAATTCTTAAGCATATCTCTTGTTATATCAAAAGATTGTGATCCATCATCTACATTAGGTATTATATGACTATGAAAATCGATCATCATATCACCTACTCTTTTTCATAATAACCATAATATTTACTGTAGTAATATTCGTTTGCCTTAGTCGGAACCATATTTAATACCACTCCAACAATCTTTCCGCCTACCTTGTCCAACATTTCCTTTGATTTTACAATTGCTTTCTTTTCCGTCTTCCCATAAGAAGCAACAAGTAATGTTCCATCAGCATTAACAGAAAGTATTTGAGCATCAGTAACCGCTAAAACTGGAGGTGCATCTATTAGAACTACATCAAATATCTCCTTAAATTCATTAAGATATTTAGTCATTGCCTTGCTACCTAAAAGTTCCGATGGATTAGGTGGCAAAGTACCACATGTTAGTATATAAAGATTTTTTATCTCTGTTGTCTTTAAACATTCTTCTATTTTATTTTCACCTATTATTATATTTGCTAATCCTTTTGAGTTTGGAATACCAAATTTTTTATGAACAGTAGGTCTTCTAAAATCACAGTCTATAAGCAATACCTTCTTGCCCGCTTGAGACATTGAAGTAGCTAAATTCGATATAACAGTACTCTTACCTTCTGAAGGGCTTGATGAAGTCACTACAATTACACGCATTTCTTCGTCAAGAGAAGAGTATTGTATATTTGTTCTTAGAGTTCTAAAGGCCTCAGCCCCTCTAGATTTATTATTAACTAAAGAAATCAAATTCTTATCCATTGGCTTCCTCCATTATTCTTCAATTGTAGGAATTACACCTATTACAGGAACCCCAAGTAATCTTGTTAATTCTTCTTCATCCTTAACTGTATTGTCAAGATATTCTATTAAGAAAACAATACCTATAGATAGCATAAGACCAACAAATAATGCTACTGCAATATTTAAAAGGGGTCTTGGACTATCTGGTCTATTAGGTGCCACTGCTTCATCTACCAATTGAACATTATCTTGTTTCTTTATACTAGTAGAAACCTTCTTTAAAGACTTCGCTATCTGGTTTGCAATCTTTGCCACCTCGGTTTTATCCCTTGATTTAACTGATATTGTTAAAAATTCAGTGTCCCCTTGAGGAGTAACTGACATCATGCTTATTAATTCGTTAGCAGTCATATCTAAATTTAACTCACTTATAACATCCTCTGCAACTGCTTTAGTTGTAGCAAACTTGCTGTAAGTTTTAACCATTTTTTGATACATCATAACATCATTATAGTTTTGCTTTTGAGTATCATCTTTAGTAATCTGACCAATAATTACAGATATATCTGCTTTATAAACTGGTTTTATTACGAAGTAGCTCACTACTGCACTTATCAAAGTACAACTTAAAGTTATTAAAATAACTAATAATAGTCTTTTTCTTACAATGTTAAAGTACTCTTTTAATTCCATTAATTATCCCCCTATTACTTTATTTAACTGTTTTACAATTTCATCATTTGGTTCAAGTTTATTAGCTATATCTAAATGAATCTTTGCATCATCCATTTTTCCGATATTGTAGTAACACATCACTAGATTAGTGCATATCTCAACATCTTTAGTTGCTTCAAAAGCTTTTCTAAAATACATTATTGCATTTTCAAAATCTCCGATAGCAGCATAATTTATTCCCAATTCATTTACGGTTTCAACAATAGAACTATCTATTGTTAAACTCTCATTTAAATAATATATTGCTTTTTCGTAATTATCAAGCTTTCTATATGATAAACCAATATAATAATATATAAGTGGATTATCTTCAAATTTGTCTAATAAAGGCAGAAGCTTTTTTATAGCTTCTAAAGGATTCATATCAATTTCTTCTTTCCCCTTCTCATATGCTACTATATCAGAAACTTCTAAGAAAAGTTGTTCAATCTCAGTTGATCTTTCTCCACCTAGCCTTATGTATTCGTTGAGAGACATTAATACCTTTGAATACTCTCCCTCATCTTTATATGTTAGTGCCTCATACATATATGGTAAGGCGCTCTTAGGATATACCTTTTTGTATTTTTCTATATCTTCGATATGCAAATCTTTAAAATCTCTATTACTTTCTCTTATAGTACACCCTACTACTAATAACTTTTCAAAGATTTCCTCTTCCCCGTATGATCTACACAATCCTCTTAAAAGCACATAACTATCATCATAATTTCCTTGCTTCACTTTTTCTGCAATTATTCCTTTAATGGCTTCTTTTGAACTGTTTATGGAGTCTAAGATATTCTTATAATCTTCATTATAGGAAAAATTCTCATCTGCACCTAGTGCATAGAACATCCCTTCAATAAATTCATATAATGGTATATCTTTAAGTTCTTCATTCTGTTTTACTTTTTCAGCTAAAAATTCCATACTTAATGGAATAAATAATTCTTTATTTTTTAATTTTACTTGTTTATCACTTATCTTTTTTAAAAAAGCCTCAACATTTCTTATTTCTAAAAATAATAGTTTAGATAGCTTATCCTTAAAAAGTGAATTATAGTCCAATACATTCACCCCTACTGTTTAATTCTTTTTATTATATTGTTCAATATATATCATATAACAAAATATTATATATATATATGGATGTACCACTTCATTTTAGAATCTATATTTTCAAAACTCCTCTCAAAAACCAGAGGTGTTTTAAAAATAGCTTGCAACTTGAAGTGGTATCTCTTAGGCAAACTAGTTTTCAATAAAACTCTACATTTTGATTTTATCTATAAATTTTTTAAATAAAAACTCAAAATATATTGTTAAACAACTTGTTTATCCTTAATCATATATTCAAATTTAATTTAATTTCTCGTTTATAATTTTCATCACTTCTTCAGTATACTTCTTTATCTTATTTTCTGCATCTACTAAGCTACTGCCAGCAATGGATAAGTATACCTTCATCTTTGGTTCAGTACCAGAAGGTCTAACTACAAACCAAGAATCATCTTCTAAAATATACTTAAGAACATTAGATTTCGGTAAATCTACTGTACTTACAGAATCACTTTCAATATCTACTTCTTCACTCTTCTTATAATCGAATCTCTTAACTATCTTAACTCCATTTACATCAGATACTGGATTATTTCTCATGTTATCTATGCAACTAGCTATCTTTTCTTGACCTTCTTTTCCTTTTAACTCAATAGAAACTAGATTTTCTTTATAGAACCCATATTCATTATATATTTCTATTAAACCATCATATAATGTCTTACCTTTTGATTTATAATAAAGAGTCATCTCAGCGATTAACATCGATGCAATTACTGCATCTTTATCTCTTACAAATTCTCCTGCTAGGTATCCATAACTTTCTTCAAAACCAAAAAGATACTTATGACTTCCTGTTTCTTCAAACTCTCTGATCTTTTCTCCAATATATTTGAATCCTGTTAATACATCGATTAATGTAACATTGTAGTGAGAGGCCATCTTTCTTACGGCTTCTGTTGTTACAATTGTCTTAATTACTGCACCATTGCTAGGTAAACTATTTGTATCTTTAAGTGCATCTAATACATAATGAGTTAAAAGCATTCCAGTTTGATTGCCAGTTAAAACCCTATACTCTCCTTCATTATCTTTAACAACAGCACCAATTCTATCACAGTCTGGATCTGTTCCAAAGATTATATCCGGCTTAACTTCTTTTGCTAGTTCTAAAGCCAACTTAAATACAGCTGGTTCTTCCGGATTAGGATACGATGCAGTCGGGAAGTTTCCATCTGGCTTTTCTTGTTCTTTTACTACATGTAGGTTCTCATATCCTAACTCATTTAAAACTCTTCTCACAGGCATATTACCTGACCCATGAATCGGAGTATAAATTATCTTTAAATCTTTTGCATTTGAATCAACTAACTCTTTCCTTATAGTTAAAGCTTTAACAGCATCTATATAAGTCTTATCTATATCTTCACCTATATACTCAAGAAGCCCTTTTTCTAATGCTTCTTCCTCGCTTATTGATTTAATCTCTGCATAATCAGATATAGCATTTACATATCCTATTATTTTCTTTGCTGGTTCATCTGTAACTTGTCCACCATCATCACCATATACCTTATATCCATTATATTGCTTAGGATTATGAGATGCTGTTATTACGATACCAGATTTACAGTTTAACTTTCTAACTGTATACGATAGCATTGGTGTTGGTCTTAAATCTTCAAATAGATATACTTTTATGTTGTTTGCACATAAAGTTAAAGCAGCAGCTTTAGCAAATTCCCTTGACATATTTCTTGAATCATATGCAATAGCAGCTGATTTTCCTTCTGCATATGCTTCATTTATATAATCAGCAAGCCCTTGAGTCGCCTTTCCCACAGTATATATATTCATTCTGTTAGTTCCTGCACCAATAACGCCTCTTAGCCCACCTGTACCGAAATCTAATTCTTTATAAAATCTATCTTCAATTTCCTTCTCATCAGTTATGCTTCTTAATTCATTCTTTATATCTTCATTAATAGTAGGCGATTGTATCCATTGTTCGTATTTTTCTCTATATGTCATTATTATCCCTCCTTATAATTTAACATTAAATATTATACACTAAAAAATGGACAATTAAAACTTTTATATACAAATTTATGAAATTATATGAATTATATATAATGAGTAATACGTTTTACATTGGTGGTTTTTTATCAATCTTATCTTCTAATATAAATATGAGAAAATTTCCACAGTAGATATATTCTTTCTTTATTATTCTATAGTTAATCATTTTTTCAAATTGTTACATTATATAATTACAACCTAACTTATGTATATTGTATTTTTTACAGTGTAAAATAAACCCTATGTAGTCATAGGGCTTATTTATCCTTTTTTCTCTTCTGGCTCCACAGCCTCTACTACCTTTTGCTCGTAGCTCACAGAACCAAGGACAGTATTTAAGTCATCAACTATTGATATTTCCGCTCCGACTTCCAAATCACATACCTTATAAATGCTTCCTATAGTAGATTGTGAAACATCTATCTCTAAAAACTTAGGCAACATATCTGGAGTACAGCTTACCTTTACTGCTGACTTTTCTTTTTGAATTATAGCTCCGTAAGATTTTATTACACCTTCATTTTTAAAATGAACTGGTACAGTTGTAATAATCTTTTGATCTTTATCTATAGTCTCTAAATCTAAGTGTATTACTTTGTGTGTAACAGGATCTCTTTGAAGTTCTTTAATAAGCACTTTCTTATTTTGTTCTTCTAAGTCAATATCTATTACACCATGCTCTCCATGTTCAGTTATAATTTGATTTAATTCTAATTCACCTATTTCGAACATAAAGTTCTGCATTCCTTTTCCATATACAATACCTGGAACTTTCCCTGCTCTTCTAGTCTTATTTGCTGTTTTACCTATTTTGTTACTTCTACTGTTCAATTTAATATTTTCCACTTTAATCCCTCCTGCCTTATAGTATTGTCAGAAGAAATAAATATTATTCATATCAATTTTTTTATTGCATTACAGTTACTCATAACATATAATTATATTGTTTTTCATAAAAGATATTTATTTATTGAAAGAAGGTGCGGTATCAAAGTGTACAGATTTGACCAAAATGAAACTCCTTTGTTTGATGCCCTAATGGAATATGTAGATAGAGATACTATTCCATTTCACGTTCCTGGTCATAAGAAAGGCGTAGGAATAGATGAGGAATTCAAAAACTTTATAGGTGAAAACCCATTTAAGATAGACGTAACGGTGTTTAAATTAGTTGATAGTCTACATCATCCAACAGGACCGATAAAAAAAGCACAAGAGCTTGCTGCTGATGCATATGGTTCAGATGCTTCGTTTTTCTCAATCCATGGAACATCAGGTGCAATTCAAGCCATGATTATGTCTGTGGTAAGTCAAGGAGATAAGATAATTGTCCCTAGAAACGTCCACAAATCAATTACTGCTGGAATAATACTTAGTGGAGCAGTTCCTATATTTATGCAGCCAGAGCTTGACAAAAAGTTAGGTATAGCTCACGGTGTTACCCCTGCAACAGTAAAAAGAGTTTTGGAAGAAAACAAAGATGCTAAGGCTGTATTAATAATAAACCCTACGTACTATGGCGTTGCAACCGCAATCAAGGAAATTGCTGACATTGTTCACAGTTACGATATTCCTTTAATCGTAGATGAAGCTCATGGTCCTCATCTAAAGTTTAATGAAAAACTCCCTATGTCTGCAATGGAAGCAGGTGCTGATATCTGTGCACAAAGCACTCATAAAATAATTGGAGCGTTGACTCAATGTTCTTTACTTCAAGTTAAAAGCAATTATATTGATCCTGCAAGAGTTCAGCAGGTGCTGAACTTACTTCAAACAACTTCACCATCTTATATTTTGATGGCAAGTTTAGATTGTGCTAGAAGACAAATTGCTTTAAGCGGAGAAGAACTTTTAGATAAAACTATAGATTTAGCTAATTATGCTAGAACTGAAATAAATAAAATTAACGGTTTCTATTGTTTTGGAGAAGAAATACTAGGAAGACCAGGTGTGGTAGCTTTAGATCCAACCAAGATTACTATAACTTGTAGAGACTTAGGAATTACAGGATATGAATTGGATATGATATTATCAAATAAATACCATATTCAAATGGAACTTTCTGATTTATATAGCGTGCTTGCTGTAGGTTCTTTTGGAGATACAAAGGAAAGTATAGATAAATTATTACAAGCTCTCAGAGAGATATCTGACGAATATTCTTCTAAAGGAAAGGTAAGACCTGACTTTCTAGATATACCATCTATTCCTGAGAGTGTTCTTATTCCTAGAGATGCTTTTAATAGTAAAAAAGAATCAATACTTCTTAGAGAGAGTATAGGAAAAGTAAGTGGTGAATTCTTACTTGCATATCCACCTGGTATTCCACTTCTTTGCCCTGGTGAGATAATAACAGAAGAAATCATAAAATATGTTGAAGAACTTAAAGAGGTTGGTCTTTACGTACAAGGTACCGAAGACTCAAAAGTTGAATACATTAAAGTTGTTTCAAAATAAACTTTGGAATAAAAAAACACTGAAGTGACCTTCGAGGGCACTGAAAAAGTCCCTTTTAGCAAATTAGACCTAGAAAATTGTCAGGAGACAATTTTCTAGGTCTTTTATGTTATACTTAAATTATTAAATTTATGTGGGTGATTCAA
>NZ_JAENHN010000003.1 GCF_016595795.1 Clostridium yunnanense
AGCTGAGGTGTGATGGGGAAGGCCTTTTAGGCTGAAGTACTTGATTCTACGCTGCCAAGAAAAGCTTCTAGGGAGAAATGTAGTGCCCGTACCGCAAACCGACACAGGTAGGTGAGGAGAGAATCCTAAGGCCGGCGGAAGAATTACAGTTAAGGAACTCGGCAAATTGACCCCGTAACTTCGGGAGAAGGGGTGCCTACGAGAGTAGGTCGCAGAGAATAGGCCCAAGCAACTGTTTAGCAAAAACACAGGTCTCTGCTAAAGCGAAAGCTGATGTATAGGGGCTGACGCCTGCCCGGTGCTGGAAGGTTAAGGGGAATCGTTAGCGGTAACGCGAAGCGGTGAACTTAAGCCCCAGTAAACGGCGGCCGTAACTATAACGGTCCTAAGGTAGCGAAATTCCTTGTCAGGTAAGTTCTGACCCGCACGAATGGCGTAATGACTTGGGCACTGTCTCAACTGTAAATCCGGCGAAGTTGTAGTGCAAGTGAAGATGCTTGCTACCCGCGATTGGACGGAAAGACCCCGTAGAGCTTTACTGTAGCTTAGCATTGAGTTTCGGTATTGTCTGTACAGGATAGGTGGGAGACTTGGAAGCATTCTCGTTAGGGGATGTGGAGTCGTCCTTGGGATACCACCCTGACAGTACTGGGATTCTAACCGGGCACCATGAAGCTGGTGACGGGACATTGTTAGGTGGGCAGTTTGACTGGGGCGG
>NZ_JAENHN010000030.1 GCF_016595795.1 Clostridium yunnanense
TCATCCATTTTTAGAATATCTATATCTCCACTGTAATCATAATAAGTATAGTTATTTATTGTATCTACTCCATAACCTTTTTTGAAGATATATGTGTCTGCTCCATAACCACCGTTTAGACTATCATTACCTGACTTTCCATCTAATACATCTCCATTATCTGTTCCTGTGATCGTGTCAGCTCCATCAGTTCCTAATATAAATTGACTTGCACTTGCAATATTATAAAATCCTATTGATATATCCTTGGTTTTTTGAAGAAAATTATTTAAAGAAATGCTTACTTTAGCATCATTTTGATAGTATTGCTTCAGTTTCCTAAATATAATTGCATAATTAGTATTGTTAATATTCTTACTAAAAAACTGCTCCAATATAGAGGTATCACAGCTAAATGTTCCAGTTACAACATCATACTTATAATCAATTAAATCTACATAACTACTCAAGAAACTCTGCTCAATCATACTTTTAGAAAAATTATTACTCAGATCTTCAAATATATTATTTAGTATAGGTGCAGAAGCTGCATTTGGATTAACTCCATCAACCCCTATAAATTTTTGACCTGTAAACATTTCTATAGCTACTAATTTTCTAGCATCTATATTAGTTCCTCTGCTACCTGGATCAATAGTAAAACAGCCTGCCCATCTATAAATTATCTCAGTCATTAATCCTTTATCTTCTATATATTGTATATTATTCACATATTTAATGACTAAAGCCTTTAGGTTTTCATCTAAAGTCATGGCCTTTCTAAGAGAATATACATTACCTGAACCACTAATTTCTGGCAATAGCTCCACATCTGCATTTATGTCAATTAAATTAAAATCTCTTGTATCCATATAATCTGCATTAAATATAAATTGATTCAATTCTATTGTTTTGTTATCACTGGTATTAAAACTACCAATAACTTGCTTAGTTGCATTTGATATGTTTTCGCTGCTTAAAATACTATTACTTAGGTTTATTGATTTTATCCCAGCTTCCTCTAAAGTCTTTAATTCTCCTGCTTCTACTTCTCCATCAGAATTTAAATCCTGCCATATTTTAAGTTCTTTGTATATAGAATCGCTTATATCGATTTTATTGTCCTTATTAGAATCTACGTCTTTTAATGCTTCCAAACCATCTTTAGCAGTACTTCCACTTGATAATATAGTTCTATCTCCAAATAACTCTCTCCCACTATCTATAATGCCATTTTTATTTATATCCCTCACTAAGAATCCATCATTAGGCCCAATCCATTGAGTTTTTTCTGCTAATCCTGTGTCATCTAAATTAAAATTGACCCCTTTTTCAACGGTACTTACACTTACTCCATCACCATTGAGATCAAAAACCACTGGATCATATCGCCTTGCCACAGAAGCATCTTTTAGTTGATCATTTATCTTTTTCCTAAAATCTTCTAAAGCACTTTCAGACAAAGGAGAATTTTTCTCAGTAGCTATTGCACCATAAGAATTTGAAAAAACTCTAGAAATATATTCGCTATCTTCACTTATGGAAGCATCGTCTTTATAAAATTCTTTAAGATACTTGTCAAAGTACTCCTTATAAACCGCATCTCCTGTTTTCTCATTCAGATATAGGAAAAATGCTACGGTAACAGTAGCTAGTCTTCTTCTTTCAACATCTGAAAGATCATTATTCTTAATACTATTTAAAACACTTACCAATGAGGCTTCAGATTTGTCGTGGTATATAACTACTAGTGGCTGAAATATTTCTAATTCCTTTGGATCAATAAATTCACTAGCTGCACTCATACTGCTACCTATATAATCGATTACATTAATTCCTGCAGGTGAGCAAAGGATCTCTGTAAAAGATTCTACATCTTCTACCTGCCATAAAACATCCATAAGTTGTCCATTATGTCTTCCAAAAATAGCTTTTGCTGCTTCTAATATTTTATCTGCTGCATAAAGCTCACCTTGTATATAAAGCTTAAGTGGCAGTGGAATTGGCATGTCTCCTGCAATATCAGCTAGATCACTAAATCTAAATTGTTGTAACCCATCTACACCTGAGTAATTGTCAATCTTTTCAACAATATCAAAAACTCTGTCTACTTTGTCTAATCCACCAGATAGCTTTTCTACCCATTCTTTTACTGGAGCTAGTACTGCTATAGTGTTCCTTAATTTACTATACTGAGCCGAATCAACATTCTGAAAGTATTCGTTTACTTTTGTCACAATACTTCCTAATCCAAACTTCCTTGTCTCTACTCCAAGATCTATTTCTACTAAATCAAACAGTATTGTAGAGAGTTTGTCCTTTACTTCTATTGCATTCGATAGTCCCGCCAAGGCGTATCCCAATGTATTTCCAGATCCATCAGATATCTTTACAACTCCATTGAAGAATTCAATATTAAACTCTCCATTTTTAAGTTTTGTTTGGAATTCAGTATCTGCTTTGATTTTTTCCCAACTTTCTATATTAAGCTCATCAAAGTTGGTATTTACAAAATCACTTATTGATACTTTTCCATCCTGTACATCCTGCAGTTTGCCCATTATAGACTCAATATTTCCCCACTCCATAATATCCTCCCTTAAAAATAAAACTAATAGATATACACCTATTAGTTTTATTTTATCCTTATATTTACTTTTGTGTCAAATAACTATTTTATTGTAACTTTTTATAGTTTAATTTACTACTAATCCCAACATGTGATAAATCTTTATACATCCATAGTTATTTTGACTATCTGCACTACGTCTTTTAATGAACAAATTATTTCTTATGATGTTTTAATTATTATATTATTATTGTCTGAATTCTGCACTGTGTTGAAATTATATTGATTAGAGTTATACATACTGCTATCTGTAGTAAATGCATTGATTTCATGAACAGCTACTTCTGCTAAAGATGAATAATTTATAGATGTAACTGTGTTTGCTGATAACGTAGCAATATGATTATTTAAATCTATTGCTTTATTTACAGAATTAGTATCCCATATCGTTCCGTCTGCAAATTGTATTTTGTCTACAGCGTAAGTTCCATAATAAAAGTATCCTGCCACTACTACCTTATCTCCGGTCAGACTTACGTCGGCGTTCTTTACTCTTAACTCTAAGTCATTTCCTACTCTTCTTGCTAGCACTTCACTTTCATTAATATCTTCCATCTTAAGAACATCTATGTCGCTTGTGTAATCACTGCCAGTGTAGTTGTCTATCTTATCTACACCGTAACCTTTCTTAAAGATATAGGTGTCTGCTCCATATCCTCCATTTAGGCTATCATTTCCTTCTCCTCCATCAAGCGTATCATTATATCTGTTTCCTGATATAGTATCATTTCCTTTATAACCTTTCATTATGGATACCATATCTGACCACCCTACAAGATTATCCTCTCCATCTGTTCCATCTATAGCTGTGGCTAATTGTTTTACTTTAGCG
>NZ_JAENHN010000031.1 GCF_016595795.1 Clostridium yunnanense
AATCCGCTATAAGATGGACCCGCGGCGCATTAGCTAGTTGGTGAGGTAATGGCTCACCAAGGCGACGATGCGTAGCCGACCTGAGAGGGTGATCGGCCACATTGGAACTGAGATACGGTCCAGACTCCTACGGGAGGCAGCAGTGGGGAATATTGCACAATGGGGGAAACCCTGATGCAGCAACGCCGCGTGAGTGATGAAGGCCTTCGGGTTGTAAAGCTCTGTCTTTGGGGACGATAATGACGGTACCCAAGGAGGAAGCCACGGCTAACTACGTGCCAGCAGCCGCGGTAATACGTAGGTGGCAAGCGTTGTCCGGATTTACTGGGCGTAAAGGGAGCGTAGGTGGATATTTAAGTGGGATGTGAAATACCTGAGCTTAACTTGGGTGCTGCATTCCAAACTGGATATCTAGAGTGCAGGAGAGGAAAGTGGAATTCCTAGTGTAGCGGTGAAATGCGTAGAGATTAGGAAGAACCCCAGTGGCGAAGGCGACTTTCTGGACTGTAACTGACACTGAGGCTCGAAAGCGTGGGGAGCAAACAGGATTAGATACCCTGGTAGTCCACGCCGTAAACGATGGATACTAGGTGTGGGGGTTTCAACACCTCCGTGCCGCCGTTAACACAATAAGTATCCCGCCTGGGGAGTACGGTCGCAAGATTAAAACTCAAAGGAATTGACGGGGGCCCGCACAAGCAGCGGAGCATGTGGTTTAATTCGAAGCAACGCGAAGAACCTTACCTAGACTTGACATCTCCTGAATTACCCTTAACCGGGGAAGTCGGCACCTTTGGTGCCGACAGGAAGACAGGTGGTGCATGGTTGTCGTCAGCTCGTGTCGTGAGATGTTGGGTTAAGTCCCGCAACGAGCGCAACCCTTATTGTTAGTTGCTACCATTTAGTTGAGCACTCTAGCGAGACTGCCCGGGTTAACCGGGAGGAAGGTGGGGATGACGTCAAATCATCATGCCCCTTATGTCTAGGGCTACACACGTGCTACAATGGCAAGTACAAAGAGACGCAAGACCGTGAGGTGGAGCAAATCTCAAAAACTTGTCCCAGTTCGGATTGTAGGCTGAAACTCGCCTACATGAAGCCGGAGTTGCTAGTAATCGCGAATCAGCATGTCGCGGTGAATACGTTCCCGGGCCTTGTACACACCGCCCGTCACACCATGAGAGTTGGCAATACCCGAAGTCTGTG
>NZ_JAENHN010000032.1:0-40411 GCF_016595795.1 Clostridium yunnanense
CCAATTAACTTAAGCAGTTTTTAAAACAAAGCAGCTGATAAAACTAAAAACTCTTAGTTTTATCAGCTACTTTTAAACTATTTAAATAAATCGCTCCTGAAAAACTAAAGTTTTTCAGTGCCCTCAAATATTTGTGGGTGTTTTTATATAAGGTTAAATTTTTAAATTAAGCTATGTTCAAAAATATTGTTTAAATAAAGTAATCTATTCAATTTTATTTTAGCGTTTACTCAGTTCTATCGAAAAGTTTAATAAGGTCTTCTGTACTTAACCTATCGAAAGAATCGCTATCTTTTAATTCGCCTGTTAGAATTGAGTCTATCAATTGTTTCTTACTATGCTGAAGAGTTAATATCTTTTCTTCTATGGTTCCCTTAGCAACTAATTTAATCACCTCAACAATATTCTTCTGACCGATACGATGTGCTCTATCTGTAGCTTGATCTTCTACAGCGGGATTCCACCAGGGATCAAAGTGAATAACTAGATTTGCAGAAGTTAAATTAAGTCCAGTTCCACCAGCCTTCAAAGAAATTAAAAATACACCAGTGGTATCACTTTCATTAAATTCATTTACAAGTCGCAGTCTTTCCTTTGCAGGAATTGAACCATCTATATAGTAGTAGGATATGTTTAGTTTTTTAAGATCATCAGCTATCTTTCCTAGAGCAGAGGTGAATTGTGAAAATAAAAGAACCTTTCCTCCAGTTTTAATTTGATTTTCTATAATATCCATAGCTGCTTTTAATTTACCACTGCCGCCAGCATAATTAGGTACTACCAAAGAAGGATCTAAGCAAATTTGACGAAGCCTTGTAAGGTAAGAGAATATTTCAATTTTCCCTTTCGAAGCATCCCTTAAACTTTGTCTTATGTCTTTTATATAGGAACTATATATTGATTTTTGCATTGATGTCATCTCTATCAGCAACTTCTTTTCGGTTTTATCAGGCAATTCATCTATAACTTCTTGTTTAGTTCTCCTTAAGATAAAGGGGGAAATAAGAGTTTTAAGAAGATCAATGCTTTCATTATCACTAGCTGAAAACTTCTTTTCAAAACTTTCTCTAGAGTGAAGATAATTTGGCATTACAAAATCGAAGATAGACCAAAGTTCTGTTAAAGTGTTTTCTAATGGTGTTCCAGTTAAAGCAAAATGAACTTTTGCTTTTATACTTTTAACTGCTAACTTAGTTTTTGAGGCTGAATTTTTTATATTCTGAGCTTCATCAATTATACAGTAATCAAAGTAAGAATCTATATAGTTATGCACGTTATTTTTTAGTGTACCATAAGTAGTCAAAATCACTGTATTAGCTTCTATAAGTTCAGATAAGTTTTCGGTTCTATTTTTATTTCCGTGTATTATGTTAAATTTAATATTAGGAGAAAACTTTTCTAATTCATCCTTCCAGTTATATATTAGCGAAGTAGGGGTAACTATAAGGAACTTTTTATCTATTTCTGAAGTTATAAAAGCTATGGTTTGCACAGTTTTACCTAGTCCCATTTCATCTGCTAAAATGCCACCAAATCCTAAACTAGCTAAGTTTTTGAACCACTTGAAGCCCTTGATTTGGTAATCTCTCAAAGATGCCTTAAGTTCGATAGGTATAATGATTCTATCGGTTTTTAAATCAAATAAACTCTGCTCTATGTTTTGTAGCTGCTTTGAAAAGTTATTCATTACATAGTTGTTATTGTTAAGTAAATGACTTGCATATGGAAGTTTATCTTTATCTATATACAAGGTTCCATCATAGGTTGTTTTATTAGTTGATAGTAAATCAAGTAAATTGAAAAATCTTAAAACTCCTTCATCTCTAAAATCTAGAAAGTTATTATTGCTATCTTTGTAGAAGTTGTCTCCAGATTTGTATGCCTCCTGAGCAGAATTAAGCTCTGATATGGGCATATCACCAATTTTATATATTATCTTCACATAAGAATCTTCATCATAAAAGTCGATCTTTACATTAGTAGAATTATATATCTTCACTGTTTCAAAACCCTTGCCGAAAGTAACCTTGCCAAGCTTATGAATATTATTTTCTTTATTAGCTAATAGATCGAATAGATCATGATCTTCACCTATGAATAGTAACTTATCCTCTCTGCATATAAATCGTAGAGCTTCTAGCTTCATTAAAATTTTATTTTCCTTAGTATAATCCCTTATATTGTTTAAAGTATTTTTCTTTTCAGCAAGTATATCAATTTTATTGCCAAAATATAGACCGTAAACTTTGCAATATATAGTTGTAGCTTCTTTAAAAATGACAAATTCAAATTTCAAATAATTTAAGCTAAAGTTCTTCACTCCTTCACTTAAGCTTATATCTTTTGATATACTAGTAACCTTAGAAATCAGCATATCATAGTTTTTTTGAGTTTTATCAAAGATTAAAGTATATTCTTCAGTAAATCTATTATACAAAGGTAAATAATTAAAAGTCTGATTTTTGCTAGGCAAATATATATTGCTATTAAAGAAAAATACATAAGCTTCACTATCAAGCATAGTTGGTAGCTTTTTATGAGTCGTTAATAGAAAATGCTTGTTATCATCTTTTAAAGTGAAGCTTAGTGGCAAATCTTCATTTAATATAGTAGGAAAGTAGTCTATACTTTTATATTTAAATTGTATTTTCTCATTGACCAATGCTTTAAAAAACTCTTCAAGTTCTGACGAATCTAATAAGATAGAGCGTCCATTAAGAGAAGTGTAAGCATTTAGTTGTAGGCGCAGTTTTAGATAGTTTAGTAACTTTCTATGATTTTCGCTGATTTCATATTCTTTAAGGTCATACCTAATATGATCATCTATATAGATATAGTCTTTATTATATATAGAAGAAATAAATTGATTTAAATTAGTAATTAAATATTTATGTTTTATCCCAATACGGAACTCAGCCTCATATGTTGAGTATTCTTTAAAGGATTTAGAAATAAGTGAAACTTGTATTGTGAGAATCGATTTATCTTTAGTGTTTATATTAGGTTGATTCTCAGAATAAGCATGTGTTTCATTACGCTTTTTTATAGAATCTATAAATTTGTATGATGTAGCAGTTAAATGATCACACATAAACAGTGGTTTGTTTTGAGAAAAATCTTTAAAAAGATTGCAATTACATCTGGTGCTTATCACAGTTCCTTTTGCTAAATCTATTTTTATGTGTGTACTAAATTCAGTTGTGTTATCCTTATTTTTTATGTCACCATAAATATGATAAATAGCATCTATTCTTTTTCCTCTAACTTTTCTAACAAAACCTTCTTTGAATAATTCATTTCCTTTTGCTTTCATTAAATTAGAAGAAGGCTTGAATACTATTTGCTTTAAACTCATAATATCCATTATCTCACCTCGTTTTGCAGAGTATTTTGGCATATTTAGTAATTATGTGGTATTATTAGTATTGATTTTAAAGATGAACTACTTAAATCCGAAATCTATTAGTTTTAAATTCTCTCTTTAAGTATTGAAGTAATTCATCCATTGCTATATGAAGCAGGTAATATTATAACATATTTTTATAAATTATTTTTATCCACTATGTGTCAGTTTATATCTTAAAGATTATGTAAACTATATATATAGGGTTCAGTGATTTAATAGTTTAGTTAGGAACTCTAGAACGATAAATTACTTCATATTTAAACCTATCTGAGTGGAGTTTAAAGAATTAAGTATTACATCAATGAAATAATTAAATAATACATAAAAAATGCAAGTTTATTTAATTTAGATTTCAAATTTGTCGTAAATGTTCTTTGTCAAAAAAATATAAAAAAAGAGGCATGTCTTGTGAGGCTAGTATTTAAGCCGTTTTTGACAACTTTAAAATTGTCATTGAAAACGTACCACAAAATTGAAGTTAAATGAATTGAAAACGAATACTTTTTATTTTATTATAAGTACATAGCAATTAAACATTATAACATTATAAAAAATAATAAAAAATTTTTTAAACAGGAGGTCTCATAATGGCAAATAATTCATCAGCAAAAGCCAAAGTTCAAAGATTTGGTAATTTCCTTAGTTCAATGGTTTTACCAAACATCGGAGCATTCATTGCATGGGGTTTAATCACAGCATTATTTATCCCAACAGGTTGGATGCCAAATGCATACTTCGCAAAATTGGTAGGTCCAATGATCACTTACTTACTACCATTACTAATAGGTTACCAAGGTGGTAAACTTGTATATGATACAAGAGGAGGAGTAGTAGGTGCTATAGCAACAGCAGGTGTTATAGTAGGAGCTTCAATCCCAATGTTCTTAGGAGCAATGGTAATGGGTCCACTAGGTGGATGGGTAATCAAGAAGTTTGACAAACTAGTAGATGGAAAAATCCCAACAGGATTTGAAATGTTAGTTAACAACTTCTCATCTGGTATATTAGGTGGAGGACTTTCATTATTAGCTTTCACTTACATAGAACCACTTGTTGCAGGAGTTTCAACTGGTCTAGGTAATATAGCTCAAGCAATTACTGATGCTGGATTACTTCCATTAATTGCTATAGTTGTTGAACCAGCTAAGATTCTTTTCTTAAACAACGCTATAAACCACGGAGTATTATCTCCTTTAGGAATTCAACAAGCAGCAGAAGCTGGAAAATCAATATTCTTCTTATTGGAACCAAACCCAGGTCCAGGACTTGGTATACTTCTAGCATTCTGGTTATATGCTAAGGGAACTGCAAAACAATCAGCACCTGGTGCTATCATAATCCACTTCTTAGGTGGTATACATGAAATTTACTTCCCATATGTATTAATGAAACCACTTTTATTATTAGCTGTAATAGCTGGTGGAATCGCTGGAGACTTAACATTTGTAGCTTTAAATGCTGGTCTAGTAGCAGCTCCATCACCAGGAAGTATAATTTCCTTAATGGCAATGTCTCCAAGAGGTGGACAATTACCAGTATTAGCTGGTGTTGCAGTAGGAACAATAGTATCATTCTTAGTTGCTGCAGTAATAATTAAGAGAGATCCACAAGGTGGAGAAGACATTGAAAACGCTCAAGCTAAAGTTAAAGAAATGAAAGCTGAAAGCAAAGGTCAAACAATAGCAGAGGCAACAACTGGCGACGTTAAGTTAATAGTATTTGCTTGTGATGCTGGTATGGGATCTTCAGCAATGGGAGAATCAATACTTAAGAAAGCATTAAAAGATGCTGGAATAACTGGTGTTGAAGTTAGTCACTCTCCTGTAGATAGTATTCCAGGAAATGCTGATGTAGTATTTACTCAGGAAAACTTATACGAAAGAGCTAAAAAATCAGCTAAAACTAATAGAATCCTAACTGTGAAGAATTTCTTAGATCGTGCTAGATATGATGAATTTATAAGTCAGTTAAAGAAATAAACTAAAGCTAGGTGTTTAAGTTAATGGAGAATTTCACTCCTAGGCAACAGTTTATATTAAGTAGAATTTTAAATGAAGGCTCTTTGAATATAAAGAGCCTTCTTAAACAATTAGATGTCAGCACGAGAACAATTCTAAGAGAAATCACAGCGATAAATAAGGAACTGAAAAAATACAGTGTTACCATATTTTCGCATGAAGATATGGAATTATCTATTTCAGGTAATAAAAAGAGTATTGAAGAATTAAAAATATCCTTAAATCAAGTTCCTATGCAATGGCTATTTAGCAAAGAACAAAGGCAGATAATAATGGCTTGTGAGCTGCTTATAACAAAAGAACCATTAAAAGCAAGTTATTTTAGTCACAAATTCAATGTTGTTATGGGAAGTATAAGTTTAGACTTAGACAATATTGAAAAGTTATTGCTTAGTAAAAATTTATGTTTATTAAGAAGAAGAAATCAAGGCATAAGTATAGAAGGTTCTGAATGGAATATAAGAATAGCATTAGTTGAGTTTTTATTAGAACTTAAACCTTATGAAGATCTCTTAGCAATATTATATGATGAAAAGGTTGATCAAACAGTTCAAGCTTTTTTTGAGATAATATTTGGAACTAAGCTTATAAATCTTGTAAAAGCAATATTCAATGGTTCTAAGTTTAGCTATATAAGAGTAAATGATGTGAAGTATTTTACATTATTTATACAACTTCTTTTAGCAATTAGGAGAACAGAATCTGGTGACAGTATTAAGTTGCCGGAAAAGATGAAGAATGAAATAATTAACTCCGAAGCTTATGAAAAGATAAAGATTATTGATGAAGCTTTAAGAGAAAATGAAATAGCTTTACCTGAAGAAGAGTTGGTATATTTAACTTTGTATTTAAGTGAATATAACTATTTTCTAAATAATAGTAATAATCTTATGCAATCAGATGTTAATTATGAAGATATTGCTTTAGAATTAATAGCTGATGTATCAAAAAAAGTACAAGTGGATATCACTGGCGATGTACAATTAATTAAGGATTTATCACAGCATTTTAAGCAAACTTTTTATATGCTTAATATAGGACTTGTGGTAATAAATCCGTTAGTAAATGAAATAAAGGAGCATTATAGTGAGCTATTTAAGATTATAAAAAATAGGTGTAAGCTCATTTTTTCAAGATATAATTTGAAAATTCCTTCTGATGAAGTAGGATATATTGCTATGCATATAGATGTGGCTCTTCAAAGGCAGCAAGAAGCCTCTAGAAAGATAAATGCCTTAATAGTATGTCCTGGTGGAATAGCTACAGCTAGGATACTTTCAAGCAAGGTGAACTCGCTTTTTCCAGATATAGGCGAACTTACTGTTTCATCTATAAATAATATGAATAACAAAATTGAAGAGGATTTATATGATTTAATCATATCTACAGTAGCTATTAATTCTCATACTAAAGGGAAGGTTATTGTTGTTTCGCCATTTATGTCAAAAATAGATATAGAAAAGATAAGTAATTTCATATTTGATTTTAAGGTGAATGGGGAACAAAGAACCAAAACACTTTCCAGTTCTTTAAAAAATGAGGAAGTCACAAGTTTAGATTACGAGCTTGCAGATGATCTTCTTAAAAACTTTCGTTTGGATAAAACAAAAGTTGATAATTTCTTAGAACTAATAGATTTTGTTGCAGAAGATGTATACAAAAGTAATCTTACTAATGATAAGCAAGCTATTAAGTTTGGGATACTGAAAAGAGAAGAAAAAGGAAATGTAGTTGTTCCGGGAAGTAATATTGCATTGCTTCATACGAGAACTGACAAAATGATAAAGCCTTTTATAGGCGTATATAGAATTACTGAACCATTAAGCATGACCAGTATTGGTTTTGCAACAGAGCAAACAGGAACTTTTCTTGTACTTATTGCAAGAAGAGATGAAAGCAATTATATCTTGCAGCTTTTAGGTAAGATAAGTGTTGCGTTAATAGAAGATAAAAATTTTGTAAAAATATTAAAACTAGGTGGAATAACTGATATAAGAAACTATCTAGTTAATATCGTAAATAAAGAGGAGGACATTTGAATGAACAAAAACGTTTTAGTCGAAGAAAATATTGTATTAAATCTCCCATCAGAAGGTAAATATGAGGCGATAGAAAGAGCAGGAAGATTACTAGTAGCGAACGGATATGTTAATGAAAATTATATCCAAGGAATGAGAGAAAGAGAAGATGAAGTTTCAACATTCATGGGAAATGGAGTAGCTATTCCACATGGAATGAACGAATACAAAAAACAAATATTAAACTCAGGAATAGTTATATTACAATACCCAAATGGTGTTGATTTTGGTGACGGAAATACTGCATATATGGTAATAGGAATAGCAGGTGTTGGTGATGAACATATGGCTATACTTTCCCAAATAGCATTAACTATACAATATGAAGAAAATGTAGAAAAATTAAAAGAAGCTAAAACTCCAAAAGCAATAATGGAGATTATACAAGAAGAAGGTGAAATGTAATGAAAGCTATACATTTCGGAGCTGGAAATATAGGTAGAGGCTTTATAGGATACCTATTATCAAAATCAGATTATCAAGTAACCTTCGTGGATATATCAGACTTTTTAGTTGATGAAATCAATAAACACAAAGAATATACAGTAATTACTTTAAGTACTTCAGAAAATAAAGAAAAGATAAATGGCGTTGATGCTATTCATCTTAAAGATTTAGAAAACTTAGAAAAGGCTGTAATAGAAGCAGACTTAATCACTACTTCAATAGGTGCTAACAACCTAGGCAGCACTGGAAAGCTATTAAAAGGCTTACTAGAAAAGAGAATGGCAGCAACTGATAAGAAAGTTGACATAATTGCTTGTGAAAATGCAATAATGGCTACTGATATGATCAAGAATGCTATACTAGAAGATGCTAGCGAAGAACTTGCTAAGTATTTAGATACTTATGTAGGTTTCCCTAACAGCGCAGTTGATAGAATAGTTCCTAATGTAAATATAGAAAAAGAACTTCCTATAGACGTTGCAGTTGAAGACTTCTATGAGTGGGATATAGAAAAAGGTAAAGTAAAGGTAAATGGATCAGTTGCTGGTGCAGAATACGTTGAAAACCTAGCTCCATATCTTGAAAGAAAGTTATTCCTTTTAAATGGAGCTCATGCTACTACAGCATACCTTGGATATTTAATGGGATATAACTTCATACATGAAGCTATAAAAGATGAATATATAAGAGCTGTTGTTGTTGACTTCCATAAAGAAGCTGTTAAAGCTTTAAGTGAAAAACATAAGATGGATTTCAATGCACTTACTGAATATTCTCATAAACTTATTGGTAGATTTGAAAATCATTATCTTCAAGATGAAGTTTTCCGTGTAGGACGTGATCCAATAAGAAAGCTATCAGCTAACGATAGATTAATAACTCCATTAAAGCTTTGCTATGAGTTAAATTTAGAGTGTGGCAATATAGTTACTGGTGTAGCAGCAGGTCTTTTATTTGATGCTAAGGATGATGATAAAGCACAAGAAATCCAAACTGCTATAAACACTAAAGGTATAAAAGAAGCTATCGTTCAATTTACTGGTTTAGAAGTAAATAGTCCTTTAGTTGACTTAATTGCTAAGAAGTTCGAAGAATTAAAGAAATTAAAAAAGTAGTTATATAATGAACAATTATATATAGATATAGCCCTATATTCATAATATCTTTAGTTAGATGCTATAGATATTAAGCTACTATATCATTAATAGACCTACAGAAACTATATTTATAGTGACTGTAGGTCTATTTGTTACGTCTTTCAACCAAGTCTTGAAAAACTGTGTTGAAATTAAGTGGTTAGTTATCCGATGCTTTAATGAGCTTACGCAAAGAATTAATATGATTTTGTCATATTCCATGGCTAAAAATGTAAACTCACTACGTTCGAACAGTACATTTTCTTAACGCCATTCCATCTGAAAAAATCATTTAATTCTAGTAGCTCGCTCATATAGCATCTCCTACATAACCACTTAATTTCAACAATGCTATTAAACCTATGTTGAATATTATGATCGAAAATTAAGTGATTTTGCATAAAAAACTAGTAGATTTATTGTGATTATATATAATTATAGTTGACTATACCAGTGAAATTTTGTTTATCAATCAAGAAAATTTTTCCGTAAAATGGATAGCTTATATCCGTTTATAGTACAAAAAAATGATAGATTTATAAAAATAAATTGATGCTTGTCTAAAATGTAACAAACAAATTGACTTTAAATACTATATAGTATAATATATAAAATTGTGAAGGCTGAAGAGACCATAATTATATAAATATAGTAAAAAGGAGGATAGAAATACAATCAGTATTAAATTAAGCGCTTGGGGTTAAACATTTGGGACGTGCAGTGTTTAACCAGACGAGGATGAGGAGTATCGGAAATTCAGCGGGTGCCTCACGGTATGATACTACCGTTAAAGCCTGGTAAACCTAAAAAGTGATTTTTAGAACAAATCCAGTCAGGTATCAAGATATTTAAATATATCTTTATATAGGAATCCTAACTCAACTATATAAGTTATACATGCTCAATAATCCCCAAAATCCGGGATTATCAAACAAGTATAACTTAAGTTTCGATATAGGAATCCTTAGCTTCAGCTTTAGAAAAGCCTAATTTTTAAAAAAAATTGAATATTAAAATTTTGCTTCTAAGGTTGAGCTGAAACATTAAATATATTAAGCCTTCCATGGATAAAATAACTCATATAATTATGGTTGCAATAAACGAATAATTGATATGAAAGGAAGATTTTTTTATGTGTGGAATAGTAGGATATTTAGGAGAAAAGAAAGCAACACCAATATTAGTTGAAGGTTTAAGCAAACTTGAGTATAGAGGTTATGATTCATCAGGAATAGCTGTTGTTGAAGATGGAGAAATAAAGATCGAGAAGTGCAGAGGAAGACTTTCAAACCTTAAAGACAAAGTTGCAGGTAAAGAGTATGCTGGTAGCATTGGTATAGGTCATACAAGATGGGCAACTCATGGAGAACCATCTGATGTTAACTCACATCCTCATAGCAATGAAGATGAAACTATAGCAGTTGTTCATAACGGAATTATTGAAAACTATATAGTTCTAAGAGAATGGTTAATATCAGAAGGATACAAATTTGTTTCTGAAACAGATACAGAAGTTATACCTCATTTAGTTGATTACTATTTTGATGGAAACTTAGAAGATGCTGTAATAAAAGCAACTAAGAGAATGGAAGGAAGCTATGCATTAGGAGTTGTTGCTAAGAATGATCCTGGTAAAATAGTAGCTGTAAGAAAAGACAGTCCACTCGTAATTGGTGTAGGTGAAGACGGAAAAGAAAGCTTCATAGCTTCAGATATTCCAGCTGTATTAAATATGACAAGAGACGTTTATCTTCTAGAAGATAAAGAATTTGTTGTTATGACTAAAGATGGAATAACAATATATGATGAAAACAAGAATAAAGTAGAAAAACAAATATTCCACGTAACTTGGGATATAGACGCGGCTGAAAAAGGTGGATATGACCACTTTATGCTTAAAGAAATATATGAACAACCAAAGGCTATAAAAGATACTTTAACTTCAAGAGTTGTTAAGGGAGAAAAGATTAAGCTTGATGGTATTCATTTAACAAAAGAGCAAATAGAAAACTTCGATAGAGTTTATATAATAGCTTGTGGAACAGCTTATCATTCAGGTGTAGTTGGTAAGTACGTAATCGAAAGATTAGCAAAGATACCAGTAGAAATAGATGTTGCATCTGAATTCAGATACAGAAATCCACTTATAACAGATAGAACTCTTATGATCTGCATCAGCCAATCAGGTGAAACAGCAGATACTTTAGCAGCTTTAAGACTTGCTAAAGAAGAAGGTGCTAGAATAATAGCTATAACAAACGTTGTAGGAAGTTCAATTTCAAGAGAAGCTGACGATGTATTCTATACATGGGCTGGTCCTGAAATAGCTGTTGCTTCAACAAAAGCTTATATAACTATGCTTATAGCTCTTTATATAATAGCTTTATACATGGCTGAAGCTAAGCACACAGTAAGAGAAACTGAAATAGAAAAGATAAAAGATGGTTTATTAAATCTTTCTGAAAAGACTGCTGAAATATTAAATGATGTAGATACAATAAAATCATTTGTAGATCATTTATACAGCAAAAACGATGTATACTACTTAGGAAGAGGTCTTGACTACGCAGTAGCAATGGAAGGATCATTAAAGCTTAAGGAAATATCATACATCCATTCAGAAGCATATGCAGGTGGGGAATTAAAGCACGGAACAATAGCTTTAATAGAGGAAGGCACTTCAGTAATAGCTCTTGCAACTCAAAGCGAGTTATATGACAAGCAAATCAGTAATATAAGAGAAGTTAAAACAAGAGGGGCAAACGTACTAGGAATAGCAATGGAAGGACAAACAGAAATCGAAAAGACTGTAGACCAAACAATCTACATTCCAAAGGTTATGTCAATACTTGCACCAGTACTTTCAGTTATACCGCTACAAATATTAGCTTACTACACAGCTGTTCAAAAAGGCTGCGACGTTGATAAGCCAAGAAACTTAGCAAAATCAGTTACTGTTGAGTAATAGATAATATGAAGACCCATGAACATTATTAAGTCAATCTTAATGTGTTCATGGGTCTTTTTTGCACGTGGTAATATTATAGCCATAAGTTAGATATTTATTCATCTATAGAGTTATTATGTAATAAATTATTTAAAAAATATTATAAACTAGATAGCTTAACCATTTTAGATATATTGGTATTGAGGTTGAATATGTTCTTTTTACTAAAATAGAAGTAAGCTATAGTTAAGAAAAGAAAAACTTCACACCCTTAAGTTAGGTGAAGCTGCTTATAGAGAACTTATAGAACTTAATCCTCCTTTTAACTAAATATCTTATAGGTAATAAGCTTGGAAAATCAGCTAAGATAGATAAATGGTTAGATAAATTGCCAAGCACGCAAGTGTATTTAAAAGAAAAATGTGAAACTGTAGAAGAATTTCAACTCAGAATGTAAGGATGATTTAAAGGCTCTCTATGCCGGAGCTTTATTCCCAGCAATTATAGAAAGGATTGAATTAATAGAAATTAACTCAATCCTCTTGGGGTAATAGATAATAAACTTGAGATTATCAATAAGAATTGGAAATCTGCCTCAAGTATATTTGAATGGCTGAAGATACTAAAAGATTTTCTAGATGGTGAAGTGACTGGTAAAGTTCATCAAAGGAAATTCCTGTACCGTCTGAAGAAAGAGACAGTAAAGTGTTAAAAGGACAAATTTTCTGGTTATGATTCTCATCAACAAATAGGTATCAGTTATTTAATAAGGAATTTGATATAGGGAAACAAATATTTATAATAACTAATGCAGGGGTTATAGATGTGACTAATGAGAGCATTAAGGTAAGAGGTACCGTAGATTCTATTAACTTGCGGTATCGCGTAAATATTATGGTAATTACTCAGTTGGAGAAATAATTGGAAAAGAGTGTAGATATTTCATTTTAAATTTAAATATAACTAGTTACTCAATTATATTACTTATTAAAATATCTGTTAGAGTGATTAAGCCTATTGAAGAAATTGTAGTACTTTCAATAGGTTTAATTTTTAAAAAAATATTTATTATTTTAAGTAGATTGGGATACAAAAAATTTTAAAATAATAGTTAAATATTACAACTATTGTGTAATACAATAGTTGTAGGAGGTAATCAAGTATGAACTTTATAGATTATGCAAAACAATTAAGAGAACTAATAAGGGTACTTGAAAGAAAGCTTGGTATATTAGAGGATAATGGTTTCTCATGTTGTGGAATAACTATATCTCAATGCCATGCTTTGGTAGAGATAGGTCGTGCAAATAGTATTTCGTTAAATCAATTAGCAGAATTATTAAACTTAGAAAACAGTACTATGAGTAGAACAGTAAATAATCTTGTTTCCAACGATTTAGCTAAGAGAGATATTGATCCACAAGACAGAAGATATGTAACCATATCGCTTACAGATAATGGACAGAAGGTTTATGAAGGAATTGAAAAAGATATGAATCTATACTTTAAGAAAATCTATGATACAATTCCCCAAGATAAGAAAAAGCAAGTTTTAGAAAGTATTGAAATACTTCTTGAAGCTATAGATAAAAGTGAATGCTGTAAATAAATTTAAGGAGGATTTTATATGGAATTTGATGTTAAAGGAAAAGTAAAAGAATACTACGGTGGAATAGCAAGAAAAGTGAACAATGGTAGTGGAAAAAGCTGTTGTTCTGGTACTTCATGTTGCAATGAAGTAAGTAAGACTTCTTTAATTTACAATGGAGAGAGCCTAACCTATCTACCTAAAGAAGCATTAGAAGCATCATTAGGATGTGCAAATCCTGTAGTTTTTGCAAAGCTTAAAGAAGGCGAAACAGTACTAGATCTTGGAAGTGGCGGGGGAATAAATGTACTAATGGCAGCAAAGCACGTAGGTACTACTGGTAAAGTTTATGGTCTTGATATGACTGATGAGATGCTTAATTTAGCAAATAGTAATAAAGCTAAAATGGGAGTTACAAATGTTGATTTCTTAAAAGGATATATTGAAGATATCCCACTAAAAGACGAACTTGTAGATGTAATCATGTCAAACTGTGTTATAAATCTATCTGAAGATAAGGAAAGGGCATTATCAGAAGCATACCGTGTATTAAAAGAAGGTGGAAGATTAGCTATAGCTGATATCATTACACTGAAAGAAGTGTCTACAGAATTAAGAGCTGAAGCCAACATGTGGTGTGGATGTTTAGGAGGTACACTAACTATTGCAGAGTATAAATCTATTCTTGAAAATGTCGGATTTAAGGATATAGAAATAGAAGTAGCTCATATATATACTAAATCAATTATTGAAAATACCTACCTTAAAGATAAAGATTTAGATGATGTAGCGAATAAGCTTAATTTAGATGAAGTAGATGGCGCCTTTGCAGGGGCATATATCAAAGCTCGTAAATAAGGAGGTATTTATGATGTTAATAATCGGATTAATAGTTGTAGCTATAGCTTTATAAGTATAAGTATAAGTATAAGTAACACTGAGGAAAAAGCAATGGAAGAGTTCTGCAAAATTGATTGTAAGAAAAATATACTAAGTAAATATCAATTTTGTTGTTAGCAAAGAAGGAGAGCATAAATGGAATACAAAATTGAGGAAATGAAACCATCAGATTGGGATCAAGTAAGAGAAATATATTTAGAAGGTATTAGAACAGGTTTAGCTACCTTTCAGACAGAAGCACCTAACTGGGAGGAGTGGAATAAGGGCCATCTTGAATCCTGTAGATTAGTTGTAAGATTAGAGGATGAAGTAATGGGATGGGTTGCTTTAAGTCCAAGTTCTATTAGCTGTGGTATTACTTATACTAGGAGAAGGTCTTGGAGGAGTGTTTATTCCAATCATGGTCTCTGCATATATGGGGCTTCATTACAAAATGGTATTATATTGGGATAAATGATATAATTGTTATTGAAATACTGTAGCTTATAGTATGTATGTAAGATATTGCAAGGGTATTTCTAGTTTTGAATGAGGCTTTTGCTATGGATATAATATTTGAAGATTTAAAAAACTGGATTAATAGTAAAATAGATTTATGGAAAGAGCAAGGCTTGATTATAGATGAAATTCAATACGGGGACTGGGAGGCATTAAATGGAAAATAATTTTGTGTTAAAAGGTGAAGATATATTTGACATCAAAGAGCTGGGAAGATATAACACTATTTTTCTATTTTGTAGTGATCCACTAAATAGAAATAAGCCTGATATGGATTATTTAGATGAATATGAACAAGCAAAAAGTCTTGGATTTAAGGTGCTTTTATTTAGTTATGAAGACTTAGTAGAGTTTAAGAAAGTAAAGCTTCTTATGAGTGAAGAGATAAACAGGGTAATTTATAGGGGATGGATGCTCAAACCTAAGGACTATGAATGTCTATATAATAACCTTGCGGATAAAAACTATTATCTTATAAACACTCCAGAGGAATATGTAAATACTCATTACTTACCAAACTGGTATGAGCATCTTAAAGACTTAACGCCTAAAACAATTTGGAGTGATGGTATTCCTGAACAGGAAGAGATAATAGATATGCTGAGAAAGTTTAATGAAGATCCATTAATTGTTAAGGATTATGTTAAATCTCGCAAACATGAATGGTTTGAAAGTTGTTATATTGGCAATTCTAAAGAGACAGAAAAAGCACTGCAAGTAGTAAATAACTTTATTAATAGACAAGGTGAGTATCTAAATCAAGGTGTTGTTTTTAGGCAATTTGTTGAATTGGAGCCAACAGGGTTTCATGAAAAAAGCGGAATGCCTATTTCAAATGAATTAAGATTATTTATATTTAATCATAAAGTAGTGTGTACAATTGGATATTGGAATGGTGAAAATATGAATCAGTATCCTAAATTTGTTGATGATATAATAGGGGAATTGATGAACATAAAAAGTAACTTCTTTACGGTTGATATTGCTAAAAAATCAGATGGGCAATGGATTGTAATGGAATTAGGAGATGGTCAAGTATCGGGTCTTCAAGAATACGATGTTGAGTCCTTTTACTCAAATTTAATGAAACTTTTATAAGATAAAATTGACAAAACCATAAAGGAGTTATCTTGAGATAAATGTTAAAGGGAAGACAATAATTATTAGCCTTCCCCAATGTCTCTTATAATCCATCTATTATTTTCATTGTCTTTAAATAAAGTTATAAATTTTGAATTAATACCATTCTCGCCAACCATATCTTTACCCTTTTTTAACTGCAAGCTGTATTTTACCCTAAAGGTAACTTTTTCATCTGTGTAGGTATATTTATTTAATTCTAAAAGTTCAGCACTGACTAAATCAGATGTTTTTGTTCTTATATGACTATCTTTATCTGTTATAGTTGTTTCAATAAACTTACTATCTTTATTATTTAATGCTAAAAAATAAACTTTTACTACTGCTTCTGGAGACGATATATCATAAGTTGGTTGTATATTATCTTTTCTTAAATACATCCCTATTGTTATTGCTAATATTATTAATATTGATGAAAATAAAATCAGTTTTTTCAATAACTCACCTCTTAAAATAAGATAAAATTATAGTTTAATATATAGATAACTATAACATGCAATTATTATTTATCCCAATTATATATAATACGGATAATTATGTAAGAAAGTTCGTCTTAAGATAATCATCTAATAAAGCAAATAGTAATATAGAAAAATTGATATAACAAATACAAAAACAAGTTTCAAGTTTTTAGGATTAAGAAAAGATATTAAATACAAATATAGACACTTTAAATAATAAACTTAATAATCTTGATGAATATAATATTAAGGTTAATATCATAAGACTTTAATTTAAATAAACAACAGGGATTTTCTGTGAGGTCTTCCTATGGAATAATGACAATATACAAATAATATGATATGATTATATCATAAAAGAGATATGGAGGGAGAGTTTAATATGATTATTAAAGCATCGGCAGCTCTTCGAAACGACTATTCATTAATTTCTAATCTAGCGAAAAGCACTAAAGAGCCAATTTTTATAACAAAAAATGGTGAAGGCGATGGGGTTTTTATGAGTTTAGAAGCTTATGAAAAAAGAGAACAAACGTTACAACTTAGAGCAAGAGTTTTGCAAGCGGAACAGGAACGACTTGAAGGTGCAAAGACTAGAAGTATTGCGGAAGCAAGAAAGGAATTAAGAGAACGGTTTAATGAAATATAAGCTAGAAATATTACCTACTGCCTGGGAAGACTTAAAAGCTATTGAGGATTATTATGCAGTACAATTTGATGTAAAAACTGCATTTAAGGTTAGTGAAAGTATATTAGATGCAATTGAACGATTGGAACAGTATCCGGATTCTGGATCTTTGACGCCAGACTCTTGGTTGAATGATATGGGATATAGAATGATTATTAGTGGAAAATATGTTGCAATTCATAGGCATATAGGTGATTCTGTATTTATTTATCATATCGCAAATACGCAGACAGAATATACAAAACTGTTTTATTGAATTGATATTGAATAATTCAAGAATTATTGAAGTATGTTTTTAGATATATTAGAATAAATCAACTAATGGGTAATTAAAGTATAAATCAAAGTTTAAAGATTTATAATAAACAATAAAATAAAAAAACAAATATAAAAAATGAAAGTGTCAATTATTGATATTTTCATTTTTCTTTTGACAAAAATATTAATACGAACGATATTCATAAAAAAGCATAAAACGCCTATAGCTGCTATTTGTAGATACAGGCGTTTAATTTTCTAACTTAATCCTAATATCCTAAATATTGTGGTAGTAAAAAAACATACTATGAAAGCCACGGCAGTAGGAATAAGCATAGCAAGAAGTGTCCACTTAATGCCTCCAGTTTCTTTTTTTATGGTCCATAAGGTTGTTGAACATGGCCAATGTAATAAACTAAATAACATTGTATTTAAGGCAGTTAGATAAGTCCAACCATGTGAGATAAGAGTCTGGCGCAATGAATCTATGCTTTCAAATTCTGTAAGTGTTCCGGTAGATAGATATAACATCAAAAGTACAGGTAATACTATTTCATTGGCTGGAAGCCCTAAAATAAATGCCATTAGGATAAAACCATCTAATCCAATTAATTTTCCTAATGGGTCTAAGAAATTAGACACATGTGTAACTATACTCATATCACCAATATAAATATTACTAAGTATCCATGTAAATGCACCTGCTGGTGCTGCTACCAGTATTGCTCTTACGAGAACAAACATGGTTCTATCTAAAATCGATGTATATAATACTCTTCCTACCTGAGGCTTTCTATAAGGCGGAAGTTCTAACGTAAAAGTAGATGGTATTCCTTTTAAGAGTGTTTTTGATAATATATAAGATACTAATAAGGTTATACAAATTCCAATCACAACAAGAAGAGTTATCGAGAGTGCAGGTATAATACTGGTCATATATTTATTGGAGGCTACAGCAAAGAATACAGTGGAAATGGCAATGAGTGTTGGAAATCTGCCATTACAGGGAACAAAGTTATTTGTTAAGATTGCAAGTAGTCTCTCACGAGGTGATTCGATAATTCTGCATCCAATAACTCCAGCGGCATTACATCCAAACCCCATGCACATAGTAAGGCATTGCTTTCCATGGCAACAGGCTTTTTTAAATAAATGATCAAGATTGAAGGCTACTCTAGGCAAATATCCTAAGTCTTCTAGTAAGGTGAATATTGGGAAGAAAATAGCCATAGGGGGAAGCATTACTGATACTACCCATGCCAAAGTTCTATATAAACCTAAAACGATAATACCATGAAGCCATGAAGGTGCATTTATTTTTACAAACCAATCTGTAAGTGTATCTTGAAATTTAAATAATATATCAGCAAGAATTGCTGAAGGAACATTTGCTCCTTGGATCGTAAGCCAGAAAACTGTTCCAAGAAGCAATAGCATTATCGGAATTCCAAACTTTTTTGATGTAATTATATTATCAATTTTTTGATCCCTATTAGAGTTTCTCACATTTTCTTTTACGTATTTGTCTCTAATATATTCAGCCATTTTATAAATTTCTTCTGTTATAAGCTCTCTGATTTTTTCCTTAGCAATATTTAAGTTAAGATCTTGAATTAATGATTTTATCAACTCTAAATCAGTGGTATCTAAATATTGCCTCATGGAGGTATAAATACTTTCATCACCATCAATAAGTCTTAGAGAAAGCCATCTTGAGTTTGTTACTGGTATCTTTTCTTTAAGAATAGGCTGAATTATATCTACCATTTCTTCAATTTGATCACTGTATTTTATTATCTTCTGGTTAAATTTGTATTCATCAGATATTACAGTATCTAATACCTGCTTTAAATCTTTTAGACCTATACAATTTCTTGCTGCAGTTAATACAACTGGTATTCCAAGTTCGTTTTCAATCCCTTTGGCATCAATTATGATATTCTTTTTCTTTGCTTCATCAATGAGGTTTATGCATAATATAACCTTGTCGCTTAACTCCATTACTTGAAAAACAAGATTGAGATTTCTTTCAAGACAAGTTGCGTCAGTTACTACAATTACTGCATCAGGACTACCGAAACAAATGAAGTCTCTAGCAACTACTTCTTCTACCGAAGTAGCAAAAAGTGAATATGTTCCTGGAAGGTCTGCCAGAATATATTCTTTATCTTTGAACTTAAAATCACCACGGGCATTTACAACAGTTTTTCCAGGCCAGTTTCCAGTATGCTGATGAAGTCCTGTTAATGAATTGAACACTGTGCTTTTACCTGTATTAGGGTTTCCGGCCAAAGCTATAACATATTCATTATCTTTCTTATCTATATTAAACATATCTTTCATTGAACCTTTTTGTGTACAATTACAAGTTAATCCCATTTAAAAATACGCTCCTTATTGATTACTATCTTTTAAAGCACTGTTATTAGGGAGGCTTCTTCTTTTCTTAAAGCAATCATTGCTCCTCTTATTTTATAAACTGTAAGGTTATCTTTTGGGCCTTTTCGCATAACTTCTACAGAGACACCTTTTGTTAGTCCTAGAGCAAGTAATCTTTCTTTTAATAAGTCTTTTGCGGATAAGTTATATACTTTAACAATGTTACCAACTTCAATTTCATATAGTTTTTTCATCATATTCACCTCGTAATTAAATTCTTAGCTTAGGCTATAACTTTTAGCCATGGCTAACTTAGGCATAATATATAGTATGAATTTATATATTTATATGTTACAAGTGACTAATATTTTTAAAAATAAATGAATATGCTTGAATATATAATTAAAAAGGGGAAAGCGATATGTCAGAAGAGTTTTATACATTCCGTGAATATATGAATAGTGCTAGAAATTCTCTAAGTGCATGTGAAGAGGATTATATAGAAATGATATATAGACTTTGTTCGCAAAATAATGGATATACAAGAGTGAATGATTTAGCAACGGCTCTTAACGTAAAACCTCCCTCTGTGACTAAGATGATAAAGAAATTAGGAGGAAAGGGTTTGATAATATATAAAAAATATGGAATTATTGAATTAGAGCAAGGTGGAGAAAATATAGGAAAGATACTTTTAAATAGACATAATACCATAGAACGTTTTCTTCTGCTATTAGATATAAAGAGTGGATTGTTAGAAGAGACTGAAAAAATTGAACATACTATAGATACTGAAACTTTATTGGAAATAAAAAAATTAGTGAATTTTTTTTATGATAACCCTGATATAAGACGGAAGTTTGATTTGTACAAAGATACGGCTAAGGCAGAAACTGCTGAAAATTTTGGAAAGTAAAGCGTAACCAGATTAAATTTCCAACCTAATCTATTTTTAAAACTCTCATGGCTTCTGGTGAGAGAATTTAAGTATAATAAGTTAATTATGAAGTGGTACATCCATAATAGCCTAAAGATGAGAATTATTTAACTCTTAATCACTATTTATGTGAAAATAAAATTAAAAAAGAAACGACAAAAAAGTGAAAGTGTCAAATGTTGACGTTTTCATTTTTATTTTTATTGAAGAATAAATGGTTGAGGTGTGAAATAGATTTTACTAAGGAGTTCCGTATAGAGACTTAATTTATGTTCGAAAATCTAGATTTTTTGGGATTTTGAGGCATGTATAAATTAATATTTGAGTGTGGAGCTCTAGAAAATTAAATATATATTAGGGGGAAGGTATCATGTTTGTTTTCAACTATGCAGATGGTGCGTCTGCATTAAGTGTATGGGGAGTTTGGATTATTGTTTTTATCGCACTTTTTACCTTTAATGAGGTAGCCCGCAGATGGAAATATGTTGGTTTCTTATGTTTTATTGTTTTACCACTAGTACTTTCAATATTATGGTTTACGGTATTAAGTGATACAACTTATACAGATTGGTTTCATTTAGCAAAGGTGTATTCGTCTACAGCTGGATGCATTGGATTTTGGTGTATCAGACATGTTAAATGGAAGAATAAATCTACAGGTAAGGAATGGATATTATCAGATAAAAAGTGGGCGGTGTGTTTTCCTCCACTTATCCTTGCAGTAAATATTTTAGAGGCAGTATCTCGTGATTTTCAAGTTGGTATTCAATATGCAGGAGGAGGAACATTAGCTGATGAAGCTATGTATGTACTTGGAGGCTCCTGGAATTTCATGAATGGGATAGCTGGTATCTTAAATATTATAACTATAACTGGTTGGCTAGGGATTTGCATAAAAAAACAGACTAATAAAGACGGCAGCAAAGATATGCTATGGCCTGATATGCTATGGTTTTGGATAATAGCTTATGATTTATGGAATTTTGCTTATACTTATAATTGTTTACCAGGACATGCTTGGTATTGTGGTTTTGCTTTACTATTAGCACCAACAATTTGTTCCTTTACTGTGGGAAAAGGAGCATGGCTACAACATCGTGCACAAACTTTAGCAATATGGTGTATGTTTGCGCAGACCTTTCCGTACTTTATTGATAAAGGAGCCTTCGCTGTTGCATCATCTTATAACACAGCACCGCTATTTGGATTTAGCTTTGCAGCATTAGTTTCTAATATAGCAGTGTTTGTTTACATGATTTATAAAGTTGTTAAAACAAAAAAAAATCCTTACGGTGGGGAGCTTTATACAGATTTAAAAGGATATAAGGAAATTAAAGCACTTGCTGAGTAGATATTGAAATAGGAGAAATTTGTATAAAGTAACAACTTGTGATCATAACTAGACAAACAAGCCTTTTTGTCTATTGCTATGTTTTCAAAACGTTTTATAATTAAATCGTAAGATTATTTGGGATTATTTTACAGATGACAACATGCTGTAATTCGTGGAGCATTTACTTAACTTTAAAAAAATATAGGTTCTATTTATTTGTTAAATAAATGTTGGTGATGATTAATATTTAACAACATTTAATTAATATATAACTGTATGAAGAAAAAATACGCTATACCCATATAACTTCTACTAATATTAGTGTAGTTATTATGATGATTCTATGAATTAAACCTATATAAAGAAATCTAGCATAAGTTAAAGGTTAATTTATTATATTTTTAAAATAAATATAAAGTTAAAAAATTAAGATTAAGAAAGGGTAAATACTATGGAGGCATATAAGGTTCTTGAAATTAAGAAAAGTGTTTTTGAAAATAATGACCGAGAAGCAGATTTACTTAGAGAACAACTAAAAAAAGATGGGACGTTTTTATTAAATTTAATGTCATCACCTGGTTCAGGTAAAACAACAACTGTTTTAAGGACTATAGAGGCTTTAAAGGATCAAATGAAAATTGGTGTTCTAGAAGCGGATATCGATTCAGAGGTTGATGCAAATACGGTTGCTAAAACCGGTGCAAAGGTGATACAACTACACACTGGTGGTATGTGTCATCTTGATGCTGGTATGACTAAGCAAGGACTATTAGGGCTTGGAACTGAAGATGTTGATCTTGTTATCTTAGAAAATGTGGGGAATTTGGTATGTCCAGCAGAATTTGATACTGGAGCATCAAAAAATGCTATGATTTTAAGTGTACCAGAGGGAGATGATAAACCTCTTAAATATCCACTAATGTTTTCAATTGTTGATGTTTTACTTATTAACAAGATAGATGCAATAGCTAGTTTTGATTTTGATTTCGAGGCTGTAAAGGATCGAGTAACGAAATTAAATCCTGATATTAAGGTTATTCCAATCTCCGCTAAAACAGGTGAGGGAATTAAAGAGTGGGCTGAATGGCTAAGTACAGAAGTGAAAGATTGGCAGGCTAAATAGCACCTTAATGATATTTTATTTGGGAGGTAATTAATATGGTCAAGCAAAAAGTGCTTCAACTAGCAAATAAGATTGCTGCTGGGATTACTGGCGGATTAGTTAAAGTAAAACCAACAGATCCAGAGTATAGAATTCTTGAACCAGTTACTACAGATGAAATGGCAGAAATAGCACTGCACTTAGAGGTACGTAAACCTAAAAGCTTAAAGGAAATTGCAAAACTCAGTGGCAAATCTGAAGAATATGTAGAAAAAATTCTAGATAAAATGGCTGTTGATGGCTCAATTAAGTTTGAACGTGAAAATGATGCTAATATGTATTTTCTTGAACTTTTTGTTCCTGGAGTAATGGAGTATATGGTTGCAAATAAAGAAAATGTTGAAAAATATCCAGTAATCGCTGAATGTTTTGAAGAATATACAAGAAGATTAAGTGGCTTGATGGCAGGAAACCTTCCTGTGGGAATGGGAGTAATGAGAGTTATTCCAATTGAAAGTGCAATTGAAGGAGATACAAGAAAAGCTTCTTATGAAGAAATTGCATATCTACTTAATACCCACGAAATTTTTTCTGTTGCGGATTGTGCCTGTCGTACATCCATGAGAGTTAAGGGTGAAGGATGTGGACATACTGTTGAGGAAATGTGTATTCAGCTAGGACCTGCTGCAGACTATTATATTCGTACAGGAAGAGGTAGGAGTATTACTAGAGAAGAGGCTATTGAGATTTGCAAGCAAGCAGAAAAGGAAGGTTTGGTTCATCAGATACCTAATCTTTCAGGACCTGGAAAAGCACTTGCCATTTGTAATTGCTGTGGATGTTCTTGCTTTGGACTAAGAAATACCACATTATTTAGAAATCCTGATTTTTCTAGATCAAACTATGTAGCACAAGTGGATACAGATAAATGTGTTGCTTGCGGAGAATGTGTAGAAAACTGCCAAGCTAATGCATTAACACTAGGACAAAATTTATGTACAAAGAGACCGGTTGAGGCGCCAAAGGAAATGGATACTCCATACGATACGAAGTGGGGAGAAGAAAAATGGAATATTAATTATCGCCATCGTAAAGTTGTTGCTGAAAGCGGAACAAGTCCATGTAAAACTGAATGTCCGGCTCATATAGCTATCCAAGGGTATATCAAGATGGCTTCTCAAGGAAGATATAGAGATGCTTTAGAGCTTATAAAAAAAGAAAACCCACTTCCAGCAATTTGTGGACGTATATGTCCTAGAAAGTGTGAATCTGCTTGCACAAGAGCAGGAGTAGATGAACCACTTGCAGTAGACGAAATCAAAAAATTCATTGCTGATCAAGACTTGAAAGCTGAACATAGATTTGTACCAGAAAAAAAGGCACAAAGAGAAGAAAAAATAGCTGTAGTAGGTGCAGGTCCAGCTGGTCTTTCTTGTGCATATTTCCTAGCAGTAGAAGGATATCAAGTAACAGTTTTTGAAAAGCAAAAGGTGCTTGGGGGTATGCTAACGCTTGGAATTCCATCCTTTAGATTAGGAAAAGAGATAGTAAACTCAGAGATAGAAGTCTTAAAAGAATTAGGCGTAGAGTTTAAAACAGGTATTGAAGTTGGTAAAGATGTTACTCTAAATGGACTTAGAAACTTTGGCTATAAAGCTTTTTATATGGCAATTGGTGCTCAAGGCGGCAGAAGGCTTGGACTCGAGGGTGAAGAAGCTGAAGGAGTAATAACAGGTGTAGACTTTTTGAGAAAGGTTAACCTAGGGGAAAAACTAGAAATGGAAGGTTCAGCAATAGTAATTGGCGGAGGAAATGTGGCCATTGATGTAGCTAGAACCGCTGAAAGAGTTGGAGCTTCTAAGATAGATATGTATTGTTTAGAAAGTAGAAAGGAAATGCCAGCACTAGAGGAAGAAATTGAAGAAGCATTATCTGAAGGAATTGCAATAAATAATTCCTGGGGACCAAAATCAATTCATTATGAAAATGGTAAAGTTGTAGGGGTAGAATTTAAAAAGTGTATTTCTGTTTTTGATGAAAATGGAAGGTTTAATCCTAAATTTGATGAAGAAGAAACTAAGTTCGTTAAGGCTGAACATGTGCTAATTTCAGTAGGACAAGGGATAGACTGGGGATCACTATTGAAGGATTCTATGCTCACTTTAAATCCTAATAAAACTGTAAAGGCAGATCCACTTACCTTCCAGACCGGAGAAAAGGATGTATTTGCTGGTGGAGATGCATTAACAGGTCCTAAGTTTGCTATTGATGCTATTGCTTTAGGAAAACAAGGTTCTATCTCTATTCATCGTTATGTACATGGCGATAATTTGTCTATAAGTCGAGAGAGAGAATATCATGCTTTAGATAAAGAAAACCTAAATATGGATGGTTATGATCGTCTACCTAGACAAAGAGCACTTCATGTAGATGGAAGCAAGTCGAAAGAAACCTTTAAAGATTTACGTAAGACTTTTACAGAAGAGCAAATAAAGAAGGAAACAGAAAGATGTCTTGGCTGTGGAGCTGTAGTTGTGGATCAATATCAATGTGTGGGTTGTGGTGTTTGCACTACAAAATGTAAATTTGATGCAATTTCGCTTACAAGAAAATATAATAGCGCTGGTGCAGAGCTCAATGAAATGAAACCTATAGTCATTAAACATGCCATAAAACGTCAAGGAAGAATTGCAGTGAAAAATGCGAAAAAATCCTTAGGATCAATCTTTTCAAAGAAAGAGTAAGAGTAGTGGGGTGAGGTGAGGTTTTTGCATGAAGTTGGAGTTATGATTGAAGTGGTAAAAACTGTGGAGAATTTCGCGAAAGAAAATGGATTAACTAAAATAGATAAGTTGGTTATCCAAGTTGGTGAACTTTCCTCCATGATCCCAAGATATTTAGAAGCTTGTTATCCAGCTGCAGTAGAGGGTACTTTATTACAAGAGACTGAATTGAAAATTGATATATTGCCTGGCAATGCTTTCTGTAAGAAATGCAATAAGGTTTTTAATCTTATCGACAATAATAACAAGTGTCCTAAGTGTGGAGGCAGACAATGGGAGATTTTATGTGGAAAAGAGTTCATGATTAAGGAAATTGTTGCTTGCTAAAAAGGCGTGCATTTATCAAAAAGGATTGAGTTATAAATTCTTAAAGAATAAAATAGCTCAATCCTTTTTATTCAGCTATATACCAAAAGTTGACAATGATTATGTATTTGGGTAATAATAGAATAAAATATTTATATTGGAAAAACAAGAGTGGAAGTGAGTCTAATGTTGAAAAATCAAATAGATAAAGAAAAAGATATTATACCAAGGCATATAGCTATAGTTTGTGACGGAAACGGAAGATGGGCTAGAAAAAAAGGACTTCCACGAACTTTTGGACATAGAGCTGGTACCAAACCAATTGAAAACACAATTAAAGAATGCTTTGAACTAGGGGTTGAGGTGCTCACGTTTTATGTTTTCTCTAGTGAAAATTGGAATAGATCTAATGAAGAAGTTTCTTTTTTAATGAAACTTTTCGTAGAATTCTTTACAAAGCTACGTAATGAGGTAGGAGAAAATATTAATGTTCGTCATATCGGTAGTAAGAATAATCTTTCTAAAGAACTGTTAAATGAAATTAAAAAAACAGAAAAGGAATCTGAAAAAAATTCTGGTTTTGTCCTAAATATAGCATTGAATTATGGAGGACGTTTAGAAATAGTAGATGCTATGCAAGAAATGATGGAAGATATTAATGAGGGAACACTTGATGCTGATAAAATAGATGAAGCTTTAATTAGCAATTATATGTATACTTCAGGATTGCCTGACGTTGATTTAATCATAAGAACAAGTGGAGAGAAGAGAATAAGTAACTTCCTACTTTGGCAATCTGCCGAAGCAAGGCTATGGTTTACTAATGATTTTTGGCCTGATTTTAATCACAACCATTTAATAGATTCAATTAAATATTATAATAAAATTACCCAAGAAAAATGATAAAGATGAACCACTTCAATCCGAAATCTATTTTCAAAACTCCTCTGGGTTCTGAGAGGAGAATTTGAAAATATAAATTCAATTATGAAGTGGTTCATCTATATAAGAAAGTTATTTGAAATTAGAATATATAAATAAAAGATTATATGAGTGTAAAATGATGAATTTATAGTGGGGATCGTATGGACAAATTAATAAAGTTTATAATTTATTCTGTAATTGCAATTTGTGTTTTATACGTTAGCTTTAATATTATATTTTTTATCGGTATGGTTAGTACCAATGGCCGTAAGGAAGTTGATAAGAAGTTTGTATTAGAATGTAAAGATGATTTAAAAGCTATGGATAAAGATTTTAATCTATCTAGGTTAGAAATTTATTATCAGCAGGGAGAATATAAGTTTACCATAGATTATAAAAAAAATTTATCTGAAGAAGATAGTAAAGTAATAGTAAATCATATGAAAGAACTATTACTGAAAGATAATGTAAATAAGTATTTGGAAAGCAAATATTCATCTGCATGTATATATTTAAAGATTATAGGTAGCAATAACCAGTATCATTATCAAAGCCCGTACTATTTACCATCAGATTCTAATGCCATAAATGAAGTGAATAATTACAAGTTTTGGTATTTTGTTAAAAGTACAGGAGAAACAATTAGTACTATTGAGGTTGATTAACTATAGCTTTGACATGCAAATAATTTTTGTTTTTTGCTGATATCCATATGAAAAACTTTAAAAAGCTTTGGAGACTATAAGCCTTGCTAGCTTGAAAATTTTATAAAGCTCTATATAGTTAAAAAGGATTGAGTTAATAGAAAATAACTCAATCTTTTTTGCTGTTTAATTATGATAAAAAGTTAAAAAAATATATAATGAACCCTGTAATTTTTCTTACTACGGCATATATATCTTTTAGAAAACAAAATAAAGATGTACCACTTCGAAACTAAATCTATTTTTAAAACTTTCACGGCTTCTGGTGAGAAAATTTAAGAATAATAAATTCCATTACGAAGTGATACATCCATAAAAATAAAGTGTTAGGGAGAATGAGAGATATGAGAGAAAGAAAATATGTAAAATTCAGAGCTGATATGTATGAGGATACTAAATTCAAAATAATAGATATGAAGCCAGAAAGAGATACAATTCATTATATATGGAATAGGATTGTGCTACTTGCAGGCAAGGTTAATTTAGAAGGGAACTTGTTTCTTTCAAAAAGCCTTCCATATACAATAGAAACTTTAGCAATAGAGTTTAATAGAGAGGTTCATCAAGTTAAGCTTGCTTTAGAGCTTTTTATTGAGTTAGAAATGGTTGAATTAACTGATGATAACATATATATAGTGAAAAATTTTGCTAAGCATCAAAATATTAAGGTGAAAGAAAAAGAAATATCTAAGGATAAAAAAGCTGAATTAAAGGCTATAGATGTTCCATTAAATGAGGCTTGTGACAATAAAGTTGATACTGAGAAGGCTGAAGAAAAGAATAATAAAGAGTTTGAGGATAACGCTTTGCTTAAGATGGAAAATAAAGAGGAGGGTAGTGCAGGAAACTTAGAAATTATAAATAAAGACCTCAGTACTTCTAAGAATAGTGAAATAGATAACAGTAGTGACAATATAGGAGGATATAGCACTGATGTAATAGAAGTTAAAAAGAGTAAAAGGGGTAGGAAAAAGAAGAAAAACAGTAATTTAAATGCTGAAGTCATTGGCGAAATATTTACAGATGATGAATTTACTGATGATACAATTGGATGCGTATATGAAGGAGAAAGACCTTTAGGTAAAGGTGAAGTTAGTGTTGCACAATGGTCCTTTGGTTGATAGTTGTTTTAAACATTGACATGTGAACATATTTAAATTATCATATGATTATATTTGAATATGTTCATATATGAGGTGAGAAATTTGGATTTAATACAAGTGATGAAAGCTTTATCTGATGAGACACGAATAAGAATATTAAATATTTTAAAAGATGGGGATCTATGCGTATGTGAGATTGAGTCTATTTTAGATATAAGTCAATCAAATGTATCAAGACATCTAAATAAACTCACCAGTGCTAAAGTTATTGATTATTATAAGGTAAATAAATATGTATATTACAAAATTAATAGTGAAGCCATGGAAGAATTTAATTTTATAAAAGAATTAATTCAAACTCAAACAATGAAATTAAAAAAATGTCAATCTGATATGGAAAAGCTAAAAATATATAAAAGTAGCGGGTTAGGGTGTGAAGACCTAAAAGAAGGTAAAGTGTGTTTTGAAATTATAGATAAATAGACCTAAATTGAAGCACCAAATACCGTGCTTTTAAAGTTAGATTCATATTTAAGAGAAAATATTTTATTTATATCTAAAAATAACTAAGAGTTAAAAGATGGAGGAATAATAATGAAACCAAAAGTAGCGTTTATATGTGTGCATAATTCTTGTAGATCTCAGATGGCAGAAGCCTTGGGAAAAATGTTTGCTTCAGATGTATTTGAATCTTATTCAGCAGGAACTGAATTAAGACCACAGATAAATCAAGATGCTGTGAGAATAATTAAGGATTTATATAATATTGATATGAATGAAACACAAAAATCGAAGCTACTTACGGATATACCAGAAGTAGATATTGTTATAAAGATGGGCTGTAATGTAGTTTGTCCTTTCTTGCCTTCAAAGCATGAAGAAGATTGGGGCTTAGATGACCCATCAGGTAAAAGTGATGAGGAATTTATTAAAACTGCTAAAGCTATTGAAGAGAAAATACAAGATTTAAAAAGAAGAATTGAAAATAATAAAATTAATTTAAGTACTATAGGGGGAATTTAGTAGCATATAACTGAATAAATATGATTTTAAGCCAGTGAAAACTGGCTTTTTTGTTTTATCTCTTGGATATCTAATAGAATATTAACCAGCATCAATATTTCTATATTTATTCACATTATTTTTATGAAATCATAGTATGAATATAGATGAATACATATGTTTGTGTTAAAGAATTGTGATGATTACAAAGCAGATGTTGACTATACATAGATAATCATCTATATTATATATAGATGATTATCTATGTAGGGAGTGATAAATTGAAAATTGATTATAATGAAAATGCAAAAATAATTAAAGCTCTTTCTGATGCAAATAGATTAAAGATAATTGATATACTATCTTGTGGAGAAAAATGTGCTTGTGATATATTAGAAAACTTCGATTTTACTCAGCCAACACTTTCTCATCATATGAAGGTTTTGATGGAGTGTGGTCTTGTAAATAGTCGAAAAGAAGGTTTATGGAATCACTATTCATTAAACGCTACTAACTGCAACAAATTAATGTTATTTATAATGAATCTTATTACTGATACTGAGGATTGTATATGTAAAGATAAATCTAAATGTGAATGCAAATAGAAAAGGGGATATATATTATGAAGAAAATGATTATTTTTGATCCAGCAATGTGTTGTTCTACAGGAGTTTGTGGTCCGAGTATAGATCCAGAGCTATTAAGAGTGTCTACTGTTTTAAATAATTTAAAAAGTAGAGGTATTATAGTTGATAGATTCAATTTAACTAATAATCCTCAAGCTTTTGTAGATACCAAAGTTGTTAATCAGTTATTAAACAGTGAAGGAATAGAATGTTTACCTCTAACTATTGTTGATGGAGAAGTGGTTAAGACTAAAGCATATCCAACAAATGTGGAATTCTGTGCTATGCTTGAAGTTCCTGAAAATTACTTGAAACTTCAAATTAAGAAAAAAACAAATGACTGTGGATGTAAAGGCGGATGTTGTTAGCGAAGGAAGGATATTTAAATATGTGGAAATTATTTAATCCAAATCATATAGAATTAACTAAATATTTATTTTTTACTGGAAAAGGTGGAGTAGGGAAAACATCAACTGCTTGTGCTACAGCTATGACTTTAGCTGACCAAGGTAAAAAAATCATGTTGGTAAGCACAGATCCAGCTTCAAATCTCCAGGATGTATTTAACAGAGAGTTAAACAATAAAGGAGTTAAAATAGAAGAAGTACCAAACCTTACGGTTGCTAATTTTGATCCTATAGAAGCTGCAAATGAATACAAGGAAAGTGTTGTTGAACCGTTTAGAGGTAAGCTTCCTGAAGTTGTTATTAAAAACATGGAAGAACAGCTTTCAGGTTCATGTACAGTTGAAATTGCAGCTTTTAATGAGTTTACTAACTTTATAACTGATGATAGTATTCAAAAAGAATTTGATCATATAATTTTCGATACAGCGCCTACAGGTCATACCTTAAGAATGCTCCAATTACCTTCAGCATGGAGTAATTTTATAAGTGAAAGTACTCATGGAGCATCTTGTCTTGGACAGTTAGCAGGACTTGAAGACAAAAAGGAAATTTATAAAGAGGCAGTGGACACATTAGCCGATGGAAGTTCTACAACTCTTATTTTAGTATCAAGACCAGAGATAACACCTTTAAAAGAAGCAGAAAGAGCATCTATGGAGCTTAGAGAAATAGGGATAAATAATCAGATTTTAGTTGTAAATGGAGTACTTAATAATGCAGATGATGAGTTATCCCAAAGTATTTATAATAAACAACAAAGGGCTCTTGAACATATTCCAGAAAAACTAGAAGGTCTAAAAATCTTTGAAATTCCATTAAGACCTTATAATATTACTGGTCTCGAGAATGTAAGAGCTTTTTTAAAGGAAGATAATATTAAGATAAGCAATGAAGAACTTAAGGTAAGTACGATGTTAAGTCTTAAGGATATCATTAATGATTTATATAATTCAGATAAAAAGGTCATATTTACAATGGGAAAAGGCGGAGTTGGTAAGACAACAATAGCTGCTACAATTGCTTTAGGATTAGCTAATAAAGGCAAGAAGGTTCATCTTACTACTACTGATCCAGCAGCTCATTTGAAATTTGTGTTAGATGAAGGGCAAGGGATAACCTTGAGTAATATAGATGAAAAGAAAGAATTGGAAAAATACAAAGAAGAAGTATTAAGTAAAGCTAGAGAAACTATGACAGAAGAGGATATTGAATATATTGAGGAAGATTTAAGATCTCCATGTACTCAAGAAATTGCTGTTTTTAGAGCTTTTGCTGAGATAGTTGAAAAATCAGAGGATGAAGTGGTTGTAATTGATACAGCTCCAACAGGACACACTCTTTTACTTTTGGACTCAACAGAAAGCTATAATAAGGAAATATCACGCTCTCAGGGTGATACTCCAGAGTCAGTTAAGAAGCTTTTACCAAAGCTCAGAAATCCAAAGGAAACAGAGGTTGTGATTGTAACTTTGGCAGAAACTACACCGGTTTATGAAGCGATGAGACTTGATGAGGATTTAAAACGCGCAGGAATAAACAGCAAATGGTGGGCTATAAATTCAAGTTTGTATGCAACCAGCACAACAAATAATATTTTAAAGGCAAAAGCGAGGAATGAAGTACATTGGATTAATAAAGTAAATGATATATCTAGTGGTAACTTTGCAGTTATAGAGTGGAAACCTGAAGAAATAAAGGGTGAGGAACTTATTGAGCTTTTAAAATAAAGGCGCAGTTAAGGAACCGTGGTGAAATTAAGTGGTTTTGAATTCGATGCTTTAATGAGCTTAAGCAAAAACAAACTTTAAGGGGGAATTTTATTTGAGAAGTAAATCAAGACTTTCATTACTTGATAGATATCTTACACTTTGGATTTTTCTTGCTATGGCTTTAGGTATTACTTTGGGCTGGGCAGTACCAGAGTTATCAAAAGTGTTATCAAATTTATCTGTTGGGAGTACTTCAGTACCAATTGCAGTTGGATTAATAGTTATGATGTATCCACCTCTAGCAAAGGTAAATTATAAAGAACTAGGAAAAGTATTTAAAAACCCAAAAGTATTAGGTTTATCTTTGGTTCAAAATTGGGTTATAGGACCAGTGTTGATGTTCATACTTGCTATGGTATTCCTAAGATCAGATTCGGCTTTAATGACTGGATTAATACTAATAGGACTTGCAAGATGTATAGCTATGGTTATAGTTTGGAATAGTTTAGCTGATGGAGACAGTGAATATGCAGCAGCATTAGTAGCTTTTAACTCAATATTCCAGGTTATCTTCTATTCAGTTTTTGCCTATATATTTGTTACAGTATTGCCGCCAGTATTTGGGCTCACTGGATATAAAGTTAATATCTCCATGGGCGAAGTTGCAAGGTCTGTGGCGGTTTACCTGGGAGTTCCTTTCGCATTAGGAATGTTAACTAGGTTAATATTGGAACCAATGATGGGAAATGAATGGTACACAAAAAAATTCATACCTAAGATTAGCCCAGTAGCATTAATTGCGTTATTATTTACAATTATAATTATGTTTACTTATAAAGGTCAGTACATTGTACAATTGCCATTAGAAGTAGTGAAAGTAGCAATTCCACTTTTAATATACTTTGTTATCATGTTCTCAGTATCTTTTTATATAAGTTACAAATCAGGCATTGATTATAAGAAAACTACAACATTAGCATTTACAGCTGCAAGTAACAACTTTGAACTTGCTATTGCTGTTGCAGTTGCTGTATTTGGAATAGAATCTAAAGAAGCTTTTACTGCGGTTATAGGACCACTTGTGGAAGTACCTGTAATGATAGGATTAGTTAATGTAGCTCTTTATTGGAGAAAGAAGTATTTCCAAAAGCAACAGCAATAATTAAAGAACAGTATTTAATATCGCAATGTCACGCTTTAGTAGAAACAAGGTCTAGTGAAGGAAAATCTTCAATAGACCTTGTTTTAATAAAAATACAGAAATAGTGCCAAAATTTAATTATTGACAAAATTCGAGTTTTTATGCATAATGTTAATGCAATTATGAATAAATATAAGATAGAGATGAGTTATAATATTAGTAAAGTACAGATAAGCGCTATCAAGCCTTAGAAAAGAAAATGATGCCACAGTGCGCAGTTGAAACTTTAGTACGGTGAAGTTATGCATAGGTTGGTTTGCTTAGGGTTTGATTAAAATTTATACCTTTAGGAGGAATAATCGTGGAACAAAAGACAAATTTAAAAAAGGATATTGGACTACTTATTGCTACAGCATTGGTTGCAGGTAATATGATGGGATCTGGTATATTTATGTTGCCTGCTACTCTGGCAGGAATTACCGGCCCTGGTGGCACAATTATGGCTTGGCTTATTTCAGCGGCTTGTTCTATATGCCTTGCTATAACCTTTGCAAGATTGGGATCAAAGTATCCAAAGACAGGTGGACCTTACGAGTATTCAAAGGTTGCTTTTGGTGAATTTACAGGATTTATGAATGCATGGCTTTACTGGAATGGGTCGTGGATTGGAAATGCTGCAGTTATTCTCGCTATATGTACTTATACATCTAGTTTAGTACCAGCTTTATCTAATGGACATGTTGCCTTCATATTTGGAACTATTGTATTATGGATATTTACTGGTATTAACATTCTTGGAGTAAGAAGAGCGGGTAAAATTCAGACAGTCATTACTATATTTGAGATATGTTTTTTTATATTCTTTATTATAATTACAGCACTTCATTTTAATGTAGCAAATATCAAACCATTGTTTCCAAGTGGAAAAGGATTATCAACAGTGAACGGAGCAGCTGTTAATACACTTTGGGCCTTCATTGGTCTTGAAAGTGCAGCTATTACTGCTGGTGAAATAAAAAATCCGGAGAAAAATGTTAAAAGAAGTACAATACTTGGTATTTCTATAGCTGCGGTTATATATATATGCATTAACTTTTTTGCTATGGGTTCCATTTCTCAAGAAGCTTTGGCCAACAGCAAGGCACCTTTTGCAGACATTCTTTCCCAATACTTTGGAGGAGGAGTATCAACATTTATCACTTTAGCAGTTATAATCAGTATACTTGGTACAACTGTAGGCTGGCTGCTTTCAACAGCACGCGTAGGCTTTGCAGCTGCAGAAAACGGGGTGTTTCCAAAGGCTTTTGGAAAAGTTCACCCAAAATTCGAAACGCCTTATGTATCATTAATAATAGGTTCGGTATTATTAAATATTCTTTTATATATGAATTACAATAAATCTCTAGTAGGAGCCTTCACATTTGTAATTTTATTGGCTACACTGGCATATTTACCGGTTTATGCTATGACAGCTCTCGCAGAGATAAAAATTATGATGAAAAATGGACAAATTAAAAATTTCTCAACTTTTATTAAGTGTGCATTGATTCCTCTAATAGGATTTGTATATGCATGTTGGGCTATATATGGTTCAGGCTGGCAAGTAATTGGTTATGGAGCATTATTGGCAGCACTTGGAGTGCCATTTTACTTCTACATGAAGAAAAGTGGAAGGCGTTGCTAGATACAGAAGAATTAGATTGATGTTTATGGTTCTTTTACATTTTAGAAAGTTGACAATATAATCTTATTGGGCAATATCAGAGTAAAATACATATATTGAAAAAAAGATAGGAAATGAGTCTCATGTTAAGGAATCAGATAGATAGCAAGACATATAGCAATAATTTCTTTAAGTAATGAGTTAATTGTTGACCTCTTATGTGGTATTTGATATAATGTGGTTGAACATAAATGAATATAATTAGTTTCGGTTGGGTAAATATATAATATAATTTACTTTCAAGCAAGCAGTTTCTGGGGTGGGAAGCTTTATTTAAGCTCTCCACTCTTTTTTACTTGTCTAGAAATATATTTTTTATAAAAAGATAAACTAAAGTATTAGGATTTATTACTTATATGGTAGTTCCATATAACAGCTAAATTAAAATAATATTTAGCAAAATACATAACAAAAGAAAGGATATTAAATATGCGAAACACAACAAATGATAGAAGCTATAACTTATTTTTAAACTTTTTTAGGAGTGAAGCTTCTAGTGGAATAATATTATTAATCTGTTCTGTAGCTGCAATGATACTGGTTAACTCTGGTTTTGCTCCGATTTATAATGAAATATTACATAAACACATTACAATTGGGTATGATGAGATTTCTATTTCCATGCCTATCTCACATTGGATCAATGATGGACTGATGGCAGTATTTTTCTTTGTAGTTGGTATGGAAATCAAGAAAGAAGTTTTAGTTGGAGAACTTAAATCTATAAGAACAACTATATTGCCAATTGCTGCGGCTATATTTGGAATGATTGTCCCAGCTGGTATTTATGCATTATCTAACTATAATCAGCCAATGATCAATGGATTTGGGATACCAATGGCAACAGATATAGCGTTTGCTTTAGGCATAATATCTTTAGTTGGACAAAAGGCCCCTAAGGGAATTGTTGTTTTTCTTACAGCCTTAGCAATAGTTGATGATTTGGGGGCTATTATTGTAATCGCAATATTTTATAGTACTGAGATATCGTGGATATATCTTTCAGTAAGTTTAACTATCTTTATATTACTTTTGATAGCCAATAGACTAAAAGTTAAGTCAACATTTGTTTTTGTTATACTGGGGATTGTTTTATGGTTTACAATGTTAAAATCAGGTATACATGCTACCTTTGCAGGAGTGCTGCTTGGTATGACAATACCTGGTTCAAAGGATCTAGAAAAATTTAAAAAATCAATGTTATACAAACTTGAAAGTACAATATCTCCATGGTCTTCTTATTTCATAATGCCAATATTCGCATTGGCTAATGCTGGGGTAGTTATAAATGCTAGTAGTCTCTCAACTATTATGGTTAAACCAGTTAGTATTGGAATAATATTAGGTCTTGTTTTAGGAAAACAATTAGGCATATATCTTATTTCTATATTGTTAGTAAAATTTAAGATTGCTAAACTGCCTTTTGGAGTAAATAAAAGACATCTATATGGTGCAAGTGTTCTTGGTGGAATAGGATTTACAATGTCAATATTTGTTTCATCGTTATCATTTGTAGATGAAGCGGTATTAGCTACAGCAAAAATGAGTATAATAATAGCTTCACTTTTATCAGCTATATTAGGATTGATAATTTTTAAATTTAGTAATATTGAAGATGATAATACAGCGCAACTCAACACTAATTAGAGTTACTTCAAAGATCTTTACCCTCTCATTTTGAGAGGGTTTTTTGTGATGTGATTACATTGAAAAAGAATGAAAACATCAGGATATAATACTATAAATACGCAAAAATATCTTATATGATAAAGTGCTTTTAAAATTTTTTAATATTTTTATGCAAAAATATTGCATTATGTATCTAAAAGATATATACTAAACATATCTTTTAGATACATCTTTTAGATATATAGGAGTGAATAAAAATAATGAATGAGCTTTTTATTTTAGGTGAATTAATGGAAGAACCGCAAAGTGGGTATTATCTACGAAATGCATTGCAAGCGTCGCTAGGCCGTCATCGTAAGATTAGTTACGGAGTGATTTATCCATTACTTGAAAAGTTAGAGAATCAGGGTTTTGTTGAGATAACCAATATTGAATCAGACAAAAAAAATAAAAAAGTAGCTAGCATTACGGAAAAAGGGAAAGAACGTTTTTTTGAGTTAATGAAAATGCCTGTTCCAAGTGGTGCTCACAATTCTGATATCTATTTAATTAAAATTGATGTTATGCAGCATCTTGCTGTAGATGAACAAATTCAATTATTGGATGAATTTTATAAGGAGCAAAAAGAGATAGTAGAAGATACTCAAGATATACTAAAAAAACTAGCGACAGAAGATTCAAAAGATCATTGGTATGCAAGCAAAAAGTTTGGACTACGATTACAGCAAGCTATTATTGCAGTTGAGTGGATTGAAAGATTTAAAGATGAATTGAAGAAAGAATGGTGATAACAATGACAAAAGAAATAAAAATAGCTTTATTAATGGCTGCTAGTCTCTTTATGGAGATTTTGGATGGAACTATTGTAACTACAGCATTACCTAAAATGGCTGGATATTTTCATACCAGTTCAGCAACAATTGCATTACTTGTCAGCGTATATTTAATTACAGTTGCTATATTTATCCCTTTAAGCGGGTGGATAGCCAATCGATATGGAAAAAAGAAAGTTTGGATTATTGCTGTCATAATCTTTACCCTTAGCTCATTAGGTAGTGCAATTGCACCTAATTTTTCTTTTCTTTTGATAATGAGAATTGTACAAGGTATCTCTGGTGCTTTGATGACACCTACAGCAAGACTAATTGTATTAGAAAAGACACCGGCTTCACAGCTATTGAAAATGATTAGTTATCTTATTTGGCCTGCTTTAATAGCACCTGCAATAGCACCGGTGGTTGGAGGATTTATTGTTACTTACTGGAATTGGCAGTGGATTTTCTTGATTAATGCACCAATTGGCTTAATTATTGCATTAATCGGAGCAAAATTAATAGATACTGATAAAGTAAAAAGCAAAACTTCATTTGATCTTTTAGGATTTATAGAGATTGCAGCTTCAACAGGCATAATCTTAGTTGGAGCAGAGCTAGCTACTCGTGGAAAAGATTATTGGCTTAGTGCATTAGGTTTAAGTGTTTTAGGAGTGTTGTTAGGCTTTATTGTTTTTAAACACTTAAAAAAATCAACTAATCCATTGTTTTCGCTCGATTCATTAAAAATAACTTCCTTTAGAATCTGCCAAACAAGTGGTTCTATTCTGTGGCTATGCGTTGGAGCGTTGCCTTATATACTAACTATTTTTTTACAAACCGTCTTTCATTGGTCAGCAGTAAAAGCAGGAAGTTTTGTGATATTTATTTTTATCGGAAATATTGGAATTAAACCTTTTACTAATGTAATTATTCGTAAGTTAGGATATCGTGGTGCGCTATTGTCATCATTTGGGATGGTGTTTATTACATCTATTGCTTTAGCATTTATTCAAATTAATACTTTACCTATTTGGATAATGTTCCTAGCATTAGTATCAGGGGCAGGACGTTCATTAGCCTTAACTGCTTACAGTGGATTGAGTTTTTCAGAAATAGAGCCTAAAGACAGAAATAGTGCAAATACCTTGAATTCTGTGGTATCAACCTTAGCTCAGGGGATGGGAATATCACTTATTACAGTTGTTGTAAATTTGTTGCAAAACTTCTTCCCAATTACAACCGCTTATGAATTAGGTTTTATTTTTCTTGGTTTATTGATGATATTACCAGCAATTGAAATATTGTTCCTACCTAAAAATATTGGACATACTACAATTAATTAGTTTTAATAATTGAATATATAAAATACTTATATTTTCACTTATTAGTTCTAGTTTGAATTGGCTGATTACAGCCATAAATAAAACTGTATGTGCTTCATCTATCTACAATCTATTTGCTTTAGAATATTAACTGCTAACTAAAAATCAAACACCTTATCAAAAGTTGATATGAAGTTGTCAATCTAAAGTAGACAGCAATAAAAGCAATATTAACCAAAGCCTCGTTCAGTTCTATACTGAATGGGGCTTTGATAATTTAATGCATATGCAGGTCTATCATTATTATAATAATAGATGTATTTGTCCACGAATTTGAATATATCATCTTCTTCATAAAAATTAAAGTCAACAACCATCTCATCTTTTATCCAACCATTTATTGATTCAATAATAGGATTATCCGTTGGAGTTCCAGCTCGCGACATTGAGTGAATTATGTTACAATTATTATGAGCTTTTGCGAATGCTCTTGAAGAATAGACAGCTCCTTGATCCGTGTGCAAAACGACTGGAGTTGTTTGTTCTTCAATTTTTTTCTTTAAATCCTCTAAACATAAAAGATAGGTGCGCCTATCGCCTTGCTTAGATGTCAGGTGATGTGAAATAATCTCATTATTGTATGTATCCATAATATACGTCAACTCGTAAGAGTGCCCCTTATGGTTAAGGCAAGTCATATCTGAAACCACCAATTCTAGTGGTTTTGAAGCATTCCACTTCCCATTGACTATATTCGGATAAATGATATTCTCGCTTCCAGGTCGCCTATATTTATAACCTCTAACTTTAGACTTTATACCACTGATTTTACAGCACTTATGTGCAAGATTGTCCGAAAACAACCACCCGGTTTCCTTGCGGATTACGGTAGCTAGTCTAT
>NZ_JAENHN010000032.1:40540-166957 GCF_016595795.1 Clostridium yunnanense
GTGTCTTAATTTCCATTTATAGTACCCGGAACGGTTAACTTGCATTAATCTACAAAGATCCTTAAGAGAATATTTAGCTTTTAAGCTATCTATTATTTCGTACTCACATCTTTTATAGTAACGAATTCCTTTTTTGCACCAACTCCTTTCACTATGTATCCTTTTTTTAATCTTTTAATTTCGATTTCTTGCTTTGCTACAATTAAACGAAGTCGGTCGAGTTCATTCATTGATTTGTTTGTATGCAATGCAGCAAACTTATTCCCTGGCTTCTTTTTGTTTTCTAAACCAGCTTCGCCGTCGTTTAAGTATTTGTGAATCCAAGTTGCAATCATACCACTTGAAATTCCTTCTTCCTTTGCTAGAGTTGGTCGGCCTATGCCTTCATCAAAATATCTACGAACAATACGGAGTTTTTCTTCCTTAGTCCATGTTCTATTTGAACCACCTTTTGTTCTACTCATCATAATCACATCCTTATATATAAATTTTAACATGAAAAAAGTAGACATGCTTTTTTTCATGTCTACTTTTATCTTACAACTTCATATCAAAAGTTGATAAGGTGTTTTCTTATTAAACCTATTTAAAATGCACCAGAGTCTCCGCCACCGCCGCAAGATCCGCTATCTCCACCGGAGGTAAAGCCACCTCCGTCTCCAAAACCGCCACCAAAATCACTAGAATTATTACTACTATGATCTGTAGTGTTTTCTATTAATTGATCTTGAAAATCATCAAAAAAGTCATAATATATAAAGTTAAGATAACTCATGTTGTAAAATAGAGGATCTGAGTATATATAGTTATCATTTGCTAGATTAGGAGAGAACTCAATTATTTTATCTGTTAAGCCTAAAGCGAGAGCATAAGGTAAATATTTTTTCCATTGTTCTGTAGATATAAGAGCTTTTTCATTTGAGGCTAAATATTTAAGTAAGAACTTTTTAAAAGCAATCCATTTTAAATGTTCGTTATTATAAGTATTAGTTAAAACATAACGGTTTCTTATTTTTATGTTGAAAGGCTTTGAATCAGCTTCTGTTTTTATTAGGATTTTCCAATCATCAAATTTATTTTTAAAATCTAAGGCTGTTCCACGCTCAGTTGTTTGTTCTTCTATATCTTTTAGTGAAAAAGAAGGATAATCGCCATAAGAAGAAAGCCAATTAAGTAGATATCTCTCGTGAATAGAACAAAAGTCTAAATTCTTAGTATTTATTGAAAAAGTAAAAGCTATTTTTTCTTCCCCTTTGTTAAAGAGCTTTTTTTCTACATAAGAATTTGCGGTATAGGTTAATATATTTCTTACTGATAGATTCAATAAGGTTGCAACTATATCTTTAATTTCTATATACTCGCTAATTAAGTAAGTTACTAAAGCTGGACTTAAGTCGCTAGGAAGAGACTCACAATAAGTATCAGTGAAAATTTCCTCTGTGCTTCTATACTCTTCAAGTTCTTTTTGAAACTTTTCCTTTTCTTTAGCATTATGAAGTATTAAAACAACTGCTAATAAAAGTATAGTTGAAACTAAGATAAAAATCCCAACACTACTAGAGTTATCTGTATCATAATTTTTAGGAGGTACGTTAGTAGGTGGAGTAATCGAGTTTTTTGAATTATTGGTGTTGTTATTTGCAGTGTTTTCTGGGGTATAAGCGTTATTCATCTGTTCGTTATAGATTCTATTGTACCCATCTTCATTAACTACTTTTTTAGCATCTTTAAGATAATCAGTAGGAAAAAGTATACGACAACCAAAGTATTCTCCAGCATTAAGTTTTGCAATACTAAACAAGAAATTATTAACATCTGCTTTACTTGCAGTTCCAGAAGCTGGACCTATGCCCCAATATTTTGCGTCTTTTAGATTTCCTGTTGGAAAGTTAACCTTAAGGGATAGGTTATTTATATCTGTATTAGATGAGTTTTCGTAGAACTTTCTAAATAATTCACCGGCGTCATTATACTTGGTTGCAGCTCCAATTATGGAGTATTTAATATTGAACTTAACCACTTTATTGCTGTTTTTTGAATATATAGTCAGTTTTTTGTAGTTTCCATCTGTAGCTACTGTATAAGTTTCATTTTGTTTACTATCATTGTTCTTAAATATAACTTTGTTTGAACCATCTAATATACTAATTTCAATATTCTCCACTCCTGAGCTTTCACTAAAATTAATATTTCTAGTGATTCCATTAAAGTCCCCTTTGAAGTTATATTCATATACTTCTGAAACTTCAATATCACCAGCGGTATTTAGTATGGTATCTATGGCAAGTCTGTCAATAGAAAAACTTTTACTATCGGCATGTACGGTATGATATGGAAGTAAAAGTATAAATAATAAAAGAACTACTAGATATTTAAAATATTTTTTCATAGACTTCTCCTCATCTTAATTTTTTTAGACAACCAATACTTAAGTTTGATTGCAGAACATAATGGTTTAATAGAGCATAAAGAAAAATTTATATTATAAGATAATTTTATGGATATATATGCTTTATTTTACAGTAAAATACTTGCGCGGACAACTATATAAATGATTAGAGCTCAAAAAGAAAACAAATATGAAAGGATAAATTAAAAACCTATTTTTATTTACACAAATAGAAAAATATACCTGACGACAAAATGGTATAATTTTTGACAATATATTTACTAACACAAGGAAATGTGATAAAATTTTAACATAGATTATTACTACATTTAAAAAATAATTTAATTCTATGTAAATTGACTAAACAGGGGGATCATGCATGAAAAGCATTAAAGCAAAAATGATAGTATGTTTAGGTTTGTTGATAGGTGCTATATGTATTGGGCTAGGAATAGCTTCTTTCATGAATTCATCAAAAGCACTAACTTCAAATTTATCAAAGACTCTACCAAAGATAGCAGAACAGTCAGCAAGTAATATTCAAAGTAAAGTTGAAGGTCAGTTGAGTTCATTAGAGGTTCTTGCAGCAAGAAATGATATAAAAAACCTAAATGAACCATGGGACAATAAAGTATCAATACTCAAAGAAGAAATAGCTAGAAGTGGAAGCATTAAAATAGGTATTGCAGATAAAAATGGTGATGTACAATATACCGATGGGAAAAATGCTAACATTAAAGATAGACCATATTTTCAGAATGCATTAGCTGGTAAAGGTAATGTATCAGACCCATTAATTAGTAAAGTAGATGGATCTATAGTTATAGTATATGCAGTACCAATTAAAAACAATAATGATATTGTTGGAGTATTAATTAGTACTAGAGATGGCAATAAATTAAGTGAAATAACTAATCAGATTAAGTTTGGACAAACAGGCAGTGCCTTCATGATAAAAAAAGATGGAACAGTTATAGCACATAGTAATAAAGATTTAGTAATGAAATTATACAATCCTATAGAAGAAGCAAAAAAAGATTCTAGTTTAAATGAATTGGCCAATGTTGAAAAAGATATGGGTCAAGGTAAAATGGGAATGAGTAAATATCTATTCCAGGGAGTAGAAAAATATGTAGGATATGCTCCAGTAAAAGGAACTGAATGGTCATTAGCAGTTGTTATATCTAAAACAGAGGTGTTATCAGAACTTGATAGTATGAAGGTTTCTGTTGTAGCATCATCTCTAGTGTTTTTATTAATTGGATTAGCAATAGTTTATGCTGTTTCAACTTATATAGCAAAAGGAATAAAATCAACTTCAAAGCACCTAGATTTGCTAGCAAAGGGTGATTTAACTGAAGAGGTTTCATCTAAATACTTGACATCTAAAGATGAAGTTGGGGAAATGACAAACTCCATGAAAACAATGCAACATTCTCTTAGAGAAATGATTAGTAGAATAAAAGAAAATTCTTCAAATATTAATGGACAATCAGAGAACCTTGCATCTGTTGCTGAGGAGATCTCTAGTACTACACAAAATGTTGCTGAATCGATAAATGAAATTGCACAAGGAACAGGAAATCAGTCTGAGGACTTAATAAATGTAACTGAGGTTATAGATAAATTTAGTAACAAGTTATCTGAAATGGTAAATGAAATACAAGTAGTAGATTCAAACTCTAGGGAAATTAGTTTAATGGCTAATGAGAGTAGTAGTGAGATGAATAAGTTAAATCAGTCTGTAACAAAAGTTAGTGAATCCTTTAAGACCTTTAACACCAAGATTATTGGACTTGGAAAAAATATAAATGAAATAAATGAGATTACAAATATAATTAATAACATAGCTGGACAAACTAATCTGTTAGCATTAAATGCTGCTATTGAAGCAGCAAGAGCAGGAGAAGCTGGAAAAGGATTTTCAGTAGTGGCGGATGAAATAAGAAAACTTGCTGAACAATCAAAGGTTTCTTCAGAAGATATTAAAAGACTAATTAGTGAAATATCTAACAATACAGATGTTATAGTTCAAGATTCTGTAGAAATGGATGATGAGCTTATAAATCAAGTTGGAATAATAAACGGTTCAATAACTTCCTTTGGGAATATTATAGAGGCAGTAGGTGAAATAATTCCTAAAATAGAAACTGTTAAAAATTCAGCTGAAGATATAGATAAGGATAAAGATACTATATTATCTAGAGTAGATGGGGTATCCTCAGTTGCTCTCGAGGTTTCAGCCTCAGCTGAAGAAATTGCTGCATCATCAGAAGAGATGAATGCTTCTACAGAAGAAGTGGTGGCAGCGGCTCAAATACTTAGCTCTATGACTGGCGAAATGCTTGAGGAAGTAAATAAGTTCAAAATTTAAATTGATACATAAATATTAAAAATCAGGAGGTTTTAATCAAAAAATGATTAAAACCTCATTGCTTTTTCAAATTTACCTATTTTCAGTTTAAGATATTAACACTAAGTTATTTTTTATATCAAATACAATCTCTTCAATAATATCTTTGATTTGTAAGTTTCTTGTTCCAGGGATATAAATTCCGTGTTTTTGTAATGGGAGTATATACTTAGTACATTCCATATTAAAAATTGATTTTGAAATTAGTGGGGTGATTTCTCCGTTTATGCTGCCACTACACATCACTCCGATTGGGCCAATGATACCATCAATTTTATTTGTTCTGCAAAATGAAGAAATCGCTCTTTCGCCACTTATACCAACGTTTGCCCCGGCTTTTACCATGTTTGAGGTTGCAAAGGTATTTGTGCCAAGTGCAATTATATAAATATCTTTTTCTATTTCTTTACGAATTTTCTTTATAATTGTTTGTCCAAGACCTGCGCCTTGTGCGTCTATTACAGCGATTTTCATTGTAATGCCCCCGAAAAGTAATAATTATAGTGTAATAACATTATTTTTATATCTTTAAGTATTATTATATAATAAAATAGAATTATATTCTATTTTATCTATATAATAGTTCCAAATAGAATCTATTTAGTAATTATATTACCATTAATAGTTAACGGAATTGTCGCTTATTTTTTTATAGAAGTGGATTATCTATATAATATAATGGTTATGGAGGGTGAGCGTATGAGTATTAAGGTTGTAAAGCAGGAATTAGAGACAAATGAGGATTGTAGTAATGACATTAAAGAAATTTTGAAAAGTAAAAATGTATACCTAATAAACGTTATGGGTTCACCAGGTACGGGAAAAACAAGTTTAATTATAGAGTTAATTAAGTTGTTAAAGGATAGATATAATATTGCAGTTGTAGAAGGGGACATAGCTGGGCAAGTGGATGCTGAGAAAATTGATTCACTTGGAATTTCAGTAGTACAACTAAACACAGAAGGCGCTTGTCATATAGAGGCAAAATCGATTAAAACTATATTAGGGTATTTTGATCTAGATGAAATTGATATAATATTTATTGAAAACATAGGAAATCTTGTTTGTCCTGCTGAATTTGAAATAGGGGAAGATTTAAAAATTGCTATTTTAAGTATTCCAGAAGGTGATGATAAGGTTGAAAAATATCCATTGCTGTTTTCAAAGGCTAATGCTATTGCATTAAATAAATTTGACATGATGGAACACTTCGATTTTGATGATAATAAGGTAGAGGAAGATATTAGACTTCTAAATTTATCTTCTGAAGTATTTAGAATATCCTCAAGAACTGGTGAAGGGTTAAATTCACTTGCTACATATGTGGAAGGGAAAATAAATGTAAGGATTAAAAATAAATTAAGGTGATATTTACAAATTATAACTGTTGTAGTATTATATAAATGTATGCTACGAGAGTATACATTTGTATAAAGATTTTAAAAATATGTTAATCTAGTTTAATAACCACGAGGGTTGATTGCTGCTAACAGTTATCAATTTTTTGTGGTTTAATTTTTTTCGGAATTTTACAGGAGGAGTTAAAATGCATATTCCAGACAATTACTTAAGCCCAGCTACTTGTGCTGCAATGGGTGCTGTAATGGTTCCCATTTGGACAAGGGCCATTAAAAAAATTAAGAATGAGGTTAGTAAGAAGAAAATGCCACTTATGGGTATAGGAGCATCACTTTCATTTCTAACAATGATGTTCAATGTCCCCTTGCCAGGAGGAACAACTGGCCATGCTGTTGGTGGAACCTTATTAGCTATTCTTTTAGGACCTGCATCAGCTTGTATTTCTATAACTATTGCACTTCTAATTCAAGCTTTATTATTTGGAGACGGGGGCGTTTTAGCTTTTGGAGCAAATTGTTTTAATATGGCATTTGTTATACCATATGCAGGCTACTATATTTATAAGTTTTTAAAAGGAATAATCAAGGGTGAAAAAGGAGAGTATATTTCAACTCTAATTGCATCATACCTAGCGTTAAATGTTGGTGCTTTGTGTGCTTCAATTGAGTTTGGTATTCAACCCTTGCTATTTAAAGATGCAGCTGGAATGCCATTATATTGTCCATATCCATTAGCCATATCCATTCCTTCAATGCTTCTCCCGCACCTTGCAGTTGCAGGGGTTATAGAAGGTATTATTACCATAGGAGTATTGGGATTTATAAAGAAAGTTTCACCTGATATGATATATGAAAATACTACTGCTAAAATGAAACCTATATATGCCTTAATAATTGGATTAGTTTGTTTATCACCTATTGGTTTATTAGCATCAGGGACAGCTTGGGGAGAGTGGGGATCGGATGAAATAAGTTCTGTGATTACAGGTGGCAAAGCTTTAGGATATATACCTAAAGGAATGGAAAGTGGTTTTAGCCTTAGTGCATTAATGCCGGATTATTCAATCAAAGGGATACCGGATTACTTTGGATATATTTTATCCGCAGTTGCAGGAGTTGCCATACTTCTAATTATATTTAGAGTGATAGCAAGCATAAAAAAAGATGTCACAAAGGTGAACAATTAAGCTGATAGGAGTGGACGTTATAAATGCCAGAATGGCTTTTAAAAAAAGATAATTATATACCTGAAAAGGATAAGGATGCTTTTATAAATAAGAGCATCCTATCTATATTAGGGGTTCTTACAAGATTTAGATTACAAACAGAAGCTAGAGCTAATAAATTCGGGATAAATGCAGTACTTAAAGTTGTTACGACCTTTATACTTATTATTTTTGTTTCTTTGACTAAGAACTTTTCCTTTGTTTTGATCAGCGGTGTATTTTTACTTGTACTAATTAATTTTTTAAGTATTAATGAAATAAAATATATATTGAAAATTAGTTTTGTAGTAGCGATATTCACGTTAATAATTCTCTTGCCATCAGTTTTTTTGGGATACGGAAATAATACCTTAATGATTACATTAAAGGTTTTAATTTCTGTTGCGTTTGTGAATATATTAGCTTGTATTACACAATGGAATGATCTGATAAGGGCTTTAAAGATATTTCATGTACCTGATATGTTTATTTTTGTACTTGATATAACAATAAAATATATTATTGTTTTAGGAGAGTTTTCACTAAATATGATTTACGCACTCAAATTAAGGTCTGTTGGTAAAAGCAATAACAAGAGTACATCTCTTTCTGGAATTGTTGGAACCATGTTTATAAAGTCAAAGGAAGTAGCAGAAGAAATGTATGGGGCAATGGAATGCAGAGGGTTTACAGGTGAATATAAAGTATACAATAAATTTAAGTTTTGTTTAGCAGACTATATCTGCATAATAGTTAATGTGATATTTATAACAATATATTTTTACTTTGATAGGTTGTGATTTTATGATAGATATAAAAAATGTTTCTTATTTCTATAATCAGGATATTCTGGCGCTTAAAAATATTAATCTGCATGTTCAGGAAGGTGAAGCTGTCGCTTTAATAGGAGTTAACGGCTGCGGAAAGTCTACTCTAATGAAATTAATTAATGGCTTAATTTCTCCTAAAGAAGGTAATTATTTTTTTGAAGGTGAGGAAATAACTTATAAAAAATTACAGAATGAAAAGTTTTCAAAAGCATTTCATAAAAAGGTAGGTTTTGTTTTTCAAAATTCAGAAGTACAACTGTTCTGCTCTAATGTTTATGATGAAATAGCCTTTGGACCAAGACAGATGGGAATGAGAGAAGAAGAAGTTGAAAAAAGAGTAAATGATACCTTAAAACTATTAAAAATAGAGGATTTAAAAAATAGGCAACCATATCATTTGAGTGGGGGAGAAAAGAAAAAAGTAGCAATTGCTACTGTAGTAGTTCTAAATCCTGATGTATATATTTTTGATGAGCCTATGAATGGGCTAGATCCTAAAACAAAAAGATTTTTAAAAGAATTTATGGTAAATATAAATAATGCGGGAAAAACTATTATATGTTCTACCCATGATTTTGAATATGTAAAAGGGATATTTAAAAGAGCTATAGTGTTTTCAAAAGACCATTCAATCATGAGAGATGCTGCTTACGACGATGTAATGAAGGATACTGAATTCTTATACAACAATAATATTATTTAATACATTTTCATATAAAATTCATAATTTTATGCTAAGGTATGGATGTGCCACTTCAATCTGAAATCTATTTTTAAAACTCTCACGGCTTATGTGAGAAAATTAGAAATAATAAATTTTATTATGGAGTGGTTCATCTATATCATATTAATTCTTAGCGTAAGCTCATTAAAGCATCGGATGGATGACCATTTAATTTCAACACAGTACTTTAATGGCACAAATATTAAAAATAAAAAGTTATGTGAGGCTGGATTATGAATAATATTTTAATTATAGAAGATGAACAAAATGTATTAGATGTGTTAAAAGCTTATTTAGAAAAAGCAGGGTATTCAGTTTATGGCTCAACTAGAGGTTTGAAAGGACTTGAACTATTCAAATCAATAGATTTCAAACTAGTAATTCTTGATTTAATGCTTCCAGATATAAGTGGAGAAGATATATGCAAAATTATAAGAGAGAAATCAAAAGTACATATATTTATGCTTACTGCAAAGGGATCCCTGGATGAAAAGATTGAAGGACTAGAACTTGGAGCAGATGAATATCTTGTAAAGCCTTTTAGTCCAAGGGAACTAACTGCAAGAGTAAATGCTCTTTTTAGAAGGATTTCCTATGAAGAAGATAATTCGGACTTACTTTATAATGATGGGAGTTTAATAGTGGACTATGAAAAAAGACTAGTAAAAGTTAAAGGTCAAGAAGTCCCTTTAACCTCAAATGAACTAGATATCTTATATGCACTTATTGTCAATAAAGGGAAGGTACTATCAAGGGAGCAATTAATAGATAAAATTGGCGGAATAGATTTTGATGGATATGACAGAACAATAGATGTCCACATTAAAAATATCCGTAAAAAAATAGAGGAAGACACAAAAAAACCAAAATATATTATAACTGTTGTAAAAGTAGGTTATAAATTTGGTGGTGATAACTAGTGAAAAGTATAAGAAGAAAACTGAGTATTATGTTTTTTATATGTTCTTTAGCAGCAATTTTGCTCATTACAGTGTTTGTCAATTTAACCATTACAAAAAAGTTTGATGATTATATGGTAGACACGCAAAATAAAAGATATGAAAGAATTGTGTCTTATTTTCAAGAAATCTATAAAAGAGAAGGAAAATGGTCAAAGAATTCTGGTATTGAAATGATGCATGAAGCTTATATGGGAAGTTATTGCCTAACTCTACTTGATAGTAATGAAAAAACTATATGGGGTATGGATGCTAGCGATATTAAGAACAATTTACATTTCAATACTATGATGGTTAAGGATACTGGAGTATATAATTCTAAAAGATTTCCTATAGAAGTGGATAATAAAAAGGTAGGATATGTAGATATAGGACAGTATTCATCAGTACTACTATCTGAAGAAGATGTTAATTTTAAGTTATCTATAAATAAAAGTATTATTGCTAGTGGCTTAATAGCTATAATAATAACAATTGTATTAAGTCTATATTTCTCTAAACAATTTTCAAGACCTATTAAAGAAGTTTCAAAAATGTCTGTAAGCTTATCAAGAGGAAACTTCGATACCAAGTCTGTTACAAAGAGTAATATTAAAGAATTAGAAAATTTAAGAGCCAGTGTAAATGTATTAGCAGGAAAACTAAAGCAGCAAGATATGTTAAGAAAACGGCTTGTGTCTGATATATCCCATGAGATAAGAACCCCTTTAAATATACTACAAAACAATTTAGAAGCAATGATAGATGGTATTTTTCCTGTTACTGATGACAGACTTAAAGATTTAAACGATGAAGTTATTAGATTCGGTAAGCTATTAAATAATCTAGAGTTATTAAAGCAGTTTGAAGCAGAAAGTATAAAAGCTAATTTTGAAACAGTTGATCTAAACCAGATACTGAAGAGCGTATGTGAAGATTTTTATATGGAGGCTCAAAACCAAGGAATAAATATTAATTATAATGCTCAAAAAAATCAACAATACTATATAACTGGTGATAAGGATAAGCTAAGACAAGTTTTCTTAAATATAATTTCTAACTCGATTAAGTTTTCTAAGGATAGTGGAAATATACATGTTAATATGTATCCTAAGGACCAAAAGTTAGTTGTAGAGATTAAAGATAATGGAATTGGAATAAAAGAAGAAGATTTACCTTTTATATTTGAAAGGTTATATAGAGGCGACAAAAGTAGAAATGAAATAGATGGAAGCGGTATAGGTTTAACAATTGTGAAAAATATTTTAGAGCTTCATCTTGCTGACATTGAAGTGGAAAGTAAAGAAGAAAAGGGCACAAAGTTTACTATATATTTTGATAGGGTTATTGTATAAAAGTAAAGAGTGCCAAAGTAAGGAATGCATACAAAAAGTAGCTAAAGATTTTTACTTTAGCTACTTTTAAGTTATTAATGTGTATGTTTTTAGTATTACAAATTAATTACTTCATACCATCCATACCACTCATATTTCCCATGTTACTAACGATTTCTGGGTTAACCATACCAAATATCATTGCTATATGTGCAACTACAAGAAATCCACCTACTAGTATGAAATGTATTTTCATTTTTTCTTGATCTGATTTATTTTTGAAAATTAAACCTAAGTCAAGTAAAGCAAGAGGTAGAAGGAAGATTACACCGCTTAGATAAAAACCAACTGCTACTACGTCTACCCAAGTATGCCAACCACCTGTTTTAGTCAATGGGATTACTGCTGTTATAAATAGATAAATAAATATTCCTGTAAAATAGAAACCATCAAAAATTGAAACTGCCTTGTTTAAAGTTCTGATACCGCCACTTTTTATTTTGTTAAATATAATAAAGAATTCCGTGATGGTAAGAGTCTCAGCACATATTACTGGTATTGCCATAAAGATTAGCAAGTTCCAAGGCTGATTTGATGCCAATAACGACATATAATGAGTCATATTCATAGTTTTATACCTCCAAAACATTTTATGAGAAAATATTATCAAAATCATATGAAGAAAATATGAAGTGAATAAATTTAAGTATTAGCTTTTATTAAGAAAATAATGAATTTGCTTCTTCATAAAATCTTTATAGGAGTACGCTAATATATAAAAATAATAAGAATGTTTTCAAATTTAATTATTTTGGAGGGAATAATATGAGTTGTCACAATAAAGGTAATAAAAATAAATCAAAACATAATAATGGATTTAGTAAACATATGCTGCATATGCTTATTTGCTGTGGGCTACCAATGGCGGTAATATTCTTTTTACCGTTTATAGCAAGTTTGAGTCCTAGTATAGCCGGAGTGCTTGGCAAGATCGCTCCATTTTTGTGCCCAATAATGATGTTTGCAATGATTCCAATGATTATGGGAAATAAAAATAAGAGTTGCTGTTCAGAGGATAAAAAAGAAGCTGTAGAGGTTAAAGAACCTATAAAGTAAAATTACACTTTATCATATTGAAAGACATATAAACTGGGAACATATATAGCTTAGTTAACTACAAAAATGAGAGCAGCTTCAATTGTGAAGCTGCTCTTACTTTTCACTGGATAGAAAATCACAAAACTTAAAACATAGCTGAATTTTGATGAATTTAAATATTAAATATTTAGTTATAGATAGCAATAAACTACTTATTATTATAATATTGTCCTAGAGAGATACCATTTGCTCCAAGAGGTATCTGATGGTCGAGGCCTATGAACTTTCCTCCAGATTGCCAAAGTGCAGGTTTCAATAACGCGTACTTTGCTTCATCCCAAGTCTTCCAATCATTACCGAGAAGCCCACCTGTATCACCTGAATTTGGATTTATGCACCAAAAAGTTTGATTAATATGCTTGCTTACTATATAGTCTCTCAATAAAGTCATCCATTTTTGATTTTTTCCGCCGTCCATAAAGCCACCCCATTCACCGATTAAAAGTGGCGCAATTCCTTTATCATTTATATATGCCCAGCTGTTATACCAATAATCATCTAAAAGAGTTTGTGTTGTAAAGTCTTTATCAAACCAAGTTTGATTGTAAACTGAAGGACCATAATCATGAGGTGAATATACAATCTGACTATTAAGAGAACCTAGGTTTATTGGATAGTCTTTTACTCCTCTAAGGTTTCCACCCCACCATGCACCATACCAAGGTGACTGGTCTCCTGTAGCACCAAATATATCAGGAGTGTTATAAGTGTATCCTTTTTCGGTTTTTGGATACTGTTCAACACCTTCAATCATTACAAGTAACTTTGGATTTTTTGCAAGCACTGCCTTTGAGCATTTTTCAGCTGCATATTTCCAATTATTTTCATCAGTAGAGTTATCCCACTTTGCTATATTTGTAGGAGCAGTAGTTGTATAACCTCTCTGACCATGAGGTTCGTTTTTAAGATCAAAGGCTAGGATAGTATCATCATTTTTGTATTTATCAGCTAGCCATGCCAAAGTGTTTATCCATTTATCAGTGGTTATTACTCCAGCAGTTGTTGTATTTACGCCATACCACAATGGATAATTATGTCCTGAATTATTGGAATCTGGACTGTGTACATCAATCATCACTTTTATACCTAACTGTTTACAATAGCTCATTATGGTATCAAATATCTCCATACTGTTTTTAACACCATTGGTTGTTGGGTCGTAGAAGTCAGGATTGCAAACATAATAAGGAGGATTATTAGCAGCAGTAACACTTGAAACTTTATTAGGCTTCCCAATCATCCAACTATATAAAAGTTCAGAGGAAATAGGAACTCTTAAGAAACCTATACCTCTATCTGCAATATTTGTTAAAATACCTTTAATGTCATACCATGCACCATGGAATACGTTTTCGGTACAGTTAAAACCAAACCAGTTTGCACCAGTAAGCCAAACCTCCTTTCCATTCATATCATAAATCTTATTGCCTACGCAATGTAGCCAATCGTCATTATTTGTATCAGCTGCTTTTACTTTTTGAATGTTGCCAAAAGAACATGTTGTGATTACAGTTGAAACAATAATAAGTGATGAAATTAGTCTTCTTAATTTTTTCATTATAAAATCCCCTTAATTTAAATAATTTTAGATAATCAAGATTTTAGACAACTATCAGTTTATTGAGTTTTAAGATTAAAGGTGTACACCTCCTTTATTTCGATTATTAAGTACTATGACTACAAAGGTTTTAGTTAAATTTTAGTGTGATTATTTCAGCAAGAAGTTGTATAGTTAGTTTTAAATTTTTGCGGTATGTAATTTAGGTTATCTGTTTAACCGGAATAAATATCCCAGTTCTATAAATTAAAAATACATTTCGTTTAGAAGTGGTACATCTCTATATATAGAAAGTATATATCTATATATTAAATAATATGTTATAAATTTACAATTAGACATTGAAATAAGTTACTGATATTTTTAAAATCGTCACTAAAGAGTTAAGCATATGTATACGAAGAGGGGCTTTATTAAGATTTACTTATTAGATATTGATACATTACTTTTTAATTTTGATTTAAAAAGTAAAAATATCAAAGGTAAAAGTAAATTTATTCTATATTATTAATTTTTTGTATGTCCTAAAATAAACACATGAAAACGTTTTTGAGAGGCTGAGGTGGTAAGTGGTGAGTAAAATGTTTTTGAAGATGGAAAATATACATAAGAAATTTCCAGGGGTGTATGCATTAAAGGGCGTAAATCTGGAGATAAGGAAAGGGGAAGTACATGGGTTATTGGGCGAGAATGGAGCAGGAAAATCTACATTAATGAAAATACTTGGTGGTGTACAATCTCAAGATGAAGGAAAAATATTTGTTGAAGAGGTTGACTGTGGCTATATTACACCAAGTAAAGCAGCTCAGTTAGGAATTGGATTTGTACATCAAGAGTTAAACTTATGCGAATCTTTAACTGTTGCAGAAAATGTATTTATGGGGAGACTTCCGTATAGGAACAAAGCCTTAGGAATAGTGGATTATCAAAAGTTATATTTAGACACAGAGGCAATATTAAAGACACTAGAAATTGAAATTAAACCTACAGATTTAGCTTCTGATTTAGAAACGGCTAAGAAACAAATGGTTGAAATTGCAAAAGCAATAAGTCTAAATGCTAAGCTTATAATTTTTGATGAACCAACAACCTCACTTTCAAGAAAGGATGTTTCAAGCTTATTTGAGGTAATAAAACATCTAAAATCACAAGATGTGGCTGTTATTTATATCTCTCATAGATTAAAGGAGATATTTGAAATATGTGATAGGGCTACAGTGCTTAGAGATGGAACCTTTATAGGAAACTGTGAGGTTAAGGGTATAAGTCAGGATGAACTTATAAACATGATGGTTGGAAGAGAGTTAAAGAACTTGTTTCCAAAGGAGATTTTTGAGCCGGGAGAAGTGGTTCTTGAAACTGAAGGAATTAGCGATACTACTGGAAGGATTAAGGATATAAGTGTAAAGGCTAGAAAAGGCGAAATCTTAGGTTTTGCAGGATTAGTAGGTTCAGGTAGAACTGAGCTTATGAGACTAGTATTTGGTGCAGATAAAATAGCCAAAGGTAAGCTTAAGATAAATGGCAAGGTTGTCAAAATCAAATCTCCAGAGGATGCTATAAATAATGGAATATGCTTGCTGACAGAAGATAGAAAAAAGCAAGGCTTATCTTTGGTTATGAGTGTAAATGACAACATCAATATTACTAACTTAAAGAGTTTTATGCTAAACCATAAAGCCTTGAAGGAAACCGGTGAAAGATTTAGAGAAGCTTTACTTATAAAGGCAGCTAATCTTGATGTGATGGCTGGAACACTCTCAGGTGGAAACCAGCAAAAAATAGTTCTTGCTAAGTGGCTAAATACCAATTCAGAAGTATTCATTTTTGATGAACCTACTAAGGGGATAGATGTTGGAGCAAAGGCTGAAATATATCATATCATGAATGATTTAGTGAGAAAAGGTAAGGTTGTAATCATGATCTCCTCAGAGCTTCCAGAGCTTATAGGTATGTCTGACAGAATATATGTTATGTGTGAAGGAAGAATAACAGGAGAACTGAATAGAGAAGAAGCTAGCCAAGAAAAGATAATGGCCTTAGCTACAGTTGGAGGTGCTAATTAAAATGGATCAAAAAGTAAGTTCTAATACAAAGGCAGTTGTTAAAAAATCAGTTGATTTTAATATGAGAAATTTATTTTTGAAATATTCAATTTACCTAGTTCTTGTGGTACTAATAATAGTATTTTCAGGTATAAGTCCAAAGTTTTTAAGTACTGCAAACATTGGTAACTTTTTAAGACAGATTCCTACCGTAGGAATTATAACTGTTGCTATAACAATGGTATTAATTACAGGAGGAGTTGACTTATCTATAGGAGCGATTGCGGCTTTTGCGGGAACCGCAGCAGCATTTTTGGCCGTTCATGGATTTAACCCAATAATAGTAATTGCTGCATGTTTATTAATTGGTGCCATGTGGGGAATGTTTAACGGAGTTCTTATCACAAAGTTTAAACTAGAGCCCTTTATATTAACTATGGGTACAAGCTACTTAATAAGAGGTCTAATATTATTCTTTACAAATGGAATCTATATCAAAGGGGTTCCAGATTGGTTTTATAGTCTTGCTAATACAACAGTTGGACCAAGAATTATACATTCAAACACTGTAATATTTGTAATATTAGCAATCATAATGGCCTTCGTAATGAAAAATACAAGGTTTGGACGTTATAGCTATGCAGTTGGTTCCAATAAGGAGTCAGCAAGACTATCAGGTATTAATGTAAATAAGCACTTTGTTAAGGTATATGTAATTGAAGGAATATTTGCTGCCCTTGCAGGCTTGCTTTTAATGTCAAACTTAAATGTTGGTGCACCAAGTGAAGCTAACGGTATAGATTTATTTGCAATGGCTGCTGCAATTATTGGAGGAGCACAATTTGGAGGTGGTATCGGTACTATTGGTGGAGCTATGGTTGGTATTCTTACAATACAAGTGTTCCAAAATGGACTTGCCATCTTAGGTGTTAATACCTTTATACAACAAGCTGTTACCGGTGGAATCATAGTTGTGGCTGTAATTATAGACTTCTATAGAAAGAGAAGTACTTTTAAAACAAAATTTTAAATTAAGGAGCTGTTAAAGCACCGTGTTGAAATTAATTAAATAATATTGTTATCAAAAATTTTAAGATAAATAAATGATTACTTAAGGGGGATTTGAGAGATGAGAAAAAGAATTATTGCTGTTGTGGCAGCGCTACTGGTAACTGGAAGCATTTTTACAGGGTGTGGACAAAACGATAATAAAGGTACAGCTTCATCAGGAAAGAATAAAACTCTTTATTTTGTTCCTATAGTTGATACAGGTGCATATTGGTCACCAATGAAGAAAGCTGCTCAAGATGAAGCAAAAGCATTAGGCTACGAATTAGTATTTAAAACATCACCTTCTAATGAGCCTCAAAAGAATGAAAAGCATTTAGGCTTTGTAGATGAAGGTATACAAAACAATGCAGCAGGTATAGCAGTTTCTCCAATGGATCCAGATATGTTTGATAAGAAAATCAAAGAAGTTAAGGATGCAAATATTCCAGTTGTAACTTTTGATGCTGATGTTAAGACAAAGGACAATAGAACTGCATATGTTGGAACTGACAACAAACTTGCAGGTGAAGAACTAGGAAAGCAAGCTGGTGAGTACTTAAAGTCTAAAGGGGTTAAGAGTGGTAAGATTGCCTTAGCTGCAGTAAATTTAACTCAAACTACTATGACCTATAGACAAGATGGAATAAAATCTGGTTTTGAAAAAGCTATGGGGGATGATGCTAAGAACTTCACATGGCTAGAACCAATACAAGATAATGACCAAGCAGCTGAATCTAAGAAACAATTAGAAGGACAAATCACAGCAAATCAAGATATGGTAGCAGTTTTTTCACTAGGTTCAGAAGGTCCTGATACTGGTGTCATGGAAGCTTTAAAGTCTCAAAATAAAGCTGGAAAAATATATCACTTTGGATTTGACTACACACCAACTTGGGAAAACGGTATAGCAGCTGGTTTAATAACAGGAATAGTTGATCAAGATTCTTATGCTATCGGAAAGACTGTAATTGATGTGTTAGATAAAAAAATAAAAGGTGAAAAAGTAGATAATAACTATCCAGTACCTGTTAAGTGGGTATCAGCTGATAAGATAGTTGAGTATGGGAAAGAAAAGCAAAAGCAATTTACTACTGAAACTAAATAGTTTCTTCAAATACAATTTGAAGCTTTAGAGGTGTTAAAATTAATTGATTATTTATCATATACTTTAATGAGTTTTCGCAAAGAATCAATTAATTTCTAAAGTATTCTTAAACATTAGGAAAAAATTAAATATATTTAAGGAGGTTTTATAAATGGATAGAATTCAAAATCCAATATTAAGAGGTTTTAATCCAGATCCTTCAATAGTAAGATGTGGAGAAGACTACTATATAGCTACATCAACTTTTGAGTGGTTTCCTGGTGTTCAAATACATCACTCCAGGGATTTAAAGAATTGGCAGCTAATTAAAAGACCTTTAGATAGAATGAGTCAATTAAATATGGTGGGTAATCCTGATTCAGGTGGAATATGGGCTCCTTGTTTAACACATTCTGATAATATGTTTTGGCTCATATATACCGATGTTAAACATCTATCAGGAATTTGGAAAGATTGTGCTAATTACTTAGTAACTTGTGATAGTATAACCGGAGACTGGAGTGAACCTATATATCTAAATGGAGTTGGTTTTGATGCATCTTTATATCATGATGATGATGGTAAAAAGTATTTATTAAATATGGTTTGGGATCATAGAGAAGGAAATCATCAATTTTATGGTATAGCAATTCAAGAATATAGTCATGAAGAAAAGAAGCTTATAGGTGAGTCAAAGCTGATTTTTAAAGGCACAGAAATAAAGCTAACTGAAGGACCACATATTTATAAAATAAATGGCTATTATTATTTAATGGTGGCTGAAGGTGGTACAAAGTACGAACATGCTGTAACTGTGGCTAGATCAAGAAATATCATGGGACCATATGAGCTTCACCCAGAAAACCCAATTTTAACTTCTTGGAATAGTCCTAGAAATCCATTGCAAAAAGCTGGACACGCGTCCTTAGTTCATACTCATACTGATGAATGGTACCTTGCTCATTTGGTTGGTAGACCACAGACTGAAAGAGGCTGTTGTCCTTTGGGTAGAGAAACTTCCCTTCAAAAGATTCAGTGGATAGATGGATGGCCATACGTAGTAGATGGTAGAGAACCTTCTCTATATATAGAAGCTCCTAAAATGGAAGAAGTAAAATGGGAGCGCAATTATCCTGTAAGAGACGATTTTAATGAAGACGAATTAAATATAAATTTCCAAACCTTAAGAGTTCCTTTAGACGAGACTACTATGAACCTAAAAGAAAGAAAAGGTTTCTTAAGACTTCGTGGAAAACAGTCGTTAACTTCTAAGTTCCTTCAAGCACATGTTGCTAGAAGATGGCAAAGCTTTAACTTTGATGCTATAACAGGTGTTCAATTTAATCCTTCTAGCTTCCAACAAATGGCTGGCTTAGTATGTTACTACAACACTGAAAACTGGGTTTATGTAAATGTGACTCATGACGAAGAATTAGGAAGGATAATAAGCTTAATTGAGTGTGACAATTTCAAATTCTCGCAGCCACTTAGAACTAAGCCTATAGTAGTACCTGATGAAGTAGAAACAGTTCATTTTAAGGTTGAAGTAAGAAGAGAACAGTATAAATTCTTATTCTCTTTTGATGAAAATATGTGGATTGAGCTTCCTTTTATTTTTGATTCAAATAAACTTTCAGATGATTATATTAGAGGAGAAGGCTTCTTCACTGGAGCTTTTGTAGGGATGTGCTGCCAAGATGCAACAGGACAAAACCTAGAAGCAGACTTTGATTACTTTACTTATAAAGAAATTTACTAACTTTAAGCTGGCAAGGAATTTTTACTTAAAATCCTTGCCTTAATTTATTATAAAACTTAAATGCACTTAAGAGGATATTAAATAACAAAGATAAAAGAAGTTAACTTAAATAGTTAATAAGTTGTATGTTTGCAATAAAGAGTAAACAGTTACAAGATATTATGGTATCATTAAAGGAAGAGAGAGATAAAAATGTTATATTGTCATAAAGGGGATAATATGAGAAGGTTGTTATCAATTTTTCTAATAGCCGTAATTACTTTTAGTTTTCAGGGGTGCGATGACAAAAAAGTAAACGATTTAAATAGCGATTCGAAAATAACTCTTAAGATGTGGCATATATGGGCTCAAAAATCTCAAGATAATAATTCTATTATCATAGAAGATGTAATTAAAGCCTGGAATAGAAATCATCCTAATGTTCAGATAGAGGTTGAAAGTGTTGAAAGCGAAAAATATAAAACAAAATTAAAAACAGCATTTGCTACAAATGAATTGCCAGATATATTTTACTGTTGGGGTGGGGGCTTTTCAGAACCTTTAATACAATCTGGAAGAGTACTGCCTCTTAATAATTATTTGGGGAGTGGAGTTCTAAGCGAAATTAAGGATAATATGTTAGGCAACGTCACTTATAAGAATAAGATATATGGACTGCCACTTACTTTTTCCGTAGGAACCTTTTATATAAATACGGAATTGTTTAATACCGCAAAAATAAAGATACCTGATAATTATGAAGAATTTCTATCTGCAGTAAAAGCCTTTAGACAAAAAGGAGTAACTCCTTTATTAGTTGGAGAACAGGATAAATGGACAGGAATGCTTTATTACGATATTTTGGCACTTAGAGAAAGCGGTTTAGAAGATAGTAAAAAGGCTCTTTCTGGTATCGAAGATGGCGATGTGTTTTTAAAGGCAGCTAAAAGATTAGAAGAGCTCGTGAACTTAGGCGCTTTTGATGAAGCTAGCTTAAAGTATATGAGGGATGAATCAGAAATGCTCTTTAAACAAGGTAAAGTTCCTATGTATTATACAGGAAATTGGCTTGCAGGTGAGATTCAGGCAGAAAATTCATTAATTAAGGATAAGGTTGTAGTCAAGGCTTTTCCATTAATGAAGGATGGCAAGGGTTCCGAAGAAGAATTTTTAGGAGGAGCTGCTGATTATATGATGGTCAGTAATAACTCTCAGTACAAAAAAGAAGCAGTAGAAGCAATGGAATTTATATGTAAAAATATTTCTAAAAAATACTATGAGTTTGGATCAGGACTTCCTGCATGGAAGGATGATTATGATGAAACAAAAGTAAATAAGCTGTCAAAAGAGCTAAAAAGGCTTACTGAGAATGGAAAGTATCTTTTATATTGGGATATATATTTAGGTGAAGAAAGAGGAGATAAGCATAAAGATTTAGTTTATAAACTGTTTCAACACAAGATAAGTCCAGAGGAGTTTGCTAAAGAAATGAGAAAACTGGAGGAATATCACTAAAACTATGAATAATAAAATAAGTAAATTTAGTGCTTTTCTTCTGCTTGATAGTTTAAAGGAAAAGTACTTAAATTTAAAGATAAGTTCGAAAATAGCTATATATTTCTCAGTGATTTTTATTATTGCAACTATTGTAATTAATTTTACTTATGACAGTATCAACAAGACCTACATGACAGAGAAAATTAAGCAAAGTTCCTTTGAAGCTTTAGAGAGTGCTGAATCTAGTACAAATATTATAATTGATAATGTGTCTAATGCTTCTAAAATGATAGTTTCCAGTGACGATATTCAAAGTAACTTAAAAAATGCTAATTCACAAACTGATTTAGAGCTTCAAAATAATATAAATAAATACTTAACTCAATTCACTAACTTTAATCCTAATATAGCTTCTATCTATATCTTAGATAATTATAGCAATAAATACTATTCTGAAAATAATACCTATAAAAATTTTAACGTTGATGAGATAAAGAATATGGACTGGTATAATGAGCTGATTAAAAAGAATGGAGGCTATATTTTAAAGCTAAATGGTGGCGGATTGTTTCATAATAAAGAGTATGATTATGAATCCTATGTTTCTTTTATAAGAATAATAAATGATATCAATACACAGGAAAAAATTGGAGTGCTAATCATAAATATCAACGAAAATGCCTTTTATGATTCTATTGTAAAAGTGAGCAATAAATCAGGTACTAAGCTGATTATAGAAGATGAGAATAACAAAATTATTACTAAGCCTGATATTGAGAAAGGAATACTACAGGAAGCTGAAAAAGAAAAGACTTATACTGAAAATAAAGGGTTTATCATAAAAAAAATTGATAAGAAAGATTATATAATATCTAGTATAAAAATGAAAAATAACAATTGGAACTTAATTAGCATCAGTGAATACAGCCAGTTAGGAGAACAGTCAAAATATATTAGATACTTCATTTTGATCTTTATTGTTGTAAACATCATTCTAATTATATTAGGTGCTTTCGGAATATCAAGGATGATAACCAGGCCACTTACAAAGCTTCATCAGTCAATGAGAGCTGTAAAAAATGGAGAATTTAAAGCTGTTGACATTAAAACCTATAATGATGAGGTTGGAGAAGTAAAAAATGTTTATAATATTATGGTTTCTCATATAAAATTTCTTCTAAACAAGATAAGAGAAGACGAAAAGTTTAAGAGAAAAGCAGAGCTTGATGTGTTAATGTCCCAAATAAAGCCGCATTTTTTATATAATACCTTTGATACTATAAGTTCACTAGCTTTATCAGGAGAAAATAGAAGTGTATACGAAATAATAAAGGCTTTAGGAGCTTTTTATAGAACAAGCCTAAACAACGGACGAGACATAATAACTGTTGAGGAAGAAATAAAAACCATAAAAAGTTATCTATTGATTCAGAATGTAAGGTATAGAGATAAGTTTGAGGTCCAATATGATTTAAGTCAAAACTGTGATGGTTTTAAGATAATAAAGCTTGTACTTCAGCCCTTGGTGGAAAATGCAATCTATCATGGGCTTAGAAATAAAACTGTTAAAGGTTTCATAAAAATCTCTGTCTATGAGGAAGAAAACAGTGTTGTACTAGAGGTTGAAGACAATGGAGAAGGCATAGATGAAGATAAACTTAAGAGTATCAATGAAGGAAAAACTTCTGGTATTGGTGTAAGAGCGACAAAGGAAAGATTGAGAGTGTTTTATGGTGAAGAGTGTAAATTCAGTGTTACAAGTGAAAAAGGCAGAGGGACTAAAATAGCTATAAAGATTCCTAAAAAGGATGTGTACTAATCTATGGAAAATAGAATAAAAATAATTATAGTAGACGACGAAAATTTGATTAGGAATTTAATCAAGAATTGTATACCTTGGGATGATATTGGTGTTAATATAGTAGGTGAAGCATCAAATTCAGAAGAAGCAATGAATTTAATTGAAAAAGTTCAGCCAGATATTATATTAACTGATATATGTATGCCTTCAGCTGATGGGTTAGATATGAGTCAGTATGTTTTAGACAAATATCCAAGTATAAAGATTATTGTAATTACTGGCTATGATGAATTTGAATATGCTAAAAGAGCTATAAAGGTTGGAATAAGTGATTTTATTCTTAAACCAATTGATGATAAGGAGCTAAAAAATAGCATTTTAAAGCTAAAGGATATTATACTTCAAGAGAAAGTAAAAGAAAAGGATTACCTACAAATAAAAGATAGAATTGATACCTTTGGATCAATTATTGACTTAAAGCAAAGTAATGATGAAGAAGATACAGCCTTGAATATAGATGAAATAAAAAAGTTTATATTAAAAAACATATCAAATACTGAGCTGTCACTAAAGCTGGTATCTGAATATTTCTATGTAAATTCAAGCTATCTTAGTAGAATATTTAAATTTAAAACTGGTATGAATTTTTCTGAGTATATTATTAGTGTAAAGATGAAAATCGCCATTGATATGGTTAGAAATTCAGATGCAAAATCCTGTGAGATAGCTAGCAAGATAGGAATAGCTGATCCTAATTATTTTAGTACTTGTTTTAAAAAGTACACTGGATATTCTATGAAAGAATACAAGAAGCTTAGGGAACAATCAAGAGAGCAAACCCAAAAAAGCTAACTGAAGAAAGTCGCTTCAGCTACTTTTTTATAAATTATATATAAAGGAGAATGACATATGGGAGTAGATGTAAGAGAATATGGTAAAACAAAAGAAGGGCAATTAGTATATTGCTATACGTTGAAAAATTCAAAAGGTATGACTGCAGAAATTATTAATTATGGTGCAATATTAACATCGCTTCTTGTAGCTGATAAAGAAGGAAATTTTGATGATGTTGTGCTTGGTTATGACTCTCTAGAAGGATATTTTGTAAACCCAGCATTTTTAGGATCAACTATAGGAAGATATGCAAATAGAATTAAAAACGCTGCTTTTGAGTTAAATGGTGTTGAATATGCCTTAACTAAAAGTGAAGGAGAGAATCAATTACATGGAGGATTCACTGGGTTTCATAAAGTTCTTTGGGAAGTTGCAGGTGTAAACGATAATCAAAGTCCAAGCATAGAACTAACCTATTTAAGTAAAGATGGCGAAGAAGGCTATCCTGGAAATCTTAAAGTTAGAGTAAGATATACTGTTACAGAAAGTAATGAACTTAAAATAGATTATGATGCTGTCTCAGACAAGGATACTGTAATTAATCTAACTAACCATTCGTATTTTAATTTAGCAGGACATGCTTCTGGAACAGTTTTAGATCATAAGGTTATGATTAATGCTGATAGATTCACTGTTATTGATAGTGCTTCAATTCCAACTGGTGAACTTAGAGAGGTAAAAGGAACACCAATGGACCTAACTAACCCAGTTAAATTGAGTGAAGGGATTTATGAAGATTACGAACAATTAATTGTTGCAAAAGGTTATGATCATAACTGGTGTCTAAACGCTAATGGCAATCTGTTAGAAAAATCAGCAGAGGTAACTGAGGATAATACAGGTCGTGTTATGGAAGTATATACTACAATGCCTGGAGTACAACTTTATTCTGGAAATTACTTAGATGGTTCTATAATTGGTAAAGATAAAGCTGTTTATAACCAAAGAAATGCATTATGTCTTGAAACTCAATTTTATCCAAACTCTATGAATGTTCCAAGCTTCCCTTCTCCAGTTGTTAGAGCAGGAGAAGAATATAAGCAAACTACTATTTATAAATTTTTTACAAGGTAGTATATAAGATAAGCCTAGTTACCTATAAGATTTGTCATATGTGCCTATAAAGGTATAGGCTTAGCTTAAAAACGCTAAAGATTTCTTTAGCGTTTTTTTTGTATAAAATATTAGCGACAAGATAACCTAGCAACTTAATATGATTTGAATGTTTTTTTATAATGTAGCAAGAAATAAAACTTTTTGATTATTAAATTGATATATACGATCGATACAATTGTTTTATGTTATGTAACACAAATTTATGTTGGGTACTTAATTGGAAAGCATATTACTGAATTTAATGTGGTTATAAGAAAGACAAGTTCTATAATTCAAAAATTAACATATAAATATAAAAAATAAATTAATCATTGACAGTTAGAAAATTGTGGATTAAAATAAAAACATACTAAATATATAAGAGATATAGGAATTAAACAATGATGAGAAGAGTACGTTAAGAGAATGGCCGACAGAGAAAAATCTCCTAGGGTGGAAGAGGTTATGGGCAAGGCTTAATGGAAGTGCATCTCTGAGTTCTGAATCGAATTAATAGTAGACTTCAGCGGGAACGCCCGATATAGCGGTGCGGTATGCTTGTACCAACATACTATTAGATTTTGTGTGTTTGCATAAAAATCAGAGTGGAATACGAGGTTTTGACTTCGTCTCTGGATTGGAGACGGGGTCTTTTTTCATTCTATATAGTTTCATGTGTTTAGCTTAGATTTATTAATAATTTTTTACAAGGGGGAACAGAAATGACATTTAAAAAATTATCAATGCTTGTAACAGCACTAACAACAGCGGCCTTTTTACTAGTAGGCTGCGGTGGTGGAGCAAAAAGTACAGCAAATTCATCAGGAACTGCAGCAAAATCAGATACCTTCATCTATGGTATTGATGGTGATCCTGGTAACTCTGTAAATGTAATAACAACAAGTGATCGTTATGGGTTAATGGAGATAAAAGCATTGTACTCACCACTATATATGTATAATGTTGATGGAATTAATTATTTCCTTGCTGAAAGCATGACTCAATCAGCAGACAAATTAACTTATACTGCAAAGTTAAGAAAAGACGTAAAGTGGAGTGATGGCACTAAGTTTACTGCTGATGACGTAGTATTCACATATAATGAAATGTTAAAAGAAAAGAATGCTGGCTGGGCATATAGTCAATTGATCTTCAACGGAAAACCAGTTAAGGTAACAAAAGTAGATGACTATACAGTAGATTTCACTTTACCAGAAGTAAGTGCTCCTGGAATAGAACTTTTAGCTAATATCTTTATAATGCCAAAGCATATATATGATGGTGAAACAAATTTTGAAAATAGTACTAAGAATGCAAAACCTGTAGGAACTGGTCCATATAAACTAGAAGAATACAAAGCTGGTCAATACGTTAAGATGGTTAGAAATGATGATTACTTCTTAGGTAAGGCAAAGATACAAAATGTTATCTTTAGAGTAATACCGGATGCTAACACTGCTAAGCTTTCTCTTCAAAAAGGAGAAATAAATGCTTTATCAGTTCAATCAAGAGATTTGGACAGCTTGTTGAAAGGTAATAATTTAACTCCTTATAAGTATGATGAAGGTAGAGTAGCTTATGCTGTCCTTAACTCTAATTCACCAAAGCTTAAGGATGCAAGTGTTAGACAAGCAATTTTCTATGCACTAAACAGAACTGATTTGATAAATGCAGCTTTTGGATCAGAGGAATATGCGAAAAAAGCTTATTCTTTCCTTCCTAACGAAAATAAATTCCATACAGATAATGTTGAGAAGTATGAGTTTGATCAAGCTAAGGCTAAAGAACTTTTATCAAAGGCAGGAGTTTCAGGATTAAAACTTAAACTTGGATATCCAGGCAGTAATGTTCCTTACCAAAAGGAAGCTGCTATCATCCAACAAAATCTTAAGGCAGTAGGAATAGATGTTGAGCTTGCAGCAGGTGAAGATGCTGCTATAAGTCAACAAATGAAAAATAAAAATAGTGACTACGATATGTTCATTGGTGGGTATATCATGGGTATAGATCCAGATACCTTTAACTCATTATTCCTATCAGATAGTAAATTTAACTACAGTCACTATGCAGACAAGCAAATAGATGATTTATTTAATGCTGGAAGAGTAGAAACAGATGAAGCAAAGAGAAAAGATATATATAATCAAATTCAACAAAAGCTTCAAGCAAATGCATATTTCTATCCAATTCTTGAAAATAAAAGAATTGTAGTTATGAGTTCTAATTTAGCTGGAATTGATGATGCTAAGTTGGTTCCAGTTTATACTTTTGAAGATATGTCTAAGCTTTATTATAAATAAAAGTCATATAGATGTAATGTAAATACATGGAGAATATATAGGTTTATATTCTCCATGTATAATTTATTAATTAAGGAAGTGAGTACAAAGTGGCAAAATACATATTTAAAAGAATACTACAAGCTATTCCGCTACTTTTAATTATTACTATAATATGTTTCGTGTTAATTCAAATGGCACCTTACAATGCGGTAGATGCCATGACAACACCAAAAATGTCCCAAGAAACAATTGATCTAATTAAAGCAAAATATGGCTTTGATAAGCCTGTCTATGTACAGTATTTTTTATGGTTAAAGGGGATGTTAACAGGTCAGTTTGGATATTCAATTGTTACTCATGAAAGCATTTCAAACGATTTAGCTGCAAGACTTCCAGCTACTATGGTTTTGGTTTTTCCAGCTTACTTGATATCACTTGTTATCTCAATAGTTCTTGGGCTTATAGCTGGATCTAATAAAAACAAGCTTGTAGATAAGATAATAGATGGATTTTGTTCAATAAGTATAGCTACTCCAACCTTTTGGTTTGCAATGATTTTAATTTTTATATTTGGATACAAGCTATCTATACTTCCTATATTGGGTATGAATACTATAGGAGTTGAAGGGTCTATATCGGATTTTTTACTACATTATATAATGCCATGTGTTGTGTTAGTTATCGCTTACACTCCGGAGCTTGTTAGATATGTTAGATCCTCAACCATAGGACAAACTTCTGAAGGGTATGTGATGGTACAGAATGCTTTTGGAGCAAGTAAGAGCGAAATATTATTTAGACATATCTGTAAAAATGTTCTTCTACCAATTATCACGAAGATAGGCATGGCACTACCTATGCTCGTTACTGGAGCAATGATAACAGAAACTGTTTTTGGATGGCCAGGAGTAGGTCCGTATTTTGTTACAGCAGTTCGAGGTTTAGATTATCCAGTGGTTATGGCTATTTTAGTATTATCTTCTTCTATGGTCATAATAGGAAACTTATTGTCAGATATATTATATTCAATTGTTGATCCTAGAATAAAAGAAATGGAGTAAGGCCAATGAAAAGCGTAAGATTTAAAAAAGTCATAGATGAGTTAAAGGGTAATAAAAGTGCTTTGTTTTCAATAGCCTTTCTGGTATTTATAATAGTTATATCAATATTTGCATTTTTAATACCTATAGATCCGAATGATACTGATACTTCAAGTATATTACTAACTCCTAGTATGAGCCATTTATTTGGAACTGATGAACTAGGAAGGGATTACTTAGCGAGAACTATTTATGGAGGAAGAGTGTCTCTTGTAGTTGGAATCCTCGCTATGATTATTTCAACTAGCATAGGTATAGCTGTTGGCACAATAAGTGGATATTTTGGAGGGCGTATAGATAATCTTTTAATGAGATTTGTTGATATAATATCATCTATTCCATGGATGATACTTGTAACTGTAGTAAGCATATTTTTAAAACCTGGACTTCAAGCCATAATCATAGTAATTGGATTATTTTCTTGGATGGGAACAGCCAGACTTGTACGTGCGGAAACCCTTTCTATAAAACAAAGAGAGTATGTACTTTATGCAAATTCCATCGGAGAGTCTTCAAGAAACGTGATTTTTAAACATATTATTCCTAGTGTGTTTCCAACTATAATAATCGCTTCAACCTCAAGTATAGCTGATGCTATAATGACAGAATCCTCATTAAGCTTTTTAGGACTTGGGATCCAGCAACCTATGTCATCTTGGGGGAATTTACTTCAAAATGCTCAGACAAACTTACAAAATGCACCATATATGGCTATTTTGCCAGGTGTGTTAATAATACTTACAATATATTCTTTCAATAAATTAGGGAATGTTTTAAGAGTATTTGCTGAGCCAAAGACAGCAGGAGGAGGTAAATAATATTATGAATGACGAGACACTTCTTAAAGTAATAAATTTAAAGACTACATTTTATAATAAAAATAGTAAGATAGAAGCTGTTAGAGGAGTTGATTTTGAAGTTAACTCAGGAGATGTTCTTGGAATAGTAGGTGAATCAGGTAGTGGTAAGAGCGTACTTATGCGATCAGTGATGAACATACTTCAAGAAAATGCCAAGATAGACTCGGGAGAAGTTGTTTTTGAAGGAAAGGACCTTTTAAAACTATCTCATAAGGATATGAAAAAAATCAATGGAAAAGAGATGGCTATGATTTTTCAGGACCCAATGTCTGCTCTAAATCCACTAAAAAAGGTTGGAGCGCATCTTGTTGAGGTTATAGTTAGGCATAAAGGGGTCAATAAGAAAGAAGCAAAGTCTCTGGCTATAAAACTTTTAGCTGATGTTGGGATTCCTATGCCAGAAAAAAGGATAGAGCAGTATCCGCACGAATTTAGTGGTGGTATGAGGCAAAGAGTGCTTATTGCAATGGCACTTGCTTGCAAGCCTAAGCTATTAATTGCAGATGAACCTACAACTGCCTTAGATGTTACTATTCAAGCACAGATTTTAGAGCTTTTAAAATCTTTGAAGGAAGTCAATGATATGTCTATTATTCTTATAACACATGATCTAGGGGTAGTAGCTAATATCTGTAATAGAATAGCAGTTATGTACGGTGGCTTAATAATGGAAGAAGGAACTACTGAAGAAATCTTTTATGAAACTAAGCATCCTTATACAAAAGCTTTACTGAATTCTATACCTAAAGTTGAGGGAAATGAAAAAGTAAGGCTTAAACCTATAGAAGGTTCTGCTCCATCTTTATTAGACCCTCCTAAAGGCTGCCCTTTTGCAGAGAGGTGTGAATTTGCAAACTCAAAATGCTTAAGTAGGATGCCGGATTATAAAAAGTTTAGCGACACCCATAGAGCTAGGTGCTTTTTACTGTAGAGTAAATTATATAATTTTCCTCATATTCATTCGGAAAGGCAGATGCGTTAAAAAGCTCACTGAAGAAGGTCACTTCAGCGACCTTTTTATAGGGGGAAGATGAATTACGCAAGTCAATGTAAAGGAGGCATATAAGTGGATAATACAGATAGAGTATTAATAGAAGTAAAAGACTTAAAAAAATATTTTCCCGTTAAGAACAAGTTTATAGGAAGCGAAAAGAAGTTTGTTAAAGCGGTAGATGGGGTCTCTTTTGATATAAAGAAAGGCGAAACCTTTGGACTTGTAGGTGAGTCTGGCTGTGGTAAGTCAACTCTTGGAAGATCAATCACTAGACTTTACGATGTAACTTCAGGTGATATATTTTTTGACGGAACTAATATTGCAAAATTTAATAAAAAAGAGATGAAGCAGTATAATAAAAGGATGCAAATTATCTTTCAAGATCCTTATTCGTCACTTAATCCTAATATGAATGTGGAAGAACTAATCAGTGAACCTCTTCTGCTGCATACAAATCTTTCTAAGAAGGAGAGAAATGACAAGATTCAGAGTTTGCTTGAAATGGTTGGACTTAAGAAAACAGACATGGAAAAGTTTCCACATGAATTTAGTGGAGGCCAATGTCAAAGAATAGGAATCGCAAGAGCTATATCAACTAACCCTGAGTTCATATTATGTGATGAGCCTATATCAGCTTTAGATGTATCTATTCAAGCTCAAGTAGTAAATATGCTAGAGGATTTACAAAAGGAACTTGGATTAACCTATCTCTTTGTGGCTCATGATCTTTCAATGGTAAGACACATTTCAGATAGAATAGGTGTAATGTATTTAGGCAATATTATAGAGATTTCTGGAAGTAATGATTTATATAACAATCCACTACATCCATATACAAAAGCATTACTTTCAGCGATACCTATAGCTGACCCACTAAAGGCAAAAGCATCTCAAAGACAAATAATCGAAGGAGATATACCTAGTCCAATAGATATTCCTTCTGGATGCAGATTTCATACGAGATGTCCGTACGCAAAACCTATGTGTAAGGAATCTACACCTCAAATGAAGCAAATAGAAAATGGACATTTTGTTGCATGTCATTTATATTAGTTAAAAACTAGTCACCAAATGAATTGTCACTTGTAAAGTTGACAGATGACGATTCATTGGACTAGTTTTTTTCTTTTTCATCAATAAATTATAGTTAGACTAAGAAATCTAAACATACTTGAATAGAAAATTAAAAAAAGATTAATAAAAAAATATTCTCCCCCCTTAAATAGTAAGTATCTAATCGTATATTAATATGCAAAGAATTATGAGTAGGATATGTGATTTTAAATATAGGAGGTCTAGAACTGAGGCTATTATAAATTACATGCCTAAAGGTTACAAAAGTGGTGTAAGGGTGCAAATACATATGATAATAAACAGCGAGGGATATACATGGAGACAAAAACATTTAAACCATTATATTGGAATCACTTTACTGCAATACCTAACTTTTTTGATTTTATTGATTCTGATATAAGTGAAGTATTTGGTAAAAAGGGGAGCTTTATAGTTTTCAATATAGTTAGTTTAAGAAAGATTAATGAAAAGTATGGAAGGAATTTTGGTGATTTACATACTAAAGCTTTAATAAAAGCAATTACCAATATTTCATCAAAATATAAGAAATCTTATTGCTTTAGATTTGGAAGTAACGATTTTGTAGTTATATTACCTGATTATACTACAAAACAAATTAACGAGATTTGTATTGAAATCAAAGAACAATATAAAAGTAATGTAAATTCTTTAGGTCTTAATAGAGCGCAGCTAAATAAATTTATGATTGAATATAGAAAAGAGATTGCTTCTGTAGAAGATTTTATGAAAAGTTATCTGAGCATGCCAAGATGCTTTGACTTACAAAACACAATAAAAGGAATATGATAGGAAGTTAAACAAATTATTTTGGGGAGGATTTGAATGGAAATAAAAGCATTTGATGATGTTTATAGTAATTGTTCTTCAGTACGTCCGAACTTCTTTGATTTTCTTGAAGCTGATATTAGTAAAATCTTTGGAGAAAAAGGTGCATTTATAGTTTTTAATGTTTATAATTCTAAAAATGAAAATGATGAGTTATATATAGAAAGTATTTTTAAGTTAGTTAGGAATGTAATTTCTACATATTCAAATGTATATGGTTTTATCTTGGGAACTAACGATATAATAATTACCTTTCCAAACTATAATTTAACTGATATCGAAAAGATATCTTGCAAAGTGGAAGTTAGCCTAAATAATATAATGAAAATTATAGAAAAGCCATATCTGCAATTAAATAAATTTACTCTAAAATATAATCAAAATATCAACTCTGTAGAAGATTTTTATGAATTACTTTTTGATAATGTAATGAAGCAAGAAGAAAGTAAAGAAGTTTCTAGAGTAAAACTGAAAAGTATAATACATATGTTTACAAATAATATAAGGAACACACTTCATTCTTATAAGTATGCAAATGAACTTGCGTTTATCGATGATGTTTCTGGTATCTCAAATCATAGGGCAGGTAAATTATTTTTATCAAAACTAATAGAAGAGTATATGGAAAATAGAAAAGGCTTTGCAATAATGTTTATAGATGGAGATAACCTGAAACGTTATAATAATATAAGTTATGAAGCAGGTAACCAGATGATTAGAAATCTTAGTACTATAATTAAAAGTTCCATAAGATGTGAAGATAAAGTGTTTAGATGGTTATCAGGTGATGAATTCGTAGTGATACTTAAAGACATAGATGGACAAAATACTTTAAAGTTAGCTGAAAGAGTAAGAAAAGCAGTTCAGGTTCAAACTAAAAACTATATATATCCTACAACTATTTCAGTAGGAGTAACTCATTATCCAAGTGATGGGAAGAACGTTAATGATCTTATAAACAGAGCTGAAAAAGCAAATGCTTATGCAAAATCCATTGGGAAAAATCGTGTGATAAAGTGGAATTCTTCAATGGCTGATTAAATATATAAAATACTTTTGATCATAAAAAATAGTTTTTAACCGTGTTTAAGTTAATTTCATGAATAGTTAAAACATATTTTAAATTTAATAATAAAAAATATGGGTACCCCCATAAAATAGAGAGTAGCTACGTATATAATACTAGGCGAAATTTTGATACATCAGTAAATGGGGGTAAGTATGCTTGAAGTTGGTTATGTATTAGATGATAAATATGAAGTAATAAAAATAATAGGTTCTGGAGGTATGGGCACAGTATATTTATGCAAGAACATACGTCTAGAAAACCTTTGGGCAATAAAGGAAACGGAAAAATATGATAATGTAAGCTTAGATATCTTATCAGAGTGTAATATACTAAAGAACTTGAATCATTCTGGAATTCCTAGAATAGTTGATATATTTTATGAAAAGAACTATGTATATTTAGTTGAAGATTATGTGGAAGGAAAAACTTTGTTTGAGTATGTCAAGAATGAACAAGGGGTTGAATTAGAAAATATTAAGACTATAATTCTTGAAATTAGTGAAATAATAGAATATTTGCATAGTCTTAATCCACCAATAATTTATAGAGATTTGAAACCTTCAAATATAATAATAAATCCAAGCGGGAAAGTTTTTCTTGTAGATTTTGGCATATCAAAATTTTATAAAGTAGATAGCGATAGTGACACAATATGTATGGGGTCCAGTGGATATGCAGCACCAGAGCAGCATGGATTAGCACAGTCATGCAAACAAACAGATATCTATGGTATGGGAATGGTTATTTATTTTATGATTACGGGTAAAGTTCCGTTTAGTGGCGCAGAGCCATTATTTGATGAAAATTATGATAAAAACATAAATAAAGATTTTATAAGAATAATAAAAAAATGTGTACAGCCTGAAATTAAAGATAGATATACCTCTGTTTATGAGCTGAAAAAAGAAGTTATTGAATTATCGATCAACGAAGAAGATGATAAGACTACGCTTTTAAAAGGTTCAAATGAAAAAGTCAAGAAGATGAAGAAGAAATTTAGTATAAAAAAGATTTTTCTAATTATTCCTTTCTTCGTAATTTTAGTATTATCTTCAATATATCTTTTAGGAGAAAGCGTTGTAGATAATGATAATGAAATAAATAAATCTAATATTGAAAATACAGTGAAAAGTGTACCTGAAGCAACAAAAGAAACCAATGAACAAAATCAAAATAATACTTCATCAGATGCAACTAGTGATAGCAAACTACAAAATCAAGTAACTGATGATACTATTAATAAGCAAACTTTGGATAGTCAAGAAACGATTTATAATCAGCACAAAGCTAAAGGGAATGGTAAGAAGAAAAAATAATCTAGATTATATATACGCGTCAGTTATTTTTTCAAAAAAGTTGGGTAAATAAAAATATCCAACTTTTTTTGTTGTAAAGGGAAGTATAAATTTTTCTAAATTAGAAAACTCAATTAAAAAATTGAATATATACTTAAACGACATTGACACTTTAGGTATAAGATTATATACTATAATAGTTATAAAAATATAACTATTATAGTAATATAACTATTATGAAAATATAACTAATATTATATCCTTTGGAGGAATAAATGGATAAACAGATATATGATGAAATGATTGAAAATCTATATTGGGCATTTCCTTTGCTTAAAACTAAATTGGTAAAGCCTTTTGATAAAGAGGAAAAAGCAAGTGATCTAACAGGTACTCATATGACTATACTTTTTATGGTAAAAGAAAAAGGAAGTATATGCATATCAGAAATAGGAAAACATTTAGGGATTTGTAAAGCAAATCTTACACCTCTTATTCAAAAATTAATAGATAAAAGCTATATTGAAAGATTCGTTGATGATAAGGATAGAAGATACACTTATATTAAACTAACAAGTGTCGGGGAAGATTTCATGGAAAACAAAAGGTATAAAGTACAAGAGTTTTTGAAAGAAAAGGTATCAGATTTAAGCGAAGCAGATTTGATGAAATTATCAGCTTCAGTTGCAGGTTTAAAAGAAGTTTTAATGAAAATAAAATAATTGTTAGAGGAGTGTAAGTATGGAAAAAACAAACAGATTAGGTGAAGAGAAGATTTCGAAGCTCCTTGTTACTTTCTCAGCACCAGCTATTATAGGTATGCTAGTAAATGCAATGTATAATGTTATTGACAGAGCAGTAATAGGGCATGGTGTAAATGAACTTGGAATCGCGGGAATAACAATTGGATTTCCTATTCAAATAATAATGATGGCGTTTGGTATGCTTATTGGTATTGGGGCAACTTCTTTAGTATCAATCCGTTTAGGTGAAGGAAAAAAAGAAGAAGCTGAAAAGATTATGGGGAATGCTGTTACTTTACTAATAGTGGTTTCTATTGTTTTAACAATTTTAGGATTGATATTCCTTAATCCTTTGCTTAAAGCATTTGGAGCAAGTGACGCAGTATTACCATATGCAAGAGATTATGTTAAAGTAATTCTTGTAGGAATGATCTTTGGTACAATGGGATTTGGTATGAATAATTTTATTCGTGCAGATGGAAATCCAAAGATAGCAATGCTTACAATGCTAATAAGTGCTTTAATTAATGCAATCTTAGCCCCAATTTTTATATTTATATTTAAGTGGGGAATGGTAGGCGCAGGTCTAGCAACCGCTTTAGCTCAATTAGTATCAAGTACTTGGATAATGTCATATTTTCTTATGGGAAAGAGTTCTCTTAAACTTAGAGCAAAGAACCTTAAGCTAGAATCAAAAATAGTAAAAAGAATTTTAACAATAGGTATGCCGCCTTTTGCAATGCAATTATCGAACAGTTTACTAAATGTTATTTTAAATAAAACACTTATTGTATACGGCGGAGACTTAGCAATTTCAGGTATGGGAATAATTAATAGTATTCAAACCTTAATGTTAATGCCGGTAATAGGAGTTAGCCAAGGTTCACAACCAATAATAGGTTACAATTATGGAGCTAAGAAATACAATCGTATTAAAGAAACCTTAAAGTTAGCAATATCGGCAGCTACAGTTATCGTAGTTATTGGGTTTATATTAACTAGAATATTCCCGAATCAATTTATTGGTATATTTGCATCAGATGAAGAATTGATAAAATTCGGAACGCATGCACTTTTTATATTCTTTTTATGTTTACCTGTAACAGGTTTTCAGATTATAGGAGCTAATTACTTCCAAGCAGTTAGTAAAATGAAACCTGCTATGTTCTTGACCTTATCTAGACAAGTGCTTATACTTATACCAGCAATTTTAATTCTTTCAAAAATGTTTGGATTAGATGGAGTATTATATGCAGGACCTTTAGCTGATTTTGTTGCGGCAGTTTTAACTGGAATCTGGCTATGGAAAGATTTAAAACATCTAAATGAAGTTGAAGAAGACGAGAATGAAGACTTATTGGTTCTAGAAGATTAATAATTAATATATAATATATTAAAAAATATAAGAAGCTGTATCAAAAATTTTGGTGCAGCTTTTTCATATCTAAGAATTAGCTCTAGATATTTTTAATACAGTAAAGCTAATACTAAATTAATAGGTGCAGTATATACTTTTGTATCGTATAGTAAAGTATCTAAGTAAATTATGTAAGTGACATTCAATGGAGGAATTAATAGTATGAAGAAAAAATATGGATTGATAATTATTTCTATTTTTCTTGTATTGTTAATGATAGGCGATATCTTCGTTAGTTCATTTTTTTATAATTTAGCAGTTGCAAGAAATAATAAGGCTTTCTTAACAACAACTGAAGATATACCAGTAACTAATACTGAGACTAAGCCTAAAGTTAGTGGTAGTGAAAAATGGGTAAATGAAATCGGTTATGAAACAGTAAGTATAAAGAGTTTTGACGGACTTAAACTTGTTGGTTATTATATTAAGGCTAAGAATAAGACTAACAAAACCGCAGTGCTAGCTCATGGCTATGGTGGAAGAGGTAAATCAATGGGAGATTTTGCAAAGATTTACTACGATATGGGCTACAATGTACTAATGCCTGATAATCGTGGACACGGAGTTAGTGAAGGTAATTATATTGGCTTTGGATGGGTAGATCGGTTAGATTATTTGAAATGGATTGATTTTATTTTGGAGGAAGTAGGGGAGAATACCCAAATTGTTCTTCATGGTGTGTCTATGGGCGGTGCTACTGTTATGATGGTAAGTGGAGAAGATTTACCTAAGCAGGTTATGGCTATTGTGGAGGATTGCGGATATACATCTGTTGAAGACGAATTAGCTTATCAGCTAAAAAGAATGTATGACTTACCAGAGTTTCCAATTATCCAATCTACAAGTTTACTTACTCAGATTAAAGCAGGATATAACTTTAGTGAAGCATCTGCTTTAAGGCAGGTTGAGAAGAATAAAGTGCCTATGCTTTTTATTCATGGTGAAAATGATGTTTTTGTACCTACAAGTATGGTGTATAGATTATACGATGCTTGTAGAAGTGATAAAGACATACTTGTCGTTAAGGGTGCAGAGCATGGGTTATCTTTAACTAAAGCTCCGATTGCATATAAGAGTAAGGTCAAAGAGTTTGTTGGAAAATATATAAAATAATCATGAAAATAAAATTAGAGCCTATAATAAGTTCGAATAAAAAGCTTGAGGAAACTCAAGCTTTTTGTTGACATCAATGAAAAGCATAATTATGATTAATTTAATTAGAAGTATAACCAAATATAGGAGAGTGCAAATGGATATTTTAGAAGCAATAGAAAAAAGAAGATCTCGTAGAAGTTATTTGTCTACACCAATAGCAAAGGATAAGATTGAAAAAATCGAGAGTCTTATATCTAAATATAATGAAGAAGGGGGGATTTCGATACAGTTTGTTGAAGATGGAAGTGATGCTTTCAATGGATTAAGGAAGAGTTATGGAATGTTTTCAGGTGTTAAAAGTGTATTGGCGCTTATCGGAAAAAGCGACGATCCAAATCTAGCTGAAAAGTTAGGATATTATGGGGAGCTCTTGGTACTTGAGGCAACTAAATTAGATTTAGGAACCTGTTGGGTAGGTGGTTCTTTCGATAAGAAAACTCCAATTGGTAAACTGAGAAATGATGAAACCTTAGTTTGCGTTATACCTATAGGAAATGTTGAAGAAACACAAACTATAAAAGAGAAGCTTATATCTAAAGCAGTACATGGAAAGATAAAACCAGTAGAGGAATTTTACACAGCAGTTGGAGAGGTTCCTAATTGGTTTTCAGAAGGAATGAAGGCTGTACAAAAAGCACCTTCTGCAAAGAACACTCAAAAGGTTAGATTTAATTATAATGAAGGTAGTATAACTGCTGGTATTGAAAATACTTACGTCTTTGATTTAATTGATTTAGGAATTGCTAAGGCTCATTTTGCTATAATAGCAGATGGTTATTTTGAGTTTGGTAACCCAGGAAAGTTTATAAAGAATAGAAAATAAAATTACAAATTAACCATAGAACCCCTAAAGACATATTAGATCAGTCTTTAGGGGTTTTAATAACATATAAAATATTATTAAGAAATAAAAGTTAGAGTAAATAACATGATTATTAACATAATAGCATATGGTGTTGTAATTATATGGTATACATATAATTATGGGCGAAAATAAGAGGAATTTCGTAAAATATGAAGAATTATAGTAAAATATGAAAATTTTGCTATAACGTGGAGGGACTGATCAGATGCTTCATACAACGCCTGTTGATAATATTAAATTAAAAGATAAAGATAATAAATTACTAAATTTAGATTTTAATTGCTTTGATTATATACCTACTGCAATTTTGGTTCAAAGGGATGATGAAATCGTTTATGCTAATAAAGTGCTACTTAAAATATTTCAGTGTGACTATCAGTGGATATTGGGAAAGTCAGTTTATAAATTACTTCAAGTTGAAGATGATAAAGGGATAAATGCACAAGTGCAGCAATGTTTTAATATAAAAGATGGTGAATACAAAATAAAAAAACCTAAAGGAGACGAAATTGAAATAGAATTAAAAGTTAATGATGAAAAGTTAGGCGATAGTACTTTCCTTTTTTTGACTGTAAGAGACATAAGTATTGAAAGAAGAGAATACGAATTAGTCCGAAATCGTGGAGATAGATATAATGATATACTTGAGAATCTTCCAGTTAGCATTTATATAACCATTGACGGAAACTTTGAAAAGGTGAATAAAGAAGGCCTAAAATTATTAGGAGTGGAGGATTTTGAAGACATAAAAGGTAAGAGTATTATGACATATATCCATCCTGATGATTTTTGCCATATTAATAGCAGGAAAGATATATTGTATAACAAATCGGAAGCTGTATATTTTGAAGAACAAAAGATTATTAGAAAAGATAATGAAATATTGACAATTGAGTCAGCTTCATTCCCTTATACTGTAAAAGGCAAAAAAGGAGTTGTGACCACTATTAGGGATATATCTAAGAGAAAACAGTTAGAGGTTGATCTTCATGAAAGCAGAGAACTATACAAAAGTTTGGTTGATATATTGCCTATTGGGATAAGCATCCATGATGGTAATACATTTTCTTTTGTCAGTGATTCTTATGTGAAGATATTGGGATATGATAGTCCGGATGAATTAGTTGGTCAGAAACTTACTAAGATTGCAAGCAAAGAGGTTGAGGAAGTTGTATATGAAAGACTAAATTCTCTTTTAGATCATAATATAACTCTACCTCCAATTGAGTATAAGTTTGTCACCAAACAAAATACTTTAATTGATGTTGAGATTATATCTGTGAGATTTTCCTATAATAAAAAGGTAAGTATTATTTCTACTGTGAAAGATATCACTGAAAAAAAGAAAGCTGAAAAAGATAGGCTGCTTCTGGAAAAGACCTTAGAGTATGATAGATTAAAGACTGAGTTTTTTACAAATATTTCTCATGAACTGAGAACTCCTTTAAATATATTATTAAGCTCTTTACAACTCATAGAGTTATATGTTGGAGATGATACTAATCCTAAAATGATGGATATTAAAAAATATTCTAATGTAATGAAGCAGAACTGTTATAGATTGCTAAGACTTATAAATAATTTACTGGATATAACAAAAATAGATTCTGGTTATTATGGATTAAATTTTCGAGGTCACAACATTGTAAAAATAGTTGAGGACATAACACAATCTGTTGCAGCTTATATGAAAGAAAAAAACATTCAAATCATATTTGATACCGATGTTGAAGAAAAGATAATTGGATGTGATGAAGATAAAATAGAGAAAGTAGTTTTAAGTTTGCTTTCTAATGCGGTAAAGTTTACCAAGCCGGGAGGCGTTATAGATGTATCCGTTAAAGATCTAGGAGAAAGTGTGAAGATAAGTGTAAAGGATACTGGGATTGGTATACCAAAAGACAAATTAGGTCTAATCTTTGAGAGGTTTATTCAAGTAGATAAATCTCTATCTAGAATAAGCGAAGGTGCAGGAATTGGATTGGCCTTAGCTAAGGCTTTGATAAAGATGCATGGTGGAACAATTAATGTTACAAGTGAATATGGCAAGTATACACAATTTGATATTGTACTCCCATTAAGAGATATTGAAAATGAAAATGTAATGTCAAATTCACATCAATATCTAGATAGGTGGATAGAAAATAAAGATAAAGCTGAGAAAGTAAATATAGAATTTTCTGATATCTACATCTGACTTAAAGGGGGGATTTAGTTATGTTGGATAATAAGTACGAGTTATTAGATAAGGACACTAACAAAAGCATAATTATAAATATCTTAATAACATTTATAATTGTACTATTTATAGCTTTTATAATATCTATAATTGTATTCTATAAATTTTGGTCTTGGGATAAAGAATTAGTGCATAAAACTCTTGAATTAATCAGTATTTTTATGGGAATAGCTACTTTCTTAATAATATGGAACAGACATAGTTCAGAAGAAAGTATAAATTACATATTAGGGTTTGGATACTTTATTGTATCAATAATGGATGCAATTCATATTTATTTTTATAAATATATGCTTATACATGATGTAGCGAATAGTAATGCATCTTTAAAATATTGGTTGATTGCAAGAATTATAGAAGTTCTTACTTTATTGATATTTTCGTATGTACCATATAAGAAAAATGGTAATAAATATATAGCTATGCTAAAAACCATATTAATTATGTCTTTTCTATTTTACATTTTAGAGATAAATAAAGGATATATTCCTCCATTTTATACTATAGATGGAATTACACTTTTTAAGATAATTACAGAATACTTAATAATCATTATAGCAACGCTAACTTTATACAGATTAAAGAATAATCTTGTTACAAAGCAATTGATTAATTTTGAATGTCTTTACATATCAATTTTATTGATAATTCCTTCGGAGGTTTGTTTTACACTTTTCAAAAGTCCAGATTCAATTTGGGTGGTATTTGGTCATGTTTTAAAGATAGGTAGCTATTATTATCTTTATAAGGCAGTGTTTCAAAGTTTGATTAATTATCCTTATGATAAATTAAATGAAAATAATCAAAGGTTATCTGATATTCTTAATGCGGTGCCAATTCCTATACATACTTATAATTTGAATAATAAAATTGATTTTGTTAATAACAAATTTGAAGAACTATTCAAATATTCAAAGGAAAGTATTATAGGTTTAGATGACTATGAAATATCAAAGGTTTTACGTAAGGTAGGAGATAATTATGAAAAATCCTTACCATATCGGGTAAATAATAATGATAATACTCAAAATATAATTAGAACTTATTTAGATTCAAATAATAAAGAAATAAAAGTTCTGATTAATGCTCATAAGATTAAGGGCGGTGTTCTTATTCTTACGAATGATATAAAACAAGAACAACAAATTGAAAATCTCAATTTACAGGCCCAAACTATATTAAATTCTATATCAGTACCTACAATGATAATAGATTACAATGGGGATATAATTGCATGTAATAATTACTTTGCTGATTTAGTAGAAGTTGCATATGAAGATATAATTAAAATGAACATATATGCACTTAATAAGCTTTTGAAATTGAATAATAATGGAGGTCACAAAATATTTAAAAAAATAAATTTTAGAGATGATAATATTGACTGCATTATTGTGACTCCTGTGGGAAATGAAAAGAATATACATATAAATACATCTGTAATAAAGAATATTTATAACGAAGTAATTGGATTAATGATAGTTGTACAAGATATATCTAAGATTAAAGAGAATCAAATGAAACTGATAAACCAAGAAAAATTGGCTTTACTTGGTCAGATGGGGGCAACCATTGTCCATGAAACAAGAAATTTCCTAACGACCATAAAAGGAAATAGTCAATTAATAGAGCTGTATACTGATAATGATAGAATCAAAGGCTTTGCCAATAAAATAAATTCAGATACTGATGAAGTAAATAGAATTATAAGTGACTTTTTAAGCTTGTCAAAACCAAGAGAAACTGAATTAGAAGAAGTAGCGTTTTATGATTTAATCTCATCAATGAAAAGTACTATAGAGACGTCATCATTAATGAGTAAAGTGCAAGTATCTTTTAAATTAGATTACGACGAGAGATATATATTATGCGATGAAACTCAAATTAAACAAGTTATACTAAATATTTGCAAGAATGCAGTTGAGGCTATGGAGCAGATGTCAAGTCCTAAGTTACTTATAAGTGCAGGTCTTAATGAGCAAGCTAAGGAAGTATATATCAAAATTGAGGATAATGGCAAAGGTATGAGTGAAGAAATAATTAAAAAGATAGGAACTCCTTTCTTCACAACTAAGAAAACAGGTACAGGCCTTGGACTTAGTGCATGCTATCAAATTATTAAAGAACATAGTGGAAGGATTGAGATAGAGAGTTGGATCGGTATTGGAACTATTTTTACAATAACTATTCCTTATTTGGATGAGGATTAAATTGAAATTTAATAAAGCTATAATTTCTAATATATCAGTAGAAATTATAGTTGGTTTTATATTGGATTTTTATTACATTTGTAATTCTATTTTTACTTTAAATGTTATTAAGTAGTAAATGTGAAAGTCTGTAAGGTGCTATACTATTGTGGAGAAATCCAGTTCGATATATAATATAAAAATAAAAAAGAAGAAGTTATCACCTGCCAAATTTTCCTCATAGGTATTCGGAAAGGCAGATGAGCAAAAAAGGCTCACTGAAGAAGGTCGCTTCAGCAACTTTTTAATAGCTTACTAATGAAAATCGAGGAGAAAGTATGGATCCCGTTAGTATATTAAATAATGTAGTATTTTTGGATATTGAGACAACTGGGCTCAATCCATTAGAAGATAGAATAATAGAAATAGGTGCAATTAAGGTAAAGGATGGTATTATTACTAAGTTTAGTAGTTTAGTTAATCCTAAAATGGAAGTTCCACTAAATATTCTTGATTTGTGTACTGGAATAAATCAAGAAGTCTTGGATAGTGCTCCTGAATTAGATGAGGTTATGATTTATTTGGTTGACTTTATTGAAGAGTACCCTATTATATGTCATAATGCAGATTTTGAAAAGAGTTTTTTAAAAGTCAAAAATAGGTTTTTAGATTCACTTGAATTAATTGCTATTCTTTTTCCAGAGTTTCATGAATTTAATCTTCAATACTTGATGAAGAAACTTTTGCCAAAGGAAAGGAAAGAAATACATAGAGGACTTAGTGATTCAGAAGATACTGTAGAGGTTGTTAATTATGCCATAAGTATCTTCTATTTTGATAATGGTTTTACGATCCCAATGAGTATTACAGAGCTAGAAGCATGGGAATGGCATAAATATATAACAAATGTAAATATGGACTATGTTAAATATTTCATTTCTAATATTCCTTCGAAAACTAAGCAAGGAAATCAAAAGCCATATACTATTTTTGCTCTTAAGGAGTATGAAAAGCTTTTTGAAAATGAAGAAGTATGGAAAAGAAATAGAAGTGACTATAAACTTAGGCCTCAACAAAGAGATGCATCTAAGTTCATAAAGGAAGGTTTAGAAGGTAATAAGTTTACTATAATGGAAGCGCCTACTGGGCTTGGAAAAAGCATGGCATATTTACTTCCAGCTTCCATTTACTCTCATTTAGAAGAGGAAAAAGTTATTATTTCTACAAACACAAAAGGACTACAGAATCAGCTAGTAGACAAGGATATTCCAAATCTTTTAGAAGCCTTGAATATGAAAGATGATATTAGCTATACCTTAATAAAAGGGAAAAGTAATTATTTATGCTATGATAGATTTGAAGATATAGAGTATCCGAAAGATATGAAAAATCTTATAGGATATATTTATTTAAAGAGATTGATAACAGAAAAAGGTTTTGGGGATATAGAAGAAATTAATTACCTAATAAAAGAGAAATTTAATTTACATGGTTTACTAGATCAGTGTTTTTGTGACTCAGAGCTTTGTGATGTAGACAGCTGTAAATATCGAGATATGTGTTATTATGCTTCTAAGGTGGAAGCATTAAAAGAAGCTCAATTAATAGTGGTAAATCATTCTTTATTAGTTAAGTGGCCATATCAGAGTATAGCGCCACTTGAAAATATCGTTATTGATGAAGCTCATAATCTTGTACAGGAAGCTTATGACGCTTTTGAGGAGACACTTATATCATACGAATTTCATAAATTCTTAACAGAGATATATGATGATGAAGGAAAAAATGGATTTCTATATTACTTATCACTAAGAGCAAAAAATAATAATTTGCCTTTAAAAAATATACAAATAGGAATAAATCATTGCTTAGAACAGCTAGACAATGTAAGATTAGCTTTTGATAGCTATATAAATTCTAACTTAATAAATAGAGATTATAATATAAAAGAACATTTGAATAAAAACAATCCAAACATTACTCCAATTATAAGCTGTTTACAATATTTAAAAGAAGATATTTCGGACTTAAATCTAAATATAGATAAGGCTGTTAATATTTTGAAAGAGATAACTGCTTTAGAAAAAGATAAAAGATTGAAGATAATGATTGAAAAAGTTGAAGTTCTAAGTGGATACATTAAGTTAATTGAAAATGTAATTGAACAAAGTAAAAATGACTACTGTTTTTATTTTGAAGTTGAAAGAAGTCTTAAGTGGTGGAAAATATCAAGTATCCCACTAGATGTATCAAGTGATTTTTATGAAAAAGTGCTTAATGGAACAAAAAGTTGCTTGTTTATTTCGGCTACATTAAGCACGGATAATGGCTACAATAATTTAAAAAATAATTTAGGGATTAGTATAGCTAAGTCTCAAAATAAAGAAATAGTAGAGGTACCTCCTATAGATCCAGTTTTTGATTATAAAGGAAGAAGTGCAATATATAGTTTTGATAGCATGGATCCAAATGATATTGGAGCTTTCTCGGAAGAAATGAAAGTTTTTGTTTTAGAACTTTTAAATAATGTTGAGGGAAACATAATCATTCTTTTTACAAGTAAAAAAAGATTGCAAGCTTTTAAATCAGCTGCTGAGCTAGAACTTAAAAGTTTAGGAGTAAGGCTTGTAGAAGGGAAAAAAGATATAGAAAAACTTAAATTAAGAGAAAAAAGATTTATCCTTTTGGGATCTAAAGGCTATTTTGAAGGGATAGATATTCCAGGTGATACTATGACTACTGTAATCTTGGATAAGGTGCCTAATATTAATAGTAAAGAACCATTATATAAATCTTTAGTAGAAAAAGGACTTGAAAGAGGAAAGGATTATTGGCAATCTTATGCTAACGTGAACTTCCCAATAGTTTCTATAGATCTTAAACAAATATATGGAAGAATTATAAGAACAGAATATGATTATGGAGCACTTTTTATCATGAGCAAATTTGATAGAAATAACTCAACAATTAGGAAACTTGAAAAACAACTGCATGGTGTTCCAATAATTAGAAAAGAACAAGAAGAAATTTTTAAAGATTTGAAACTGAGAACAATAAGATGGAAACAAATGAATCTTTACAAAATAATGAAGGAAGTTAAGAGTACTTTAACGGAGGAATTAAAAAGAAAGAAACATGAAAAAAGTATTCTATCTATAAAAGATATTGAGCTTTATGTGAATCAATTTATGTCAAGGGAATATGAAAAAAGAAATTTGAAGTATGATGTAAATATTTATTTAACAGAACAATTAATTATATATATAAGCAACGTAAAAATAAATCTAGGAAGTAATAAAAAAGCTATAGAACAGTACTTTAAAGATATATTATGTTTTTAAGTTTATCTATAATATAGTACTTAATTAAAGGCATCTTGCAAATAATAAAGGGTTCTTATGTCGAGGCTTAATTTATACTTATTCGAAAATCGTGCACCTATGAATTTTAGAATGTATAAATTAATAGGTGAACTAGGAACACTATGAATGCAGGTGCCTTTAAGTTTTAAATTAATGAATATGATGAAATTTAAAGAGGAATTAGTTAATATAACTATATAATACGAAATAAAAAAATAAGTTTTTATGTAATTGTATACACGCTTCGACATGTATTGACAATATAATTATAAAGTTTTATTATAATTATACGTTTAAGAGATTAAACCGATAAACGTTTGGAGGTTAGTATGGATAATAAACCAAATAAGGAACAGATCATAGATACATTTAGGCAATGCATTCCTTTTTTTAATGTTTTAGCAGATGAAAATAGACAAAATATAATTATGCTTTTAGCGGAGGAAGAAGAGGGACTTAATGTAAACAAGATTACAGAAGGAATTCCGCTTTCAAGACCTGCTATTTCACATCATCTAAAGATATTAAAACAAGCTGGTTTTGTAGGAATAAAAAAGGTAGGTACAGAAAACTTTTATTTCCTTACATTAAAAAAACCAATTGAAAAAATTAAACAACTTATGAGTTATATAGAGGGCACTTGTCATTTTAGATAAATTTTTTACTTCATTGGTTTAATTGATTAAACTAATTGACGCAAATAATTAATATTATCCATTTTAATCTATATGTTAAAAAATTTATCTTATATGATAAGGAAATATGGATGTACCACTTAATAATAAAACATATTTTCAAATGGAAGTGGTACATATGTAGAAACATTTAAGGGAGGTATAAGAATGAACGGAAAAAGTAAGACAAGCAGTAAAAAAACATTAATTATCATTTTAAGCATAGCATTAGCAGCAGTAATGTTCATACCAATGCTTTATTCTTCTATTTACCTTGGAGCTTTCTGGGATCCATATGGTAGACTTGACCATGTACCAGTAGCTTTTGTAAATTTGGATAAGTCAGTTGCTAAGGATGGCAAGGAGTATTCTGTAGGAAAAGAACTTGAGAATAATCTAAAAAACAATGATAAAGTAGCCTGGAAGTTTGTGAGCTATGAAGAAGCACAAAAGGGTGTAAAAGGTACTGACTATTATGCAATGATAGAAATTCCTGAAGATTTTTCTAGGAAAATTGCTGATTCACAGGATGGTGTATTTAACACTCCTGAGGTAATTTATGAAGGAAATAAAGGAAGAAACTTTGTATTTTCTCAAATATCAGAAAAGGTTGCAGAAAGTATTAAGAGTGAAGTTAGTTCAAGTATTCAGAAAGAGATATCTAGGGCGTTAGTTGATAGTTTATATGAAGTTAAGGTTTCTATTAAAGACGCTGGTGATGGTGCAACTGAGTTACAAGATGGTACTCAGAAGCTTTTAGATGGAAGTAAGACATTAGCTGATGGACTTGGTACTGCTTCAAATGGCTCAGGCCAATTAAGAGATGGTTTAATGCAAGCAAGTAACGGAGCTTCAACTCTTGAAAATGGAACTAAGCAGTTATTAGACGGAAGCAACACTTTATCCAGTGGATTAAATCAAGCCTCAAATGGATCAAAAGATTTAAAAGCAGGATTAACTACACTTTCTAATGGAGAAACTCAAGTTGTAGATGGTGCTGGAAAGTTAGTTGATGGACTTAATGCATTTAAACAAAGTTTAACAGCAAAAAATAATCAGATCCCTTTATTGGTAGATGGGGCAACTGAGTTGAGTGTACGTACTAATGAGTTAAAGCAAAAGACTGTAGATTTTAATTATGATAATTTTAATGCTTTAGCTACAGTTGTTAACGGAAATGAAAGTGCTATAGATACTGTAAACAAAGTCTTTAATGATGAATTGATAAATAATATAAAAAATTCATCCTTGACTGATGCGGATAAGGCAAAATTAAAAGAAATAGTTGGTACTATTCGACAATTAGATCATGTAAATAAGGTTGCAAATGTGGGGGCACATCTTTCAGATACTGCAAATAAGTTAAAAGATTTTCCTCAAAGTATAAATAAGCTAAATCAGGGTGCTGGAAGTATTTCAACTGGTATAAATCAATTAGTAAGCGGCCTATCTGAAACTCAAAGCAAGGCAGCAGTTGGTGCAGATCAACTTATTGCTGGAGCAAAAGCAATTCAAGGTGGAAGTTCTGTCCTTCAAGCAGGTTTAAATACAGCAACTGAGAAAACTGGTGAGTTAGCTAGTGGTTTGAATGAATTGAGTACTGGCTCAACTTCTTTAAGAGATGGATTACAATCTGCCAGCTCTGGAACTACTAGTTTAAAAGATGGCTTAAATACAGCTGTAGTAAAAACGGGAGAATTAACCGATGGACTTAATAAATTAAGCAGTGGTTCAGTAACACTAAAAAATGGACTAAATGATGCTAACGATGGAGCGGGTAAACTTAAAGATGGACTAAATAGTGGTTTTGATAAGATGAATGGAAATTTGAAGTTCAACTCCGATAATATGTCTAAATTTGTTTCAGCTCCAGTTACACTTAAGGATAATTCAATAAACGATATTAAGTATTACGGAGAAGGACTTGCACCATATTTTGTATGTCTATCTTTATGGTTAGGTTCTATGTTTATAAACCTTATATTATCAATAGCGAAGAAACTTAATGTGACAGAAAATAAGTTTATAAAGAGTTTTGGTGGTAAATTTGCGTTTGGAGCAGCAATGGCCACATTACAAGCTTTGATTTTAAGTTTTGCATTAGTAAAAGGGCTAAATATAGATGCTACAAGCATAACAAGCTTTTATGTAAGTAATATCTTTATAGCAATTGTGTTCTTTAGTGTAATGTATGGAGTATCTTATGCTATAGGGGTAATAGGAACACCTATCATGTTTATTATATTCCTTTTACAGTTATCATCTTCAGGTGGAACTTTCCCAATTGAAACAGCACCTACTTTTTATAGAGTTGTTGGACAAATCTTCCCAATGACTTATGCGATAAATACGCTTAGAATGATTATTGGTGGAGTAAATACAGCGATTTTGCACAAAGATATAATTATTCTTTTAGCATTTATGATTGCGTTCTTAGGCTGTGGATACGCGTTGAGGATAATACTTAATATGTTTAAGAGCAACGACAATGAGGATGATGCACAAGAATTAAATGCAGCATAAATAAGAAGATAAGTAGTGAGATGTAGCAAGAAAATTAAAGAAGTAAAAATGAGGATAGGTAGCAAGGCAAAGCTACTTGTCCTTATTTTTTATATAGATGAACCACTTCGTAATAAAATTTATTATTTTTAGATCGAAGTGGTTTATCTTTAGATAAACTACTTCATATTAGAATTTTATAAAATTAAGCTTTTCTTAAGATTGGAATAGTGCTAGACAGTTTACTTTAAGGTTAATGGAGAGTATCATATATTTATAAGTTGTGCAAATTTTTGTAAATAAAGTTTTTAGGGAGAGTGAGAAAAATGTTTGTTATACCACAGGTATTACCAACAATTTTCGTAGTAAATAAAACTGATCAAGATCTAGAAAATATATTTATTACTTTAGAAGAGTATAAGTCAAAAGACCCTATGATAAAAAAAATAAAATGTGGAGATACGAAGACAGCAAGTATATATAACAGGGGATATGCTGGAACAAAGGCATTATATTTATATCATTATGATAAAAATAACGTGAAACATCAGTACATAATATATGATCAAATAACCGCTGGTTATTGTAATAATATACGAGTATTAATTACAAATGTTGATGAGACAGGCTCTTTACATTTCAGTGTTACACTAGATTATGATAATACAAAAACTCATTGATATTGGGGCAGTTTTTAGCGATATAATTAATAATGAATAAAGCTGTATACTATTTGTATTTGTAAAAATTATAAGAGGGGGAATTATTATGTCGGGATTTGCTGGAACAATGATAATGCAATCATGGCCAAATATCTATGTTGCAAATAAGACAGGAAAACAGCTAAATGATATTTATTTTACTATGGATGAATATAAAAAGCCAGATGTTAAAGTGAAAAAAGTGAAGAGTGGAGCAACTACAATAACTGCAATATATAACAAAGGCTACAGTGGCACAAGGACACTTTATTTGTATCACTATGATAAAGATAATTATAAGTGCCAATATGTAGTTTATGATAAGTTAGTTGCTGATTATTCAAACAATATAAAAGTAACCATCAACGATATAAAAGATAATGGAACATTAGTGTTTGATGTAATAATAAATTATGATCCGTTGAAAACTCATTAATTATAAAAATACTATAGGGTTCCTATAAACTACCTAATCTACATCTATTTTATAATATATTATTATAGAAAGAATAATTGTAGGAATAGTTGAATAAGGAACCCTAAATAAATTACTAGAATATGCTATTCAGTTACTATTTAAATAAAAGCTTTTCAGAATTTCCTTTAAGCTTTAAAGCAGTATCTGTATTTTGCATATCCATATTAAATTGCTCGGTAATATCATAAGCATTGTAATATCCTTTATTTAACATATAATTAAAAATCTTTTCATGTGTAGTAATAGCTGCATTCAAATGATTTCTTAAAGTTAACCTAAGTTCTGGAGTAGTTGCTTCAGTTAACGCAATAGAGTAATTTCTTACAGCACTTTTTGCTGAAAGTAAAAAGTCCGTAGCAATTAGTTGATCACTCATCTTGTTTAAGCCGGTAAGATTTTCTATTAACGAATTCATAAAATCACCTCCTTAAGAAACTTATATGTCAGTAGTTACTAGTTATTTTTGATATATATGCAGAAATATTTTTGGGAGATTATACTTTTTGTGCTCAAAATATAGTCATACTAGCAATGTAACTTTCTATTGGTTGTATTTAGCTACATAAGACTGTTCCATATATGCTCTTAATTCTCCTATCTGAACTTGTTCAGCAGAAACGCTTTCCTTCATGATTGATTTTAATTCAATATCTTCTACTAAAGGCGACATAGTGATTGCCTTTGTTAAACTAAGATTTTTTAGAGTTAATAGTTCATGCAGTTGTAAGGTTTCATGAGGTGTAATAAATTGTTCATTCATATAGTAACCTCCTTAATTAAATAATGATTTATGGTTTTAAAATAACCTTAATACAATCTTCTGTTTTGGTATCAAAAGCTTTATATCCGTGTGGGGCATCGTCAAGTGGGAGCCTATGTGTGATGATATCACTTGGGTCGATTTTTCCCTCATTAAGTAAGTTATAAAGTATTGGCATGTAAGGTATTACAGGTGCTTGACCTGTTCTTATATTAATATTACGGTTTATTAGGTCGCCAAGAGGGAATGCATTGTATCTTCCTCCATACACTCCTGTAACTTGTATCATCCCGCCTTTTCTAACAGCTTGAGTTGCTATATTAAAGCCTCCAAGCGCGCCACTTTGAAGTTTTAAACCTGATCCAACAAACTCCATAGGAGTCATCTTTCCATCCATTCCTACGCAATCGATAACAACATCTGCACCTCCATGAGTTAATTCTTTTAAGTATTCACCAGTATTGTCATGTTGCTCAAAGTTAACAGTTTCGACTAAGTTGTATTTTGCAGCATGTTTCAAACGATAATCTATATAATCAACAGCGATAACTCGTTCTGCACCATGTAACCAAGCAAATTTTTGTGCTAATAGGCCTACAGGTCCACAGCCTAAAATAACTACAGTATTGCCAGGCTTAACTCCAGCATTTTCGACGCTCCAATATGCTGTACCCATAGCATCTGACATAAGAAGTAAGCTTTCATCTTTTACTTCGCAGTCTTCAGGAATACGGAAAGGGCTAAAGTTTCCATAAGGAACTCTTAAGTACTCAGCTTGACCGCCTGGATAACCACCAAAGGTGTCTGAATAACCTAAAAATCCACCATTTTCACCATGAGGATTAGAATTATCACACATGCAAGTTAAATCATGTTTGCAGTAATAACATTCACCGCAGCTTACGTTAAAAGGGACAACAACTTTATCACCTTTTTTTAACTTGGTTACATCAGGGCCAACTTCTTCTACAATACCCATTGGTTCATGTCCTATTATATAATCTTGATACATATTAGGAACCATATCATGAATAAGATGTAAATCTGATCCACAAATAGCTGTATTTGTGATTCTAACAATTATATCATCAGCCTTTTGTATTGCTGGTGCTGGTACATCCTTTACCTGTACATTTTTAATACCTTGAAATGTTACAGCTTTCATAAATTTTTACCTCCTTCTTAAACATATGGAGTTGCAAAGTTTCCTAGTCTGCTGGTATCTCCAGGGAAAAGATCTAAACTTGCAATCTGTACTGCATTTCTTGAAGATTCCATATCCATTTGAAATTGTTTTTCCAAATCAACTGGGTGAAACCAACCTTTTCTAATCATGAGAGTGGTTAATTCTTCGTGTAGGTTTATTGCATCATTTAATTGTGTATTTAGAGCGGCTCTTACCTCTGGGGTTGCAGCTTCTGTTAAAGCAATAGCATAGTTTCTTACTCCGTTTTTGGCATTTAATAAGAAAGCTAGAGCCATGGTTTCGTCTACCATTTTCGGCATTCCTTCTGCATTTCTTACTTCCAAATAATCATTAATCATATTTTGATTACACCTCCTATCTCAATTTTGGTGCTTTTCCAAGTAAAACTTGTAAATCATTTATAGCTGAAATTGACAATCTAACATCTTTCTCTAATAAAGCCTTTAATTCTTGATCAAAAACTACACCTTCCATCATTTTTGATGTTGTCATACAAATAGTTTTGAAGTTGAGAAGTTCATGTAATTGCATAGTTTCTGCTGGTGCAAAAGTTTGTTGTTCCAAAACATTCACCTCCTATGATTGTAACAGCTTTATTATTCCACTTGAAAAAATCAGTTATACTAAAACAGAGCATACATTGATAATGAAATATTTAATAAAATAAGTATTAATATGGGAAAGAGTTTTATGTTATTAATTTCCATTTTGAATATATTATGTTAAAATTATTTTGCAGAACGCATTAAAATGTTTATTTAATTGAAAATCAATAAAATAAGGTTAGAATCAACCTTAGAAAGGGGTGAAAATATTATGAAATTTAATGAAGATAATTTAAAAGAATTATTAGTTAGATGGCAAGATGTTTTAAGATTAAGAGACTGGGATATTCAATATCAGTTTGTTGAAAAAGATTGGAGAAAATCTGGTGATGTAAAGATAAATTCAGAAGATAAAAAGGCTATACTTTTAATAAATAATTTTAACCCTAAGTCAACAAATTTGGAGGAGTTAGTAATTCATGAACTTTTGCATATTAAATTATGGGGGATGGATCAGATGATAGAAGAACTTATTTATGGAGTCTATGGAAAAGACAGGCAGGATCCTAAACTTAACTTTGCATATACACAATTTATGAAGCTTTTAGAGAATACAACTGAAGAGCTAGCTAAAGGATACGTTACATTGGGTGCAAAAGATAAAGAATTATCTTTTGGTAAGCTAAAAAAAGAAGTTGAGGAGGAAATCGGTATTTAAATAGAAATATATATAGAGAAACATCTGGCAATATTTACATATATTTATGCTGTTTTCCCTATTGCTTGTACACATTAAGATAAATTATAATTAGATTATAAGAAATTATATAGCTAAAGGTAAAAATATGCAGTTTTTACCGAATTTTGTAGTGTAGATATGAATCAATTATATTTATATTATAAATTCAATGTTTTAGCTAAAGAAGTTTTGTTTTGATTTAATATGCATTGTTTGAAGGGAAGGTGTATATGTTTAAATTTATTAAACGATTATCTTACGTTGCTCCAATTATATTGTTATTAGCTCTTATTTATATTCATCCAGTAAATGCTTTTGCTATTGATAATACTGGTGAATCTATAAGCGTTAAATATTCGTCCCATGTTCAAAATGTGGGGTGGCAAAATAGTGTATTTGATGGACAAACTTCTGGGACAGTTGGTTTATCTTATAGGTTAGAAGGTATAAAAATATCTATTGAGAATCCTATATCAGGAATGAAGATAAAATATCAAACTCACGTTCAAAATGTAGGTTGGCAAAATTGGATTTATGATGGGCAGCTTTCTGGAACTTCAGGCAAGAGCTTAGCACTTGAAGGTATAAAGATAATGCTTGAAGGTGCACCTGTTGGTTACCATATTCAATACCAGGCTTATGTACAAAGTATAGGCTGGCAGAATTGGGTACAAGATGGTCAGCTGGGAGGTACACAAGGTAAGTCTTTAAGACTAGAAGCAATAAAAATAAGGATAGTTAAAGAAGATTCATCTCTTTATGGAAAGTTAGGCCTTACGTATAGGACTCACGTTCAAAATGTTGGTTGGCAAGATTACGTTTACGATGGACAATTTAGTGGAACAGAAGGATTTTCTTACAGACTTGAAGGAATAAATATTGCATTGCAAAATCAAACTTCTGGAATGAAGATTAAGTATCAAACTCACGTTCAGAATATAGGATGGCAAGGGTGGATGTATGATGGACAGATGTCTGGAACCTCTGGAAAAAGTCTACGACTTGAAGGCATAAAAATAATGTTAGAAGGAGCCCCAGCGTGGTTACATGTAAAGTATCAAGTTCATGTTCAAAATGTAGGTTGGCAGAATTGGGTTAAAGATGGACAAGTTGCTGGAACTGAAGGGCGAAGTTTAAGACTTGAAGGAATTAGGATATTATTAGTTGACGAAAAAGAAGTAGTATATTCAAGTTATAACATAACACTTACAAGTATGCTGGATAAACAAATGTCTGTTGAGCCTGCAGTTAATGTAGTAAATAGTACCACAAAACAATGGGAATGGAGATATGCACAAATTCAAAATGGCATCCAAGGGTATTATATGTGGCAACCGCAGAAAAATACTGACGGAAGTACGACTAATATTAAAAAATGGACAAGTTCTCCAGAAGGGTACCAATACATAAAGCAAACTGTGCAAAAAAATATAGATCCAAGTTATATTATTAATGATCCTATGTACATATACCAATTTATAAAATTAAGTTATGTTGATGGAACAACTGCTGCTGATCTTAATAAATTATTTAAATTAGATGGTGTACTTGCAAATAAAGGTCAAGTTTTTATTGATGCAGCTAAAGCTAATAATATAAACCCCATTTATCTAGCGGCCCATGCAATCCTTGAGACTGGAAACGGAACATCAGAGCTAGCTAAAGGTACTGATATAAGCGGTACAGATGGAGTTAAAAAAGTATATAATTTATTTGGTATACAAGCTTTCGATGGAAATGAAATAAATGGAGCATACTACGCATATAGCCAAGGGTGGACAAGCGTAGATAAGGCAATTTATGGAGGGGCTAATTGGATTGCAAAAGGATACATAAACAATGCCACTTACAAGCAGGATACTATTTATAAAATGAAATGGAATCCTCAGAATACTGGAACACATCAATATGCTACAGATGCAGAATGGGCACGAAAACAAACAGTTTATATAAAAAAATGCTTTGATATGGTACCAAATGCTAAAATAATATTTGATGTACCAGTATATAGATAGTCTATTATTATAAAGATATGCTATATTACACCGTTATCATATGGTGGATATTATGGCATATCTTTTTTGTACAGGAAAGTATAAAACTTTATCTCGATTAAATCTAGATATTTCAATGCCCTCAGCGACTTTTTTACTTTGGAGAAAAATGTGAAATTTTTAAGATATCTAAAACATATAGTTTAATAGCATTAGAAGTTTTATGGCTTTACAGTAAAAAAGTAAAACTCTTAACCTATAAGTTTCTTAATGTACAAAATGAAAAGCAGCAACTAAAAACACGCTAATAGGGTACTTAGCGTGTCTTTAGTAAACAGATTTACTATGTTATATAGATAAACTACTTCATATTAGAATTTATCCAAATAAAGATTCGTAGAACCATCGAAATCTTTATTTGGAGTTTAATGACTGAAGTAGTTTATCAGTTCAGCGGAATAGATAATCCAGTTCCATTTAATAAAACTAAGTGATACTTATGTTAATTATTAATGGTAATAGGGTTATAAAAGATAGATTCTATTTGGAACTAGTTTATCTATAAGTATGTAATTTATAAAAGATTAATTATTATTTATAATTCTTATTCTAAGTCCTTCAACAGGAAGTGACAAACCTGTGGTGCCAGCTGTTTCTCCATTCTTAACCCAATCCATCCAGCCCTTATTACTAACATGAGTCTGATATTGAATTGTATAATTAGGTGCATTTTCAAACCATATTCGTATTGCTTCAACTCTAAGTCCTTTTCCTATTGTACCGGCAACAGTACCATCATATGCAATGTTTTGCCACCCAATGTTTTGAATATGTACTTGATATTTTATCTTCATACCAGCAGGAGGTGTTGGTAAACTAAGCTTTATTGCTTCTAGCCTAAGGGATTTTCCAACTGTACCTACGAGGCTACTAGGATCAGAATCTGTTTGCCAGCCTATCTTTTGTATATTTGATTGGCTAGTTATTTTGACAATATCACTATCTTTTACTAACTTTATTCTTATTGCCTCTACTCTTAGTCCTCTCCCTGAGGTTCCAGACATTTCTCCATCTTGAACCCAATTCTGCCATCCAATTCTTTCAACGTGAGCTTGATATAATACATGATAACCAGTAGGGGCATTTTCTAAACTTATTCTCAAGGCTTCCATTCTAAGTCCAAGTCCTGAAGTACCTGCTAAACTCCCATTATATACCCATGGCTGCCAACCAATATTTTGTATATGTGTCTGATACTTTATTTTCATATTACTTGGAGCGTTGCTAAGGTTTATGTTCATAGCTTCAAGTCTTAGTGATTGTCCGCTTGTTCCGGAAATTGCACCATTAGAAACATAATTTTGCCAACCGATTTTTTGTATATGGGTTCGGTAATTTATAGTTATAGGGTTCTCTGGCAAACTAATAGTGTTATATGTAAAATTAGCAGTCCAGTTATTGGAGGAACCTGAGTCATCATATACTTTGACATATAAATACGAGTTAGACCCTTTTGATAAGGCGTATTCACTACCTGAGAAATAATTATTTTGCAATTCAGTAATTAGATTAAGTGAACTATCAAAAATATCTGCCTTAAGCTTCAGTGGAGTTTGAGAATTAAACTTTAATTTTACCTGAGTACTGTTACTATTAAATGAAAGTTTGTACCAAGTGGAATCGAAAGGTGCAACAGTATTACCAGTAAGTTCCTTACTTCCATTAACATCAATTGCTTTTGTATATGTATTATTATCAGTAATACTATTGTATACAGGCTTTAGAGTTGTTGCTTGTCCGGCTATAGCCTTGGTAACATCTATTATTCCTGCACCATAAGATTTATCAGTTGCATTATTTGAAAAAGAATAGTTTTTCAAATTAGACTTTATTGAAGATACCGTTAAGCTTGGATTATTTGATGCTAATATAGCAAATTGACCAGATGCTACTGCTGTAGCCATGGAGGTTCCTGACATATATTCATAATTGTTATAAAACGAAGGTACTGTAGACAGAATATTAACTCCTGGAGCTACTAAATCAATCTTATCTCCAAAGTTAGAGAAACTTGCTAGTTCATTTGATTCATTGGTTGCCCCTACGGAAAGCACATTATCATAAGCTGCTGGATAATAAATGTTCTTTAACCCGTCATTTCCTGCTGCGGCAACTAATATAATTCCTTTACTACTTGCATAATTAATAGAACTCTTTAAAATTTGGTCTGGGCTTGCGCTTCCTAGACTAAGATTAATAATTTTTGCTCCATGATCAGCAGCCCATATTATTCCTTGAGAGATTGATAAAGTGTCTCCATCACCATTTTCATCTAGAACTTTAACTGCTAGAAGTTTGGTTGATGGAGCAATACCTGTAACACCTTTACCGTTATTACTAATCGCTGCAATAGTTCCTGCAACGTGTGTGCCATGGCCTTCATTATCATTATAAGAGCCAGTTCCAGTATAATCTATTCCGCCAATAACTTTGTTAGCAAGATCTTCGTGATTGTAATCTATTCCTGTATCTACAACGGCAACAGTAATATTAGAACCTGAATTATAGTCCAAGGCGTTTAATATATTCAAATTATTTATATACCATTGACTAGATAAATAGCTATCATTGACTGATATGTTATTTATCTTATAACTTACATTATTCAAATCAGATTTTTTGTATTTTATATTTGGTTGTACAATTTCAATATTAGAGTCATTTTTTAACTTTTTAAACAAATAATCATAATCAGTTCTTGAAGAAGTAGTAAACTTTTTTAAATTAGGCTTAATGGACTGTATATGAGATTGTTCAGAAGCAGTCGTTTTATACTTAACTATTAAATCAAGATTTTCGTTTGTTTCGTTAGTACTTAAAGCATTAACGCTAGTATTATTTAGAACCAAACTTGATATTAAAGTAATAAGCATGAAGGATACAAAAAATTTTTTTAACATAAAATTCACCTTTCATTTTAGCTAAACTTAAATTTTTATTTTACCGTAATGTAATATTTATTGGTTGGATAGCTTAAAAAATTATTGGTAAAGCTAAATTTTTACATTTTCAAATAAACTATACAGTTAATTATCGATGAAAAAATGAAGGTGATTATATTATAAGTTAGTAATATCTAGTTCCAATAATGGATACTTGAGGTAATATAATATCATTTGTTAATTGATAGGAATTATTTATTCAAAATATGCCGACTTTACAAGTATTATTAAAGATACTGTAGTTTTGATTTTATAATTTTTGAAAAACAATTGAAAGTGTGAATCAAAGATGTACCACTTCGGAATAAATTCAATTGTTTTAAGTATGAATGTTCGGAAATCGTGGCTCCTGAGTATTTTCGAGGTATTCATAACTTAATAGTTGAAGTTGGAATCCTATAAAAGGCACTGCGTAAAAAATAATATATGGACCAGAATAACTCGCAGTCTACTAAAATTAAGTTTGATTAACAAATGTGAAAAAAATCGCTGAAGGAGGAGCTTCAACGATTTTTTTTCTGTATTAGAAAAATATAGGCTTTTCAAGCTAACTAAATCTAGATGTTTCTATTGCTTTATAAATTTTTTATGAAGCGATTTCAGTACATTCGATATTGATTTTACCTGTTCCTATATCGTAAAGTAATCCGGAAATTGCTCCTAGATCCTTAGCTAATAGTGGGAAAATTGAATAATTAGCTTTTATAATTGTCTCGCGCATTTGGAGGTAATCTGTCCAAGAACCCAATTTCTTATTTTCTGAAAACAATAAATTAAATCCATTAACTATAGCAGTATTGAATGGAGGTATAATTGTAGGGTGTATAAAGTATAGTATGTTTGCTACAGCAGGTCCTAATCCTTTTATTTTAAGGTTGTCCAATTTTATTATTGCTTCGATTATTTCATCTTCACGAGATGATAATAAGCAAGTTTCTAAAAAGTTAGCAAAAACTTGTTTGTTTTGTTCATTTTCATAAATATCTGGTATGCCTAATTTAGGCTTCCAATAAAAAGGGTGAGCAGCTCCTTTAAACATTTCTTTTTGCTCGGTGATAAAGCCCAAAATAAATTCTAGAGGTGACCCTTTAAAGTTGTTGCCAAAAGATTGATTTTTTGTCGATTTTATAAGTTCTAAAACCCCGTACTTTATGGAAGGAAATGCTTTTATCCTTACTTCATTACTAATAAACCAAGTATTGTAGGTAGATTGATGATTTTCTTTATAGTGTTTCACTATTTTTACTAAATTATTATTATGCATATTTGTCCTCCTAACTTGTCAAAAAACTGTAAATAAATTAAGTACATATACAATAATACCATTTATTGTAAAATAAGTGAATAATAAATTTCCATAATAATACAAAAATGATGTGAGTGTAGATTTATTAAGTAATATAATTAATGTGATTTGGGAATAATTTTTTTAGATTATAAAAGTATTCTCTGCTAAAGTAACCAGTTAAAATTAAATAAAAATATCATTTTCTAAACGGTAAAAGCGAAAATATATCTATGATGAAGGTGAAAAAATGAAATTAAGACCTCTACATATTATAATTCTATCAATACAATTCATTGCAATGCTTTTAAATTTATATTCAATTTTTATTAAAAAAGTCCAAGACTATAACGGGCATATAGTAGCTTTTCTATTGGTTTCATTTATAATGATTTTAAGTTTGAAATCCTGGTCGTTAGCTGAGAAAAATAAGAATAAAGTATAAAAAATAAATTTTATAATCACAGAACATGACATAACATTGTCATGTTTTGTTGTTTATAATAGACTTTAGGTAATAAATTAAAAATTCATGAAGGAAAATAGTAATTGACGGTATAATAGTACCATCGGTATAAAAGAAAGGATTACGTATTATGGCTGAACCATTAAAGGATATATATAATGAAAGTTTTTTAAAGAATTTTGGAGAAAAAGTCAAGCATTCATATTTAGATTTCAATATAGAAATTTTCGTTTCTGAAGTGTTAAAGGATAATTGGGATGAACTTGCTTTAAAACAAAGAATGCGAAGGATAGCAGAAAGTCTTGGTAGATGTTTACCAAGGAGTTATAATGAAGCACTTAAAATTATGTTTTCAATAGATGAAGAATGTGTAGGCTTTCCATATCTATTTTTTCCGGATTTTGTAGAGGTTTTTGGACAAGGCGAAGAAGATTTAGATTTATCTATTAAAGCACTAGAACGTTTTACTGTAAGATCTTCATCAGAATTTGCGGTAAGGCATTTTTTGATAAAATATCCTGAAAGAATGATTTCACAGATGAAGATATGGGCTAAAAGTGATAATGAACATATAAGAAGATTGGCGAGTGAAGGCTGTAGACCAAGGCTTCCGTGGGGAATTGCTTTATCAATGTTCAAGAAAGATCCAACTTCTGTGTTATCAATTTTAGAAATATTAAAGAAAGATTCATCTTTGTATGTTAGAAAAAGCGTAGCGAATAACTTGAATGATATATCTAAGGATAATCCAACTTTAGTAATAGAAACTGTAAAGCGCTGGAAAAATGATAATTCCAATACTGATTGGATTATTAGGCATGGATGTAGAACATTAATAAAGAAAGCAGTTCCAGAAGTAATGGAGCTGTTTGGATATACAAAGGTCAATGATGAACAAGAGCTTGTTGAAAGTTCTTCCATAATTATAGAGCCTAAGACTGTAACTATAGGTGAAACAAGTGAACTTACATACTCAATAAATATAAAAGAAGGACAAAATGCAAAGGTAAGGATAGAGTACAGTATAGATTTTGTTAAGTCGAGAGGGAAGGTTTCGAGTAAAGCTTTTTTAATAACTGATAAGGTTGTAGCTGGTGGGGTAATTATAAGAGGCACAAAAAAGCATAGCTGGGCTGATTTAACTACACGTCGTCACTACCCCGGAAAACATAAGATTTCACTTTTAGTAAATGGTGTTGAAGTGGCTGAGACAGAAATCATAGTATTATAAATGTTACTGGGGGGGTAATTTTCTGTTTCAGAAAATTACCTTTAAATGTAATAACATATGTTATTTTGTGGTAGTATTAATTGAAGGGTATAAATATATTTAAAAACAGAGGGGGATATAACTTTTGGCTACATTTTTTCTTATAATAATTTATTTTGCTTTCATTAGTTTAGGACTTCCTGATTCTTTGCTTGGTGTTGCTTGGCCAGTTATGCATATTGAGCTAGGAGCACAGTTTCAGTCTGCAGGTCTTATTTCTATGTCTATAGCTGGAGGTACAATTTTATCAAGTTTAGCTAGCGGCTTTGTTCTAGAAAAATTAGGAACTGGTAAGGTAACTTTAATTAGTTGTTTCATGACAGCTATCGCATTATTAGGTTTTTCTTTTTCGTCATCATTCATATGGCTTTTAATTCTAGCAATTCCATTGGGACTTGGAGCTGGATCAGTAGATGCTGGATTAAATAATTATGTTGCAAATCATTATAAAGCTCATCATATGAGTTGGCTACATTGCTTTTGGGGTGTAGGTGCTACTTTGGGGCCACTTATCATGTCGAGGTACATTGGAGGAAATAGTTCGTGGAGATATGGATATAGAACAGTTTCTTTTATACAGTTCTCATTGGTATTATTACTTTTCTTCACTTTGCCTTTATGGGACAAGGTGGGCAAGGAGAGAATTAATGCTAATGGTCAAACCGACGCTGATGAAAATGAATCTAACATAGAAATAAAACAAGAGTATAATGCAGAAGATGGAAAGGTAGTAACACTACCTGGAGTAAAATTTGCATTAGCAGCGTTTCTGTTTTACTGTGCAGGTGAATCAACTATCGGATTATGGGGAAGTAGTTTTCTTGTAAACACAAAGGGTTTTTCACCAGTAACTGCCGCTAGTTGGGTATCTTTATATTATGGTGGGATTACTGTAGGTAGGTTTATTACAGGATTTATTACTATGAAGTTAAGCAATAAAGCTTTAATTAGAATGGGTCAAATAATATCATTAATAGGAATTTTTTTATTGATATTACCACTACCGCAAATTCTCTCGTTTTTTGGATTTATGCTAGTTGGTTTAGGGTTTGCGCCTATCTTCCCATGCATGATTCATGAAACTCCAGTACGCTTTGGTAAAATAAATTCTCAAAAAATAATAGGATATCAAATGGCGTGCGGTTATATTGGAGCTACATTCTTACCACCACTTTTAGGATTTATAGCGGCTAGAACATCTATTAGTATTATGCCATTTTTTGTTTTGATATATATAGTGACCATGTTATTAGGTTCAGAAAGAATAAATTTACTTATGAAAGGACTTCATAAAAAAAGTAATAATTTATAGCAGAGATCATGTTTGGGATTATGAGATGCAAGAAATTGTGTTTTTAGAACTTTTATTTCCATTTTTGTATTATAATTAAAGAAAAGTGATTGGATTTAATTATATTGAAAAAGGAGCAAGAAATTACTTATGAATATAAACCTAATAGAAGAAGCAAAAAATTATTTAGAAACATTTATGAAGGACAAAGTAGTAGAATATGAAGTTACTCATCCTTGGAGAAGAAATTCTAGATATATTGTTTTACACTGCTATAGGGTATGTTCCATAGCAATGGAAATAGTAAATAATTATGAAAATGAGTTGTCTACGGAAGATATAGAACTAATTCAAGTCGCAGCTATTTTACATGATTTAGGCAAGGTGTATTCTAGAGGTGGTCATGCTGAAAAAAGTGGTGAAATCGTAGAGAAATGGTTAGAACTTAATCCAAGTGTGGCTAAATTAATTGAAGATAAAAAAAGATTAATCAATATTATTAAAGATCATTCAAATAAGGGAGTAAAAGATGATGATTTAGTTTCCTCAATTCTTAAGGATGCAGATTTATTAGATGAACTTGGAGCAATGTCTATTTTCATGGTTTCTAATAGGCTAGATAGACAAACTCCGTATTTTTTTGAAGAACTCTATAAAATGTTAAAAGAAGATGAAGTAACTTATTGTTACGAGGAACTCAAAAAGCTACAAACACCTGCTGCAAAAGAAATACTACTTAAAAAGATAAAATTTATAAATAGTTTTGTAACGGAGCTGGAGTACGAGTTGAAAGGAAGCAGCGGCTTGACTGCGAATAAATAAACACTTGTTATATGGTATTAAATTGACGTACCAATTTGATGTAATAGAATAAAAAAATTTAAATACATTAAGTGTATTAGCTATTTAAGATTGAAATATGAAATTTTGCAGATAATTTGTGTTACAATATATAAATAGAGATGTACAGACTAAGATAAAGTATGAATTATTATGCTTTAATTTAGAAAAGCATATCTGTGCATGAATAAAATTATGTAAGTAATTACAATAAGTCTAAGGAGCAAATATGGAAAATAATTTCACATTAACAAAAGAAGAACTAGAACAATTAACTGCAGTTGAGGCATGGGAGAAACTATATAACAAGGAGCTAAACTCAAAAAAGAACATCCTTGAATATATTGAGATAACTAGAATATTTAAAAAACTAGAAGTGAATGCAGAGAAGATTCAAGATACATATAGCTATATTTATGGGAAAATAGAAGAATTAAAAGAAAAGATTAAACCTAACACAATGATGTTTTTAAAAAACAATCTAAAATCACAACTTGGAAAGTATGTTGTAGATAAGGACCCAAAGCCAATAAATCACTTTATAGAGTTCTTTAAAGAAGCATATCCTGAGAATAGTAGAAGAAAAGATTTTACATGGGTGATTATGGATGTAAATAAGATCTCTGAAGAGCAGCTTTGGACTACTTTAACTTATATAAATAAAGAGTGTATGAATCATGACCTTAGATTAAGTTTAAGTGAAAAAAGAGATATTATTGAAGTAGTTGAGTTAGTTGTTAAAAGAAATAATTCCAAATTTATAAGTAATCTTAGAAATTTAAAATCGTTAACAGATGTATTAAATATACGAATTGTTAGTGTAGGTGAAATATTTAAAGTGAAAAAGCTTTAAGTAATTTCTGTTAAATTAAATGAATTTAGAGTAATTTATAGATGTAAAGACGTAGACATAGTTCTATGTCTTTTATTTTTCGTATAATTATATAACTGTATTAATTAACAAAGAGGATAATCTTAAAAGCTACACTTATAAATAAAAATATGATACAAATACCTAAAGATTAAAAACAAATATTTTAATGAAAAGTTAAACTTAGTTATAAAGTATATATAACAATATACGAATATTTACAATGTATAGCATAATTTTACATTTATACAAATAATAGATACAGTGATTCTGATATTCCGTTAATTTATTAATTGGGGTTTGAAATTGAAATGATAAGGAGGATAGAGTGTATATAGGTTAGTTTAATTTTGGAGCTTTTATATATAAAGATAAGCTATTAAATCCTGAATCTATTTTTAAAGTTGTCTATCTTTAATCAAGTTTCTGCTATATATAGGGTTCCATTACGAAAACTTAAGTTGTGCATGTTCGAAAATCGTGGCTATTGAGGATTTTCGTGGCATGCATAACTTAATAGTTGAAGTTGGAACCCTATAGATATACAAGTTCGAACCAAAGTTTATTTTCAAAACTTCGCTGGATTCTGAGGTGAGAAGTTGGAAATCTTAATTTTAGTACCAAGTGGTACATTAATACGAAAACCTATTCAAAGAAATAATTATTATAAAGGAGTGGAGAAATGTTTAAGCATAAAAGTATGAGTAGAAAAAAGTTTCGAAAAAGTTTATCTTACTTTACAGCTTTATGTATGGCCTTTAGTGTAGTTCAGACAACTGTTATAAGCAATACTACTGCTAAGGCAGCAGATACTGGAAGTTCATATTTACTTTCTCAAAATAGAACAGTATATGCATCGTCATCTAATGGAGGAAGCACTACTGATAAGATGGTAGATGGTGATGTAACTTCACGTTGGGAATCAGAGTGGGGAAAAGATGATCAATGGTTATATGTTGACTTAGGTGCATCAGCCAATATCACTGAAGTAAAGATTAACTGGGAAGGTGCTTACGCCAAGGATTTTACAATTGATGTTTGTGATGATGAAAGCAGTTGGCAACCAATTCATAATGAGGTCAATGGATCTGGTGGAAATGAAGATATTAAAGTAACTGGCAAAGGAAGGTATGTAAGATTACATCTTACAAAGAGAGCACTTATTGCTTACGGTTATTCAATATTTGAATTTCAAGTTTTTGGTACAGGCGGACTGAATCAGCCACCAGCAGCCCCACTTGGGCAAAACGTAGCACTTAATAAAAATGTAGTAGCATCAGGAATTCATGAGGACTGGTATATAAAGCCAGGTGAAGTAGATCCTAAAAAAGCAGTAGATGGAGATCTTAATACACGATGGGGTTCTCCTATTAATGAATCTCAGTGGATTTATGTAGACTTAGGTGCACCTCATACAATTGGTAGAGTAATTTTAAATTGGGATTCTCCTGCGAGAATATATGATATTGAAGTATCAGATGATGCGACAAACTGGAAAAAGGTTTATAGAACTCTTAATGGAAGAGGTGGAGAAGAAAATATTCCGCTTTACGCTACTGGTAGATATGTAAGGATGAATGGCATAACAAGAGGCACAACTTATGAATTCGGATTAAGAGAATTTAGAGTATATGACTATGTGACAGGTGATCCAAAGCCAGTATATACAATACCAGCTTTACCAGCATCTACTGTGACTTCAGTGGGAAGTGGAAGCTATGTAAGTGATCAAACTTTATTTCCACAGCCAAAAGAACCCTTCGAAAAGACTAGTAATTTAACCTCTCCATTGCCTTCAAATGATTGGTGGCAATCTATTCTTATAAAAAATCTTGGAGATGCTCTGATAACATTACCATTAAAGGCTAAGTATCAAAAGGAAGGTTTGGGATTACTGACACCTAGCGCTGGTTGGGTTCAAGACAGAACTGTACAAACTGAAAAAAATATTGATTTATTCTTGATGGCAAACAATATAAATTCTCCAGAAATGAACAGTAAGATAAGCGGTTATGGAGATTATTCGGCGTCTGTTGTACTAAGTGATAACGATACAGCAAAGATGAAAACTACCTTTGTTAAGGGATCACCGTATGTCTTCACAGAGTTTAGTGATCCAAATTCAGCTGAATTGTATTCAACTGTAGTTTCAAAAATATTTGATGACAATGGAAACAGTGTTCTTGCAAACGATAAGGACTATATTGTAGCTGATCATATAGGTATAGAAGTTACTAATGTTGACGGTGCACCAACACCTAAAAGTATAAAAAGATATTACGGAGTATTTGCACCACAGGGAACAACATTTAAAAGAGTTGGTTCTAAAATCAAGATGCAGTTAGGTGGAGGCCAAAATTACTTATCTATGGCTACAATGCCGAGTGCAGGTGACTTAAACTATTTCTATAAACATGGCTATGCCTTTGTTACTGATACTAAGGCTACCTACCACTATGATGGAGTAAGCTCAAATGTCACTACTACTTTCACTAACAATGTATCTTTAAAACGTACAGATCTTGCAAATACAACTTTAATGAGCATGCTTCCAGCACAATGGAAAGCTAGCAGTGATTCAAAAACTACTTTAACTTATCCTTCTGTAAGAGGAACCTTGAAGATACATGAAGGAAATTCCTTTAATACTGTAGATAAGTTTAATGGAATAGTTCCTCAATTTACAGAACCTCTTAATTCTGAGTATTCTCGTACTGAACTTTTAAAATACCTTGCTAATCTTGATAAAGAGACAACAAACTATATGGCCGGTGATGCTTATTGGGAAGGAAAAAATCTCCATCCTTTAGCAATGGGACTTCTTATAGCTGATCAAATCAATGCAACAGAATACAAGAATAAGTTTATAACTAGATTAAAGACTATTTTAACTGATTGGTATACTTATACTCCAGGGGAAACTGAAGGTTATTATTTTAATTACAATAAAGAGTGGGGAACTTTAATATATAAGAATAGTGAGTTTGGTGCAAATACAGGAATTACAGATCATCATTTTACTTATGGATACTTCACTTTTGCATCAGCGGTACTTGCTACTTACGACCAAGATTTCTTGAAAAATTATGGTTCTATGGTAGATACCTTAATAAGAGATTATGTAAACCCATCAAGAACTGATTCTATGTTCCCTCAATTTAGAAACTTCGATCCATACGAAGGTCATTCATGGGCAGGTGGATATTCGGATAACTGGGATGGTAACAATCAAGAAGCTGCTGGAGAATCTTTATTTGGATGGGTAGGACAATATTTATGGGGAAAAGTTAGCGGAAATACTACCTATAGAGATGCTGGTATATATGGATTCACAACAGAGCTAAGATCAATAGAGCAATACTGGTTTAATTATGATGGAGATAACTGGATATCAGATTATACACATAAGACAATAGGGCAAGCTTATGGCAGCACTAATTTCTATGGAACTTTCTTTAATGGAGATTCAGTATACGTATATGGAATACACTGGTTACCAACTTCAGAATACTTGACAAACTATGGTATAGATAAGGCTAAAGCAGCAGGACTTTATGAAGGAATGAAAAATGATATAATAAATGATTACAATAAGAGTACAGACCCTAATAAAGGAGCAGCTCCGGATCCAAACAATGTTGAGCCAGATTGGAAGCATATAACATGGCCAATCCAAGCTTTAAGTGATCCTAAAGCAGTAGTTAATAAGTGGAACCCTGCACAAGTACAGACTAAAGAAGCTTATAACACTTACTGGTTTGTAAACAGCATGGCAACACTTGGTCAAAGAACTAATGATGTATGGGCACAAAACGGTGAAGGAGCATCAATATATAAAAATGGCACATCTTATACAGCATTAGTGTGGAATCCATCAAGCAGTCCAATCACTGTTAAATTCGCAAATGCTTCAGGTGAAGTTGGATATACCACAGTGGCACCAAAAACTATGGTTTCAGTAGATCCGTTTGTGAAAAATTCAGTAAGTAAAACTGCTTTAAAAGCTGAGATGAACTATGATAATACACTGAATGTTAATGACTATACAGCAGATTCTTGGAAGACATTTAATACTGCTTTAGCTAATGCAAAGAGTGTTAACGACAATGCTGCTGCTACTAATGATCAAGTTATAACAGCACTTAATAATTTGAGAAATGCAGTTCAAGGGCTTGTTAAAAAGACAGCAGTTCCTGGTACAGATACAAATATTGCGGCAGGAAAAGTGGCAGTATCCTCTTCAAATGAAGCAGATGGATTAGGAGCTCAAAATATTACAGATACAAGTTTAGATAGCAGATGGAGTTCAAACTGGCCAGCTAATAAGGATAATCATCCTGAATATGTTTATGTTGACTTAGGACAGCCTTATTTTATTGGTGATGTTAAGGTTAATTGGAGCGATGCATACGCTAAAGGATACTTAGTTCAAACAGCTTCTGTGAGTCCAGCGCTTGAAAGTAGCTGGTCAACTGTTGCAACAATAACTGATGGAGCTGGTGGGATAAGAGATTCAGCCTTCAATTCAACTGCGGCAAGATATGTAAGAATATATTGTACAAGTGCAGCAACACAATGGGGATATTCAATTAAGGATATATCGATATTTGGTGCATCCAATAAAACACAACTTTCAGCTAAGATAAACGAAGCAATTTCTTTAAAATCAACTGATTATACAAGTGAAAGCTGGGGAGTTTTAACTAATGCCTTAAATAATGCAAAGAATATTAATGCTGATACAAAAGCTACACAGGATACAATTGATGCAGCTTTACAGACATTAACAAACGCAATTAATTCATTAGTAAAGAGTAGTACACCAGTTAATAGTGGAGATAATCTAGCACTAAATAAAAAGGCTGTATCTTCCTCAAATGAGGCAGACGGATTAGGTGCACAAAACGTAACTGATTCAGATTTGGTTAGTAGATGGAGTTCGAATTGGGCTGCTAATAAGGATAACCATCCTGAATTTGTATATGTAGATTTAGCTAGTGCTTATGATGTAAGTGATGTAAAAGTTCTTTGGGATACTGCATACGCAAAGGGGTATGATTTGCAAGTATGTACTGCTGATCCAACCATTGAAAGTAATTGGAAAACAGTGGCTTCAATTACTAATGGATTAGGTAGTACTGTTGATACAACTTTTACTAAGACTTCAGCTAAATATGTAAGAATTTATTGTAAGGATCCAGCAACCCAATGGGGATATTCTATTAGAAATATAGAAATAAGATAAGTTCAAATAACCTAAAATTCATTTAATAATAAAGCCCTCGACCATTTTTGTGGTCGAGGGTATTTTGCTTTTTTAATATAAGATTTATTTTTATATAGATAAGTTACTTCGAACCCAAATTTATTTTTAAAAATCTCACGGTTTCTGGTGAGACAATTTAAAAATAATAAGTTTTATTACGAAGGGCTACATTCATATATTAAAAAATCAAATATCTTCAATAGGTTGATATACGTATAATTCACAGTAGTTATCCTTAGACATGGAGTTATCTATATATTCGAACCTAAAAGTATCAGCAAATTTATAACCAGATTTAAATATCCACCTTGAGTACATCTGCACTAATATACGGCCTACATGTCTTCCATTTAGATCGTCTGGTCTAAAAAATCCAACGAATTTAAATACCACATACTTATGACTTGGAACAGAAATCCCAAGCATTCCATCTGGTATAGCATCTAAGCTGTTTACCTGTGTGCTTGGGATGTAATAGATAATTCCTTTATCATTTTCACTCCAATCAGTATAACCAAAATATATATCTGGATTTACTATATTACTGATTTTACTTTTTTGATTATAAAAAAAGTCACGGCCAAAAGCATTAGCTGTTCTATCACCAGATTTACTTAATATTTTATGTTTTATTCCTATAAGATTAAATTTTTGTTTAAATACAAACTGAGGATTATAGGTGATAGAATTTTCAAAGGATAAAATGTCATTTGTATTAATCTTCTCTTTGATTATTAAACTTAAGGATACTTTATCTGACCTAAGTTTCAGAGGAGTATGCCCGAAAAACTTTTTAAAAGCTCTTATATAGGATTGCTCATAGTCAAATCCGTAATTTAGAGCTATATCTATAATTCTCATATTAGAATTTAAAAGTTCATTAATACTAGATGTAAGTTTTCTACCTTGAGCATAATCTATAATTGACTCTCCAGTTAGAGATTTAAAAATTCTATGAAGATAATATTTTGACACTCCAGTATAATCAGCCAGATCATCCAAGGTGATTTTTTTATAAAGGTTTTTTTCAATATATTCTATAGCAGAAACAATAGCTTCTTTCAAATCTTTCATACTTTAACACCTTTTTTCTTTATAAGTTTCTATATCAAAAAGCAATATCTGTTCATTTTAACAAAAGTGAATCTATTAAGATAATAACAAAAGGTGATAAAGATGAACTACTTCGATCCGAAATCTATTTTTAAAACTCTCACGGGTTTTGGTGAGAGAATTTAAAAATAATAAATTTTATTACGAAGTGGTTCATCTAAAGATGAACTACTTCAATCCGAAATCTATTTTCAAAACTCCTCTGGGTTCTGAGAGGAGAATTTGAAAATATAAATTCTAATATGAAGTGGTTCATCTATATAATAGCAAGTTCAATTTATTATATCAGTTAAGATATGAAAAGTAAATATATTAAAGGTTTAACATTTTATGTAGTAACCCAGGAGGTTTTTTATGAATAGAAGAGTTGTTATTACTGGTATGGGAGTAGTTACTTCAGTAGGAGTAGGGCTTGATAGTTTCTGGCAAGGAATTAAATCGGGAAAAAGTGGAATAAATATGATTGAAAGGGTAGATGTTTCAGAAATGCCAACAAAGGTTGGGGCTGAGATAAAAGATTTCGATCCAAACAATTTTATGGATAAAAAAGAAGTAAAAAGAACAGATAGATTTTCTCAGTTTGCTCTTGCAGCAACAAAAATGGCGATGGAACACTCTAAAATAGACTTAGATAAAATCGAAAAGGAAAGAATGGGAGTAATTATTGGTACGGGTATTGGTGGAATAGAAACTACCTTAGCTCAGTATAATGTATTTTTAGAAAAGGGACCAAGCAGAGTAAGTCCGTTTTTAGTTCCTATGATGATACCTAATATGGCATCAGGACTTGTTGCGATAAAATATGGAGCAAAAGGTTTTAACGAATGCACCGTAACAGCTTGTGCAACTTCAACAAATTCAATCGGTGATGCTTTTAAAGCAATTCAAAGAGATGATGCAGATATTATGATAACAGGAGGATCTGAAGCTCCTATAACTGGACTTACTTTAGCAGGCTTTTGCTCTAGTAAAGCAATGACAACTAATCATGACCCAGCTTCTGCAAGCAGACCTTTTGATATTGAAAGAGATGGATTTGTGTTAGGAGAAGGGGCAGGTGTTGTAATACTTGAAGAACTTGAACATGCATTAAATAGAGGCGCAGATATAATTGCTGAAGTAGTAGGGTATGGCTGTACTAACGATGCATATCATATAACTTCACCTTCAGAAGGTGGTGAAGGTGCCGCAAGATGTATGACAAGAGCTATAAAGGATGCAGGCATAACACCACAAGAAGTTGGATACATAAATGCCCATGGAACATCTACTAATGCTGGGGATAAGTGTGAGACCTCAGCAATTAAAACAGTTTTTGGTGATTATGCTTATAAACTTTTAGTTAGTTCAACTAAATCAATGACTGGACATTTACTTGGTGCTACTGGAGCAGTAGAGGCCATTATAACTGCAGAAGCGTTAAAAGAAGGATTTGCTCCTCCAACTATGAACCTAAATACACCTGATCCAGAATGTGATTTAAATTATGTTGCAAATGAAGGAATAAGTGTTGATCTTAAATATGCGTTGACTAATTCCTTTGGATTTGGTGGACATAATGCTACTTTAGTATTAAAAGCATATAAATAATTGATTGAAAGTTAATCAATTAAGATTGTTAGTGCTAATCAGTGCTTGCCATAGCGTCATTGGCGCTAACAGACAAAAAAGAAGCGAACAAATTCGCTTCTTTTTATTTATGTGGATTAAAAACTTTAACTTTTGAGAAGTCAGCTTTATTAAATTGAATTACACAAAGTATAAAGAAAATTAACCCCATACCTAATATAATGAATAGACCAAAGTAAGGTCTTATGATAAAACCATTTACATCAAAGGCAACACCGGCCTTAATTAACCCGTCCGTTGAGAAGTTTTCCATTTTTAAACTTATATATCTAAAGATTGAAGTTGTATAAGTAAGTGGATTTAAGTATACAAGGGGACGTAAGATCTTAGGCATAACAGTAGTTGGGATATATGCACCAGATAAAAAAGTTAGAGGCATTGTAAATAAAGTAATTATAACTTGAAATGCAGCTGAATTTTTTGCAATTGAAGCTAAGTAAAGCCCTATAGACCCAAAGGTTACTCCAACTGCAATCATAACCCCTGTCATTTCTAAAAATTGAAGTACATCAATTTTTAGTCCCATAAATAGTGCGAAGATAATTACGAGTATTCCTTGAAGCACTGCTATTATTGCAGAAGAAAGTACTTGTCCAATTGAAATCTGCCATCTTGCAACAGGGGAGACAATAATCTCTTTCATAAAGCCCAAAGATATATCTTCTATTATGTTAGTAGAATTACTTAAAGCTGATTGAAAAACAGTCATTATTATTATTCCAGAAATAAGGTAGTTTAGAGGTTGTTCAACTCCTGTAGTTGATGATTTCATTACGAATGAGAATATAAACAAGAAAAATCCTGACATAAAAATTGAAGCGAATAATCTTATTTTATCTCTAGTAAAATTAGTTAGGTTTCTTTGAATTATAGCAATCATTCCGCGCATTATAGTCTAATCTCCTTCCCAGTTATAGCTAAGAAAACATCGTTTAATGTTCCTTTTTTTGTTTCAAACTCTATAATTTCATTTTTAAATCTTGAAGCCATTTCTAAAATAGTTTCTAATTTGTTAGAATGGATGGTAAATACATCATTATCAAAAGCATAAGCTATTGAATTGTCCTTTAGATGTTCAATAAGTTCTGCGATTTTTGAAGTTTTAATTTTAGTTATATTGGAAGTATATTCTTTTTTTAGATTATACGGAGTATCAAAGGCTACTATCTTGCCATGATCCATTATTGCAACCTTGTCACAGATTTCTGCTTCATCCATATAGTGAGTGGTTAAGAATATAGTTATATTTTTTTGTTTTTGAAGCTTATAAATATATTCCCATATGTTAGCTCTTGTTTGTGGATCAAGTCCAGTTGTAGGTTCATCTAAGAATAAGACCTTAGGATAGTGAACAAGTCCTCTAGCTATTTCAACTCTTCGCTTCATACCGCCTGAAAGACTTTGTACTGGAGCTTTTCGCCATTCTACTAAATCAACTAAATCTAGAACGAAATCAATCCTGTTTTTTATGTCCTTTTTAGGAACATTGTAAAACTCACAATGAAACTTTAAGTTTTCTTCAACAGTAAGCTTTCCGTCCAAAGTACTATCTTGAAAAACAAATCCGATACTATTTCTTACTTTGCTTTTATTATCAGAAACTTCGTAACCGTTTATTTTTAAAACACCGTCAGTTTTATCAACAATTGTACAAAGTGTATTTATGGTTGTACTCTTCCCGGCGCCGTTTGGGCCAAGAAAAGCAAATATTGAACCTTCTGCTACCTCGAAGGAGATATCATCTACTGCTTTAAAATCACCATATTTTTTTGTGAAATTTTTTACTTCTATTATGTTACTCATAATTTATATCCTCCTGATTAAATTTTCTTCATGAGGATATATTAAAGCTTAAATTTAAACTTATACTAAAGCCTTTTTAAAGATTTTATAAAGAATTTTAAAATCTTCTTAAAATATGGCACTTTTAAAGCATCGTTTTAAATTAAGTGGCCAGACATCCGATGCTTTATAACCACTTAATTTAAATAATATTCTTAAACATAACTTAAAATATATGCACACGAAAAAAATCATATGATCCATAAATGATTATCTAAAGAATAAAAAACTGTTATTATTTAAGCTTTGCCAGTATAATCTTAATGAATAGATAAGTGTAAAATACATTGTACTAATAATGAAGTAAGAGATCTAAATTAGTTTTTTGCTTAAATTAACTTTATAAAATCTTTATAATTAGTTTAAAGTATTTTTAATAATAACTTTTATAATGATTTTATAAAATAGAAATTAGCAGGTGAGTATAATGAAAAACGATAGCTGGTTTAAACATACAATCTATAGAATAAGTAAACGGATCATAGCGCACAAAGAAATGCATGAGAAGCAGCATCAGCTACATATGGAGTACCAAAAAAAGATGCATGATATAAATGGTTTTTATAGGCATAGTAATGAATTTCAAAGGTACAGAAATCATATAAGATATACAAGGCCTTTTATAGTAGTTTTTAATCTAATTATATGGTTTTTAATATTTCGGTTTTTAGGAATTAAGACCTTAAGTATCATATTTGCATTACTAGTTAGTATTGGAGGATTAGTTGAATTTCTCTTTCTTGCTAATTTAGAAAAAAGAATATTTAAACCAATAAATCAGCTTAAAGGCGGAGTAGAAGAAGTTGCTAAAGGCAATTACGATATAAAGGTTGATTGTGAAATTGAAAACGAGATTGGAGTTTTAGTAAAATCCTTTAACGAAATGGTTCATAAACTAAAAGAAGGTGAAGTTCTAAAACAACAATATGAAGAGAATAGGAAATCTCTCATCGCAAATATTTCTCATGACTTAAAAACTCCAATTACAGCAATACAAGGTTATATTGAAACTATGGCTGATAGAAATGATATACCTATAGAAACAGTAAATAAGTATCATCAGATTATATATAATAATGCAGCATATATGAATAAACTTATAGATGATCTATTTCTATTTTCAAAATTAGATATGCAAAAACTAGAGTTTGATTTTCAAGATATAAGCATTAAAGATTTTATGGCTGATTTGATGGAAGAGTTTAATTTTGAACTTGAAGATAGAGCTATAGACTTTGATTATAAAGATAAGTTAATAAGGAAACTAGAAGTGAGGATAGACTTAAAAAGAATTCACCAAGTCTTTAGGAATATAATCGGAAACGCCATTAAATATGGAAATGAAAAAAATCTAAAAATAGATGTAAGTTTGTATGAAAAGGATAATTTTATACAAATTGACATTGTGGACAATGGCCCAGGTATACCAGAAGATAAGTTACCATATATTTTTGATAGATTTTATAGAATTGACTATGCTAGAACAAAAAACTTGATGAGTACAGGATTAGGACTTGCAATATCTAAAGAACTGGTTGAAGCACATGGCGGAAAAATTAAAGTAAGCAGTAGGCAAGGTGAAGGAACCTGCTTTACCATAGTACTTCCTGCGAAAGAATACATTAAGGGAGAATAATGTTATGAAAATATTAATTATAGAAGATGACTTAAATATAGCTGAAATGGAAAGAGATTTTTTGCAACTAAATGGATATAACGCTGAAATTGTTCAAGATGGAATAGAAGGTTTAAAGATGGCGTTAACAGGACATTATGAAGTTGTTATAGTTGATTTGATGCTTCCAGGAAAGAGCGGGTATGAGATAACAAAAGAGATAAGAAAGAGTCTGGAAATTCCTATTATAGTGGTGTCGGCTAGAACTGAAGATATTGATAAGATTAGAGTTTTAGACTTTGGAGCAGACGATTATATGACCAAACCCTTTAGTCCAGCAGAATTGACGGCTAGAATTAAGTCTCATATAAATAGATACAATAGGCTAAAAGGGAATATAGAAGCTAAAGAACTTATAATTAGAGGTGGACTTGAAATAAATATAGCTTCCCATAGAGTATCTGTATATAGTAAGGAAATACAGCTTACATCAAAGGAATATTCAATATTGTTATTACTTGCATCTAACCCTAATATTGTTTTTACTAAAGAACATATTTTTGATAAAATCTGGGGAGATGAGTTTTTTGGAGATACTGCTACGGTACCTGTTCATATCCAGAAAATAAGAAAAAAGATTGAAAAAGATCCATCTAATCCAGAATTTATTGAAACCTTATGGGGTACGGGGTATAGATTTAAGCAAAGCAAATAACACTTGATGTTAAGCTAGTACGTATTATATTAAAAGTAAGAATTATAAGGTGATATATACTTTATGGTTTAGCCAAAGTAATATAGACTATAATAGAACTAATTATTTACATAGAAATTAAGATATAAGATGAGGATAAGATGAAATTTAATTTTAAAATACCAAAAGAACAAGATTCATTACAAATAGCAACTTGGAAATATGAAAATGAGTATTCTTTCTACAGCAATGATAAAACAAAGGAAAAGCAAGAATGGGCGTTAAATATTCATACTGAAGAAGATGCTTTCACTATTTTTGATGAAAGTGACAAACTTGTTGGGCATTGTAGTTTTGATGACGAAGATGGAGAAATAATTTTAGGGCTACAAATGAAACCGAGTTTTACAGGACAAGGTAATGGACACGAGTTTGTTAAAGCAGTTTTGGATTTTGGGAAGAAGAAGTATGACTATAATAAAATTTCCCTTTATGTTGCTAAGTTTAACAAAAGAGCCATTAAAGTTTATGAAAAACTTGGGTTTTATAAAATAGATGATTTTACTTGGGATATATATGATGAAGAGATAGAATTTTTTGTTATGGAAAAATGTTATTAGCGGTGAAACACTTTAATTAGAAATCTATTTTAAAAACTACTCTGAGTCTAATAGAAGAATTTGAAAATTAATTATGTTGACAATGCAAATGCCTTATGATAATATGATACCAATAATTCGACGGATATCGAAATATAAAATGATCAGGAGAAAATCTGCATGAAACTTGATGATAATACAATTGGACAGGCTGTTAAAGTTTATAAAGCTTTAGGGGAACCAACAAGAATAAAAATTATTAAAATTCTATATAGAATTGATGAATTGAATTGTAATGAAATTGAAGACAAAGCTTGCATATGTGCAAAATCAACTCTATCACATCATATGAAACAGCTAGCTGATTGCGGATTAATCGAACTACGTAAGGATGGTATATTTCATTATTACAGTCTAAACAGAGAGGTATTAAAGAATTTTGTTTCATTAGATTGGGATGACTAGTATAAATGTTAACTTGTAATTGATATATTTTTTAGCATATAGTTCTATAAATATAGAACTATAGAAGTATTTTGATAAAAGAACAAATTAATGACTGCTATAGTCAAAATAATGGAGATGAGTGAGAATGAACAATTTGGATATAAAAAAGGAGTTACCTTTAATAATTATACCTAATACAGTACTTTTACCTGGTAAAAGTATTACAGTAAAGACAAGTAAAGAAGTAGGTGACAGTTTCTATAATAGAGTTATGGCAGAAGATAACTACGGTATTGTTTTAGCTATAAAAGGTGGGAAACAGCTAGATGCATATGAAGATATGGATTTTCACACTGTAGGGACATTAATAAACTTAAAGGAAAGAAAAGCACTTCAAGATGGATACCATTTTGTTATAGATGTACTTGAAAGAGTAGTAGCAGATGAATTTATAAGAGAAGGCGAGGACTTTAGGGTAACTTTCAACTATGTGCCTGATGTAATAGATTTAGATGAAAATAATCAAAAAGAGATCATGACTCATATTAAGACACTAGTAAGTGAAATAAGTGGTCATTTTAAAGGTTCAGAAGCTTATGTTGAGTACATAAAAAAATTGGATGATATTACTGCGGCAATAGCTTATTTATTCCCGTTCATGAATATAAACTTTGAAGCTAGACAAGCCTTCTTGGAGATTCGCTCATTAAGGGAGAAAAGCTTAAGATTTTTAGATATTTTGATAGAACAACGTGAAGCTATAAAGTTTCAAGTAGAGATATCAGAAAAATACAATAGTAAGATTAATAAAAATTATAGGGAACAAATGCTTAGACAGCAACTTAAGGCTATTCAAGAAGAACTTAATGAAACAGATGATAGTAAGACTAAAAAGAAAAAAGATTATAGAGAACTAATTGAAACGGCAGAGATGCCTGAAGATGTTAAAGAAGTTGCACTTAATGAAATTGATAAATTAGAAAGACAAAGCCAGAACAGTACTGAAGGAAATGTTATTAGAAATTATCTTGATTTACTTACAAGTTTACCTTGGGGAAAAAGTGAAGTAAGAGATATTGATATAGCTGCTGCAAGAGATTTATTGAACAGTAAACATTATGGACTTGATAAGGTTAAAGATAGAATAATCCAACACCTTACAATAATGAAACTAAAACAAAATAAGCAAGGTTCGATTTTGCTTCTTGTAGGGCCTCCAGGTACAGGTAAAACAAGTTTAGGTAAAAGTATAGCAGAAGCTTTAAATCGTAAGTATGTAAGAGCTAGTCTTGGTGGAGTTAGAGACGAATCTGAAGTGAGAGGACATAGAAGAACTTATGTTGGAGCACTACCAGGAAGAATAATTCAGGGGATGAAGAAGGCAGGAGAAAAGAATCCAGTTTTCATATTAGATGAAATTGATAAGCTAAGTGTATCCGCTAATGGAGATCCGTCTAGTGCACTACTAGAAGTTCTAGATCCAGAACAAAACAATAGCTTTTCAGATCATTATTTAGAAGTGCCATATGACTTGTCAGAGGTTTTCTTTATAGCCACTGCAAACTCTTTAAGAGATATTCCAGGGCCATTAAGAGATAGAATGGAAATCATTGATATAAGCAGTTATACAAGCCATGAAAAATTTTATATTGCAAAAGAGCATTTAGTTAATGCTGTTCTTGAGGATCATGGACTAAGTGGTGATCAATTAGTAATTGAAGATGATGCATTAAAGGTTATTATTGAAAAGTATACAAGAGAAGCTGGTGTCAGAGGATTAAAGAGACAAATATCTAAAGTAGCTAGAGTTTCTGCAGAAAAAATAGTTAATGGTGCTATAGATTTACCTTATATAATTAAGGCAGACATGGTTACAGAAATTTTAGGACATAATGCAATTCAGTATGATAGAGCAAATGAAAAAAATGCGCCAGGAGTTGTAACTGGGCTTGCTTGGACACCGGTTGGCGGAGATATATTATTCATTGAAGGTGTATATATGCCAGGAAATGGACAGCTTATTCTTACTGGTCAGCTTGGAGATGTAATGAAGGAATCTGCAAAGATTTCACAAAGTCTTATACGTTCAAGACTTGCTTTAAGTTTAAAGAATTTTGAGTTTAATAAAAATGACTTACATATACATGTACCAGCAGGAGCTACTCCAAAAGACGGTCCATCAGCAGGAGTTGCCTTATTCACAACTATAGCATCTTTAATTACTGGCCGTGAAGTAGATCCAAAGCTTGCTATGACTGGAGAGATATCTTTAAGAGGTGCTGTACTTCCAGTTGGCGGAATTAAGGAAAAAGTGCTTGCAGCACATCGAGCAGGTATAAAGAGAGTAATTCTTCCAAAGGGAAATGAAAAAGATATAGATGACATCCCAGTTGAAGTAAGAAATGAGCTGAAGTTTATTCTTGTAGATACAATTGAAGATGTATTAAGAGAAACAATTGATATGAATTTGCCAAATCCTAATGCTCTTAATATTGCGGAAGAAATAGAACAACTAATCACTATTTAACTTTATTACTACAAATAATAAAATATTTTTAAAATTATTATATATAAAAAATATCCTATAGGTAGACTTTAAAGAAGCTAATCTATAGGTTTTTTTTATATTAAGTCAAAGTAGTGTTAAAGCAATGTTTTAAATTAGTAAAGGGTTCCTATATCGAAACTTAATTTAGTAGCCCTATAGAAATATAAAATTGAAAGATGAAGTTATCATTGCAGATTAAGAGAGTATGTGATAAGATATGGTGAAAATCAAAAAACAATTACTATATATATTTAGGAAGTGAGGATTTAATGAAACTGTATGAAAATAAGCAGTTAATCATTAAAAAGAATTATGACAAATGATGAAATATATCAACGTATAATGGTTATGTCTAGTGTTAAAAGTGCAATTACATTTATAAAAACTAGTGATATAAATAAAGCTGATTTAGTTAAACTATGTAAGAGATATAATATAAATATTATAGAAGGAAAAGCTACTAAGGAAGAAATAATTGATAGGTTTGTAAAAGAGACGCTTGGCGTTAAGTTAAGAAAAAAAGCTGTACATAGATATAATACTAAATAATACTGAAGGTAAATTCCTATTTGATGGAAGTTACCTTTTTTTGCTTTATTGAGCAAACTATAAAATTTATAATTTAACTAAGCCTATATATTTTAATTGAGTTAGAAGTTTTTGATCTAATTATATGTTTTGTTAGAGCCGAATAAGAATTCAATAAAATGAAGATTACTAAAATGGTTTATAATATATTTAGAGCATAATGCTGAACATTTAATAATTATAAAAAAATATTTTTTAGATTATGCTTACCTAATCTGTTATAAACATAAGAAAAACCATATGATAATAAAATGATTAGTCCCTTAAATTATAATATAATGAAAGGATTCCGATAAAATATGGACTATGTAAAATACATACGTGAAAAAGTAAAACATGATGCAATCAATCTTACAGGTGTAAATGTTCTGATTATAAATGATAAAAATGAGGTGTTGCTTCAAAAGAGAGGCACATTCCCCTTAAAATGGGGACTTATAGGTGGAATTACCGAACTTGGTGAATCTTTGGAAGAAACAGCAATTAGAGAAGCGAAAGAAGAAACTGGTTTGGATATTAAAGAACTAGAGTTACTTGGAACTACATCTGGAGGGAAATGCTATATTGAATTTCCAAATGGAGATAAAGCATATTTTATTTCTATTGGTTATGTTAGCAAAAGCTTTAGTGGCAAACTAACAATTGACAACAATGAAACGAAAGAATTATGTTTTTTCAGTTATGAAAATCTACCAGAAGATATACCTAATAGTCATAAAATAATGATCAACAAATATTATAAATAAATATGAAGTTTAATAAAATAGCGTTATAATAGTTGCCTCTATATACTTTTGTTTTCGATATAAAATGGTTAAGTATTTAAGTAAAATTTGATAAAATTATAATATATAACTTGTTGGAATAAAGAGTTCCTATATCAAACTAAATTTATACAACAGTAATATATAATGATTATTATGAGGTGGGAAGATGAAGGTTGGAATCATTGGCTTAGGGGATATTGCAAAGAAAGCATACTTACCAGTTCTTTCAGAAAAAGAAGACATAGAGTTAGTTTTATGTACAAGAAATTCTGTGATATTAAACAACTTAGCAGAAAAATATAGGATAAAAGAAAAATATAATACAGTTGAAGAACTTATTGAAAGTGATATTGATGCAGCTTTTGTTAGTACTGCTACAGAGGCTCATTTTGAAGTAGCTGAAAAACTTATAAAACATGGTATAAATGTATATATCGATAAACCTATTTCTATGAATTACGAGGAAACCAAAAGTATAGTAAAACTCGCCAAGGATAGCGGAAAAATTGCAATGGTTGGTTTCAATAGACGATTTATACCAATTGTTAAGGAATTAAAGGAAAAAGGAAAACCTACAATAATTATTATGCAAAAAAACAGATTTGCATCACCTGATAAAGTAAGAAGATTTATTGTAGAAGACTTTGTTCATGTTATAGATACCTTGAGATTTTTGATGGGAACTGAAGTTAAAGATTTAAAGGTTCAATATCTAAGAAATGGTGAGCTACTTGATAATATAATAATACAACTTATTGGTGATGGTGTTACAGCTATTGGTATTATGAATAGAAATGGTGGTGTCACAGAAGAGATTATTGAATATATGACAAGTAATGATAAATATGTAATTGACAATTTAACTGAAACAACACATTTCCATAATAAAGATATAAAGATATCAAAATTTGGGGATTGGGAGCCAACTTTATTTAAACGAGGATTTTATCATATAGTTGATCATTTCATTGAATGCGTTAAAAATAAAGTGGAGCCTAATCCATCTATCTCCGATTCATTAATTACACATGAGCTTTGCGAGAAGATTGTAAAATATATTGAGGAAGAAGCTTAAAGAGCTTTTTAATTATTTAATGAAAAAAATCAACCATTGATAATAATCATTGGTTGATTTTTTATTCTAATGAATAGCTTTTTATTATTATATGAATGTTATGAAGACAATCTATGTTTAGGAGGCAGTATTTTCATCAAGTTTATAAGTTTTTATATCTTCAAACTTGTTAACATTTAAAATTGAAGGGAAAAGCTTCATCCAACTTAATACAACTAATATGGTACCTATACCGCCAACTAGCGCTGCTAGCTGTGGCCCAAGAAGTGCAGCTGTAGCACCGGATTCAAATTCTCCTAATTGATTGGATGTCCCAATAAAAATCATATTTACAGAACTTACTCTACCTCTCATAAAATCAGGTGTCTCTAGTTGTACAAGAGTTGAGCGGATAACAACGCTTATAACATCAGAAGCACCAAGGACGAATAATGCTATGAAAGATATAATCACAGACTTAGATATTGCAAATACGATAGTTGATAAACCAAAGAAAATTACTGCTGTAAACATAGTACGTCCAACATTTTTCTTTAATGGCATCTTAGCTAGATAAGCTGACATAAGTAATGCACCTACTGCAGGAGCAGATCTAAGTATACCAAGTCCGAAGGAGCCTATGTTTAAAATCTCACTTGCATATATTGGTAGAAGTGCAGTTGCTCCTCCAAATAATACTGCAAATAAATCTAGTGATATTGCTCCAAGAATAATTGGCCTTCCCTTTATGAAGGAAATACCAGCAAAAAGTGTCTTTAAGCTAGCTGGTTCAGTGTTAGTTACTTCCTTCCTCATTGCAAGCTGGGAAATCAAAATACTAGAAACAAATATTAGAATACCAGTTAATCCATATACTAGGCTTGGGCCAAAAGCATATAGTATACCACCGACTCCAGGTCCTATAATAATTGCAAACTCAGACACTGAAGACATTAAAGCAGAAGCCCTTGGGAAAATGTCTTTACTCACAATGTTTGGTAGTAGAGCTTGCATAGGAGGACCTTGAAAGGAGTGTGCAACAGCGATAAGGAATATTATAATAAGAAATCTTTCCTTTGTAATCCACTCACTATAACTTCCATAGGCTAAAGCGAGTATTGCTGTTCCTTCAAATATTTGGCTTATAGTAATTATTTTTCTTCTGTCGTATCTATCAGCCAGATGTCCAACGAATAGTGATAATAGAAGCATAGGTAAAAATTGAACTAGTCCAACTAATCCTAAATAAAATGCAGAATGGGTCATAGAATACATCTGCCAGCCTATAGCTACTGTTAGCATTTGATAGGCAAAGTTTGTAGATACTCTTGCTACCATTAACAACCTAAGTGATTTGTTTTGTAGGAGAGCTGTGGTTTTTGTAGTGTTCATTATGTTCAGCGCCTTTCTGTATATGATTGCGAATTATAAATATATGTTATAGCTTATTTAACCTTTATGCTATATAACGCTCATCTTAATACCAATAAATATTAAATATTAAAATTTAATTCATTAAATTATATTAATTGATAAATTATTTTATATAACGCTATTGATAGTATATAACACAGCTACTTAAGTATCAAGTTCAGTAGAAGCCTAGAAAAATTGAATTTGACTTAAAATACTTTGTTTAATAGGATAGTGCATTCAATAGTATCATAAATATAATAGCAGTTTAATAAAGCTGCATTATATATATGTTTTATTTAAACTATCTCATAAATTAAGGTATTAAAACTTCCGTACTTCAACACCTTTTATTAATAAAACTTGTTAGAGTTTATAAGCTTTCTAGAAAATAAAATTAATTAAAGGAATCAATAGTTTAGAAACAGGTAACTGATTTATAAAATATTCATTACGGTTAGTTTTACAAATACATCAGCATTAAATAATTTGGGCATAATTTTATTGAGGTGGAAACTATGGATGAAGATATGAAAAGTAGTATTAACTTGAAATATATAGAAGCTGCATTAAATGAATGTCCAGATATAATTAAAAAGGTTGTGTACATAGAGGGGCAGTACGAAGGGTTTTTCATATATATGAAGGAAATTGTAAATTACGATGTTACACAAAGAGATTTTATTAAACCTATAACTGCGCTAAAACTTAAAGATCTAACTGAAGAAAAAAATATAAACAATATACCAAGTAGTATAATAAGTTTTCTACACAGTACTGAGGAAGTATTAGATAGTGTTATGACGGGAGCAGCTGTTTTTGTATGTGAGAAGCTCCCATTCGCAGTAGCCTCATTAAGTCTAGCATATGAGAAAAGAAGTATTGAAGAGCCTATTACAGAAAAAAATGTTAGAGGTTCACATGAAGGTTTTGTTGAAGCACTTGATGTAAATATTTCAATCTTAAGAAGAGGAATAAAAAATAATAAACTGAAATTTAAACAAATTACTTTAGGTAGACAAACAAAGCAAATAGCAGCTGTAGCTTACATAAGCGGGATTGCGAATGAGGGCCTCGTAAACAATGTTTATAATAAACTTCAGAGTATTGATATAGATGGAGTACCTAACGTTGGTTATATTGAGCAAACGATAATAGACTTTCCAAATACTATTTTCCCACAGTTTCAGTCAACTGAAAGACCGGATAAAGCTATACCTTCTTTACTTGAAGGGAGAATAATAGTAATGCTTAATGGTACACCAAGGGTGATAATAGCTCCTGTTAGCTTTTTTTCCTTTTTTCAAGCTATGGATGACTATACATTCATGTGGTTATCAGGGTCTTTTTCTAGATTAGTCAGAGTAATAGCATTTATTCTTGCGCTATTTCTTCCATCGATGTATATTGCTGTGGTCTCTTTTCATTATTATGCGGTACCTTTATCCTTATTGGTATCTCTAGCTGAATCAAGAGCCAAAGTACCTTTTCCGCCAATAATTGAAGCATTAATATTAGAATTCACTGTTGAAATGATAAGAGAAGCTGCTATTCGTCTACCCACTTATGTTGGAACTGCAATCAGCGTGGTAGCAGGTTTAATTATTGGTCAGGCCGCAGTAGAGGCAGGTATTGTAAGTAATTTACTTATCATTATAGTGGCAGTGACAGCTATTGCTTCTTATACTTTACCTAGTCAGGATATGGCTGTAGCAGTACGTATTTTAAGGTTTGTGTACATGATTGTAACATCAATTTTTGGCATTATAGGTATTGTAATGGCTTTTGCATTAACTGCAGCACACTTAATAAGACTAGAATCCTTAGGTCAACCTTATTTTCAACCAATATCTCCGCTTGATAAAGAGCAATTGAAGGATAGTATAATAAGATTTCCATACAAGTTAATGAAGAAGAGACCGTTTATCACTAGAAGTAAAAACAAATTTAGAGGAGGTAATGACAACGGAAAAGCATAAAGTAACCTCTAAGCAAATGGTTTTATTAACCTTTTTAGCTCAAACTGGAGTATCTATGTTGACATTACCTACTGTAATTGCAAGAGCAATAGGACATGATGGATGGATAACAATTATTTTAGCTGGAATTTTATCAGTGATATTAGGAGCTCTCATAGTGCATCTTTTAAACAGATACCGTGATAAAAGTATTTATGAGATTAATACATTGCTGTATGGAAAAATAATAGGATATTTCTTAAACATAATTTTAATAATATATTTACTTTTAGCAGCAGCTAACAGTGTAAGAGCTTTCTCTGTCTTCTTAGAAATTACAATTATGCCAAGAACTCCGATATATGTTATAGCACCTTTTGTAATGCTACCATCTATATATATGGTAGGTTGTGGCCTTAAATATGTAGTAAGATTTAAATACGTATCTTGCGTATCCTATATGATTTCTTTTTTATATCTTTTACTTCTTTTGAAAGATTATAGAATTTCTTTTCTAATGCCAATAGGAGAAGCGGGAATGTTAGAAATCTTAAAAAGTGTAAAAAAAGGTTTTTTTGCATTTTTAGGGCTAGAACTTGTTGCGTTTTTGTATCCAGAAGTTACTGATAAACAGAATCTAATGAAATGGCATGTTTTTGCAATAATTCTAAGTACATTATTTTCTTTATTAATTGTAGTTACAGCGACTTCTTTATTTGGTGCAAACTTTTTGAAGGTTCAAACTCTTCCACTATTTAATATGGCAAGAGTCTATAAAGCCCCTGTATTTGAAAGATTAGATTTGTATCTTATTACGGTATGGTTTGTGGTAATGGGATGTTCGATGAGAGCATATATGATAGCTGCTTATTATAGCTTAGGAAAAGTTTTTAAAATAAAAGATAATAAATCTATGGTGCTGTTATTTTTCCTATTACTTATTTTATTAAGCAGAATACCAAAAGACTTTAATCAAGTATTTTTATTTAGAGAGATTATAAGTCAGATAGGGATAGGAGTTTATATTTTTTTGGTTCTATGTTTATGTATTTCGTATTTCAAAACAAAAGGAGTAAAAAAGAATGATTAGGTTTAAAAGAATAACTATATTATTTATATTTTTAAGTTTTACTCTTATTCAAACAGGATGTTGGGATCAAAAGATATTTGAGGATCTAGGCTTTATATTACAGTTAGGGGTAGAACAAAGTGAAAATAATAAAATAATCTATACAGTAAGTATGCCCCAAATAGATCCAGAAGCTAAGGAAAAAATAGAAGTACTCACAACTACTACTAATCTCATGAAAGAAGGCCAAGACAAACTAAGACTAGAGTCTGGGAGAATAGTTGAAGGAGGTAAAAATCAGCATTTATATTTTTCATCAGAAATAGCTCAGAAGGGACTAGATGAGTTTTTAGAATCATTTCTTAGGAGTCCAGAAAATACTTTAATATCAAATGTTATTGTAGTACAGGGAAGTCCAAAAGAACTTATCGAAAATAGTAGAGATTATAAAGATAAACCCAAACCTTCTTTTTATGTTAATGATTTGTTGGATGATGCAAGGAACAATTCATTCACTATTGAATCTAAGATATTTAAATTCTCTATACTCAGTCATTCAGGTACTATTGATCCTACTGCTCCATATGTAGGGTTTGATAAAAACCAAATTAAAGTCTTAGGTTCAGCTTTATTTAACGGTGATAAAATGGTTGGAAAAATAAATAATAAACAAGCTGGGCTTTTAAATGCCTTAATGGGAAATAAATATGGTATACATTATATATACAAAGGACAATACAGTAAGAGAACTGATGATAACACAAAAAATGGAGCAGTAATAGAAATGAAAGTAAAAAAAAGAAAAGTGAAAATTAATACTAAGGATAATATTGCAGATGTTAATATAGATTTAAAACTTAAAGGCTCTGTTAGTGAATACTTGGGACCAATGGATTTATCTAATCCAAAAGACAAGAAAAAGTTTGAAGAAGACATCAGCAAAAAAATAAATGAAGACTGCTTAGAACTTTTAAGCTACCTTGCAGAAATTAAATCAGATCCAGTTGGCTTTGGTGAGATATTAAGATCGAAGCATAATGAATATTGGAAGTCTGTAAATTGGAAAGATGAATATAAAAAAGCGACTTTTAATGTGAATGCAAAGATAGATATTGAGTTTTTTGGAGCAATAACAAATCAGTAGTTTATGTTAAACAATGATATTTTATTATTATAATCTTATAACATAGGAATCTTATAACGATTTAAATTTTATTATGAAAGTAGAATGTAAAAGTTCAACTAAAAAAGTAAAAGCTTCTATGAAAATATAGACACTTTTACTTTTTAAATTTCTTTTACAATCAAAAGATACTTTTAAAATATATGTAAAAGGTATGATTTTATAAGTTTTATTCCCAATTTCATATATTCTCAACTCCATTGATTTTTTTTACTAACCATTCTACAGCATCTTTGCTAGTTCCAAATTCTTCATTTGTACTACTCACATAAGAATATCCTTCTTTATCATCTACGCTTTCAATAAACAGCTCATTTGTGTTATTTGTTAAGCTTATTTCGCCTTTAGTTTCAAGAGAATTTATCAACTCATCAATAAGCTTTTGATTTTTTTTCATTTATTAGCCTCCTTTCTTATATTTCATAAAGTTATGGTTTTACAAATCATATACTTTTATAACTATTTCAACGAGAATTATATGAATTATCTTGTAAAAACCAGCTGAAATTATATGTAAAGATTTAAATTTCGAGCAAATTCCTTTGTTCCAATAGGTATTCTAGTATAAACATAATGAATAAGGATATATGGTATTTTTTGCTTGAAGGTAGCAAGATAAAATTTTTAAGTAGTGCTATAATACTTTTGGAAACTATTCCACACAACTTGATTTTACAGATTTATTTAGGGGGCTTTAGAATTGATTAGCAAGATTTATGATGTAAAAAATATAAAGAAAGATTTAAAATATGAAATTCATGAGACTGTTATTTTTGGAATGTTACTGGCCATTGTTGGTGGCTTTTTAGACTCCTACACTTTTATCTCAAGAGGAGGAGTGTTCTCAAATGCTCAAACAGGAAACATAGTGTTTTTAGGAATATACGGCTCTCAGGGACAGTGGTCCAAGGCCTTTGAGCATCTTCCACCTATATTGGCATTTATACTAGGGGTCCTAGTAACGGAAATCGTTAAAGGAAATTCACCCAAACTATTTAATCAAGAATGGGGTAAAGTTATTTTAATTCTAGAGATAGCAGTGCTCTTTATAACTGGTTTTATGCATAAGGGTAGTACAGATACACTTGTGAATGTAATAATTTCTTTTGTATCATCTCTCCAAATAGCATCTTTTAGAAAATTAGGTGACTGTCCTTATAGCACAACAATGACAACAGGTAATCTAAGAACAGCTTGTGAAGCAGTTTATATTGCGATAACACAAAAAGACAAGAAAGCTAGAAGTAGAGCTATAAAACTTTTTACTATAATAACATCATTTATAGCAGGAGCTTTTTTAGGTGCAATATTAACTATTTTTTTTAGTGTAAAAGCTATATGGGGTGCTGCACTGATTTTATCTTTTAATGTAGCACTGTTTAGTATAAAGAAACAGAGGTAATATGCAACATCTTGATTTTAAAATATAAATTTTATAATAAATGTAACTCCATATTTTCTAAAGTAGAGTTTGTAAGAATCACTAAAAGGTGATTCTTTTTTTGCTGTGCACAAATCCTTTATGAAGTTAAAGTCTTCATAAGGGATGATAAAAATGAGTTTGTATTTTTCGTAGGAAAGTGTAAAAATTTAATTTCAGCTAAACAAAGTATTTCAATGATTTTAGAAGTTTTTTATGGTAATACAAACTTATACAGCTATCCAATGTTCCTCATATGCATTTAGAAAGGAACATGTATAAAAAACACTGAAGAAGGTCGCTTCAGCTAGTTTTATCTTTATAGAAAACCACTTTTTTAAAACAAAAAATAGTAGTGTAGTAATATCTTTTTGATGAATAATATAAGCAGTTTAAGCCAAAGATGATAAGATGGGTTTTGTAACGTAATACTTAAAGTTGGAGATCATTGTAAATAGAATAATTTCAAATTGAAGGAATTATGTAAAAAGCGGAGAATTAATAATATAAATGAAAACATTTATCAATTTGTATGGCTTTTAAATTTTATTTAATAGGAGGGTGTATATGTCGAAAATAATGCCTTACATTTGGTTTGATGACCAAGCAGAAGAAGCAGCAAAGTTTTATGTTTCTATATTTAAAAATTCAAAAATAGATGATAACTCATTTTATGCAGAAGGTTTACCAAAACCTAAAGATAGTCTTATGAGTGTAAGTTTCCAATTATGTGGTCAAGAATTTGTAGCTCTAAATGGAGGACCATATTTTACGATAACTCCGGCAATATCTTTCTTTGTTAACTGTGAGACATTAGATGAAGTTGAAAACCTTTGGCAACTGCTTAGTAAAGATGGAATAGTACTTATGGAACTAGGAAAATATCCTTTTAGTGAAAATTTCGGTTGGCTTCAGGATAAGTTTGGGGTAACCTGGCAGATAAATCTTTCAAATCAAAAACAAAGTATATATCCAGCATTAATGTTCTTTGGAGATAATTACAGAAAAGCTCAAGAGGCTATGAATTTTTATACATCTATATTTGAAGATTCAAAGATTGCTTCAATTGAATTTTATAATGATGATGAAGTGGAAACTAAAGGATCTGTGAAGAGTGCTGTTTTTGTACTTAGATCTCAAAACTTCATGGCAATGGATAGTAGCATTAATCATGGATTTACTTTTACACCAGCAATATCATTTTTTGTTGATTGTGAAACTCAAGAACAAATAGATAACTTTTGGGAAAAACTTTCTTATGAAGGCAAAAAAGGGCAATGTGGCTGGCTTGAAGATAAATACGGAGTTTCTTGGCAGATAGTACCTTCAGTTCTTGGTGAACTTTTAAACAGCTCAGATGAAGAAAAATCACAAAAAGTTACTGATACTATGCTAAAAATGAATAAACTGGATATTGCTACCTTAAAAAGAGCATATGAGCAAGGTTAGATTTTGGCGCTGTTTGAAATAATTTCAGTCTAACTTTAGTTACTAAAGATATAGAGGAAGTTAAGTCATGTTATGATAAATTAAAAGAAGGTGGTACAGTTGATATGGAGCTTCAAGAAACCTTTTGGAGCAAGTCTTATGGAACCTTAACCGATAAATTTGGAATACTCTGGCAGCTTAGTTATGAGGGTAAATAAAATAAATTTGTGGAAACTTGTGAATTTAAATATAGAATTGTAAACATATCCATAAAAGAGAACTGTTATTAAGGCAGTTCTTTTTATATTATATAAGTATTATAGTCTAGTTCACACATAAAGTTTTACTTTGGAAAACATTATGATATAATAAACATTGTTGGTGAACTTTCTGAGATCAAGCTTATAGTTTTTTCTTGTAGTAAACCATAAAATTTAAAGAATCGTACTGAATAAATGAGGGTTAGTCCCAAGTTAGAAGGCGAGAGAATAGTTGTTATAAACTCAGGAAATTAATTTATATAATTACTTGCGTTTTATTTTCTATCCTTGTTCCTTTTTGGTACAAGGATTTTTCATTCTTTATTGAAAGGATTTTTTTATGGAAACAAGGATTGCTGTGGTTGGAATTATTGTTGAAAATAAAGATTCAGTTGGTAAGATTAACACTATTCTGCATGAATATACTGAGTATATTATAGGTAGAATGGGACTGCCATACCCAAAACGTCAACTTAATATAATAACTATAGTTATTGATGCACCGAATGATGTTATCGCCGCTCTTTCTGGAAAGTTGGGAATGTTACCTGATGTGAACATCAAAACGGTCTACTCTAAGGTATCGGCCAAAGAGTAAAATATTGGAGGGATTTAAATGTATAATGTTAAGTCTAAAGTAGCAACAGAATTTATTGATGATGAAGAAATTAAAAGTACTTTAGAACATGCTAAGGAAAATAAGAGTAATAGAGAAGTAATTGCTAGTATTATTGAGAAAGCTAGAAGCTATAAGGGAATAAGCCATAGAGAAGCTGCTATATTATTAGAATGTGATATTGAAGAATTAAATGAAGAAATGTACAAACTAGCAAAAGAGATTAAACAAAAATTCTACGGAAATCGTATTGTAATGTTTGCTCCTCTTTATCTTTCAAACTACTGTGTAAATGGATGTGTTTATTGTCCATATCACTATAAAAATAAGCATATTGCTAGAAAGAAGCTTACTCAAGAGGAGATAAAAAGGGAAACTATAGCCCTACAAGATATGGGACACAAGCGTTTAGCACTAGAAGCTGGAGAAGATCCTTTAAATAATCCACTTGAATATATTCTTGAAAGCATTAAGACTATATATAGTATAAAACATAAAAATGGAGAAATAAGACGTGTTAACGTAAATATAGCTGCAACTACAGTTGAAGACTATAAAAAGCTTAAGGATGCTGGTATTGGAACTTATATATTATTCCAAGAAACGTACCACAAACAGACTTACGAAGAGCTTCATCCAACAGGACCAAAGCATAATTATGCATATCACACTGAAGCAATGGATCGTGCTATGGAAGCTGGAATTGATGATGTTGGACTAGGCGTATTATTTGGTCTTAACCTTTATAAATATGATCTTGTAGGACTTCTGATGCATGCAGAGCATTTAGAGGCTGCAATGGGAGTTGGTCCACACACTATCAGCGTACCTCGTATTAGACCAGCAGATGATATCGATCCTAATAGCTTTTCAAATGCAATATCAGATGAAATATTTGAAAAGATAGTTGCTATAATACGTATAGCAGTGCCATACACAGGAATGATAGTATCAACTCGTGAATCTAAGAAGACTCGTGAACGTGTACTTGAACTTGGAGTATCCCAGTTAAGTGGTGGTTCAAAGACTAGTGTTGGTGGATATGTTGAACCAGAACCAGAAGAAGAAAATTCATCTCAGTTTGATGTAAGTGATAATCGTACCCTTGATGAAATAGTAAATTGGCTTTTAGAGCTGGGTTATATACCAAGTTTCTGTACAGCTTGTTATCGAGAAGGAAGAACAGGAGATAGATTTATGAGTCTTGTTAAATCAGGACAGATAGCAAACTGCTGTCAGCCTAACGCTTTGATGACACTTAAAGAATACCTAGAAGACTATGCGTCAGAAGAGACTAAGAAGAACGGTGAAGTTGTGATTAACGATGAAACTGAAAGAATTCCTAACGAAAAGGTTAAGACTATAGTAAAAGAGCATTTAACTGAACTTAGAGAAGGAAAGAGAGACTTTAGATTCTAAGTATATTATGCCTCTCTTATTTAAATTCAATTTAGCTAGATTAATTAACAGAAAAAGTATGTGGAGTTATTTTCACATACTTTTTTGTAATTATTTTGCCTTCTTTTTTGCCAGCTTATATTTCTGATAAAGGATATCTTTTAGAATTAGAACTGTGTCTGAATCATTAAGACCAAATTGTTTTTTAAAATTATCATATAGTTCTGATATTTTATCACTGTAGCTATTTATTCCTTCAATGCCTTGATATGAATCTAAAATAGGATATTTTTTGCTCCAAGCACTAGTCCAGTCAATCTCATCAACTATCATTTCAAAACTAGTAAGGTCACCACCAAGAGGACTTCCGCTGATTAGGTAGTCATAACCTACATTGTAGAGCTGACTTATTAGCTTTGCTTTAATAAGTTCAGGAACGGTTTGATTTGTTTCCCACTTGCTTACAGTTTGACGTGATACACCTAATTTTTCAGCTACATCTTCTTGAGATAAACCTGACTTTTTACGTAGATCCAATAACTTTTCGCCTAATGACATAATTATCACCAGCCTTTCTTATACTTCAAGCTAGCTTGTAAATATAGTATACTTAACATTATAAGTTTTTTCTATCAAGTAAAAATGGAAGTTTGTCAACTAATCTTAACATTTCAATATAATCCAATTATTATTGTGATATCTTATATACCATTCAATTACAACCAAAATGGATAGCAAATTACTTGCTAGACTTATCCTTAGCCCATAATCTTCTTATAAAACTGATAACATTTCCTAATGAAATTTAATAATAAGTTAGGTATAGGCAGATGGAGTTTATATAGTAGTGGAATGTATATATTATAGTAAGCCTTCTTTGAATGTTCCCAAATAAGACAATGTTCAGCTTTGCAAAAATCAGAAATATCTACTACTATGCCATGCCCATCCTTAATCATTACATTTTTAAAGTGTACATCATGAGGGTGAAGATTACGAGATCTAGCGTAATCTAAAGCATTGTCGATATCTTTTATTACCTTCTCAGGAATTTGAATTCCCTTCACTATTGCCTCGTAAATAGTGATTCCATTAAGACGTTTTAAGATAAGAAAATTCTTGCCGTAATAGAAGCATTCTGAATAGGAATTGTGTGATCCAAGTCTTTTATATGCTTCAATTTCTTCTTCAATTCCAGGACGACCATCTGCATAGACTTTAATAGCATACTCAGGAAAATCTGTATTACTAAGCACTGCTGCATAATTTCCTGTGCCTAAGATATCCCAACCCGTAGGTATATGTTCAACTACCACTGGATCATGTATATCTATACTTTTTAGATCAATAAGCGGCAATAATTCATTTTCTACTAAATTGATTATTTTATTCAATCTATCACTCTTTATCATAACTTTCCTCTTAAAAGCTCTAAATCTATTATTTAAAGTACATTATATAAAAATTTTCATAGGAATGCTACTATTAAAGATTTACATATAAAGCTATCATTTAATTATGATTGACATATCTAATTAGAGAGTATAATATAGATATAATTAGTTAGTTAAACTAACTATATGGAGGCTGAAAATGGATAAGGATATTATTATAAGCGCAGATGCAGTTTCTATGTTTTGTAGATTGCAAATGAATGTTAAAAGAGATATACCTATAAGACCTAGTGAGATGGGAGTTCTTATTTTTACTAAAGTTCAAGATGAGCCGGTCACTCCTTTAATGATTAGTAATTTTTTTAAAATTGCTAAACCATCTGTTACAGCAATGGTGAACACATTAATAAAAAAAGATTATTTAATCAAAACCCCTTCTCCAACAGATGGAAGGAGTTATACTGTATGTACTACTGAGAAGGGAAAAGAATTAGTTGAATCAACTTATAATGAATACTTTAAAACAATGGAACTATTAAAAACAAAGTTAGGCAGCGAAGAATTTCATAAATTTATTGAATTGGTACAAAAAGCAAATAGTATCTTAAGTGAGGATAGATGATAATGAAGATATTAGTAACAGGGGCATCTGGAAATGTAGGTAATTATGTAGTTAAAGAACTTTTGAAAATGGGTGAAAAGGTTGTAGCAGCAGGAACAAATACTGAAAAACTTCAGACTATGTTTGATAATAAAGTAGAAGCTACAAAACTTGATTTTACTGATAGAAGTACCTTTAAGTCGGCTTTATACGAAATAGATAGGGTGTTTTTAATGAGACCCCCTCACCTTGGTAAACCTGAAGATTTATTTCCTTTTATTGATGCAATGAAAGCTAACAATATAAAGCTAGTATGTTTTTTATCATTGATGGGAGTAGAAAATAACACTATCCCTCCTCATCACAAAATAGAAAAATATATTGAAACCTTAGAAATTCCGTTTGCACATATACGACCGGGATTTTTTATGGAAAATATATCTGGTATTCATTCTGTTGAAATCAGGGAAAGAGATGAAATTTTTATCCCAGCAGGGAGGAGCAAGACCAGTTTTATAGCTTCAGAAGATATAGGTCTTTCTATAGCAGTAGCACTTCATACCCCGGAACTACATAAAAATACTGCGTATACAATTACTGGAGGTGAGGCGTTAGACTATTATCAAGTAGCACAAATAATTAGTAAGGTAACTGGAAGAAGGATAGTTTATAAAAAGCCAGGATTTCTTAAGTATAGAAGATATTATATAAAAAAGAGAGGTCTCGATAAATCATACGTGAATGTTACTGTAGCACTTTATTTTATGACACGGATGGGAACAGCAAAAAAAGTAACAGATGAGTTTTATAAATTAACTGGGAAAAGACCTAAAAGCTTTGAAGCCTTTGTAAAAGAAAATGTTTTGTGTTTCTGTAGTAAACCTTAGCTATGTAAAGTATTAAGAATACATGATATACAAAGAAAATAAAGTATATTATGTATTCTTAATTATAATTATGATTTAGTTTTTTTTGTTTTAAATTTATTTTTAAAGTAAATTTTTTTGTTTTTTTGAGTTAGTATGATATTTCCAACTGTAAGAACAACTATAACAATTGTTGCAATCAAATCTATTGCTACAGCATGGCTATTTCCGTAGTCAGTGTTAAGTAGAATCATTACTATGATCAATACTAAATCTAATGAGAGTAGTTCTAATCCAGCATTTTTGCAGAGTTTTTTCTCATCATGGTTAGTTTTGTCTACTTCATCAATTGTATTATAGCCAATAACTAGAAAACTTAATTTACCATTTATTAAGGCAATTGAAATTGCTAAAAAAATAGTTATTAAAATAAATCCGATTACCATATAGAATGAACCTCCTCATTTATAAACAAAATCTAAGTGAGTAACTATTAAGAATACTTTATCTGTCAAATTAATTTTATACTATTGTAATTATATACTATTACAATGCTTGTTTCAAATATTTACCAATTAATTTTTGTATTTAAAAAAATGATAAATATACATTTATTTAAAGAATTATCAGGAAAACACGATTATTAAATAAGTGTTTTAAAATAAATATTTTTTAACAATAAGAATTATAAATGAGGTGGAGAAATGGCTGGAAATTGCGGTTTTTGCAGTATTCCTCTTGATTTTGATTTTACATTTGCTTATCAACCAATAGTAAATACAAAAGATAATACTATATTTGCATATGAAGCATTAGTAAGAGGCATAAATGGAGAGTCTGCTTATTCTATACTTTCAAAAGTATCAGAAGAGTTAAAGTATAGTTTTGATCAAAAATGCAGATATAAAGCAATTGAAGTTGCATCAAAACTTAATTGTGATACATACTTATCTATAAATTTTATGCCAAGGGCAGTATATAAGCCAGAGGTATGTATAAGTTCAACCCTACAATCGGCAAAAAAGTTTAACTTTCCAATAGAGAATATTATCTTTGAAGTTTCAGAGCAAGAGAGGCCAGATGAATTTAATCACATTGTAGAAATATTTAAATCATACAAAGAAATGGGTTTTAAAACTGCAATTGATGATTTTGGTTCTGGAAACTCAGGATTGCTTTTGCTGGCAGAATTTGTACCTGATATCATTAAACTGGACCGAGGACTAGTTTATGAAATACATAAAGATCCGGTGAAACATAAGATAGTAACTAATATAGTGAATATGTGTAGAGATCTCGGGGTTACAGTAATTGCTGAAGGCATAGAAAATGCAGAAGATGTTGAAGTCCTTTCTTCGATTGGAATAGAATATATACAAGGATACTATTTTGCTAAGCCAGAACTAGAGGTTTTACCAAAAGTAAATTTTAAAAAATAATATGCTAATTTATTTAGGTTGTATTAATGCATCTTGTTGAATTTAAATGTGTATTTATCTGATGCTTTTTAGATGGTAACTATGTAATTGAACTTATATTAAAAAACTCTGCTGGATTATATAAGCAGAGTTTTTTAAAGTAGTTTAATTATAGTATCATATATTTGGTTGGAAATATAATCTTATTATTCTATATTGAGAATTATATGGGCGGTTTCAATTAACCCTTCTAAAATCTCTATATCATCATAGGAAGTTTCTATGTGAATATGATCCTTTCTTACTGAGAGTCTTTGCATGAGTCCCCATATAGCATTTATTTGAATAGCTAGCTTTTTGCGAAAAATTAAACTTTCCTTAATTGATCCATCTTCAAGACCTTCATTGATTAATTCATCACAAAAATACGTATAAAAAATGTAATCCAAATAATTAGAATCATCAGCACGATGAGTATGGTAGCAATCAAAAAATATTGTAAATCTTATATCATCAAACCTTTCAAGGTACAGTCTTTTATATAAATCAAATAAAGAATGGATTTTTTCATTTGCATTTTGACCGTTTATATTATCTTTCAAAAATACTGTCATTTCATCTAGAATATATCTATGAATTTCCCAAAATATATCAAATACTGAATCGAAATATTTATAAAAGGTTACTCTACTGGTTTCAGCAAGATTAACAATATCAACAACAGTTACTTTATCTATACCGTTTTTAACTGCTAGATTGAAGGCTGCTTCCATTAAAGTATTTTTACGTTCACTCTCATCTTTGAATTTATAGCTATGTTTAAAACTCATTAGAACCTCCAAATAAGCGGTTTTGCTTTTTATTTTTTGGTAACTCTTTAATTAAAGAATACACATATTTATATTGTAACATATAAATCGAAAATGTGAGATTTTCTAAATGAGAAAATGTAGCATCATGGAGTTTACACTGTGTAAATTAGATGGTAATATAAAGCTAGTTTACAGTGTGTAAACTGGCTTTATATTATTATAACAGTAATTATTGAGTTACTGAATTAGATAAAAGATGGAGGCGGAAATTTATGAGTAAAACTAATGCTAATCAATTTCTTTGGGGAGGCGCTGTAACATCATTTCAGATAGAGGGCGCTTGGAATGAAGGTGGTAAAGGAGTTTCTATTGTAGATAACAGAGAAATAAAACCTGGAGTATCTGATTGGAACACTGCCATAGATTTTTATCATAGATACAAGGAAGATATATCTCTTTTTAAGGAGCTTGGATTAAATTCGTTTCGTACTAATATAGCTTGGTCTAGGATCTTTCCTGATGGTGAAATTGTAAATGAAGAAGGATTAAGATTTTATGATAATGTGATAGATGAACTTTTAAACAATGGTATAGAGCCAGTGTTAACCTTGTACCACTTTGATATGCCGTTAGCACTGCAGGAAAAATATAATGGTTTCATTTCAAGAAAAGTAGTTGACTTGTTTGAAAAGTTTGCAATAACTGTTTTTAAAAGATATGGAGATAGGGTTAAGTACTGGGTTAGCTTTAATGAAATCAATACAGCTACACTAATGACAGATTTATATGGAACTAAGCTTCCAAAGGATTTTGATAAAGAAACTTTCGAAAATCAGTTAATCCATAATGTTTTGCTTGCTCACTCAAAGGCTACCAAGGCATTACATGATATTGTAGGGGATGGAAAAATGGGCGGTATGGTGAACTATATGCAATTATATCCTGCAACCTGCAATCCACAAGATGCTCTTTTAATGAAAAAATTCAAAGAAAGAATTGCGGATTTATATTTAAATGTTTTTGCAAGAGGGGAGTACCCATCTTACTATCTTACAGACTTAAAAAACAGAAAAATATCCTTGGATTTCGAAGAAGGAGATTTGGAATTATTAAGATACGGAAAAGCAGACTATTTAGGAATTAGTTATTATTTTAGTGGAACTGTTAGTTCAAGTATCAAAAATAGTAAACCACTTTTCCCTGGTATGGAGAACTTAATAGAAAATCAGTATCTTAAGGCTAGTGAATGGGGATGGACTATCGATCCTATTGGTTTTAGACTGGCGTTAAAAGAAGTTTATGAAAGATATAATATGCCAATATTCATATTAGAAAATGGAATAGGTGTTAAAGAAGAACTGGATGAAGATAATACTGTAGAAGATGATTATAGAATTGACTATATGAAAAAACATATAGAACAAATGAAAATTGCAATATCTGAAGGTGTGAAAATAATTGGTTACTTAGCTTGGGGGCCAATTGATATACTTAGCTCTCAAGGAGAAATGAGTAAAAGATATGGATTTATATTTGTAAATAGAACTGAAACTGATTTAAGAGATCTAAAGAGATATAAGAAAAAAAGTTTCAATTGGTTTAAGCAGGTTATACAATCTAACGGGGAAATATTGTAAAATAACATTTAGATATTAATTATATGCATACAATGGTATATAGTACATAACCTCTGTATGCATATTTTATCGTGATTTTTAATATTAAATATATTTAAGTAAAAATTATTAATAAGAAAAGTTATAAGTCTATAATGCTATTTTATAGTATTATACTTTGAAAAGGTGCCATAATCTTCAACCTTGTTTAGCCTCGGACATTTTGCAATAAAGTGGACCATAATATGACAGTTATCTAATTTTGGGTATACTTCAAACAATTTTCTATCCCCATATCTTATAGCTTCTAATGCTAGCGGTAGTTCTTTTCTGAAAATGTAGTCTCTAATAGCCGCTTGTATTGGATTTGTATCGTTATCTATAGCTAGATAAACATAAAACAAAATAGAACTTTCTTTGCTTACCCATTTTCCAAGCACTTCGTCTCTCATCTCATTAGTCATGTCATAAGCAAAGCTCAAACCTATAGTTAAAAATAATTCTGCCGTAATATCAGAGTGAGTTAATGTACAATGTCTAGTTAAAATAGGGTTGTTTGACGTAACGCCATCTCTGAACTCAACTGAAAGTTTATCAGGCTTAAATTGAGACATATACTATACCTTCTATAATTTATTTACAGAAATAGTATATGTATACCATTGTACTTTGCTATTTAGTTTTGTATTTTATTTAATAGTTGCTTCTTATATTGGTTTGGGGTAACATTTTCATATTGTTTGAACTTCTTAATAAAATAACTAAAATTATCAAAACCAACTTCAAAACAAATATCTGATATCTTTTTATCTTCATTTTTCAATAGTTTAGCAGCTTGTTCAATTCTATATTGGTTTACAAAATCTACTATGGTTTTACCAGTATTGGCTTTGAAGAATCTACAAAAATATTGAGCATTCATATTTGCTTCATTAGCTAAATCCTCTATGTATATTTTTTCTGTATATTTATTCTGAATATAATTTATAGTATTTTTAATGATATTTATCTTATAATTAAGAGATGAAGCTGATGACATTTTATTTACAATGAATTTATTTTCTCTTGCTATAGTAGATAGAATCTTGTATAGTGAAGCTTTTATTCCTATCTCCCAACCAAATTGTTTTAGAGAGCATATAACTAGTATTTCTTTTACTTCTTCTATTACTTTTCTACCCCAAGTATAATTTTCATCTATTATTAGAGGAAAGCGAAAATCTCCGCTTAGTAGTGGGGTAATATAATTATCTTGGCAAGGATCATTGACTGAACTATTTAAAAAGTTTAAGTCAAAAAGTAAGGCGTGATGCAAGCTACCTTCCTCATTTATAGTATGAGCCGAATGAAGTTGACCGCTATTTATTATTATAGCTTGACCTTCTGAGACTTTTGTAGAAACAGTGTCTATTGTATAGATTATAGCTCCTTTTTCTACATAAATGATTTCGACCTCATTATGCCAGTGTAAGTAGAGGGTGAAGTTATTCCAATTTTGATTATAGGAATAGAAGGGAATAATAGAATTACCTCTATCTACGGTTTCTCTTAGTGTATTTCTTTCAGTTTCCATATATTAAAGTCACCTCACTAGTGATATGAATAAATTATGTCAAAATAGTGTTATTTCTTGTTAAAATAGAGCAAGTATTTAGCTAAAAAAATATATATACTACTAATATAAGGTTTACATCGTAAAATAACAAGTATAAATGATATAGGAGAAATATTATGTTTGGTAAAATAATAAGTCATAAAGTAAAAAATAATAAAATACATTTAGAGTTTGAAGAAAACAAAGGAATAGTTGAAGTTATAAATCCAATAATTGTGAATGTTTTTTGCCCTCTAAAATATGATGATCATTATTCAAGAGCTATTGAAGATTTGAGCATTGAACAATGTGAAATTATAGTAGAGAAAAAAGACTCTTGCATAGAGATAAGAACAGAAGCATTACTTATTAGGGTATATGACGATTTTAAAGTGGATTTTTATAGCATTGAAGAAAAACTATTATGTGAAGACTATAGAGAAGAAAGAAATCCTTTTCTAAGAAGAGGTACAATAAGTGATGCACAAGATGAAGGACACAATGTAGATAAGCAAGCTGATAAGCACAAAATTCAAGTTGTTAAAAGGTTATTTGGAGATGAGAAGTTCTACGGTCTTGGAGAAAAAACAGGACATCTTAATAAGAGGGGGTATTACTATGAAATGTGGAACACTGATGATCCGACACCACATGTTGAAAGTCATAAATCACTTTATAAATCCATACCTTTTTTTATAACACTAAGAGACGAAAGTGTCTTTGGAATATTCTTTGATAATACTTTTAAAACCTACTTTGACATGGGAAAAGAAAACTCTAAGTATTATTACTTTGGAGCTGATAATGGTAATCTAGATTATTATTTTATTGGTGGAAATAATGTACAAAGTATACTAAAGGGTTACACTGATTTGACAGGAAAGACACCCCTTCCTCAAATGTGGACTCTTGGATATCAGCAAAGCAGATGGGCTTATTCTCCAGCAAGCAGAGTTAAAGAAATAGCTAAAAACTTCAGAGAAAAGGGTATCCCTTGCGACACAATTCATTTAGATATAGATTATATGGAGAATTTTAAAGTGTTTACCTGGGATAAAGAAAGATTTCCTGATGAAAAGAAGCTATTAAATAATCTTAGTGAAGATGGTTTTAAGATAGTTACAATAATAGATCCTGGCGTAAAGAAAGAAAAAAACTATGATATTTATGAGACTGGACTTAAGAATGGATATTTTGCTACCGAAAAAGATGGAATTACTTATGTAAATAAGGTATGGCCAGGTGATTCTGTGTTTCCTGATTTTTCTAAGAAAGATACTAGAGATTGGTGGGCTGAAAATCAAAAGCTTTTATTAGATTCAGGTGTTTCAGGTGTATGGAATGATATGAATGAGCCTGCTAGTTTCAATGGACCATTACCGGATGATGTTCAGTTTGAAAATGAAGGAAGAAATACAGATCATACTGAAATTCATAATGTATATGGACACCTTATGTCAAAGGCGACTTTTGAGGGAATTAAGAAACATAGCGGTAAAAGACCCTTTGTTATAACAAGAGCTGCTTATGCAGGAACACAAAAATATTCTACAGTATGGACTGGTGATAATCAAAGCTTTTGGGATCACTTAAGGATGTCAATACCTATGCTTTTAAACCTTGGTATGAGTGGTATAAGCTTTTGTGGAACTGATGTTGGAGGTTTTAGCTTTGACTGCACTCCTGAGCTTTTATCAAGATGGGTTCAAATAGGAGCGTTTACTCCTTTATTTAGAAATCATTCAGGTAGTAATACAAGAGATCAGGAACCATGGGCTTTTGATGAAGAGACCTTAAATATAAATAGAAAGTTTATAAAGCTAAGATACAAGCTACTTCCATATCTATATGATTTATTATGGAGTGGTGAAACTACAGGGCTACCTGTGATGAGATCACTTGTGCTTCATTATGAAAAGGATAAAGAAGTACATGAGATTAATGACCAATTTTTATTTGGTGAAAATATATTGGTAGCACCTATACTAGAGCAAGGTAAGAAAATAAGGAGTGTTTATCTTCCAGAAGGCGAGTGGTTTGATTACTGGACTAAAGAAGTTATAGCTGGTGGAAAGTATATACTTAAGGAAGCTCCTCTTGATATCTGTCCACTATATATTAAGAAAGGAAGCATAGTTCCAAACTACCCAGAACAAAACTACGTTGGAGAAAAAGATATTAAAGAATTAACTCTTGATATCTATCCAGGTGAAGGTCAATATGTTCACTATGTAGATGACAAAGAAAGTTATAAATACAGAGAAGGAGAATATACTTTATATGAACTTATCATGAAGGATAATGAAGAAGTTACTATTAATATCAACATAAAACAAGAACAGTATAAAGCATATGATAACTTCAAAGTTATATATAATTGTAATACTATCAAAGAGATTTATTTTAATGAAGAAAAATTAAGTTTCAGTAAAACTGATAATAAAATTGAATTTAGTATTCCAGCAGTAAGTGGTAAGATTATATTAAAGTAATGATTTTAAGTTAATCAAGTTTATCAAAGCACTAGAGTTGCATAAATTCTAGTGCTTTGATTTTATTTTTATGCTGCTAAAGCAGCGGATTGAATATAACCTTTATTTTGAATAGGGGCATTTATATATGAGGACTAATGTTCCAGTGTTGGGTGTAAAATCATAGTAGCATATAAGGTCTGACACATTAAGAATTAATATGATATCAACGAGAATCTAATTATAAACCCTATAAGGGAGAACAGTAATCAAAGGAGGATTTGCTACATATGAAGCTTCGAAACATAAAGTTATTATCTTTACTTATTACAATGCTTGTAATCATAATAGTGTCCACATCTACACTTATTGGTATAGGCTATAAAAAAATGAGTGCAATAAACGACAGTGCAGAGTCAATTTATTCAGTTAACTTGATTCCAATGAAATATCTAGGTGATATAAGAAGTAATTTCACAATGACTAGAATAAGTATAGTAAAATGCATATGGGGAAGCTATACTCAAACAGAAGCAGATAAAGTTGTGCTATATAAGCAGAAGGTTGAAGAACTAGAAAAAGGATATGTTCCATTAATAGATGGAGCAGATGAACAAAAAAATTATGATTCTTATAAAGCAGCTCAAAAGATTTATTTCGAAACCTGGGAGCAGATGAAACTTAAAAGAATGCAAAACATAGAAATTACTGATGAAGAAAGAGCATCCTTTGGAGCTAAAGGCGAGAGCGTAGTAAAAAGTCTTGATGAGTTAGTTAGTATAAATACTACACAGGCTAATGAAGGAAAAGAACACAGTGAAAACATATATTCAAGCGGCATGAAGTTATTTGTACTAATAGGTTTATTAGTAATCGTTATATCAAGTGCTTTAGCATTAACAATACTATTGATATTAAGAAACTCTAGTAAAGAAATACTAAATAATCTTGCACTATTAGCAGAAGGTGATTTAACATCAGAAATTGATGATTCAGGTACAAATGAATTTGGCGTGATGAAAAAAGAGTTAAATAAAACAGTAAGTAGTATAAGAGAAATTTTATCTTCAATTAAGAGTAATGCTCTTATACTCAATGATCAATCTTCGTCTCTGTCAGCTATATCTGAAGAAATGACTTCATCCTCTCTTGAAGTTTCAAATGCAGTTCAAGAAGTTGCAGATGGTGCAACAAACCAGGCTCAAGATCTTGTATCCACTGCTGGTAGTGTTGAAAGCTTTGGACAAGATGTGGAAACAATAGTGGGTGCAATTGAAAGAGTAGATGAAAAAGCTAAAAATATTGATGGTAAGGCTAAAGAAAGCAATATTAAATTAGAATCCTTAGCAAAATCTATTACAAGTCTTAGTACGTCGTTTAATGGAGTTAGCGGACAAGTTGAAGGACTAGGAGATAATATTAATGAAGTACAAAAGATTATAACAATTATTAATTCTATTGCAGATCAGACCAATTTACTTGCTCTTAACGCTGCCATTGAAGCAGCTAGGGCTGGAGAGGTTGGTAAAGGCTTTGCTGTTGTTGCAGACGAAATTAGAAAACTTGCTGAAGAATCGAAAAAATCTTCGCATAGTATTGATAGTCTTCTAAATAAAGTGCTAAGTGAAACAAAAGAAGTGGTATCCAATTCGAATAGTGTTGGAACTGACTTAAACAATCAAATTGTAGTAATCGAAGAATCAATAACTTCGTTTAAAGAAATTATTGAAGATATTAATAATATACTTCCTCAAATAGGTGAGGTGAGTGCTTCAGCAATAAACTTAAACAAAGAAAAATTAACTATTATAAATAAGGTTGAGGCATCAGCTTCTATTGCAGAAGGAACAGCAGCAACTGCAGAAGAAATTGCAGCTTCAGCTCAACAGATGAATTCTTCAAGTGAAGAAGTTGCTAGTTCTGCACAAAGTCTTGCTGTGATGACAGAAAATATGGCTAATAATGTAAGCAAGTTTAAGCTATAACTAAATATTTGATTAGTTGAATTTAAGAGTATGCAGTTTTGTATGCTCTTTTTTTTAACCCTCCTCTTTTAAAATAAATGTTTAGCTAAGAGGACTTGTTAATAAAAAAATATGTTATTATTATATTATTAAAGAATTATATGTAACAATACGAACTTTTATAATTAAACTAAATGAATTTACTTTAAGGCTTAATGAAGAAATATTAGAAAAACTAGAGAGGTAAAGTGGTGGCTAAGATATTTGACTTTAGTATATTCAAACTTAACAATGACATTGAACTTACCAATAAACAGAGATCAGATATAGATAAGAATATTGCGATAACTAATATTAAAAGACTTCGGATAGGCTTAAGTATAACTGCAATTATGGAAATTGTGTTGGTATTAGCATATGATTTGCCACGAATTAAAGATAGCATTTTTTCTATCAAAGAAATATATATATATTATTTATTGTTACATTCACTTATAATTATAGTCTGTTTATTAGGATTTGCATTACTTAATAAATGGCTCAATAATAATGAGATTTTTTCTATTAAGTTAATTGAAAGAGTAATATATTTTACTCTAGGTGCTATATTAGTTTTACTTACATTAATATCAGGATTAGATCAGATTACTACAGGACAAATTTTAGTTTTTGGTATAAATATAATTTTTAGTGGTTTAGTAATACTTATAAAACCGCCATATGAAAATATTATGTATACTTGTACATTTATGACCTTCATTATTGTTATGATAATATTTCAGCATAACTTTAATATATTAATTTCTAATCTTGTTAATGGAAGTTTTTTCTTTGTATCAGCGTTATTTCTATCTAAGTTTATGCACAATAATCAAGTTGCTCACTTAGCTAAAAATATTAAGTTGCAAGAAGTAAATAGAAAACTTCAGTATTTATCAGATTATGATTATCTTACTGGTATTCCAAATAGAAGATACTTTATGAAACAATTAAAAGACTTTGCTTGTAATGAAAAAGAGACAAATGATATAGGTTATGTAGTTATAGTAGATATAGACTACTTTAAAAATATCAACGATACATATGGACATTTAATTGGAGATTACGTTCTAAAAGCAGCCGCTGACATATTGAAAAATAACCTTAAAAAACATGATTTGTTGGCTCGCTTTGGTGGAGAAGAGTTTTTAATTCTAATATCAAGCAGCAACTTAGAAGAAACTAAAGTAATCTGTGAAAATTTAAGAAGTTTAATTGAACAATGTACTTTTAATTTTGAAAAGAATGAAATCAAAATCACTGGAAGTTTTGGCATTTCTCCCATTTATAATATTTCAGAGGTAGATTTCGACAAAGCATACAGTCATGCAGATAAAGCTTTATATGAGGCAAAGAGAACAGGTCGTAATAAAGTTTGTATTTTTTAAGCTACAGTATCAAGGTAATAAATAACTGAAACTTAAATAATAATAGTCATGATAATATAGATAGTTCGTTTTATTAAAAAAAACTCAAGTTGAGGAGTAGATAATATGTCAAAGATAATATTTTTAGGTACAAATGGATGGTATGATTCTAAAACAGGGAATACACCTTCTGTACTAATAGAAAATGAAGAATATTATTTAATATTAGATGCGGGCAATGGAATTTCTAAGTTGAATAACTATATTGATTCCGATAAACCAGTTTATTTATTTTTAAGCCATTTTCATCTAGATCACATTTCAGGATTACACACATTGTTTAAAAATAAGTTTTCTAAAGGATTATATATTATAGTGCAAGATGGAGGAGAAGATTTTCTTAAAAAGTTTATCAATTCACCTTTCACAGTTCCAATAAAACAACTTCCTTTCAATGTAGAGATAATAGAAGTTGGTAAAATTTCGAAAGAACTTCCTTTTAAAGCAAGTTTTTTGCCATTGAAACACAGCATAGAAGTTTTAGGGATTAGATTAGAGATAAACAACAAGATTATTACGTATTGCACAGATACGGCTGAATGTCAAAATGCTATTACTTTAGCTAAATATGCAGATATATTAATTACAGAATGCAGTATGGCGCCTAATGTAGAAAAAGATGCTAAGGTACATCTTAATCCCCAAATGGCAGCAAGACTTGCAAAAGAAGCTGAAGCTAAAAATCTTTATTTAATGCATTTCGATGCTAGTACTTATACTAATAAAGAAATGAGGATTGAAGCAGAATTAAGTGCAAAACAAACTTTCTCGAATTCTTTCGCAACCTTTGATGGTATGGAAGTTGAACTTTAATAAAATGTAATATTGAATTAATATAACTGGCAATATTATGTTATAATCATTCAATATAAGAAAATTATAATTATTTGATTTTCATGTGTATATTGTAGTAATTACAAGTAAATAGATTCAATCAAATTTATAAATATTTTTTGAGAGTTTAATTCAATTACATACCTGGAGGAAAACCTGATGATTTGGAAAATTAAAACCTTTGATCAATTAACTGCAGAAGAAGTATATAAACTTCTTAAATTAAGAAGTGAGGTATTTGTGGTAGAACAAAACTGTGTTTATCTAGATCCTGATGGTAAAGATCAACACTCATATCACTTATTTTTAAAAGATGAGGGTGAAATTGTGGCTTGCGCAAGACTACTAAATAAAGGTGTTTCGTATGAACAAGCTTCAATAGGCAGAGTAATAGTAAAAAAGGATTATAGAGGGAAAGGGATATCAAGAGATTTACTTTTAAAAGCTATAAAATTCATTGAGGAAAATATGAAAGAATCAGAAATAAAGATACAAGCACAAGCATATTTATTTGATTTTTATGGAAGTTTTGGATTTAAGCCGATTTCAGAGGAATACTTAGAAGATGGTATTCCGCATATAGATATGCTTTATAAAAAGTAATATATCTATAATTTTATGCAATATAAATATGTCTTTTTGAAAGTGAACATTTAGAGGAGAGAAAAAATGTCAACTAACAGTTTGGAACAAGTAATAATAATATGCGGCTCGTGGTTTCTATTTAGTGTTCTATATAAAAAGTATGATTTATTATCATTCTTAAAGACGAAAATAAAATTAAAAACTAATATCGCTTGGATAGTTTTGATATGTGTATCTTATGTAATTTTAGAAGCAATAATTGGGTTATTTATGTTTAAATTTAATGTACCATATTCATATATTGTAATTTGCTTCAACGTATTTATGGGCTTCTTCCTTAGCTTACTAGCGGCAGCTACTTTCAAGAAAAAAACTGAAAAATAATTTTTTTTAGGTAAATCTTTAAATTATAGAGAAGTTACAAGTGACTTCTCTATAATTACTTATTATTTTTAAACTCTCTCACCACCAAACATGAGAGTTTTAAAAATATCCTTTGGATAGAAGTAGTACAACTATATAGAGTTTCTAGTTCAACTATTAATTTATACATGCCCGAAAATCCCAATAAGCGGAGATTTTCAAACAAGTATAACTTAAGTTTCAACACAGAAACCCTTTAGTTACAATAAGCAAAATCTAAATCACTTTTCTAATTTCATCTCAAATCTATAATGAAAAAGTTTCAAGTGAAAAAATAATTTCTCAATAAAATTAAACTATAAATATAACTAAATTCATATAAATTAGTGTAAGATTTTATAAAAAGTCAGAATATTGGGTAAAATATATATAATTATAGTTTCTTATAGCATATCTTAGTAATAAGTACACAAAAATTAGATAGGTGGTGTATAAAATAGTGATAGATAATGGAGAAGAATTTTTATCGATGCATCCTTCACAAAGAAAATGGATAAATGAATGTAGAAGGTGTCATAGTAGGGGATACAAGCCAAACATATTAGAGCAATTATATCCTTATCCACCAACAGAAACAAGAAATTTACGTTGTTACTTTAAACCCCTTGAACTAAATAGTGATGGTATTTGTGAAGAGTGTAATAAACTTCTGAAATAAAAACAAAGCTATTAATTATAATGAAGGAACTCTCAAAGTATGTGTTTGTGGTGTAATTACGCATATAATACTAACATTGTAAGGGAGATGACCATGGAAAATAGCTTAAACAAAGAAATTATAAATACTGAAGATGATGTACTCGAGATGTTGGACAACCTTTTTGAAAGAAGAGTAGACGACTGGTGAGGCAAGTTTTACTCAAGAGCTGTAAGTTTTATTTGTAAATAACAATAAAAATCAAGGTTTTAAATGAATTATTAATTTTGTTTAATATGCAAGGTAAGATTTTATCATTACGTTAAGTGAGGTGTTATATGGGATTTGATGAATATGCAAAAGGTTGGGACACAGTGAAACGAATAACTAGAGCAAAAGTTATAGCTAAGGAAATTGAAAGCTTTATTCCAATCAATAATAGACTTTCTGCAATGGAGTTTGGATGTGGAACAGGACTTATAAGTTTTAACCTATATGATAAGTTAAAAGAAATAACTCTTATCGATTCTTCAGAAGAGATGCTTCATATGGTTAAATCTAAAGCTGAAACTTATAAAGTTAATAATGTAGCTATAAAAAATTTAGATATATCAACTAACAATGTATTTGAGCATAAGTACGATATAATATATAGCTCTATGGTACTACATCATATCAATGATACAAAAAATGTAATAAGTAAGCTTTATGAACTTCTTCATAATGAAGGCTACCTTTGCATAATTGATTTAAACAAAGAGGATGGTAGATTTCATAAAAATGAAGCTGGTTTCTGTGGACATAACGGATTTAATCAAGCTGAACTTATAGAGATTTTTAAATATGCTGGATTTAAAGAGGTTAAAGCTCACACATTTTACTTAGATACAAAAGATATTGGAGATGAAGTAATAGACTATTCTTTATTTATAATTAAAGGTGTAAAATAATTTATTTAAGCATGGTTTACTTATATTACATCTTAGGAGGACAAAATAATGCTAATAAAAATGGAAGATAGATATACAAAGAATTTAAATGATTTTTTATTTAAATATAATAACCTAAATAAATATTACATTGCGTGGATTCCTAATAACTATAGAAAGATAGCTGAAATTGATAAGGATAATTTTTTTCTTTGTATAGAAAAAAACAATATAGTTGGATGTATAGGAACTCACATTTCTGAGGAACAAAAGGTTGTCAGACTTCTTGGTCCAATCATCGAGGATGAATACTTCACTAAGTACGTTGATATCATGTATGAACATTGTTTATCAAGTTTGCCAAAGTTTATATCTGAGGTGAAAATAGCGTTCTATGAGGAGAATGTTTCATGCAAATTATGGTGCGAAAAAAACTTTTTCGAATTATACAATGCAGAAATAACCATGGTTCTTAATAATTTTTCTAATATAAAAAAGATTGAAAATGAGTTAGTATCTATAAAGACTTATGAAGACAGATATAGAGAAAAATTAGATAGTATTCATCCTAAAAATACATTTTTTACATTAAATGAATTGATTGCAGGATTGGAACATCATCACAAATTATTTTTAGCTATTGAAAAAGATGAGGTTAAAGGATATGTATGTTATGAACAAACAAAAGATAAAAAACAAGGTGAAATCATACTACTTCATGTTGGACAAGAGTTTAGAAACAATGGCTATGGATCTGAGCTTTTAAATAATGCTATAAAGAATCTTATTGAAAATGGCGCTGAAGAAATTACAATAAGTGTTAGAGTAAATAATGAAAAAGCACAAAAGCTATATAAAAGAATAGGATTTATAGAAAAAGAAACCATTTATGCTTATAGAAAAAACTTATAAACTATTTGTATTAGCAAAATTATTAAAAATTAAAGTCACTCATAAACAGATAACAATTATACTGATATGAGTGGCTTTTTTATTGAATTTAATCAACGATTTCAACATCAGAGCCTTTTGGAATATTCTCATAAAACCAAAAGGCATCATTAGGAATTAATCTTATACATCCATGGGATGCTGGTGTGCCAAGTTTCGCAGCTTCCTCTTCAATAATATGACCATTTGAATCTACTGGCAGGGAATGAAACAGATATGTTGCACCAATAAAGCCAACCTAATATCTTGCACCTTCTCTATACTTAGCATTATAAAAACTTTCACCAAAGTAGTCATTTATCTTAAAGTTTCCTACAGGTGTATCGTAATCACCTTCTGTTAATCCTGTAGAACACTCCATTATCTTTATTAGGGTATCATTTTTATATATTTCTACTTTTTGAGTATCGATATGTACCTTGACATTATATTTGTCACTGCTTTGTTTAGCTCTAACAGGTGCTTTAGTTGGAAATTGATAATTTACAACTTGAGCATTAGTTTCTTTTGAATTTTTATCACTTTGTTTGGATTCTTTAGAACTGTTAGTAGAGGCTGTTTTATTTCCTTCCTTTTTATTTGGTATTGCAACATCTGAACTGCCAAATTGATTTTTTGTGGAAGTCAAATTCTTATCGTTCACTAATGGTTTAACTGGGTATATTTTAACAGGCTTATTAAGAGAGTAGCTTTTTATAGTGTTTTTGATAATCATAGCAGTAGCAGTCAGGGTAACCAAAATCAAAGAAATAATTAAAAAGTTTTTTTTCATTATTTTAACCTCCGTTATTTTCATCTATTCTATGTTTAAAATTATACCGAGCTATTATTTCAAAAGATTTGTACGAGATTTCAAAGTTATAAATAAGTTGTAAACTTTAATTTACATCTATATTTGTTACAAGTTAGATACAAGTGTAATAGAATTTGAAACAACAAAAGTTTATAATGAAAATATAAAGGTGTACTATTTTAATCCTAAATCCAATGTTGAAGTTGCTGTGGGTTTTGAGGGGAAGTTTTGATAATACTAATATAATTAAGAAATAGTTCATCAATAGAGATAATAGAGGTGCACATATAATGCAAAATAAAAAGATTCTTATAATAGAAGATGAAGAAAACATAGCAGAGTTACTTTCTCATTACATAAATAAAGAGGGCTATAATACAAGAATTGCAAGTAATGGAACGGTTGGACTACAACTTGTTCAAGAATTTATGCCTGATCTAATACTTTTAGATTTGATGCTTCCAGATATAAGTGGCTTTGAAGTATGCAAAAAGATTTCAACTGATTACATAATACCGATTATAATGATTACTGCAAAGTCTGATACTGTTGATAAGGTTCTAGGAATGGAGCTTGGGGCTGATGATTATATAACAAAACCTTTCAATACAAGAGAAGTAATTGCAAGGATAAGGTCTATTTTCAGAAGAATTGATTTGATTTCTGAATCTATTACTAATAATGAACCTAATTCTATTCAGATAGACAATGATATAGAAATACATATAGATCGCAGAGAAGTATTTAAAAATAACATAAAAATAGATATGACAAATAAGGAGTACGAACTATTAGTTTATCTAGCTAAAAATAAAGGAAAGGTTATAACAAGAAATGAACTATTAGATAAAGTATGGGGAATTGAATTTGTAGGCGATTCAAGAACTGTAGACATTCATATACAGAGAGTAAGAAAGAAGTTGGATGAAAGTAAGAATTCTTCTTTGATAGAAACAGTTTTTGGAATAGGTTATAAGATGGTAGGTTACTAGTATGAAGTATTCTATACAATATAAGATTTTTATATATTTTTCTATTATTATATTTATTGCATTATCTTCATTACTTTTTGTATCATACAAGCTTACAGAAAAAAATAATGGAAATATCATAAACTCTGATATGATAGGGGCCAAAAGAAATCTAGATATATATCTAAAGCAATATTTTTTAATTAACAATATGGAACTCACTAAGAAAAATTTTTTGTTAGAAGCGGAAGAAATATCAAGTCAGCTTACAGCACAAATAGGAAACAAAGTTGAAGTGTTTGATATGGAAGGGAAAAATATCTCTAATAATAATCCTAGTATTACTAAGTATGATTCGAAAGATATTACAGAGGCCATTGAAGGCAAAATTAATTATAGTGCAGAAACAGCTAATGGGAGGACCATAGTTAATCTTTCATATCCGATTACTGTAGAAAATGAAGCAGTTGAAATAATAAGATATAGTAAAGATTATACTGAGCTGTTTAATTATAGTAAAAACTTTAAAAATATTAGTAATATATTTGCCGTTCTTATATTTTTTGTTATATTAATATTTTCGCTTTTATTTTCTAAACAAATTACTAGACCAATAAAAAAACTTGCAGAAGCTTCAGAGGATGTAGCTAAAGGGAATTTTGAAATTGATTTAAAGGTACAAACAAAAGATGAGATTGGATATTTAGCTGAAAGATTTAATATTATGGTAGGAAAAATCAAGGAACAGATAGCAATAATAAAAAAAGATAAGGATGCACTAGAAAAATTACAAAGTGAAAACAAGACTTTTTTTGATAATGTAACTCATGAACTAAAAACTCCCATAACTACAATTATGGGATATGCCCAAGCTATTGAAGATATGAATTTATCTGAAGATCAATTTTACAAGAAGGGTTTAAATTGTATCATTGGAGAAAGTATTAGATTAAACCATATGGTTATAGATTTGCTTGAGCTTGCAAAAACCTCATCAAATCAATTTAGTTATAATTTTCATGAGGTAGATGTTGGTAAAGTATTAATAAATACATGTGAAGAAATGAGCATTAAAGGGAAAAAATATAATATTAATATTGTTACGAGTATTGGACGTGATCTTCACATATATGGTGATAAAGAAAGAATCAAGGAGGTTTTTGTAAACCTATTGGACAATTCCATGAAGTATGGTAATGTAAATTCCAATATTTATGTTAATGCATATAAAGAAGAGCATGAGATATTTATAAAAATAAAAGATCTGGGAGAAGGCATTTCTGAAGAAGATTTAAGTAAAATTTTTGAACCTTTTTATAGAGTTAATAAAAAGAGTGCCAGGCAGCAAGGAAGTGCTGGTCTTGGGTTAACAATAGTGAAAGAGATAGTTGAAAAGCACGGTGGAGGTATTACAGTAAATAGTAAACTAAAAGAAGGCACGGAGATAACAATAAAATTTAGAGGTGAATTAAATGCTAAAGATTAAGAATATTAGACTAATAGGTAATAGAGTATTTATGCTAGCTATTTTTCTTATATTCATTGTGTCATTTTACTTCATTAACTTAACTTATTCTAATAACAGTATTATTAATAAAGTTGTGGTGCTTGATAAAAATTTATTTCAGAGTGATTTTCCTGATAATCTAATAAATGACTTATCAATGGGAAAAGTTGATAAATTAAATCTTCCATACAGCATAAGCGATGTTACATTAATTAAAGAAAATATTTTTGCAGTTCAAGTCTCGCTTAGATTAATGTCAAATAAAAAAAGTTATGATATGGATGAAAAGAATATAAAACTTATAGATAATAATAATGTATATTCAGATATAGATATTTCTCAATTAAGCGATTACGATTTGAGAAAAGTATTAGTTTCTCCAAGTGGGAAGAATTTTCTGTGTTTATTTAAAAATTACAAAGATCAATCTTTTGCTAATTTACTCTATGATGTAGATAAAAAAATTCAAAATATAAAGTATGATAAGTTATTAGCTGCTTGTTGGTTACCAGATAGTAATAGATATATAGGAATAGATAGTTATTTATTTATAAAAGACATCAGAAGCGGAAAAAGGACTAATTTAATAGCAATGAATCAAATGTTTGATAAAGATAGTATTAGTGGAGATAAAAATGTTGAATTAACTGTATCAAAAGATGGTAATAAAGTTTATATAGTGTATAACAATCTTTGTGCGTATTTTAGCATTAATAGTACTGTGAAACCACAACTAACATTACTTAGTAGCAGATTTATTAGTAATATTACGGCTATATCTAGTTCAAGTATTGTTTTTCAAGGGTTTGATAATGGAGAAGCTTGTATTTATATATATTCGTTTGATACAAATAAAGCAGTACCTATAGTAAGGGCACTAGGGCAAAAAATAAATGGGTATGCAGCAAGCAATGATGGGAAGATGATAATATATAGTGTTTTTCAAAATGAATCTAGTGAACTTCATGCGGTTTACATAGATGAAAATAAAGCATACAAAGATCAAGTTATATATAAGGATAATAAATTTATAAATTCTGTAAAGTTATCTTATGATAATAATGCTCTAACTTTTTTAGTCACAGATAAAGATATTTCTACAATATTTAAATTCAATTTAAAAAAATGAATTCTATAGCTTAAAAATCACTGCGAAAAGTTAATTCGCAGTGATTTTTAATTAAGACTACATATATGATAAAATTAAACTAAGTTTTTAGTATTAAGCTTGTATTTATTTTAGATTTTATGATTTATATAAAATTTTTAGGGGATATTTATATAGTATGACAAATAGTAGAAACTATGAGTAAAGTCATGAATTAGTTAAATTGAACAAGAAAATACTTGAAATATCGAGTTAATCCGACATAATAATTGATTCATAAAATAGAAAATACAAGTATAATATATATATATTTATTATAAGGAGTATGAAGATGAGCGAAAATCAAATTTTTATCCACAACAATGGAGAATTAGGTCTTATAGTTTTAGAAAGCTGTAGAGCTTTAGGACAAAAAATTGATGAAGAAATCAAGGCTAAAAGGGGCGTAAGTGAATCTTTTTTAATTCCTTCAGATGAAATACGCTTTTCTAATGGGGAAGGAAAGGTAAAGCTTTCAGAAACAGTTAGAGGTAAAGATATTTACATACTTTGCGATGTTGGTAATCATAGCTGTTCATATAACATGTTTGGAGTAAAAACTTTTAAAGGACCAGATGAGCATTTCCAAGACATAAAAAGAACTGTTTCCGCTATAAGAGGGAAGGCAAGAAGAATAACTGTTATAATGCCACTTCTTTATGCTTCAAGACAACATAGAAGAAAGGGCAGAGAATCACTTGATTGTGCTTTAGCATTACAAGAATTAGAAAGATTAGGAGTTCAAGAAATCATAACTTTTGATGCACATGATCCTAATGTTCAAAATGCGATTCCGCTTTTATCTTTTGAAAATTTATATCCTACTTATGATATACTAAAGACTTTTATAACAGAAGAAACATCGGCAGAAATAGATAAAGATAAAATGCTAGTAATTAGTCCTGATACGGGAGCTATGGATAGAGCTATATATTATTCAAGTGTGTTAGGTCTAGATGTTGGTTTATTTTATAAAAGAAGAGACCATTCTACGATAGTAAATGGTAAAAACCCTATTGTAAAACACGAATATATGGGAAGAGATGTTGATGGTCAAGATGTTCTTATCGTTGATGATATGATTGCTTCTGGAGAATCTGTTCTAGACATCGCTAAAGAACTTAAAGCAAGAAATGCTAGAAATGTTTATGTTGCTGCTACTTTTGCATTCTTCACTGAAGGAGCTGAAAAGTTCCAAAAATTCTATGAAGACGGTGTTATAACAAGAGTTTATTCAACTAACTTAACTTACATTTCTCCTGAAGTTCAACAGGCTGAATGGTTCAAGAAGGTAGATATGTCTCAATTTATTGCTAGAATAATAAATAGATTAAATCATGATCAATCTATTGCTTCTTATATGGATGCAACATATGTTATATCTCAATTATTAAAGAACAGAACTTAATAAGGTTAATATCAAATACTCTTACTTACAAAAAAAGGGTTAGAACTAAAATTTTAGTTCTAACCTTCTTTGTTATATTTTTAGTTATTAATTAATGAACTACTAGATTGTTTATCCACTTCTTAGATGCAATCCTAGGAAATCCAACAAAAAATTTAGCTATTTCCTCCATAAATACGAATATATAAACTTTATCTATTGGCATATGAAAGTATAATCCTGCTAGAGCAACTAAAGGCACTCCTACAAGCCACATTCCACCGATATCCAGTAGTAGACAAAATTTCGTATCTCCACCACTTCTAAGTATTCCAACTACATTTGTATAATTGAATACCTTTATACAAAGAAATATACCTAGTATATGAAGTAAGGATTTAGAGTAATTATGAACTTCAGGAGATACGCTATAAGCAAATAAAATAGATGGAGCCCCTAAGTATATTATAAGTCCTACAATAACACCAATAAGTGGATTCATTATTATAAATCTTTTAGCATATAGAAAAGCAGTCTTTTCATCCTTTTGTCCTATCTTCTGTCCTATCATGATTGCGGCAGCATTACCGAACCCTAAAAACACAACCATGGCAAGTCTATCTATTGTACTTACTATATTTGTAGAGGCAACAATAGCTGTGCCCATATGTGCGTATACAACCGAATAAATAGTAACTCCTAAAGCCCAGAAACTTTCATTTAAAATAACAGGGATAGTTATCTTAAAGAATCTTTTAGCAAATTCCATAGATATGTCTAGTAGTTCTTTTGGTTTTGCTGCTATAGGAAATTTGAATTTATATATAACAAATATCATTAATATAAATTCTACAATACGAGCAATTAAGGTACCTAAAGCAGATCCGTATACTCCAAGGCCAGGAATGCCGGCAACGCCATATACAAGAGTAAAATTTAGCACTGTATTTATGCCTAATGCAATAATACTAACTATCATCGGAGCTTTTACTTGTCCAATACTTCTTAAAGTCGCAGAACATGCGAATGTTATTGCTGTAACTATGTAGCTAAGGCTGATTATTTTAAGATAGTTTGCCCCCATATTTATAACTGCTGGATCATTGGAGAAAACACTCATTATTGGTATAGGAAAGAGTAAAGCTGCAATTGTAAAAGCTGACGATACTGTTATTGCAGTGATAAGACAGATTCCTAAAACTCTTTTAATATTCTTCAAGTCCTTTTTACCCCAATATTGAGCTGTAAAGATTGATGCACCACTTACTACACCAAACAACACTAGATTTAACAAGAAAAACATTTGATTTGCTAGTCCAACACTTGCAATTGCTACTTCCCCGAGACCACCTATGATTATATTATCAAATAAATTTAGAGAAGATAATATAAAGTTTTGAAGTGCTATTGGGAAGGCTAATTTTATTGTGTCTTTGAAAAATTTCTTGTCATTAAATAAGGATAATAAATTCATAATTGTAACCTCCATAACATTAGCTATATAATTATAGCATTAATTTATAAAAGATTTTAGAATTAGTTTAGAATTATTTAATAATTTCTTTCAATTAATTTTATAATCAACATGTACAATAAAGATATACTATTTTAATATGAGAATATTATCTCAGTTTTTATGGTGCATATTTGTATGAGTCTTTTAATTTAATTATTGAATATATGTTTGATTACATGGGAGGAATTTTGGATGAAAAAGAAAATAATAGCTATAGTATTAGTAGCAATAGTAGTGGTTGGAGGATTAGGTTATGCAAGAAGCAGAAAAAACACAACACATTTTCTAAGCGTAAAAACTGCAAGTGTATCAACTGGCAATATTCAATCGTATCTTTCAACTACTGCAACTATAAAATCTAAGAACAGTAAAGATTATTATCCAATCCAAGGTAAAGTAAAAAAGGTAAATGTAAAAGTTGGAGACTCTGTAACAAAGGGACAAGTGCTTGCAGAATTTGATGTAACTGATCCAAATATAAGTGTGAAGCAAGCTCAGATCAATTATGATAATGCAGTACTTGCAAAGCAAGTGCAAGTAAATGCAAATAACGCTCTAAAGAATAGCATACCTGATTTAGATAAACAGATTTCTGATTTAAATAATCAAATTGCTGAGGCGAAGAAGACCCCTCAAACTGCAGCTAACTTATCAGCATTGCAATCACAATTAGCAACAGCACAATCGAAAAGAGATGCTGCCTCAAAACCACAATTTAGTGATGAACAACTTAAGCAATCAGATAATACTATTGCACTCCAAAAAATAGCATTAGATACAGCTAAAGATAATCTTTCAAAAAGTCAAAGTAAAATTGTAGCTGATTTTGATGGAGTTGTAACGGCATTAAACATTGCAGAGGGTGCAGCTACAGTATCCGCAGCACAACCGGCTATAACAATACAAGATGTGAACAATTTAAAGGCTGTAATGTCAGTAGGAAAGTTTGACGCTGCGAAAATTCAACTTGGACAAGAAGCTGTTATAAAAAGTGGAGATAAAAAGCTAAAAGGTAAGGTTTCATTTATTGGACCTGCAGCTAAAACTACTGCATCAGCAACTGGAACTGAATCAACACTTCCAGTAGAAATAGACATATTAGATAAACCAGATGTCTTAAAGATTGATTTTGATACAGATGTAGACGTACTTCTTGGACAAGTAAACAATGTAATGAAAGTTCCTGCTGAAAGTTTAAGAACTGATAAAAACGATAGAAACTATTTATATGTTATAAGTGGTGGAAAAGCAGTAGAAAAAGAAGTGAAGCTTGGACTTCAATCTGATATGGAAGCACAAGTAACTGAAGGGTTAAGCAATGGAGATAAGGTTATACTTAATCCAAGTTCAAGCGTTAAAGATGGAATAACAGTAAAAGAAGCAGGTGATGGTAAGTAATGCTAGAAGTTAAAGATATAGTTAAGAAGTATGTAAATGGAGACATTAATTTTACTGCACTTAAAGGTATAAACCTTAAAATTGAAAAGGGTGAGTTTACTTCTATCATGGGTCCATCGGGCTCTGGTAAATCTACGATGATGAACATAATTGGATGCTTAGATAGAATGGATAGTGGAACATATATTTTAAATGAACAAAATGTATCAAACCTTAATGATAAAGAATTAGCTCTTATTAGAAATAAAGAAATAGGATTTGTTTTTCAGGCATTTAATCTATTGCCTAGAATGACAATCTTAGAAAATGTTGAACTTCCCATGGTATATGCTGGTATACCTAAAAAGATTAGGCGAGAAAAGGCTTTAGCAGCTCTTAGTAAGGTTGGTCTTGGTGACAGGGTAAAACATAAACCAAATGAAATTTCAGGAGGACAAAAACAAAGAGTTGCTATTGCGAGAGCCATAGTAAATACTCCCGCAGTAATAATGGCTGATGAGCCTACAGGAAATCTTGATACTCAGTCTTCTATAGAAATAATGAAAATATTCCAGGACTTAAATAACGAAGGTGCAACTGTTATAATGGTTACTCATGAACCAGATATAGCACAGCACACAAAAAGAATAGTTAGGTTCAAGGATGGACTAATAGTTGATGACTATTTGGTTAAAAACAGAATAATTCTATAGGAGGTAAAACTAATGAATATAATAAGCAGTTTACTTGAAAACTTCAAAATGGCAGTTGATAGTATCATATCTAATAAAATGCGTTCTTTTCTAACGATGCTTGGTATAATTATAGGAATAAGCTCAGTTATAGCAATTATATCACTAGGAGCTGGTGGTCAAGAGTCTATAACAGGTGAGTTTGAAAAGCTTGGTTCTTCTACTGTGAATGTATCTACAGATACAACAAAAGCTTCTCAAAGTGATGTGATAACATTTGAAGATATAAAACAAATTAAAAATAAAGTAGATACGGCAAGATATGTTGCTCCGAATGTATCTAAAACCGGAGTAGCGATTTCGGACAAAGGTAATAAAAGAGCAAGTATTTCTGGAACAAATACAGATGGATTTATAATACAAAATACTGAGTTTTTATATGGAAGAGCTTTTAATGAAAGAGAATATACTGAAGGAAAAAATGTTGTAATAATTGATGAGGATTCAGCAACTGACCTATTTGGATACACAGATGTTACAGGAAAGAGCATTAAAATTGGGCCTGCAAAATCACCTATTAAAGCTACTATAATAGGGGTTACAGTCTCACCTTTTGGATCTACTTTTAAAAATGTGGGTAGAAATCAAAGACCAGGTATATTTTATGCACCGGCGACATTATTACAAAATATGTACTCTAATGAATTTTCTATAGATAGAATAAGTATTATGGCAGCTGATAAAGATATGCTGGAGGAAACAGGAAACAGTGCAAAAAACGTATTAGAAAGTAGACATAATAATAGAGGAAAAGATATTTACACTGCTCAAGGAGCATTAAGTCAGCTGGAACAAATAAATAATGTACTTGGAATCTTTACTACATTTATCGGAGCAGTTGCTGCAATATCACTTATTGTAGGTGGTATAGGAGTAATGAATATAATGTTAGTTTCGGTAACTGAAAGAACTAGAGAAATAGGTATAAGAAAAGCAATAGGTGCTACAACTAACAAGATACTTCTTCAGTTTTTAACAGAATCTGTTATAATTTCCCTTATTGGTGGAATTATAGGATTACTTGTTGGAATAATTGGCGCTTATGCAATAGGAAGTTTTGCAAGTATTACACCTTCATTATCAATCTCTGCAATTATAGGCGTTATAGCATTCTCTTCAGCAGTTGGAATTTTCTTTGGAATATATCCTGCTAGAAAGGCTGCTAAGTTAGATCCTATAGATGCCTTAAGATATGAGTAAACTTTACAGAATAGGGGTGAATTTATATGAAATTCGTAAATAAACTTACTATGACAAGATTGATTTTAGCAACAATCTTTTTAGTATTTATGTCTATAAAGGGAATACCATATCGTAGAAGTAGTGCTACAGTGGTATTTATTGCCGCAACCATGATAGATGTGTTTTATGAGAACTTTATTAGGAAAGAAAATAAATCAGATAAATTAGTGATTTTAATAAATTCATTGATTGATAAAGTACTTGTTACTACAGCCTTGATTTATTTAGTTGAGACAAATATAATTCCTAGTTTTGTGGCTGTAACCATTATATCTGTAGAATTTGCTATTGGTGGACTTGTATCCATAGGCAATTCAGATGGGCTTTTGCTTGCAAAAAGTACCTTGGAAAAGGTAAAAACTGTTTTCCAAATGAGTTCTATAATAATACTTCTTTCAAAAATGAGTATTGATTATAATTTTCATAAAGTAAAAGAATATGTAGCAAATAGCTTTATAGGTGCAATACCCTACATGCTATTGTACATCGCACTTTTAGTAACAGTAATATATGCAGTTGATTATTTCTTTAAAAACAGACAATTTATTAATATTGATAGATAAATGAAAGGAGGGATTTCGTGTATATAAAAAGGAAATTAAAATTAACATATGTAACTATCCTTATTACTTCATTTTTACTTTTGATATGTTTAAGTAATTTGTTTATTGCTTTAACAGAAAGCAATTCTAAATACGATCTTTCAGGAAAGCTAGGAAGAGGAAACTTTGCATTCTTTACTGAACTTGTAACTGAGAATAATAAATTACTACAAAAAGTAAATAGTGAAGTTTTGACTAATCCAGATAACTTTTTAGATCATGATTATCTCCTCCAACTAGAAAATAGTTCAAATATGAAATATACTGGAATAGTAACTTTGATTAACAATAAAATTGACTATTCATCAAATTTTATACGAAAAGATTTAAGTGAGGATGCACTAACTTCTTTTAATTCAAATTCTAATGATCAGTTTAAAAAGAAAATTATAATATTATGGAAACAAGATTTTACAACAAGCAACAAAGATAAAGGTAGTATTTACTATATTATAGATCTAGAAAACTATAAGAAATTATTTAAACAAAATGTTTTAATAGTTATGGTATTAGTTTTAATTATATTGATGGCTACTAATGGTATAATAACTTATTTTGTGTCAAAAAGTATTGTTAAGCCCTTAAAGGAGTTAGATAGAGGTGCAGGAGAAATTCTAAAGGGAAATTTAAATTATAAGCTTAATATCGATTCTACAGATGAGATAGGTGAAGTTGCAGAAACTTTTGAGGAAATGAGACTAAGACTTAAGAAATCTTTAGAAATTCAAAATCAGTACGAAGAAAATCGTAAAGAACTGATTGCAAGCATATCTCATGACTTAAAGACCCCTATAACCTCTATTAAGGGTTATATAGAAGGAATCAAAGATGGTGTGGCTGACACTCCTGATAAGATGGAAAAGTACGTAAATACTATTTTGACTAAAGCAAATTATATGGATAGTTTAATAAATGATCTATTCTTATATTCAAAATTAGAATTGAATAAGGAACCTTTCAAATTTCAAACTGTTGATATGAATATTTATATTCAAGATTGTGTTGAAGAAATAAATTTTGATCTTGATCAATCTAAGGTTGAATTGATAGCGGATGTACCAGAAAAACCTACTTTGATTGATATAGATGTACAAAAAGTTAAAAGAGCTATAATGAATATAGTAGAAAACTCTATAAAGTATAAAACTGATGGTAAGCTTATAATAAATATAATCGTTAAGTCAAATAATGATTTATTGACTGTTGAAATACGTGATAATGGAAAAGGAATTCCTAAGGAAGCATTACCTTATATTTTTGAAAGATTTTATAGAGCCGATACTTCTAGGGAAACTGTTATTGGCGGAAGCGGTCTTGGACTTGCAATAGCTAAAAAAATAATGGATGAACATAATGGCAGGATTGCAGTACTTAGTGAATTAGGTAAAGGTACATCTATATTTCTTAGTTTTAAAAAGTAGTGTATGGCATGTTTACAAATTTTATATCTAGGTAGGTGAGATTTAATGCAAAAAGTATTGATAATTGAAGATGATGTTAGTATTGCAGATCTTGAAATGGATTATTTGCAAATCAATGGCTTTGAGGTTGATATTGAAAATAATGGTGAAAATGGATTAGCAAAGGCTTTAAATGAAGACTATAATTTAATAATTTTAGATCTCATGCTTCCTGGTATAGGAGGATTTGAAATATGTAAAAAGATTCGTGCAGAAAAAGAGATCCCTATAATTATCGTATCTGCCAAGAAGGAAGATGTCGATAAGATGAGAGGATTAGGACTAGGCGCAGATGACTATATGACAAAGCCATTTAGTCCTAATGAAATGGTTGCTAGAGTTAAAGCTCATATCTCAAGATATGAAAGACTAAAAAATGGCAATAGTATAATGAATAAAGAAATAATAGAGGTTAGGGGTATATCGGTTGATAAAACTGCAAGGAAGGTATATGTTAATGGTAAAGAAATAGAGTTTACCTCAAAAGAATACGAACTTTTACTTCTACTATTAAATAATCCTAATAGAGTTTTTTCAAAGGAAGAATTATACGAAAGAATCTGGGGCTTAGATCCTGTTGGCGGGATAGCAACAGTTACAGTTCACGTAAGAAGATTAAGAGAAAAAGTAGAGTTTGACCCATCAAATCCAGAATACATTGAAACTATATGGGGAATTGGATATAGATTTACTTTATAGGTTACAAAAAAACTTCTAAACCCATTGAAATATCTATGTTTAGCACCAATAAAAAATTTATAATTGAATTTAAAACAAAAAAGTGAGCAATGTGTAAAATGGACCTTATATAATGGACACTCAAAAAAGAGAGTCTATCTATACAGCAATGTCATTAAGTTAAGAAATAAATATTATAATTATGGAACAGAGTATGTTTACAAATACATACCTGTTCTTTTTTTGTATAACAATTTACGTATAATAATTTTTATCAAAATATTAGATAAA
>NZ_JAENHN010000033.1 GCF_016595795.1 Clostridium yunnanense
TAGTCTGTACATTATTGTAGAATCACTTTTTCTATTTTTCTCTGGGAGATAGTCAAATATAGTATTTTTCCCTATTCGCCTGTAATAATTTTTATCTTTCAGCAATTCTTTTACTTCGTTAGTTTGTTTTCTAGTAAGGTTTAAATCAATATCAACATCAAATTCATTAACAGATGGAAGTTCAAGTCCATGTAAAATGCCCGATGCATGATCATGAAAATCTTTAATCCTTATTAAGAATTTCCATCCTTTTTCTTGAATGTGTGCCATATTGTTATAAGATTCATACCCTCGATCAGCAAGGATAAGTGCTGGAGTTTTAATAGTAGATCTGTCTACCATATCTGTTAATGCTCTACATTCATTGGAAAGTTTACTTTTCAATACAATAGCATCCTCATAGGTATGTTGATTAAGATCATATAGTGCATTTAAATGCAAAAGATTATAAGGTTTCCTAGAGTCTTTAAATTCATATAAGGAATCCAAATCGTTTTTGTTTGTCGGAATGTGTATGTCAGATCCATC
>NZ_JAENHN010000034.1 GCF_016595795.1 Clostridium yunnanense
TTTTAATCATTTGAATCACCCACATAAATTTAATAATTTAAGTATAACATAAAAGACCTAGAAAATTGTCTCCTGACAATTTTCTAGGTCTAATTTGCTAAAAGGGACTTTTTCAGTGCCCTCGAAAACCGCTTCAGTGATTTTTTTGCGCATCTGCCTTTTCGAATGCATATCTTTAATACTTTTTATTAAATCTTTTAATATAATAGGAAATTGCTACTGTTAAAGCATAGTCATATATTAAAAATACAGCTTCAGCTGCTAATATAAGCTGCCAAAGTGGAAAACTATTACTAATATTAGTTAGTAAAAAAATATTATAAAACTTATATATTACAAAGAAGCATAAACTAAAGAATAAAGTTTTTAGTATATATTCTATAACAATAATATTGATGCGTTCCACAAAGTATTTAATAAATCCATAAGAACCAAAAAATATTATGTATGCAAATGCAATAGATTTATTTACTAATAATAATGCTAAAATAGAAGATGCAATATATACGAGTACTGAAGATGATATAGAAGTTGCCATAATAGATATTGGAATTATTATTGAAGCTAGGGTAACAAGAGCTAATTTATTTGTAGGTAAGATTCCAGACAAATATAAAAAAATTATTGTTAGGGCTACAAACAGCCCTCCCTTTGCAATATGGCTTGCTTTCATATAAACTCCTTCTTTCTTAGCAGCAACCAATAAGGTCTCCGCCAAAGCATTCACAAATTGAATCTAGACACCATAGCTGTAAACAGCAGTCAAGATTATCGTTGGTTCTTGTTGTTCTATAATAAGATTGTCTATATGAATTATTTCTTGACGATATTCTATTTAAGGTATCTCTATATTCCCCATTAGTAGGGTCTAGATTGCATGCTTGTTGAAGATAATTATAAGCTGAATCCATATGGCCTTTTTGAAGCATAACTACGCCATATAAATAATTCCATTCTGCATCACGCATTCTCATATTATTTAGCTTATACTCTGCATCGGATATTCTTCCAGAAGCTAAGTCTCTACGTATTTCAGCATAATTTGTAGAACCATTAGAAGAATAGTTGGTGTTATTACTATAGCTAGTGTTTTTTGCGTTTTTTACAAGATAATCATAAGCTTCATTTAATTCTCTCATTTTATCTTCTGCTAAATCCTTTAATGGATTATTGCCATACTGATCTGGATGATATTTTTTAGCCATTTCTCTGTAGGCTTTTTTTATCTCATCCTCTGAAGCGCCTTCCTTTATACCAAGTATTTCATAAGGATTATTCATAAAGTGTCCTCCCGTCGGTTGTATTATTAATTTCATACTTTTTAATTACTGAATCATATTTTTCCATTAAACCTAATCCGAGGATGTTATCCAGGATTTCTTTGTTTTTGGCTAAATCTAACTCCATAAGTGAATTATAACATCGAGATGCATAGCTTAAAAGAGAAAACTCTGCTCTTGGAACTATACTTTCATAAAATTCATGAAAATTTAAGTTTTTGTCATTAAGACAACTATTGAAAACATTGAATTTTTTCTTTTCCATATCATCTTTAAGGTCATCCAAAGCATCTATTAAATAAATCCATTTTCCAAGATTATATCCTAAATTGTATAGTATGTCTCTTAAATGCGTGGAGTCATTGATGAATTTTGAAGGGAATTTACGCATCAGCTCTCCAGTAAGATTGCCAAAGGGATGAGCTATTTCGTCTAAGGTATATTTTGAGTAATTGTTCTCTTTTTCTGTGAGATTATTTAATTCAGTATTTATTAATTCATTGATAACTGAATATTTCTTTGAAAATAGATTTTTACTGTTAACAAAGATTAGTGACATAATTTTAGCTTTTGTACTTTTATCATCATTAATATCATCTACTAACTTATAATAGAATAAAGCTACATTTATATGTGCAGCATAATCTAAGGCTGAAGTATTCTTTGCAATTATTTTTTTTTGTGTAGGATGAAGAGCGCAGGTTATTTTCTTATAATCAGTTTCTTCTTCGATTAAAGAATTAAGTAAAATAGAAAGAAAGGTCATATCGTAATTTAGTGATAATCTAGGTATGTTACCATAAATAGATTTTATAGAATGACATAAACCACAATAATAGGATTTGAATCTTTCATAATCTTTAACCTTAAGCTCAAGCCTACATGGTACTACATATCCAAACAAATATATACACTCCTTAGTTTTGAAATTAATATAAATAATTATAACAAAAAAAAGCAAAGTTAATAGGTTTTTAAGGTAAATTTTATATAGAGGCTTGAATTGCTATGCTTTTTGATTGATAAATATTAAACAATGCACAAAATATTAGATATATAGATGAAAACTCTAGAGAAACTTTAGAAGATTATTTTTCTAATTGATCTTAGAAACTTATTATACAAGGGTTCCAACTTCAACTATTAAGTTATGTATGCCTAAAATTCATAAGTGCACGATTTTCGAACATGCATAACTTAAGTTTTCGTAATGGAACCCTATATACTGTATAGAAGAAGAAAAAGTAGAGCAAAATTATTGGTAGGAATTAATGTTATGATAATAAATACAAATAAATAAACTTTAGAAATATCTTTCATTTATTATTGATACAAAGTATAAGTGTTACTTGACAAAGTGCTTTTAACATATAATTAAATAAAGAATATCGTCAAATTCCTTTACTACAGTATATGAAAGTGGTAAACTTAACCTTAGTAGCGGAAGTCATATATTTTATTTTAAGGAGGTACTAAAATATGGCAAAGTATAAAATCGGTGATGAGTTACTTATCATTAATGATCCAAACGAAGAAAAAGATAAACTTAAAGAACTAACTAAATTAAGTATAGATGGTGACTATGCTCAAATTTCTTGGGGATTAAAGGTTGTTAAGGTAGAATTTGAAAAACCTTATATTACATTAACATATAGAAATGCAAATGGCGAATTAAACAAAGTATTTGCTGAGTGTCGTGATGTTGAAAACTTCGATCAAGAAAAAGTACTTGAAAAAGCATTACTTAAAGCATTCCAAAATGAAATCATAAATATAAGTGTTTCTAAAAATACAGTGCATCCAGAATGCAGATATAATAGATAGTATTCACCTAAACAGTAAATAGTGTAATTAATATAAATAAAGGGAAGATGTTATACTACATCTTCCCTTTGTGATATTAAATATCTTAAAGGATTTGCAAATTAATACGATATAAGTAATAATTGTATATAAATAACCAGTAAGTGTATTTTTTCTAACTGATTACAATATTACAATAAGAGTAGAGATGAATATATAAAATAAAAAGGCAAAGGTTGTAACACCTTTACCTTGTAATTTTTAGTATATTTAATATAGAACTATTTTTTAACAATCCTTTGAAAAGTATGTATCCTGCTATAGAAACTACTACAAACTCTCCAATTGCTACTGAACCGGAAGTAAGTATTAGTGGATGGATCCATAACTTTGTTTCGGGAATAAATCCTAAATAGAATAGCTCTCCACCTACTAAAAGTCCATTTATTATTGTAGGCCACAAAGTAGCAACAAATAAGTTTTTTGTTCTGCTAATGCAAAATACAGATAGAAATGTAGCAGAAGTGCCTACTATCCAGTCAATTGGACCTAATGGGCTAGATATATTAGCTAAAAAGCATCCTAAAACCAAACCAGGTATGTACTTTTTGTCTATAAATGCTAGAAGGACTAAAACTTCTGAAAACCTAAATTGGAAAGGTCCATAACTTATATAAGATAGAGTAACTGTCATAACCACGTATATAGCAGTAATTACAGCGGTATAAGTTAAAAATTTAATATTGGATTTTGTACTCATTGAAATTCCTCCTTTTTTTTAGTGGGTACAAGGATAAAACACAAAAATCTAATGTATTATATCACAAATATACATATAATAAAATAAGTTTTAAAAATAGACATAATTTTGATTACATATAGAACTAGAGGAGATTATATGGAAATATTTATAGCTAGACAACCGATATTTACTAGAAGCAAAAAAGTTTTTGGGTATGAACTACTCTATAGAAATAGCTATACTAATAAGTTTGAGAATATAGATGGTGATTTAGCGACTAGGGAACTTTTATCGAATACAGCTATAATCGAACTGAGTAAACTTACTGAAGGGAAAAAAGCCTTCATAAACTTTACTAAAAATACTTTGATTGATGAGTTACCAAAGCTTCTTCCAAAAGAGATAGTTATTGTAGAAATACTTGAGGATGTAGAATTTACAGAGGAAGTCATTGGTGCATGTAAGAATCTGAAAGCTAAGGGGTATACGATTGCAATAGATGATTTTAGTAATGAACAAGATATAAGTTCTTTAGTTGAGATTATAGATATTGTTAAAGTTGATTTTTTATTAACCACAGAAGAAGAGCAAAAAGTAATATGTAAAAACTTAAAGAGATTGAATATTAAAGCATTGGCTGAAAAAGTAGAAACAGTAGAGGATTTTGAAAAAGCTCTAAAGGTAGGATATGACCTTTTTCAAGGATATTTCTTTAGTAGACCAAAGATAGTTACAGGTAAGCATAGTCCTATAGCTAAATCAAGTTTTATAGTGTTTATCAAAGAATTGAAAGATAGTAATTCAGATTTTGAGAGTTTAGAAAGATTTATTAGAAGAGACCCCTCATTATGTTATAAGTTAATTAAATATATTAATTCAGCACATTTCGGTATGCCAAACAAGATTAATTCTGTAAAACAAGCAATTACATTACTCGGACCAAGAGAATTAGAAAAATGGGCTATACTAGTAAGTTTCAATATTTTTACTAACCAAGAGTATGAGGAACTATCTAAAAATGCAATGGTGAGAGCTCATTTTTGTGAGACTTTATGCAATTCTATTGACAGTAAATTGGGAGCCTCAGCCTTTCTAGTAGGGCTTTTCTCTTATTTGGATGTTATTTTTTCAACCGATATGAAAAATTTGATGGAAGAATTGCCTATAGAAGAAGAAATAAAGAGAGCGCTTATAAAAAAGGATAATTTTCTTTATGAAATACTTAATGTGGCGATTAACTATGAAGCTATGAACGAAGATGAAATCACTAATTTTAATCAAAAGCATAATATTGAAACTTTGTCTAATATATATTTAGAATGTTTACAATGGTTAAACATAATTACATAAAAAAATTTAACTAAGTGAAATTGTTAACAAAATGTTTCTTTATTTTTTTGTCAAATTAAAATATAATAACTCTATAGAAAAATGGCAAAGATTATCTTAAATGTTAAAGGGGGGATAATTATGGGGCAATGTCCTTTTTGGTCAAATTATAACCATGCAGTAGAGTGTGATCAGGAATGTCCTATGAAGAGTTCATCACAGGATAAAGATGAATGTGTCTTTAATACACATCTAACAGCAACATCACTAAAAGAAGTGACAAGGATTACAGATTTTACAGAAGAAATTGAAGAGGATTACTTTATTAAAAAATTTAAAGCTTCTTCAAGCTACTAATTTTTTGAAGTATCGATTAAAGTTGAACATATTCAATTACATAGTATATAATTGAAAATTAATTAAAGATGTGACCGCTTAGTCTTCAAATTATTTTGAAAACTTGTCTTATTTATGACGAGGCTTTTAAAATATGAGCTTAGTAATTAAGTGGAACATTTATAAATGTTTAACATATATAAAAGGGCATTACCTAAACTGAGGATAATTTTAAAAGCCTTCATATGTTTTGTTGAAGGCGTTTAAAAATTTAAAATACAGTATGAGGTAATGCTCTTTTATAGGGTTCCATTACGAAAGCTTAAGTCATGCACGTTCTAAAATCGTACACCTATGACTCTTAGCATTGATAAAGTAATAGTTGAGCTAGCAACCCTATGCTTTTTTATACGGAATTATAACAAGGTAAAGTTTGCTGAAAATTATTTTTTTGTGGAAATGAAAAAACAGTCTAAATAGCGTTAGACTGTTTTTGCTGTAAAGTATTACTTGTATTGATCAGTATATTTATGTAATAAGCTTTGTTTTAAGCTCCATAAATTACTTGATAAATCTACATAATAAGTATGTGGATTCTCAAATCTTAAAACTTCAGGCCAAAGTTTCTCTGTCTCTTCACTTGCAAAATCTTTTATTTCTAGAACAGATGGACTTTCGTAAACTTGCTTTCCTTTGTCAAATACTTGAACCATCAAATCTTTAACATAGAAATTTGAAAGTTTCTTTCTCTTCCATGTGTATACAGGATCAAAGATCTCTAGGGTGCTGTCAGTACCTATTACTTCGTTATTTAAAGCAATTAAATCTGCAATGGCCATATCATTATCTTTATCAAATATTCTATAAATCTTTTTAAAACCAGGATTAGTTATCTTTTCTTCATTTTCACTTATCTTAATCTTTGGAATTATATTATCATCATCTTCGATAGCCACTAGCTTATATACACCACCGAAAACAGGTTCTGATTTAGCTGTTATAAGTCTTTCGCCAACACCAAAAGAATCTACTTTTGCACCTTGAGCTATTACATCATTTATTATGTGCTCATCAAGAGAGTTGGATATTACAATTTTGCAATCACTATAACCAGCATTATCAAGCATTTTTCTGCATTTTTTAGTAAGATAAGTTATATCACCACTGTCAATTCTTATTCCTTTAGGTCTAAGACCTTTTGGTTTTAGTACTTCATCAAAAACCTTTATAGCATTAGGGATACCAGATTTTAATACATTATAGGTATCTACTAAGAAAGTACAGTTTTCTGGATAAACTTCAGCCCAAGCCTTAAAAGCTTCATATTCACTTGGATAAAGTTGAACCCAAGAATGTGCCATAGTTCCTGATGCCGGTATATCAAACATTTCCTCAGCTATAGTACAAGCGGTTGAAGCACAGCCACCTATTACCGCTGCTCTTGCTCCGTAAATTGCACCATCATATCCTTGAGCTCTTCTAGAACCAAACTCCATAACTGTTCTGCCCTGAGCAGCTCTACAAATTCTGTTTGCTTTTGTAGCAATTAGAGTTTGATGATTTATAGTAAGAAGTATCATAGTTTCAATAAATTGAGCTTGGATAACTGGACCACGTACAGTTACAAGAGGTTCATTTGGAAATACAGGGTTACCTTCTGGAACAGCCCATACATCACAACAAAAATCAAAGTTTTCAAGATAATTCAAAAACTCTTCAGCAAATATTTGTTTGCTTCTTAAGTAATCGATATCTTCCTTTGTAAATTTCAAATTGCTAAGATACTCTATAAGCTGTTCTACTCCAGCCATTATACAGTATCCACCACCATCAGGTACTCTTCTAAAAAACATATCGAAATAAGCGATCTTATCTTTTAATCCATCTCTTAGATATCCATTTCCCATAGTAAGTTCATAAAAATCTACAAGCATTGTTAAGTTTCTTGAACTTCTCACATCGAAGTTAGTTTCTTTTGTCATAGCAAATCTCCTTTACATGAAATACCATAAGGATATTGTAACCTTATAAATAAATTATTACAATATACTTAGTGATTTTTAGGCTTCATAAGGGGAAATAGCTTAAGTTTTAATTAATAATGTCAATAATATAGAGGGAAGCACTGAAACTTGAGCGTATGATTTTTAACTATATACGAAAAGTGAAATTTTAAAGATAGCTAAACCACATTTCAGTGTTTTAAAAGGTTTTTATATATTTTTTATAAAAGGGCAGAGTATTTCAGTAATGGAAGACATATGCCAGTTTATCAAATTTAAAATAAATGTTATACTTTACTTATTTATGTGGATGAACTGCTTCATAATTAACTTTATATTTTCAAAACTCCTCTCAGAACCCAGAGGAGTTTTGAAAATAGATTTAGGGGTGAAGTGTTTCATCTGCTTAAGCGGAATAGATAATCCAGTTCTATCTAATAAAATCAAGTAATACTCGTGTTAACTGCTAATGGTAATAAGATTATGAAGGATAGATCTTATTTGGAACTGGTTTATCTATATACATATACATTTCTAGAAAGTAGGAAATAAGTTGGCTAATTTAGATGAATTTCAACAGAGAGCAGTAAGATGTAATAGTAGAAATACCTTAGTTATTGCAGCACCTGGTAGCGGCAAAACTATGGTTATAATAAATAGAATTAAGTATTTAATAGAAGAAAGAAAGGTGGATCCTAGTAATATAGTTGTAATAACTTTCACTAGAGCTGCAGCTCTTAATATGAAAGAAAGATTTATGAAGCTATGTAATTTGAGAAATTATCCATTCTTCGGTACCTTTCATGGTTTATTTTATAAAATACTAAAAAGACATGAAAAAAATGTAGATTTAATAAATCCAGGTGATGGATATAGACTAATAAATAAAATCTTACTTGGTAAGCTTGATGAAGTTGGAGAAGAAAAAGTTAAAGAGGTACTAAATAATATATCAATTTTCAAGACCTCCAACACATCAATGGTTGAATTTGAGGCTTCTATAAGCAAGGATGTATTTATTGAATGTTATGAGGCATATGAAGAGTATAAAAATCAGAGAAATCTCATGGATTTTGATGACCTGCAGCTAAAATGTTTGGGACTTTTTATGAGAGAGCCAAGGATTCTAAATGGTTATAGAAATCTCTTTAAATACATTCTAGTTGATGAATTCCAAGATTGTGATGAACTTCAGGTAAGTCTTCTTAAACTTTTAAATGGACAAAATTCAGTATTTGCAGTGGGAGACGAAGATCAATGTATCTATACCTTCAGAGGTTCTAGACCGGAATATATGGTAGAGTTTGATAAAAACTTCGATCAAGGCGAAAAATTTTATTTAAATTATAACTATAGAAGTACTAGCAATATTGTTGATTTGTCTAAAAATATTATATCAAACAATAAAAATAGAAATAATAAAAAGATTCAATACTTTAGGAAAGAAAGCGGCAGACTTGAGGTTGTTATTCCCTTTAATGAAAGCGAGCAAATAGAAGATATAATAAGCAAGGTAGAAAGCTCTAAGAATAAAGGAGATAGATATAAGGATAACGCAATTCTCTATAGAACTAATATGGAATCAAGAAGTATAATAGATGGATTAATAAGACATAAGATTCCTTTTAAGCTTCTTGATAAAGAGTATAACTTTTTCCACCACTTTATTTGCAAGGATATTTTGGCGTACTTAAAGTTATCTATTGATCCTTGGGATATAGAAAGCTTTACAAGAGTGATAAATAAACCTTTCAGATATATATCTAAAGGAAGTTTAGAAAAGGTAAGCAGATCTATAATTAAGGAAAGCAATTTTAAGAAACTAATGGAACTAGAAGATATACACCCCTTCCAATTAAAGAAGTTGGACGAACTTCAACGAGATATATCTAATCTAAATAAAATGACCTTAAGCAGTGCAATAGATTTTATATTGTTTGAACTAGAATACTACAGTCACCTTAGAGAATATAGTGATAAGTTTAAGCAAAGTATAAGCGAACTTGATGAAATAGTAGAGGAATTTAAAGAAATAAGCAGAGAGTTTAAATCAATAATAACTCTCTTAGCTCATGTAGAGACTGTAGAAGAAAACATTAAAAATAGTATAAGAAAAAGTGAAGAAGATTCTGTAATACTAAGTACTATCCACGGCGTAAAAGGTATGGAGTTTAAAAATGTATATGTTATAGACGTTAATGAAGAGATAATCCCTCATAAGAACGCAGAGGAAGACGGAGAAGAAGAGAGAAGATTATTTTATGTTGGAGTAACCAGAGCTAAGGATAACCTATTTATATACTCTCCGAAGATGCTAAGAGGAAAGTTTAAAGTCAGATCAAGATTCTTAGACGAGATAGCTATTGATAAATATATAGTAAGAGAAGATTATGGATTTAACTCTGGAGATAGAGTGTTCCATAAGAGCTTTGGTAGTGGAACTGTTAAAGGGACAACTGAAGACAACATTGATATAACTTTTGATGATGGAATGGTGAGAGGGTTCTCTATAAAGATACTGGTTGAGAATATGCTTATAAGTAAGATTGATAAGCAGTAAGTAATAAATTAAATTGAGTGGAAGTGGAGTGCTTAATTAAAGCTTTTAAAATGATAAAATGCCTTTAAACACTGATTTTAAGCATAACTTCTTAAATTGTTAAAAAGTTTTCATGTTAAGAATATAACTTCTTAAAAATATAAAAATTTAACATTTTTAATAGTGAAAAACCTTAATATTCACTGTGAAATTCAAATAAATGTAGAGAAATCTTATAATCTATAGTAGCATCTATAAGATTCAGAATAAAAAAGAAGAGTATTATTTTATAATTAAATAATAATATTGTTATGATAATCAAAAGGGATGAACTTTAAATTCATCTCTTTCTTCATATACACAGTTAATTTAATCTCTATATGTTAAGTCAGATAAAAGTGCAGGTAAAGTAAATCGGTTCTTAGCAGGATCTTTAGTGCGGATTAAAAGCAATTTTGATGAAACCTATGAGTAAACAGATTGTTGGCGCAGTATGTGTTTATAGAGTGATAGACAAATGAGATTAGTTTGACTTTATATGGTAAAAATAGTAACATTAAGCTAAAAGTAATTATTGAAGGAGTTTTCTTATGAGTAGTAGGTTCAGAAAATTTATAATCTTCTTAGGCATAGTTAATTTGATTTTTTCAGCTTTAGTTTTTGCAAATCTAGCATCGCCAATGGAAAGAGTCTATGGAATACCATCTTTAGTGACTTTCATTTCAGTACTTGGGATATTAAGATATAAGAAATGGGGAGTTTATCTATATTTTTTCAGCTTAATGATTTCACTTATAATACACATTTCGATGAAAGCTGATTACATCAATCATCTGTTTTTAATTTTAAATCTTCTGCTTATCTATCCGGTAAGATATTCATGGAGAAGTTTTTCGGGAATAGGCACTATAAAATAAATATAGTTAAAAGTTTGTTATGTTTTAAAAGGTACTTCGAAAGAGAAGTACCTTTTAACTTTTTTATCTGCCAAATTTTCTTGGTGTATTTGAGATAAGGACCAGGGGAAGAAGAAGATATCATAAAATAACATAAGAGAGGCTTGATTATCTTAAAAGTATGCAAAATCTTCTAAAGGATAAAAGGAACCTTAAAAATATACATTGTGAGAAAGAGATATATCTATTTATTTGGACAGATGTGCTATACACTTGTGGAAAAACTAAAATGGGTAAGCTGAAAAATATATAAAAGAGGTGTATAAATTTTAAATAAAATGGCTTTTAGTAAAAAATATCTATTACTATTTCGTGAAAGGAAACAAAAAAATAATTATTTTTTATATAGTTAGAAAAAAATTACAGGAATATATTCACATGCGGATAGTGTTGTGTTAATATAATTAGGTAAGCAAGCAATATATTAACAATAGTAACAGAATATTGGGAACTAAAAAATATCACTCTTGTAGATTTGTATAGATTATAAAGTAGTTATTAGCAATAAAATGAAAAATTTCAATGCTAATAGTCTAGTAAATTATACAAATTTTATTTTTATTAAGTTTGATGTTGAAGTTGCTTTGAAACTAAATGTAAAGGATTAGATTGTGAAACACTTATTTATTAAAAGTTACGTAATTTATACGTAATCATTAAACAATGTAAGGAAGAAGGGAAGAAAAAAATGGAGTTATTTGTAATACCCACTCATAGGATTTGTAATGAAGCAGTAGAGTCAATCCTAGAAGAGATTAACTATATTAAGAATCAGGAAGTCGATTTTGGACTTGTGGTACTTGATAATAGTAAAAAAGAAATATTCTTGGATAATCATGATTTTTTACTAAGTGTGAGAAATAGTCACAGAAATTTACACATATATCATATAGGATTAGATTCTATGTTGAAAATAGTTAAGGGAATAAGCGATAAATGTTTAATTCCTTATGATGAACTTAAAGAAATGCTTTATCCTGATGATATTAACTATGGTAAGATTGGCAATTTTGTTTATCTAATAACAGTTTTATTAGGAGCTAAGGGGTTTCATCGTAGAGATTCAGATTGCTTTGTTTTTGAGATGGAAAAGGAATCTTATCCTATTATTCCCGAGGCTAAGTATTTAGGAAATAAAGTTAAAGAAATTGAAAACGTTATGAAACAGGAAGAGTTAGATTATAAAGAGGATGAAAGAGTCTATATTGTTGGAGGAGATTACTCTGGAAACTGGGATTTAGATACACAGAAGGTTAATGAAGCAAATCCTAGGGCGATGGAATATATGATGAGAATATGTGGAATTCCAGAAGAGGATATTCATGAACAGTTCGAGATTAAATACAATCAGGAAGAAGATGAAGAAAATAAACTACCGGTTTTAAGCAGTGTTTTTGAAGTGAGTCAGTCCCCAGAATGCGGAAACATAAGTATGTATGAAGTTTTTAGGTATATTCCTAATTTCATTGGTCAAAACGGGATAGGGTTTGATAATCATACTTATTTCATTACTTTTTTGGTTAAGGCACCCGTGATATATCATTTTAATAGGATTTTGCATATGCATGATGAAAATAGAATCAAGGATATAAACTTATCCAGCTATTGGAGAGGAATAGCGAAAATGGTTGATTTTGATTGCTATCATTTAGAGTTTATTGAGGCTGGATTTGGAGATATGATGTGCAAAGATGGAGTTGGAATTAATGCAATAAAAGAGAGCTATCAAGAATTTTTACCAGATTCATTTGAAAAAATATTCGATGAATTACAGTATGAGAAAAGAATTAATAGAATTGAAACAATTGCAGAAAAGGTATTAAGACCTACTAATATTGAGGATTATGTAAAAGTAGCTGACTATTTACAAGAAGAAAAGCATAATATAATCAATCAATTAGATGAGGAATATAAGTTAAGTATCAAATTACAAAGAAGTTGGAAGGATATCATTAAAGCATTAGATGCAATGACATTACATTATAATGATTTTATTCAAGAAATTTAAAAGAAGGGAAGGAAAAATGGTTAGTATAATTATGCCAACTTACAATCGGTGTACAAGCATAGAAGCAGCTATCCAATCGGTGGAAAGACAAAGCTACAAAGATTGGGAACTTATTATTGTGGATGATTGTAGTAGTGATGATACATCTAGAATTGTTGAAAGAAAAATGAAAGTTGATGAGAGAATTTTATACATTAGAAATTCAGCGAATATGGGACCAGCTGCTACGAGGAATGTTGGAATCTATAAAGCAAGAGGTGAGTATTTAGCATTTCTAGATTCGGATGATGAATGGATGGATTATCATCTAGAAGAAAGCGTTAGTTTACTTGATAACTCTGATTATCAAATTTGTAGTGCTCTATGGACTGAAAAAAAAGGAGATAACTGTGTTAATGTGGCTGAAAGTGACTGGTTTAGAGAATCAGCAAAACAAATGAGTTCGGACCTAAAGGTTGATATATCAGAAAAGTATTGGTTTTTTGGAAATGATTTTTTTGAATATATAATTAATACAGGTTTTTATTGTTTCCACATTAATACAATAGTTATGGACAGGAGAATCGTTGAAAAGATAGGTGGATTTGACGAAAAGCTTAAAGCAAGTGAGGACATGGATCTCTTATATCGTATCTTCGAAAACTATAAGTTAGCTTTTATCAATAGGGAACACTTCGTATATAATTTCGGAAATGATAATATATATGCTTTCGTAGAAAGAGATAGAATATATGAAAATAGATATAAACTAGATAGAAAAACAAAGGACAAGGTCCTCTTAAATCTGAAAAATAAGATTGAGTTTTTCCAAAAATTAGATAAACGTTTAAAAGAGAATAAAGAGTTATACAACAATGTTAAAAAGAGCATTAAATTTAATATATTAAGGAGATATTTAACAATCTTTCTTTTGAAATCAGATAATAAAGATAATAAAAAAGAAAGATACGTGTGGAATTATGCAAGCAGCTTAAAAGATTATTTAATGATACTTTTTTATAGAAATGAAAGGTATGTAAACCTTTATTTTTGCGACGATTAAGATTAAGAATATATAGGAGATATGGCAATGAGTACAATTGTTGATATTAAAAACTTAACAAAAGATTTTAAAGTATTGAATAGAAGATCTAGTTTAAAAGGAAGCATTGCCGATCTATTTTCAAAAGACTACAGTATAGTAAAAGCTGTAGATGGGTTGTCTCTACAAATTAATGAAGGCGAAATTGTTGGATTTTTAGGGCCGAATGGAGCAGGTAAATCAACAACAATTAAAATGATGATTGGGGTTTTGAAACAAACTAGCGGTGAAATAGTTATAAATGGGTTAGATCCATATAGAGATCACTCTAAATATTTAAAAGATATAGGTGTAGTATTTGGACAAAGAACTCAATTGTGGTGGGCACTGCCAATTAGAGAATCCTTCAATATCTTAAAGGATATTTATGAAGTTAATGATGAGGATTTCAAGGATAATATGTTACTGTTTGATGAGATAGTGGGTATTAACAATATAATTGATAAACCTGCTAGGCAGTTATCTTTAGGACAGAGAACTTTGTGTGATATACTAATTGCTTTTTTGCATAATCCTAAAATTGTGTTCTTAGATGAACCAACAATTGGATTAGATGTGTTAATGAAATATAAGATTCATAAGCTGATTAAAGATTTAAATGAAAGAAAAAAAACTACAGTAATTCTAACAACGCATGATATGGGCGATGTAGACGCATTATGTAATAGAGTTATAGTAATTAATAAAGGAAAAAGCATTTATGATGATAGCATTGAGAGCTTAGTTAAGTTTTTTGGAGAATATAAAACACTAAATATTAGATATAGTAGTGAGAAAAATTATTCAAAGGGAGAGCTTAAGGCAATAATAGAGAGTTGTTGTGAGGATATAGATGCTGTACAAGTAACTGAAAATGAACAGTGTCTAGACTTGCTAGTAGATGAAAGAAAAATACGGGTATTAGATCTTTTAAATTCTATCCAAAGTTATATACAAATAGCAGACATTAGAATATCAGAAGTATCGACTGAAGATATTGTGCGAAAAATGTATGAGGATGGAGTGAAATGATGATAGTGAGCGCGAAAAAATACTTTTCAATGATTCGAGGCGGAATGATTGAAGGAATAACTTTTAGATTTAGTTATCTATCCACATTAATTGGGAATATAATTTATCTTATTGTCATCTATTTCCTATGGAAGTCCATCTTTGCTTCAAGTATGCGTGATACGGTTAACGGGATGAATTTCAATGAAACTATGATTTACTTAGTAATAGCTGTTGCTATTAGTAACTTTATTGAGGTCCAAGTTGTTTGGGAGATGGAAAGAATTTTTCAAACTGGAAAGATAATATTAGATATAACAAAGCCGATCTCCTTTCCGAAATATTTGTTTTTTCAAATGATGGGGAGGCGTGTTGATTATTTTATCACTATATTTATCCCAATGTTTATTATTATTTTTTTTATGACAGACGGATTCATTAAAATAGGATTAAATTTAGTCTTCTTTTTCATTAGCTTATGTATCGCAATTGTTATCAGTTATTTTATAGATTTTATTATTGGATTGATAGTTTTTTATACTCATGCTACTTGGGGAATTAACACTATGAAAAGTGTAATTATATCACTTTGTTCTGGAGCATTGATTCCGTTAAGTTTTTTTCCTCCAAAAATAAAGAATATTATGGATTTGCTACCCTTTAAAGCCATTTATGATATACCAATAAACACTCTGATCAGTGGTGATTTAGATGTTTTCAATTGGGTAAAGCTTTTTGCATTTCAAGTTTTTTGGTGCATAATTTTGATGATTATCGGAATTTGCTTTTGGAATAAATCTAAAAAAGCAATTGTGATAAATGGGGGTTAAAAATGAGAAATACTAAAAGATTTTTGGTTCGCTATATGAGCCTATATAAGCATTTGTTTATTCAAGAGCTTAAGAATAGGATGAGCTATAGAATGGATTTTTTAATTTCAGTTATAGCTATGATTTCTACAAACATTGCAGGGTACTTAACTTTTTGGATTATATTTCAAAACTTCAATTCTATAGGTGGATATAACTATTATGAAATGATGTTTTTTTATGGGTTTTACTTAATTACCATAACACCATGCCAAGTATTTTTTTCGAATAACTGGAATCTATCAGACAAGGTATATACTGGTGACTTTATTAAGTATTGTATAAAGCCAGTTAATACATTTTTTTATTATTATTCAGAAACGTATGATTTTAACGGAATGATACAAGGTTTTATTGGACTAGCTGTAATGGGGTATTCATGGAAACAATTAGGTATAAGTATAACACTTTTTAAAATTATTTTAGTTATATGTGAAGCTATTTTTGCATCGCTAATTTTAATATCATTAATGAATTTAACAGCAGCAACCAGCTTTATCACAATAAATTCCGATAGTTTACTTGAGTTAGTCAACAAATTAAAGGAATATGCAAGGTATCCTATTACTGTATATAATTATTTGTTTACATTTGTATTTTCCATGATTATACCAATAGGATATATTTCGTTTTATCCCAGTATGATTATTTTAGATAATGGATATAAAACATTTTATTGTTATCTGACTCCGATTATGGGAGTAGGTATGTTTTATTTAAGTTATAAAATCTGGATGATGTGTGCAAGAAGATATTCTGGCACTGGTTCGTAATGTTTAACATAAATGAAAGGGATGAGGTATATGGAAAAGTTGGCCATCTTTGGTGGTAGTAAAGTATTTAATAAAGATTGTGAAATGATTAATAAATTTGGAAAGGAAGAAAAAGACGCCTTAGTAAGGGTTGTGGAAAATGGATGTTTGTCAGCCTTTAGAGGAGGTAAGGAAGTAAGAGGATTTGAAAAAGAGTTTAGAGAATATGTTGGAACTAATTATGCTGTAGCTGCAACGTCAGGGACAGCAGCATTACACACTTCTCTTGCGTCATTAAATCTGCCAATTGGAAGTGAAGTAGCAGTACCTGCGTTAACATTTGTATCAACAGCATCAGTTGTGCTGCAAGAAAAGTTAAAACCTATATTTATAGATATTGATGAAAATTACTGTATGGACCCAGAGGACTTGAAAAGAAAGATAACAAATAAAACTAAGGCTGTGATTCCTGTTCATCTATATGGACATCCAGCGAAAATGAATGAAATAAACGCTATTGCAAAAGAAAATGAAATGTATGTTATTGAAGATGCATGTCAATCACACGGTGCTGTATATATGGGCAAAAAGACAGGGAATCTAGGGGATATTGGATGTTTTAGTTTTTTTGAAACAAAAAATATGACCTGTGGAGAAGGTGGCATGATTACCTGTAATGATGAGGAATTAGCTAAACAAATTTGGTTAACTAAGGAACATGGTTCGCCAAGAAATTCTAATACATGGTATTCATATATTCGATTGGGATACAACTATAATATGACTGAAATGCAAGGTGCAATTGGCCGTACTCAGCTAAAAAAATTAGATTTTAATAATGATATTAGAATTCACAACGGTTCACTATATAGAAAATATTTACTGCCATTGGGATTAGAAATTGCTAGCGATGCAAAAGATGTCAAGAGTGTATATCATAATATGCCTGTTTTGCTTCCTGAAGAGTATAAAACAAAGAGGGACTTTTTTGTACAAGCATTAAGGGCTGAGGGAGTGCCTGTGGATATAGCATATCCACAACCATTATACAAAACTAAGTTGTTTACAGAATTGGGATATGGTTATGAAAATCTTCCAAAAGTAGAAGATGTGACAGCAAGAATGTTCACGTTATTTACTGATAGTAGTATTAATGAAGAAATTATTATCAATAGTACAACAGCAATTGAAAAAGTTTTAGAGTATTTAAAGAAATCTTAATTTAAAGGGGTATCAAGTATGGCTAGTTTAATTGTCTCACCTCATTTAGATGATGCAATATTATCACTAGGAGGGTATTTGCAATCAAATAACGATGAGAATAATACAATAATTACTTTATTTAATACAGCATGGACAGCTATTGATGAAAATATGGATTATGCTTCAATTACGAGTATAAACTTAAAAGAAGAACTAACAGTTGTTAAGAAAATAGGGTGTAAGCATATTTTTTTAGGATATGATGAGGCATTATTAAGAGGTTATAAGCAATGGAATGAAGCATATTCCAGTAGTAATGACCAAAAGGTCTTTAATAATATTGTTAATGAAATAAAAAGTGTTCTAAATAACAATAAATACAGTGAAATATTTTTTCCAATGGCTATAGGAGAACATGTTGATCACGTTATGGTATATGAGGTAGTAAAACTTTTATTGGATTTCTGCGCTGAAAAAGACATACAAATTTTGTTTTATGAAGATTTACCATATGCGTCATATGGAGGAGCTAGCGAGAGAATTCAGAAGGTTGCTAAAGACTTTGACATTATACCGCATTCGTTTGAAATAACAGAATATTTTGAAGAAAAATGTAATTATTTAAAAATATATAGATCTCAATTAATGCTACAAGATATTGATCGTATAAAAAGATATGTAAAACATATGGATGGTGACAATATTGTAAATGAAAGAGTGTGGCGAGTGAATGGATGGCATAAGAGAGGATAGAACTAAAAGACTAAGTTATATTACTGACATGTTCAGGAAGTTTTATGGTGAAAAGGGATATATAGAGATTAAAAGAAGAAGTTTAGTTTCGAGACATGATTTAAGTATCAGGTTTACTAATTCTACAACCAGTGTAATGAAACCATATTTTACTGATGGAAGGAAGTTGGATGAAAAAATAATGCTTATACAGCCGGCATTAGGATTCCAGGGAATAAACTATTGGGAAAGAGAAAAAGGAATCGGATGTTTTTCTTCATATTTTTTGTCATTTGGGGTTATGTCTGAATTTACAAACTTAGAGGAATTGGTATCAAATTCAATTGAATTTTTTGCTGATGTTTTGCGCATTGATATGTGTAATTTTTTTGTCCAATTAAGAGAGGAAGATATCCAATTATGTAATATTTTTAAACAAAAAGATGTAAATGTATGTAAAGACCTGTTTCAAGATAAATATTATCTGCACCAATTTGGAATTGATGGAGTTATTGGGAAAACTGCATGTTATACCATATTCAATAACGACGAGTATAGGTATATAGGAAGCATTATTATAATTGAGCAACAAGGTGTTCCAATTGCTATTGAGCATTCTTTTGACTCAACATTATTTTTAGCAGCACTTAAAAAAAATGGACATCCAGTTTTGGAGATGTCAGGAGCTAAAGAATGCTATGAAGAGATGTTAAAAACGATGCCATATGAAGAAAGGTTGGTATTAGTAGATTTTCTTAATGTTTACGTAGTACTGAAAATGGAGGGGTTAAATCCTTCTTCTAGAGGAAGAGGAGGAAATTTAAGAAAAGTTATTAAGCTTATTTCAGAAATTGTCTTTGAGAACAGGCTTGATGAAAAACTATTACGAAATGCTGTTTCACTTATTTATGATGAAGAAGATGAGTCTAGAAAGAGTTTAACAGAGAGAGCTATAGATTGTTGTAATAAGGAAGAAGTTGTTGAGTGTTTAATTAATGAAATAGAGAGGTTGAGAGCATGAATAATAAAGTAACAATGATAATGGTGATGACTGTTGATGGTATAGTTGTTAAAAATAATGAGGATGTTTCAGAGTGGACTTCGTTAGAAGATCAGACCCATTTGAGAACATCTCTAGAGAAGTTTGATGCTGTGATTACAGGTAGAAAATCATTTTTTGGAAGAGTAGTGGACAAGCCTTATTTTGTTCTTACAAACGATAAAAAATATTTAGAGGATGAAAGAATCGAAAATGAAGAAGTAGTGCATTTAAGTGGAGAAGCTGGTGATGTTACAAATAAGATATTCGAAATGGGGTATCATAAAATTGCCTTAATTGGTGGACCAAAGACTAATTATGAGTTTTTAAAAAATAATCTAGTTGATGATATTTATATAACTGTAGAACCAAAAATGTTTGGAAGAGGAAAGCATTTGAACATTCAGGAGGAATTAGGTTGTAGTCTATTTCTGTTAGATTCTAAACGTATGAATTCACAAGGCACTATGTTACTACACTATAAAGTTAATAACAATGATTGTGAAGAAAGTGTTGAAGATCTATGTGCACCAAAAAAAGTGCCTGATATGAACGATAAAGAGCTAATGTTGATTAATAGAGACTTTTGGAATGAAAGGGCTCCATTACATGAGAAATCTAATTACTATAACATTGATGAACTAAAGTATGGAAAACTTTCACTTGTTGATTATGAAATTGAAGAATTAGGTGATATAAAAGGTAAAAACTTAATTCATCTACAGTGTCATATTGGTACAGATACTATTTCTCTTGCCAAGTTAGGAGCAAATGTAACAGGACTTGACTATTCAGAATCTTCAATAAAGATAGCGAGAGAGTTAAATGATAAATGTGGTGAAACATGCGAATTTGTTTGTTCTGACGTTTATGAAGTAAGGAAAGCAGTTGGAGAAAAGAAATTTGATATTGCTTATGTGAACTTTGGAGCAATTACACTACTTCCAGATTTAAATAAGTGGGCTAAGGTTATTTATGAAATACTGGACGATGATGGGTATTTATATTTAAATGAATTACATCCTGTATCATCAGTTTTATCTGTAGAAGAACCTTTATTTGTGGCAGACTATTTCAGCAAGGAGCCACGTATGTTTGAGGAGTCTGGAAGCTACGCAGATGGTGTTACTGATAGATTTAACGTTGAAACTAAAAATAATAAAATTATTGTTTGGGATAGAACTTTGGGAGAAATAATTTCTATAATAGCTGCACAAGGATTTAGAATTGAATTTGTTCATGAATATTCAGGTTATGTTGATCAAAGATTTAATTACTTAGAAAAATCAAGTAATGGGTTGTGGTATCCGACAAATGGATTTCCTAATACACCTGCAACATTCTCTTTAAAAGCAACAAAAAGATGAGTATAGAGCAACATTGAATTTGCAATGAAAATCACACGTATATATGAAGTTTGGAGGATAAAATGAGTATTTGCAAAGTTGCATTATTCTGTGACTTTTTTAGCTCCTTAGGGGGGACTGAGTATTACAATTATGTATTGGTGCAGTCGTTAATAAGGATAGGGATAGATGTAAAAGTATTTATAGGTGAGAGACCAAGAATAGATTACTGGATAAAAAAACTTGATGAGCATAATATAGAGTATTATTATCCAGATGAGTTCACAGAAGACTTAAGAGCTAGGACAATTGAAAAGAAATTTGTTATAGAAGTTCGAAGGATATTGAAGTCATGGAACCCAGACATTATTCATACTAATCCACCTGGCAAGATGATTGTATCATGGTTAGAATTATGTGGAGAAAAGAGTATTCCTATAGTAGCAACTGAGTGGACTATGCCATCTAAAAATACTGCCCATTGGTATCCAGAAGAATTGCATAAATTTATAAATAAAATTGATGTAATGATTGCAACATGCAATAGGTTGGTAGATGGAATTAAAAATTATCATGGATATAGTGGGAGAATAGAAGTTGTTCCGCATTTAATTCTTAAGCAAGATGATGTAAAAGAGGAATTTTCCAATGATACATTATATTCTGTTGGTTGTGTAAGCAGGCTTTCGCCCGAGAAAGGTTTAGATTATTTGCTTGGAGCATGGGAGAAGGTTGTGAAACTTTATCCTAATGCTACATTGCATATTTATGGACATGGTGAAGAAGAAGGACACTTAAAGGGTATGGTAGAGGCATTAGGCCTTAAAGAAAATGTTTCTTTTGAAGGAATTTATGAGCCTATTATAGGAATTGAAAAGATTGCATATAAGCATCAAATATATGTGCAACCATCTCTTTTTGAGAGCATACCAACGTCTGTTATAGAACTCATGGGTCGTGGACGTATTATAGTTGCATCCGATGTAGGTGGAATATCAGAGCTAATTAGCAACGATGGGAAAAATGGTGTTCTTGTTCCAAGAGCATCTACAGATAGTATTTTCGAAAGTATAATTAAATTATTTCAAGATGAGGAGTTAAGATTAGAAATAAAAGAGAAAGCTTCGAGACTATTTTATGAAAGATATAATATTGAGTTTACTATTGAAAAGATTGTAAGTATTTATAGATCTCTTATGAGAAGAAAGGATTTACTATGAGAAATTTACCAGATATACAAAAAAGTACTGATGGTTTTCCCCATTTATTTATTGAAAAGGTAGGAGTAGAAAATATAAAGATACAAATTCCAATAAGAATGAAGAGTAATGACATACAGTTTGTGATGGCTAATATTAAATCTTATTGCTCACTTGTAGGAGATATTAAGGGAATAAATATGTCGCGTATTGGACAAACTGTATACAATGTCATAGAAGATAAAGATGAAAAAGAAGGATTTTCATGCATGGAAGAGTTTGCGTATGAATTATTAAAGGCGCACGATTCCGAAAGTGTTGAGATTATTGCTGAGTTTGATTATATATTAAAACAGAGTACACCTATAACCAAATTATATTCACCAAGAACTGTAAATGTCCAAATGGTAAGTAAGCACATTGATGGTGAAATACGTAATTATTTAACAATTAAGGCTATCGAGATGAGCCTTTGCCCATGTTCCAAGGAAATGAGTTTATTAAAGAACAATTTATCTGAAAAAGAACTAGAGGAATTGAGTAGATTGTCTTATGAAGTGAGAGAAAAAGTGTTATTGGCTGGATATGGTGCACACAATCAAAAATCAGAAATTACAGCTACTGTGGAAATCTCACCTGGAGAACATTTTTATATTGAAGATTTAGCGTCTATCATTGCATCTTGTGCATCAGCACCAACCTTCTCTATTCTTAAAAGGCCAGATGAAAAATGGGTAACAGAAGTTGCTTACCTTGGAGGTTATTGGGATGATGGTAACTTTATAGAGACTGGCGGAGGTCCTAAGTTTGTAGAAGATATAGTTAGAGCACTTGGGGAAACTCTGAATTCTATTTTGGATGATAAGATAACGGATTATTTGTTGAACATTAGGAATTATGAGTCAATTCATAGTGACAACATTGTAGCAGCGTCAATTATGTCTGCAGGTAGAAGCTTGAAGTAACTGGCCTAGTTATAATGGTATTAACATGCTAGTGATGTTAGTAAAGGCTGGTAGTGATTATGGAGAAAAATTATTTTTAGGTGGGGATTATATGTACAAGGTGGCGATTATAGGAGCGGGCAATATAGCTGGAATTCATGCAGAATCTTATAAGTATATTAGTAATACAGAATTAGTTGCAGTTGTTGACATAGATTTAGAGAAAGCTGAAAAAATGGCATTTGAGTATGACTTACATGCATATGAATCATTTGATAAAATGGTGAACTCTGAGAAGGTAGATATAATTGATATTTGTCTTCCATCGTATTTACACAAAGAATATGTTATTAAAGCATTAAAGCATGAATTCAATGTAATATGTGAAAAGCCAATTGCATTAAATAGTATGGATGCAGTTGAAATATTGAATGAAAAGAAAAAAAGTAAGTGTAAGTTTATGGTTGCACATTGTTTGAGATTTGCAAATGAGTATAATTTTTTGAAAAAATGCTTAGAGAATAACACTTATGGTAAGCTAAATCATATAAAAATGTTTAGACATGTTTCAATGCCGAAAGAAATGGAGAAAAGTTGGATTTTTGATGTAAATAAGTCAGGTGGAATAGTGATGGATTTGCATATACATGATGTTGATATGCTAAATTTTTTATTGGGTGAGCCAGTAGATTACAACAGATATGTAAGTGAACGATTTGTTGATAGTATTTATGAATATGATGATGTAATAGCTACAGCTGAAGCCAGTTGGAGGCCTCAAGAAAAATTTGGCTTCAAAGCAGGTTATGATGCTGTTTTTGAAGGAGCAAGTATAAGTTGTACAAATGGAGAAATAGAGATTATTACTGATAAGAATTGTCATATAGAGAAAATTGATGATTTATATGGAGAAACTGTAGAGGAATATATAAAAATGTATTGTGATGAAATTAAGTATTTTATTGAGTGTATTGAAAATGATAAAGAAACCAGTGTATGTACTGCGGAGGATAGCTATATTTCTCTTCAAATGGTTTTAAATTAATATTTTAATGGAAAGTGAAAAAACGATGCGTAGAGTTAATTTAATTTTAAATCATCCTTTATTCAAGGAAAATATTTCTCTATGTGAGGAATATGAAAGGGATAGGGAATTTTGCAAGCATGATATTCAACATTCCTTGGACGTAGCTCGTATAATGTATGTTAAAACTATGGAGAAAAAAATATCTATAGATAAAGAGTTAATTTATGCCACTGCTTTACTGCATGATATTGGACGAGCGAAGCAATATAAGTTTTCTATTCCCCATGAAATTGGGGGGAAACAACTTGCAGCTTGTATTATGAAAGAGGTTGGTTTTAATGTTGATGAAATTGAATTTGTTAGTGAGATAATTTCTAACCATAGAGGCAACCAACATCAGGAAGTAGATGATTTAGAAAGTTGTTTTTATCAAGCTGATTTTATGGCAAGAAGTTGCTATATATGTAACGCAAGAGAAAAATGTAAGTGGATAACTAAAAATGATGTTTTAGTGTATTAAACTTGACTTAAATCTAAGAAAGGAATATATGATGTGTTTATGACATCATTACTTTTTTAAAATGGAAAATAAAATTGAAGTATCAGTTATAATACCAACATATTGTAGAGAAGCAGCTTTGGAAATGACCTTGATAGGTTTTGCAAAACAAGATTTTAAAGATTTTGAAATAATTATAGTTAATGATGGTGGAAATCTAGATGTCAAAAAGATTGTAAACTTATATAAGAATAGGTTAAGGATAAAATATTATTACCAGGATAATCAAGGACGTTCTGCTGCCAGAAACGAAGCATTAAAGCACGTTGAAGGTAGATATATTATATTTAATGATGATGATAGAATTCCTGAAAAGTCGTTTGTAAGAAATCATTATGATAAATTGAGAGAAAATCAAAATCAAGTTATTATTGGGCATAAGAAAGAAATACTTGCATTTTATTCTCCAGAACTTAATTTGAGAGAAGAAAAACTTAGAACCTTATATAAGAGAAATACAAAGTGCTTTGAAAAAATGTATGGATCTGATTTGAATCAGATGATTAGTCTTATAGATTTGGAAAATGACTTTGACAATGTTATTGAATCTTGGAGTCTAGGAGATACAGATGATAACATAACAGTCGCAGACGATTATGTGTATAAAGATATACATAATTTTAAGTTAGGATGGATGATTGCTACGACTGCTAATATGTCATATGACAGAAGTGGTTTTGAAGATGTTAGATTTGATACAAGTTATGTTGGATGGGGTGTCGAGGATAATGACTTTGCATATCAATTAAAGCTTAAAGGAAATGAAATAATCTATACTGATGAAGCAGTAAACTATCATATTATTCATAACAAAAACGGTGATCCGTTCAATGAACTAAGGGAAAATGTTAAAAGAATTTGTGATAAATATAATGATTTTGAAACTAATCTGTTTGCTACAGTATCAAAGGAAGTTATATATTTAGATGAAGCGCAAAGTTTAAGAAATTATGTTAAGAATAAAACTGAAATGGAGTCTATCGTACTAAAATTAATTAAAAAAATTAATAATTCATACTAATTATTACAATAGTATTCCTAATATTAGTATTTATTTTAGAAAAATAGGATTTTCCAGTTCTGAAGTAGTATGTTCTTAAGTTATCCTAGGAAAAAAGCTTATGATATGCTTGAATCAGTAAAATTCAACTAGATTAGTCATTATATCACGTTATTTTTAAAGCAGGAGTATTCCTGCTTTTTTTTATGAACTTAAAAGTACAGGGTAAAGGGAACTTTAAAAGTATATATTGAGAAAGAGAAATATTAATATCATAGCAGTGGTATCTTTAGTAACTATAGCTCTGTTATTTGCTTTCATAATTCTTATAATAAATTTGCAAGGAGCTAATTTTGAATCTAAAGCAATTGTATTAGTGTTTTTTATTTACATTTTGCATTTAATTGGAACCACGTCAGTATTTCTAATACGAACGTATCCAAATTTTTACGGTAGGAATGTTAGAGTTTTAGTTGGTTATTTTATATATAACACTAAGTGGAAAAAACTTTTTAATCATAAGGTTTGTTTTAAAAAGCTGTTGATTACAGACGAAAACATTAGGCAACCACAGAAGGTTGCCTATTTTATTATAATTAAAATATTTTTGAATTACGACGTAAAAACACTGCAAAATTCAATTGAATAATGCAGTGTTTTAATTAATCATTCGTTTTTATTTATGTGGAGTTAAATAAGAAGATTATGAACCAACTAGACTTCGTATTAGGATTATAACATACATCTTTAATTATTTTTTTCTAGCACATAAATGATATTCATTCCACAATCAAGAGTTCCTTGCATTTTAGTAAAAGCAATTTCTTTTTCTATAAGGAGTTTCCAAAATTCTTTATCCTGTCTAGCATTTTCTAACGCAGAATCGCCAGCTTGTGTAAATAATCCAGCAGAACTTCTCTCTTTTATAGTTATAGGAAAATCGGCAAATAGTGCATCCATTTCTGAACTTCTCATCATATGTACATAGTGCTTACTTGGAACAGGATAGTGTTCTTCGTCTTGAATCCCTGTATTAAATACCCACTTTGTAGCTTCAATGCCAAATTGATCTTTTTCATACCTAATGCCATCTAAGTAATATAGTGATGCACCGATGAAACTCATAGCACCTACAATCAATGTTCCGCCTGGCTTTAGAACTCTTAACATTTCATTTATGCCATCTTTTTCTTTATCTAAAAGATAGTTTATTACTCCACCAATGCAAACAATACAATCAAAAGAGGAATCTTCAAAAATTCCCATATCTAGCACATCTAATACACAAAACTTCTTGATTTTCTCAAACAATGATAGTTCTTTCGTTTTAGATTTATTAAATTCTATCTGATGAGCTGATATATCTCCTACAGTTAGTTCTTTGCACATTTTCACAATATCTTTTGTGTATCGTCCAGAACCAGCACCTATTTCTAAGACCTTGTCATTTTGATTGATGTAACGCTTTAATATATCAAAATGCACATGGTAAAGAAGTTCTCCGTGGCCGTCTTTTTCAAGACGAGTCCATTCACGGTCTCCATAATTATCATATCTGTTTTTTGGGATTTCGGGGTTGTAACTCATAAAAGCATCTCCTTATTATTTTTAGATTTATAATCGGTATAATGTCACTAATATCGCTTTCACTCATATAACCACCACCTCTCAAAATATAAATAATCAGTAGTTAGGTTTTTTTTGCATATCCACTTAATTACTTGTAATTATACCATTTATAACCAATACAGTCCATGTGATATATTGATACTTGGAGGTTTTAATACTATTCTCTACACCGCATTATTCAATTTTCAAAGAACATTATTAATATTTTTAAATTTATAAGTTATATCGCCTTATTTTCACAGTCTAACCCAAGTAATTATAATTACCTCTATAAAAAATTAGGATTTATTACTTTAATCTTTAAAACTCTATTAAATAAAATTCCTATAAGTATCTTAAATATAACTACTCAAACTCTCATATCTTATAAATTTGAACAAGTATGTGTATATAATTTATACTATTAGCTTCTGTATTAAATAAATGTTGGTATTTTATAGCTTGTCCGTTTAGTTATAAGTAACAACATTTATTTAATAAATAATAGAAGGCTTTTATTATAGTAATACCGAGTATACATCTTCAGCATAATCTCGTACAACTTCGAACCGCAATCTATTTCTGAGATTCCCACAGTTTCTTGTGAGAGAATTTTAAAATATAAGTTTTGTTAAAAAGGTTAGTAAAAGTCAAGTTATAAAGCTTTACTGACTTTTTTATTTTGCAATTAAAGAGAGAAAAGAAATGCATTTTATTATTAAGTACCTTGCATTGTTAAGTACTATATGTTAATATGCGGATGGAAGGTGAAAAGTATGGAAATGGATAAGGAAATGCTCAAAGGCTACATAGATACCATATTGATAAGTCTTATTAAGGATAACTCAATGTATGGCTATGAAATTGCAAAAAAGGTAAAAGAGATTAGTGATGGAACCTTTGAATTAAAGGAAGGAACTCTCTATCTATCATTAAAGAGATTAGAAAAAAACGGCTATGTAAAATCTTATTGGGATGATAGCGAAAGCGGTGGAGGAAGACGAAAATATTACTCAATAACAGAAGAGGGTTTAGATTATATACAAAAGAAAAATGAACAGTGGATTTTTATGAGGGATTTAATAGATAAATTTATGGGAGGGAAAAAAGATGAAAGGTGATGTGCAAATTAGTAAGGAGTTAAATAGGAAGGTAGATAAGTTCATAGAAAATCTATCTTCAAATTTATCAGAGGATAAGGAAACTATTAGGGATTTTAGAGATGAGATGAAAGTAAATTTTACTGCAAGTATAATTGAATTATTAAAAGAGGGACATAGTGAATCAGAAGCTTTCGATATAGCTGAAACTAAGTTTGGTGATGCGGATAATTTAAAAGAAGATTTAAGTGGAGCCTTTAAGGTTAGAAATAGAGGTAATAAGATTTCGTTTTTTATTGCTGCGATCTCTTTGTTAATATCAATATCCTGTTTTGCCTATTATGAGAAAGTAGATGCTGTAAGAAATGAAGCTTTTCCTAATGACCTACAAAATGAATTGAGTTTAAAACTTCAAGAAGGTTCTGCGGTTAATCAAGATAAAGTAGAGGAACTAATGAAAAATCATAAAAAAGAATTAAAGCTAGTTGCTCTTTATAAAGAAGAAAATAATAGAATGGTTTTAAAAAATCTGTATCCTTCAGACTTTGATAAAAGTAAAATCGATAAAGCACTATATCAATTTAGAAGCAGTGAATATTCTTTTCAAAACCATAATAAAGAACAGTATGAAATGAAAATAGTAACTACTGAAAATAGATACTCATCATATTGAGTATTACACCAGCATAATATCTTTATTAATATACTGGATATTTTTTACCATATGGGCATGTACTTATGCTTTCAATGTAAAAAGATTAAATTTAGGTTGGGGAGCGTTATTTTTCTTCTTCAATATTTTTGGATACTTTATATTTAAGTTAAATAATAAAGTTGGCGTGAGAAATAGGACTATTTTTAATTAATAAATATATTTCATTAGATAACAGTAGACATTAACAATTATGTTTACTGTTTTTTTATTCTTTACGAAATTATAACTAAATAATATCTGTAGATAAATATGAGCAATGACTTATAATTAATTATTTAGGCGAACTTTTACTTCTTTAAATCCGTATACAATATTAGGAAGTCTATGCATAATCACTAGATTTATAACTTAAACAAATCAAACTTTTGAGGTGATTTTATTGAGTAAGAAGCAAATAGCAATTATAAGTCTATTTACCTTTGCAATAACATATCTTGCTTTATATTTTCAGTGGGCTGAGTTTTATAAAGGTTACAGCTATAGTAGTTTCAATCTTTTTATTTCAATAATATTTTTATTAGCATGGTTACTATTTAGTTTTTACTGGGGAAAAATTCAACGAAATAAATATATAAAATTTATAGTAGTATATTGGGCGATAAATATAATCTCTGCTATAGCTATTTATGCTTCTTCTAATAATCAATTAATTCAGGCTGTGTTATTTCCATTCTATATATGGTATGGAGGTCCACTATATGGATTTAGATACATTTTTCTTGCACCAGTTAGATTAAGTATAGATATACCTATTTTAATGGTAATAACATCTCCGTTAGGCTTATTATCATGTTTTACTGGGTATTGGTATGGTGATAAGACAGCTAAGCTGAAAGAACATAGGGTTCTTTAAAAATTGTATATAATCAAAATTATTCTCGAACTTAGACTAATTAAGATGTTTTTTACTAAATATTTTTGTTATGTATATCTTTAAATGATTTAGGGAAGAATTAGAACTTTTAAATTTGAGGGGAGTAGATGTCTGTGAGGAAGGTGATAATTCCTGCAAGTATATGTGTAGTTGTAGTGATATTACTGTTAGGTTTTATAGAAAAGCCTATATCTAACAATTCAGCTGATAAAGCTTCAATTGAAAAAAGTGCCGTAGTAGACCTTAAGGCTGAAAACTGCAAGGAGTTTATCGAATATTTAGAGAAAGCCGGGTTTAAAATCAAAGCTATAACAAAAGGTAGCGATATGCTTTTAAAGGGTGAAGTGACAGATATAAATATAAATGAAGAATTTATTAATGTATATGAGTATAAAAATAGTGATCAGATGGATGGCGATTTAAAGACAATAAGAAGTGATGGAGCTATTGTAGGAAATGCATTTGTTGATTGGGTTTACACACCACATCTTTATAAAAACGGAAACATAATCGTACTTTATGTAGGTGAGAATAAAGAAATTAAAGATATGATACAAAAATCAGTAGGAAATCAATTCGTTGGGGGATAGGATATAGATTTAATTTGTTTTTTATAAAATGGGTATGTTTAATTAAAGAGTTGTTCATCTAAAGAGCATTGGGTGACTATATACTTAGTTGGATAAAGTAATTTAACAGCTCTATAAAATAATTTATTACTATAATACACTTTAAAAATGCCACTTTCAACAAACTTTGCTATCAAACAGCAAAAGTAAGCGTTGTTCACTTGACAAATTTATAATATAATTTTAATTAAGCATAGGCTCATGTTCTGTAGAATGTGAGCCTTTAGATTTTAACGTAAGAGAGGGTAATATGATTATAGATAATATTGTTGAGCAAGATGTCATATTTTCTTTAGATATTGGGACAAGAACTATTAAGGCAACAGTGGGAATAGTTAAAGATAAAAAGTTTCATGTAGTATGTGAAAGATTTTTAGAACATGATGAAAGAGCCATGATAGATGGACAGATTCATGATATAAACTTAGTAGCAGCAGGAGTTAGTCAAGTAAAGAGAGAACTAGAAGAAGAACTTGGTTTTAAACTGAAAGAAGTTGCTATTGCAGCTGCTGGTAGATTCCTCAGAACTGTAGAAAGTAAAGGGGAAATGGAGCTAAATGATGAAGAGATAACAAAAGACACTCTAAGAAGCCTTGAGATGACTGCAGTGTTAAAAGCAGAGGAAGAGATAAATAAGACAACTGATGGTAAGTTATACTGCGTAGGATACAGTGTGAAAAATTATTATTTAAATGGCTATGTTATTTCGAATCTTTTGGGTCATAAGGGGGAGAATGTAGCTGTAGAGGTGATTTCAACTTTCTTGCCTAGATCTGTAGTGGACAGTCTTTATTCTGTTATGAATAAGGTAAATTTAAATGTTGTAAATCTAACTCTAGAACCTATTGCAGCAATGGAAGCAGTAGTTCCTAAAAACTTAAGACTTTTAAACATTGCACTAGTGGATGTAGGAGCTGGAACATCAGATATAGCTATCTGTAATAAAGAGAGTGTAACTGCTTATGGTATGGTTCCTCAAGCAGGTGACGAAGTTACTGAAGCTATTGCTCAGGCATATCTTGTAGATTTTAATACAGCTGAAAGAATGAAGAAGGAATCTACAGAAAAAGAACAAGTAGCTTATACTGATATTATTGGCTTTGAAAACACTATAAGTAGCGAAGAGATTTATAAACTTGCTGAACCTATTGTTCAAAAAATAGCAGAAGAAGTTTCTAGAAAAATAATTGATTTAAATGGGGCTAAGGCACCTAGTGCTGTATTTTTAGTTGGTGGTGGAGCTCATACTCTATATTTAAAGGAATTAATCAGTGAAAAGTTAAATATACCTATACAAAGGATTGGTATAAAAGGACGTGATGCTGTAACTGATTGTGTATGTACCGATTTAACACCAGGAAGTTCTGGGGTTACAGTGCTTGGTATAGCCTTATTATCAATTAAAAGTTTAGGGCATAATTTTATTGATGTTTCTTTAAATGATACTTTGATAAGTTTATTTAACTCTCATAAGCATAGCGTAATGGATGTTTTACTCCATGCTGACATAAATCCTAAAGTTTTGATGGGCAAAAATGGGAAGAATATAAGGTTCACAATCAATGGATCTAAAAGAATGGCCTTTGGACAGCTAGGGACTAATGCAAAAATAAAGTTGAATGGTGAAGATGCAACTTTAGAAGATTTAGTTGTAGACGGAGATAAGGTAACGATTGAATATGCACAAGAGGGCAAGGATGCTGCTCCTAAGATTATAGATTATCTAACTGATTTAGAAGATATAATATGTTATTTCAATGATAAGCTTGTTACAGTAGAGCCTGTGATTGAGATAAATGGAGAGAAGGCAAGTATAGACACTATCATAAAGAATAATGATGAAGTCAAGATTACATATCCAAGAACTTTAAAAGGAATTAAAAAATACATATTAAACTTAGAAGAAGAAATGAGCTTAACTGTAAACGGTGAATTGCAAAATGAAGCATACGAAATAAAAAATGGTGATAGAATATGTATAGTAGAAGAAAAAACTAATATTAATTCTATTACTGAACAACCGAGCAAATCAAAAGACTTAGGTATAACAATTAAAGTGTTTGCAAATGGTGAAAAAAAGGAGCTTAAAGGCAAAAGGGAATATGTTTTTGTAGATATATTTAATTATATTGAGTTTGATTTGACAGTTGTAAAAGGAAGACTCAATCTTCTGTTAAATGGAGAGGGTGCATCTTATACAGATAAGTTGAGTGAAGGTGATAAAATAGAAGTATTTTGGGATTAAGGGGGCTAATCTATGAAAGTGAACTTTTTTAAGGAAGCTTTATCAATAAATGATGAGTTAGTATCGCTAAGAAGAGATTTTCATGAAAATCCTGAATTGGATTTTGAAGTTTTTAGAACTTCAAATAAAGTTAAGGAGTTCTTAGATAAGGAAGGGATACCTTATAAGTCTTATGCAGGAACAGGTGTATGTGGCATAATAGAAGGTACTGCAATTGGGGCAGAAGAAGGTGAAACTATAGCACTAAGAGGTGATATGGATGCACTTCCTATTCAAGATAAAAAAAGTTGTGAATATAGTTCTAAGGTTCCAGGAAAAATGCATGCTTGCGGGCATGATGCTCATACCACAATATTACTGGGAGCGGCTAAGCTCTTAAATAAAAATAAGCATCTATTAAAAGGAAAGGTAAAGCTCCTATTTGAACCAGCAGAAGAAACTACAGGCGGTTCAAGAGTTATGATAGCAGAAGGAGTTTTAGAAAATCCTAAGGTGGATGCGATACTTGGTCTTCACGTAACAGAAGATCTAGAAGCTGGAAGCATAATGATTAAAAACGGAGTGGTCAATGCAGCGTCAAATCCATTTACCATAAAGATAAAAGGAAAAGGTGGGCATGGAGCAGCTCCAAACAATGCAGTTGATCCTGTAGTTATTGCAGCGCAAGTTGTATTAGCGCTTCAGACCATAGTGAGTAGAGAAATAAATCCTTTTAATCCAGCAGTACTTACTATAGGTAGTATTCAAGGTGGTACTGCACAAAATATTATTCCAGATGAAGTTGAGTTAAAGGGAATAATAAGAACGATGTCTTCTGAAGATAGAGAACATACAAAGGTTAGATTAGAAGAGATTGTAAAAGGTATATGTACTGCTATGAGAGGCACCTATGAAATAGATATAGAGGAAAGTTATCCTTGCCTCTATAATGATGATGACATGGTAGAGCTTGTAAGAAGTTCTGCAAAAGAAGCTATAGGTGAAGAAAATGTTCAGTTGCAGCAGCTTCCAAGAATGTGGGTGGAAAGTTTTGCATACTTTGCAAATGAAAGACCAGCAGCATTCTTTATGCTTGGAGCAGGAAATGTGGAAAAGGGTATTACAGCACCTATTCACAATGCAAGATTTGATATAGATGAACAGTGCTTATCTGTTGGAGTAGCTGTTCAGTGTCAGTCAGTATTTAATTATTTGACAAGATAATGAATTAATATTAAGCTAAACAATGGAAGAAACTTAATTAGGAGTTGATTGTGTGAGAATAGAAATAGGAACAAATGAAGCAGGTCAAAGATTGGATAAATTTCTTAGAAAGCTTTTAAAAGATGTTCCACTAAGTGCTATATTTAGAGCACTAAGAAAAGGCGATGTTAAAGTTAACGGTAAAAAAGAGAAGGAGAAATATTCACTTCAAGTTGGTGATGAAATAGAGATTAAGTATATAGATTCTAAAAAGGATAAGACTGAAAAGTTCCAGTTAGTAGATCCTAAGTCTTTAAAGATAACTTATGAAGATGAAAATATGGTTTTAGTTGAAAAATGGCCAGGAGTGTTGGTACATTCTGATAAGAAGGAAGGGGAACCAACTCTTACGGATTATGTTTTATCATATCTTCATAAAAAGGGAGATTACACTCCAGAAAAGGAACTTACCTTTACACCAGCTCCATGTAATAGATTAGATAGAAATACATCTGGAATAGTATTTTTTGGAAAGAACTTTGAATCTTTAAAGCTTCTTAATGAAATGATAAGAGAAAGAAAAATACAGAAGTATTATACTGCTTTAGTTAGAGGTAGAATCAAAGACGGCAAATACGAAGCATATATATCTAAAGATGATGAAAATAATACTGCTACTGTATATGACAAATATGTTCCAGATACTAAGGAAATAGCTATGGATGTTAAGACTATTCAAAGTAATGGTGCATATTCACTTATAGAATTAGAATTAATTACAGGTAGAAGTCATCAACTAAGAGCCCATTTAGCGCATTTGAATAATCCTATTATAGGTGATCCTAAGTACGGTGACAAAAAGCTAAATAATTTCTTTGAAAACAAATTTGGACTTAATTATCAATTTTTATATGCATATAAGGTTATATTTAGGGATGTACCAGAAAAGTTCAGCTATCTAAATAATAAAACTGTAGCTGAAGGTCTTCCTCCTATGTTTAAAAAGGTGAAAAAGGACGTATTTAAATTTGTTATTTAGTTAGGGGTATATTATGAAAGAGCAATCAACCACTAAAGGATTTGCCATACTTTCATTAGCAGGCATATTAGCAAAGCTTTTGTCTTTGCTATATGTACCTTTGCTTCAAGGGATAATTGGAACTGGAGGATATGGTATATATCAAAAGACTTATGAGGTCTTTACCTTTCTTTATGCTGTTTTAAATCTCGGAATGCAGACAGCAATAGCAAAATATATATCTGAGCTTTCAGCAGTTGAAAACCATAGAGATGCTCAGAGAACCTTTAGATTAGCAAGAACACTATTACTTCTTTTAGGAACTGGAATTACACTTGTACTTATAGCCAGTGCTAAGTTTATAGCTCAAAAAAGTCATAATCCAGATATATATATAGGACTTATAACTTTAGCACCTGCTATAGCGGTAACATCTGTTTTATGTGCATACAGAGGGTATTTCCAAGGAAGAAGACTTATGGGACCTTTAGCTGTATCTCAAGTGGTAGAGCAGTTTATGAATGTGGCAGCAAGTTTAATATTTGCATTTGTTTTCATAAAGTATGGTGTTGAAAAAGGAAGTGCAGGAGGAACCGTCGGAACTTCTTTAGGTGCTTTTATAGCAATAGTTTATCTAATATACATAGCAGCAGTTGAAAGAATCGATAAGCAAGTAGTTAATAAAGATAAGGACATTAAGAGAATAAGAACAAAGACAATAATAAAGAAGCTTGCAACCTATGGGTTCCCAATAGCATTAAGCGCAGGTCTTCAAAATTTCGGGGCATTAGTAGACATGTGGAATGTAACCGCTAGACTATTACATGCAGGATTTACAGACGTGGAAGGTAATGTTCTATATGGAATATTAGGATATTATAAAACTCTTTTATATGTTCCTTTGACTATAATAACGGCATTAGCTACAGCAGTAATGCCAGCTATAGTAAGAGCATTAATAGCTAAAGATAAAAAGAGTATGAAGGAAAGTATATTGTTTGCAATAAGAATAAGCTATGACATAGCAATTCCAGCTGCATTTGGACTAGCTATTTTAAGTGCGGAGATATATAAAGTACTTTTTGGCAGGACTACAGGATATGAACTTATGATGTATGGATCAGTAGTGGTTGTTTTTATGGCTATAGTTCAAATACAAAATACAGTTTTGCAAGCAGTAAATAAGTTTTATTTTGTAGTTGGTTCTTTATGTGTAGGTATAGTTCTGAAAATAGCATCTAATTATATCCTAATAGGATACAGAGACATCAATGTCAAAGGTGCAGTGGTAGGTGGAATTCTATGCTTCTTTGTACCTATGATATTAAATCACAGAAAGATGTGTAAAACTCTTAAGTTTAAGTTTTCCTTGCTTAAAGTGGCATCTAAGCCTATATTAAGTTCTATAGCTATGACTGCAGTTATATTTGTTCTAAAAATATCTGTATTCGGAATAATGAACACTTATTTAGGTGAAGGTAGAATGGTAAATTCAGTGATTTTATTTATTGCCATAGTATTTGGTGGAATCGTATATCTATATACAATGATATCCATAGGAGGCATAACAAAAGCTGAGATGGATTCTATGTCACCAAAAGTATCTAAATTATTACCAAGATTTTTAAAAAGACGTCTTAGATAGATTTATAAATAAGTAAAGGGATGAGGTTTTCCTCATCCCTTTACTTATCGTAAATTTTTATAGATTCTTTAATAATTTTTTAGTGTAATTTAAGATTTTATTCAATATTAGTTTGAAGGATTTGTCTTTGTAAATATCAAATTACTCTAACTTTAGTTTTAAGGATACAAATATAAAGAATGAAAAACAGGAAACTATAAGTAATATATTTCTTATTATCAAATTAATGCCTGATAAAAAAGGCATTAAAACTGTTAGTAGATAGAAGGTTAAAATACCAATTAACATGTATATAATTATTTCACCAAAAGATATATTTATATCAATGACTTTGTTAACTTCATATAGATTTAATATCAAGCTTAAGGTTGAAACTATGAAAGCTGTTATTGCATAACCATAAATGTTTATAGATGGAATGCCTGTAAGTACATATAAACATATTAGTTCAATTATTTCAGTAATTATAGAGTTTCTTAAGATAGCAGTTTGTTTACTCAGTCCGTTTAAGATTCCAAACATAGTAGCAGCAGTAAAAGAAATAGGCGTACAGAAGCCAGCTATTTTTATATAAGTACCCAAGTCATTTCTTTGAAAGAACATCTGACCTAAAGAGGTTGGTATTAAGGTACATACGATTGTAGTGCATATTCCAAGTAGAAATACTAATCTTATAACTTGTCTTATTCTACGTGTGGCTGAATAATAGTCTTTTTTGTTCATAGATTGAGATAAATCCGGTATTAATAAAGTGTTTAATGACTGTATTATAATAAGAGGAAAAGTTACAATTGTTAAAGCCATTCCGCCATATTTTCCAATCATAGATAGAGCAGTACTATATTCAAAGCCTGCTTGTACAAGTCTTCTTGGTACAATTAGCGCCGACATAGTATAAAATATACTTGTTAAAAACCCAGTAATGCAAAGTGGTACAGATACTACTAAAACATCAAATAATAACTGAGCTCGTCCTTCTTTTTTTGCTGGCATTACAGGTATTTTTCTAGTTATAGCTTTGTAATATATAAATAATAAAGCTAAGCTCTGAAATTCACCTATGCATAAAGATATATAAGCTACTGTAACTAAAGATGAAAGAGAGTTTACTCTTAAAAAGTAAATTAAGAGTGCGATTACAAAAATTCTTATTCCCTTTTCTAAGATATCTATAAAGGAAGGTATAACTATCTTCGAACTGCCATAAAAGTATCCTTTTAATATATTGGATAATGCAATGAAAATCATAGCAGGACATGTTACCTGAATTGCGTTTATAGTTCTTGCATCCTTAACCCAATAACCACCAATAGCTGGGGCTGCTAAGAATACTAGCACTCCTATTATGGTTGCCCAAATTAAGTTGAACATTGCAACTGTTCGTATTGTCTTAAACAGATTGCCGTAATCATTTTTAGATGAATATACTGCTGAAACCTTTGAAATAGCAGCAACCACTCCAGCAGTCATTAAACAGATAAACAAATTGTATATAGGCATAACTAAACCGTAAAGACCCATTCCTTCTGGCCCTAATACCTTTGAAAGATAAATGGAAAATATAAATCCTAACATTCCAGTTGTTAGGTTAGCTGCAGTTAAAAGAATAGAATTTTTATAAAAACTATTTTGCTCCAATATAATCACTCCTCTAAGCCTCAATAATAAAAATTATTCAAAAAAGTGGACAAATATTCATTGGTTATCATTATTTGTACTAAGTAAAAATATATTTAGCATAGGAGCTTGGATAATGGAGGAAGATATGAAGAAAATAATAGTAATTGCTTTTACTATAATTCTATCCCTTATAGGAGCAGCTCTTATCTTTAATAATGTAATGAAATCTGATATTGCATGTTTAGATAGAGAGATTGGTGTATCCGTAAAATTTAAGGGGATAAAAGATGCTAACTGCTTTACCTATGATAGTTTAAATAATATTTACTTAGGAACTGATAATGGAATAAAACTAATTAAGACAGATGGAAAAAGTGAAGATATAATAAAAGAGAAAGATTTAAAAGTTTCATCAATAATTTATGAAGATAAGAAATTATATTTTATAAGTGATAATAAACTTATTGGCTATGATCTTGAAAATAAAAAGAAAGATATTTTAATAAGTGATCTTCCGAGGAACAATGATATAGGGAAATATAGTATTATAGCACAAGAGAATAGTATATTTATTTCGATAAGTTCTGCAACTAATTCAGGGGTAGTTAATGATAAGAATTCTATCCCGGATATATCGCCTATAGAACTTACTCTAAGAGGGGTAAACTTTGGGCAAGATAATACTGGAAGTTTCTCTAGTTATGGAGTTAAAACTAAAAATGGACAAGTGATAAAAAGAGGTTCTGTGGGAAATGCATGCGTTATAAAATATGATATAAAAAATAGAAAAAGTCAGTTGTTCTCATCCGGGATTAGAAATATTGAAGGATGGGACTATAATTCCTCTAGATCTCTAATGGCCATAGTTGGAGGAATTGAAAATAATGGACTAAGGGCAGTACAAGGAGATACCGATTATATTTATGAATTAAAGAAAGATGTATGGTATGGTTGGCCGGATTATAGTGGCGGTGATCCATTAAGTTCTCCTAAATTTACTGATGAAAATGGTAAACCTGTAAAAATGCTTTTAAGCAAGTTACCTATGCTAAACCCTCCAGCTCCGTTTTATGTTCATAGTAATGCTGGTTCGATTTATGGTTTAGTAGTAGATAGTACAGGAGTTATAAAAGAAAAAGATTCTATGTTTTTTTATGATAAAAATGAAGCCACTCTTTATAACTTGGACAACAATGGACTAAACAAAAAAATATTGAAATTTAATGATAAGATTGAATTAAAAGATATGAAGCTGGTTAAAAAATCAATATATATACTGGATAAAAAAAATGGAATAATGTATGATGTGAAAAAAGAAGAGAAAAGTTTTGTCAGTGGGTATAGAGATATAATGTTTTTTTCTCTTTGTGTAATAATATTAGTAATGGTTATAATTCTAATGAAAATTAAGAAATCATAGAAATAGTTTAAAATTGATTTTTTATGTATATGGATTACTATTTTTTAAAAAACTTAAATTTTCAAATCTTCATATCAGAAGTTAGAGGCATTTTGAAAAAGGTTATGGATTGAAGGGGTACATCTGTAGAAACGAGGAGAAATTTATGAGAAAACGTATGGAAAAAACTTATGGAAGAATGGCCCGTAGTGTAATGGTAGCTGTAAATCCTATTAAGAAAGTGGCAATCAAAACTCACTGTGTGGTTCATAAATATATAAACATACAAGCAATAGAAATATTAAAAAATGATGGCTATGAAGATGCACATATGTTTTATAAGAAACATTTAAAACAGTTGAATGATGGAGTAACTTGGGCAGATCAAGATTTCAAAAGTACTAATCATTTCTTTCATTATGAATTGGAGAAAGGTTTATATGGTTTTTCTAATGCATTGGTAGAGTGTCAAAAGTACTATAATGAATCAGTAGATTTGATTAAATATGGAGAAGAACATAAAGGATTGTTTTTTCTTGGAGCATCTGCACATTTAATACAAGATATGACTGTCCCACACCATGTTAATAACAGGCTTTTAAAAAGTCATAGAAAATTTGAACTTTGGATTATTGATAGGTTATTTAATCATAACAATTTTGGGATAAATAATGGTATAAAAAAATATAACAGTGTAGAAGAATTTATTAAAAACAATGCAAAATTTGCAAATGAAGTTCATAATAAATATCTGAATATTGAGGATACAGAGCAAAGGTATTTTAAGGTTACCAGTGAAATACTAAAAGAAGCTCAAATAACTACAGCTGGATATCTTTTATATTATTACGACAATATTATCGTAAAATATGATAAAGAAAAAGATCTATAAAATAAATATAAGCTAAGTATAGGGTTCCTAACTCAACTATTAATTTATACATGCCCGAAAATCCCCAGAAGCCGGGATTTTCGAACAAGTATAAATTAAGTTTCGATATAGGAACCCTTTATAGGTATCCCAGATTAAAGTTTAAGTTATACAAGGTAGTTTCTGGCATATGCTAACGAACAAATCTCATCCTTTTTCGAA
>NZ_JAENHN010000035.1 GCF_016595795.1 Clostridium yunnanense
CCAATTAACTTAAGCAGTTTTTAAAACAAAGCAGCTGATAAAACTAAAAACTCTTAGTTTTATCAGCTACTTTTAAACTATTTAAATAAATCGCTCCTGAAAAACTAAAGTTTTTCAGTGCCCTCACTACAAGGGCATTGTTTTTTAGAAACATTATGATGAAGTATACGTTATATCTATGGTATATAGAAATATTTGTAGATATTACTAGGAATACAAACTAACTCCATGGAAAACACTAATATTAGTTAAACTATAAAAACCTTAGGAGAAAATTATGAAGAAGAGAAAACTAATATATAATCTTTTAATAATAAATTTAGTTTTACTAGCAATATTTCTTTATAGCAAGGTACCAACACTAATAGTTTTTGCACATAAAATTACAAAGGTGGTACTCGTACCGGTAATTATAGGAGTGTTCTTCTTTTATCTAGTAAAGCCTTTAAATGATTTTCTTTTAAAAAAGGGAGTGAAAAACGGAATCGCAGCTATGTTGACTTTAATAATAGCAGTTTTAGTGTTATCGGGATTTTTTGTGTTTTTAGGTTCACGCTTAATAAGAGAATTTCAACTGCTTATTTCTAAAGTATCAGATACTTTGCAAAATGATTCGTTTATAAAAGGCTTTAATGATTACTTTACAAAAAACTTAGATTTAGGCTGGGTTTATGAAAAGGTTGTGAGATATATCGAGACATATGTATACATGCTTGGAAAGAGAGGTATGAGAGTATTTAGTTATGCAATGAATTTATTTTCAGTATTATTACTTATACTTGTAATAATATTTTATCAATTAAAAGATGGATTAAAGTTTAAAGAGAGTATTATCAAGTTAGTTCCAGATAAATATAAAGATACGATATCTTCAATCATGAGCGAAAGCAATAAAGTATTGTCTTCTTATGTTACAGGGCAGGCTTGTGTTGCATTATCTTTATCTATTATGGTTTATATAGGGTATAAGATAGTCGGTATGCCTAGTGCTCTTATTTTAGCATCAACCACATTTATATTGGCTTTTATTCCTTTTGTAGGATTCTTTGTCTCAATGATAATACCGTATATTATTGCAATAAGTGTTGGTCTTCATATGATAATAAAACTTACAATATTATTTATGATTGCACAAGGGGTTAAAGGAAGAATTGTGGTTCCTTTAATAATGGCAAAAGCTATGAAGATACATCCATTGACAGACATATTCTTAGTTATAGCAGCTGCTACCTTGATTGGTCCGTTAGGGGCTTTTGCAGTAGTACCAATATACGCAGTGTTTAAAGTTATACTAGTAAAGCTAAACTTAATAACTTCTGATAATAAAATTATATATAACGAAAAAAAACAAAATTAAATGGAAAATCGGCAGTAGTCTGCCGATTTAACTCCATTTTTCAGCCCATTTCTGAATTTCATCCATTGCTGTTTCAAGATCTCTTCCTTTGTCAGTAAGTTCATATTCTATCCTTACTGGGATTTCAGGATATACGGTTCTCTTTATGATACCTTCCTTTTCCAATTCCTTAAAGCGCTCTGTAAGCATTCTTGCACTCATATTAGGAATTGTTTCTGATATATCTGAAAATCTCTTTGGACCACTTAGTAAAGTTCTTATTATTAAGCCAGACCATCTTTTACCGAGTAAGGAAAAAGCTGCTTCAAACTTAGGGCAAAGTTGACACTTATCCATAATAATCATCTCCCAAATTTATTTTATCATATATACTTGACAAAAGTAAGTATGATATATTAATATAGTTACATAAAGTAAGTTGATAATAATTATTAATTAGGTATAATAATTATATAGGACTTAATATCAAAACTCAAGCATATTATTTAGAAGTTATAAAATATATATTTAGTATAAGGAAGGATGATTTAATTATGTCAAAAGTTTTATTTATTACTGCAAATCCAAAACCAGTTGAAGCTTCATACAGCTTAACTGTAGCAAAAGAATTTATTGAGGAATATAAAAAAGCTAATCCTAATGATGAAGTTATTAATATAGATGTTTATAAGGACAATATACCGCTTATAAATGAAGAAGTTTTTGAAGCTTGGGGAAAGTTAGCAGGTGGAGTAGCATTTAATGAACTGTCAGAGGAACAGCAGCAAAAAGTAGGAACTCTGGGTGCTCTAGTTGATCAGTTTGTAAGTGTAGACAAGTATGTGTTTGTATCACCACTTTGGAATTTTGGAATTCCTCCAATGCTAAAAGCTTATATTGATGCTGTATCAGTAGCAGGAAAGACTTTTAAATATACTGAGAGTGGATCAGTAGGTTTATTAACTGGTAAGAAAGCTATACACATACAAGCTAGAGGTGGAATATACAGTTATGGACCAACTGCTGAGTTTGAGCTAGGAGATAGATATATAAAATCCGTTCTTGGATTCTTCGGAATTACAGACTATTCATCTGTAGTAGTTGAAGGTGCAAACTATGCTCCAGATAAAGCTGAAGGAATTAAAAATGCAGCTATAGAAAATGCAAAGGAAGCTGCTAAAAGCTTCTAAAAGTAATATCATAATAATTAAAGTGTGAGCGGTAATATAAAATAACTGCTCACACTTTATAATTTTTAAAAATATATTATATGCTATTACACTGGTAATGGTTTTCTATCCTTTATCAATATATGAATATCTTCGTGAACTTTAACTATAGCATCTATAAATTTGCTATCAGGTAAATCATAGGACCTAGTAAGTATTGTTTTAAGTTCATTTAGTCCTATAAGATATTCAAACTCTTTTCCGCTTTCAAAACCTTCTCTCAATGACATTATTGCTCGAGTATCGCATATTGTACATCTTGCAGTGTCTTCTTCATCACCTAGAAAGTGTATGAATTCAAGTACCTCATCATATTGCACTAATTTAGGATCTACATATACAATTGCAGAAAAAGGATCATTCTTAGCATTTATGTCTATTTTATTAACCCAATAAAATTCAGTTATAGTATTCTCTATTCTAGATTTTAAATCACCACTATCGAGTATTCTTTTATATTCCACTTATATCACTCCTCTCTACAAATATATTTTTTCTATATTTATATGTCTATATACTAGGATTATTCTGCAATAAAGGATTAAGTAATATGAAATTCAATGATTAAACATTTTATGAAAAGGATAAAAGTTTAAGCTAAAAGGAATAATAATTAAGACTTATAGTTTTATATAGCAATTATAAATAATTTTTAGAGGTGATATAAATGGATAAAAATCATAAGTTTCCAACTAGTTTTCCACCACAGCACCAAGATAGACAGCCAGGTTTTGAAAATGAGATGAATCCAAGACCTATTTTTGAAATGGAAGGATATAACCTATCATCAGGCAGATTAAAAGATAAAGTAGCTATAATAACAGGTGGAGATAGTGGCATAGGAAGAGCAGTTTCTATAGCTTTTGCAAAAGAAGGAGCTAAGGTTGCCATTGTGTATTTGCATGAAGAAGATGATGCGGAAGAAACTAAGAGTATAATAGATAAATGTGGAGCTCAGTGTATGCTCATTAGTGGGGATATCGGATATGAAGATTTCTGTGGTCAAGTAGTAAAAAAGGTAATGGATCAATGGGGTAAAATTGACATATTAGTTAATAATGCAGCAGAACAACATGTACAAAATAGCCTTAAGGATATAAGTTCTGACCAGCTTGAGAAAACTTTTAGAACTAATGTATTTGGTGCGTTTTATATGAGTAAGGCAGTTTTACCACATTTAAAATGCGGAGGAAATATAATCAATACCACTTCAATAACAGCTTATAAGGGTAATGAAACCTTAATAGATTATTCATCAACTAAGGGAGCATTAGTAAGTTTCACAAGGGCTCTATCTCAAAGTCTTGCAAAGACGGGAATAAGAGTTAATTCAGTTGCGCCAGGACCAATATGGACACCACTTATACCGGCAAGTTTTTCTGGAGAGGATGTTAAAGACTTTGGTTCGGATACACCTATGGGTAGAGCAGGTCAACCAGTAGAACTAGCTCAAGCCTATGTCTTCTTGGCTTCAAACGATGCATCTTACATATCAGGTCAAACTATACATGTTAATGGCGGTAATATAGTTAATGGATAATGTTACAGGTATATGTATCTAAATAATATACAAACTTAGCATTTAAATATTATATAAATAATTGTATTATACATATTTGTTAAAATAACAATATACTTCCTGATATTTATAAGTAAATACCAGGAAGTAGTAAATTAATCGTCAGCTCTTCTCTCCATATTATGTTTCTCTTTTAATACATCTTCTTGAGATAGTCCTGTTTGATTCATTATTTCAGTTATTCCAACATTATGTTCAAGAAACTTTCTTGCAGACTCCATTTGCTTTTCATGCATACCTTTTCTCTTACCCATAATCAACACTCCTTTCAAAGTTATTATTTGATTAATCTTATTTATTTAAACTAGAATAAAAAGAGAGTTACACTAAGCTATAGAATTACTAACAAAAAATTAGTAAAATAGGATATAATAATTTTTTATGTTCTATGACTGTGATGAAATTAAGATGCCACTACATACGATACTTTAATCTTAGGAACTGTTAAAGCAATGTGTAAAATTAAGTGGTTATTCATCCGATGCTTGAATGAGCTTACGCAAAGAATTAATATGATTTTGTCATATTCCACCGATGCATCACTTCATAACTAATCTTATATTTTCAAATTCTCTGCTAAGAAACCAGCAGAGTTTTGAAAAAAGTTTAATGATTGAAGTGTTGCATCTTTAGCTAAAACTGTAAACTCACTACGTTTGAACAGTACAGTTTTTACTTTTTAATAATCCATGTATTTTATAAATCTTTCATATCTTAAATTTAAGAAATTGAAAATGTTATATTATTAAAAAGTAAAAAGTAAGAATATATCGCCTGCCAGAATTTCTTCACATACGTTCAGAAAAGGCAGATGCGTAAAAAAATCACTAATAAAGGACGATTAGCGATTTTTTAGAGCCATTCCATCTGAAAAAATCATTTAATTCTAATAGCTTGCTCATATAGCATCTCTTGCATAACCATTTAATTTTAAAAATAATATTTAACAGAACTATTCTAAGTGTTTGTTCATATAGTATCTCCGTAGTGCCACCTTAATTGAATAATATTAGTCACATAAAATTAAGCCAAACAACAATATACATTCAATAACTTTAAAAGGAGAAATAAAATGGAGTGGATTATAAAGCATTTTAGTGATTTAAATATAGAAGAACTTTATGAAATCGTAAAATCAAGAAATGAAGTATTTATAGGAGAGCAGGAAGTTAAGGAGCAGGATTTGGATGATAGAGATAAAGACTGTTATCATCTTTTTGCAACTGATAATAATGGAAGAGTGGTTGCTTATTGCAGAATTCTTAAGGCTGGAGTAGCTTATAAAGATCCTTCTATAGGGCGTGTACTAGTTACAAAAAGTCATAGAAAAATGGGACTTGCTAATAGGATGATGGTAAAAGCAATTGAATTTATAAAAAATGAATTAGATGAAGATAATATAACATTATCAGCGCAAGAATATGTGGTTGAGTTATACGAAGGTTTAGGATTTAAGAGAAAATCTGAAGTTTACATGGAAGCCGGAATTCCTCATATCAAAATGAGATATGAATAAAAAATTCTCTTATCGAAACTTAAGTTATACTTGTTTGAAAATCACGGCTTTTGGTGATTTTCGAGCACGTGTAACTTAGTAGTTGAGTTGAGAATTTTAAGGGGTTCCTATGTAGAAACTGGAGAAAAATAATGAATAATAAGTATACGTTAATAACTGGAGCAACTTCTGGTATAGGTTATGAATTAGCTAAGCTTTTTGCAGAAGATAAAAACAATTTAATTATAGTTGGAAGAGATAAAAGAAGGCTAGAAGAAGTAAAGGTTGAACTTGAGGAAGCAAATTCTATAAAGGTGCATTTTATAGAGGCAGATTTAAAACTAGAAACTTCTGTGGAAAAAGTAATCAAATTTGTTGATGAAAATAATTTAACTGTGGAAAACTTAGTGAATAATGCTGGGTTTGGTTCTTTTGGGCATTTTCATGAAGTTGATGCAGAAAAAGATTTAGATATGATTAAAGTTAATATATATGCATTAACTAGACTTACTAAGATATTTCTTCCTAAAATTATTGAGTTAGGCAAGGGTGGAGTTTTAAATGTTGCATCTACAGCAGCCTTTGCTCCTGGACCTAAAATGTCGGTTTACTATGCAACTAAAGCTTATGTATTATCATTGACTGAAGCATTAGGAGAAGAGCTTAAGAACACTAATATAAAAATAACAGCGCTTTGTCCTGGTCCTGTAAAGACTAACTTTCAAAGCCGGGCGGAAGTTGTTAAGTCTGAAAAAGCTAAAAAATACATGATGGATGCTGAAACTGTGGCTTACATAGGCTATAAAAACTTTTTAAAAGGAAAGCTAATTGTTATACCAGGATTAAAAAACAAAATTATGATTCAGGCATTAAGAATGGCGCCAAGAAGTGCTATAAGAAAGATAATAAAAGGTGTTAATACAAAATAGGAGCTAGATTTAGCAATGTCATTAAGTTAATATTTTGCCACAGCAAAATTAAAGTCAATTGAAAGTGTATATGCTTTCAATTGACTTTTTTCTTTTCTTTGCCATATTTTTTTACATGCAAATAAAACAGAGCCGTA
>NZ_JAENHN010000036.1 GCF_016595795.1 Clostridium yunnanense
CTTAAGACGCACCATTATGCGCCATTAGCTCAGTTGGTAGAGCACCTGACTCTTAATCAGGGTGTCTTGGGTTCGAGTCCCTGATGGCGCACCAAATATGGTGGACGTAGTTCAGTTGGTAGAGCACCAGATTGTGGCTCTGGTTGTCGTGGGTTCGAATCCCATCGTTCACCCCATATTAAATTTTTATTGGGATGTCGCCAAGCGGTAAGGCAATGGACTTTGACTCCATCATTCGTAGGTTCGAATCCTGCTATCCCAGCCAATTGGTTTACTAGCTCAGTCGGTAGAGCACATGACTTTTAATCATGGTGTCCGGGGTTCGATTCCCCGGTAAGCCACCAATTTAATAAATGATAAGATGCAGATGTGGCGGAATTGGCAGACGCACTAGACTTAGGATCTAGCGCCTACGGCGTGGGGGTTCGACTCCCTTCATCTGCACCAATCAAGCGGAAGTGACTCAATGGTAGAGTGTCACCTTGCCAAGGTGAAGGTCGCGGGTTCGAGTCCCGTCTTCCGCTCCAAATATGCGGGTATCGTATATCGGTAATACTCCAGCCTTCCAAGCTGAAAAGGTGGGTTCGACTCCCACTACCCGCTCCATA
>NZ_JAENHN010000037.1 GCF_016595795.1 Clostridium yunnanense
AGATAGATATATAAAGTTAGTAGCAATGAAACATAATAGAAATAAATCTATTAAGGTAGAGACCGAATATAGAATAAAATATCTTTGGCCAAATCTAAAGAAATGGCTATCAATCTTCCATGGGGTGGCTTCAAAGTACCTGCAAAGATACCTTAGTTTTTTCATAATCATGAACTTGGATAAGGTTATTGATTATATGGACTTGATATACGTTAGATTATTTCAAGGAAATAGATTTATAAAAACTGATGAGATAAGAATTAGGAGTTCACTTTTTTAAAAATATAAAATTAACACTGGGTTTGTCCGTTTTTTTGTATGAATATTTACCAACATTTAATTAATATATAGCTATATAAGGAAAAAACATAATGTAAGTGTATAGCTTAGTAAAAAATAGTAGTGTGGTTATTTCAAAATATACTATTATAAATGTTCTGCTAATTTACTACATTTAATAGATTAAAGTATATTTACCTCAATATTTTTATGAGTAAAACTTATTAGACCTTTTATATAAAAATAAAAAAACAAGTACCTATTTATTATAAGCACTTGCTTTTCACATGATTTTTAATAGAAGTTAAATCTATAAGATTTATTAGGTATACAGTTCATTCTACTTAGGGTTCGTAGCGGAAAATGTGTTTAATCTCGAATGAACCGTATACTTTATATAAATTATAATCTCTTATTATTAAAACTAAGTTAATGGTCCTTGTGGGTAATAAGGAAGAAACTTAAAGATAAGCTCTATTGTACTATAGAAGTAGGTGGATTTTTAATAATTTTAAGTATTATATACTGAGCTTATCTATAAAATTGTAGTTTTAAACAATAGTTGATTAAATTATATACATTATATTATTTAAATCATTATGCTTTACTTGATTCGTACTTTCCAGCTTGAAGATCAGTAACGATTTCTTTGTACTTCTTATCTGATAATCCGTACAATACTCCAAGTACTATTGCAGCTATTATTAAAGCTATACAAGGGTATAACATTAATAATCCCTTCATTCCTAATAATGTTTGAGCTGATTGTTTTACGTTTGGAACATAACCGATTAATGCTAATCCAAAACCTGAAAGAGATCCAGCTATAGCTTGAGCTATCTTTCTTGAGAAGTTAAATGCTGAGTAAGTTATACCTTCTCTTCTTTCACCTGTATGCCATTCACCGTAGTCTATAACGTCTGAAACAAATGCCCATGTAACACCGTTTGGTAGTGCTATTCCTATAAATGATATAGCCATTAATATTGTGAATGGAACTATATGAACTGGTAGTATAAAGTTTAATCCATCAGCTATGAAAGCCATTGAAAATCCTAGTATTGCTGTTTTCTTCTTTCCTAATTTCTTTACTAATGTAGGTATGAAAAGTATTGCAATTATTGAACTACCTATTGTAAAGAAGTTTGTTCTTGCTAAAAGTGCTGCATTTCCAAGGTAGTATTGACAGAAGTATACCATCATTGCAGTTTTAATGTTATATGCTGATATTGAGAATACAGTCATAAGAATTAATGTTAAAAGTGGTTTATTTGTAAATACTGCTGTAGCAAAATCCTTTGGTCTTATCTTTTCAGCTGTTCTCTTAACTTGCACAACTTCTTTTGTATTCTTGAAAGTTACGAAGAAAGATATTACACCTACTAAAGACATTATACCTGCTGCTATTGGGAAACCTACTTTTGTATTAGAAAAAGAGGTTACTATTGGCATAAATACTACACCTGTGATTAATAGAGCTGCAACTGAACCCGCTTGTCTAAAGGAAGCTAGATTAGCTCTATCTTGAACATCTTGGGTCATAACTGAAGCTAATGAACCGTAAGGAACATTAGTAAATGAATATAGAAGTCCCCATATCATGTATGTAGCGTATCCATATATTAATCTCTGATGAGCAGTTGCACCCATTGGTGTTGTAAATGTTATTACAGTAAGTATTGCAAGTAGTATACTTGAAAAGAACATTACTGGTTTGAATCTTCCATTTTTACCTATGTTCTTTCTTGAATCTATAGCTATACCTGCTATTGGATCCATGAATGCATCAAATACTTTTGTGAATAAGAATATTCCTCCTGCTGCAGCTGATGCTATTCCACAAACGTCTGTGTAGAACTTTAGCAAGTACGCTTGACCTAAGTCGAACATAAAGCCATTACCAAAATCGCCTAGACCGTATGAAATTTTTTCTTTCAACGTTAATTTACTCATACTAGTTACCTCTTTCTTAATATTATTATTTAAATGAATTTTATAAATACCTTTTGATTTAATTACTTAAAAATTTTTGAGTAATTTTTATAAACAGTTTTGCTAACCTGATATTATTTGAAAGTTTATTGGTTTAATCTATATTTGGTTTATATTGTTTATAAGTTTTTCAATAACGTTTACACCAAAGTTTATTTTACATCCTTGTTGTAAAACTTTGCATTATTGTTTTAATAAGTGTACATATAGTGTATATATTGTGGTTAACGCATGCAATAATATTTTCTTTTTTGCACACGTTAACAATTTTATGCAAATTTTAATACTTATTTTATAAGTTAAAGTACTGTTTAGCATTTCTATATGATATATCTTGAACTATGCTTCCTAAAAGTTCTATATTATTTGGAACTTCACCATTTTCAACCCATTCACCAATAAGATTACATACTATTCTTCTGAAATACTCATGTCTTGGGTATGATAAGAAACTTCTTGAATCAGTAAGCATTCCAACAAATCTACTTAAAAGGCCTAAATTAGCTAATGCTTTCATTTGTTGAGTCATTCCATCTATACTATCATTAAACCACCAGCCAGAACCAAATTGTATCTTCCCTGGTACTCCGCCTCCTTGGAAGTTTCCAAGCATTGTTCCAAGAACATAGTTATCCTTTGGATTTAACGTATATAATATAGTTTTTGGAAGTAAGTCTTCTCTATTTAATGAATCTAGAAATCTTGATAGTGCTTCTGCTACTTGTCCATCATTGATTGAATCAAATCCAGTATCTGCCCCTAATTTATTAAACATTCTTGTATTATTATTTCTAAGAGCTCCGATATGAAGTTGCATTGCCCATCCTAATTTATGATAGATCTTAGCTACAAAACCTAATGTAAAAGTTTTATACTTTTTCTCTTCTTCAAAACTAACAGCTTCACCTTTTAGTGCCTTTGCAAATATTTCTGCAGCTTCTTCTTTAGTTGAATCTGCATATACTACTGTATCTAAAGCATGATCTGATACTCTGCATCCAACTGAGTGGAAGAATTCAACTCTTGATTCAAAAGCTTTTAAAAACGCTTCATAATCATTTATTTCTTTACCTGATACTTCTTCTAACTTCTTAACCCATGGTAAGAATGTAGCTCTATTTATTTCTATTCCTTTATCTGGTCTAAAAGTTGGTAAAACTTTTACGTCAAAGTCTTTAATTTCTTTAAGCTTTATATGATACTCAAGTGAATCAACTGGATCATCAGTTGTACATATTGCTTCTACATTAGACTTTTTAATTAAATCTCTTGCTGCAAAATCACCTGCATTTAGTATCTCATTAGCCTTGTCCCATATCTGAGGAGCAGTTTTTTCATTTAAAGGCTCATAGATTCCAAAGAATCTTTGAAGCTCTAAGTGAGTCCAATGATAAAGTGGATTTCCTATAGCAACCTGCAAGGTCTTTGCCCATGCTAAAAATTTATCATAGTCACTTGCATCTCCAGTTATAGTATTTTCATCTACTCCATTACTTCTCATTGCTCTCCACTTGTAATGATCCCCGTATAACCAAACTTCAGTTATATTTTTAAATCTTTTATTCTCATAAATTTCCTTAGGGTTTAAATGACAGTGATAGTCAATAATTGGCATACTTTTTGAATAATCATGGAATAATTTCACTGCTGTTTCATTTGATAATAGAAAATTCTCATCCATAAATTTTTTCATAATAATCACCTTACTTTTCATTTAACTTTTATGTATTGTTCACGTGAACAATCACTTACAATGTTATTATAATCGTTTTCTTAAAAGAATACAATAGTAAATTGTTCACGTGAACAAAATTTTTGTGAAATTATTCACTATTTTTTATAGATGCATTTATTAGTATTAGTTTGTATGGTTTAAGGTACTTTTTAACGCTTCTCCTTTATACATTTATGTAAAAAACTAACTACCCACCCCTTCTTCAGTGAGCTTTTTTATCGCATCTGCCTTTCCGAATGTATATGAGGAAAATTTGGCAGGCCATATAACTTTTACTTTTTTACTGTGTTTATATAACTTCTAACACAATTGAAATATATAAGTTTAAATATATTTAAAGTTTCACAGTTTTTAACAGTAAAAAAGTAGGTATGCAATACATACCTACCAACTTAAATATATGCACCATGATACTGAGCTCAAATTTCTAAATCTCTTATTAAACTCAATAAAAAGCTATAGAACTCGTTAATGATTTGATTGATGCATTTCTTATTTATCGACTCCACTACTATTCCATGTTATTTCTTAAAAGCTAACTTTCCATGCCTATTACTTACCTTTATTTTGTCTAGATTGTTCATTTAATTTCTTTGCTTCCTCTACACCACTGCTCATTGAGCCTGAAGCTCCTGAACTAAGTGATGAGCTTCCACTAGCTGAACTTGACATGCTTCCTTGTCTAGACTGAGCATTTAATTGTTTTGTTTCTTCAATTTCTGAGCTGTTAGCATTTGTATTGCCAGCAGAACTAGTCATTCCACCTTGCCCTTGTCTTGATTGTTGATTTAACTTTTTAGTCTCTTGTACCCCATTCTTATTAGTAATCATGATTTTAGTCTCCTCTTCTACTCATAATTTATTAGTAAGTACAATAATCTTATTAAGGTCATAATCACCTTTTTATTTAACTTACGAATTATATCTTGTGTATTTCTTTCTTAGTTATCACAAGTAAATGGAGCTATAATTGGTTTATTAATGGGAATGGATATTTTTTTTAAGTTACTTTGAAATTCCTAACTAACTTTTTTAAGTCCCCTGTTAGCTCTGTTAATTCACTGATTGAAGTAGATATATTTTGTATATTAGCTGTATTTTCTTCTGATGCTGCCATAACTTCTTCAGTGAAAGTAGAAGAATTTTCTACTATTGCTAATATACTTCTTATATATTGCTTTATTTTTTTTGATACATCATTTATATCACGAGAAAAACTAGTGACTTGATTTACATATTTTAATATACCTTCTGTATTAGACACTATTCCACTAAATCTTGAAGCAGCTTCACTAACTATCGTTACTCCATCTTCTATATATTTTGTACCGTTTCCTATATATAGTGTTATTTCACTTATTTGATTTTGAATTTCTTTTACCACTTCTGTTATTAATTTCGCTGATGAATTTGACTGTTCAGCTAATTTTCTTATTTCATCTGATACAACGCTAAATCCTCTTCCTGACTCTCCAGCTCTTGCAGCTTCAATTGCAGCATTAAGCGCTAATAGATTAGTTTGATCTGATATTTGAGTAATTGCATCGACAATTTGATTAATCTTAATTGAGTTAATCTCTAACTCACCTATCTTTTCTACATTCTTCTTATTAAACTCATATATAGCAGACATATTATTTTCTATATTATCCATTGACCTAACGCCTAATTCACTCATCTCTTTAGACTGCTTAGTCATGTTCGAAGTTTCCTCCAATTTAGTAACTGCTTTTTCAATATCACTATCAAGGGATCCTATAAAACTAGAAACCTTATTTATCTCACTAAGCTGTGTTGAAGCTCCAACAGATATTTCCTCTATTGAAGATGCAACTTGTTCGCTAGTACTACTTGTCATATAAGAAGCATCTTTTATTTCATTTGAAAAGTTATTTACTTTATTTGATGTGTACTCTATCTTACTTATTATATCTTTCATACTTTGTACACTAATCTCAAAAGCATATGCTAACCTTCCTATCTCATCTTTGCGTCCACTAATACCACTATTTTTACTTAAATCTCCTTTAGCAATATCATCTGCATAGGATACCAATTTTTCTAACGGATTAATAATTTGTTTTGATAGAATAAACACAAAAATCATTAATGCTATACCACTTGTAATAAGCATATATAATGAAATATTATTTTGAAAAGCTGTTTTATCAAGAGAGTTTACGATTCCATTATCCTGTTCCTCACTTAATTTGTTTGTCAATTTTAATATTTTACTTGATGCATCATCAAATTTAGGCATAAACTTGTTACCAGCTTCAGTGCCTTCCTTCATATAGATATTAGCCATCTCTGTTCCTGTTTTATAATAGTCGTCAAAGGCAACTAATATTTCATCAATTTCTTTTTGCTTACTAGGTTCTAAAGTTTCTAATTGTTTTGCTGCTTTAATAAATTCCGTTGCATGCACATCTGCTTCTTTGATTCCATCATCTAATCCATCTAACCCTCTAGTGGCACTTATATCTGAAAGATACTGCCATACTTCAATTAAACTTTGAGACATAGTATTTGAAAGTTTATATGTTGGAAAAGTACTATTTTTTACATCTTGTATATCTTTATCTCCTTTAAAAGATAAAAAAACATTAGTAAAAACCATGATTGTAATAAGAATAATTATAATTGCAAATTTTCCTTTAATAGTTTTAAACCCCATCGCTTTAGCCTCCCTATTGTGTTTTAAGAATTGAAAACAGTAAAAAAGACCAATATAAAAGTAAATATAATTCTACTTTTATATTGGCCGGTTGCACTTCAAACTCCAAATTTCAAAGTGCCCAAATTTAAGAAATTCTTCATAGTCTCCAATATGTTTAATATTAAATTTATTATTTATACCCATATGATATTATCACACACTTTTACACAATTCAACATTTTTTGCAATATATTGATTTAATATTTATATAAATATAATAATTAATTTCAACATAATGCTTTAAAATAACCTTATCTATTACTTGGCTATGTTAAGGTTTGTACAAGATCTAGGTATAGCTATATTTGTTATATTTTTATCTACCATTACACTAACAATATCAATCCATATATATTGTAGTTCATAATTATCTAATATTTATGTGATTTTTATATTTTATTTACTAACTTCTTAATAGCTCATCGATGGAATATGAAAAAGATCATATTAATTCTTTGGGAAGACTCATTAAAGTATCACATGGCTAACTTATCAATAAAAAAAGGTGCTTAACAGCACCTTATTTATTGGTCATTGTATTCAATTCATCAGCTAAAGTAGCTATTTCAGTTAAGCTAGCAGTAACTTCTTCCATTGCTGCTGACTGCTGTTCTGCATTTTCAAGAGTAGCGTTGGAAGTCTCCATTGTTCTATCTACAGATTGTTGTATCTTACCTGTAAGATCCATTATCTTAAATGCTGTTTCCTTTGAGCTTTGAGATAGTTTTCTTATTTCTGTAGCCACCACTCCAAAACCTCTTCCTGCTTCACCAGCTCTTGCAGCTTCTATTGCAGCATTTAATCCAAGCATCTTTGTTTGATCCGCGATACTCTTTATTGAATCCAATATAGTATTTATCTCTATTGAAATATTTTTAACATTTGATATTTCATCATTTAGATTATGTTGATTATTTGCTACATTTGCAGAAGTTGCATTTAACTCTTCCATAGTAGCTGATATTTGGCTAAAGTTCTCTGAAAGTACTTGTGACATATTGCTTAGCACAAGTTGTTCATATCCAGCTCTTGATAATGAGTTAGCTACTATAAACAAAACTTCTGCTGCTGATTTTACGTTTTCCTCTTTAGTCATATAAACATTTCTTGCAGCATCAACATATTTATCTTGATTAACCCCTATTTCCAAAGCAGTTTCTCTAAAACTTTTTTCCTCTGGACTTGAAGTTAGAATCTGACCACCTAAAATCGTTCCTATTAGATGTCCATCTATCATTATTGGTGCCGCAAAGTCAATTAATCCAGCATGACATTTATAAATATAAGGTCTTCCTGTTCTAGCAGCTTCTTCTCCACCTTTTTTATGAGATTGAGCGCATCTACCCTCACCAGCACTAGTTGATTGTGTTAAATTAATACAAAAATTCGTATAAGAACTAGGCTTGGTCACAGGTGTTCCATTTCTGTCTACAGTTACACTAGCAATATTCATTCCTATAGCAAAATTATCTTGAAAGGTCTGCAATAGTTTAAGATCTATTACATCACTTATTTCTAAAGCTTCAAGATCTAATTCACCGTTATTTAATCTCTTAATCATGTAAACCCCTCCAATTAACTCCCCAAAATTTTATTTACCGCATTTTAAACTTTCCCCTAATATATTATCGTACATATTTATCGAATACTTATGTGTTTTTTGCATTTTATTAATATACTTTTCTATAAATATTCTATAATTTTTTTGGAAAAACTTCGTTTAATTGTATATACCTAATTTTGATATCTATTTCTTTATATTATAAAGGCTTCCTTTTATATTCAAATATCAATATCTTAGAGATCCTAATTTGGGGTTATGTTAAAAAATATTGTTGAGCTTATACTATTATTCTTAATTAATAAGGCAAAAAGAGATTGCATGTAGAACCTATCGATCTTCATGCAACCTCTTAATTACTTTAACTTACCTAAATGCTCCTTACTTTATATCATAAGGTAGTACAATATTAGACGAACTTCCTGGTGCATTAACTTTCACTTCTCCATCGCCTGTACCAAATAAAATATAAAGACTAACTTTAACTTTTCCATTGGCAAAGTCTTTGTATTCTGATCCAGAGACAAAGGAAGAAGCTCTTTTGAAGTTTTCATAGCTACCACTACCTATTGCTCCATCTGTTGGCATCATATCTATACTTTCAGTTCTATCAATTGTTCCGTCACCATCAAAATCGTATGATATATCTCCCTTAATTCCTTCTCCTATTGCCAACCCATTAAGATATAGGTCTGCAGAAGTATTTCCAGTCTTATTGTAACTTCCATTCAAGTTATCTAGTGTATATTCTACATGAGTTTGGTTTTTAGGTAGAATATCTTTAGCTTCACTTGTACCTGAGCTCAGTGATAACTTTCCTCCAGTAGTTAAATATAGAGTTTTAGTAGCAAGTACTGGATCTAAATCCCCTACTTGAGTACCATACACTTCAAACTCCCATAATGAATATCCATAAGGTAATGCTCTTTTTAGACCAAGCATTCTTACATATCTAGCTTCAACCTTATTCATAGGAATTTCATCAATATTGCCATCACTATTGCTTTCTGTATAAACATCCTTCCAATCTGCTTCTGTTGGATTCATAACTGAAGCAACTTGTATCTTATACTCTTTTCCATATGCAGCTTCCCAGTTTAGCAAAACTTTATCCAAGCTATATACTCCACCTAAATAAACTGATATCCATTGGTTGTCATTAAACTCAGACTCCCATCTTGTGCCCTTATTTCCGTCAAAAGCAAAAGCAGTATTTCCAGAAGATGCTTTTCCGGTCTTGTTTAGTGCAATGTTTGTACCAGGAACTGGTGGCGTAGTTGAATTTTTCACCAACCCATTTATAGCTGTTGTTAAGTTTGCTACAGCACCGTCTACCTCTGCTTGAGCTGTATCAGCCTTGGCATTTACTGCAACTGCATTTGATAATGCACTTTGTAGTGTCTGCCAAGAATCTTTAGTATAATCTGCCTGCACCTTACTTTGTGCTTCATTTATCTTTGAAACTAGGGCTGTTTTATCTACTGATACTTTTACTTCTTTTATAGATACATCATCAAAGTATACATGATGTTCTCCACTAGGAGTTACATTAGTTCCATCTTCGATATATCCTAAAAGATAAGTTAAATTCATATTTGTATCTTGAGTTGGTTTTAATGTATATTTATAAACCGCATCTTTATCTGAAGTAATATTAAAGTTAACCTTAGGACTTCCATTATAGTTAGTCATTTCTGCTATAATTGGACGATTAACTGAAGACCATGCCTTAAAGCTAAGCTCATAAGTTTTATTTGCGGAAAGTTGTATTCCTTTTTGTACAAACTGAGTCGACCAGCTAAACGGAACCCCCCACTCATCATCCTTAGCACCATGGTAATTGACCTTTATATCAGCTACTCCATCTGCGATAGTGTAACTTGACCAATCAGCAGCATTATTCCAGAAACCCCAGTTTTTATCTCCAAGAGACAGATCTCCATTTAACACTAAATTACCGCTGCTTGGGAATATCTTTTGAGTAACTGAAGTGTTTGCATATCCACTAGCTTCAACTGAAATATTGTAGCTTCCCTCTAAAGCAAATAATTCTGGCGCTAAAGTAACCTTTCCTGAAGATAAAGTGTATTTACTTTTTTCAATAGCACTATCATTGATCTTAACTGCAGTTATTGCGCGAGCCCAAGCATCATCTTGATTAAAAGTTAAATCAATTGGTTGCCCTGCATTATTACTAGTTGAATCTGCTCCTAGCATAGGTGGCCTTTTCACTGGTGCATTTTTAACTTGTAGCACAACATTGTCTATAAATACATCTCCTACAGCACCTTGTGGTGTTTTTCCTAGGATAAGTTTAAGTGCTAATACATCATCAACTGTCATCTTAAAGTTATACTCAAAATGCTTAGTTTGTGGTGTAAGAGCTATAAATCCTGAGTCAAATCTTCTGGTATAAGAACTATTTTCAAGAGTAGCTTCGATATCACGATTAACAGAAGCTCTTGCATCAAAAGATAGTACATATTCAAAGCCTTTACTTAACTTCAGATTTGATTGATTAAGCATAACATTCCATGCTTCAGTTCCTAAACTTTGAACCCCTACTTTTGCCTCTCCATTTACCACATCAAAGCCTGCATTAGCTCCTTGAGTAAATGGCTCCCATGCACTTAATCCTAGTGAAAAATCGCCATTCTTAAGTGGAAATAAGTCTACACCTGTGTAATCAACATTGTTATTAGTTGTTCTGATTAGCTTTATATTATCTACATAAACATCTGCATTTGTACCACCTAGATTAAATATAAGCTGACCTTCTGTATCACTTACCCCTTGAGGCATTGTAAAGTCAATAGTTTGTTTTGAAGAAGCCGTACCTAAGCTTAACACTTGTGTTTTATAAGCTGTACTTCCATCTTTACTTAGAAGCTTAACTTCTATATCTCTAGCTGAAGCAGCTCTTCCATCAAAGGTTAATTCATAGGAATCGGTTTGAAGTAAATTCATCCCCTTTTGAACTAATCTAACTGAATCTCTAGAAGTACCTCCATTAGTAATACCTACTTTAAGCTCTGTAGTATCTGAGCTTACTGAAGCCTGTGCTGTAGCACCAGAAGTACTAAAGTTCCAGAAAGCCATACGCTCCATAGTGCCTAGTTCAAAACTTCCATTATATACATGGTTTCCATCGTCTAATGGAGTTTTAGCTGCGTTTGAATCATAAAGTCCATCAACCTCTTCAACCTTTACATTTCCTATCCACACAGCATTGTTATTAGTTCCCATATTGAATTCCATTCTAGCTAACTTATCTGTATCAGCCTGCATCTGGAATCTATACTCATAGCTTTGAACTGAGTCCTTAAGTGAAACATCAAAATTGTCTGAATATGCACTCCAGCCTCTATCTGCTCCACCACCAAATTTTACGCTGATGTTTCTATTAGCAGCTGCTTTAGCATCAAAAGTAAGCTTATAGTATCTTCCCTTAGCTAAAGTAACATTTTGGATTAGCTGTAATGCATAGTTTTGTGTACCTACATTTGTTATATTAACCTTAGCAAATCTCTCATTATTAATCGTATCTACAGATACAGAACCTGCACCTCCAGCATCTGGTACATGAACAAAGTTCCAATTCTCAGTATTTAAGCTTCCTGTAGTAACTTCTGTTATTGGCTGATTGAAGTTAACATCATGAACATAGTTACCGTCTATTGGCTGCTTTCCATCAGCTGGTACGATATCTTTTTCTAGTATTGGTTCTACTGGCTGTTTATATTGTCTTCCAGTTAAGTCATAAGCACGTACATAATCTACTTCCATCTTTGCAGGGAAATCACTTGCTGAAGGTTCAACTCCTCCATCGAAGTTTCCTCCAACAGCTAGATTTAAGATTATATAGAACGGCTTATTAAACGGTGCTGGATAAGCATTTTTATCTGGCTGTCCTGCACTTTGGCTAAACCAATTGTTAGTAGTTTGATATAGATTTCCATCTACATACCATCTGATTTCTCCTGGTTCCCATTCTACCGAGTAAGTGTGAAAGCCTGTTATATCTTGACCTGTAGGGAAATTATAAGTTCCCCCTGTAGATTTATTATTTGGCCATGGCTTTCCGTAGTGGAGTGTACCATCTATCTTATCAGTCAAACGGCCTCTTGCTTCCATAATATCTAGTTCACCTGAAGAAGCCCAAGTTCCATAAGCAGAATCCTTTGGCATCATCCAGAAGGCTGGCCATAGACCTTGACCTTTAGGAAGCTTCATTCTAGCTTCAAACTTTCCATATTGCTGAGTAAAGGTTGGACTAGTCCATAGTCTTCCAGAAGTATAAGTCTTACCATTTTTAGCTTCTGGTTTTGCTTCTATTACTAAGTTACCATTCTCAACTTTTATATTTTCTTTTTGGTAGTATTCTTTTTCGTTATTTCCCCAGCCGTCTATACCATATTCAGCTCCAGTTCCGTTTTGGTATGCCCATTTATCTAAGTTAACACCATTTGTATCAACATTAGTACCTGAACCATCAAATTCATCATTCCAAGACAATGTCCAATCACTCTTAGCTTGAATACTTTGAGTAACTTCCGCTCTTTCATACCCAGTTGCTTTGACAGCAATGACATAATCCTTTTCTGAGGTAAACTGATCTGATTTTATAGTTATAGCTCCAGCATCTACTGTATACTTAGTACTATCTATAGTCTTTCCATCAATAGTTAAAGCTGTTATAGCAGTTCTCCATGCAGAGTTGTCACCAAAAGTTAGTTTTATATCTTGACCAAGTTCATTTCTATCAGCATCTGGTGATAAAGCTGGTGCTGCTGGAAGATGGATATTATCAGCAGTTTCTGCTAGTTCTCCTGTTGCTTCCTTTGCACCTTTTATTTCAAATCTTACATTATCGATGTAAACATCATGAATACCTATCTCACCAAGACCTTCTACCTTGCCTAATAGGAACTTTAGACCTGCTACATCATCTTTGTCTATAGTAAATTCATAGCTGTAAGTCTGAACATAGTCTTCTAGCTTAACCATCTTATCTAAATAACGAGTATAACTAGAATTTTCAGTAGTAAGTTCTATTAATCTTGGAGTAGTAGCTCTAGCATTAAAGGAAACTTTATAAATCTTTCCTTTTGATAAAGCTAAACCTTCTTGATAAAACATCACATCCCATGGATTGTTAGCAGCACTATAAACATGGAACTTCATACCACCATTTTCAACAGAATATTTAGATTCGTTATCCCATTGATCATATCTACCTTGTACAAACTCACTCCAATTAGCTGTTCCATCTGTAAAGTATCCATTTTTAAGTGGGAATGCCTTTTCTCTTGCTCCCTTTTCCTCAACTCTAACATTATCTACATAAACCTCATGTGACACATTGTTTACTGTACCATCAACCTTACCTAACAATAGCTTAAAGGAAGCTACCATATCTGAATCCAAGGTTAATTCGTAGTTTAAAGTTTTAGTTGTTGTTGATATACTTTCATTTTTAGATAAATATCTGTTTCCATTAGCATCAACTACAACTTCAACAGTTCTTGGCACAGTTGATCTAATGTCTAAAGATACAACATAAGTTTTACCTTTATATAGCTGAAAATCATTCTGCATAAGCATTACATCCCATGGGTTGTTGCCTATACTTGAAACTAGATATTTTAACTGACCGTTTTCCACTTTAGCTGATGTAACCTTATCCCATCCGTCATATCTGCCTTGTACAAAATCAGTCCATTTTGTTATACCATTTGAGAAATCACCATTTTTAAGTGGGAACTGATCATTTAATGAAAGTTCTCCTGTATTGTTATTAGTTAACCTAACCATCTTTACATTATCAAGATAAACTGTTTCAGAACCTAACCCTAATTTAAATACTAACTGCCCTTCTGTATCAGTAACATTTGGCATTGTAAACTCAAAGGATTTTTCTCCCATAGTATTACTTAAATCTATGGTTTTATCACCTGAATAGTTTGTTTTTCCATCCTTGCTTAAGAGAGCTACCTTAATCTGTCTAGCAGCTGATGCTCTACCATCAAATGTAACCTTATATTTATCAGTAGCAAGTAAATTCATTCCTTTTTGAAGAAGATTTATAGAGTCTGCAATGTATCCACCGTTTGATATAGCTACCTGAAGTTCTCTTGTACTTTGATTAACGGATGCCACTGCTGAACTACCTAGGTTTTGAAGGTGCCAAAATTCCATTCTGTCCATAGTACCAAGATCAAAACTTCCATTATACACATGATTGCCATCCTTTAATGGATCTTTCGGAGCATCTTGATCAGTTAAGGATGTAATCTCTTCAAGTTTGATATTTCCTACCCAAACGGAGTTTGTATTTTGACCCATATTAAACTCTAATCTAGCTAAAGGATCTGTATTTGCTTGCATCTGGAAGGTAAACGCATAACTCTGCAATTCATTTTTTAAATTTACGTTGAAATTATCAGAGTAAACCTGCCATCCACGGTTTGCATCTCCCCCAAACTTTACAGCCATAGTTCTAGCAGCTGAAGCTTTTGCATCAAAGCTAAGCTTATAATATCTTCCTTTTGCTAAAGCTACTTTTTGTATCATTTGAATGGAATGAACTTGTGAACCAGCATTAGTTATATCTACTTTTGCATACTTATTGTTGTTTATTGTATCAACTGATACAGAACCAGCTCCACCAAATTGACTCTGGTGTACAAAGTTCCAATAAGTATTATCTAAAGTTTGTGTATCTGAAGTTATATCAGTAAAACCTTTTTCGTAATTTGTATCATAAACATAGTTTCCATTCACAGCAGTCTTAGAACCATCTGGAAGATTGTCTTTTTCCATAACTGGTTCCACTGGAGCCTTATATGGTCTTCCAGTGAGATCATACACTCTTACGTAATCTACTGACATAGTAGCAGGCATATCTGATACTGCTGGAGTTCTTCCACCATCAAAGTTTCCACCTACTGCAAGGTTTAAAATCATATAGAAATCCTTGTCAAATGGTGCTGGATAAGCGTATTTGTCTGGTTGATTCTCCCCTTGGCTGAACCAGTTGCTAGTAGTTTGATATAAGTTTCCATCAACATACCATCTCATCTCACCTGGTTCCCATTCTATTGAGTAAGTGTGATATCCTGTTATATCCTGTCCACTTTGGAAAGTGTAATGATTTCCTGTAGACTTGTTATTAGGCCATGTTTTACCATAGTGTAGAGTACCTTCTACTTGGTCTAAAAGACGTCCTCTGGCCTCCATTATGTCTATTTCTCCTGAAGATGCCCAGGTTCCATATTCAGAGTTCTTTGGCATCATCCAGAAAGCTGGCCATAAGCCTTCTCCCTTTGGCATCTTTATTCTCGCTTCAAACTTTCCATAAGTTTTGTCAAAGGTAGGATTTGTCCAAAGTCTTCCTGAAGTATATGGCTTTCCATTTCTGCCATCATTCTTTGCTTGTATAACTAAATTACCATCTTGTACTTTTATATTATCCTTTGTATAGTACTCCTGTTCATTATTTCCCCATCCATCTAAGCCGTATTCAGCACCAGTTCCATTCTGATATGCCCATTTGCTTAGGTCTACTCCGTTTGTATCAAGTTTGCTTCCTGTACCATCAAACTCATCTGACCATACAAGAGACCATGGATCTTCAGGAGCTTTTGGAGCTGCTACATTTACTTCTATAGAAGTTGTCTTGTCTGTTCCTTCTAAAGTTCCATTAAATATATATTGAGTTTCCTTTGAAACATTTCCATTATAGCTTGAACTGTCCCATGTGGCTTTAACACTTACCTTTATACCGTTTGATAAAGTAACCTCAACGGTTTCAGGCAAAGGTAGATTTTGAAGTGCTGTACCATTATCAACATATATTGCAGCTGGAGCTGATACTGAAACCACATAAGGTGCTCCAACATTCACAGTTATACTTGCTTTAGTAGTGGTTCCTTCAACTGTTCCCTGAAGAACAAATGCTTGTACTCCAGAAACATTTCCGTTATAGCTTGAGGTATCCCAGCTTACATTTGCTGTTCCTACAGTTCTATTTGATAGATTTACATTCACTGTTTTTGGAAGTGACAAATCAGCTGCTGATGTTCCATTTGCAATATTAACTGAAGCTGGATTTATAACTGATAATATTGTTGGAGCTTCATTTTTTGATCTAACATATACAGTTATTTCAGCAGTTTCTTTGCATTGTTCTAGCTTTCCTTTAAAAACGTAAGTTTCTGCTTTAGTCTTTTTAGGGTTATATTTTTCTATATTCCAAGTGACCTTAGCTGCTTTAACTGTTCCATTTGACATTTTTACCTCTACTGTCTTAGGTAATAAAGATAATAGATCCTTATCTAAAATGCCGTTTCCTACAGTTATTGAATCAGGGTTTTTAACAGATACTACTGTTGGATTTCCTACTTTAACGCTTATAGTTGTTGTCTTAGTTATTCCTTCTACTGAACCTGCAAAAGTGAATATCTTTTCTGCAGTAGCATTTCCATCATAACTAGAAGTATCCCAAGTTACCTTAGCATCGCTTCTATATCCATTGGACCATTTTACTTCCACTGTTTTAGGAAGCTTTTTCTTAACTACATCTAGTGTAGTTCCATTATCAACAGTAATCATCTTAGGTTCTTCTATTGACGCTGCAAAAGGACTTCCTACCTTCACAGTTATATTTGTTGTAATTTTTGTTTGTCCCTCCAAATCTCCTTTGAAGGTATATAAACTTTCTTTTGATACATTACCATTATATCCACAAGTATTCCAACAAACCCTTGCTGAACTGTTAGTACCATTGGAAAGTTTAACTTGTACAGTTTTAGGCAAAGTACTGTTTAACTCACTTAAAGAAGTTCCGTTGTTCACAGTCAATGCGGATGGCTCTACAGCAGATACCACAAAAGGATTGCCAACTCTTACTTTTAAAGTTATCTGCTTATCATATCCGCTAACAGTACCTTTCAATTCAAAGTTTGTTTCCTTGTCCACATTACCATTGTAAGTTGAAGTATCCCAAGTGACCTTAGCGTACACTACTGTTTTATCACTAGTTATAGCACTAACGTATTTAGGCAGGCCAATGGCCTCTACTTTTGTGCCGTTGTCAACTTCTACTTCTGATACTTCCTTTATTGATTTTATATATGAATTAGCTACATTCACAGTTATTTTTGTAGTTAATTTTGTTCCTTTTATTGTTCCGCTAAAGGTGTAGCTCTCGCTTGGTTTGGTAAGAGCTACGTAATGAGCTGTATCCCATATGACCTCTGCTGTACCTTTGGTGTAATTTGACATAATCACATTTAACTTCGTTGGAAGAAGCTCTATTATTTCATTAAGCTTAGTTCCTTTTTGAACATAAAAATCATCAGGCTTAACCACACTTTTTACTGTAGCAATGCCAGAATCATCAGTACACGCCTTTACAGTTGCAACTAATGCAGGATTAATTCCCATATCTCCTAATATAAATAGCATAGCTATAAACATTGAGATAAATCGCTTAAAATTCTGTCTAGATGACTTTTTCTTATTAATTTTTGATAACTCCGCCATACTTTCCCCCCTAAAGTAAGATTTTAAACAATTCCAAACTTAGGACTATAAACGATTACACTTAATAAAAAAACTTTATAAGGTTTGCTTTTCCCCTCCTTAGATCAATATTTATGACATAACTTTATCATTAACTCCCATTATGATCCTCCATCATTAAAGCACCTCTTGAAATTTCTTCATTATATTCTAAACTATATAATTTAATTGCCCTATTAATGAAGTACTATCCTTTATAAAATAATGATAAAGTTAAACGTAACTAGTTCTAAGATTATTTGCAAAATTTAAGTTGAGATTTATAATTATAAGAATTATTGCAGATATGCCATAATGTTCCATTATCCATATAAATTATAGGTATCTGTTTAAACATTTACAACGGCACTTTTTTTGGATATGCAGTGCTTTTTTTATATGTTCAATAAATTGTTGTCCTAGATTAAGTTATCAAAATTCACACCATTAATGAGTTCTACAAAACATTATAAATAGTGTCGTGCATAATGAAAAGAGATTGCACTCTTACTTACTCAGAGTACAATCTCTTTTATATTAGTCTATTATTAGTTACTTACTTCCATATACCTCAAACTCCCATAAAGAGAAGCCATATGGAGGCAAGCCTCTTAAAGTTCCATACATTCTTACATGTCTTGCTTGAACCTTGTTCATTGCGATTTCATCTATATTACCATCACTATTACTTTCAGTATATGCGTCCTTCCAATCAGTTTCAGTTGGATTTGCTACAGTTGCAACTTGAATCTTGTATTGTTTACCATAAGCCGCTTCCCAGTTTAGTACGACCTTATCTAAGGTGTAAAGATCACCTAGATTTACTGCTATCCATTGAGTATCATTAAAAGCTGATTCCCACCTTGTACCTTTATTGCCATCGAAAGCAAGGGAAGTAGTTCCTGAAGATGCAGTAGCTGTCTTGTTTAAAGCTATATTTTCAGTTGCTACTGATGCCTTAACCAATCCATTTATTGCTGCTGTTAAAGTAGCAACTGCATTATCTACCTCTGTTTGAGTTGCATCAGCTTTATTCTTTATAGTTAAAGCATTTGTTAAAGCATTTTGAAGCGTTGACCAAGAAGCTGCTGTGTATTCTGCTTGAACCTTTCCTTGAGCTTCTGTAATTTTTGAGTTTAAAGTAGTCTTATCTGCAGAAGTTGATGATACCGCTGTTCCGTAAACTTCAAATTCCCATAATGAGTATCCCCATATAGTTCCTCTTTCTAAGCCATATATTCTTACATGTCTTACTTGTTGTCCTGAAAGTTTACTTGAGACTACTCCAGCTTTTCCATTTACTTCTGTATAAAGATCAGTCCAATCACTATCTGTTGTTGGTGCTGCTACAGTAGAACCTTGTATTTTATAAGTTTTGCCATAGGCACCTTCCCAGTTTAGGTCTACTCTGTCAAGTTTATATAAACCACCCAAGTCTACTGAAACCCATTGTGTATTTGAAGCTTCTGACTCCCATCTTGTACCTATGTTACCGTCAAAAGCGTTTTGAACAGGTTGAACATTTGTTGAAGCATTTCCTTTTTTATTTAGTGCTAAATTAGTTGTAGGTGCTGGATTTCCAGTGCCATTTACATCCTTTATGCTCACATCATCAAGGTATATATTGTGTTCTCCAGTAGGTGTAACATTTGTTCCGTCTTCAATATAACCAAGCAGATAAGTTAAGTTCATATTTGTATCTTGAGTTGGCTTAATAGTATATTTATAAACTGCATTTTGATCTGAAGTAATATTGAAGTTTAACTTTGGACTACCTTGATAATTGGTTAATTCAACTATTATTGGACGGTTAACTGTAGACCATGCCTTAAAGCTTAATTCATAAGTTTTATTTGCTGATAACTGTATATTTTTTTGAGAAAATTGAGTAGACCAGCTAAATGGTACCTTCCATTCATTATCTTTTGCACCATGATAATTAATCTTTATGTTTGCCACTCCATTTGAAATAGAATAGCTTGACCAGTCAGGCGCATTGTTCCAAAACTCCCAGTTAGTATTGCCTAATGCCATGTTACCATTCAACACCACATTACCATCAACTGAATAAACTGTTTGAGTAACTGTTGTTTTATCATATCCAGTAGCTTCTACTGTTACTGTATAGCTGCCTTCAGTAGTAAATACTCCTGGTACTATTGAAAGCTTTCCAGCAGTAAGTGTATATGAACTCTTTGCTAAAGTAGTACCGTTAACCTTAACAGCTGCAACTGCACTTATCCAGCTTGAATCTTGCCCAGTTACTATATCAATAGGTTGGCCTACATTATTAGTAGTTGAATCTGCTACAAGCATTGGAGGTTTTTTCACTGGAGGATTTTTTATTTGTAAAACTACATTGTCTATAAATACATCTCCAACAGCTCCTTGACCAGTCTTCCCAAGTAGGAACTTAAGAGCAACTGTATCATCAGATGAAACTCTAAAGTTGTATTCAAAGTGCTTTGAGGTTGGAGTTGTTGCTAATGATCCAGACGCAAATTTTCTTGTATAAGAACCATTTTCTAAAACAGCTTCTATATCACGATTTACAGATGATCTAGCATCAAAGGATAAAACATAATCAAAACCTTTAAATAATTTCAGATTTGATTGGTTTAGCATTACATTCCAAGCTTCGCCACCAAGATTTGAAACACTTACTTTTGCCTCACCATTTGATCCATCAAAAGTAGCTGCTCCACCTTGAAGGAATTGCTCCCATTTATTTAATCCAAGTGAAAAATCACCATTCTTAAGTGGGAATAAATCAATTACAGAGTAATCAACGTTGTTGTTTGTTGTACGTATTAGACTTATATTATCTAAGTAAACATTTATATTCTTTCCACCTAGATTGAATACAAGCTGCCCTTCAGTATCAGTTATACCTGCTGGCATTGTAAAGATAACAGTTTGCTTTGAAGTTGTTGTGGTTAAATTCAAAGTTTTAGCAGTATATACTGTTGTACCACTTTTGCTTAAGAATTTAACTTCCATATCTCTAGCTGCAGCAGCTCTAGCATCAAAAGTTAATTGATATGTGTCGTTTTGAAGGAGATTTATACCCTTTTGTGATAACTGAACAGCTTCTCTAGTAACCCCACCATTTGTGATTGATACTCCTAGTTCTGTAGTATCTGGATTTACAGAAGCTGTTGCAGTAGCTGAAGCTGTACTAAAATTCCAGAAGGCCATACGTTGCATTGTTCCTAGCTTAAAGCTTCCATTATACACATGATTACCATCATCTAAAGGAGTCTTAGCAGCATTTGAATCGTATAATCCATCTACTTCTTGAACCTTCACGTTACCAACCCATACTGCGCTGTTGTTGGTCCCCATATTAAATTCCATTCTAGCTGCTATATCTGTTGCACCCTGCATCTGGAATCTATACTCATAGCTTTGTACTGAAGTCTTTAGTGAAACATCAAAATTATCTGAATAAGTAGGCCAGCCTTTATCAGCACCGCCTCCGAATTTAACACTTATATTTCTACTAGCAGCTGCCTTTGCATCAAAGGTTAACTTATAGTATCTGCCTTTTGCTAAAGAAAGATTTTGTATAAGCTGCAGTGCATAGTTTTGAGTACCTGCATTTGCGATATTAACTTTTGCAAATCTTATATTATTAATTGTGTCTATAGATACACTACCTGCCCCTCCTGCATCTGGCACATGAACAAAGTTCCAGTTTTCAGTGTTAAGGCTTCCAGTTGTAACATCTGTAATTGGTTGATTGAAGTTAACATCATGTACGTAGTTGCCATCTATAGGCTGTTTTGCATTGCTTGGAAGTGTATCCTTTGTAAGTACTGGCTCTACTGGCTGCTTATATGCTCTTCCAGTTAAGTTGTAAGCACGAACATAATCCACTTCCATCTTTGCAGGAAAATCACTTGATGATGGCTCCTTACCAGCATCATAACTACCACCAACTGCTAAGTTTAAAACTATATAGAAGGATTTATCAAAAGGAGCTGGGTAAGCATTCTTGTCTGGTTGTCCTTCACTTTGGCTAAACCAATTATTTGTTGTTTGATATAAAATCCCATCTACATACCATCTGATTTCTCCTGGTTCCCATTCTAGAGAATAAGTATGGAATCCAGTTATATCTTGTCCTGCAGGGAAATTATATGAAGCTCCTGTTGCCTTATTATTTGGCCATGGCTTTCCATAATGTATTGTACCATCTACCTTATCTACTTCACGCCCTCTAGCTTCCATAATATCAATCTCTCCTGAGGATGCCCAGGTTCCATATTCACTATTCTTTGGTAGCATCCAGAACGCCGGCCAGAAACCTTGACCTTTTGGAAGCTTCATTCTAGCTTCAAACTTTCCATATCTTTGACTAAAAGTAGGACTAGTCCATAATCTTCCTGAGGTATAAGTTTTCCCGTTTTTAGCTTCAGGTTTTGCTTCTATTACCAAATTACCATTTTGTTCTTTTATATTTTCTTTTTGATAATATTGCTTTTCATTATTACCCCAGCCATCTATACCATACTCGGCTCCAGTTCCATTTTGATAGCCCCATTTATCTAAGTTAACACCGTTAGTATCAACATTAGTACCAGAACCATCGAACTCGTCGTTCCATGCTAAGGACCAATCACTCTTTGCTTGTATAGGCTGTACTACATCTGTCTTTTCAAAGCCATTGGCTCTTACAGCTATAGCATAGTCTTTTAGCTGAGTAAATTGACTTGCCTTTATAAGGATATAACCTGCAGCCTTTGTGTAATTACTGCTATCTATTGTATTCCCATCAATAGTAACTGCACTTATAGCATTTCTCCATGCTAAATTATCTGCAAAGGTTATCTTTATATCTTGACCTAGCTCATTTTTATCCGCATCTGGTGACAATACTGGACCAAATGGAAGATGTATATTATCGGTGGCATCAGCTGCCTCTCCAGCTGCATCCTTAGCTCCTTTTAATTCAAATCTAACATTATCTATAAATACATCATGAACACCAATTGATGTAGCATCTACCTTCCCAAGTAAAAACTTTAATGCTGCTACATCATCTTTACCCATTGTGAAATCAAAACTATAAGTTTGAACATAACTGTCTAACTTAACCGTCTTGTCCAAATAACGAGTATTTGCTGAATTGGCCGCAACTACTTGAATGTTCCTTGGAATAGTAGATCTTCCATTAAAGTATATTGTATATGTCTTCCCATTCACTAAAGAAAGATTCCCTTGAGAAAGGCTTACATCAGTAGCTGCACTTCCTACCTTAGCTACGTGGAATTTCATGCCTCCATTTTCTACTGCATACTTTGTTTCAGTATCAATTCCAGTGCTTCTTCCCTGTACAAATTCAGTCCAATTGTTTGTTCCATCTGTAAAATATCCATTTTTAAGTAAAAAGGCCTTGTCTCTTGCTCCCTTTACCTCTACTCTTACATTGTCCACATAAACATCATGGGATGCCAAGGTTCCATTTCCATCAATCTTACCTAAAAGCACCTTAAAGGAAGTAGTCATATCTGCAGTAACTGGCAGCTCATAGCTTAAAGTTTTTTGGGTTGCTGTTATAGCTTCATTTTTAGAAATATATCTTGTTCCATTAGCATCATCAACTACAATTTCAACGTTTCTAGCAGCACTTGATCTTATGTCTAAAGATACCACATAAGTTTGTCCACCATACATTTTAAAGTCATTTTGCATAAGCATAACATCCCAAGGGTTGTTTCCAACACTAGAAACTGTATATTTAAGTTCTCCATTCTGTACGCTTGCTCCAGTGACCTTATCCCAACCGTCATATCTTCCTTGTACGAAATCTGACCATTTTGTCATGCCATTTGAAAAATCTCCATTCTTAAGTGGAAATTGATCGTTTAATGCAAGTTCACTTCCAGCAATGGCAGCTAAAGCAGTAGTTACTCTACTAGTGATCGAACTAGTAGCTGTTGATGTAGTTTGACCCAAGGCTACCAAGGCGGGACTTAGCCCAACATCTCCTAGTACGAAAAGTCCAGCCATAAATAAGCCAATACCTCGCTTAGCCTTATTTCTTGATTTTTTACCCTTAAAATTCATAAACTTTTTCATAAATTCTCTCCTATTCGTTTAACAATATATTGTAACTTATTTAGATTATAACGATTACATTGCTCCCTCCATTCTGCATTAATATTCTTATGACATGGCTTTATTAATTTCACATATTACTTTAGTGTCTACTCTTCAACATGTTTATAATTTTTTTGCTTATATATTCTGTAATTGCATATTTATTATTTAATAAGTGCTTCAATATTCCTGAGTACTCTATCTTATAACTTGGTATATTTTTGTTTGAATTTTAGTGTAATATTGGTAAGATTATATATAGATATGACAATTTTATTATTTAGAGTTAGATTAAGCTTCAATGATAAGAAGTTCTTGAGTAACTATTAAAGCTATTATATAGTTGCTATAACTTTCTTGCATAACTTATTTCTGATTGATTGTGTGATTATTTTTATACTCACGTCACAATATACTGCAGTTATGATACATTATAGATATTATTGGGATTTTTCACAACACCTCTTTTTTTGGATATACACTACTTTTTTTATATTCACGTAAAAATACCGCCATCAATTATGATTCCGACTTTTTTATTCTTTAGAAATTTACAACTCAATTATATCCATGGATAGATATGAGCAAGAACTTAGAACATAACATAAGTGAAAGATTAAAAAAGAATAATATGTCTCCAGCAAGAGTTTCTTCACTATATTCAGAAAAGGCAGCTGCACAAAAAAAATCACTGAAGAAAGTCGCTTCAGTGATTTTTTAATATTATTTATCTACTAAACAATACAAATCCAGGGATAAAAGTTCCTAAAACAGCAAGCGCTAAGATAGCAATTCCGCCAAGTTTATTATTATGTTTTGTAATCAAGTTTACCCCATAAGTACATGTATAAAAGCAACTTACTAGCATAAATAGCAGTAGTAGAACTTTCATCTTATTTTCCTCCAGTTATTATGGTATCTTCATTATCTCTAATAGGTGCTGAACTAAACATTATTCCTGTCCTTCTTACATTTGCATCAACTTCTACATTTATTTTTGCATCTTTATAATGTTTCAACCAATTATACTCCTCAAATTTAGTCACAGTAGAAAAATTCCTAGCTGCTATTTTCCCAAATCCAAAGATATCAGTATTGTAGTCCTGCTGAGTTTTTCTTATTAGATCTGAAACTCCTCTCTGTATAATCTGTTCTATTGAATTATTTAACTCATCAATTTTATCTAATCTTTCGTAAGGCAATCTGCTTTGAATAGCTCCTATATCTGCTTCAATATTTAGTTTGACATTAATTATTGGGATACCCTCCTTAAAATATGCAGATATTTTGGGTCTCCGCCCCAATCTCATATCAACTACAATAGCCTTATTTTTACTTTGTTCATCTTCTATTGTAAAAAAGCCTTTTTTGAACTTACCAACTACCATTAACAGATATCTAGTTTCATATGCATTTAAAGCACCTACCATTTTACTTCCATTAAAAACCGCTACTCCCATAAATTCTATCTTCCTGTTTCCACTTCTAGGCATTTCGCCTGGCGGCAAATTATACTGGGTTTTTAACATAGAGGAAAATATCTCATCAGAGTCTAAAGGTAACGAGCCGCCTTTATCCAATGGCTGCAGCTTTTTAAATTCATTTAGTCCTGCATAAACAGAATAAGATTGCTTGTATGGAGAAATAACACCAGTGTAAAACTCCTGAAACGACTGTTCTGGATAGTAGCCTGAATAATTTGCTTGAGTAGATGCAAGTTCCATAGCTTTTGCTGTACTCTCTCCTATTAAGGTATTATTATTTCTAATAAATTCTTCAGCACTTCCTTTGCATATCACAACTTGCATTATTCTTCTGGTTTCTCTGAATCTTGAAATTGGTGCTAAATAATCTTCAATGCCTTCCCTTGCTACTGCCTCAGAAAAAATTATGGTTTTTGTATGTACAAGTGATATTCTCCTTGTTGTTGCACTGCCTAAAAGGTTTATTCCTTCTAAAATAGATGGAGCTTCCACTGTTTCAAATAATGTATTACCGTTATTAGATATACCATGAGTCGAACCATTGCTATTTTTATCATTCCCTGAGTTATCATTACCGCCTGACTTATACACTGGAAACTGAACCGTAAGCCTCATTTTATTACAAATTCCCTTGTCGCATCCAATGACCAGTGAATATACCTGATCATCTATCTCCCTACTATCTTTTGTACAACCCGTCAAAAATAAACAACTTAAAAAAATCAGTATCATAATTATACTAAGTTTCTTCATTTGTAAGCATACCTCCTTTATTACCACGAAATATAGAAATTAATAAAACTAATATTGGTATAAAGTAAGTAATTAAAAGACTATATTGTCTAATTGATTTAATATAAACCTCAGTAGCTTCACTTATATTCTTTGGCAAAAGTGTTACCATGAAAGTAAAATAAACAAAAGGAAGTAAACAAGGTCTGTGATTAGAAACATTAAAAGCTTTACAAAAGATGCTTATAGCAACATAAAAAGCCACTGAAACATTTATTATAGAAGCAATAACCCAAATGAATATAAATACACTTTCTATTCTTTGAAGAAATCTATTTATATAAATTATTCTTGAAAGCTGAAAGAGTGATGACAGATTTTCTCCTCCTTGCGAATATTCAAAGGCCATTAAGGCACATACAGTACCCATACTTATTATAATTCCTGATAGCGCTAAGCTTACTAAACCCACCTTCTTTAGATTTTTATTTTCATGAAGACAATTAGATAAGAATGCAAGAAAAATAACTTCACTATATGCTGATGCCCTCCAAAATCCTGTACTAAATATGCTTTTTACCCCATATCCTCCTATAGGTATAAGATTATTTATATCGTAAAATCTGTAGGGTAATATAAGGATTGTTACTAAACCTATACTTATACAAAAAAATCCTACATATGCCATTCTTGCAATTCCTTCAATACCAACATAGGCATATGAAACAACAATTAACAAAAGTACTGTTATAATTATACTTGGCTGTGTACTTGGCAAAACATAGGATATTACCATTTCTACGAATTCTCTTATAGTTGCCCCTGAATAAAAAATAAAGTAAGCGCAAAATATAAGTGATAAAATTTTACCAATAAACTTTCCTGTAACTATATCAAATATTTGAACAAGATTCTTATTTGGATATCTATTCATTAATAAACAAACAATAGAGAATAACATCATACTAATCAAGCACGAAATCAATGTGGCATACCAAGCAGCTGTACTTGTAGCTTTAAATAATACGCTTATGCTAGTATAAAAAACTTTAGAAGTTAATACTACGGTAGTAAGAGTCACTGCCTCTCTTGTTCCAAATTTGCCTTCCTTAATCATCTGTTTCCCTCCTATCATAATTATAGTTAGGATCTTCCTCAGTCCACTTTCTAGCGATCTTTGGCTGTCTAGTAGAATCTAAAGGATTAATACTGTCTACCATTTCTTCCTGTTTCCATACAGGATATCTTACAATATAATCCTTACTCTTAGAGGTTCTTGGTAATACCGGTGCAAATATCGGCATCCCAAAGGATTTAATATTAACTAAATATATCCCAATCAGCATCATAAAACAGGTTATCCCGTAGAATCCAAGCAGGGCTCCCGACGCTATAAACCCAAACCTTATTAGTCTTATTGCGAGTCCTAAACTGAAACTCGGTATAGCAAAATTACCAAGGCCGGTTATGGCCACAATTATAATAAGTACCGGACTTACTATATTTGCTTGTACTGCCGCCTGACCTAAAATTAACGCTCCAATAATTCCAAGTGTATTACCAATTATCCCAGGTATTCTGATTCCAGCCTCCCTAATTAACTCAAAGGAAAATTCCATAAGTACCACTTCTACTATTGTAGGAAAGGGAACATTTTCTTTAGCCTTTACGATAGCAATTAATAAATCTGTTGGTATCATTTCTTGATGAAAATTTGTCATAGCCACATATATACTAGGAAGTAAGGTTGCTATAAACATACCAATTAATCTTACAAATCTTAAAATTGTTCCATAGGGAAACCTCATAAATGCATCCTCTGGACTATGAAGTAGTGATACGAAATTTATTGGCACAACCTTTGCAAAAGGAGTTCCCTCACATATGATAGCTACTCGCCCTTCCGCTATATGTGATGCCGTTCTATCAGGGCGCTCAGTTGTAAGTATGGTTGGAATAATAGAAAAAGGATTATCTTCAATAAACTGTTCCAACATACCGTCCCCCGCATTATAATCAGTTTCAATACTTTCTATCCTTCTTTTTACTTCATCCACTATTGCAGGATTAGCAAGTCCATTTAGATACATGATGGCACATTGGTTTTTATTTCTTTCTCCCATACTTAAGAATTCTGTGGTTAAGTTCTCATTCTTAATAATCTTTCTTATTAATGATATATTAACCCTTAGACTTTCATTAAAAGCTTCTTGCGCACCTGTTACTGTTCCTTCTATAGCTGGTTTTTCTACCCCTCTAGCAGGAAAACCTTTAGTTTCATTAGTCACATAAAAGTTACACCCATTAATATAAAGTACTGTGTTTCCTAAAAGTATTTCATTGACTACTTCCTTAGGTTTGCTTAATTTTCTAGCTTGGTTAGTTTCAAGTATACTTTCAAGAATATAATCTAGCTGACACTGCTGCTCTTTTTGCTGAAACTCTTTAATATTCAACAGAGGTCTTAATATAAAGTCATTAACTATCTGCTTATCAGTCATCCCCTCAAGATAAGCAATAAAAGCCATATATTTACCTGATATTGTAAATCTTCTAATCACAATATCCCTATTCATCGGTGCATTAAATTTTGAATTAATTAGTTTGATGTTATCTTCAATTGAAGTTGTTATTGTCTCGTTGTTACCTTTTTGCTCCCCCTCATTGCCAGCTACCTTAGAAGCCTGCTCATTAGTCTTTATATGAATATTACTATTTTTGTCTTTATTGCTTATATCGTTATTATTGCCTTTACTATCTCTTAGCTCATCAACAGAAGGTATATAAAACTCTTTAATCTGCCTTTTATCTTTATATGATATATAATATAAAATTTTATTTAGAAAACTTCTTTTTTTAGCCATTTATCCCACCACTCTATCACAAGAATTATAATTATATAGTTTACGAAATAAATGGAATTTACTCATACAACCATAAAAAACCATACATATAAAGAAGATATCCTTCTAAAGTATGTATGGTCTTAGGTTTTATATTTTTTATAATAAATATTTTTCTTATTCCCAGCTATTTATCTGTCTTATATACATTGATTTTGCAAATAGGTAATAAGCAGTCTGAAGTAATAGGTAAACTCCTACTATTATCATTAAGTATAAACTTAGATTTGATTTTAGAATATTGCTTAAGGCTTTTATCGCAAAGCAAGTGTGAATAAATGCAACTGTAAATGGTAGAAAAAACATAACCGCACATTGGGTACTTACAATTCTTTTTACTTCACCGATGGACAGTCCCATTTTTTTAAGAGCTATAAATTCTTGCTTATCCTTTTGAACTTCATTAAACAATTTAAAATATAGTATGCTTCCTGTAGCTATGAAAAATAATATTGATATAAAAGTTCCAATAAAGAAAAACAAAGACATTCCCTTCATCATTTCTACAACATCGGTTACTCTTTCATCAAACTTCTTGCTCATTTCCTTTGGTACTTCTTGTTTAATTTTCAATATAGAATTTGATGACTTCATCCAATTGTTTAGACTATATCCATAGTAAACCTTTAGTTTTTCATCCTTTAGATATCCTTTAAGTTTGTTAAACTCTTCATCACTTACTACAGCAGTGCTGGCATTTCTTTCATCAGTATTAATTATTCCTCCACTTACTTCTTGATTTATCCTCCAAGTAGTTGCTTTTCCTTCTATATTTAGCTTTAATTCTTTCTTATCTACAAACAGCTTTTTTGACTCACCACCGTTTAAGTTATAGGAGTTTATATATATTTCTCCAGCCTTAAGAGTAATAGTTGATAATTTTCGTTCCTTTGCTAATGCATTATAATCACTATTAGACATAAGGTTAAAATCCGTTTTATTAGGAAAAGTACTATGTTTTGCTTTTTCTTCTACAGATAAACTTTCATTAACAGCATTTATAAGTACAACTTTATTTTTATATGATATTTCCTGTCCACCATCTTTAAGAATTTGTTCTACTCTTTCAGGAGCTATTACCTTATGTGAATTTAACCCCTCTTCAAAAAAACTAAAATCCTGCGGAAAATTAACCACAATATTTTTCTGTATTACTTTTTGAAAAGAATATACTGTTGCTGAAGCAGTCAAAGTTACAGCCGAAAGTATGGAAACTGCAAATAGTATTCTTGAATTATCTCTAAGTTTGTATACTATCTGAGATAAGGTTATCATATTGATACCTTTATAAAATACCTCTTTATTTTTCTGAAGCTTATTTGTAAAATACACACTAAATTGTGAGTATAGCATAAAGGTTCCTGCCACTGTAACTATTAATATAGGAAGCATGGTAAATATTATAGCTTGATTTGAAAATACTGCCATACCATACCCAATTGCAATAAGAACTATGGATAAAATTGCTTTTGTAGTTGAAAACTTTGGTACAGGCTTTGCAACTCTTGATCCTCTAAGTAGTTCAATTATATTGTTATTCTTAATCCTGTAGCAGGATATAAATCCTATACCTTGGAACAACACTAAAAAACATGCTATTGTTAATAATACTGCCTTAACTGATACTATTAACGGAAGCTCCTTGTCTAAAATCAAAATTGCTGACACTGCCATAAAAAATAATTTAGAAAACAATATTCCAAAAAGAAGCCCTGTAACTATTGAAAATATTGCTACTATTAGATTTTCAAACAAAATGTAACTTCTTATCTGTCCTTTAGTAAGACCGAACAAGGATAATAATCCAAATTCTTTTTCCCTGGATTTTAAGAAGCTTGAAATTGAATAATTAGTAAATACTAAGGTAAATACAAGTATAACAATCTCACAAAGATACATTGCCTCTACTGTTACAGCTCCAATTTGCCCCATTACTCCAACATTCTTCACCTGAGGATTGAACATAAAGTTAGCAAATATGAAAAATACCATAACCACCAAGGCATTACTTAAATAATACATCACAAACTTATTTAAGTTTCCCTTAATATTTTTAAAAGCAATACTACGCAAGGTCATTATAACGTCCTCCTATAAGTGTAAGTGAGTCCATTATTTCCTTAAAGAAAGCTTGCCTGTTGCCTCCTCTTACAATCTCTAAAAAAGGTTTTCCATCTTTGATCATTATTATTCTATGACAAAAGCTTGCTGCAAAAGGATCATGAGTTACCATCATAATAGTTGCTTTCTTTTCCTTGTTTAAATTAGTTAAAGACTCCATAACATCCTGAGAAGCCTTAGAATCAAGATTTCCAGTTGGCTCATCTGCAAGAATTATAGATGGATTATGAATTAACGCTCTTGCACAAGCTGCTCTTTGTTGCTGACCACCAGAAGTTTCATAAGGCCTTTTATTCAAAATATCCTTTATATTTAAAAGTTCAGCAATACCCTCCACCTTCTTTTCAATCTCTGAAACCTTAAGTTTATCTAGCACAAGTGGAAGTATTATATTTTCCTTAATAGATAAAGAATCCAAGAGATTGAAATCTTGAAATATAAATCCTAATTCTTTTCTTCTAAATAAGGCAGCTTTCTTTTCATCAAGCTTACTAGGATTAACTCCATTTATAAGCAGTTCCCCAGAAGATGGAGTATCGATTGTAGCCAGGATATTTAGAAGAGTACTCTTTCCACTTCCTGAAGGTCCCATAACCCCTACAAACTCTCCTTCTTCAATATTTATGTTAAACATATCAAGAGCCTTTACCTTTAAGCCTCCTCTTTTATCACCATATATCTTTGTTATATTTTCAGCCTTTAGTATAGACATTATATCCTTCCTTTCAGTTGTTATAGATGTACCACTTCGAACCCCAATCAATTTTTAAAACTCTCACGGCTTCTAGTGAGAGAATTTAAAAATAATAAATTTCATCACGAAGTGGTACATCCATGTATTAATTTTCAACTCTATGTACTTATTATAAAAAAAATAGAGAAATCAAGGTATCGATTTCTCTTTCAAATAAAATTTTAATCTTACAATATTGAAAGGTTTCTAGTTTTGAAATTTATGCGTCACTCCTCCAAGACTTTGATGAGCTTCACAAAGAATTAATAATCTTATATAACTTTTACAGGTTAAATATATTCTTACCTTTATGGAATACAATAGAGAAGGTAGTTCCGAAACCTTCTGTTGATTTTACAAGCAGTCCATGTCCTAGGTTATCACAGACTTTCTTTGCGAGATACATACCCATACCTGTGGATTCAGAGGTTTTACGTCCATTTTTACCTGTAAAGAAGGCGTTGAAAACTCTGCTTAAATCTTCTTTTGGTATGCCAATGCCCTGATCGCTTATAGACAAGGTTGTCTTTGAAGCCTCTTCACTAACCTCAAAGGTAATTAATTTACTTTCTTCTGAGTCAGATTTAGAATACTTTATAGCATTTATAACTATTTGGTTTATTACAAAATAAATCCACTTTCTATCTGTTTGCACCGATATTTCTTTATTAGTGTTTATCTTAGGAAATATATGATGTCTTATCATTGATTTTTTATTATCATTAATAACTTCTCTTGCAATAGATATTATGTCAAAACTCTCCACATTAAAATCAAGATTAAACCCATTAAGTCTAGCATTGTAAAGCATCATATCAAGACCATGAGCCAGCTTTTCATTTTCTTCAGATATACTTTCAAACACTTCTTTTTGACCTTCGCTTACTTGTTCTTGAAGTAAAAGATTAATAACAGATACCGGTGTCTTCATCTGATGGACCCATTGATTTACAAAATACATATACTGTTTATGTGCTTCCTCATACTTTATTGTCTTATCTCCTGAAAGCTTATAAAGCTTCAATAACACCTTTTTAAACATAGCTTGCTCAAAGTTATTAGGACTACCTATATTAAGTATGTAATCCAAGTCTTTTTCTGAATTAAGTATTGAGTTTAGCTGATTATAAAAACTTTTGTTTCTATAATAATCGTACATTATAAAAATTATATAAAAAACTATAGAAACTAAAAAAGCATAAAATATATTATTAATCGGAAATTCCAATCTATTTATTATCAACGTTAAATACATTATAAGGATAATTGCACAAGTACTAATAATATAAACTGCAGTATAGGCAATTCTATCCTTAAGAAAACTGCTAAACTTCATCTAAATCACCCGCCTTACATGTTTATGACTCATTTAATAATGAACTTATATTTCTAAGTTAAATACTATGATTATCTGAGTATTACCATTCTGCTGTTATTCTATATCCCTGTCCCCTCTTTGTCTCTATTACATCTTTAATTCCAAGTTCTTCTAATCTTTTTCTTACTCTTGTCATATTCACAGAAAGGGTATTGTCATCAACAAAATCTATATCATTCCACAAAACCTCTAGTAAGGTTTCTCTTGTAACAATCTTATCTTTATTCTTAACTAATGAATATAATAGCTGAAACTCCTTCTTACTGAGTTCGACTTTTTTTCCCTTATACTCCACTATATTTTGATCAATGTATAAAAACAAACCATTTACTTCAAACACATCACTACTGCTGCTTTCAGCATAGCTTCCATAAGCTCTTCTTATAACTCCCTTTATTTTTGCTAACAGCACATCATAAGAAAAAGGCTTAGTTATGTAGTCATCTCCGCCATTTTCAATAGCCATAACCTGATCCATATCTGAATCCCTAGCTGATATAAATATAATTGGAACATTTGACACTGTCCTTATATCTCTACACCAGTAAAAACCATCAAACAAGGGAAGGTTTATATCCATAAGAACGACATTAGGACTATTACTCACAAACTCTGTTTTTATCTTAGAAAAATCCTCTACAAGATAACTTTTATATCCATATCTCTCTAGATGATTTTTGATTAACGAACTTAATTTTTTGTCATCTTCAATTATCATTACACTGTACATGTCAGTACCTCCTGAACTTCTGATACCCTATAAATATAGTTTTATACCATTTTTATTTTAGCATATAATTTACATAAAAGCAGTTTTACAACTTCACTCCTTAATGTAATTATTTCCATAAAATATGGTCAAATATAGTGGATAATAAATATTGTAGTATATAAACTTAAAACTACTTTAAATCCTCTGGTGTTTTTTGATCAGAGGATTTAAAGTAGTTTTCATTGTTTACCATAAAAACTTCATATCAATTTACTAATGTTATGTACTCTTCTAATTCCTTTACTTTCATCGGCTTGCCTATAAAATAACCTTGAATATAATCACATTCAAGTTTTGATAGATGTTTTATTTGAATCTCTTCCTCTATTCCCTCTGCCACTACTGAAATCCCCAAGTTATGGGCTAGGGATATAATGCTTCCGATGATCTCTACATTTTTGTCTTCATTTAATAGGTCATCTATAAAGGATTTATCTATTTTTAATACATCTATAGGAAGCTTTGTTAAGTAGCTTAGCGAAGAATAGCCTGTTCCAAAATCGTCTAAAGCTACACTTACATTCATTTCCCTCAACTTCTCTAAAATAATTGTGGTATTCTCAATAGAACTAATCAATATAGATTCTGTGACCTCAATTTCTAAGTACTTAGGGTCTAAATCTGCGTCTTTTAAAGCAGATTCTATTACTTCAATTATATTAGGAGATTCAAGCTGATTTACTGATAAATTTATTGAAAGTATTGCATCTATGTTATATATACTTTGGAGATTTTTAAAACTTTCGCACGCTGTCCTTATGATCCATTCTCCTAAAGAAATAATAATTCCTATTTCTTCTGCAACTGGAATAAAGGTTGCTGGGCTCACCATTCCAAGTTCTGGTGACTGCCAACGCACTAAAGTCTCAAATCCACGTATCTTGTGTTCCTTAAGGCTATAGATAGGTTGAAAAACTAAAAATATTTCATCATTCCATAATGCAGATTTTAGTTTAGTTTCAAAGTTTATTTTATCTAACAATTCCTTTTTCATTGAACTTTCAAAAAATTGTATATTATTTTTTCCTAACTCTTTCGCCTTATACATTGCTGTGTCAGCATTTTTCACTAATTCCACTTGCTCTATCCCATCTCCAGGAAAAGAAGCTACTCCAAAACTTGCACTGGACCTTATTTCATTATTTCCTATCATAAAAGGTTTGGCAAATTCTTTTCTAATACCTTCCAAGTATGAATATACTTCCTCATTATCTATATTCCTATCAATTATTAAAGCGAATTCATCTCCTCCGATTCTTCCTATTAAATCATCTTTATCAATAAACTTTTTTAATCTATCAGCCGCAGCCTTTACAAATAAATCCCCTATGTGATGTCCCATAATATCATTTATTTTTTTAAAGGAATCTATATCAATAAAAACTATGTAAAATGATGTTTCTACATCTTCAGAAAGCTTTATTAGTTTATATATTTCTTGTATAATTGTTTTTCTATTTGCCAGATCTGTTATCATATCAAAATGAGCCATATGATATAATTTTTCTTCATTAAACTTCAACTTAATATTAGTATCATTTAATTGATTATATCTATAATTAAGTTCTTCATGGGTAGCTGCAATACTATCATACATTTTCTCAAGCTCTTCTCTTTGTTTTACTTCTGTCATATACATCTTGTTGATTCTTTTATAATGTGACTGATTTATCACATGAAGAACTGTTGAAATAATTAAAACTAAAAATAATAATATTGTTTGAAGTATATAATACGTATTTCCAGATTGAAATGAAGTCTTTGATAAAACCAAATAATAGTAGATGCACACTAAAAATGTAGAAAAAATAATATAGTTTAGCATAACCCTACTAATTCTCGCAGAAGATATAATAATATTAATAGCTGCAATAGTCCATATAGCTGGTCCAATAAAAATATAGGTTCTTATTGCCACAAAAATTAGCACCACCGAAAATAATATAGATACCCAGTGAGTAATAATTCTAGTTTTCAATTTTAAATACGGAGTAATAGCAAAGCAAAAACCTAATATTAACATTAGTATGCTATCTATTACCGAGCTTTTTAGTTCATGATGCTGAAAAAAGTTAACTATTGAACCTATTATTAAAATAGGTACTCCGTAATAACATCCAAGATAATTCTCCATAGCTTCTATTGTATCCATATCGCTAGACTCATTTATCACTTTTATTATTCCTGGAATAGTTTTAGGCATATTTTTTTCTGTCATATAATCACCTCAAATGTAATAATCAACACTTTTTTACAAATCATCTGCATACTTTTCACTTTAATCTTTTATTTAATTATATTATATTTTACATTAACATTGTATAATTTTTTCCTATATAGGAAAGATTTATTTTAAATAGCTAGGTGCAATATTAGTTATAAATAATCACTAATATTGCACCCTTATTTTTCTTATATTAATAAAGTTCTTCTTAACCTACTTTAACTAATCTCCATCTCTGTGCATTATTTCCGTTATCCTGCCACTGATCTATCTGTGTCCCACTTTGAGTCGATGCTCCTGCTACATCAATAGGAAGATTACTAGCCTTATTTACTATCTTGTACACACCATTTCCCATATCCTCAATTCTAAATCTTTGAGCATCTTGACCATTATCAGTACATATCTGATATGAAACTGCCCCACCAAGTGCTGTTGTGCCATAAGGATTATCCACACACATATTAGGAGCACACATTGGTACTATCTTATAGTATCCTCCACCACAATCTACAAATTTAAATTGTTGTGCTGCAGTGCCATTGCTTCCGTATTGTTGAAGCTTAGTTCCATCAGCATTTTTTCCACCAGACACATCTAAATTAAGATTACTGCATAGTGCTGTAAGCGTATATACTCCATTATTTACTAGCGGCATACTGTTTCCAGTAGATGGTACTTGAAGTGGAACATTTGGCTGCACTGGTACACCAAACATCGGAGTTCCATTGCTTAACATTGTAAATTGCTGCATTCTTATATTCCTTGTCCAGCCTGATCCTTGTGATACTGCTGCATGATATACAATCCAATTTTGTACTCCATCTGGTGATTTTACAAAGCTAGCATGTCCAGGCCCATATACATCTCCAAACTTAGAAAATACAGGACCAACCTTTGAGTATGCAGCTCTATTCATTAAGTCTCCATTAGTGCAAGTTAGTCTTCCAAGACAGTAGTCATCAGTCCAGCTTCCACTTGCAGAATATATTATATTTACTGTAGAGCCGCTTACAAGAACTTCTGGTCCTTCATTTATATATGGTGTTCCATTCCTCTCCCAGCTTTGATCAGGTGTAGATATCAGTACCCTATCTCCTGATATGGTGTATGGATTACTCATCTTAGCTATATATAAGTTTTGTGCTACATTAGTAGTACCTTCCCAGCCAGACCATATGAAGTATAATTGATTGTTATAATCTAAAACAGTGCCATCTATAGCCCATCTATCTGTTGCAGCTGCAACCTTTCCTTTAAAATTAAAAGCTCCATTTAGTGGATTATTTGCATCTGTACCACCTTCCAAGCAATACATTCTATGATTCTCGTTTGCTCCGTTATCCGCAGCAAAATATATATACCATCTGCCTCTTACATAATGTAATTCTGGTGCCCAAGTTTCACTGGAATATGGGGTTCCAGAAGGTGCAGTCCATACTGTTGTTGCTGTTCCGCTAGTTATGCCTTGAAGAGTTGAAGATTTTCTAATAGTTATAGTGTTGCCACCATTTGATTGAACATAATAGTAAGACCCACCAGCTGAAATAACCCAAGGATCTGCTCCGCCTCCTAGCGGATTAGTAAAAGTAGCTGCAGAAGCCTTTACCCCTAGGTCCGGCAAGCAAATTGCAAAAATCATAACCAAACATATAAAAAGTTTTTTAAACATTTAATACACACCTTTCCAAACTTATTTCAATTTATTTTTATTTATGAATTAATGTAAGGAACATTGGATGTCAAATTTTATGCTTTAAGAGTATGCTTGGAGTTAAAGGACATGTTATGGATATGGATACTTGAATTGTGTAAAATAACACTTAAAAGACTAGTTAAGATATTAAATATTTAGATATTAGCTTATAGTAAGATCTGAAATTGATATATTATTTAACACCGTTTTCCTCTCATTCCTCCCCTCTTTAATTATTACTTCTTTCAGCTTGCTCTAATCTCCAGGCATACATCCTATTTATTGTTAAACGATTTTAATTTAGAATTTTTGATATTAATCAGATTCACTTGATGTAAAATTATATACTGAATGAAAATTCTTTAGGATTAATTTATGGAAAAGATTTTATAGATTTGTTTTATTCATGTTTAAACATCTTATAATATTGCAACTAATCATAATTATTGCATTTATAAATTTAGAAAAATAAAGATTAATAGAAGTCTTTTGATTCACTAGGAAAGATAGATATTAAAATAACTATCTTATTTTGTTAGAATTGAATATTTACTACGACACTTTTTCTATTTTAACTCCGAAGAGTTTGACTATATATCTCATTAATGTTGTTATTATACAAATATTATATTATTATTCTTACAACATTTCAATATATTTGTTAATAATTAATTTAAAACTGATCCACAAACTAAACAATTCTGTATATACCAGTGTCACTCTCTAATGATATTTATTTATAATAATGGTTAGATTATTTTATATTTTCAAAAGGAGATGTCTATTATGGATAAAAGTATTGATCAAGCCCTATTCACCTTATCATTATATGTTTTGATTATAATAGGCTTAACTATAAAGTATTTATTGCCATTATTAGGAGTCATAGTAAGTACTTTTGTTTACAAAAGAAAAAAAGAAGAAATGGCTAATCCTTGTTTTCATTACATGTCTTAGCATTCTTCTATATTCTTTCATTTCAACAATTATTAACATAGTTAACTACGGAAATTTTACTCTATTACGATAGGAATCTTTAGAACAGTCTTTAACTTTATTTTATAACAATATGTTATAAAATTCAGCTAATTAAGCGCTCTTTCTTCATCTTATAAATTTCTTCAACTGCTTTTTTATAACCGCCTGCTTTTTCAAAGGAATCACTAATCTTTCTTATATTCTCTATATAAGTCCAATCATTTAGTACCTTCTCAATTGAAGCTCTTAATAACTCAGGAGTTATACTCTTTATATCAAGTGATATAGCTGCTCCTAAGTCTTCAGCTCTTTTTGCTAAATATGGTTGATCTGCTCCCATTGGAAGTGCCACAAAAGGGACATTATTGTAGATTAAATCACTTATACTATTCATTCCTGCATGAGTTATAGCAGCATCAGTATACTTTAAAACCTCAGACTGAGGAACGTAGTTTCTTACTATGAAATTATCAGGAATATCAAACTGTGATGTATCAACATTAAAGGCTGTCATTACTATAATGGCATCCATATCCTTAAAGCTCTGAAAGAATATATTATATACCTCTATATCATACCCGCCAAATACAGTACCTAGCGAAATATATACAACTTTCTTACCTTCTAATTTTTCAAAAGGAAAATCTACATTTTCTTTTCTATCATATACCGGTGGTCCAACAAACTTAAAGGTATCATCAAAGTAATCAAGATCACTAGCAAAGTATTTAGATGTATAAACTAAATTTATATCACCTTTATTAAACAGTAGATTTAAAATATTATCTGGTACTTTTACAGAGTAAACTCTATTTAGTTTTTTAATTATCTCTTTATAGTTTTCTGTAAATTCATCAGACATCTTAAACCTATTATCATTAGCTTCATTATCTGATGTAAAAAATCTATCTAAACCTGCAAAGACTGCTAATGATGATACAGTAGGAATATCTAAGATCTGAGCTAATATATTAGCAAAAGGAAAGGCTGCTGAATAAATAAGGTAATCAAATTTAGTTTCTTTTGTTTGCTCCAAGATATCTCCAATAATTACATCACTTCTTTCAAGAATTCTACTTGCTACCCCAAATAAACCAGTACCAGGCTTTTCTTTAGAGCCACTATCCTTCTTCATTTTAAAGATATTTAAATCTTCTCTATAGCATTTAAATGTTGCACCTGTTTTTTCAATCTTCTCTTTAAATTCTTCCGAAGAAAAATAAGTTATTTCCTCTCCTTGTTTTATAAGCTCACTTACCAATCCTATTGTTGGATTCACATGACCGTGTGATGGAATACCTAAAAATAATACTTTTGACATACTGACACTTCCTTCTCATCGTATAACTTTACTTTTATTTTAAATTTATCTATCCTTATATGCGAATTATACGACTCACTATTAAAAAAACTATAAAGCATATTTAAAGATTCTATAAAGTTTTAATTATCAAATTTTAATTTTATGCTTAAATAAATTTAAAATCTAATATCTATCATTATCCAAAGGAAAACTCGGCAACACTTATTTCACCTTTTCCTAACGGTCTTACGCCTTCCGTAAAGCAACTTGTATCAACTATATCTCCATCCTCTTCAGCTATTTCCCCAATAGCTTCATTGTTGGAAATACTATTTTTCTTTTTCCTTCCACTCCTTGTCCTTTTTTTACTTTCAAACACATTAACTTTATATTCCATTAGATTATCTTTACTATTTTTGTCTTCTTCACTATTGCCAGCTATAATTAATTCATTTTCCGTATCTTTTAACACTTCTGCGTTTTTCTGTCCCTTTTTCACCTCTTCAGTGTCTTTAGGATTATCTGCAGTTTTATGGTTGTCCGTTTTATATCCACCCTTTTCCTTATTCTCTTTTGGTCGTTCACCGAAATTGTCATCTTTATTTTTTTCCACTTTATCAGAAAAACCTTTATTTGCATTTACAACATTCTGCTCTTCTACAGCAGCTTCATTTTTAGGTGTTTCTTTTTTCTTGGGTTTAATGTTTTGGTGTTTAGCAAAATTTTTCACTCTATACACCTTATCCTCAGTTAATTCAATCATCTCTAACTCAACAAACACTTCTAGTGCCAGTTTAACTTGAGCAATATCTCTATTAAATTCTATTGCTAAAGTCTCTATTGTATAGGCAATATTCTTTGAGAGGAACAACTCCCCTTCTAAATTGACCTTACCGGCAAGTAGCACCATTCTGTTCCAAATATAATGAATTACATCTCTTTCTGGTTTCATATCTATTATCTTAAACTTAGTATCCTCATACATATCAACTCTGAATTTTACATATTTTCTTTCTCTCATAAATCTCATTCTCCTCAACATTTTATTTTTATATATTGGCCTTACTACTTAATTTTAGAATTTCCGTTCATAACAATTCATAATAATTTTCAAGATAATTTATAAATTGAAGTGATAGGTTCTTGTTTTTTCATTATCTCTTTCAATCAATATATATGCTTACACAGATGAGATTACAGAATTTTTTATTATTTTTCCCATTTAAACTTTATTTATATATAGATGAACCACTTCGTAATAAAATTTATTATTTTTAAATTCTCTCACCAAAACCCGTGAGAGTTTTAAAAATAGATTTCGGATCGAAGTGGTTCATCTTTATATAGAAAAGCACACTGATAAGCTTATCAATGTGCTTTCTTGATTTTTGTAGGAGTACTGTACAAGAAAGATATCTTCTTCCCTAATTATAAGATTTCTACATACCCTTCTGTACCATGTACGCGAATTCGCTGCCCATCTTTTATCAGTTTGGTAGCATCTTCTACACTTACAACTGCTGGTAAGCCATATTCACGTGCGATAACCGCACCATGAGTCATAAGTCCCCCAACTTCGGTAACTAAACCTTTTATTGATACAAACAATGGTGTCCAACTAGGGTCTGTAAAAGAGGTAACTAATATATCTCCAGCTTCTAGATCAGCATCTTCTATGTTTAAGATAACACGTGCTCGCCCCTCTATAACTCCTGACGAAACAGGTAGACCTACAATAGCGCTCTCTGGGAGGTTTTCTCGTTTATACTTCCCTACAATGATTTCACCATCAGATGTCATAACACGTGGTGGAGTTAGCTTTTCGTATAGTTTATACTCGTTTTTTCGTTCTCTAATTATCTTGTAATCAAGTTCATGTGTGCGTACCACATCGCTAAGTTCTTTAAGAGTGAGATAGTATATATCTTCTTTATCATGAATAACACCTATTTGCACCAGTTGCTTTGCTTCCTTAAGTAAAGCCTGCTTATAAACAAAGTAGCGACTAACCATACCGTATTTTGGATACTCACGATAACCAATGAAATTTCGGATTAAGTCGATATTTCGTTTTGTCTCTTTGGCTTTTTCTTCACCATCCGGTAGCTCTTTTAATCTATCTAATAACTCTCTTTCTTTTTTCAAAGCTTCCTGTCGCCCCTGCTCAAATTTTCGATTAGCTTCATTAGGCTCAAAGTTTTTGATATTACTTAGAATAGTTGGGATAAGTATAGTTGGTTTTTCACTCCAACGGGTTTTAGTAATATCAATTTCTCCACCACATCGCATCCCATATTTATTAAGATAATTATAGATAGCCTCTTGGGCTTTCTTCCCACCATCAAACTTAATCAGTTCCTCCAGAAAGTTATCATCTTTTACATTTTCCAAATAATCAATTAGTTCTGGGTAGGGACGAATCACGTCTGCTACATCCATCAATTCTAGACCCATTTCCGAAGTAATATTATTTGGTACAGACTGAGAAAGTATATCTGCTACGTTTTTTTCACCTAACCATTCACTCATCTTTTCGTTTACCCATGCAGAAGCATTTATAGCAGCCATAAAGGTAGCTGAACTTTGTGGATTGAATAAAATACTCTTTAACTCCTTAATATCTTCCATAATAAAGTCAAACAAATCCGATCCTGATTTAGTTTGTATGTTTTGTTTTAACCCTTCTATGGATGTTTGAGTTTTCTTAATTAAATCAGACACAATTGTTGGGTCGCTATCAATTTGTGTCTCTGAATTCGCAGGTGATGCACTTTTATTGCCTTTACTTTCACTTTTTTCTTCTTTATCACTCGGTAAACATTTTATAAAATCTCGCTCTATTATGGTCATAATCGCATCTTTTGTCAGTGGATCGTGTTGCTCCATGTTCTTTAATAGCATTTTTCTACTGTCTGGTGAAGCCAGCATTTGTGCCACATCAACAAACAATCTTCCACCAGCTTTAACCCTGTGTCCAAAAGATATTAACTCCATTAAAGACATTCCTAATGGTTTTAATGGGTCGGTCATCATTTGTTGATGCCCTACAGATAAATAAACGTGATTTTCTCCATCATTTATTTCTGGGATTGGGTATAAAGTAGTGATTGGTCTACTCTGGACTATATAAAATGTGTCGTAAGCCAAGCACCATTCGATGTCCTGTGGTCTACCGAAATGTTCTTCGATCTTCCTGCCTATGTGAGTGAGGCTCAAAATCTGCTCCTCTGTAAGCACTTGCTTATCCTGCAACTCAGGCTCAATCTCCTGCTCTTTTGTGCCGCCAGCTTCTAAGGCATAGATAGCTAGCTTCTTTGTAGATATTTTCTTATCAATAATCTTGCCGTTACGTATCTTATAGTTATCAGCATTTACTAGTCCAGAAACCAAGGCTTCACCAATTCCAAAGCTGGCATCAATTGATAAAACCTTTCTATTAGAACTTACAGGATCTGCAGTAAACAAAATCCCTGAAGCCTCTGGGAAGACCATCTTCTGAACAACTACAGAAAGATAGACTTTACGATGGTCGAAGCCGTTTTGAAGGCGGTAAATCACTGCTCTTTCAGTAAATAAAGATGCCCAGCACTTACTGATATGCTTTAGTATTGCCTCTTTTCCAATAATATTTAAATACGTATCCTGCTGCCCAGCAAAGGAGGCTGTTGGTAAATCTTCTGCTGTTGCGCTGGATCGTACTGCATATGCATTTTCTTCTCCAAGCTTTGAAATAAAGTTGGTAACTTGTTCATTAATATCTTTTGGGATAGCTATACCTTCAATGCTTGTTCGAATCTTTGCACTAAGTTCGCTTATTTTATCTCGCTCCTCCACCTTTAAAAGCGATAATTGGTCAAGTAATTCCTTAATCGACGACGTTTCCGCAATGACTTTTTTAAAACCTTCAGTAGAAATACAAAAGCCTTCTGGTACGGTTATTTCTTCAATCCTAGAAAGTTCTCCAAGGTTCGCGCCCTTACCTCCAACAACCATAATCTTCGTTTTGTCAATTTCCTGAAACCCAATCACATATGAACCCATACTTTTACCTCCTTAAATTCAAAAACTCTTCAGATAATCAGTACAAAGATTTTATTTAGGTTTTTTTTATTGCATTTAGTTTATGTTTCTTGAATCATATGTATTCCATAAGAACACTGCCCTAACAAATCTCATAACATGTTATTGAATTATAGCACTAGCCCCCTAGAACAAACAGTCTATATTTGAAATTCTTTATATGGTATAATTAAAGTAGAGATACTTTTATTTCTTCTAAGATATTCATTTATATCCCCTATAAAATACACACTACTTCCACTCTATGTTTCACCTTTTATATCTTTTTAATTACTCAACAGAAGTGCTATGCTTTTATCCTTATACCTAAACCTAGCTTTAAATGAAGAGTTTTTTATTTTTAAAATTGGTCAAGTAAAAATTTCTTGACTTATAGTTAACTCTAAGTGCTAGTATAAATATGATATTTATTCATATCTTCTTGAATAAAATTTAATTTAGCTAATACGAAAGAGGGTAAAAACATGGCAAATATATTAGATAAAATATCAAAGGTAGCTGATATAAAAAGATTGACTACTGAGGAGCTTAATACTTTATGCTCCGAAGTAAGAAATGCTATATTGACTAAAGTTAGTAAGACAGGTGGACATCTTGGTCCAAATTTAGGAATTGTTGAACTTACGGTGGCTTTACATTACGTATTCAATTCCCCTATAGATAAATTTGTATGGGATGTAAGTCATCAGTCTTATGCTCACAAGATTTTGACAGGAAGAAAAGATGCTTTTCTTTTTGAAGATAAATATAAAACTGTAACTGGTTTTACTTCTCCTAAGGAGAGTGAACATGATTTCTTCACTATAGGTCATACTTCAACTTCTGTAAGTTTAGCTTCAGGTCTTGCAAAAGCTAGAGACTTTAAAGGAACAAAGGAAAATATAGTTGCAATAATAGGTGATGGTTCTTTAAGTGGCGGTGAAGCTTTTGAGGGACTTGATAATGTAGCTGAATTTAAGTCTAACTTCATTACTATAATTAATGATAATGAGATGTCCATAGCTGAAAATCACGGCGGAATATACGGCAATCTTGCTCTGCTTAGAAAGACAAAGGGAGAGGCTGAACTTAATATATTCAAGGCTTTAGGCTTTAAATATGTTTATATCGAAGAAGGAAATAATGTTGATGTTTTAATAGAAGAATTACAAAAGATCAAAGATCTAAATGAACCTATAGTCGTTCATATCCACACAGTTAAAGGTAATGGATACTCTCATGCAGAAGAAAATAAAGAAAGATTCCATTGGTCTATGCCATTTGATATTGAAAGCGGAAAAACTTTCGTTCAAAATGCTGGTGAAAACTATAAAAGAATTACTATAAATCATATTACTGAAAAACTTCAAAAGGATGATCGAATTGTTGTAATAAACGCAGCTGTTCCTGGTGCTCTTGATCTAGTAGAATTTAGAGAAAATCATCCTGACAGATATTTTGACGTTGGAATAGCAGAGGAACATGCTATTGCCTTCGCTTCAGGTCTAGCTTCACAAGGAATGAAGCCTTTTGCTTTCTTCCCAAGTACTTTCATACAAAGAACTTATGATCAAATATCACAGGACTTATGTATAAACAATAATCCTGCTATAATCATGGTTGAAAATGCAGGAATCTCTGGTAGCGATGCAACTCACCTAGGTATATTTGATATACCAATGATGAGTAATATCCCTAACTTAGTATATTTAGCACCTGCTAATAAAGAAGAAGTAACCTCGATGATAGACTGGGCAATGGAACAAAAGGATTTTCCTGTTGCAATAAGAATATCCTCTTCTCCAATTAAAGAACTAAAGAATAAACTTTCTCTAAAATATGAATTAAATAAGTTTGAGAAAGTTACAGAGGGAGAAAAGGTTGCAATTATAGGTCTTGGAAACTTCTTTAATCTAGCTGAAGAAGTCTCTGAAGAACTACAAAAACAAGGAATAACTCCAACGTTAATCAACCCAAGATTTATTACTGGAGTCGATGAAGCTATGCTTACTTCCTTGCTTGAAAACCATGATACAGTAATCACTCTTGAAGATGGTCTATTAAATGGAGGCTTTGGAGAAAAGATATCTAGATTCTTTGGTCCTACAAAGATGAGAGTTTTCAATTATGGTGCTCATAAAGAATTTACAGATGGTGTACCTATGAATGAATTATATCAAAGATATCATTTGACTGCTGAGCAGATTGTTGCTGATATATTGAAATAAATTTAAGATAGCTTTTTCTTTATTTGCGCTATAGCACAAATATAGTTTTATTTTTTCATTAATAAAAAAGCAGTGTGAATCTTATCTGTTTAAGATTCACACTGCTTTTTTAAACTTGTCCTTATTTTGGCGGCATTATAGTTGCAACACCTATCAGTACTTCAACACCATCTTGATTTGTACATATAGTACTTAATTTTATTCTATTCTTCTCTTCAACCTTCTCTATAACCTCAACTTCAGCTTTAATTGTATCTCCTATTCTCACTGGAGCAACAAATTTGAGTTCTTGTCCAAGATATATTGAACCTGGTCCTGGCAATTGCATACCAAGTACCGCTGATACTAAACCAGCCGTTAACATGCCATGAGCTATTCTGCCTTGAAACATTGTTTTTTCTGCCTCAACTTGATTTATATGCGCTGGGTTTAAATCTCCTGTTATACCAGCATATAAGTAAACATCAGTTTCTGTAATGGTCTTTTGAAAAGCTGATTTATCACCGATATTTATTTCTTTTATAGTTAAGCCCTTCATTTTCAATTCCTCCTTATATAATGCCTTTCTATTCATTAGCAATACATCAGATACTTATTAAATAAAATGTAGTATGCTTTGTAAGGCTATTAATACAAATACAGTTCCTGTCTTAATACAAGTGATCACAAAAATATCTTTATATGATTGTTTATGAGTTAAGCCTGCAATTCCAAGTAGAGTTATAACAGCCCCATTGTGAGGTAATGTATCCATTCCACCTGAAGCCATAGCAGCAACACGATGAAGTAATTGTGGATCTACCCCAGCACTATTTGCCCAACTTAAATATTGCTTACCGAAAGTATCAAGCGCTATACTCATTCCACCTGATGCAGAACCTGTAACTCCTGAAAGTACGTTTACTGTTACTGCTTCTGAAAGCAACGGACTACCATTTGGATTAATGTTTGTTAAAGCATGAGCTATAGATTGAAATCCTGGTAAAGTTTTTATAACATTACCAAAACCAACTTCTGATGCTGTATTCATAACAGCTAGTAGTGATCCAACTGCACCAGCATTAATTGCTGAAGCTAAATTTCCTTTCATACGCTTTGGATTAATACAAACTGCAAGTAGAATACCAAAAACAAGTGCAATCATTAAAGCCCAGTTATTCATTGAACCTACAACACTGGCCTGTGGGATATTATAAGGAGCTTTAGTAACCCAAGAAACTATATCCCATTTAGGAAATACTAATTTTTGCAGAGCTAAAGTCACTCCAAGTACAGATATTAATGGTAGTGCTGCTATAAGTGGATTTGGTAAACTTCCATCTTCAACTAGCACTGGTTCATTCTTATGATTGTCTCCATAGCCTTCTCCGTTTGCTTGAGCCTTACGTTTACGCCACTCAAGATAAGATACACCGCAAACTAAAACCATGATCGCACCTAAGGTTCCAAATATAGGAGCAGCGTAAAGATCTGTGTTAAAAAACTTCATTGGTATAGAGTTTTGAATTTGAGGGGTTCCTGGAAGTGCATCCATAGTAAATGTGAAGGCACCAACTGCGATAGTAGCAGGAACAAGTCTTTTTGGAATATCTGCTTCTTTAAATATTGATGCTGCAAATGGGTACACTGCAAATGCAACAACGAAAAGACTTACACCACCATAAGTTAAAATGGCTGCTGATAAGATTACGGATAACATAGCACGCTTTTTACCTAATTTTCCAACTATAAATTTAGCGATAGATTTTGCTGCACCAGATTGCTCCATAACTTTTCCAAATACTGCACCTAATAAGAAGAACGGAAAGTAAACCTTTACGTAATTGCCTAAGTTAGGTAGAAATATTTCCGTGTAGGTTGGCATTACTGCCATTCCAGAAAATATAGCTGCCGCAATTGCAAATATAGGTGCAAACACAATAACTGAGAATCCTCTATAAGCCATAATCATTAACAATACCAAGCTTAATAAAATACCTATAACCGCCATATATAAAACCTCCATTTATTTATTATTTTTTACTAACCATTTTTTCTAACATTAATTATTTTCTATATTGATAGATTATTTGATATTCATAAGTTCATCTTTAAAGATTCTTTCATCCATGAGCTTTAAATCCTTTGATATTATTGGTCTAAAATCCATTTGATCTAGAATATCTTTTTCTAAATTCACTCCTGGAGCTATTTCTTCTAACTCAACTCCAGCACTTGTCAATCTAAAAACTGCTCTTTCAGTTATATAAAGAACTGATTGCTTCACTTCTCTTGCATAATCTCCACTGAAAGTGATTTGCTCAACATCTTTGATAAATTTCTTTGATTTACCTTCTTTATCAATGATTAGCTTACCATCAGAAATATTAATCTTAAGTCCACCTGCAGTAAAGGTACCACAGAAAACAACCTTTTTAGAATTTTGAGTTATATTTATAAAACCGCCACAACCAGCTATCTTAGGTCCAAATTTACTCACATTTATGTTTCCTTTTTCATCGCATTGAGCTAGCCCTAAGAATGCTACATCTAAACCTCCACCATCATAAAAGTCAAACTGAGAAGATTGATCTATTATGCTATCTGGATTAATCGCTGCTCCAAAGCTCAGTCCACCAGCTGGTATTCCTCCAATTGGACCAGACTCAATTGTAAGTCTCAAGGCACTGCTAATATTTTCTTCATTTGCCACCATAGAAATACCCTCTGGCATTCCGATTCCTAAATTTGCGATTGCATTTGGCACAAGTTCCATGGCACAACGTCTAGCTATTATTTTTCTTTCGTCCATTGGAAGGCTTTTAATAGAACTCGCTGGCATTTTTATTTCTCCGCAGAAAGCTGGATTAAAGACTTCTGCAAAGGTCTGCATGTGATCTTCTGCACTAGCTACAACCACAGCATCTACAAGTATTCCTGGAATCTTTACAAGTCTTGGGTCTAAATTACCTTTTGATACTATTTTTTCAACCTGAAGAATAACCTTTCCGCCAGAATTCTTTGCTGCCTGAGCCATTGAAAGCCCATCAAGCGTCGCAGCTTCCTTTTGAAGACTTGCGTTCCCTTCTTCATCTGCATAGGTAGCCCTAATTATCGCTACATTTATAGGAAAAGCCTTATAGTAAAGATACTCTTTATCGTCAATCTCAATAACCTTTACAATATCTTCAGTAGTAAAATCATTTAATTTTCCGCCTTCAACCCTTGGATCTACAAAAGTTTTTAAGCCAACATGAGTAATTGTTCCTGGCTTTCCTGCTGCAATATCTCTGTAAAGACTTGATATTACTCCTTGAGGAAGGTTATAAGCTTTTATCTTATTCTTAATTGCCAGTTCCTGAACCTTAGGAGCGAGCCCCCAATGTCCTCCTATTACTTTAGAAAGAAGACCTTCTTGTCCTAAATGATTTAAGCCTTTTTCCTTTCCATCTCCTTGGCCTGCTGCATAAACAAGAGTTAAGCTATTTGGAGCACCTTTCTCTAGATAAATCTCTTTAAGCTTCTTTGTAATTCCCTCAGGGTGTCCAATACCTATGAAGCCGCCTACTGCCACTGTGTCTCCATTTTTTATTAAGGAGATTGCTTGTTCTGCCGACATTACCTTGCTCATATTTTCTCCTCCTTTTTATAGATGCACCACTTCAATCCGAAAACTATTTTCAAAACTCCTCTAGGTTCTGAGATGAGAATTTGAAAATATAAATTTTATTATGAAGTGGTACATTCATATACTCCATAAATTAAATTTGTAATATTTATTAATAAGTTCGCTTTCACTTATTTATATAAGCAACATCCATGCCAAGACTTTAGAGATTAAAAAAACGTAAATAGTGGGGTTCAACTGCTTTAAAGGTATACAAATCTTATAAAATACAAAATTTATGTTCACATTTCCGTACATTAATTTACGTAAACATTTACACACTGTGCGCTATTCCGTACAATTATAATAAGTAAAAAAAGTAGTTGTACGAATCTCCGTACAACTACTTCTGTATTTTATATTTTTCTATTTTTTCGTACAAGCTAGTACGACCTATATCTAAAATTTTTGCTGCTTTTGTCTTATTTCCATCTGCTGCTCTAAGAGCAAGTATAATAGCATTTTTTTCACTTTCTTCTAAGATGTCCTGAAGCTTTTTAGGAGTTATTGAAGCTTTTTTCCCTGTAATTTCTTTCGGCAGATCATCAACGTCAATTACATCACTATCTCCCATAATATTAATTGCCCTCTCTAATATATTTTCTAGTTCTCTAACATTACCTTTCCATTCATAGGTTTTAAGATATTGTTCAGCCTCTTTTGTCATTCCATTAACCTTCTTATCCAAGCTTACTGAAAGTTTTCTAATAAGATGATTAGAGATAAGTATAATATCATTACCACGTTCTCGTAAGGGCGGAATTTCTATCGTTACAACATTGAGCCTATAATAGAGATCTTCACGAAACTTCCCCTCTGAAACTAATCTTTCAAGATTCCTGTTTGTAGCAGCAATTATTCTTATGTTAATCTTCCTGGTTGCAACTCCACCAATCTTTTCAACTTCTCTTTCTTGAATTACTCTTAAAAGTTTTACCTGCATATGAAGGGGCATATCTCCAATTTCATCTAAGAATATTGTACCTTCATTTGCGATTTCAAACTTTCCGATCTTTCCTTCTTTCCTTGCACCTGTAAAAGCTCCTGCTTCATAGCCAAATAATTCTGACTCAAGCAAATCACTTGGAATCGCTGCGCAGTTAACCTTAACAAAAGGTCCCTCATAACGATTACTCTCTGAATGTATAGCATGTGCAAAGATTTCCTTACCAGTGCCGCTTTCCCCTAAAATAAGTACATTAGAATTAGTATGAGCAGCTTTTTTCACTATAGCTTTAGCTGAACAAATAGCCTCACTTTCCCCTATAATGTTTTCAAGTGAGTAACTCGCTGTATTAAATTCCTTAAACCTTGATTTATAATTGGCTAATTCTTTTTCTATAGCACTTATCTTTTTATAAAGACTATTTAGTTCTTTTACATTTCTAAATAATACTTTACCTACAACTCCAATAACCTCTCCATTCTTTATTATAGGTATTCTTGAGGCTATCATATAATTTCCTTTAATCTTATGAAGCTGTGCAACTTCTTCTTTACCGGTTTCAAGTACTATTGGCATTCTTGTATTTTCTATAACTTCAGTTACATGTCTGCCTATTACATCTTCACTTTTTATTCCTAAGAAGTCCTTATATGCCTTACTCATCATAGTGATTATTCCATTCTTATCTATAATCACCATACCATCGTAAGCAGTCTCAATTACAGTATTTAATATTTCACTGCTGTTTTTCTCTTCATCAAGCTTATGAAGAAGCTCCTTATAATTTGTTATATTATTGAAAACCAGTATTGATCCTTCTAAACTTTCACCATTAGATAGTGGTATAACATTTAATATTAAACTTAATTCATTAACTACTATAGGCTTTTTAATTTCTTCTTTTTTAGTTGATATGAAATAAGAAAGTTCTGAACCCTGTATTAATTTATTAATATCTTTACCTAAACTACTTTTGCAATCTAAATCAAAGAGAATACTAGCTGATTCATTGATAAAGAATATTTTATTACTATTATCAACTATAATTATTTCATTAAATATGTTATCTAATATCGTCTTCAATTCATTAAAATAGTTCAAAGATAATAATCCCTTTACCATTCACTAGTACCTTCTTTCTTGTAAACTTTATGCTTTTAAATAGTATAGCTTACAGGATTTAAAATTACAATTTTTTAAGGTAAAAATATCTAGCAATACAAAGTTCATGACGAGATTGTATTATAAAAAAGACGGCTAAATGTAATTTAAAAAGCATCTCTATTTAGTTATTTAAATATATCCCGTTAGAAAGTTTAACTGGGAATGTATTAAATGGGTTCACTTTATCTTGCGCACAAATATACCAAGCTGTTGCGCAAGTACTTGTACCAGTTATTTCAGCTAGTTCAGTATCATCTTTACCATCACCATCATTATCAGGTGCATATTCAGCACTACTTCCTTTACTAGTAGTATACGCTACACCTCCACTAGGAAGAATCATGTTCTTTACTTGGTTTAAATAATAATCTCCTTTACTAGTTCTACCTGAGGCATAATTTGCAATAACATTGCCCAATGTTCCTTCTGACCATACTGTATCTGTTCCATCACCTGTATGAACTCCACCTGCGGTAAATGCCTTATTTCCATCATAATCTGAGTTTTTATCAAAATTAAAATCAAAACCTGTAACGCTTTTATTTGTACGGATACTAGTGTCTGTTTTTTTACAATAAGTTTCTTGCCAATCTAACCCTCTTGTAAAATCTTTTGTACCATCAATGCTTTTTGTTCCTAGTGCTAATATGCCCCAAGAATTTACATCAAAAATAGTATAAGGATCATTTAATCCTCTATAAAATCTCCCCGCAGTATTATCCCAACACTTGGTTTCTAAAAAATTTCTAATTTGGTTAGCAGCATTGCTATATTTAGCTATTTTACTAGTGTTCAAATTATATTTATTTAATACTGCTGATAGGTGTGTAAAAGCTGCATAGGCATCTAGATTATGCTCAACAGACTTCCAATTTATACCAACACCACCTTTTATACCACCGTCTGCAGCATCTTGAAGAGTAATAACAAAGTCCATAGCTTTTACAGCTGAATCAAGATATTGAGTATCTCCTGTTTTATTTGCATAATAAGTTTGTCCCAAAACAACCCATGAAGCTTGTGCTCCCAATTTTTTATCAGCATATATATTAGCTGTATTTGATGCATTATAGGAAAAATACCATGATCCATCACTATTTTGTATGTTTTTCAAATCAGTTTGAATAGCTTTTGCCTGACTATTATATCCCCTACTAGTAAAGGCAATAATTGCAGTCGCCTGGTCATATGGATATGCATTTTCAGAACAATACTCTGATTCTGGACCATAAGCTTTCATTAATTTAGCACCACCATTAGTATCTGTGGTAAGTTGATTTAACATCCAACTCATTTGATTTTGTTCTGCTGAAAATGCTACCTTCTTATTAGTTTGAATAGAAGTAACTATACAGCATGTAAAAGCCAACCCAATTGCGAAAAATTTTTTAAGCTTGTTTTTCCTCATAATAAAATTCCCTCCTAAATTTATGTTGCAAAATACTTTTTATTTTTAGCTTTATAAGCAGCTTCCGCAACATCAAACTTTCTTTCTACTTAAATATGTAGAGCAATTTGCATGCCAATTTGTAATATATTTCTTTTTGACGCAGATTGGCTTTATTACTAAATTACAAGCTTATTTGTAGAGTGTAAAAAAATGACAGAGTGTGCAAAACATAATTGCACACTCTGTAATTTTTTTACACAGTAACTATATTTTCTTTAACCATCCTTACTACATATGCTACTTCATTATCTCCAATATTTACTTCGTATATTACTTCTAGACTCTTCAGAATTTTTTTAATTAAAACAAATTCTTTTCTGTAACGCTGTCTATATTCTTCTAAATTTTTAAAGCTGACTTCCTGTCCACCATGTTTTAATTTATCAACTAGAAAACTGACATGAATCAAAATTCCTATTTGTGCATCATGTTGAATTCTTATTTTTAACTTTTTTTCTATTTGTCTTATTGTATCTCTAATCTCCAAGAATAACTTTACGGAATTCAATTCTCTAATTTCCTTACTTAACGCTTTGCGTACTTTCAAAAAATCGTTTTCAACTTCAATTAATTTTTCTAAATAATTTATTCCTTTATCCATAAACACATCTTGTGCTGGTATAAATGTTATTCCATCAATTGCTATATTTACTGTCCCTACTATAGCTACTACTATGAAATTTTCTTTTAATTTGCTAACCTTTTTCAGAAAATCTTCTCTATCTAAAATATTGAGCGGCACAATATTTACTTTTTCTATATTACCTAAATTTTTACTTATTCTTTCTTTTATTCTTTCTGCAGCACCTTCACCTGTAAAACATGTAGTAATTATAGTTAGTTCTTTATTGTGTTTATAATCTTCTTTCTCAATCTGTATTGATGACTTTCCTATATCTTTACACAAATTATATATTTCATTCAAACCTCGCCCATTTAATGCCTTACTTCCAGCTTCTATGACAGTTAGAGTTGTTACCATATCACATGTTTTAATTTCTATTCCTAACTCACCACTAATTATATCTCCAAAGTTAACCAAAGATCCCATATCAACTAATAGCAAAACACCTTTTTTACTACTCATTGTCATTATTTTTTCCTTAGCTTTTTCTAACATATGCTCTGATTTCATTGTAAGAGGCATGTCCAATGCTTGTATATATTCTTCACCTATCAAATAATTCGCCGTTTCCGCCATGCTACTAGCTGTACTTGTCCCATGCGTCATAACTAGTATTCCAACTTTTTCTTCTAATTGTTCATCACTTTCTTCATTATATTCCGATAAAAACATGCTTATATAACCTATTTCATCTAGTGGAACATCTAGACAAAACTCTTTTTCTATTATTTTAACTATCTCCATTGCTACACTGAATTCTTCTCTATACTCTACTCTAACAACATTAAGTTTAGGATGGTATATTCTTTTCCCTGAGAGAATTCTTTTAATACTCCCTTGCAAGTGAAGTGATAAACCAAAAAAAACCTTTTGATTAAATTCTCTGTTTAACTTTTTTGATGCTACTGTTAACATTTCTTCAACTACATTTGCAACATTAATGTCTACAATCTTAGAGATTTCATCCTTTTTATAATTTGAATTTATAGCGCTTATATATTTTTTAAAATATTTTTCTAAATCAATATTTAAAATATCGCTAATCCTACCGTCTTCCAGCTCTTGTTTCCTTAAGTCTTCCATTTTCTTTTCTATAATGGAATAAAAACTCTCACTCTCAAAACTTTCATTCTGACTAACTTCTAATTCAAAATTTTTTAGCATGCTATCGTCGTTTGAAAATCTTAAAATATCATTCATGCTTTTTAACAAAGCATCTATTTCCTTTCTATATTCCTGATACTTCAATATTCCTTTTTGAATTCTAGGTTGTAAGTCAGTTTGTTCTACTAAAATATGTGTATTTTTATTTATTTTAAAATTTAAAAATGCCTTTGCACAAGCAAGCTGAACATCACTTTTAAATTGCCCTATATTATTAGGACAATCATATAGTAAAAGAGTAATAATTACTTTTTTACTTACATATATACTCTCCCCAATCCTAAGTGATTCAGCTATTATAAAATCATTTAAAAGGTAATATCTTTCTTCTAATTTTCTTTCTCTTAATGGTGGTAAGACTATTATCATAGGAATTCTTCTAGTAAATGTTTTCAACAAAGAGGATTCAGGTTGTTCAGTTGTTGCAGCTATAATTTGTACATCTGCTTTTATCTTCTTCTCAGTATCTCCTAAGGCTCTAAAATATCCTTTATCGATAAAAGTAAATAGCATTTCTTGCCCTTGTGGCGATAATCTATGTATTTCATCTAAAAAAAATACTCCTCCATCTGCTTTCTTTAATAACCCTTCTTTATCATTATTGGCTCCAGTAAATGCCTCTTTTTTTACTCCGAAGATTTGAGCTGCAACTAATTGTGGGTTGTCTGCATAATCTGCACAGTTAAACCTAATAAAAGGTGCATCATTAGCTATCATTTTTGATTCTTTAGCAAAACAATACATAGCTTCCGCAAACAATGATTTTCCAACACCAGTTTCTCCTAATATAAGAGTATGTAATCCTCTAGGTGGATATAAAATTGCAGCCTTTGCCTGCTGTATTGGTAACTTAAGTGACTGCTCTGATCCTATAAGTTGTTCTAGACTATCTTTATTCTTTACTATCTGCTCCAATTCATTTTCAATTGAACTTCTAGCTTCATCTGACTCTTTAATGCTACTATATCTAACAGGCCTACCTTCATTTTTATTTATCCGCTTTTCCTTATATAATTTATTTAAATATCTACTTGTATTTGTGCGGTCCAATCCCATATATGAACTCAATTCAGCAGCCGTTATGCCTCTTTGATTAATTTTTTCTAGTTTAATTAGGTATATTAAGACTTCTTCCTCCCTTTTTAATCCCTCCATAAAGGCCTCTCCTCCCTTGTTAATAAACAATACTTATTATACTACCGAAAGATTAATTATCAAGAAAATTTTGCATACTAATTATTAATAAACTTTACTGCACAAATTTAAATTTATATTTTAAAAATAATTAATTTGAAATATACAAACACTAATTTCTTAATCTATATATATTAAACAATAACATTAAATAATTATATAAAGGTTGAAAGTTCTTATTCTACTTCCAACCTTGAAGATAAGTATATTATTTTTTAGTTCATACAAAAACTTTTACTAACTCTATACATTTTGTGCAATTTCTTCTGCCTTAAGTTCTTGTTTACCTGCCATATATACAAAAGGAATATATATTAATATATCTACAACTAAGCAAATAATAGCTGTAATTGCCCCCGTAATTGAATTTGTTGATAGCGCTGCTCCAAGTATTGGTGGAGTTGTCCATGCTACCATAATATGAGCTACTGGTGCAAATCCTATAGCGGTCAAAGTGTATGCTATGATACATGATAACATTGGTGCTAATAATGATGGTATTACATATATCGGATTTAAAACCATTGGCATACCAAATATTACTGGCTCATTTATATTAAATAAACCAGGACCAATTCCTAAATTAGCTATTAAAGTTTGTTGTGTTCCTGCTCTCTTCTTTCCAATTATAAATATAGCAATGATTAATGCAATTGTTGCTCCGGCTCCCCCCATATATACATATGATTCCAAAAACTGACTGCTTAATATATTTTCTGGCTTAAGTCCTGCTTGAAATGCTTCTGTATTGGCTAAAATCATTGGAAGCAGTATTGCATTACTAACTGGGGCTACTATATTTCCGCCATGTAGACCAAAGAACCATAAAAGTTGTGTTATGAAAATTATTACTAAAACGCCTCCTAAACTACCTATTATGGCTGTTAAAGGCCTTTGCAATGTGAAATATAGTGATTCATGAATATTGTTTACACCTACTAATATAAATAATTCCTTAACGCTCGCAGCTAATGCTAGTACTATGATTGACGGAATTAACGCTGCAAATGATTTAGCAACAGCAGGTGGCACTCCATTAGGCATCTTTATAATTAGTCTAGGATTTCCACTTAACTTAACAAATATTTCAGTTCCTACTAATGCTACTATCATAGCAATGAATAATCCCTTTGTTCCAAAGAATGCTGTTGAAAATGCTCCATCTTTAATTGTATACAGTAGTAATGATGATGCTGTTACTACTACTGCAGCTGCTATTCCATCTTTATTGTGTCCTTTTGCCAAATGATATGATATGGTAAATACTATTAAAATTGACATAACTCCAAATGAACCATTATAAATAGCCTCACCCCAGGCTGTCCAGCCAGTTGGTAGTAACCAATTCATAAAATCTTGATATCCTGGAATACCTAAATTATTAAATAATACAGCAAACGCTCCGGCCATAATTACAGGCATAATTGTGGCAAAACCATCACGAATTGCTCTTAGGTGTCTTTGAGCTCCAATCTTGGATGCAATTGGAACAAAGTGTTCCTCCATCCATTCAAAAAATTTGTTCATAGTCATTTTCCCCCTTATTTATTAAAAATTATTTTAATTGCAACAGCCATATGCTACGCTTTTTCTTTTACGTTAAAACCAAAGCTTGTCCACGGTCCTATATAATCTAACAAAAACAACTCATCATCTACTATCTTACCCACAACATTGGTTTTACCAGAGTTCTTCATATCTTTTAAAGCCACCTGAAGTTCTCCTGCATATTTTGTATATAAATCTGAATCTATTAATATATCTCCTCTTTTGATATCTGGAGTATTAACTGGTGGAAAGCTCTCACCTTTGTATTTCACTCTACTTTCTGAAGACCTTAACATATACTCTGAAAGATCTCCTCTATTAACGTGTAATTCTTCAAGAACAATCTTTTTATCTAAGTCTGTAGCACTATTCTCAAAATTAACATTAAATATTAATCTTTCTTTATTTAACTTACTTAAGGCTTTAAATTCATCCTCTGATGCAAATGAATTGGCAATTATTATATCATCAATTAAACCTGTGGCTAAAAAATGTTTTGCTTGTACATCTATAGGAAGATCTCTATGCATCTCTAATGTACATAAACCTTCTGATACTGGCCAAGGCCCATATTTAGCACTTGGAGAATTTATAAATGCCGCTGTATTTATTCCATATTTTTTAAATTGTTCTGAACATTTTATAAAATGTTCCAGTGAATTTCCAGTATATTTGTGTGGATAAAAATTGTGACATCCATATAGATTCTTAATATTCGGTTTATTAGATACGACATTATCAATATACATATTGTCATTACACATATTTAATTCAATTTTTAAACCATATTGATTATAAGTCATCATAGCCTCTTCACGACCACCAAAACCTAAATCAAGTCGTATTCCATATAAACCCATATCCTTGAATACTCTCAAATCACTTATAGATGCATTAAATTTATTAAATATTGCTGGCTCTATATCTGCAATTACTTCCATTTCTTCTTCTTTTGCAGCATTAAGAATAATTTTAAATTCTTCCATTACATCCTCAATACTCTTATCTGCTATAGAAATTAAACATGTAAATATTCTTTTAAATCCATATTTTCCTGCTAAATGAATATAGTCAACGATTTCATTTATATCGGGATGATTTAGATATACTGATATTCCCCATTTATTCATATACTCATAACTTCCCTTCCTCATTAAATTTATTTATATACTTTGTTTTTCATAATAAATTTATTTCAAACTATTATGAAATTTTTCATGTATATCTATTATTTCTATAGCAAGAGTTTTTAATGTCATACTTGTCATAAAATGATCTTGAGCATGTACCATGAGCAATGAAACCTCTGGCCCTTCTCCACCAGCTTCCTTTTGGATTAAAGATGTTTGTATATTATGTGCTTTTGATAATTCCACTTCAGCTTTTCCTATTAATTTTCTTGCTTCTTCTATATCTTCGTTTTTAGCACAATGGATTGCTTCCATTGAATAGCTTCTAACTTCTCCACTGTGTATTATAAGATTCATTATTATTTCTTCCATTATATTTAACTCCATTCAAACTACTTATTTTCTATAAGTTCTAAAGCTCTTTGTAAAACTTTTTCACCATTCATTGTTCCATAATCAACTGTTTTTATTATTTCTACAGGTATATTTGACCCAGCTAAATTTTCTTTCAGTTGTGACAATAAAAATCTAACTTGTGGACCTAATAATACTACATCTGCATCATTTATGTAATTTTTTACATCTGATTCTCCTGTAGCTTCTATACTACATTCAACACCTTTTTTTATCGCTGCCTCCTGCATTTTTTCAACTAATAAACTAGTAGACATTCCTGCAGAACAAACTAATAATATCTTTTTCATTTCTAATTCCTCCTCAAAATAATTAATTCACTTATATTTATTATTTAACTTTTCTCACACAACTTATATAGAGCAATTATCATGCCAACTCTTAAAATACTAATTTCAAAGCATAAAATGGCTTTATATCTAACTTAGCGGTTTCTTCACACAGTGTAAAAGACAAAAAAGAGTGTGTAGAAATTGTTTACACACTATCCTCTTTTTACACAGTATATAATTAAGTATTTTATAACCACATATAGATGAATCACTTCATAATTGAATTTATATTTTCAAATTCTCCTCTAAGAACCCAGAGGAGTTTTGAAAATAGATTTAGGATTGAAGTGTTTCATCTTTATAATTGCAAATTTATTATAGTTTATCTAGAATAGTATTAATGATAAAAGAAAGGATTTTAGTACATGAAAAAGAGAGAATTTATAGCGCAAGATCTGATAAGCAAAATATATCAGCATCAATTTCCTAACAATCAGCTTCCGCCCCAAAGAGATTTAGCAGCTAAATATGAAGTTTCACGTTATACCATTCAAGAAGCATTGAAACGATTGATGGATATCGGAATTATTTACACTATTCAAGGTGATGGAATTTATATAAAAGAAAATATTCTTAATAATCCTCTAATCTATAATTCAATGACTGAAAATTCCTATAAAGACATTGTATCTAAGACTGTCTATTTAAAAAAAGTTTCGCCTTCATTAGATATTCAAAAAACTTTTGGAATAAAAGAAGATGACTTAGTTTGGGAATTTCAACGAATTCGTATCGTAAAATACCAAATCACGCAGTTAGAAACCTCTGTGCTTCCCTGTTATCTCTTCCCAGATCTAAACCAAAGAGATGTTGAAGGTTCTATTCAAAACTATGTTCAGAAAAAGAAATTTGTAATTTCTCACTACATAACAAATTATAAGGCTACAACTATTTCCAAAAAGCAATCTGAACTACTAAACTGCAAGAAAGGTAGTCCTGCAATGGAAATCACCAATAGGGGAATTCTAAATGATGGAACCATATATCAATATAGCAACATTCTAGCCTTGGACTACAATTGTACTTATATTATTCCTTTTAATAAAGAAAGTTATGAAAAAAGACAAAAAGACATGGGATATTAAGACTATATTTTCTGATGTTAAAATAGCTAATAAAACTAAAAGCTCTTAGTTTTATTAGCTATTTTTAAACTATTCAAATAAATATCTCCTGAATCCAATATAATTTGATGTATTTTCCTACGGAGTAACGATTGTACCATCTGGTATACGACTTTGAGTCCATTCATGTGGACGATATTCAACTGGATATTTTATAATTTCAGCTTCATCAATATCCACTCCAATCCCAGCAGATTCAATAGGATAGAAAAAGCCGTTCTTTACTTCTGGAATACCTAAAAATACTTTTCTAGTATTTTCATTTATTTCAATGTTTTCTTGGATTGCAGCATTATGAAGATTAATATTTAAGTGAATATTAACTGCTACTCCAATTGGAGTTATATCTGAAGGTGTATGCCATGCTATTCTCACCCCAAAAGCAGAACATAAAGCCCCTAGTTTCAATGCAGGTGTAATACCACCAATTTGTGAAACGTGACAACGGATAAAATCCACCTGTCGGTTTGTTATTAATGATTTCCACTCCATAGGATTGTTAAATAATTCGCCAGTAGCAAGTGGCGTAGCTGTTTGAGACCTTATTTGACTTAACCACTCATTTTGATCTGGTGGAAGAATATCTTCGATAAAATAAGGTTTATATTTCTCCACATCCTTTGCAAATTGAACAGCTTGATTAGGAAAAAGCCTCTCATGAACATCATGTAGAATATGAAACTCATGTCCGTATTTTTCTCTTAAACTTGCAAACATTGAAATTGTATTCCTCATGTATTCATACTGATCAAAGTAACTACCCTTTGTAGGATTTTCTGCAGTATGAAATTCTTTAGAATTTCCTCCATAAAAGCCTAATTGACATCTAATATGTTTATACCCTTTTTTTCTTATTTCATCAATTTCAACGTATAAATCTTCTAAATTGTCTGCTACAGCATGTGTATAAGCTGCAATCGCATCCCGTGACTTACCTCCAAAAAGTTGATAAAGAGGCATATTAGCTAATTTACCTTTAATATCCCAAAGTGCCATATCAACACCTGAAATTGCATTGTTTAAAATAGGTCCATTACGCCAATAAGAATTAACCATCATCATTTGCCATAAATCTTCAATGTTATTTGCATCTCTTCCAATTAAAATAGGCTTTAGATATTCGGATACTACTAAACTTACTGCTTTTGGTCTTTGTTGAAATGTAGCACATCCTATGCCATAAATCCCTTTGTTTGTCTCTACTTTTACTACAACTAAATTATGTCTATCTGGTTTGGTTATATAACATAAAACATCTGTAATTATTGTAGGTTCCATTCTATTACCTTCTTTCACTTGCTTTCTAAAAAGTTCTCTTTTACTAAATTAAATCATGCTAATAATAGCAAAGTCAATTTGGCTTTTTAAAAGCTCACTTTTATCTTATTTACCAGTCCAATTATATAATTTATTCTTTAAAACCCTCTATTCATCTAGCTTCACAGTAGTTAATATCAGATTTTGGACTACTTTTATTTTATTTTTCTTTATGATATTATTGCCTTGTAAACGGCAACAATAACAACTATAGGAGGTATTAAGCGATATGAAAAAGGAAGAAGTAGTAGCCCAAATTATAAATGAGGTTGGTGGGAAAGAGAATATTAATAATGTGTGGCACTGTATGACTCGGCTACGTTTTGACTTAAAGGATAAAACAAAAGTTAACCAAGAGGCTATCCAAAGCTTAGAAGGAATTCTTGGTTCACAATTTAATAAAGATCAATTCCAAATTGTTATAGGAACAACGGTAGATAAATATTACGATATTATAGTTAACATTTTAGGCTCAAATATTAATAAAAATTCAACTGAAAAGGATAAAAATTCTCAATCTAAAGATAAGAAAAGCTTATCAACGAGATTCATGGATACAGTATCAGGGGTTTTTGGTCCGATAGTTCCAGCTATCGCGGGAGCTGGAATGATAAAGGGATTAATAGCTGGACTAGTTGCCTTGAAATTTATATCCGGAAATACTGATACTCTTAAGGTTATCGATATGATAGCCAGTGGTGTTTTCACATTTTTACCATTCTTTTTAGCGGTATCTGCGGCAAAGAAGTTCAAAACGAACGAATACTTAGCCGTTGCTATTGCTGCAACGATTATGTATCCTACCATGGTTGATGCTGCGAAAGCTGGTAAAATAACCGCTTTTTATGTCTTAGGGATCTTACCTATACCTGTATTTAATTATTCAAGTAGTGTAATTCCTATCATATTTGCAGTTTGGGTATTAAGTTACGTTCATAAATTAATTGATAAATATATGCCTGATACTATGCGTACAGTATTTACACCAACTCTAACCTTATTTATTTCAGGATTTTTAACATTGGGAGTTACTGGCCCAATTGGTATTTACTTAGGAAGAGGCTTGGCATGGGTCATTACCGCTTTATTCAGCATTTCTCCAATTCTTGCTGGAGTTATAGTAGGTGCAATTCGTCCTATAGCTATATTAACAGGAATGCATCATGCCATGACACCAATTGCTCTTCAAAATTTTGCAACCCAAGGCTATGACATGTTAATGCCTATGATGTTCATGACAAATATTTCAATTACAGGAGCTGCTGCTGCTATTTACTTTAAAGAAAATACAAAGCAAGGTAAAACAATAGTTATATCTTCAGTGATCTCTGGACTTTTTGGTATTACTGAACCAGCCTTATTTGGAGTATTAACTAAATATAAAAAAGCTTTCTTTGCTGCAACAATAGGAAGTACAGTTGCCTCTGCCTTTATCAGTTCATTTGGAGTTCGTTTATACGGATATGTTCTATCAAGCGTATTCAGTATACCAGCTTACATCGGGCCATATTTTGTATATGCTATGTTAGGCATACTTATAGCACTTAGTGTTTCTTTTGCTTTATCATATCTTTTTGTAGTAAAGATGGATAAAAAAGACTCAACTTCATCAAAAAATAATGAGATAGCATCTGTAATGACAGGTGACGTAAAAGATATAACTGAAGCACCAGATCAAACTTTTGCTCAAAAGCTATTAGGAGATGGATTTGTAGTATTCCCTTCAGCTGGCAAAGTTGTCGCACCTTTTGATGGTACTATAACAATGATTTATAAAACCAAACATGCTATTGCACTAACATCAAGCAATGGTATAGAAGTTTTGATTCATATAGGGTTAGACACTGTCACACTTAATGGTGAAGGGTTTGCTCTATTAGTTAAAGAAGGTGATACTGTAAAAAGAGGACAAACAATTTTAAATGTAGATTTGGCTCTTATGAAATTAAAAGGAATGCAAATGGCAACACCAGTTATTGTTACTAATTTAAATGAACGAGTGCTAAAGCTTAAGAAAATTGGTAATGTTGAAGCTGGTGAAACTGTTGTAGATATTAAATAATTTGTATATATTAAAGCACTATTTAGATAAGTTCATAAAATTCACATACGATCAAAATATTTATTAATTAATACAATTAGAAACGGTATATAGTTTTGTGTTAAAAATAAATTTATTATTAAAATATTACTGGGAGTCTTCACTCCCAGTAATTTCTTTTTGTGAAAAAAATATTTCTTTTATTATTATCAGGGATAATCTGACCTGTGATTTTTTCAGCTCACAAAGTGAGCGTAGACACACAATTTATTCATATTTAAAGAGGTAGTCTTACTAAAATTGATGTTCCGCTCCCTATTTTACTTTCGACCTCAATTCTACCCTCATGAGCAGTTACAATCTGCTTTACAATCGCCATTCCAAGTCCTGTTCCCCCTGTGTGTGTATCAGTTGAAGTTCCCCTATAATAGCGATCAAATAAATGGTTAATCGTATATTCATCCATTCCTTTTCCGTTATCTTTTATTTTCACTTCCACTTCTGATTTTTTCTGTATATATATATCAATCCCAGTACCTCTGGGATTATGCACAACTGCATTGACCAACAGGTTAGAAAATGCTCTTTTCAGCAGTTGAACATCACCCATAATGTAGATAGGGTCATCCTCTCCAATTATTTCAAAAGAATTATACTTACTAGAAGGCTTATTAGCTATTTCAGCAACGACTCTACGAACTAGCTCTACCAGCTCTATTTTATTGAAGTTAATTTGGAGACCTATAGACTGATCCATTCGAAAGGCAATTCCAAGATCATTAATTAATTGTTCCATATGAGTGGACTTATCCCTAATAAGCTGCATAAACTCTTTCCTCTCCTTTTCACTCCATTCATACTCATCTGATACAAGCATATCTGCATATCCTGAGATATATGATAAGGGAGTCTTTAGGTCATGGGTAATGCCTGCCGCCCACTCCTGCCTCAACCCTTCAAACTCTTTCCGTTTCCGCTCGTTTTCCTGTAAAGTAGCAGACAGAGCTTCGAGGTTTGCATATACTTCTCGGTAAAGTCTACTGGAAGTAAAACGAAAATGTTTTTTCTTAACAGGGATAAGATGCTCTCCGTTTGACAGTTTTCTTATTCTCACTAAAACATCAAACATTGGCCGCGCAACGTAATAGCCATAGAACAAGCAATACAAAAAATAAGCTGCAATAATAATTCCTGTTGTAATATTAATCACATATGTTTCCATTGGTCGCTTTAACGCCACAGTATAGAATATTGCCGGCAGCGAAACAAATAAAAATAACAATATCTGATGTATTATAAAATTTAATGTAAAACGGACTATTAGCTTACCATTTGTGAAGTTTATTTTCATATGATTTCACCTTGCTTTGGTGGAACAAACTTGTAACCAATTCCTCTTAAATTTACAATGAGAGAAGGATTTTTCATATCCGGTTCAATTTTCTTACGCAGACGCATAATATGAATGGAAACCGTTTTTTCATCTCCAATGCTGTCATAACCCCATACATGTTCATATAACTGGCTAGCAGTAAATACCTGATTAGGATGGTCAACCAAGAAAAGTAGAAGATCAAATTCCTTGGCTGGGCAAGGTATTTCTTTTCCATCCACCAATAATTGAGCAGCCTTTCTATCAATGACAACAGTACCGAAACGATAACTCTCCGTTGCCTGCGAAGCATTTTGATATTGCTCCTGTCTTCGGAATTGGACCTCGATACGCGCGGCAACCTCCAACGGATTGAAGGGTTTTGTTATATAATCATCCCCTCCAATCCCCAATCCTGTCAGCTTATCTAAATCACTTGAACGGGCGGTAAGAAACAATATTGGAACAGTAGTATATCGCCTTATTTCCTGGCACAGTTTGAATCCATCTGTATCTGGCAGCATTACATCTAATACAATCAAGTCATATGCCTGTCGGATGATTTTTCCCATTGCTTCTTGTCCTGTGAAGGCACTGCTGATGAATGTATATCCTTCCTTGCGAAGTATGGTTTCCAGCATCTTTACGATACCGGTCTCATCATCCACAATAAGTATTTTTTGTAGACGCATTTTTTTCTTTCTCCTTTGCTGTTATGCTACTTTCTATTATCCAACAAATTTATCATAATATCCACTATATGGACACATCACGCTTTTTGAATACTATCCAGCTTATGAGGGAAAGTACAAAGATGTATACAAGCAATACTGAGATAGAAAAGCTCAACGTCATTTCAGGTCTAGCCGGAAGATGGAATATATAAAGGCTGATGTCGCTGTTAGCAAAGGGCAGGTACTTCAACCATTCCACTTTTGCCGCTGCCTCAATCATTGAATTGCCTACTATCATAATGAACAGTGATATTCCAACCGCCAAGGCACTGTTGCGCAAAACCGTCGATACAGCAAAAGCAAAAGTTACATATCCCATAATAGGGAAAATGCTCAAACCGTACATCTTTATAACCTGCATTATGACATTCTGTTGAACAATCTGACCTTGCTGGTTCAAAAACAAGTCAGTAACATAAAGGTCTCCTACTCCATAAAACAAAGCATTAGCCACATAAGCACATACAACCAACAGTGAAAGCATAACAATAGAAAACAAAACTACGGCTATGTATTTAGAAAACAAAATTTTTGTTCGGCTGTGAGGGCGAATTAGCAAGAGCTTCATTGTTCCCGCTGTATATTCCCCGGCAACCATGTCCGCAGCAATAATAATGGCAAAAATCATTACCATTTCTATTAAACCAGAGAGATTCATCAATTCCGACCACGGATTGTTATGTGGAGCAGCTATATCATTTGCTAAGCGATACCTGGCTATTTTCAACTTATTTTCAGCATCAGCCCTAAGCGTAGGAGATAACTCGCTAATTTTTAACCGTTCTTCATACTTCTTAACAAGCTGCGTAGTTTCGGTTCTCCAATCTTTTGAAGGTTTAGAATTTGCTTTTCCAAGAACAGATGCACCGATGCTGATAACAACTAACACCAATAGCAAAATCCATGTAAGTTTGCGACTATATATTTTCATACTTTCGTTGGCAATTAATCCGATCATTTTTTGTCCTCCGTTACCTCTAAAAATTTATCTTCCAAGGTTTGTTCCTTCATTTGGATACTATATACCTGAATACCTGCGTCCATTAAGTGTCTATTAACTGTTGGAATTTCCTCTTTGTTCATCTCAATCAGCAATTGCCCCGGATGTTCTGTGCATAAAGCTGTTTTGTTTAAAGCAGCAATTATCTTCTTTGCCTGTTCTACTTGAGTAGGTTCCACTGTGACACATACGCCAGAAGCTCCGCTTTTATGGATAAAATCCTGTATACTTTGAATACGTACCAGCTTTCCATTTTGTAGAATACCCACTCTGTCGCACATCAATTCCATCTCAGAAAGCAAATGGCTTGAAACCAAAACGGCAACCCCTTCCTCATTGGCCAGCTTTTTCAGATAATTACGTAATTCATGAATACCGGAAGGATCAAGTCCATTTGTCGGTTCATCCAGAATTAAAAGTGAGGGACGATGCAGAAGAGCCTGCGCAATCCCAAGTCTCTGACGCATACCGAGAGAATAGGTAGCTACTTTATCATGAATCCTGTCCTTTAGTCCAACAATCTCCATCATTTCATTAATGCGGGCCTTTGTTACACCTGGAACCATTCTGGCATAATGCTTTAAGTTCTGATACCCTGTCAAATATTTATACAAATCCGGATTTTCAACAATGGCTCCTACATTCTCAATAGCCTTTTTAAAATCTTTTGTAATACTTTGTCCCTTAATAAGAATATCGCCCTGACTTATCTCTATCAGTCCCACCATCATACGAATTGTGGTTGTCTTCCCTGCTCCATTAGGCCCTAAGAAACCGAATACCTCCCCTGCTGGAATATTAAAAGAAAGATCTTCTACAATATTTTTTCTTCCAACTTTTTTTGTTACATGTAGTAGCTGTACTACTGGCGTTTGGTTCATATATATCTGCTCCTTTTTACAATATATTTAAAAACTCATTATTGCTATAGATAAACTAGTTCCAAATGGAACATACATCCGTGAGTCTATTGCTATTAATATTTAACGGAAATTTCGATTAGTTTTATTAGATGGAACTAGATTATCTATTCCGCTGAACTGATAAAATACTTCAGTAATTAGATTCCAATATGAAGTAGTTTATCTATATCTTCAAGTTAATTATAGAAGTATAAAGTAAACAGACGGTAAACAGAACATAAACATACAGCAAAATCAATTCCCACTTGTGCCCACTATAATTAGATAGAAAAAAAATAATGTTGGTGATAGTTAGACAAGGTTGCTGAAAACATGAAGATTAAACATAGTAAATAAATTAATCCAAGTAAAGCTTAATAGACTGCCTTACTTGGATATTTTAGTATTATCTTTGAACTTGTTAAAAGTGCTAAAATTTTGACGTTTACCGTTTTCCTATCCATATACTCTCTTAAATCTGGTTTTATCAATAATAAATACTAAAAAACAGCCTTCATCTAAAGACGAAAAGCTCTCTGTAAAAACTTTATTAAAATGGAATGCCAGGACTTTATTAGAAATATTAATAGTTCAATATTTGACTACATTTACTTAACCACAAACCACAGTCTCAACATGTGTGCATACAATCCTTCAATACAATCTCGCAAAGACTTTAGCACGCCCCCCCTAGGTCGTTTTTTAATAGGAGGTCTAGGCATAAAACTGGTATTATAATTGGATTTGCAATACCCACCATCCTATATTTTGGGGTTTTGCACGTTGAAAGATATCCAAACTACGCCCCCCTCATATTCCTATAACTCTTCATCACCAACTAGTAATTCTTTAAGCCATTTAGGTAATCTATTAACTTTTTTAAACCCTAGAATTTTATCAGCAATTTCTTTAGCATCCTCTTTCCTCCAAAATCTATCCTTAATGTAGCATTCCCTACAACAATACTTTAGATGATTAATGCCTAAAGACTTAAATTCTTTTCCATAGTATGAACATTTTAGATCATAAGCTTTATGATGTGTTTTCTCACAATTCTCATCTTAAAGGTAAAACAGTATATGGCAATCAAATTTTAGTTTCATTACTTTCTTGTGATGGATTGGAACTTCCTTATTTAATATACATTTACGATAAGGATTCTATGAGTAAAATAGAACTAACCCAAAGATTAGTTGAATCTCTACCTAATCCTGAAAATAAAGGATATGTGTTGTGTGATAGTTGATATAGTTGTAAAGCTTACTTATGATTAGACGGATATCAAGTAAGGAGTGAAAAGAGCATTGGCAGATATCTTGCAATAATGACTATAAATTATACTTATTACAAATTATACTCTAATGAATCATATCACTTTAATACTTGATATAAATCAGCCAAGAAAGCTCTAATAAAATCTAAAATAACATATATCTACGAAGCTACCGCTACCGGAAAGTCACTAGAAGAAGTTTTTAAAACATTAAAAATAGCTTAGTTAATCTTTTGGTTATTTAAGTGCAAAATTATTCAAGCAAAAATTCACTATTATAGTAAATATAATATATACTACAAGAAGTAAAATGTTTATTAACCATTTACAAAAAAGGACATTTTCTGTGTAATCATTAAATATGATAAAAGAAAAAACAAAAAAACGCATTAATTAGAAAAAAATCAAAAGAATACTTTGTATATATTTAAAGTATTTACTACATATATGCAACAAAATGAGGAAACAAAAAAATAAAAACATTTCATAATTCTACAAAATAAATAATAGAAGAGCAATATAATACAAATATAGCATAAAAATTACATATGTAGGAACAGATGATTAGAATAAAATATCTATTGATTATTTGTAAAAACATTTTTTGAGATTAAAAGAAATACATAATATCATTATGTGTAAAAGGTTAAAAATACCTACAATAGAGAAAAGTCTGAGAAAGATTTTAATATTGATTATTCAAACGAATTAGCGTTTATAATGTCAACTTCAGGTACAACAGGCATACCAAAAAGGGGGATGCTGAGTCCCGATAACATAATATCTAATTTACAAGATATAGATGAATATTTCAAATTATCAGACGAAGATCATGTTTTATCATGCAACGGTTATGACTGGGGAGTTTTTAATAGGGCTTATTAGCGGTTGCAGAATTAGCTTTTATAATGAGGGATTTTCACCAAACAGATTATCAAATTTCATAAAAAAGTTAACTGTACTGGTATGTGTGCAATACCTACAATGTTTTACAATATTGGAATCGATAAAGGAAAATTGGATTTGGATACTCTAAGAATTATTGTTATAAGTGGCCAATGTGTAAACTGGAAAGTATCAGAAAAATTAATCAAGGCTTTTTCTAAAGCAAAAGTTGTAGAAAATGATGATAGCTGTGTAATCAATGTAGAAGTAGAAGAGTTATTAATCCAAGGCTCAATCGTTATGAAAAGTTACTGGAATGACCAAGAAAAGACGAATGAAAAAATAAAGAATGGGTGGCTTCATACAAGCGATTTGGCTTATAAAGATAAAGATAGCTTTATTTATATAAAAGGAAGATTAGATGATATGATAATTAAGGCAGGAGTTAATATTTACCTTCAAGAGATAGAAGCTATACTGCTTTAAGATGAAAATATTAAAGAGGTAGTAGCTTAAGGAGAAGTTGATGTCAGGTATATGCAAAGTATAAGTGTTGCAGTTACTACTTCTGAAAAAAAATATAGATACAGCCTTTCTAATGGGTTTATGCCGTAAAAGACTCTAGCTTTATCAGCGCCCTGAAAAGGTTTATATATTAGACAATATTCCTAGAAATGGATGTGAAAAATTACTTCGCAAGCAAATAGTAACCTTTATAGAAAAATTCTAGAGTTATTAATTTTGGAGGTGTGAAATATGATGAAAAAGTTACCATTTAATTACCCGCCTTTGGTGGATGCATTCAGTGGTGGGGCAGGAAAAATGGCAGTACAAATGACAGACTATAAACAGTTGCCTTTACTTCTTTCGAATCATCTTACAATAGCATATTATTACGATATAAATACCATAGGATTTAATTGGTATTGCTACAATGAAGATGGGTTTAAATTAACTGAGATAGAAGAAGATCTAATCGAAGTTGAAAAGAATAAAAATATTATCCCATATTTAATTGAGTGCTTAGATAAAGATTACTACATGCATTTATATCTTGATCATTATTATATATCAGATTGTGATTCGTATCGAAAGAGGCACTTTCTACATGACAGTGCAACTGTTTTTGGGTATGATACAGCAAGTAATGTATTTTATGCTGCTGATAATTTTAAAGATCGTAAATATGTAATCATGGAAATACCTTTTAATCAGATAGAGGATGCTATAAGAGGTGCTATAGATAAGCCTGCTACAAAGTATAAATTAGATAAGTCGATAAACTTTACTTTAGAAATTGATGCAATAATTTTAATAATTAAAGGATATTTGGAGAGTACATATCTTGTGGATGGGCCAAAGAAACATCCAAAGGATATCAAAGTAGCATATGGTATGGAGATATATGATGTCTTATTTAGCTATTTGAATAGATTAATTGAAGGCTATGATAGATATGATCATAGATCGTTTCATGTTATGTGCAATCATAAAGCTGTTCTGGTTGCATTGGTAAAATATTTAATTGAAAAGAATTTGGTTTTAAACGGAGCATCTATATTGGCAAGATTTGAAGAGTTGCATAGCAAATTTATGACATTAAGAAATGTTTTTCTTAAATATAGCATAACTAAGAATATAAATTTATTGAGTAAAGTTCAGGAAAATTTAAATAATATTAAACAATTAGAAAAAGATAGCCTTAATCTTCTCTTAAATAATATTGTTACAATTGCATAATGAACTATTAATTAAGTAAATTTTATGAAAATAAAAACTATGTTTATATATATGTCCACATGATAAGGTTTAAAAAACGAATTAAGAAGATTTTATCTGTTAGTGTGTATAATCTTTATTCCAAAAGACACTTGCTAAAAATTAAAATATTACAATTATAATGAAGGCTTTAGTCTCTATTAAAGGCATATAAATAATTTCGTGAGCATTATGTGCGAAATATAAAGTTAAGTAATTCTAAAGAAAATTATGAGGTGTTTAATCACAATGTTAGTAAGTAATGAGAAAGAAAGGAAATTGTAATATAACTCCACTTAATTAGACATATATTGAAAATATTCCCTATATAATAGTGCAAAAATACTTGAATGACTTTACAGCTAAATACAATAACAAACATTTATGGTAAATTCCTGCTATAATCGAGTTCCGACACACCAACTACAGCAAGGAGCTTTGCATAAATATTTCAGAACACAATCATATCAAATGAATTATTAATACACAAATTCTTTAGACAATTAATTTTTGATTTTTACCTAACAAAACCTCAACTGAAGCATCTAGAAGGCATTATATATGCTGTGTTATCAAAAAGATATAAACAAAAATATCGAATATAGCGGAGCTTGCTTCGCAACTGCATCGAACTCGCATTACTCGATTTTTATCGAGTAGTTCATGAAATGAAGAATTTTGGATTCACACCTTAAGAGCATTAGTTATAGAACTAACCCAAAGATTAATTGAATCTCTACCTAATCCTGAAAATAAAGGATATGTGTTGTGTGATAGTTGGTATAGTTGTAAAGCTATTTTTAATAGTTCCGAAAAAGCTAGTTACAGCTACATAGGAGCTATTAAAACTAATAGAAAATTTATCCTAAATGGCATGAGACATTAGGAATAAAACTCCATAAATTTGTAGCAACACTAGATATAGATGACTTTGACCTTGTCACAGTTAAAGATCAAGAATACTATATTTATAGCTATTTTGGGCTATAATTCTTATATAGGTTTATCCTGCCAAGCTACCGCTGTATCCATTACCTTGTCGATAATTTTCGATATTGTTGTATTATATCTCCGAATAGCCTCTGAATGAGTCCATTATCAGCAACTACATATACAAAAAGAGAGCATACATAGATTTGATTTACACAAATCTATGTATGCTCCCGTAGCCTTTCCTATTTTTCTGTTCAAAAGTATTTTGCTAAGTCTTTTAACTTATGAAACTTGCTTGTACCCTTTTCACGAAAAAGTTGGATATATTAACCAATAATAATTCCCATCTGTGATTTCACTTATTCATGTTAATTCATCTTTAAAAGTAATTCATTAGAATTGTAGAAAAAATAATCTTAACTTTCAATTTTTGGTACTTAACCGAATAACGAATACTGTTTTAATCCGATTTCCATAAGTTTGAGAATTTCCAACTTCTTTTTTCGACTATTCTATGCTCATAAAATCCACATAAAAAATTGTATTATTATAGGAAGATTTTACTCTGTGTTTTTCCAGATTCATATATCGCACAGATCATTCTCTGCGTTTTTAATGTATCATATACTGATATATAAGCCTCATTATTCTTCTCAATACTCTCATAAAAATTATTTATTTGCTTTATATGACTTATTCCCCAGCAATCTTTATTGAAAGGCCCATACTTTTCTTTCTCTGTAATATCAGTTTTAGCAATACTTTCTTGTCCATCATTATAGATGATACTGGCATAGTCACCTGTTATCTTAGCAATCCCATTTTCACAATGAATTGCTATTTCAATTGGTGCATCATATGAGTAGTAGTTCATTGCGTAAAATGAAGTTATTACTCCGTTTTTATATTTAATTATTCCTTCTGCACAATCCTCTACTTGGATTATCTTATGATGTCTGTTACTAATTCTTGCATCAACATATTCTATTTCGTCGTCAATAAACCATCTCATTAAGTCTAATGTATGTATAGCTTGATCAATAACTACTCCTCCACCTTCTTTTTCCCAAGTTCCTTTCCAGTCACTACTCAAATAATAGTCATCTGTTCTGCACCAGGTTACTGATGCCTTGGCGGATTTAATCTTTCCCAATCTACCGGATATTAAACTTTGTTTAACTAACTGAGAAGATGCATTATACCTATTCTGAAAAACAACCCCTAATTTGACATTATTATCTTCAGCCGCCTTTAACATTTTTAGAGAATCCTCATAATTTATACTCATAGGTTTTTCTGTAAATACATGTTTTCCCAAATTGCATAAATACTGAGCCATCTCAGAATGCAAATAATGTGGTGTACATAAATGAACCACTTCAATTTCTTCTTTCTGCAGCATTTGTTTATAGTCTGTATAATACTTACATTTAAATCTTTCTGCTGTGGCTTTCGCAATATCTTCCTTAATATCACACACTGCAACCAGCTCTACTTTATCAGTATAATCTAAAGGAAATAAATGAGCTAAACTTATTGTCCCACAGCCTATTACCGCTGTTTTAAATCTCTTCATAAAATCCGTACCAATCATATTGGTACTTCCTCCCTTTCTTTATTTATCAATCATTAAAAGTAACTCTCTAAGGCCTAATGATTCATAGTCATGGTTAATCAATTATACCCTCTATTCATAAATTACTTTAATATCGTAGAATAGTATTTCGTGATTAATTTTCATCCATGTTTTAGAGAATAATCCAACGGAATCAATTTCCTCATTCAAATACATACTATATATCAGTTTTGTTTCATTTTCTTCATAATCATGTATATAGAAGAAAATTTCATTATCCTTCTTGCAAACTTTAAAATAACTCTTAGTTTCTTGATTATAAGAGGCTTTGCTATATACTTGAAATTTATCACCTAAACTAGGGCAAAATATAGAAACTTCCTCTTTTTTATGATTCCCAAAAAGATACTTAGTTCCATCTTTAAGTTTGACAATAATTCCCGCATGAAACCATTCTCCTAAATTTGTATTAGTGCTTATTCTCGTCTCTATTGAAAACCTCTTCCCTATATCCTTAATTAAAATCTGAGCCGCGTTATCCTGAGCTAACCATGTATCATAGGTTTTAAATATATAATGTTTTATTCTTATACCTTTTTCAGTGTTCTCAATCACTGCATCGTTATTATTTAGAATAACAAAGCCTTTACTTATAGATGATTCTTCTTGTTTTACACTCTTTATATCAGCAAGTATGCTAATTAATAAGGTTCTGCATTCATTTTCTAAACTTATATTTTTTTCTATTCTCTGATATATATCTTTAAAATCATTAGCTTTCCTTGCAGCATAATAAGCAGTCTTATTTCTTATCTCTATCCATTCCTTATTTACCTCACCGCTTAGTTCGGTAAACTTTTCTACACTTATCTGGTCTACTTTAACCTCTTTTAATAATTCATTAATGTAGAATTGGTACACTGATTTAAAATTCGTAAACCCATACATCATTTGAGAATCACCCGAACCGCTTCCTAGCTGTTTAACAAGCTCTTCTTCCCAATAAATACTATTTAATTTTCCATCTTGCAGCATACGCAATATACGCTCCAGCAGTTTTAATGTGTCATAAACTGAAACGTTCTTCTTACTACATTTCCGAAAAGTATAAAGGTACTGTATGCTTTCTTCATTTTCAAAATATGCACAATATAGTTTACTCAAATCATACATATCAACCTTTTTAATTGCAAAGTCTCCCAGAATAGTACTTGCTCCGGAATCAATATGTGCACTATCCAATATATAATAAATGTTAGTATCACTATCGTACCCCTTAATTATAAATAAGTGTGAAAAGTGCTCCTTCTTATAGTTAGGAAAGTAAAACAAATTATATAGGTCTCCTGGGATTAATACCGGCATATCATTGTCGATTGCCTTTTTGATACAATTATGCATAGCTTCTTTGTTATCAAATTTCTGCTTTACTATTTCAATGTCAAAAATATCCTTGATAAATTCGTTATAGATATCAATAAATGAGTATGGTGTTTTATTTTCGTCTTTTGCTATATAAACTTGTACAAAACTACTTATTAACAGATATATATCAAAGTACCTTTTATTAAAAGACTTAAAAGCAATTGCCAAAGGTTTATAAAAACAATTAAGTTCCTTCCAGCTAAAATTATCTTCGTTCGGAGTGATACTATTGACAATCTTATATTTAATTTTATCTAAGGATACATTGTTTACAATCCACTCATCATCTACCACTTTTATCCTCCTATACTAAATTAATAACACTATTACTTTTATTTCGAATGTACAAGTACTTAATATGGCTTTTCGTTCTTTACAAAGTTAACATAAAGCACCATTTATAACACGTATAATTAATTAACTTGTCATTCTGTCATATCTTTTTTTATTTTTCATAAAAGTAAGGAAAATGCAGCAATTTCAACTTCCCTTTCGACCAATTCAATTAATTCAAACTTTTGATTTCGCTTATTATTGTAAACTGATATGATATATCCGTCTTTTTCAAAGGTTAACATTTTATCATAAATTTCACAGCTTAATACATTGAAGTAATTAAGAGGCATAGACAAACCTTTGCCACTATACTTTACGTAAGCTTCCTTTTTAGTCCAAACCTCGCAAAAGCGTCTGTCTGACTGAAAGTTATCTTGGATAATATATTCCTGCTCGTCAGAAGTAAAAAATCTTTTAGCTATGTAAGGGTCAGCTTTTCGTATCTTTTCAATATCCACTCCAATAGCGGAATCTGATATAGCCAAAACTATTGCATCTCTAGTATGGGAAATGTTGTAGTTAAAATTCACATATTGATTAATGTAAGGCTTGCCGTGGTCACCTTTTTCAAAAACTATATCTGAGTTCTTCATATCAAGTGCTTGACATGCAGTGATTCTAACAAGTAGATCAGAATATAAACTGAGTTTTTTGTCAATATCTAAATGATATCGTTTAATTTGTACTTGCTTTTGGTGTGATATAAAAAAAAGAAGTTTATTAAACTGAGGCTGTTCTACTTGCTTTGCTATAGGTAAAAAATATAGCTTGTTCATTGCTTTTGTTCATCAGTAGCAGTCATACCGGCACTTAATCGCACCAAGAACAGCTGGGGTAAACTATTACCAAATTTATAGCAATCTCCTTCAATTACCGATTCTAATGCAAATATATATTTTTGCATCTTTATACCTCCTCATATTAGTTTGACTTTTATAGTGAGATAGTCTATTCAAGAATCCTCAAGGCATTTGTATATGTTTTTTTATCTACAGTCATATTTTTTGAAATTGGTGTGATACATACTTTTTTCTCATATTTTAATTGATATATATCACTATGCTTATCCAATTCAATTTCACTCCATTTAATTTCCGGTTTTAGCCAAAACTCCTTTGATAAATCTCTCTTTTTGGGCTTTTGAAATATATAATAATTCTGAGTGCTTTGCGTGGTCAATACTATATCTGTATGTTCATTTGCTGTTTTCGGGATATTTACATTAAGAACGGCTATTTCTTTAATCCATTTATCCTTTAAGATTTTTTTGACTATTAATTCGGTAAAGTATCTAGCTATACTCCAGTCTTGTTCTCCATAATTAGAGTCATGGTGTAAATCCAGATTCATTTCCAATGAAATAGCCAAAGCCGGAATATCGAATGAGCAAGCTTCTAATGCTGCACCTACAGTACCGCTGCAAGACAATGAATACCCAATATTTTCACCAAAATTTATACCTGACACACAGAGGTCAGGCTTTCTTGATGTCAACTCTAAAATACCATGAGCAACTGCTTGTGCTGGTGAACCATGTACCTGGTAAGCATCATAAGTAATCCCATTTATATTAAATTGTACTGCTTTTATTACCCCTGAACCATCTGTTCTTAGATAAGATCTACTCATTGCCGTTTGCTGATAGGCAGGTGCCACAATTAACAAATCCCCAATATTATATAGAGCTTCTGCTGCTGCATGTAGGCCGTGAGAATTTATTCCATCATCATTTGTCAGAAGAATTAGTGGTTTCATTATTCATACCTCATATACTTATATTTATATGCATAGACACGAGTGTCCATCAAAATAAAGATCTGCTATTGAGCATATTCGAAGATAATATTGGTCTACACGAGGAATAAAATCCTCCATCTGTAGCCGGATTGATTGCGGCTGTCCACATTTTGTTTTAAAAAAACTACCATATATTTTATTAACCTGGCCGGAAAATAGCTTTAACCCCTCCTCAATATCAATTTCAACTAAACCAGACACTTCGTTCTGTCTTAACTCAAAATTCTCAAGTATTGTATTATCTTCAAGTAAATATACATGGTTAAATTCATAATTGCATATATTATTAAAGCGATATGCTGTAATTCGGACTCCCAGATAATGCATATGATTAAGCAAAGGGTTTATGCCGAGTTCTTCTTCTATCTCCCTCACTCCAAGCTCTTTTGTTTCTCCCGCCAAGAGATGACCCGCAGCAGAAATGTCCAATAGATTCGGTGAATCTTCCTTTTCATTTGCCCGTTTCTGGAATAGAATATAACGGCGATCTCCATTTTTTCTTATTATCCAGCAATGGAACGTCTGATGCCATAAGCCTTCCTTATGAACTACAGATTTTGCGGCTGTTCCAATATGATGAAAATTCTCATTAAATATATCTATTATTTCGTCCATAATAATGACCTTTCCTTTCCATTGTGCTGCTAAGTAGAGTTTAGGATACAGATGATTCTAGCAATAGCTTGATTATTAACCGTATATTAAGAGTACGGTATGTAAGAATATTTATAACCCTTTACGTCCAGTCACAAACATTACGGTGCTTGCGGCAATATCGCACACTTTTTCCCCACGTCGATATTTGTTTATTCGTTCATCAAAGCTGATATCAATAAGTTTTTCTAACCGCTTTCTTTCTCTGGCGGATAAACAGTCGGGATTGTTTCGAAGCGCTCTTTCAATACTTTCTAGCGCATATAATCTGTTTGCTTTAATCTGTTTTTCCGCCATTTCTGAAGTGACTGAATGATTATCAGGTGCATAATCTACAATGGTGCAAAATTGAATATCAACATTTTTAAATCCACATTTCTCAAGCTCATAATAGTAAGCATCCTCTGCCATTTCATATTTTTCAAAACTATGGGAAGATTCAAAACACTGACTTTCTTTCCATGCCTCGTCAAATTGAGTTGTTCTATGCCAGTTTTTTGGCAATAAGCTTAATTTGTGTCTTGTTGACATAACTGTAATAATACCTCCTGGTTTCAACACACGGTATTGTTCGCGTAGAAACAACTGCGGCGGAACATGTTCAATAACTGTGTGTGAAAATGTTAAGTCAAATGTATTATCATCAAATGGAAGAGATACTGCATCACCAACAGCAAACTTGCAGTCTAATCCCAATTCAGATGTTTTGAGTCTGGCATAATTAATATGGTTATCATCCCTATCAATGCCATTCGCACTTATACTAGGTAGAATCTGTTTTAATTGATGAAGTAAAAATCCGCCAGCACAACCTACTTCCAAAACATTCATATTTTCAGAGACCTTCATTAACGGTAACCAAACCTCTTTATTATCTAACCTAAAGCGGAGACTGCGAGAAACATAAAGTGATTCAGTTGTTTGTATAAAATCGGACCATGTTGTATTCATGTCATCCTCCTCAATTTAACCATACGCAATATTAAAATATAGTCACATTTATCTGGATTCTACATAGTCAATAATAGACTGTATTGTTGGAAAAACGGAAATCGAGAGCTTGTTATCTTCAAACTCAAAACCAAAGGCATCCTCTATAGCAACCACAATTTTAATAAATACAATGGAATCAACCTTAAGATCAGAAATACTATCGGATACTGAGATATCTTTATTCGTTCTTTCACCAATGGTTGAGAGGATAATTTTAATAACTTGATCTTTTATATTAGAAATATCAGTTTTTTTAATTTCTTTTTTTTTATTCTCCATTTTTACTATTGTATGATATAAAAATAAATCATACATACCTTTCATACTTTATTTGAAAACTCATTGCTAAAGAATGTAAGAAGCGTTTTCACCTTATTCGGTAAGAATTGTAAACAAATCATCAACCTTTGCAACCAGGTAATCTGCACCTACATTAGACAGTTCCTTATAGGAGCCGTAACCATACAATACCCCTATACTTTTAATACCAATCTCCCTTGCGGCGTATATGTCATGCTTTCTGTCGCCAACCATAATGGAATTGCTGGTATTTATGCCGTGAACTCTAGTGATTGCATCATTAATTATTTGACTTTTACTAGTTATACCTTTTTGGGATTGGCTTCCTGAAATACAATCAAAATATTGATATAAGCCAAAATGTTTTAATATAGCCTCAGCGTAATAAACCGACTTTCCTGTTGCTACAATTAGTCTATTATTCACACATATTCGCTCAAGCAGATTATTTACGCCATCATAAATAGTATTTTCGTAAAGTCCGATTTCAGAATAATATTGATGGAACCTGTCAATCGCTTTTTCTGTCGCCTTATCGTCTAAATGAAAGAAGTTGTTAAAAATACTGCGGAGTGGAGACCCTATGCAAGAGATAAGTTTCTCTGTCTCTATGGTATATATTTCATATTGCGATATAGCAAACTTTATTCCATTAAGAATTCCAGCTTTAGAGTCTGTCAAAGTACCATCCAAATCAAACATAATATAGCCATTTTTCATGGATTGCTCCTTTTTCTCGAATATTTACATATATGGTTGCACTTATTCTTACAATGACTCATCAATTTTATATCCATTAATATTATAAGTCCTGCAACCAGCTTTGATCATGGGAAAGCTTCCTGATAAACATTAGTTTACTGTTATCAATACCACTTCCGTGATGATATTTAAACACTACCTTATCCTCTTCTAATGTACCAACTATTTCGATTTTACCGGTTGCATGTGATAGAATATACCTAAAGGATTTAGATATACCATCTAACTTTTTCCGTGCATTATCAACTAATTGAGCCCCCTTCAGGATTGGTACCTGAAAAATATTCTTTGCCCCTTTAACTGGTCGGCATTGAAATAAATAATATGGCTCGATTCCTATAGTCGACAGGGTTTCCATTAGTTCACAGAGAGTTTCTTCATTATCATTTACTCCATTTAGCAATACGGATTGGTTTCTTAACAGAACTCCACTTTCACTGAGAATCTTAGCGGCCTTCTTTGTTGAATCGGTAATTTCTCTGGGATGATTTGCCTGGCTGACAATATAAATCTGCTTTTTAGCACTATATTTCCTAAAAGCAGAAATAAGTCTTTTATCATTAATAATCCTTTCAGGCATTGCAACCAGCAGCCGTGTCCCAAATCTAATGTAATTTAGATGATCTATACTACACAAATTATCTAGATACTCTTCAATCTTCTTCGTTGACATAAGGAGCGCATCCCCGCCAGAAATCAACACATTAGTGATCTGTTTATTCTTCCTTATATAATCCACAGTTTCTTCCATATTAGGCTCAGTTTCTCGCGTAGTAACTCCAACCATTCTCTTTCGAAAGCAATGCCGGCAGTATACCGCACATTGATTCGTAGCTAGCAGCAATACAGTCTGTGGGTATTTATGCTGTACTCCCCTTAAAACAGTATTAATAGTCTCATTACTAGTGTCAACTAAGCCATCGTCAGCCAGTTCATCAAGGGATGGAATACAAAGTTTGAACAATGGATCCTGCGGATCATTTAAGTTAATGAGAGATAAATAGTGTTTGCTAATCTTGATAGGATACTTTTGGGTAACAGCATCTAATTGTTCAACTTTCTCCTGTCCCAGTACATGTGTTAACTGTCTTAAATCTTCATAATTTTCAATCATATTTCCCCTCCAAACAACAACATACATTAGTTTTATAGCTTAGTATTTTTATTTAATAATAATACTTAAGCATATTCACGATAACAATCCTTCAACTACGAAGGAAATACACCTTTATTACTTATATATCATTTCATTGTATTTGCTGAGTTGAATTGTTGCCCGCGTAATACTTCGCTTCATGATATTATATAATTCTCCCGATTGATCAATGAATTCTTGTGTTCTCCTTAGGGCTAGTTCATAAGGGTCAATTTTGGAGCTTAGTCCAAATGTTAATAACTCCTCCAAAAGAGAAAGACAGTAATTAGATGCCGCAGTAACCCAGTTATCATAGGCTTCATTAATTCTATTTGCAAGAGCGTCTGTACCAAAAAAATGAGTATACCTTTGTACAATGAATGGTTCCCACTCCGAATAAGCGAAAGGATATATCCTCATGCACTCCAAAAGGCAATTGTATATAGTGGCTACTTCATTAGATTTAAACTTGTAATTATATTTGAAAGAAAACCTCTTTGATGATTGATTACAGTCTGCATCTAAAAGCCCATCCTTCATAATTTTCTTGGTTAATGTGGTGCAGGAGTAAATTCTAACCTTGTTAATCATTTGATGTAGATGAATAGGTACTTCCATTTTTTGTGTATTTATCACATTATTCAGCAAACCTTCAACAGATGTATATGGTTGAAACCATATATTACCACACTCCAGCTCGAGAGACGGAATTTTGTTTAATATACTTATGGTATTAATATTTTTTTTCATGTCTGCCAATTTTCCATAAAGCTTCAAATCTGCATCGTTAAAACTTTCTATACCAACAAATATTTTTCCAAGTCCAACTTCAGTAAGTTTTTTAATATATGGAACCAATGCATCATCAATTACCTCTGCACGAAGGTTCATGTAAAATTGTATCCAGTAATCTCTTTTACTAAGCTGTATATATAATTCCTCTAACCGTTGAAATCGATTTTCACTGTTGCAAAATGACGGATCCGAAAAAGCAACAAATTTGCAATTGTGTTTGTACACCAAATTGTCTATTTCATCCATTATGTTTGTAATGCTTCTGTATCTCACTTTATTCGAATACAGTACATTTTCGTCACAAAAAGTACAATGACCTTCACAACCTCGTGAGCCCAATACATGAAACAGAAGATGTTCTTGATAAAGCCTGCTTCGATCCGGAAATGGCAATTCATCGATATTGTCCAAAGTTCTTCTTTTTTCTGTAAGCTTATATAATGAGCCATCGCGATAAGCTATACCTCTACAAGAGTGAAGATGCCCTTTTTCAGCAATAACCCTCCCTAATTCACGGACTGTCTCGTCAAACTCTCCAATAATTACAGAATCTAGAAAACTATATTCTTCTAACATCTCATTGTAATACAATGTTGGTATTTTAAAACACGCCGTCACATGAGCCCTGTAATCATCGCTTAAACACCTTCCGAATTCGCCTAACAGGTGACCAGTGGTTATATTGATAAAGCATATTATCAATTCCGGAATACTCGCCTTAATGGCGGATGTGGTTTCAAAACAATTTCCCTCAGTTATTTGCCATACTTTTACATTCGCATCCATGCAATTAAAGGCGGAAATGCAATACGACAGATAAAGCCTTTCAGCATTTGTTGGAGTATCAAAATGTACAAGTGATACATTTACCATGTAATTTCACCTCTGCTTTTATTTCTATAACTGCCGAATCTTCAGAAATTTAGATGTAGTGTGCTTATCATGATTCAAACATGTCTTCACTAAAGATAAGCGAAATTTCTCAATATTTTTAATCACATTGCTTTCGTAGCATTGATTAATAAAATTTTCAGTATTCTTCTGTATCTGAGACTGATCTGCCTTATTAAAGAAAAGCTCAATACAAGAGTCTATGAAAGTATAAATAAGCGGATCAAGCTTCAAACACATATTTTTTTTATCATCTATTGCCTTATTAATAATATTGAGCATAATTTCATCACCTCTAAAAGTTGCATCTCTTTTCATAATATACAGAAACTTCTCCAAACGCCCAATATCCTTAATGGCTGCCATCACCGGCTTAATATATTTATTCTGAATCACATCTCTTTGCAAATACTTAGCTAATTTGTCCACAATAGGATCTGCAAAGGTATATTCATCTATATTATTTCCTTTATCTATATACAGACCATCTTTAACAGCTTTATTATAAATTTCAGTTTTGGGATACATTTGAAGGAAATTCAATTGGTATAGTTTATGAGATAAATTAAGGGAATGTAATGTATCATTGTTTTCTTTCAACGAGATATATGTTGAATAAGGATGAAAGTTTATAAATCCAAGAATCAACTGAAAATCCATATCAAGCAGTTTCTTTATACATAATATATTTTCCTGAACCGTAGCACTTTTTCTATATATGGCTATATCCTGCTCATTAAATGTTTCTGTACCTACTAGCACTGTACTCAGGCCTGAGCGTATTAGCATATCCCACATTTGATCATCATCAATTTTATATACCTGTGTTTTGAGATATATCATAAACTTGGAATTTAATTTTCTTGAAATTACCTCTTGGCAGAACTCCTTAATTCGTGATACGTTCAAATATGGATTATCAAAGCTGGAGTCCGTAAAACTAAAAGTATCCACGTTATATTTTTTAATAATATGCTCCATCTCATCTGCAACATTTTTTACACTCTTTGCACGCCATTTGGTTCTTCTTGCGGAACAAAATGAACAGGAACCCGTACATCCTCTGGCCGATTCAATCATAGCTTCTTGGCATTCTCCGCCTTTCAACAGTGTTCTGTCCGGCCATTTTAGATTATCTAAATCACATATACTCTTTCTGTTAACATTCCAAACAATTTTTTCTCCGGACCGATAGGCAATGCCTTCTATTAAGGAAAGATCTACTTGCGTATATCCTAGTAACCTTGAATATAAATCGACTGAAGTAACCTCACCTTCACCGTTTACAACGTAATCAATTTCTGGCATTAGCGTGAAAATATCCAGATTATTCGATACAAAATGTCCACCAACAACCGCAATAATATCTTTTCTTCGCTGCTTTAAGTGACGAATGACTTCATTGATAAACTCGTAATTGGTTGAAAAGGTGCTAAAACCAATAATTTTAACATTTTCATCTGGTTCCAGTTCTTCTACATCATACGCTCGGTAGTAATATACGCTTGTACTAATCCCTTTGGCATTTAGCTGGGCTGAAATAGATTGAATCCCCAATTCTTCCTGAGGAAACCTTGGTGGGTCTATAGAGCAAATTATAACTTTGCAATTTGTATTTATAATAATCTCACTCCTTCATGTAAGTTACGTTCAAAAGCATCATTTAAGTTTATTCACTAGAATATTTATATTTCTAATTATCAGTCTTTGTGGTGCTCTACTTTCACGAACAACTATTTTTCGTATTGCCGATAGTAGCTCTCTTTTCTTGACATCATTCCACCACTTATCAAGATTGTTTATTATGGAATTAATGCAATTTGCTGCTTCCGAAGGAGTGTTATAAAATACCCCTACCTTCTCAAGCTGTCTCAAAAATTCTTCTGCTTCTTTTGTTAGATTCCAATATTGCTCATTCCAAAATAGAACAAAAGGACGTTCGGAAATTAATACATCAATAAAAGAGCTTGTAACATGGTCAATTATTATTAGCTTTGATTTGGAAATTGATTCCCAAAGGCTCTTGCACTGACACTTTTTTATACCTGAACTCGTAATAAGTGAGGTATAAACGGAATTCTCTCTTCTCGGATGTGGACGGTATTGCAATAAGCTTCTTATCTCAGGTGATAAATTAAGAATACACTGCATTTGGTCTGAATAATACTTGTGAATTTGTGTATTTCCACATGGGATCGAATGCCAATCTGCCACATATGGCTGATGGAATCCGGCTGATATGTAAAGAATACGTTCTCCAGATTTTCGTATATTTTGCCGCTTCTTAATTGGTAGTATATTATTGACTTCGCAGCCTTTGTATGGGCCCTGATTCAAATATTCATCAGCAATAGTTCGTTCATGCACTTGAACAAACTCTGATGCAAGTCCCCCCATCATACCGCCCGGATTGACAGCTATGATCTTTCCTTTTCTTGCTTTAATCTGTGCTGCTATAAACTTGATTGTTTCATCCTCATGCCAAAAATCATTTACTATACAATCAGCCTTATAACACTGTATCTGAGCTAAAAATTCTTGGTAATATTGTGTATACAATAGAGGGATATATTTCGGCAGCAGCAATGATAAAATATGCATCATTGGATCGTCAGACTCTATTCCTTCCAACTGTGCAACCATTCCTTTTTGCTCAACATACTTATCATACTGGGACGAAGGAGAGAATAACTTGCTGGGATACGTTGTATCATAATCAATAAACCTGTATTGGCTAGCGACCATATCGATTTGTGAAATTAAACTGCCACGAATATAGATTTCCTCACCTTTTGCACCGGTATAAAAGTATAACCCCTTTGTTTCATTTGTTTTTTGATTCCTTATTAAAGTACGGTAGTATAAATCAGTGGTTCTGCCTTGGAAAGCCATTATCTCCGTTCTGATATTGAAAAATGGAATAATATCTGATATTAATTGTAAGTTATAAAGATGACTTTGTATTAAAATTCGAAAAGTCCTTGTATCAAATGGTGTTCGATAATCACTGTAATTTAATTTATGTGTAACCATACCTTGATAGCGCTCTGATACATTCTTGATATGAAGGTATCTATCTACGAATGCGCATATAAACCTATATAGCCATGGACCGGTAATGATCCTCCAATACTGTGTATCGTATTGCTCACCATGATAATTGTTTAGGTACCTCGCTAATGCATCAAGGAACATTTCATACAAATAGTTTACCTGATCACTAAATTTACTATAATACTCACGATCTCGCCATATAGAAATGTCCGAATCATAGTCAATATCCTTTGAACACCAATCTCCCAGTAAAATATCAGGTAAATGGCTAAGTTGATTTTGTTTTAGGTTAGTAGTTAAAAGATAATATCGATCTTTGTTTATTGCCATTTATTACTCTCCTGTAGTCATACAGCCAACACGACCTTTTACTTAGGCATGTTTACTAAAATCTTTAATATGAAGCTTAGAATATAAACAGTCTAGAAGCTTGATGATAGCCTCATCCTCTTTCATCAGAACTTCTCTATATTTTGCAAGATTAATTCTGTTGCGCAATGCATCAATATAAACGATATTTATCATATTATCTCTTTCTCGAATTATCTGCTGTAAGCACTGTTTCCATTCAGCCCTTAATTCATCATAATTCACTAATAATTCACTAATGTAGTCCATAAAGACAAACATTGAACCATAATAACAACGCCGTATTGTTAAAATTCTCATGCTAAAAAAAGCAAGATTATTCCGGTATCGGTTAATTATATCAAAAAACATGTTATTTTCAGGACTTATTGTATTTTTAACTATAGATAAAACATATTTCCATGACAGTTCCTGATGAACCCCAATTGATGGTTTTAAGAACATAAAACATACCTCGTGCTGCTGTAACTTTTCTGTTATACGAATTAACTCAACCAGTCTTTTTTCAGTTATTTCAGAAGATATAAAAGAATCTGATTTGATATCCTCTAGAAACAGATTAGGATATTTAATCGCAAACCTTCCAGATATAGTATTGTAATTTTCTATAGTAACGGTAAAATTATTCTGATCATATTTATTATCGCTTCCAAGTAAAGCTTCAACGGCTTCCTCAGAAAGCTCCATGAGAAATGTATGCCCCTCTATATTTCGGTCCATAAATGATTTTTTACACAATTCTATGCTGTTGTAGCTGCTAAGCGAATATCCCATTAATCGCAGAACTTCATCTTGAACAAGAGGTATATTTTCTCTCCAGTTTATGAATAACGAAGTAAGGAATAGATATATAAAATAATTTTCAGCCTTTATTTCTCCTAGTATAGAGGCAATGGTAATATCCCTACAAGTAAAGTTAGAAACTGAATATCTGTTCATTGTACCCCCTTATAAAGAACACTGCTTATATTTATTAATTAATGCCAGAACATACCTTGTCTAACAAATGAATATATTCCTTTTCTATTTTACATAGGTTGTTCAGGCGAGTAATGATAATATCTGCTGCTTGATTCACATCACGGTTAATGCGAAAGAATAACTGAACTTTTGTAAATGCGGCTAATAGAATCCGCATATTATTTAATGCCTGAGTTAAATTTTCCATAATCAAATCGTTGTTACCAAACATCATCTGATTCTGATAAATTTGAACTTTTTTTGCCACAATCATGTGGGTTAAAGAATGTGGGTAATCTTCTAGTGAAACATCCTTCAAAGAATTAAAATCAAATGCAGAGTAATACTTAGCTGCCTCACTTAATATTTCTGCTCGATTTATCAGCTCAGTGCTACACTCTCTGAAATTTTTTTTAAATTTTACCATATAATCATTTTTTCTTATTTTATGATCATCGCAGTAAAGCGACATTAAATCAAAATCAGGAATATGGTTTGAAAAATACCTTTTCTTGTCTTGCATCCCAATATATACTTCTTGTTCTGAGATTGTTGTTTGTATACACTGTCCGTCCATTAGTGACAATGCATTAAATACATTGTCATGGTGTGCATATAGCAACATATGATACATACTATGTACACTGGCATAAAAAGGAGACTTTTCAAAAACATATTGGTCTATGCAAATCATGACAAGCCTGCCGTTAGACAAACTATCTCTTATATACTTAACAGGGTTACTCTGATCAGAAGGTATGTGACATTCAATCCCCATATCACGCAGTAATGGAATATCTTCCTGTATTTTTATTACATCTCTATCAACAAAAAAACGATTTTCTTTTTTATTTAGCTTGTAAGAAAAAAAATCATTAGTCAAAATAAATTCATCACTAAATCCAAAATATTGACATGCTGACAACAGTGTGTTATACAAACAGTTATTGTAAAGTACTTGGTTATATGGCTCTACTGTAACAAGATTGCTACACATATTCATTCAATCCTTTCCATTATTTTACTCATCTGGCATACCACTTGGATTGTTCGCTGTACATGGTGTAGTAAATGCCTTTTTGCTTTAACAACTGCTCATGTGTTCCGTATTCAGCAATTCTGCCATTGTCAAGCACCACGATCTTATCAGCAATTTTTACCGAACCCAGTCTGTGGGTAACCAGTATTGTAGTCTTTCCGACGGTAGCCTTTTCAAATAAACGGAATATTCTTGTTTCTTCCAAAGGATCAATTGCAGCGGTTGGTTCATCCAGAATAATCAGGTCGCATGGGCGATAGAGTCCCCTTGCAATAGCTACCCGCTGCCATTCTCCGCCGGAAATGTCTATTCCACCAAACTCACGCGACAAAAGTGTCTCCAGGCCTTCTGAGAACTTATCCATATTAACATTAGCCACCTCAATGACCTCTTCAAGAGGTTGATCAGATGCCATATCACTGACCTTAATATTTTCTTTGAGTGTCATTTTGTATTTAATGAAATCCTGAAATATTCCCGAAATTGGCTTTTGCGAAGCATCAGTAGAAAAATCCGACGTTGGATGCTCTCCATATAAGACTGCCCCAGTCTTTGGCTGATAAAGTCCGGTAATCAACTTGATTAAAGTTGATTTACCTGCACCATTTTCACCGACAATAGCTAGTGTTTCCCCTTGATGTATGGTTAGGTTTATATTTTCTAGAACATTCTTTTCCGAGTTTGTATAGCCGAAAGAAACATTTTCCAAATGAATATCCGTGCTTTTAAGGCTTGAAAGTAGACTTTTTTGTTCTTTATCGTCACTAAGGTAATCAAACAGGAAATTTGTAGTTGCAATATTTTTCATTGTTTCACCTATTTGCTGAAACATGTTTTTCAAACATCGGTTTATTTTATCGATAGAATAATAAACTGTTGCAAATATACCAACCGATATGGATCCATTGATAAGATAAAACAGCATCAATGCAATAATTCCAACATAACCAGCTGCATTAATCAAACGCATAATTCCTTCTCGTTTTAAAATCTTCTTTTCAACATTCATTTTTTCGCTACCATATTCATTCAAGTGCTTTTTGTATAGACTATATAAATAAGACAAAGCAGCTGAGGTACGTGTTTCCTTAAAAAACTCCTTAGAAACGATACTATTTAGAAAGCCATCAACCCTGCGTTTTAAAGAAATAGTAGTATTTTCAAAATTGTAATACATTGATGATTTATACTTTTCCGTAAGCAAGGTAGTGGTATAGAGCAATATGAGAATGGCAACCAGTAATGGAGCAACCGAAAATAGATACAAAGATATCAATATAAAAAACGGAAAAAAATACAGCAAACATTGTATAGTAGTTCGACTTGCAGTGGGAAGATTTTGTGTACCAATTTTTGCTTTTTCCATCAAATCGTAAGTCTCTGATTTATCAAACTCTATCAGTGATTTTTCCCCAACCTTTAAATGAAACTGAGAGGTCATATAGCCATTTCCTCTGCGATAAAAATAACCTTGAGATAAATACTCAAAAAGCTCTATGATTGGTATTATCAAAAATATCAAACCAATCTGTATAATTAACCGCATGATTTTATCATAGTTGCTTGTACCATGAGCAAATGCAGTTACTCCATCAAAAAATCTCTGCATCATTATAATTTCGACAAATTGTATGATACACATTAAGATAGAACTAGTCATTAGGCAAATAAATGTAAATCTGCTGGCATGCCAGGAATATTGAAATGTCCACTTTAATTTCCTAAAAAATGATTTCAAATGCCGCATCATCATACCACTCCTTTTGACTGTTAAACATTTTTGCATACAAACCGTTCATTGCCATTAGGTGTTGATGTGACCCTTCTTCAACAACTTTTCCCTGATCAAGAACATACAATATATCAGATATTTTTGTTGAACCTAAGCGATGACTGATGAGCAAAACAGTACTTTCTTTTGAAATTTCTGCAAATTTAGTATAAATCATATTTTCCATCATAGGACTTAAACTGGCGGTAGGTTCGTCGAGAACAATGAATGGACATCCCATATATAATGCTCTAGCTATTGCAATCTTCTGCCATTCTCCTCCTGATATATCAATTCCGTCATCCTCAAGTTTACCTAACTGGGTATCCAATCCATTAGGCAAACGTTTCACCATTTGCTCCAAACCTGCCAAATGAATAACTTCTTCCAAATTACCTTCTAATCTGCCAAATGTAATATTTTCTCTAAGTGAAAAGGAATACTTTCCAAAATCCTGATATACTATAGAGAACAAATTCCTCAGATAATCTTTATCATATTCTCTAATATTCCTTCCATCTATTAATATTTCTCCTTCATAATCATTGTATAGACCAGTCAATATTCTTGTCAGAGTGGTTTTACCTGCTCCGTTCAAACCAATTAATGCATAGGATTTCCCTTTATCAAAACGCATATTTACACCATTCAGAATATATTTTTCTGAATGTGAAAACTTAAATGACAAGTTTTTTATCTCAATATATTGAAAGTCCACAGGCATTTTTTTAAAGGATAACATGCTTTTTTCACCGTCCAGCAATAAAAATGTTCTAAAGTCACTCATAAATGCCTGATGCCCTGCCATATTTATAGAAATTCTAGTCAAAGTCATAGCGTTTGAACGTACCAATATTATGATTGAGCCTATGATAGAGATATACAACCCGCTGCTCATAGCACCGCTTCCAACATTACCAATTAGCACTAACATGCAAATTATCGCAAATATATTCATGATAAAAATACAGATCTTTGCTTTTCCCTCCCACATTGCAATTACTTTGGTGGTGATATTGCTTCTTTTTAGGTGCATTTCCTTAAATTTTTTGTCAACTTCTGGTGAGAAGCCAAACAATATTCTTTCTGAACTGGACTGCCTGTTAGTCAATACATCTGACAGATATCCAATAACACGAGTAAGAAGGGTAGATTCTTTATCTATTTCATATATTCTTGCCCCACCCTTAAAGGAGACTATTAAAAGTGGACAAATAACAATAAAAAATATCGGAACCAGCCACCATTTCTGTAAAAATAAAATTACCAAAATCCCTATTATTTGTATTGATAGATTCAATACAGTATTAATTTCATTTAATATAGTTGTAAAATTATTTTCCATATTATCAACAACCATTTGTGTGAGGTCTTGAATCTTTTGATCTTCTATCCATTCATATTGGTAAGTTGCAATTTTTTCAACCATTTCTGGTTTATATTTAGTAGTCAAGCTATTATTTATGCTTGCTATTGTATATCGGTTGATAATCTCACTAAAATTGTTATAAATATAGTACATTATAATAATAATTGTAAAAAAAATTATTGTGCTGTACTGAGGATTTGGTGATACCATAGTAATAGCCGCATTAATAAATGACGATATGCTATAAACCATCAATGGAGGTATAATACCATCTAAAAAACTTAGGATGGTATTGGCTATGGTTGCACCGGCAGCATATCTATAACACTGCTCTAAGGCATAGAAAAGCGGAAACTTTTTTAAACGGCCAGTGATAAATATCGATGATTTCATAATCACACCAACTTTCTTGAATATTAAATAGTACAGCTTACCAATCTACAACAAAGTTTGATCATCCACAAAAGCTTGATAAGATAAAAAATCTTGCGATATTCCAACCGATCCAGTTGATTTGCAATATTCTTTGTCTAGCTTTGCCAAATGCTCAAATAGTTTTATTTTATCTCTGTACGTTTTTCTTGCTATAAGAAAATAATCACCTTTAACAGATTTAATTTTATTTTCATCATGATTCATTGCATTTACAATTTTAGTTACATCCTCAAGTATTTTCGCCGAAACTGTATCTTTATCTTTAATCTCCTCAAAAAGCTTGCTATTACTATATTCGTATTTGCCTATCCATAAATAATTGTAAATTTTAACAGCATACAAAATATTTTTTACATTATCGAATAATTCATAGCTATCTCTTGGTTTTAGATAAGCGGTTATGTCATTAATGTATTTACGAAAATCAGAGGTTTGTATTCTGGGTATATTAATTTCATTACCATAGATTAATTCCCGTGATCCTCCGAGAAATATTTGGTCTGTGATTATCCCTGCTTCCTTAACTTGTTTTTTATCCATGAATTGTTTCCAGGCAAATTCATTTTCAAAATCAGTAATATCACAAACCCGATAAGATAGAATAACCTTATCTTGCGCTGAAGGTTCACAGGAAAAAAAATTATATGCCTCCGCTGTCAAATCAATTATGCCGGAGTTTGTCCTAGCGTTTGTAAATACTTTAACATCAATATCACTGATGCCAAGCATCCACATATCCTTAGTGGTGAAACTTCCCGACAGATATATGGCATATGGATGATACTCCTGTACCAACACATCGATTTCCTTTTGTATCACTTTTTTATAAAACAACTCGTTAAACAATACTAAATTCCTCCGTAAAATATTAAGCTACCTAATATATGATACGAAATATCCTAACTTACCTCTTTTCATAAAGTTAACCAATGAATCTACTTCTTTTACATTAATTTTGAAGCCATCCGGTAATGGATATAACTCATTAACAAGCTGGGTCAGTTTATCTGAAATCTGTTGAGCAGAATGCTGATTATTGCTGCATTTCATGATACACAGTACATCGTCATAATTGTGCTGTTCAAAACGAAACTGCTCAATATTGAAATTATGCTCGTATATTAATCGTGTAATGCAGATTCTCAATAATATAGGAGATATAATAATTTCTTTACCTATATGCAAAAATACCAACGCTCTGCTTTTCAAAATCTTCAGAGTAGTATAATTACAACCGCAATCACATGTCTCCCCTGCTTCAAGTTCGTCGTCTACCTCATATTTAATAATCGGCATCGCATACTGATCCAATGCTGTAACATAAGTTTTCTGTCCTTTACCATAATGCAGTAGAACATCATCCTCCAATATATGAAGCTTTTTATGCTTACATTCCTTTGCAATAGCCCACATCTCGCGTATACCATACTGCTCTGCTACAGGACATCCAAAAAACTTTGAAAAAGCTTCTTTTTCATCCGGTAATATTTGTTCACCTGTAAGTTCAATATACCTTAATGATTCTATAGGAGCTTTGTTATATCGTTTCATATAGTTCATGAGAATATAAGTAACTGCTGGTGTGCTGAATATCCATCGAATACTTTTAGATACCATTAACTCATAATAAAGATCGAAAGAAGCGTCATCCAGATTTATCTCCGACATAAACAATATATTTCGGTCTTCATAGTATTTCAACCCCTCGGTTATTGTGGTAAAGTATCCATAGTTATCTCCCATTTCCACCCCAAAGTGTTTTTTTCTCCATTTCATAAGCTTAAATGCGAAACGTGAACGTTCTTCTTGAGTTTTCCCCATTTTTAACGGTACACCGGATGTGCCTGATGTATGTTCCCAAATCAGATCCTCTAGTTTCACTTCACTTGATATTAACCCATTATAGTTTTCCACCAGGATTTCTTTATTCATAGGCGGAATCTTTTCATAGGCTTCCAGCACTTCAGCCTGCGTGTCAAGCTGCAGGCCGGCTAAAATATCTTTATAATATGGGTTGTTTTTCTGCACATATTTAAGCAACCGCTGTAACTTCTCTTCTTTCATCTTATTACTCCCTTTATGTCTAAAGTCTTTTACTTTCCCAATTTAATTTCTCAAGCCAAATAATATCACTCTGATTTGGTTTCAAAGAAATACAAACCGGTTGGAAAGGGGCATATGCATTTCGCTTATTTTGATGTGTGCAAGGTGTTGGGTTACACATATCATGACTTAACGTTTCATTTGTAGGTGAGTTGTTATAATGAATCCCATCCTTATCATGATATGCCACATAATATGCACTACCTATCATCAGTGAACAAATTCTGATTGTACCATCTGGGAAAATAAGGGCTCTGTCCTTTAGCTTAACAGGACAATATCCATAATAGTCCTTATTGGATTCAAACTCCGCTTTGCTAATAAACGCTTGAGGAAACCTAATCTTTATTTTATGTTTTGAATGTTCCTTATTATCTGTAATGTAATCCTGAATCAAATTCAAATACTCTTCTGCACTTGTATGAATATCGCTTGTCCAAGTATCTCTCGGAATGTGTGCCTTAAACATAGTATGAAAATTAATGGTCTTCACTCCAAGAGATTCTGCAAATTCTATCATCTTATCAATTCGAAGACGGCCGTCATTATCCCGAAGGGTTAGTTTGTTATGAATGCAGCTAGTCATATGCGCATTATATCCAAGACTTACTGCATATTTGATATTACTAACGCAGCGTTCAAAATAGTTAACACCACGGATTGCGTCATTGATTTCCGGCGAATAATCATCTAGACTGAATGTTATTTCGTCCAACAGTTTAAAGTTTGGATCCTCAAGCAATTCTTTTTTAAAAAGCGCATTGGTGTCAATTCGTACATACTTGTACCCAAGCTCCTTACTGACTTTAATTAACTCTGTAATGTCTTTATGAAGAGTAGGCTCACCTCCAAGGAATGTAACCTTGATAGCACCCAACTCACGATATGCCTTAAGCAGTTTTATCATTTGCTCTTTTTCAATGTATTGATTCACAAGTGAATATTCTTTCATTGGCTTGTACAAACATTGAATGCATGTTGCATCACAATTTGATGTAATGTAACAAAAAACTTGGTTTATCTTTCCCTCAAATTCCTGGCGGTATTTCTCGTCAATAGTAAACATTTAAATCGCTCCCATCTTTCTTACTTGTAATAAATACATTTTCTCATCATAAATACCAAATTCCACTAATACATCAATATCTCTTTCGAGAAGCTTGACTATTTCTGGTATCAAAATTGTTAGTACTTGTTCTCCCTCTGCGTGTAAATTCAAGTCATCAATATTCTTATAAAACAGGGTTAAAATATTAGGTTGTGCATTTGTTGTTTGGGTATCATCCTGATATTCAAGCAACACACGATCTTTCTCAAGTAAAATTGTACCTAAAATTTTAAAATGTATATACTTCTGTATAAGAATGGATACATTGCCTGCTTTTATTCCAGTCATTATTTTATTATAATTTTCAAGAGCTTTGGTTTTCGATGATTCATAAACATTAGCCAGTGCTTCCATGAAATCATCAATTCCACTGATATCTTTTATACTCTCTAATAGTCCGGCTCCCGTGAAACGATCATTATCTTCATAGCTGCTGGAACTACGTAGAATCATTGGGGACAAAGAATTTAAAATATCCTGATCTGCTGGATGTATAGATACTTGACCATATTTTTTCCATTGGTTATATAAGTATTGTACATACCTCCAATTTAAAACAAATCCATCTGCAATACAGAAATCCTTCATGTATGAACAAAGATTAATACACTTATTTCCATATAACTCTTTGTCCTTAACGTCTTCACTCATTTTGACCAACATTTCATTCATAACAGAAGAACTCTGCTCCATTTCATCCATTCTCCTTACAGAACCAGTGGAAAAATCTATTTCAACATAATCGCCTTCATTTAATTCCAAACTTAAGAATCCTGTGTTCGTAATACATGGAATTTTCATTTCCCTAGCAATTATACTGGCATGTGATAATATGCCTCCTTCATCCACCAACACAGCTTTAAATTTGTTTGGTATCAAGAGATCTTTAGGATGTAATGACTTTGTGACATAAATTAAATTCTCTTCCACCATACTTCTGTTATCAAAATAACATGTAACAATCTTACCCCTTATCGTTCCGGTACCATATACAACATTTCCTTGTGCTTTTCCAAGCTCCTTTCGTTGGTAAAAGACATCCTGTACACTGCCATTCTCAGACCGGCTTATTTTATATATCCTTCCACTTAGGCACATCATTGAATTAACCTGGTTTTCAAGTAACTTCTCAATATCCAAATGGTCCAAATCACACAAGGTTTCAACAGGTAGCACCTCTACAAGTTTATTAAGTTCAAATTCTGATAAGAAATTACTATATTTCACCTCTAGAGCAGCCTTCAATATTATCGTGAAGTGATAATTCATCCGCATCATAGCTTCTCGCATCTTAAGTCTTAACAATCGCATTTTTTGGATACTTTCGACTTTAAACTTTAATTCAGGATTATTTAAAAACTGAAATTCAGGGATGCAGGTTTTACTGTATTTGGGTATATAGCCATCTTTTTTATTGGATTTAGTTATAATATCATATACATAACTTTCAAGATCACTGCCATGTTGTTGATTTAATAAAAAAGCATACTTTTGAACAAAAACGTAAATATCTTCCTCCTGTAATATTCCATCTTCAAACCACTTTTCCCGCAAGTTATCCAGTTCATAATTCGCTTGATAACTATATGTGCTGCTAAGATCGGTATCTGAAAATAAAATTGCTTTCACTAATCTTTCGTCGAAATACTCACTCAACTCCTCAGTAACCCTATTCTCAATTTGAATAAAAAGGAATTCGTTTGTAAAAGAATAATAATTAAGCAAATCACTTAGGGTAGTTATATACTCAACTGCAAGTGCTGAGTTATAACTTGTACCGTAACACGATAATCTTTTTGCAATATTATCTGCATTTTCTATAATATCCTGCATTTTCACACACAATTGGTTATTCTGTTCGTTGTTTTCAAATATATCCCAACATAGCTTTTGCTGCAGGTATATACTTTCTTTATCGTAATAGACGTCCCATCTTTCTCTTTTCTTTTCAATAAAACAAGCATGTGGTTTCCATTCATAAATCTCACATTTTTTTGTAGGTTTATATGCAAAAAACATAGCTTCCATTGAGATAACCTTCGATTTGGAACTATAACAATACTGCATGCCATCCCCTCCCTTTTAAGTCATACTTTTCTTTATGTTATTAATCTAGTTATCAATGAGAAATCATAGGTAGCCGATTTGCTCCAAACTAATGTAGAGTGGGGAAGCTCTAAAAGATTCATGAAAGTGTGAGCAACTTCCTCACCGATATATTCTAAAAGCATGTTTTCTTTTTTTGTACTATTCAAAATGTGTTGGTATCTAAGATCTTCGCAATCGGATAATTGAAGATAAATTATTTGCTCTACCTTCATCTCCCGTAATATTTGGCCCTGATGATACTCTTCCTGGTAATAATTAACTTCCACCTCATCTTTAAGATATCTGTCTTCTTTAGAAACTCTATCTCCTACACCTAGATTTCTTGCCATATCCGGATCTATATGTATTGGCCGATAAATTGTATGTGCATATTGCTCTCTGATATATACCAAGTCATCACTCAGAAAATCGCCACCATGCAGAAGGTTCAGTAATGATAGTGTAGATTTTCCTGCATTCCTATGCCCTAAAAATAGGCATCCCTTACCATTTATTCTTGCACCAGCACTATGTAAATACAGAAATCCCCTTTTTTTCAAAGAATACTTCAATAGTGGAGCTGCAAAATGATAGTATAATGAATCCGGAGCATTAATAGTTTCCACATTCAAAATGGCATAATATGTTTCATTTTGTTCTTGGATCATTGCCTTTTTCGTTGTATGAAATGCCGAACTCAAAGTGATAAATCCTTCATTACATTGTCCGTCTATAATGACACGAACGCTTGCGGCATCCATGGAAACATCCGCATGCTTTCCGAATAAAGTGTCCATATATTGTGCAATTTTATCTATATCAGTGTTAAACTCAAACAAAATGTTGCAAAAACGGTATCGAAGTATTCTCATGAACAATACACCTCCATCAATTTATTACGGTCAGTCTTTCCGTTTGTGTTTTTTGGCAATGCATCTAAAGGAATTATATGATGAGGAACCAAATAAGCCGGAAGCCGCTTCTGTAAAATTGTACGAATTGTACCGGTATCGGCAGTTTCTGAAACGTAAAAAACGCAAATGAACTTCTTATTATAAATTGTACAAACATCTCGACAACATTCTTCTCTCAAAATACGGTTAATCTCGGATAAATCAACACGATTGCCGTTAATCTTTATCTGCATATCCTTACGACTAATAAAATATAGGCTACCGTCGATATACTTTCCAAAATCACCAGTATAAAAAGCGCGATGCTCTATACCATCTATGGTTATAGTCTTAAAGCCACTTTCTTCCTGCTTTCCTATATAACCTAATCCAATCATGTCACCATATATTACAATTTGACCAATCCCATCTTCCATGTCTGCTAATACCAGATTCCATCCGGGGAGAAGAGAGCCTAGTGACATATTGTGTCTGGCAAACTGTCTATAGTTATCTGCATTTATGGAGAGACAACAGCAGAAAAGAGTTATTTCTGTTGGTCCATAGGATAAGAATACCTTTGCCTCCTTTTGGATTTCAAAAACCTTTTCCATGTGTCTAGGAAGTATTTCATCCCCTCCAAATTTGAATTTTTTAATAGATTTAATAACAGAACTATTCCAGTGTCCCTGATGATCCAGTATATCTATCACTCCGGGGATGGAATTCCAGAATGTTATTTGATGTTTAATAATTTTTTTTGAAGGGAAAAGCTTGTCTGAAAATCCCGAAAATGGAACTAGTGAAGCACCAGTGACTGCCGCAACGAAAATATCTATCAAGCTCATATCGAAATTCAGATTGGGATATTGGGAACAAATATCATCGGATGTAATACCAAAATGAGTAGCTATACATTGTACAGCATGTGAGAAGGCTTGTCTTGCTATTTTAACACCTTTTGGCTTTCCTGTTGACCCTGAGGTGTAAATCACATATGCAACAGGATTATTATTTCTGTAAATTTGCCCATCAACCCTATCACTTAGGCTTGAGATTTCATCATCAAAAAGATTATCACAATTCCAGAAGTTATCCTGTGATCTTTGACGAATAACCAATTGCGGCTGAAACTCATCAGCGTACATTTGCTTTCTTTGGGTAGGATCCTTATGATTAATACAGCAAAATGTTATCCCTGACATATAAGCCCCAATAATTACAGAATAGGCTAAAAAACCTTGTGGCAAGCTTATCATGACACGTTCAATACCCTTATCATTAAAAAACTTGTTTAACCAATATATATACTCTCGCATATCGCTATATAAATAGTTGCGCTCATCATGAACGAAAACCCTATTTGATTTCATATTATTCTCTATAAAACTTTCCAAATTTATCACTCTCTTAAAAATTATTAATTACTTGCTTAATAAATCCATGCTCCTTGTTCATAACCGTTTCATTAATGTATATATAGTTTGAACAATACATAACATCCCTTAATTTACCTCTATCCTCTTCATTTAAAGTACCTGCTGTCAGCAAACTAAGAAAATAATTAGATGCAGGAACTGAAATTTTATTGTATTCATAGCAAAGATTTATTAAATGTTGTGTTATACGATGGATTTCCGAAGGCGTATAGAAAGCTGTAAGATCATCTCGTCCAACAACAATACCATCAACATGTTCCAAGATATCTAAAGCATTCTTCATCCCAACAGGGGATTCGATTTTTGCAAACAATTGAGATTTTCCAATCATGTCTCGTGCTTCCCGAGCAATAGCCGGACTATCAGCAAAGGATAAACAAATTGTTCCTTTTTCTTTGAAAGTTTCTATTATGTTCTTATCAATTTGGTTTAAATGCTCACATGGCATATATTTGTTTTTTATATAAACATGAGTCCTATCTTTGACCTCATATCTTTGTGGTAATATAAACCTTGCAGTAATCACAGTGCCATTCTTTTCCTCTACTAACAACTCTATTTTTTCATTCCCTCGTAATACAAGTATGTCACCCTTACTTGTTTCTTTGAACAGCATAGACGAGATGAAAAAATAAGCATCTCTCGATTCTCCGTTTAATATTCGTACATAGAAAAAATCATCTTTGTCATTATATTGTTTTTTTATTCTTTGCTTATTTCCGGCAGTATCAAAAAAGAAAAAAGTATCCTTTTCTATGTCCTTAACCAGGCTATAGACTTGCAAACTATTCTCAATACCAATACGTGCTGGATTCAAACGGAAACAACGTATCCCTATCGAAAGAACAAACTTAAGGTCCTCCAAGGAATACTTATGATCAATTGTTATTATAGGAGTAGCCATTTCTTTCATATATATCTCTCCATACACACACCCAAATTTTTTGCTGCATTCAACATGGAAGTGAAGTCTCTCTCCAAGCACAATGGGTTCATTTGGGATAAATATGTTGGGTCTACCCAGTATCCTTTATTGTGCCATTCAGCAAAATCATCAATCCTTCTTTTCTCATATATTTCATGATCTGTAACTTGACCATTCCACACATCTATCATTAGTTGTATGGTCTTCCCTTTCCTGCCTTGCTTAATGTTGTAGTAGACTTTTTCAAGTTCGTCAATATCATCTTTGCAAATATTCCAGCTGCCTAATATAGCATGGTTTTTATACAAAAGATCCATGTTGGATTTGATGTTAGAATAAGGAAGTTCTCCATCATATCCAAGGCCAAGTAACATTATCTTCACTTTGCTACTATCCTTTTTATTCAGCATGCTAGCGATTTTTAATGAAAATGCATCAATTATCGGTGTTTTAACCATAGAATCTCTTCTACCTGAAAATAAGACATCGCCACCAACATCACAAAAAATTATTTTATTGTAGGTTTTATCAAGGAAATCAACAACTTCAAGCAGATTCTGAGTGGAGAAATTGTACACATCATTTGAAATCATCTGTGCTAAAGATGAATCCACAAAATATTCTTTTTGTGCTTCATTGTTACATTTCGTCCATCTATATTTATAAGCTTCCAGGACGTGATTAACGGCCACTTCTTCTTTTACCAAACCATCAGGCTGAACATAGACATGGCTAAACTTTGGGTTTAAAAAACCCCCAATTTGAATATCTTGATGCTCATTACACTGCCTCTCCAAAGATCTGGCAACCATATACGCCGCAACAATGTCATATCCACCGCCCATACCGATAACAATTGTCATCATTTCCCCCCTATCTTCCTATTAACATTGGAGCTCTAATTGAGATTTATTCACTCTCAATAAAAATCTTTGTTTCTACATATTCTTCCAAATCCATTAGAGTTGAAAATTTTTCCATACTAAAGAAGTCATCATCAAACTTAATAGAAAATTCTTCTTGTATAAGCACTACAATCTCAATAAAATTTAGAGAACGGATTCCTAAATCCTCTAGGCCCGCCTTAACTTCCTCTTGTGCTACAGGCATACCTACAATATCCTCCACAATCTTGACAATTCTCCCATGAACACTGCTGTCTGAAATCCTATTCCTACTTTCTTCACTACCAAGAAAATCTGAATAATGTTTTTTAAAATAACCCCTAGACAATTTGCCATTTGCATTAGATGGTACCTTTTCAACGTGCAGTAATTTAGCAGGAATCATGTATATAGGTAGTTTTCTTCTCAACTCCAACATAACGCTCTTTATGGAGATTTTTTCATCCGCCTCAAAGAAACCAATCAGTGCTTTTTTTTCACTACCCATCTCAATTTGTATCACAGCAGACCGCTTAATACCCGGACATTGATTGAGCTGTTTTTCTACTTCCTCTAATTGAAAACGCTTTCCATTTACCTTAACGAGATTATCGTTGCGCCCCATATATTGAATACCATTCTCATGTTTGATAACTAAATCTCCTGTCCTAAAATAACCCTTTTCGTTAAATACCCTTTTTTTACGTTGTCCTAGCTCAAGACATTCTTTAGCCAAACAAATTCCTGAAACACACATTTCACCACTGGCTTTAGAATCAGATTCATTTTCACATACTGTTTCAACCTCAAACTTTACATTATTAATGGGTGCCCCCAGATATATGACCTCATGATTTGAGTGACAGGGAACCAAATAATACAAAATGCTGTTAGAACATTCAGACATTCCGTATGCATTAATTAACTGCAAACTATATTCCTCATAGAACTTATTAGCAACAGCTGGTTGTAAAGCTTCTCCCGTAAGAATAATCGCTTTTAATGCTTCAAATTCTACCTTTTTATAGTTGTTATATTTAATCATATCAAGATACAAGTTTAAAAACGATGGAGTCAATGAAACATATAATACTTTATCTTCATTGACACGTTTTAAAAACTGATAAACACTTTTAATTAAGGATTGTTTGTATAGTATTAGCATCGACCCGGTGCTGATTGGTAGAAGAATTTGCCATATAGATGCAACAAACCCGATATTAAAGCTTAAACATAGAGTACTGCCTCTTTCAACATCAAGTATGGCACGAGTATACTCTAGATGATTAAGAATCCCCGTATATTGTAAAATAATGCCTTTGGGTTCGCCTGTAGATCCTGATGTCATAATACAACAAGCACTATCACTGTCTGAAAGCTCCGGAAACTGTACATTAGTTACCGATTCTGTATCTGCGATGTTGATTACATGTGTGGTTTTTGGAAAATGTTCCTTGTAACATGCTGTCTGTGAATCTAGCAATACCATTTTTACAGATTCCCAATTTGAGATATTACAAACCTTTTTAAATGGTATTTCCGTATTAATCGGCATGTATACAGCCCCAATAGACAAAATTGAATAAATCATGACTATTGCATCTATGGAATTATCCATGTAAAGTAAGACTATTTCATTTTTTCCAACACCCTGCTCTCCTAAAAAAACTGCACAATTTTGAATTTTATTGAGTAATAATTCATATGTTAAAGAAATATTTTCACATTTTACAGCGATTTTCTTCCCATCTCTTTCCGCTTCGCGCTTAATCCATTCATATACATAATTCATAACATACTCCTACCATAAAGCTGTATTTTATAACTATTTTTTATTGATTTTCATTTTGACAACTTTGATAAGTTCTTGGCAGCTGTTTAATATGTCATATGTTAGATATTCGTCGTCAATAGATATCCCAAATGCATCCTCACAAGCAACAGCAAGATGCATCAGATCCACAGAATCAAAGCCAACATTGTTTAAGTTTTCGCAATTTAACAATTCATCATCCGTCATGTCACACTGCCTGAGATTTCTCAAGACTCCTATAAAAATCTCATTTGACTTTTCCATTTCAAACATATTCTTCTCCTCCATTCATTAAAAATAACTTACACTTGCGATATAATTCTTTTAAGAATAAGCAATGAATTTCCTCAAAGGTTAGCCTGAGGAAATGCACATCTTTATCTAAAAATATAATCATGAATTATCAGTAATACACTGCTGATAGATTTTCTCTAATTTTTCATAATAATATCTTTTTCTCTCCAATTGAGGCATTTGTTTTATCACATGATGAATGTCTTTAAAAGACACGCTTTTCTTTTTTAATAAGTAATTCACATTATTTACATGACCACCATGAATACCTGCAATAAAAAATGGAATTGAGTAACCCCAGAAAATATCTTTTCGTATCGTTTCAATATAACGATCTATGGTATCCAATATCATATCCAAATTATAATGCTTTTCCTGACCCATCTTGGACAGATACTGTATCATTAGCTCTGTTGGCGTATTTCCTGCTCCACGTCCCATACCTGAAAGGGTCGTATCAATAATTACATTTCTCTCTCCAGATGAGAGATTAACCAATACTTGTGATAGAGCAAAAGACATCTGTAAATTGTTGTGTGAATGAAACCCTAAATTAATATCTTTTCTTAAGGCACCATTAATCAAATTATATACTCTTTGCAAATCAGAAACATCCATAGATCCATATGTATCCACAATAGAGAAACAAAATACTGACATATTGTTAATCATGCGCACAAGCTCAATAATTTCTCGATCTGAGTACCCTAAAATATCTACTGGTTGTACATAAAGCTTATAGCCTTTTTTGATAATATCACGCAAGAAAGGCATTACCTTATCTTTTTCATCTTTAAAGAAAGTGACCCTTATGGAGTCAAAGGACTTGCCATTATTCGGTTCGAGATTCTCGGTGGAATACCGACTATAATCTGCTAATACTGTGAATTCCGTATTAAGCCTTTCTTTTGGGATAAACCTCATTGCTTCTTTCGCATTAGCGAATACAGTATAGCCTGTCCCACCTCCTTCATTTTGTAAAAAACCTATTTCCACAATGTCAATTTGACAATTTACTAATCCATTGATAATACCTTGTATTGCTGATTCTCCAAAATACTTGTCAACTAAATAAGCACCATCTCGAAGAGTACAATCTAAAATTCTAACATGCTTCATATTTATATCATCTCTTTATCTTTTATAATGGTAAACTGCATCTGCAATTAAAAAGCTATCGTAATAATCTATATCTATACATTCAATATCCGAGACCTCAATTATTTTTGTTTTTCCACCAGTTCTACATTTAGTTTTTTCAAAGATATCTCGAGTAAAAACATATGCTGCGGATACTTCAGCATACAAAGGCTTAAGTTCTTGAGTCCTAGGAATATTACTAGGATCAAAATTGAGTGGCTCAAGTTTATCTGTCCATAACAAGCTTTGAATCTTCTTTCCGGTAAAAGCCGAATCATATCCTTCGTTCATAACAGCTTTGATACACTCCTCTAAATGCTCAACAGTTACAAATGGAGATGTTGCGTGGGAAACCATATAAATATCTGCATCTACTTGTTTCATGAACTCACTGATTATGTCTTGCGGAGTAGCAGTAGGTAAGTCCAGAAAATCAGGTCTTTTAAGATAACGGATTCCAGGTAGTAGATAATCTGATATTTCATCTTGACTACAATAAACATATATCTCACTTAAGCAACTAATCCTTCGAACTGACTCTAGAATAAAGCTTATCAATGGCTTGCCATCATAAAACTTTTGTGTGTTTTTTCCTGGATAACGCTCGTTTTTCAGTTTAATGGGAACAAAAGCAACAGTTTTCATAAAATCCTCCTATTAGTTTTATCTAAGAACTCAGCTTTTTTCAAAAAAACTATGAAATTAAATAACCAGAAAGCTTTTCACTAGCTCCTAGGGGATATTTCATATGCAATAGTACACCTCCACTAATTTCGATATTTTATCTTCACTTCCCGACATACAATAGTTTCGGAATACAAAAAATATCATTATCAACTAATGATTTTGTATACTTTTCCTTGGATAACATCTTCCTTAAACCCTTATATAGCCACTTAAATGACTTTTCTGTTGTATCATAGCTATTCTCGCACATCATTATTATACTTCTCATTTGCATCCTTTAATTCCATAATATTACTTATATTGAAATTATATATATATAATCTAGTCATGTCAATTATTTTTGTGTCATTATTTTATAATTTGTGAATAATTATAAAATAATATGTAAATTTATAGATAAATCGTAATACTACTTAAATTCTTATTTCGACAATAGTTATCCTAAGAGTTTATAGTAATTTGCTTTTTGTAATTTTCCAGTGAAAATACCCCCGTGGTGAAATTGACTCTTATAATTTACTAAACCTCATAATAATTAACCAATAAAATTATTACCTTCAACATACAAGGCTTATGGTTTATGTTTTCGATTTATTTACTGTCACCGTCCCTAAATATACTTAGCATTTTAGAACCTCTTAAATTACTATAAACTAAGAAGTTTTTTAATAATTAAAAAATTATATAACAATATCAAAATCATACTATTTTGTATTTAAAAAGAGAATAGCAAAGCTAGAGTACTAACATACCTGTGGGTAACTTTTAAAACTAATAAATTTATCCTACTTGCTTTAGGTTTAAATCGTCAGACTTTTTATTAACAGCAATAGTTCCAGCTACTATAGCCATACAGTTTAGTATATCTACAACTTTAGCTTTTCTACTAGCTGGTGATCACAGATTATTAGCGTTAAAAAACTCTTTTAATCTTGAGCTCCACCTCTCGATAGAGGTTCGTTGATTATATAACTTTTGTCAAGCTTCGCTGCTCCTAAAGGAATAAGCGTAATGTCTATTATTTTCTTTATATTTTATCTTTAGTCAAAATTCATAATTTGAACTGCTTCAATGCTCTGTTCCAATTCGACAATTAATCTTATCGGTCGCGTGGGGACACCGAATCTTAAGATAGTCATCATCTTTCTCCCAGTAAGTTAAAGAGTATCCCATTGGGATGGGTTCAAACTTATCATTAAATCCTTCTGTTGGAGCATACTACGCCCTTGGATTATAATCTATACCTGGTTGTGCTTTAACATCGTGAGTAACATAGTCATAAATCTTTTAAAATCACAATAATACATTTAAAAAATCTAGTTGAGCAAGAATTAATTCGAATCAAGTTTTATTATTTCTTCAAAGAAAACAAACATTATTGCCGAATATACCTAAGTATTCACTTCTCTTTACTGTGTATTTCGGGAGATACTTAAATATTCAACATCTTGAGGTGAATTGCCTTATTGAATAATAAAAAGTTAGTAAAATTAATGATAATAAAATATGAAATCTCTTCAATTAATCACCTGTATTTTAACAGTATTTACTTTCCTTTGTTATGTACCTTAACTTCTACTCATAACTTATATAAAAAAGCATATTTATATAAAATAACTCATAATCCCTTTCGTTCCGCTTTATATTCTTAATTTATAAACACCTTTATAATCAACATTCTCTCGTTATCAAAGCTCTATAACACAATCTACTATGTTATCTCCTAATATACTGTTATTTACTTTTATACCAAAAATATTATGGGTAAATTTGAAAAAATATCTTATTATATACACCTTTATGAATTTTTTTATTTTTTCTATTCATGTTGAAAAATTTAAAAATAGTGTTTGTTTTTTATCTTTTAGCTTGAAAATATATTTTTAAAAACTGTTTATACCTTCAGAATTCTTGTAGTTTCCAGTTGAGACCCCCTGTTCACTAATACCTCAATACCTGGTCTTTTATTTTTAAAGCTGTTTTTGCTGTTATTATGTTATAAATTTTTGTTTCAAGTAATTTTTGTATAAGATCATTTTCTATCCAAAGTCCTTCGGCAAAAATTACATTAACAAATTTTTCTGCTTACATGGTAGCAACTAATATTTTTCCACCTTGTGTTACTCCTCTTAGAGCCACAAAATTCCCTGAACTTATAAAATGTCCTTTTGTCATAATTAGAATGCTAAGGTTTCCCTACGAAAGAACATCTAATAATTTTTGAGTTTCACTAGACTTAGCTTCTTCAACCTCTAACCCAAAATGATTTCCTAGAAACTACTATTGAAAGTGAAGTTGATCCACAACCACTTCTACCTATAGTTCCTGTTTCTCCATTAGGTATACTTTTTCATATTGAATTTGCTTGATTATAATAAACACCTTCCGTTTTACCATCTTTAAAGGCAACTGCCGAAAAGCCTACTGCTCTCTATATAGCTTTCATAATTTGGATTTACAAGTTGCTCATAGCTATAACTACTTACGATTTCTTGAAGATAATTTAATTCATTACCTATAAAAAAGGAAGATATCGCCTGAAAAGGATTAGTCAGTATATAAACTAAAAAGGACAAAATTAAAAGCACCGCTATTAACGGTGCCAAAATTATCAAAAGTGCTTTCTGCATACCTTATTAAAAGCTTCATCATTTTTTGATACTGGCATAATAGTTATTCTCATTAGTCAAACTGTTTCGCCGTTTTGGTCTATCTGAACCCAGTATTCTCTCTCCATCTAAAGCAGCTCTTTCCGCTCTTTTTTGTAGCTAATGGGTCTTTTGCACTTTCTGCTGCTCCATGATTTTTGATTACACTTTTAAAAAGACTTTCAACAAAAGAACCATTGTCAATAGGTGTAAAAGGCATAATTATCGCCTGTATGGATGGTCTAAAAGGCCTACCCGATGCTATAAAAGCAATTTTCCATGATGTCAACATACAAACTTGTATAGTTCATCAAATAAGGAACTCCATAAAATACGTAACTTCTAAAGATAGTATACAATTCATCAGTGACCTAAAGCTAATATATAAGTCGGTTACTAAAGAAGCTACACTAGTCGCCCTGAAAGACTTACAAAACACCTGGGAAAATAAGTATCAAATTGTGATAAATCCATAGAATAATAATTGAGATAACTTATCTACATACTTTGATTTTCCTCAGGAGATTAGACCAATAATATACACTACAAATACTTTAGAATGTTTTAACAGACAGCTAAGAAAAGTTACTAAAGTAAGAACCTCATTTCCTACCGATGATGCGATTAGAAAAGCGCTATATTTAGCTACTGAGCAAATAATGAGTAAAGTGAACTTCTCCAAACCAAAATACAAAAATCACCATAGGAATTTTTATCCTATGGTGATTTCCAAATAAATAACAATTCATCTAAACTAATTTACACAAACCAGCGGACGTTCTCACCTTTTTATAATATTTACTTACTTAGCTTAACCACTGTCTCAACATGAGGAGTATTAGGGAACATATCCATAAGCAAAGTCTTCTCTGTCTTATATCCTGCTGCCTCTAATACTTGTAGGTCTGTAACTAAAGTCTTTGGATTACAGCTTACATATATAATATCCTTAGCATCGAACTTAATTACGTAGTTCATAGCTACAGGGTGTACTCCACTTCTTGGTGGGTCTAATATTATTATGTCTGGTTTATCCTTTATTGTATTTATAACCTTTGCTACATCTCCAGCTATAAATGTGCAGTTATCAAGTCCGTTAAGCTTTGCATTTTCGTTAGCAGCTACTACTGCTTCTTCAATAAGCTCTACTCCAATAACCTTCTTAGCTTTTCCAGCGGCTATCTGACCTATTGTTCCTGTACCACAATACAAGTCAAAGACAACCTTGTTATCAGCAGTGTCGCCCATAAAGTCACGTACTATGCCATAAAGCTTTGCTGCACCTAATGAGTTAGTTTGAAAGAATGAGAATGGAGATATCTTAAACTTAAGCCCTAAAAGCTCTTCAGTTATAAAATCAACTCCGTATAATATATTTACTTTATCAGCTATAACAGCTTCAGATAAGGAATCATTTTCTGTATGTATTATACCTTTTATATTTCCTTCAATACCTGAACTAAAAATTGCTTCCACCCAAGGCTTAAAATCATAGTTTATTTGAGTGGTAGTAACTATATTTATTAATATCTCATCATTGTGTTTTGTCTTTCTCACTATTAAGTTTCTTAAGAAACCTTCTCTTGCCATTATCTTATAATGTGGAAGCTGATCTTTCTTAAAAAATTCAACTGTAGTATCTAGAATTTTTCTATAATCTTCATCCACAAGGTGGCACTGATCAACAGTTACAATCCCAAAAGATCTACCTTTCATGTGCATTCCAAGAGTTAGGTCTCCACCCTTTTCCATATCTCCAAAGGTGAACTCCATTTTGTTTCTATATTCCCACTGAATAGGACTATTTTCTATACCTAAAAATTCACCTGTATCTACACTGTTTCCCTTGAAAAGGTTCAACACTTGGTTCTTTTTAAATTCAAGTTGCTTTTCATATGGTATGTTTTGCGAAGAACATCCACCACAAAAAGCATAGTGTGGGCATTTTTGCTCTAATTCATAATCAGCAGCTTCTACCACCTTTAATAATTTAAGTTCAGCATAGTCAGCTTTCTTTTTAGTTACCTTTCCTCTGATCTTTTGTCCTGGAAAAGCATTTTTAACGTATATTTTTAAATCGTCTTTATAACCTATTCCTTGGGAAGGAAATTCCATATCTTCTATTAGTAACTCTATTTCATTGCCTTTTTTCATATGTTACTCCTGTCTACTTTATTCTTAAAAGCTTCTTTCCGAATGTTGTTCCAAGCTTTGTACTTTCAATAATAGATGTACATAATACATTTGATACTATATACATAATTAAGAATATTCCTACTTTGTCTACCACTTCGTAACCTAATGCTGGCAAACACTTTTCAAATATAAAATATAATACTAAAGCTAGTGCTAATGCCACAGTTTGATCCATTAAATTTCCTACGAATCTTACAAAGAAATTTGCCTTATCACCTTTTTGTGGTTTTTCATCAGCTTTTTCTTCTCTAACTACTATATCCTCTGTAGACTGTTCAATAACAGCTTCATCTTGTGCTGTGCTGTTATCTTCTCCTACTGTATTTACCTCTTCCTTTTGTTCGTTCTCATTAATATTTTCTTTATCTAGCATGATCATACCTCCAATAATTTATGTGTATTTTCATAGATGACTCCTTTTTACCATTCTTTTAATATACTACATTAAGGTAAATCTGTAAATTAAAAATTTGTAGTAATTACGGTAAAAAGCCTCTGACAAAGCAGAGGCTTAAATTAAATCTTACATTATATTAATAGCTATTAGAAAGCTGCAACTATGCTTCCTTTGTATGTGTCTTCAATATATTTCTTAACTTCTGGTGAGTTTAAAGCTTTGCTTAACGCTTTTACTTTATCACTGTTTTCGTTACCTTTTTTAACTGCTAAAATGTTTGCATATGGTGAATCCTTATCTTCTACAGCTAGAGCCTTTTTAACATCAAGCTTTGCAGCTAATGCAACATTTGTGTTTATAACAGCAACATCAACATCTTTTAATACTGTTGGTAACTGAGCTGCTTCAGCTTCAGTAAACTTAAGCTTCTTAGTGTTTTCAGTAATATCCTTAACTGTTACTAAATCGCCAGCTTTTAACTTTATAAGACCATTCTTTTCAAGTAGTTTTAAAGCTCTTGCTTCATTTGTAGCGTCATTTGGAACTGCAACCTGTGCTCCATCTTTTATATCAGCCAATTTAGTTAATTTGTCTGAGTAAGCTCTGATTGGTTCTATATGAACTTTAACTGTGTAAGTAAGATTATATCCTTTTTCCTTTATTGTTTCATTTAAATAAGGAACGTGTTGGAAGTAGTTTGCATCTATTGATCCTTCATCTAAAGCTGTGTTTGGTAATACATAGTCATCAAATACTTTAATATTTAAAGTATATCCTTCTTTTTGAAGTAATGGCTTTACTACTTTTTCTAGTATTTCTGCATGTGGAGAAGGTGATGCTCCAACTGTTATAACCTTATCCTCTTTCTTTGTATCTGATGAACCAGTTGTTCCTGAATCCTTTTTAGCTCCACAAGCTACTAATGAACCTGCAAGTGCTAGCGCTAAACCTAATGATAAAAACTTCTTAAATTTCATAATATTTTTCCCTCCATCATTTAATTTTTTTGTTAGAATACTGGAATTATACTTCCTTTGTATTGTTCTTCTATATATTTCTTAGCTTTGTCTGAAGTAAGAACTTCTGTTAAATCCTTAATCCATTTTGCATTTTCATTACCTTTTTTAGTTGCAAGTATGTTTGCATATGGTGAATCCTTTGGTTCTGAGAATAAAGTATCTTTTTTAGGATTAAGTCCTGCTGGTAATGCAAAGCTTGCATTTATTATAGCAACATCAACATCTTGAAGTACTCTTGGAAGCTGAGCTGCATCTACTTCTTGGATTTCTATATTCTTTGGATTTTCAGCTATGTCAACTTTTGTAACAAGATCTTTCTTGTTAAGTTTAAACAATCCTTGTGCCTCTAAAAGCTTCAACGCTCTCGATTCATTTGTAGCATCTGCAGGAACTGCTACCACAGCTTTATCCTTTAATTCTTTTATATCTTTTATCTTCTTTGAATACGCCCCAAGCGGTGGAAGATAAACCTTTTTTACTGTTACTAAATTTGTTTTATGATCCTCATTAAACTTTAACAAGTATGGTTCATGTTGAAATAAATTTGCATCTACTGAACCTTCTTCTAAAGCTGTATTTGGTGCTACGTAATCATCAAATATTTTAACCTCAAGTTTATAACCTCTTGCTTCAAAATCACTTTTTAGGTAATTTAGTATCTCACCTGCTGGCTTAAGAGTAGCCCCAACTACTATATTTGTCTTATAATCTTTCTTAACCGTCTCTTCCTTTTTTCCACATCCAGTTATAGAAAGTGCCAAAGCCGCTGTTAAAACTAGTGTTAATATTTTTTTCATATTTTATGCCCCCTTTTTATGCTTATCTTAACTTCTTATAAGCAAGATTACCTATAGACTGAAGTATCTGAACCAGTATTATCAAGGTAACTACAGTGTAGAACATTACTTGATTATCAAATCTTTGATATCCATAAGTTAGTGCTACTGCACCAAGTCCACCGGCCCCAAGTGCTCCTGCCATTGCAGAATATCCAAGGATTGAAATTATTGAAAGTGTTATACCTGATATAATAGAAGGTAACGCTTCTTTAACCATAACCTTAAATATTATCTGCATATCTGAAGCTCCGAAAGACTTAGCAGCTTCAATTAAGCCCTTGTCTACTTCCTTTAAAGCACCTTCTATAACTCTTGCTATAAATGGTGCTGCCCCTATTGTTAAAGGAACTAGAGCTGCTGTTTCACCTATACTCTTACCTACTATAAATCTCGTAAGAGGTATGATAGCAACTATTAATATGATGAACGGAAAACTTCTAAATATATTGATTATAAAATCAAGTATACTGTATATTACTTTGTTTGGCTTTAAACCATTCTTATCAGTTACTATAAGTACAATGGCTAGTATAAAACCTAATATACTTGCAATAATAGTTGATATTATCACCATATATAGTGTCTTTCCTAACGCTGGTACCAAAACTAGATTGAAAAACTGACTAAAATTATCACTCATTTATAGTAACCTCCCATCCAACATGCTTAGAATCTAAATAGTTTATAATGTCTTGTTCTTGAGCTTTGCTTACATTAATAACTAATGATCCCAGTACATCATCTCTGAATCTTTCAAGTTTACCCCAAACTATTGAAAAATCGATGTCTAGCTCTCTTGCCATTGAGGTTATTATACTTTGATGTGAGTTATCCTTAGGGAATAATATCTTTATATTTACACCCTTAGCTGGTAGAATCTCTTCTTCCCCAAGAAGATTTTTTAAAGCTTTAGTGTGTCTTAAGAAAAGTTCTTCAACATTTCCAACTTCAAGAACTTCTCCGCCTTCAAGTATTGCTACTCTTTGGCACACTTCTTTAACTACTTCCATCTGATGTGTAACTACAACTATAGTTATCCCAAGTTTTTCATTTATCTCTCTTAAAAGTGATAATATTGATTTAGTTGTTTTTGGATCAAGCGCTGAAGTAGCTTCATCACAAAGAAGAATCTTTGGTTCAAGTGCTAAAGCTCTCGCAATTGCTACTCTCTGCTTTTGTCCACCACTCAGTTGTCTCGGCTTACTTTTTGCTTTATCTTCTAGTCCTACTATTTTTAGAAGTTCATCTACTCTAGCTTTTACTTTAGCCTTTGGTATGCCCCAACATTCCATCGGTAAAGCTATATTGTCATACACATTTTTTCTTTCTAGAAGAGAAAAGTGTTGGAATATCATTCCTAGATCTTTTCTAAAACTTCTCATTTCCTTACCCTTAAGGTCTTTCACTTCTTGTCCACCAACAGTAACACTTCCTGCATTATAGGACTCAAGTCCGTTCAGACATCTAAGCAAGGTTGACTTTCCTGCCCCACTATGGCCAACCAATCCAAATATTTCGCCCTCTTTGATATCTAGATTAATGTCTTTAAGAACTTGTATATCATTGAAACTTTTACTTACACCTTCAATTTTTATCATACAAATCCCCCTAAATTGATTATTAAACAATAATTATTATCATAAAAACAGAACAAAAAACGCCCGAGAATAAACTCCGGCGATATAGACCCTGAATTTACTCTCATCTCTCAACGCAAAATGCGTCGCAGGAATTGGCACCTTTGTATATGTAAATGAACATATACCGGTTGCCGGGCTTCATCGGGCCAGTCCCTCCACCTCTCTAGATAAGAACGATAATATTTAATTTGTTTTCCATTGATACAACTATAATATTTTTTCCGAATTAAATCAATAGTTTTTTAAATTATTAAGAATATATTATTAACTTATGAACATTATTAACAATTTATCAAAGAAACCTTTTACATTACTTTGTTATTTATTATTTATTTATTAGTATTCCTATTGGAAGCCTGTGGATATTAACTAACTAGACTTTTATCTAACTTTTCTTGTTTCATAACTAATTTATATATAATAAATCCTATAACTATAGTAACTATTCCTGATATTATAAAGGCATCCGTTATACTTAACCATTTGGATATTGCACCTTCAAACAAACTTCCTAGTGGAGTCGCCCCTGCAAATACCATTGCATAAACACTCATTACTCTTCCTCTAAATTCATTTTTAGATTTTAATTGAATTGTAGAATTTGCAGTGGTTGAAAACAATACATTAAAGACCCCTGCAATAAATAATGTTACTATAGAAACTCCATAATCTTTAAATACTCCTATAAGTACTAACATTATAGATATCACAGCACCTGCAAAAAACATCAACTTTCTCTTAGGTCCTCTACTTCTAGTTGCAACAGTAAAGGCAGAAATCATTGATCCAAGTCCCATTGCCGACATAAGATATCCATACCCATCAGAGTCCATATTCAGAACTTGCTTTGCTAGTAACGGTATTAATACACTATAATTCATAGCAAAGGTGGATACAAAAAATACTAATAATATTGTAAATAATATTTCTTTAGAATTGAATACATACTTCAGTCCTTCTTTTATATCTACTATCATATTTTTCTTCTCAGCATTTTGCTTTGGTGCGCCGCTGGCAGAAATCATATAAATGCCATACACCAAAGGTATAAAACTAACAGCGTTTAATAAGAAGCAAATAAAAAAGCCAAAGAATTTAATCATTATTCCTGCTACTGCTGGTCCAACCATTCTAGCTGCATTAAACACAGTTGAATTTAAGGCTATAGCATTCATCAAATCTTCTTTTCCTACAAGTTCTATCATAAAAGATTGCCTCGCAGGCATGTCTACAGCATTGCAACACCCAAGAATAGCAGCTAGAACGAGTATATGCCAGTATTGAATCTTATGTGTAAACACTAAAAAAGTTAATACAAAGGCTAATACTCCCATTATAGTTTGAGTGATGAGTAATATCTTCTTCTTTGGATAATTATCTATCAATGCACCTGCAAATAATGAAAATAGCAAAACCGGAGTAAATTGCAGTGCACTTACAAAACTTAGTTTAAGAGCAGAATCAGTTAGGGTTACTACAAGCCAAGATTGTCCTGCATTTTGCATCCAGGTTCCTATAAGCGAAACTATTGATCCCATAAAAAAGAATCTAAAATCTCTATGTTTTAATGCCCCAAGAGTCAACCTCCCCCTCTTATTCATTACTTATCCCTTCTTCCCTTACTCACGATAAAATATTTTTAACGTATATTTAAAATTATTACAAACTGTGATAGTATTTTCAATTGAGGGATAGTTCATAAGGGGGATATTTATATTGATTAGTTTAATTTTACTCTGTATTTCAGGTTTTATCGCAGCATTTGTTGACTCTATTGCTGGAGGAGGCGGACTTATTAGTCTACCTGCTTACATGCTTTTCGGATTACCGCCGCATATAGCACTTGGTACTAATAAGTTTTCTTCTACTACCGCATCCTTTACCTCATCTATTAGATTCATAAAAGAAGGAAAAGCAGATTTATCCTTACTAAAGTACATAGTACCTTTTACTTTCATCGGGGCAGTTTTAGGGGTTAAGTCAGTCCTAATCATCAATCAGAGCTTTCTTACTCCATTAGTAATGGTACTCATATTAATGGTTGGAGTATATTCGTTGTTTTCTAAGAACTTAGGACTTGAAAGTCATTATAAAGGAAAGACTAGAAATCTTATTTTAATTGGAACTATCTTTGGATTTTCTTTAGGTTTTTATGATGGCTTCTTTGGCCCAGGAACTGGTTCATTCTTAATCTTTGGCTTTATAAAAATCTTTAAGCTTGATTTTGTTGAAGCTAACGGTAATTCAAAGATTTTAAATTTCACTTCAAATATAGCATCACTTATTACTTTTGCTATAGAAGGTAAAATTAATTATACTTATGGTATATTAGTTGCATTTTTCATGATATTGGGTGCACTTATAGGTTCGAAGCTAGCTCTTAAAAAAGGTGCCAAGCTTATAAAACCTATATTTGTAACAATGTCACTAGCAGTTTCGGTAAAGATGCTACTTTCAATTTAATTTCAATACTGTGCTTTACCAGTAATTGTTTTTTATTTATTGTAACAAGATTTCTATTATCTATAGTCTCTATATTTTTCAAATCAAATTAATATAAAGCCTCTCATATAAAAAATGAGAGGTTTTATATATCCATTAAACTAATTAATCTAAAACCTCCCCATTTATATCCCAAGTCATTGTAGGCTTTAATTCTTTTGAAGTCTCTTTGAATTTAGCAAAATATTTTTCTAATACGTCAGATTCTATGGTCATCTGCTTTTCGTCTCTTTCATCATTGGATCCTGGATCTGATGAATACATCGCAGTAAACCTACCATCCTTCTGTTTATATACGCTAAAACTCCTATCCCCCAAGACCAATATTTCTATATGCTCCTTAGTGTACCCACCAACCTTTTCTTTATCTGGTTTTAGTACTCCTTTGTTTAAAGAATTAATAAGTTCGTTTATATCTTCCTTATTAATATTGTTTGTTACCTCAAACCTTGCCATCTTATTCTTATCTATCTCATATGCATATGTAATTTCACTTACCTTACTCTTATCTATTTTAAATATTTCACTGGTATTGTTATAATAAACACCTACAATGATAAGAACCATAATTATAATAAAAATTAAGTTTTTCTTATTCAATCATTCACTTCCTCTCAATCAACATCTCGAATAATCTACAATCATAATAATATACGAAATAATATCTTAAAAGTATTATAAGATTAGAGCTATTTAATATTAATCAACAAAACTTCTAACACACTCTTATCCCCATGAAATTTCTTTTATAAAAATCACATAAATTTTATATCCTATTTAGAAATTATTACAATAGCAAATATTTTATAACTCACGTATTGATTATATAAATATAAAATGATATATTATAATTGTAAACATATTCATGGTTTATATTTTTTTAATACTTTGTGCAATCGCTTGCATGTTGTTTTTAAATATATCACTTCACGGAAATGTATATCTTTAGGTTCTTTCATCATTAGCAATGAGCTATTTAAAGGTATTTGCCTAATTGAACTGATATATCTTCAATAAATTTTAGATGGGGGATTAATATGAGAAATTATATTTTGCATGATCAGTGGAAAATAATCGAACAAGGATTTCATCCAGAAGAAAATAGAATCTACGAGAGTTTTATGAGTTTAGGAAACGGCTACATGGGTATGAGGGGAAATTTCGAAGAAGATTTCTCAGGTGATTCTCTTCAAGGTAGTTATATTGCAGGCGTATATTATCCAGATAAAACTAGAGTTGGCTGGTGGAAAAATGGATATCCTGAATACTTTGCAAAGGTTTTAAACTCAGTGAATTATATAGGTATAAGAGTAAAGTTAAACGGTGAAACATTAGATATCGCTAAATTAAAAGATGTCAAAGACTTTTATAGAACTCTTAACATGAGAGATGGTGTTCTTGAAAGAAGTTTTATTGCCGTTTCTAATGATAGCAAAGAAACAAAGATTGAAGTAAAAAGATTCATAAGCTTAAAGGATAAAGAGATTGCAGCAATATCCTACTCTGTCACTCCTCTAAATTATGAAGGTAATATAGAATTCACTCCATATCTTGATGGAAATATAGTAAATGAAGATTCAAACTATGATGAAGTATTTTGGGATGAAATATCTCAAAAATCAGATGCATTCTATGGCGATGTTACAATGCAAACTAAGAAAACAAACTATTATGTAACCGCTGCAATGTCTTATGACGTTTTTGTAAATAATAGCAAAGTTACAGTAGCTCCTGAGGTTTTTGAAAGAAGCAAATACGTAGAAAATACCGTTGCGGTTAATGTTAGTAAAAATAGCACTGCAACATTATATAAATATATTGGTGTTACAAGTAACAGATACTACGAAGAAGAAATTGTTATAGCTAAAGCCTATGACGCTGTTGAAAGAGCTAAAGTTTCTGGTTTTGAAAAACTTTTAGCAGATCACAGTGAAAAATGGCATAATCACTGGAATGAAAGCGATATAGTTATAAAGGGAGATGTGGCAGCTCAACAAGGTATTAGATTTAATATCTTCCACATGACTGCAACTTATACCGGTGAGGATTCAAGATTAAATATAGGTCCAAAAGGCTTTACTGGTGAAAAGTATGGAGGAAGTACTTACTGGGATACTGAAGCTTACTGCATACCATTCTACCTAAGTACTGCTGATGAAAAGATTGCAAGACAACTACTTATATATAGATATAACCAATTAGATAAAGCTAAAGAAAATGCAGCTAAACTTGGACTTAAAGGAGCACTTTACCCAATGGTAACTATGACAGGTGAAGAATGTCATAATGAATGGGAAATAACCTTTGAAGAAATTCATAGAAATGCCGCTATCACTTACGGAATCTTCAACTATGTAAGATACACTGGTGATAAGAAATATCTTGCTGAATATGGTTTTGACGTAATTGTTGAAACAGCTAGATTCTGGGTTTCAAGATCAAATTATGTTCCTCAAAAGGACAAGTATATGATTCTTGGTGTTACCGGTCCAAATGAATATGAAAATAATGTTAATAACAACTGGTACACAAATACTATGGCAGCTTGGAACATAGGTTATGCTTTAGAAACTTATGATTTCCTAAAGGACCAGTACCCAGCTGAGCATAAAGCACTTGTTGAAAAGCTTGGAATAACTGACTGTGAACTAGCTAAAATGAAAGAAGTATCTGAAAAGATGTACTACCCAATGATTGAAGAACTAGGTGTTTTTGCACAACAAGATAACTACATGGATAAGGAACAAATCTTAGTAAAAGATTTAGATCCAGCAAATCTTCCATTAAACCAAAAGTGGTCATGGGATAGAATTCTTAGAAGCTGCTTCATAAAACAAGCTGACGTACTTCAAGGCATATTCTTCTTAAACGATAGATATGACTTAGAAACAAAGAAAAAGAACTTTGCCTTTTATGAACCAAGAACTGTACATGAATCATCTCTATCTCCATGTGTTCACTCTATTATAGCTGCTGAAATTGGAGATTATGATAAAACTTATGAAATGTATTTAAGAACTTCTAGACTTGATTTAGATAACTACAACAATGATACTGATGATGGTCTTCATATAACAAGTATGGCTGGTACTTGGATGTCTATAGTATATGGCTTCGGTGGAATGAAGGTTAAAGATGACATGCTTCACTTCTCACCATTTATTCCTGAAGTTTGGGATGAATACTCATTTAAAATAATGTTTAGGGGTAACCTATTAAACATTACTGTAAATAAAGATAATGTTATCATAAGTCACGAAAAGGGTTCAAATGTAACTATAAAAGTTTTTGATAAAGAATATGAATTAAATGGTTCAACAGTAACTATTTAAAGTATAGATGGGAGGATTATTTATGAGTAAATTACCTAATGTTGCATATTTTTGTATGGAATATGGTCTTGATGCATCAATAAAAACTTATGCCGGAGGTCTTGGTATCTTAGCTGGCGATTACATGAAAGGTGTAAAGGATCATGACTTCCCTATGGTTGGTCTAGGTATAAAGTGGAAGCAAGGTTATACTGACCAAAGAATAAACGAAGAAGGTCAGCCATATGATAGCTACACAAATCAACAATACGATTGCCTTGAAGATACAGGTATAAAGGTTAAAGTAAAGATAAGACAAAGAGATGTTACTATAAAAGTATGGAAGGTTGTTGAATTTGGCGTATGCCCTCTTTACCTTCTAGATACTGATATCCCTGAAAATGCAGATACATGGATAACAGGCCAGCTTTATGGTTGGTTTGGTGAAGAAAGAATAGCTCAAGAAATGGTACTTGGTATAGGCGGAGTTAGAGTTTTAAGAGCTTTAGGTTATGAAGCTGAAGTTTATCATTTCAATGAAGGTCATGCTCTATTCGCAGGCTTTGAGCTTCTAAGAGAAAAAATGGAAGCTGGTCTTACTTTTAACGAAGCTTTAAAAGTAACAAGAGAAGAAGTTGTATTCACAACTCACACTCCAATAGTTGAAGGAAATGAATCTCATACACTAGATATATTAATGTATATGGGTGCTAACAATGGGTTAACTGTAGAACAACTTGTAAGTCTTGGTGGAGCTCCATTCAACATGACTGTAGGTGCCCTAAAGATGTCAAGAATAGCTAATGGTGTAGCACAACTTCATATGGAAACTGCAAACAAAATGTGGGAAGGTGTAAGCGAAAGACCTGAAATCATAGGAATAACAAATGCTATTCACACTCCAACCTGGGTAGATTCAGCTATGCTTGCTGCTGCTGCTGGTGAAGGCGACCTTTGGGAAACTCATATGAAAAATAAGAGGGACCTTATAAAGTTTGTAAATGAAAGAACTGGTGTTACCTTAGATGCTGATAAACTACTTGTAGGTTTCTCAAGAAGAGCAGCACCATATAAGAGAAGTAATCTAATATTTAGTGATCCTGAAGTTATAGAACCATTATTAAAAGAAGGTAAACTTCAAATAGTATTCTCTGGAAAAGCTCATCCTCTAGATGATACTGGAAAGAAAATAGTTGCCAATATAGTTGAAATGACTAAGAAGTATCCAAACTCAGTTGTATTCTTAGAAAATTATGATATGACTATTGGAAAAGCTCTTACAAGAGGTTCTGATGTATGGCTTAACAATCCAAGAAGACCTTTAGAAGCTTCAGGAACTTCAGGTATGAAAGCTGCTATGAATGGTGTTCTTAACTTCTCTATCCTTGATGGATGGTGGCCAGAAGCTTGTGATCACGGTGTAAATGGCTGGCAATTTGGTGATGGCAAGGGAGTTAGTGACTTTGCTACACTTGAAGAGCTTGATGCTCATGATTTAAAGGCATTATATGATGTTCTTCTAACTGAAGTTATCCCTACTTACTATGAAAACAGAGAAAAATGGCTTCAAATGATGAAGGCTTCTATCGTAAGCTGCAGAGAACAATTTGCAGTAAAGAGAATGCTTGATGAATACTATAACCTTATGTATATAAAAAAATAATATAAAGACTTGCAACCCTACAACATAAATAATATAATTCCACTTAATTCTTAATACTTTTTTGAAATTAAGTGGTTATGCAGGAGATGCTATATGAGCGAGCAACTAGAATTAAATGATTTTTTCAGATAGAATGGCGTAAAAAAACTGTACTGTTCGAACGTAGTGAGTTTACAGTTTTAGCCATGAAATATGATAAAATCATATTAATTCTCTGCGTAAGCTCATTAAAGCATCGGACGAATGACCACTTAATTTCAACAATTTAAAAATTATTAATGTTGTAAAGTCATTAATTTCATTATATAATCTTAATACAAGTTTAATATATCATTAACAAAATATTAGGGAGTGCTTTTTAGCACTCCCTTTATTTTTTACATTTAATCACAAGATTTTAAAACACTAAAAGCTAGTAATTTCAACTAACCTAAATTGATTCCCAAATCATACAGTAAAAAAATAGAACTTATTAGACTATTTAGTGGATTCTCTTTCGATAAACTTAGTTTCTATAATATAATGATCCAGTTCCTGCTCTTTTTGCTGTAATCTATCAATTAACAGCTTTGTAGCATAATACCCTAACTTCTTAGCATTAATATCTACTGTTGACAATGGTGGATTTTGATATTCTGATAAAGGTATATTGTTAAACCCTACAAGCCATACATCCTTTATTTTTTCTTCCTTAAGTCTTTTTGAAACCCCGAAGGCTAACAAATCATCTGTAGTCACTATTGCACTAGGTTTTCTATACTCAAGTATAGAAGAGCAAGCCTCATATCCATGAGTCTCAGTAAAGTCGTCCATCTGAAGTATTAACTTTTCATCAATACTAATATTAGCTTCCAGTAAAGCATCTTTATAACCACTAAGTCTATCCTTAGACATGGTTCTCTCAGAAGGTCCTCCAATAAAAGCTATATCATCATGGCCTTTATCTATCAAGTTTTTTGTTACATCATACATGGCTCTTCTATTATCATTATCTACCCATAATATATCTGCTGAAACTTCTGGTCTACCTACTATTACAAACGGAAATTGTCTTTCATTTAAATATTCTACACACTTATCTTCAGATCTTGTAGTAAGTAGAAGCATACCATCTACCATTTTACTATTTATATAATTAGCTAAAAAAGCTATCTCTTCTTCTTCATTCTTGCTAAATGTATAAACTATTGAATACCCCATTTTTTGAGCATATATACTTATCCCAGTCATGACTTGGATAAAGAAAGGATTCCTAAACAAATCTTCCTCACCACTTGGCAATATAAGTCCTAAAATTTTGGTAACATTGTTTGCTAAACTTCTTGCTATCACATTAGGGTGATAATTAAGTCTCTTTACTGTTTCCATTACCTTCTCTTTAGTTTCATCACTTATTCTAGGATTTCCAGCCAAAACTCTTGAAACAGTTGATGGTGAAACGTTTGCCTCTCTTGCTACGTCCTTTATTGTTACATTCACTATAATATACCTCCTAATACAAAATTCCACTTTTTATACCTATTTATTTTTTTAATTAGCCAATCTAGTCAAATCATTTATTTCAAAGTAATCGATTAGATATACCCTATTAAGCTTTTAAAATTTCAATTCAAAGTAATAATCTTATATTTCAAATCAATTATTGATGAAATATAAGAACATACCATCAATTATACTACCAATAATGATAAAAAGCGAGAATTGTTCACGTTAAATTACAATTTTAGACTTACAATCTTAATCGTTATTTTTCCATTCCAACCGATTGCACAAATAAAACTCAATCCTATATTTTTTTCTCTATAATAAATACAAAGTTTTATAAAGTTTTTTATAGCTTTTTCTAATCTTTACACTAATATATCAATAAAGATAGAAAAATATATTATGATATTTTATAATTAGGTTAAACGTTTAAATATTATGGGGGTAATGATTTATGCACGTAAAAGGTTGTATTTTTGATTTAGATGGAGTAATAGTTGACACAGCTAAATACCACTATTTAGCTTGGAGAAGACTTGCTAATGAATTAGGCTTTGACTTCACAGAAAAAGATAACGAAAGATTAAAAGGTGTTAGTAGAATGGCTTCCTTGGAAATACTTCTTTCTATAGGTAATGTTACCTTAAGTGAAGCTGAAAAACTAGCTTTAGCTGCTAAAAAGAATGAATGGTATGTAGAATACATATCTAGAATGAATAAAGATGAAATTTTGCCTGGAGTTGAAAACTTTCTAGAAGCAATAAGATCTGAAGGTATAAAGGTTTCTTTAGGCTCTGCTTCAAAGAATTCTATGATGATACTTAACAACCTAGAACTAACAAAATACTTTGATGCAATAATAGATGGAAACAAGGTTTCTGAAGCTAAACCTGATCCTGAAGTATTTTTATTAGCTGCAAAGGAACTTGACTTAGATCCTAAAGATTGTGTTGTTTTCGAAGATGCTGAAGCTGGAATAGAAGCAGCTATAAGAGCTGGCATGCAATCTATAGGAATTGGTTCTGTGGAGACCTTAGGAAAAGCTACAAAGGTTATTCCTAATCTTAAAGATGCTGACTTAACTATACTGGAATTTTAATATATTTAAATAATAAAAAGCTAAATAAAGAGGAAACATCTAAGCTATATTATAGGATTCCTAACTTAAGTTTCAATGTAGGAAGCCTTTACTTACATTAACATTCGTTACAACCCACGAATGTTTAAGTATTAAAGCTTAAATGTTTCCTCTACTTTTATGCTATTACCTTAGATACTATTATTGCCACACCTATTAACATCCCAGCAATAACTATAGCTACTGCAGTATTTTTATTTTCTAATTCCTTATTAAAATCTGCAGGTATCAACTTGTCAAATATTACATAACCAACTGCCATAATAACTATTCCTAATAGTCCAAACAATAAACTTAACCCAAGATTTGCTAAAACCTCCACAATAATCCCTCCTTAATATATACTACTAATATTTTACCATATAATAGGATTGTATAGTAAAGATTTTTATATAATATAGCTTTTTATAAATGCAACAATCTTAACTAGGAACTAGTACTTAAATAAAATATAAAAAATCAGTTTAGTTAATCGATATTTTATCTTTTATCTTCTCAAACATCTTATCTCCTATTCTATCTACTTTCTTTATGTCTTCAATACTCTTAAATCCATTATTCTTCTCTCTGTATTCTATAATTTTCTCAGCAGTAACAGCACCTATTCCTGGAATCTTATCCAAGTCATCCTTTGAAGCAGTATTAATATTAATTATACTGTCAGACTCACTTACCGCAGCTGAAACACTAACTTCTTTGTTTATGTCTTTATTTACTATATTAGAATTTACTTGATCCTTATTATTTATAATAATACATTCATTATTAACAAGTTTTTTTGCTTGATTTACAGCTGTTATATCTGCTTTTTCACTTAACCCTCCAGCTTGCTGAATAAGATCTTTAACTATACTGCCTTCATCTAAATAATATACATCTGGCTTTTTCACTTCCCCTTTTATCTCTACTATTACTTTCTTATTGTTTGTATTACTGACTTCTTTTTTATCTGATTTATCTACACTAGTTTGTTTAGCATCGCTCTTATTGACTTCCACAAACATGTCTTCCATATCTTTCTGTGTTAAATCTCTTTTGGTTGTGTTAAAATATCCTATAGTTAAAAATATAATTAGGACCGCAAATATAATAAGTGATCCAATAATTTTTTCCTTTTTCTTCATTGAATTATCACCTCTAATCAAAAATATTAAAAATTTATGCAAGTGTTAGCAGTTTTTAAAAATAATTATAGATTTAATGTTATCAACTTTTATTCACAATACTTTTATAATTATTGACATATAATCAAAAATATATAGCAGAATTTGTATATATTTGATATACTAATGTTTGTTAAATACATATATGGGGGACACATATGAAAAAGATATTTAGTTTCTTTACTATATTTTCGTTATGCCTGCTCATGTCAGGAAACATAAATGCTAAGGCAGCTACCACACCACCAGATATAGAGTCTGAAGCTGCAGTATTGATGGATGTAAATACTGGTGAGATTATATATGGAAAAAATGATAATAAGCCTATGGCACCAGCTTCTACAACAAAGGTGATGACAGCACTCCTTACATTAGAAAAAGCAAAACTAGATGATAAGGTTACCATAAGCAAAGTACCGCCTACAGCTGAAGGAACCTCCATAGGACTAAGAGAAGGAGAAATATATACCGTTAATGATCTCTTGCATGGATTACTACTTGAATCTGCTAATGATTGTGCAGAAGCTCTTGCAGAACATGTAGGTGGATCAATGGATAACTTCATTAAGATGATGAACGACAGAGCAAAAACATTAGGTGCAACCAATACAAATTTCGTTAATCCTAGTGGCTTATACGAATCTGGTCACTTAACCACTGCTCACGATTTATCTTTGATACTTAAAGAAGCTATAAAAAACCCTACTTTTGTGAAAATATGCAGAACTCAAGTTTATAAATTTCCACCAAGCAATTTAGATGGAAATGAGAAATGGGTTTCTACAAAGGATGAACTTATTAGGAAAAACTCTCCTTTTGAATACAAGTATGCTTTAGCTGGAAAAACTGGGTATACCACTTTATCAAAGCACACCTTTACAGGTGCCGCAGAAAAAGATGGACACGTATTAATTGTGTCAATGCTATACTCTCAAAGTAAGCAAAACTATTTTCCAGATGCAATAAAGCTTTTTGATTATGGCTTTAATAATTATGAATCTATAAAGCTTTATAGTAAAGGTACTGAGGTTGCAAACTACAATGTAACTAAATCTCTTAATATACCGCTTGTAGCTACAAAAGACGTGTATTATTTGATAAATAAAAATGATTATAAGCAAAATATTTCAGAAGCAGATATAAAAAACTATCTAACTCCTAAGATACAAATAAAAGATACAAATTTAGAAAAAGCTTCTTTTAAACAAGGAGATGAGATTTTAGATTCTACTGTCACTGTAAAAGGAAAAGATCTATGTGGTTTAAAACTAGCTTCAAACATTGACAGAGAATATAAAGGTCTTTTACCCTCATCTACTGCTTATAAAAATATAAAACCTTTTGTATTAGCACTTTCTATAGCTGTTGTTTCTATATTTTTTATAACTTTAAGAAAATATATAAACTTCAAGAAAAAACAATCTATAATAAAACAAAAGTACAATGATATAGTTCAATAATTTAAACCATATTATACTTTAAGTTGTTGTTTATATTTATACATATATATAATTGAGTTATAAATTCCAAAGAATAAAAAACACCATCTTGCATAAACGCAGGATGGTATTTCTATTTCTATTTCTATTTCTATTTCTATTTATCATTATCCGTAATACTCATACTATCAATAAGCTTCTTCATATCCTCTGGTAAATCCGCCTTGAGAGATAAAGACTTTTTACTTCTTGGACTTTGAAAATCTAATCTGTAAGCATGTAATGCCTGCCTTTTTATATATTCTTCATCCTCTTCGCTACCGTATAAGGTATCACCGAAAATCGGATGTCCAATATGATTTAAATGAACTCTTATTTGATGAGTTCTACCTGTTTCAAGCTTGCATTCTACTACATCTGCTCCATTAAGCCTTTCTATTACCTTGTAATGAGTTACACTTCTTTGGCCTTGCTCATCAACAATTCTCTTTATAGACTCTGGTCCTGGTCTATGTATTGGAAGATCTAGAGTACCTTCTGTAGATTCTAGATTTCCATGAACTATAGCAATATATCTTTTCTCAATTTCAATACTATCCCTGCTATGCTCTTTTATATTTCCTTCTTTGTCTTTATCCATTGCATTTTGTTTTGATAAAGCCATATGAGCATATTGATTCTTTGCTATTATTATAAGTCCTGAAGTATTCATATCTAATCTACTCACTAATCTAACTATACAGCTTTGATTAGTTTCATTAAAATAATTTATTACTCCATTTGCCAGCGTACCAGACTGATGGCTTTTTGTTGGATGAACTACCATAAATGGATCTTTATTTATTACTATAATATCTTCATCTTCATATACTATCTTTAAATCCATTTTTTCTGGTTCTATATTCTGACTTTCATTTTTCGATACATTAACTTCTATGTTATCGTTAAATTTCAGTACATAATTCATTTTTACAACTATATTGTTGGATTTAATTCTTCCGTCAATAGCTGCTCCTCTTATAAGTCTAGTAGATAATCCTAACTTCTCTTTAAGAAAATCTCTTATTTTTCTTCCCTCATACTCTTTGGGAACTACTTCTCTTATGTAGCTCATATAGTTCTCCTATCTATTTTTTTAAAGCTATAACCTCTATCTCTATAACTGCATCTTTAGGCAATCTACTAATCTCCACACAGCTTCTTGCTGGAGGATTTTCTTTGAAAAATTCTCCGTAAACTTCATTAACCGAATTAAAATCATCCATGTTTTTTAAGAAAATTGTTACTTTTATTATATTATCTAAAGAGCTACCTGCTTTCTCTAGTATGGCCTTAACATTTAGCATTGACCTTCTAGTAGCTGCTTTAATTTCGGTGATGAGTTCTCCTGTAGCTGGATCAAGCGGTATTTGTCCTGAGGTAAAAACAAGATTTTTAATACTTATACCTTGACTATATGGTCCTATTGCTTTTGGTGCATTATCTGTAGAAATTATATTTTTCACTTCTTATCCTCCTCTAGTTCTTATAATCTTTACCTAATATAATGATTATATCAAAATTTTCATCATTTTTTCCTATAGTTGAAAATTTGTTTATATTTATATCGCTAGAAACTATATCTTTTAGTTTCTGATCCTTTAATTGAACTTCACTTTTACTAGACTCTTTTGTATTACCTATTTCTATATTCTTATATCCTTTTGTTTCTAAATCCTTCATGCATTTTGAGGCAAGCCCCTGAACCTTTGTTGCATTTAGCACCTTTATTTTTAATGAAGATTTAAGAACTCCCCCATTAGGCTCATTGACCTTTTGGCCTGATATTAAGGCAATTATATCACTATTGGCTTCCTTATCATAAATAAGATAGGATATGCTATCTATTGTTCTTGGCACACCTTTTAAAGTATACATTTTTACATTTTCCTTTTTCAGGCTCATTCCCTCTTTTCCTAAGGCTAGCAAAGTTTTTGGAGGTATGTCAGTTTCTATATACTGAGGCAGTACATCAAGTATCTTTCCTAACTTTGGTATAATAGCAACCGAAGTACATTTTTCAACTACTTTTTCAATAAATTTATGTTGATTGTCTATTCTGTCTAAATCTCCGTTCACTAGTCCAGTTCCATCATTATTTTTTCTCCACCTAAAAAATTCTTCTGCTTTCTTTCCATCTAGAAGCACTGTTTCACCCTTTTTAAAATTTATGTGAAGATTTTGAGCTGCATCATCATAATACATATTTCTATCTATAGTCATCTCTACTCCACCAATAGCATCTACAAAGCTCCTAAAGCCTTCATAATTCAATTTCACTAGATAATCTATCGGAATATCCATGATGCCTTCTACCGCCTGTTTTATAGCGCTGTCACCACCTATAGAGAAAGCTGCATTTATCTTTTGACTAGAATTCTTTATCTTTATCATCATATCTCTTGGAATTGACACTATATATGCTTTTTTTTCTTTTGGAACTAAGTGAACTAACATTATTGTATCAGTTCTTTTTATACTATCATTATCCTTTTGTTTAGGATCTCCAACATCCATACCAAGAAATAAAACATTTGTAGGTAAAGAGACATCTTTTTCAACAGCTTTGCCATCGTAATTTTTGTTGAATTTCCCTAAGTACTTATAGAAAAAAGCACCTGTTCCCAATGAAATAATTATTAGCAATATTAAAAGTGCTAAAAGACTTGTTTTTAATTTACTATTGATCGATTTTTCTGATTTCATCTTTCTCACCCTCTAAGCTGACAAAATATTTTAAAAAGCCACTTGATTGCATATTTTTAATTCTTGCCAAAACTGCTTGACCTATATCTCAACAATTTAATCTTTATAAAACTAATTATTTTACATCTTTTTCCATTGTAAATTAATCACAATGTATTTGCAACATTAAATTTCACACATATACACCAATAATCTTCAAAAATCAAAAGCATAGATTAGTTTTTACACTAATCTATGCTTTTGATTTTTTATTTTTATTAATAAATCATTACGTGCGTCAATACTTAATGGATGCACAATCTGCCCAAGTTTTATTACGTAAGTTATAGTATTATCAAAGCCTTTTAAAGTACCTTCATCAAGGTTATCAAAAGTCAACTGTCTCAATTCTTCAACACCACTATAGCTCCTATTAGGCTCAATATAATCAGCAATATATATTATCTCTTCTAATAAAGTCATAGATTTCTTTCCTGTGGTATGATGTTTCACTGCACTTAATATCTCTTCATCTGTAATCCCCATAACTTCTTTTGCAATAATCGAACCAACAATTCCATGAAGTATCTGAGGGGAATTAACTGTAATTTCATCTATATCTAAATGCCTAGACTTTAAAAACTCAAATTGTTCAGCTATTTTCATATTCTTAGCGCAATCATGAACTAAAGCAGCTATTCTTGCTCTTTCTTTAGATTCGCCATTCTTTTCTGCTAAGAGTTCAGCAGTATATACAACACCCATTGTGTGTTTATATCTGCTTTCCGTAAGATTTTGTTTTAAATATTCATCAATTTCTTCGTATGACCACATATAAATCCCCCCAATTATAATTTATGGTTTTCCATTAAGGCAACTTGAGTTTCGACACAGGAACCCTTTATAGGATTCCATTACGAAAACTTAAGTTATGCATGTTCGAAAATCGTGGCTACTGAGGATTTGCGCGGCATGCATAACTTAGTAGTTGAAGTTGGAATCATATAATGTACTATCTGAGTTAAAGATGCTTTAAATCTTTTAGTGATTATAAAAAGTAAAAAAATAATCCTAAATAAACAACTAAAAAGTTAAAAATTTAGGATAATATTTTATCTATAAATACAATCTATTCTCTCTAATGATTTTACTAACTTCATCAGGTATAAAAAAATCAACCATATAACCGTCTCTGATTCTTTGCCTGATCCAGGTAGATGAAATATCTAATTGCAAGAGATCTAAAAATATAATTTCTTTGTTATATTTTTGCTCCACCAATCTTTTTTCATCATAGAGTTCTTCTTTAGTATATCCAGGTCTATTAAACACTACAAAATTGCAGTTATCCATTATTAAATCGACACTTTTCCATTTTTCAAGATCTATCAAACAGTCAGCACCAGTTATAAAATATAACTCTGCCTCTTTAAGAGTATCTTTAAAATGCATCAGTGTTTCATACGTATAACTTAGACCTTGCTTGTTTACTTCATAGTCACTTGTCACAAAACCATCATAGCATCTTATAGCTGAATCAACCATTTCATATCTTAAATGACTATCAGTTACATTTTTCTCATCTTTATGTGGTGGACTTCCGCTCGGCATAAAAATAACTTCATCTAAATCCAATAATCGCTTAGCTTCATAAGCTATATATATATGTCCATTATGAATAGGATCAAAGGTTCCCCCGAGTATTCCTATTTTCTTTGACATAATATGCTATTTATCACCTTTTGGCAATTCTATTTTAGGATTTTTTTGTGATTGTTTAAATAAAACTATTTTACTTCCGATAGCTTGAATTCCTTCACATCCTATTTCTTCACATATAACATCTGAAGCTTCTCTAGTTCCATAACCACTGTTTTCTAACACTGTTATTTTGATTAGTTCTCTAGCTTCAAGTGCATCACGTATTTGCTTTAAAAATGGTTCTTCTATACCATTCTTACCTAATTGAAATATAGGGCTTATACCGTTTGCTAGCGATCTAAGATATGCTCTCTGTTTTGTCGTGATCAATTTATTTTCCTCCCTTGTTTAAAGTTATATAATAAAAATATTTTGAAAGGAGATATTTTCTATACTACCAATATCTCCTTGATTTAAAATCATTTCTTAAATTATTCTATGATATATACCAATTAATAATTTAATGTTTAAGATAAAAGATTTTCAATTATAGTAAATATTCGAATTCAAAATCTCTAAGTCTTACTACATCGCCATCTTCTATTCCCATTGCTCTTAACTCATCAAGTACACCCTTGTTTCTAAGAACCTTATGGAAATATTTCAAAGAATCTGGTTCATTAACATTTACAGAATTTAAAAGTCTCTCTACGAAAGTTCCTTCTACAATATAAACTTTAATGCCATCTTCTTCTTCAACTCTTATATCATAAGTAAATTTCTTTTCTTCTGGTACAAATTTATCTTCTTCTTTTATTTCCAATTCAGTTATAGGTATTTCTTTAAGCATTCTAGCGGCTTCTTTTACTACAGCTTCAACACCTTCATAAGTAGCTCCACTCATCTTAAATACTTTATCATAACCCATTTCGTTAAGCTTTTTCTTGAAATCTTCAAAAACTTCTTCATCATATAGCATATCTGCTTTGTTGGCAACAACTATTTGAGGTCTATCCCAAAGTTTAACACTATATTTCTTAAGTTCTTCATTTATCTTTATAAAATCTTCAATAGCATCTCTTCCTTCAACTCCAGAGATATCTACCACGTGAATTAAAAGTCTTGTTCTTTCTATATGTCTAAGGAAATCAAGACCTAAGCCTACGCCTTCAGCTGCTCCTTCGATTATACCTGGTATATCGGCCATTACAAAACCATCAATTCCAGGAACACTTACAACACCTAGGTTTGGTTTTAAAGTTGTAAAGTGGTAGTTAGCGATCTTTGGTTTAGCTTTAGTTACTACTGATAAGAAAGTTGACTTTCCTACATTAGGAAATCCAAGTAAACCTACATCTGCTAAAAGTTTTAATTCTAGCTCTATCCATCTTTCTTCTCCTGGCATTCCAGGTTCTGCAAAGTTTGGTGCCTGTCTCGTAGGAGTTGCAAATTTAGCATTTCCCTTACCGCCTTTTCCACCTCTTCCGATAACATATTTATCATCTGGGTGAGAAAGATCTGCCATTATCTTTTGAGTTTCAACATCTCTAACTAAAGTGCCCATAGGAACCTTAATTATAAGATCTTCACCATCTTTTCCATAGCATTTCGAACCTGACCCATTAACGCCTCTTTCTGCTATGAACTTTCTAGTATATTTAAAATCTAAAAGTGTTGTTATACCTGTATCTACTTCAATTATAACATCTCCGCCTCTTCCGCCATCTCCACCATCTGGGCCTCCAAGAGGTATGTATTTTTCTCTTCTAAAAGATACAGATCCATTACCACCATCTCCGCTTTTTACATAAACTTTGGCCGTATCTATAAACATAAGTTCATCACCTTACCTTATACTTTTGTTTGTACTTGTTTTAAAATGCCCAATTATTAGGTATTTTAAAACAAGTACAAACTAAATTTGATTTATATTTTAACTACTCTCTATATATTATTGATAGCCTCTATATGCAAATAATATACATATCCATAATACTTGAAAAGCACCCTTTTTACAAAAGGGTGCTTTTATAACTAGGATTATTCAGCTATTTCTTGAATATCTACTGGATAAACAGAAGCTTTCTTCTTGTCTCTTCCAAGTCTTTCAAATTTAACAACTCCGTCGATCTTTGCAAATAAAGTATCATCGCTTCCTTTACCTACATTAGCACCTGGATGTATCTTTGTTCCTCTTTGTCTAACAAGTATGTTTCCAGCAAGAACAAATTGTCCATCAGCTGACTTAACACCAAGTCTCTTTGACTCAGAATCTCTACCGTTCTTGGAGCTACCTACTCCTTTTTTATGAGCGAACAATTGAAGGTTCATGATTAGCATAGTACTACACCTCCTCTTTTTTTACATATATATATTGGTCTGCTTTATTTTTTCCAAAACTTTGCTCTAAGGATAATAAAATACTGTCTATACTAAGCTCAAAAGTTTTTAATAAGACCTGTGCTTTTTGAAGTTCTTCTTCATCAAGCTCTCTAAGATCTAACTTAATATAACCATCCATCATTTCGTATGGTACATTAAGCTTAAGTACTTCGTCTAAGCCTATAAGTACACTTTGAGATAATACAGATACTGAATTACATATCATATCATACGCTTCTCCAGCTAAAATCATTTCTCTTTCTCTAAGAGCATGATTTTGTATCTTAAATCCAATTATAATATCCTTAGTCGTATAAATATCTAACTTAATCATATTAAGCTTCTATTTTTTCGATAACTAGCTTAGTGTAAGGTTGTCTGTGGCCGTTCTTTCTTCTATAGTCTTTCTTTCTCTTGTACTTGAAAACTATAATTTTCTTAGCCTTGCCTTGAGCAACTACCTTAGCTACTACTTTAGCACCTTCTACTACTGGTGTACCAACCTTAAGTTCTCCATCCTTAGCTACTGCTAGAACTTCTGTTAACTCAACTGTTGCTTCAACTTCAGCTTCTAATTTTTCAACGAATATAACATCGCCTTCTTGAACTCTGAATTGTTTTCCACCTGTCTTAACTACTGCGTACATAAAAACACCTCCTCATTACGGTCTCGCCACTTCAGGTACGATTGTACAATCGTTTATGGGACCTTATGTGTGCGGTTCACAAATGCCATTCTACCATATTGGACATATTTTGTAAAGTTATTTTTAAATATATATAAATCTACTCAAATTGAAGTTTGTAATCACTTACAGCATCAATTTGATTTTTAAATAGTAAGGGCTCGAGTTTATAGTAATCTATTGAATCTATAAACTTGACATAGATATTCTTATCTAGTGCTCCTATATCCTTTAGGAATTGTATCTTATCCCCCACCACATAGTCTTCATATACATCTTTTAGCTCTATATAGAAGTCTTTGATGCTACCTTCACCTTCGACTCTTATAATATCATTTTTAATTAGATGCTTTATATAAGAACCTTTAAGTCTTTTCCCATGTCCATTACAGATATCGCAGTTTTCTTCTATATAATCATAAATACTCTTTCCTCTTCTGCTTCTTGATATCTGCAGAAGATTTAGTTCAGTAAACTGATATACTCTAGCTCTACTGCTATCACCCTCAAGGCTTTCCTTTATGGCTGCATATACTTTATTCTTAGCTTGAGAGTTATCCATATCAATAAAATCTACCACTATTATACCGCTAAGATTTCTAAGTCTAATCTGTCTTCCTATTTCTTTAGCTGCCTCAACATTAGTCTCTTCGGCGGTTTTAGAAAAATTTTTCCCACTAGTATTCTTAGCTGAGTTCACATCAATCACATACATAGCTTCAGTTTTATCAATAACTATATTTCCACCACATTTTAAGTTAACTCTAGAGTTTCTTAAATTAAGTATCTCTTTTTCTATTCCGTAATAGTCAAATAAACTTCTTATTTCCTTATGTATTATTAATTCAATATTTTTATCATCAGCTATATAGTCTTTTACAGCAGAATAATCAGCCATAGAATCTACAACAATCTTTGATGTATCACTGTTTATATTATCTCTTAAAACCTTATGAAGAAGTGCATCTTCTCCATAGAGTTTTTTGTTTTTTAAGCTATATAAAGCTTCTCTCTCGATAGCTTCATATCTATCTTTAAGTTTATATATTTCCTGCTTTATAGTATCAGGTGATACATCTTTGGCATTAGTTCTTATGGTTATAGAGAAACCTTCAATTGTTTCTATTGTGCTTTTTAAATTATCTCTAATACTAGCATCTTCTATTCTTTTAGATATAAGAAGTTCTTTATCTCCCCTAGACATTACCACAAATCTGCCTGGCAGACTTACAGGGCTAGTAACTTTAGGTCCTTTACTACCAAACCCTTCACTTAAGATTTCAACAATTATATCTTGCCCTTTTTTCAAAGGATTTTTTCTCATATCAAAGTGCAAATATCCATTCTTTTCGTGCCCAATATCTACGAAAGCACTACCTATAGCAGGTACTATATTTTTTATAGTTCCCTTATATACCTCTCCTGGAAGCGGCTCATTATTTTCTTCTTCTACAAAACATTCTGTTAAGGTACCTTTTTCCTTTATAGCAATCCTAAGGATCTTTTCTCTTCTTTCTATAAAAAGTTCTCTCATAATACTTTACCTTACATTATATACATTTATAAAGCGGAACTAAATTTTCAGCCTTAAGAGCATATAGTTCCTCTCTTTTTATATCAATAAAGGCTTCTTCTTCAAACTTTGAAGTATTGCTTCTTATGTAGGTTGCTAATAGTTCTGGAGAAAGATGTTCCCTGCTTCCACAGCTAATCAGTGCATTAAGTATGAGTTTATCTTCATTAATCCAATACTTAATTTCTTTTACCATTGGCTTTATATCAACCATCTTCTCGCCATTTTTACTTTTCTTAAGTGTAACCCATTCAGCTTGTTCTATAAGCTTTTCAACTTCAGATATAGTGCTTTCTGTTCCATTATATTTGATCTTAATAATATATCTTGCTGCATCGATAAGCGCCATAGCTTGTGGTACTTTTTTCTCGTTTTCTTTATTTATAATCTTAACAGCCTCTAAAAATCTTATTCCCTTAGCAGAATTTGCATTTAACCTTTCTTTTACTTCCTCTTCAGTTAAGTCCTCTGCGAGGCCAATATCTAAATAATCTCCTTCAGAGTAAAATCCCACTGATAAAGGATTTGCTATTGATAGATTCATGTGTGGGTTAAATCCCTTTGAATACTCAATAGGAAGATCTGCTCTTCTTATTACTCTTTGTATAGTTCTCATTAAGTCAAGATGAGAAATAAACTTAATATCGCTCTCTTTAGTAAATTTAATTAGATATCGCACCAGCAAAACACTTCCCTTCTTTAAAGTTCACGTCTATTCCGCAGCCTGTACATCCAACTCTACAGTTCTGAGTAACTACTGCTTTCTTAGCTTTTTCATTTTCTATTTCTAAATACTTTCTATTTATTCCAATATCAATGAAATCCCAAGGTAAAACTTCATCATAAGATCTTTCTCTATAGCAGTAGAAATCTCCATCAATACCGCATTCTTCTAAAGCTTCTTTCCAAAGTTCAAAATTAAAGTACTCAGACCATCCGTCAAACTTAGCACCTTTTTCATATGCCTTTACAAGCACGTCACAAAGCCTTCTGTCACCTCTTGCAAATAAAGCTTCCATATAAGAAGTTTTTTGTGCATGATAGTTATATATTATGGCTTTTGATTTTATAGAATCCCTAACTGCTGATATCTTTTCTGATACTAATTCAATTTTCTCCATAGGAGCCCATTGGAATGGTGTAAATGGTTTAGGAACAAGTATTGAAGTACTTACTGTTACTCTAAGCCCCTTATTTCTAACATTCTTAGGAACTTTAAAGTATTCTGCAGTAATTTTTTCAGCTAAGCTCCCTATCTCTCTTACATCTTCTACAGTTTCATAAGGAAGTCCTATCATAAAGTATAATTTTAAACTACTCCAACCTGATTCAAAGGCACTTCTAGCAGCTTCAAGTATTCTTTCTTCTGTAAGACCTTTGTTTATAACATCTCTCATTCTTTGAGATCCTGCTTCAGGAGCAAATGTAAGTCCACTCTTTCTTACTTTTTGTATCTCCTTTATAAGATCAACGGAAAATGCGTCTACTCTTATAGAAGGAAGTGCAACACCAACATTTTTTTCACTATGTTCATTAATTAAATCAGTAACTAAACCCTGTATATCTGAATAGTCGCAGGTGCTTAATGAAGATAATGATATTTCATCATACCCAGTACCTTGAACTAACTTTCTTGCATTTTCTAATAGAGTCTGTCTTGACTTTTCTCTTACTGGTCTATATATCATTCCAGCTTGACAGAATCTACAGCCATTTGTACATCCTCTAAATACTTCAAGTACAACTCTATCATGTACTATTTCAGTATAAGGGACTATAAATTTATCTGGGAAAGATACCTTATCAAAATCGTTTATAACTCTCTTTTGAACTTTAGCAGGCACGTCTTCATATTTAGGCTTAAAGGATTTAATTGTATTATCTTCGTTATACTCAACATCATAAAGAGAAGGAACATAAATCCCTCTTATCTTAGATATTTCTCTAAGGAACTCTTTTTTCTTCCCTTTACCCTTATATTTTTTATATACATCAAGAACATCATTCATCATGTCCTCACCTTCTCCTATTTCGAAGAAGTCAACAATATCATATAAAGATTCTGGGTTGTAAGCACAAGGTCCCCCTGCCATGATTATAGGTTCCTCTTCTCTTCTCTCAGAAGCTCTAATTGTTATTCCAGATAGATTTAACATATTTAAGATATTTGTATAACTCATCTCATATTGAAGAGTGAATCCAAGGATATCAAACTCATTTAGCGAATCTTTTGTTTCAAGAGCAAACAGTGGAATATTACTTTTTCTAAGCTCCTTCTCCATATCTGGCCAAGGTGCATAAGCTCTTTCACAATATGTATCATTTCTCTCATTTAGAGTATGATATAGTATTCTTGAACCTAAATGTGACATACCAACTTCGTATACGTCAGGGAAACAAAAAGCAAATCTAATGTCTACTTCTTTAGGATCTTTTATAACCTGATTTAGTTCTCCCCCAACATACCTAGCAGGTTTCTCAACTTTATATAAAATATCATCTGTGATTCTAACCATCATTTTTCCTCCTAGATTTTTCACTATATAATAATTTAAACTTTATTACTTTAATAATCTTATACTTTTTTTGTGCATCTGCCTTTTCTTAAGCGTACGTGAAGAAATTCTGGCAGGACAATAAGTTTTCTTTTTTACTGTATTAACTAAAAAGCTATTCAAATAAATTGAAACTAATAGGTTAGGTTAGCATAAAAATTATATTCCTTCCTTTACAGTAAAAAAGAAGTATATTTAAATACTTCTTAAAATTACATCATATTATTTTATCATACCATTACTAATTAACCAATACTATTTTTTCATCCAGCTGTTTTTATAATTTATGTATTCTTCTAATGTTATATTACCATGGGTCTTTAGCGCTTCAATAAGCTCATCTTCATGAATTATATCTTTTAATCTAAGCTCATCATCTAATATATAGAAGGTGTTGAACTTATTTTTATCTACTAATCCTAATACATTAATCAATCCTAATTTAAAGTGAACAGAGATGGTTTTATTATATATATATTTCTTTTTCCCAAGTCTCGCTCTCTTCTTTATTATATCTCCCATAATGATATACATTACCTTTCTTTTTTCATTATATGTTATAAACAGTATAAAGCATGATGTAAGTAATACACTAAGATTAAATATATGTATTGTAGACAAGTAAACAAATATGCCAATCCCTACTATCCCTACCCCATAGCTTATATATGAAGTTATGATATGAGCCTTCTTATAAAACATTCTAGAACTCAGAAGAGTTCTTAAAACTTTTGATCCGTCTAACGGATACGCTGGAAGCATATTGAACATCCCCAAAGCTAAGTTTATATCCATGGAATTGTTAATAAACTCAGCAGGAACTACCTTATAAGTCATGTATAGTATACCGAACATAATAAAATTAAAGGCGGGTCCTGAAATTGAAAGAAGTATTTCCTCCTTATGAGTTAATCCATCGAAATCACTTAGTTCTAAAGCAGTGCCAAATGGATGAATCTTAAAGTTATCTATACTTAGCTTCATCCATTTTGCCACAATATAATGAGTCATCTCATGAAATATTATCCACAAAAACCCTAAAAATATCATAGACTTAAATCCTAAAATAAAGAATATAAGTATTTGCGGAATTAACCACTTGCTTATTTTTATCATTAAATTCTCCTAAAGAATTGCTACTAAAATGTCATATATTCCTTTGGTTCTTTATTCTCTCCCATATAGCTTAAAGAAAATATCACACATGCCTTATTTAAACTTTTTACACTCTGGCTTTTCCCTAAAAATTGGCCTTTATCTACTTTCTCGCCTTCCTTTACCCCTATCTCTTTTAATCCAGAGCATTTTGTCTCTATACCATTTCCATGATCAATAATTACATAGCTACCAATATCTTTTTCATCAGCTACTTTCTTTACTGTACCTACATTAGGCGCTATTACTTCAGTATTTTCATTTATATCTATCACAATTGATTTATCTGTTTTCTTTGCACTTAGCTCACTATCAATTTTTCCTTTTACAGGCGCCACAAAACTCTCTTTAGATTTTTCTTTTAGTGTTTTTTCTCCAGTTACATTAGACTTAAAAGTCTCAATATAATCTTCTAGATTATCCCTAAGACTTGTAGTATCTTTAAAGTTTATACTGCTTATGTAGGAAACTATTTTAGGATCTAAATACTTATTATAATCAAGATTATTATTGATCACATCTTTCGCATACTTATACGCCACTTTGGTTTGAGGCGTGGCTATAGTTTTGCATACAATAACAAAGGCGGTTAAGCACAGAACCCCTATAAGTTCTTGCATTATCCTGCTTACAATTACGTTTTTATTAAATCCATTAAAATTACTTACTCCAGCACTATATTCTATTTTACTTACAGGAGTTTCTTGCACTCCATATGCAGCGTATGGATTCTGTGTTCTCTGCCTTTGCAATATTTTTGCATAGTAACTCTCATATTCGCTATTATACTTTCCCATCCTTTTCCTCCCATGTTCACAAATATTTATATAGATAAAAAATTCGCTAAAGCGACCTTCTTTAGTTGATCTTTTTGCGCATCTGCCTTTTCTAAACATATGTGAAGAATCTTACAGCCGACTTATTCTTCTTTTTTTATTCTTTAACTTATAATATGTCTTAAGTCTGTTCGCATAATTATCCACAGATATAATTGATATATAAATTCCTAAAGAATAAAATACTTCTGCTTCAATTTATATTAAGTTCATATTATATATATTTGCGATACATGAATTATATGATATGAATGAACCACTTCGTGATAAAATTTATTATTTTTAAATTCTCTCACCAGAAGCCGTGAGAGTTTTAAAAATAGATTTCGGATTGAAGTAGTTCATATATAGATGAACCACTTCATATTAGAATTTATATTTTCAAATTCTCCTCTCAGAACCCAGAGGAGTTTTGAAAATAGATTTCGGATTGAAGTAGTTCATCTTTATAAAAGTATATAAGAAAGTTACTACGATATAGAGTTCCAACTTCAACTATTAATTTACAACAAAACAAAACACTACTTAAATCATAGTTATATCCTATAATCTAAGTAGTGTTCTTCTTTACATATAAATCCACTTATTTTAGTGATTTCATAAAAACTTCTGCACTTCCTACATTCGTTGCAACTGGTATATGATGAACATCACACAATCTTATTAATGCTGTAACGTCCGGTTCATGAGGCTGAGCAGTTAATGGATCTCTTAAAAATATAACTAAATCCATATTTCCTTCAGCAATTTTACTTCCGATTTGTTGATCTCCACCAAGAGGTCCTGATAAAAATCTATGTACTGGAAGTCCCGTTTCTTCAGTTATTCTTTTTCCTGTAGTTCCTGTTGCATATAAAATATGTCTTTCAAAAATATGCTTGTACCTGCTTACAAATTCCAGCATATCGTCTTTCTTCTCATCATGCGCTATTAGCGAAATATTCATAATACCCTTTTCCCCCTAAAAATTAATCTTTTTCTTTCTCATACCAATATTTATAATTAAGGCTATAGACATCATAGTGGTTAGAAGTGAACTACCACCATAACTAACTAGCGGCAAAGTTATCCCTGTAATAGGCATTATTCCAATAGTCATTCCAACATTTTGTAATATCGCAAATAGAAAGTAAGATGCCATACCAACACAAATCATTGATCCAAAAATATCTTTAGAAACCCTTGCTGTTCTTATTGTTCTATATACTATAATTCCGTAAAGTATAAGTAGAACTATAGCACCAATAGTCCCCCAATGTTCCCCAATAACTGCAAAAATAAAATCAGTCTGCTTTTCTGGAACAAATTGACCTACATAACTAGTAGACGAATCTTGAGAAAACTTAAACCCAGTTCCAAAAAAACCACCTGAGCCTATACCAGTCATTGACTGCATTAATTGAAGACCAGATCCTAGCTCGTCCGCCTCTGGATTTAAGAATGATACAAGTCTTCTTTTTTGATAAGGCTCAATTAGACCTGAATTCCATAGCAAAATAATTCCAAAAACTAATGAAGTCAATCCTCCTAGGATAATTCTCATGTCTAGGCCTGCACAGAAGAATATTCCAAGTACGATAAAGAAACAAACCATAGTCATCCCCATATCAGGCTGAATTACTATAAGTGCCACAGGAACTAATGTATATGCTGCTAGAATCATAAAGTTTTTAAGATTATTTACCTTCAGCTCCATCTCATCTAACTTTTTAGCTAACATAAATATGATAGCTACCTTAGCTAACTCTGAGGCTTGTATAGAAAATAATCCACCAACTTTTATCCAACCCCTAGCTCCATTTATAGTAGCTCCCATAAATCTAGTATAAATCAATAAAACTATGGATCCCCAATATAATATAGGAGCAAATCCTCTAAGAATATTGTAATCTACAAGTAATATAAAATAGAGAACCACCAACGATACTCCGAACCACAGAAGCTGCTTCTTTGCATCGGATACATCAGGTTTCATAGCTGCATAGATATTAACTATTCCAAATAATACTATTAAAATTGTTGCAATAAGGATACTAAAATCCATTTCTCTGAGAAGTTTAGTATCTAGCTTTAACCTTTTAAGCATGGTACTACCTCCACAACTTTAGTTTTTAATAAATATCTTTAGTTAAATGTAAAGTTCTATAGATATATCACTTCAAGCTAAAAACTATTTTCAAAAACACTCTGAGTCCTGAGCGGAGAATTTAAAAATATAAATTTTATTATGAAGTGGTACACCCATAAGCGCATATAAATATTATATCTTAAAAATTAAAAAATCTAAACTACAAAATAGTTAAAAAAACTACAAAATTCAATCCACATACTGCCATAATTCGTACAGTATGTGGATTATTTTAGTCATATATTTCTTTATTATCTTCCTCTTACATTTTTTATAGGAATATTAGCTACTAGAGCAGGTGAGTCCCCATCCATTTCACCAGTTTTGGTTATTGTAATATCAATATCATCGCTATCGATTTCTACGTATTTTGAGATAACTTGAAGAATTTCTTGCTTTATATTTTCTAAGACTTCAGGCGCTAAGTCTCCTCTATCATGTATTAATATTAACTTCAATCTATCTTTTGCTACGTCCTTAGGTGTTGGCTTATTGGAAAACACTTTAAATAAATCCATTTACAACACCTCCTACTTCTTTTTAAATAACTTTTTTAAAGAATTAAAGAAACCGCCCGCCTCGTTACTCAAATCCAAAAGTGGAACTTCTTCACCTGTTATTCTTTTTGCTATATTTCTAAACGCTTGTCCAGCAAATGCTTTTTCATCAAGTACTATTGGTTCTCCCTTATTAGTGGAAACTGTAATAGTTTTATCATCAGGCACAATTCCAAGAAGCTTTACTGATAATGTTTCAATTATATCTGGAACATCTAGCATATCTCCTCTTTGAGTCATTTCATAATTTAATCTATTTACTATAACTTGATGATCTTCTAACCCTTTAGCATCAAGTTTACCTATTACTCTATCAGCATCTCTAACAGATGTAATTTCAGGGTTTACAACAACTACTGCTCTATCTGCCCCTATTATTGCATTTTCAAAACCTTGTTCTATACCAGCAGGACAATCTATTAATACATAATCAAATTCTTCTTTAAGTTCATTTACAAGCTTTAACATCTGCTGTGTACTAATGTCGTTTTTATCTTTAGTTTGTGCTGTTGGTAGCAAAAATAAGTTAGAAAATCTCTTATCCTTTATTAATGCTTGCTTTGTTCTACATCTATTTTCTATTACATCAATGATAGTATAAACTATTCTATTTTCTAATCCTAAAAGAACATCTAAATTTCTAAGACCTGTATCCCCATCTACCACTACTACCTTTTTACCTAAAGCTGCCAGAGCTGTACCTATATTGGCAGTAGTTGTAGTCTTTCCAACTCCACCCTTGCCTGATGTTATCACTATTGAAACTCCCATTTACTTAATCCCTCCATGTACGTATGTATTTATTAGGTAAGTATGGCTCAACAACTATTTCCCCATCCTTAATCTTTGCTACTTCTGGATATGTAGGCTTTTCCCCTTCTGGAGATATTGTAATCAAGTTACTTATGCTTAAAATTTCAGGTTGAAGCATAAACGCTGCAATAATCGATTTTTTATTTCCATTGATTCCAGCATGCACTTGACCTTTTATACTGCCTAAAACTATTATATTTCCAGCTGCTGATACTTCAGCACCATTGTTTATATCACCTATAATAACTATATTCCCCGGGTAATTAATACTTTGACCACCTCTTACTGTTTTCCTTATAAATTTAGTTCTTCCTTCATATACCCCAGTAAAAGCTTTACTTTCTTTTTCTTCCTTCTCTTGGAATATACAATCCTTAATCATGATTTCATCAAAGAGAACATCTTTTAACCTTCTCATTTGCTTATCATTTATATGTTTCAAATCGGCAATAAAAGTCAGAGTTGCTCCCGCATAAAATTGTTTACCAGAATTTAGCCTCTCTAATAACTTTTCGAGCATTTCGTCAAAATCTTTAAACTTATCCATATTTATTAGGGCTATAATTCCTTCTCTGTTTCCTTTTATAAAAATACCCTCGTCTAACATAAAAACCTCCAAAGCCTACCCTACTTATGTTCTAATTCAACAACAACTGATAAAAATCCTTTTTAAATGTATAAAATAATTATATCATCTACATGATATATATAAAGTTTTTTCTACAATTTAAATGCAAAATTTAATGCATATTAATATAAATTATATTTTTTTGTAAAAAAAAGCCTCTAAAAAAGCCGCTGAAGCGACTTTGTTCAGTGAGCTTTTTTTTGCGCATCTGCCTTTTCTTAAGCGTATGTGAAGAATCTTACAGGCGACATAATTTTATTTTTACTGTTTATCCTAAATAACTGTTTTCACTCCTTAATATTACTAGGTTTACATATCAAAAAGTTTTATATCTTCCCAAACAGTAAAAAGCACAATCTCAAAATAATCCTAATTATTTTAAGATTGTGCCAAACTATTTATTTTAAGTTATCATCTTTAACATCTTCCAAAGGAGGATTTAAAGTATAGTTGAACATAGGTTGATAACTTGGGAACTGCTGCTTTATCTGATCTCTGAAATAAGTTTCATAAATAGCTCTTGCAACTGGAGCTCCCATATTACCTTGGTATCCATCATACATAACAACTGCTACCACTATCTGTGGATCATCAACTGGTGCAAAAGATACATACACAGAATAGTCACTTCTACCATACTCTTCTTCTTTATCCTTATAAGTAGCTGTCCCAGTTTTACCTGCTGTAAGAATAGGAAAACCTACAAAATGTATTCTTGCAGTACCTTCATCAGTACCATTGTTAACCATCTGCATACCTTGCTTTATGGCAGCAAGATTTTCTGGTTTTATATCTATTTTCCCTAATACTTCAGGCTTATATTCTTTCAACACATTACCACTGTTATCAGTGATTTTGTCAACAAGATGCGTCTTATATCTAGTTCCTCCATTAGCTATTGTAGATATATAGCTGGCAAGCTGAACCAAACTAAAGTTATTAACACCTTGTCCTATAGATGCATTTACAAGCTCTGCAGGAGTATTTATAGCTCCATTTTTATCAAAGATAAATTGTTCCATAGCAATAATAACAGTTTTCTGTGAATACTTTCTACCAGAATTATTGGCTTCTTTTATTCTATCACTGAATACCTTTGAATTAGTTTCTAAATCACTTAAAAGCTTACTAAGTTTTGTTTCAAAACCATCAAGACTAATCTTGCTGTTAGTACTATTCTTCAACACATCTATTACTGCATCTTTTATTTTCTGCTTTGTTTCCTTTAATTTATCATCGTCATCATCTTTAGCTTCTATGTCTAACGGAACAAAATTGTATCCTGTTCCATATGCTCCTTTTGATAGAAAGTCAACTAACTCATATCTTGAATAATATAAAGTTTGACTCTTAAAATATTCATAATTATAGGTTTGTCCAAAATTTTCACCTATTTCAATGCCAGTACTTCCTTTTTGATTACCTTTTGGATCAGTTCCCATACCAAGTTGCCATGCATATTTTGCTATACTATCAAGCGCTTGAGTATTTTGTCCATTCTTTACATACATTCTAACTCCCATTTCATAGTAATAGAAGTTACAAGAGACCGCAAGTGCTCTCTTTAAATCTACTATTCCATACTCATGTTCATCAGCCGGAGCCCAAGAACCTAATATTAATGGACGAGTATCAAAATATTTCTTACCGTATAGAGTTTCCTTAGGATTAACTACTCCCTCTTCTAAAGCCGCAAGAGATGTCAAAGGCTTAAAAGTTGATCCAGGAGGGATAAGTCCCTGAGTAGCATAATTATAAAACGGTTTAGGATACAAATCATATTTATCCTGTCTATTACCATTAGCATCCTTAGGGAATAGCTCATCAATGGTTTTATTTAGATTATATTTCGATATAATCATCTTTCCATAAGCTTCATAGTCAGGGTTAAAAAACTGTTTTGACAATTCAGGAGTAAGCTTTCCTGGTTCTGAGAATATATTAGCATCAAAGCCTGGATTACTAGCCATAGCAAGAACTCTTCCAGTTTTTGCTTCTATAGCAACAACCGCTCCTCTTGTAGTATTAAAATCTCTAGCTATTGGAAATTGAGGGTCGTAAACTTGCGTTCTTACATACTCCATTCTCTCTTGTAATGATTTCTCGGCTGAGTATTGTATATTTTTATCTATACTCAAATGAACATCTTCACCAGGGCTTGGCTCAAGATCAAATAACTCTTCTGTTTTTCTACCTTGAGAATCAACCTTAATTGTAGTTCCTCCAGTATTCCCCTTAAGCACTGATTCAAAAGCAGACTCTATTCCAGCTTTTCCTATAACATCTGTAGATACATCATAGCCTCTTTCTTCGTATCTGTCCTTTCTGCTGCTATCTATTGAAGCAACGTAACCAATTACGCTAGAAGCTAGATTATATTGGCCATAAGGATAGTATCTCATAGGCTCTAAAGCCACATCTACCCCTGGAAGACCAGTTAACTTTTGATAAAATATCGATGCAGTGTCCTTTTTTATGTTTGCTGCTATAGTAACAGGTTTAAAACCTGAAAAACTCTGCATCTTAATAGCATCTTTAACCAGCATATATCTTCTAATATCATTTATAGAAAATTTCTTTAAAAGCATTTCTGTTATTTCTTGTGCACTTAAGTTTTTATAAGTCTTTTTCTCAGCAGCTGTAGGATTTAACATATCATACATTTGATAAAACTTAACCATATAATAAAAGGTGTCTTTCGCACTTATCTTTACCAGTTCTTCATCAATTTTACTTTCATCATCATCAGTAAGCTCTTGTTTACCTTTGAACAGCTTCTTCTTTATATCATCATTCATACCTCTATCTCTTTTGAATCTGATTTCTAAAGCTCTTTTACTGTCATCAGTTGAAACATTAAAATCAAAATATGGTTCACCTTTATCATTAATTTTAAGGTTTAAAGTATCTTGCTGAGAATCTTTATTCTCATCTAGAAGTTTAAACACTTGTTTCATTGTGGTATAAAAACTTTTAGATGAGTCATCAGTCTGAGTAAAGGTTAAAGTATACACCTGCTTATTAGTAGCTAAAAGATTACCTTGAGAATCATATATCTTACCTCTAGGTGCTTTTTCTGTAACTAATCTTCTTGAGCTAGTATTGGCTCTATCAGTATAGTCATCATATTTAAAAATTTGCAAATATATAAGCCTTGCGACTATAGCTGAAAATATAATAAACATTATTACTATTACTACTGTATATCGATTCACTGTTTTCTTTTTCTTCTTAACGTTATTCATTATTATCACCTATTAATCTTTATTGAACTTCCACTGAACCTTCATATACTTCTTATTTGAAAATTTATATACTCTGTTATATATTAAGAAAACTATAACCATATTGTAAGTTGCTGAAATAATCATAGGATATCCCAAAGGTATCTTAACCTTAGCTAAATACAATATAATCATAACAAATAACAACTTGATTATCGATAGACAAAATGTTGATAAAACAGGTATTAGTCTCCTGTTCTTGAATATATTCTCACCAATAACAGCTGCCAAAATGCACAATAATAGATTTGCTAAAGCATTGATTCCATAATACTTATAGAAAAAAATATCCTGTAACAGTCCACTAAAAGCTCCAATTATAGTTGCTTCCCATCTTCCGTTTACTACGGAAAAACAAATTGCAAAACACAATAATAGACTTGGAGTTCCATTAAATATTGAAAAGAAAGGGACAATACTGTTATCAAGAATTAATAAAATCAGGCATATAATTGCCAACACAACTCTTTTCACCTATTCGTCCCCCTTAGTCTTTATATTTTATCTCTTCTTTATTTCCATCTGGTGGTATTACTACATATAATTCTTCTAATTTGTTAAAATCTACAGAAGGCTTTATTATAGCACTTTTATTAACTTTAACTTTATCTTCTTCTACAGACACCACTGTTCCTATCTTTAAATCCTTTGGATACATTCCACCAAGTCCTGTAGTTGTTATTATATCTCCTTTATTTATCTGAGAATTAATTGGAAGTAAGTCTAAAATTGCTAACGGTTCGTTATCACTGTTTTTGTATCCCCTTACTATCCCTGAAATATCAGATTTGTCTACTTTTGCATGAGCCGCAAAGTTTAAATTGGTAAGCGTCTGTACCTTTGACCAAGTTGAATTAGCTTCTACTACTTTTCCAACTAATCCTTCTGGTGCAATAACAATCATATCTTTAGCAATTCCAGCATTAGTTCCCTTACTTATTATATATCCATTAAGCGTACTTGAGTCTGATTTTGCTGTTATATATACACCTACATAATTATAGCTAGACTTTTGTTCTTTAAATTTAAGAATTCCTCTTAAATCATCAACTTCACTCTTTAAACTTCCGTACTCTATTAACTTATTTTCAAGTTCTATATTCTTCTTCTTAAGCTCTTCATTTTCCTTTTTAACCTCGGAGAAGTTAACGAAAAAATCCAGTCCACCTTTAGCCTTATCTGCTAAGCTATAAGCTGCTTTTTGTATTGGATTAAGTGCAGTGCCTGCTCCACTGACAATAGGATTACTTGAATCTCTTTTAACACTGTAAATAATTATAGCTAAAAAGCTAACTGACAGCACTATAATAGTTACTGCCAGTTTATTTCTGAGTAGCTTCATTTTATCCTCTTTGTTGCTTTGCTATTATATCAAATTTATCTAGAGCTTTACCTGCTCCTAGGGCAACACAGTCAAGAGGAGATTCAGCTATATGTACAGGCATATGAGTTTCATGATTTATTAAAGCATCTAATCCTTGAAGTAGAGCTCCTCCACCAGCAAGCATTATGCCTTTATCCATTATATCTGCTGCAAGTTCAGGTGGTGTCTTTTCAAGAGTAGTTTTAATTGCTTCTATAATTGCAGAAACAGGTTCTTTTAAAGCTTCTCTTATTTGTGTCTCAGTTACATCAATAGTCTTTGGAAGACCTGTAATTAAATCTCTTCCTTTGATAGGCATTGTCTTTTCTTCTTCTTCTTCATTTCTAAATGCTGAACCTATTTCCATCTTTATATTTTCAGCCGTTCTTTCACCTATCATTAGGTTATATTCTCTCTTTATGTAGCTTATTATAGCTTGATCTAACTCATCTCCAGCAACTCTTAAAGACTTAGAAGTTACTATACCTCCAAGTGAAACAACTGCAACTTCAGTTGTACCTCCGCCAATATCAACTATCATACTACCCGTTGGTTCATCAACTGGAAGTCCTGCTCCTATAGCTGCTGCCATTGGTTCTTCCATAAGAACAACTTCTCTTGCTCCAGCTTGCTTAGTTGATTCTTCAATAGCTCTTCTTTCAACCTCTGTAACCCCTGATGGAAAACATACTATTATTCTAGGGCTTGCGAAAGCGCTTTTATTTGTTATCATATCTATAAACTTCTTAAGCATTGTCTGCGTTATATCAAAATCAGCTATAACCCCGTCCTTTAAAGGTCTAATAGCAACTATATTTCCTGGAGTTCTACCTATCATCTGCTTAGCTTCTGTTCCAACAGCTAACGGCTTCTTAGTCATATTATTAATTGCTACAACTGAAGGTTCTCTTAAAACTATGCCTTTTCCTTTAACGTATACTAATGTATTGGCAGTACCCAAATCTATCCCCATATCTTTATTCATTCCAAACAATCCCATGTTTATTCCCCTTTCAGTTTTAGATTATTCCTTGTTCTTTTAAACTTATAAACTTTTGACCACCTATTATTATATGGTCTAATAAGTCTATCCCTACAATCTTGCCACATTCTTTTATGCGCAAGGTTATATTAACATCCTCTTTACTTGGAGTAGGATCTCCTGAAGGATGGTTATGACATATTATTATTGAAGCTGCACTTTTTTTTATAGCTTCTACAAAGATTTCTCTCGGATGTACTATTGATGAATTTAAACTGCCTTTAAACACTTCTTTTATAGAAATAATGGTATTTTTAGTATTGAGCATCATAAGCATAAGTACCTCTTGCTTTAAATGAGCTATTTCATTCATAACAATCATAGCTGCACTTTTAGGGTCACTTATTCGAATTTCTTCACCTGCTTTAAAACTTCTAAACCTCTTAAAAAGTTCGCACAGCGCCATTATTTGCGTTGCTTTAACTTCTTTAATCCCCTTAATTTTCATTAGTTCTTCCGGTGACGTATTTAGAAGCCCATTAATTCCATCTAGTTCTTGAAGAATTCTCATACTAAGTCCCAGTACATTTTCATTAGAAGTACCAGTTCTAAGTATCAATGCAAGTAACTCATGATTTGATAATGCGCTTGATCCTTGTCTTATTAGCTTTTCCTGAGGTCTTTCATTTTTAGGGATATCTGATATTTTAAGATTTATGTTCATTTGATAAACTCCTTTATCACTGCTTTAATAAATATAAAAACATATTTTTACCTCTCCTAATATAATAGAAGCTACAAAAATAGTTTTATAATTTAAAAGCTCTATCTTAATATCCTTCCCCATGCCCAATTTATTTAACAATATCTCTCAAAATGTTTTTTAATTTGTTTAGAGGTAAGCCTACTACGTTATAATAGCAGCCTTCTATTTTCTCTACGAAAACACCTCCAAAGCCTTGAATTCCGTAAGAACCTGCTTTATCCATAGGTTCACCGGTATTTATGTACTCATCTATTTCTTCTTTCGACAATACAGAAAAAGTAACCTCTGTACATACGTAATCTGAGATTAACTTATTACTTTCAGTATTGATTACTGTGATTCCTGAATATACCTGATGAGTTTTGCCACTTAGAGATTGTAACATCCTAAAGGCATCCCCCTTATCTTTAGGTTTCCCCAAAACCTTGTCTTCTAAACTTACAACTGTATCAGCTGCAATTATTATACTAGGTTTTTTTATGTCATTTCTTATATACTCTGCTTTACCAAGAGATAATTCTACAACATACTTCCCTACATCCCCTGTAAATGCAATGGAATCTTCATCAAAAGAAGATGGTATAACCTCGTACTCTTTAACCAATCTACTGAGAAGTTCTTTTCTCCTATCAGAAGCCGAAGCTAATATAAAATTCAAATTATCACATCCTAATACCTTTTATATAGTATTATTGCCAATATAACTCCAATAATTGATAGAATATTTATTTTTATACTCATACCGATTGTTAAAAGAAATACTTTTAAATCTAGTGCAACTGGCGTAGGCGTACCAATAGAATATGAAGTCTTTAAAAACTTTAGCGAACTAAATTTATCACCTAAAATTTCTCCAGCTAGACTTCCTAATAATAAGCCTAAAAAGATAAAAAATATAAGCATACCAACGTTTTTAGAACCTGCCTTCACTGCTACCCCCACCTCATTTTTACATCTTTTATAGTTTATCATTTAATAAATGTTATAACAAGGGTATTTGATTTTTTTTAAAGTTTTTTTATAATATTGGCAAATTAAGTGAAAAGGTCCTCGTTCATGGTTTATTATCTTATACTTTCTCAGCAATATGGTTAAGAAAATATTAAAATTCTTGTATGTAATCGACTTCTTTAGAATATTTTTTTAAACATTCTATTAACAACCTTTCTTAATTGAAAAAAATATATTTAAATATCTAATTAAACCCAAAATCAACCTCCATTTATTTGTTAAATAAAACATAAAAATATACCACTTCATTTTAGAAAATACATCTTAAAATTCAGAATTTCTTTCGAACCTTTTAAGTGTTTATTTCATAATGAAGTGGCTTATATAATATTTTTTTATTTTACTTTAAAATCGCTTAGTGTTGTAAATATCGTTCCATATGAACCTTCAATATTATCTTTACTCATTTCTGCTGGTAAGTCGTTTATACTTTTTTTCAAAGCTTGAAATATTGCAAAGTATTGACTTTTACTATCCTCTTGAAGACTGTTTGTCCATTTTTTAAATTCATCAGTCTTAACACTTTTAGTATCCTTCCCCTCTAAGGTATGAATCACTTGAAGATATCCGCTTACCATTTCCGCTAATTCTTTTGAGCACAAATCCTTATTACTTATTTGGAAATTCACTTTTAGGTTAGTTACACCTGCTGCTGTAAGATCCTTAGAAAGCTTATCAGCTTCATCAGTCTTTCCAATTAAAACCCCTACTCTAAATTTGTCATTATCTTTTAAAGTAAAAGAATTATATTTATCTTTTAGTTTATTCTTGTTTTCATCTGCATTTTCTTTTTTTGAATAATACCCACATTGAACCAATGAAAAAACTGTAGTATCTTCTTTGTTTGCATTTCCCACCTGTTCAGTACTGTTAGTCTTAGAGCTGTTAGGAGTATCAGTGGTTTTATTAAATATTATCTTTGCCAGAGCAGTTCCTAAAGTTAATGCTACAACCACCACTATTACTAAAAAAACCATCACTTTTCCACCATTCGTCTGTCTCTTATTTAGATCGTATCTTGTGTATTTCATTTCCTTCACCTCGCTATTTTTTATTCCTAAGAATAATTGTACTTATAAATATTTGTATTTATAAAAGGCTGAAGTTATGACTATGTTTTTTATTTTTAGTATTTGTATATAGCAAATTTACTTATTTATATTTTTGATTTGATGATTTAAAAGTTCGTTATACGTACAGACTGCAACTATTAGCGACAAGTATTATTATAATTATGCCAAGTAAACTTGACACAAAATTTTTAACATGGTATATTAAGGAAAAAAGGAGGATTGTATAAATATGAAAAGAGATGAAATTTTATCGAAAAGTAAGAATGAAGGTTTTGATGAGCGAGAACAAAGTATATTTTTATCTTCATTTGGATTTGGAAATATTATCACAATGCTTTTGTGCTTTATATTTATAGCTATAAATGCAATAAAAGGTAAAGGATATAGTGAATTTATAACTATAGCTTTTGCAACACTTTCAGCTACAAACTTTTATCAATATAAACAATTGAGAGATAAAAATACTTTGCTTATATCAGCAATTTTCACTTGTATTACAGCAATACTCTCTTTTATTTTCTTCATCGTAAAAGGGTAATAATATGGAAGAAAAACTTATTTTAAAGAATCGGCTCAAAGTAGCCCGAGCAGAAAAAAATCTATCCCAAGGCGACCTTGCTGAATTAGTGGGAGTATCACGCCAAACTATTAGTTCTATAGAGACAGGTCAGTTTTGCCCAACAGCTAAACTTGCTCTTGTTTTATGTATTGCCTTAGACAAAAAGTTCGAAGACTTATTTTATTTTGATTAATTTTATTTCACAAGGTATATTAATTAATTCTTTATTATTTCTATTCATATAGGGTTCCAACCTCAACAATTAACTTATGCTTTTCATAGCATATAAATTAATGATTGAAGTCAGAACCCTTTATCTATGTTTTGTTAGTTAAACAGCATTTAATATATCATATTGAGAATTATATAATTTAAAGTAAGCACCCTTACGGTTAATTAAATCATCATGAGTTCCCTGTTCCAATATCACACCTTTGTCTATATACATTATCTGAGAAGAATTTTTTATTGTAGACAATCTATGCGCAATAATAAAAGAAGTTCTACCTTTTAACAGATTATCTAATCCTTCTTGAAGCAGGATTTCAGTTTTAGTATCTATACTTGAAGTTGCTTCATCTAGTATCAACACCTTTGGATCTGCCAAAAGAGCTCTAGCAAAGGAAATAAGTTGTCTTTGTCCAACAGAAAGTCTTGTGCCTCTTTCATTAACTTCTGTTTCATATCCGTCCTTTAACTGACATATAAAATCATGGGCTCTGACAATTTTAGCTGCTTCTATAACCTCTTCATCCGTTGCATCAAGCTTGCCATATCTTATATTCTCCATTATTGTTCCTGAAAATATAAAGGAATCTTGAAGCATAACTCCCATTTGTTTTCTTAAGGAATTTAGAGTTACAGTGCTTATATCTGTTTGATCTATTAGTACAGTGCCATTCTCTATGTTATAAAATCTACTTAACAAATTAACTATTGTAGTCTTTCCTGCTCCTGTAGGACCAACTAATGCAATAGTCTGTCCCGCTTTCACATTAAAGTTTATATTATTTAAGATAGGCTTATCCTCTTCATATTGAAAGTTAATATTTCTAAACTCTACATCCCCTTTTATTGTCCTCATTTCTTTAGCGCCTGGCAAATCCGTAACTACAGGTTTTTCATCCATCGCCTCAAATATTCTTTCAAGGTATGCCATTGCTGTTATTATAGAGTTATAAAAATTACCTATGTTTAAAATTGGATTCCAGAATCTCCACACATATCCAACAAATGCAACTAGTACCCCTACAGATACCTCAGCTGACAAGTAATATATACCTGCTATATATATTAATGATACAGTTAATGTAGAAATCATTTCAACTGATGGCCATAGCAAAAATTGTATACTTACTGCTTTCAACCATGAAGTTCTATAATTATCACAAACTTCTCTAAATATCCTTAAGTTTTCTTCTTCTCTAGCAAAAGACTGTGTAACCTTTATACCGTTTATACTTTCATGAATATAAGCATTCATATTTGACTGCTTACTGCTTAAAATCTGATAAGCTTTCCTTTGTGCCTTTTTTAGAATCATAACAATAAGTAAAAGTACTGGTATTCCTACTATACTGATTAAAGTAAGCTTTACATCTATAGCAAGCATAAAACCAATCGCCATAAACAGACTAAGTGTATCTGTAATAAGATTTATCAATCCGTTTGAAAGTAAATCGCTTAAGGAATTAATATAGTTAACTACTCTTACTAAGATTTTTCCATGAGGCCTATTGTCGTAATAACTAAAAGGGAGCCTTTGGAGATTAGTGAACAAATCCAACCTCATTTTTCTAAGTACATTTTGACCAATCATGGACATTGATCTTATTCTATACTTCATGCATACACCTGTTATCACCAAAGTTAAGATAAATATTCCAGCTAATATTGCAAGTCCTCTTATATCTTTATTAGGTATTTTATCGTCCATTGCTACCTTAATTAGATATGGGCCTAGTAAACTTGCCATATTTGCTAAGAACATCAGTGAAACAGTTATAGTTATGTCTTTCTTGTAAGGTTTTATATATGATAGAAGTCTTTTTAGATGTTCTAAACTAAAACTGGTCTCAAGTTCTTCATCTACATCAAATTTATTTCTAGCCATTACACCGCCCCCCTTACTACATCAAAATCTCCAAATTGGTTTGCATAAACACTATAATAGTATCCTCTCTTCTTTAACAATTCTTCATGTGTTCCTCTTTCGATTACCTTACCATCATCTAGAACAAGAATAAGGTCTGCACTTTTTACAGAAGAAATTCTATGAGCAATAATAAAATTAGTTCTATTTTTATATATTGATCTCAGCTCTTTGTGTATCTTTAATTCTGTCTCCATATCTACACTCGAAGTAGTATCATCTAGTATTAATATCGAAGGATTCTTAAGAAGTGCTCTTGCTAAAGCTATTCTCTGCTTTTGTCCCCCAGAAAGTCCAACACCTCTCTCTCCAATTATCGTATCGTAGCCTTCTGGCATGTTTACTATAAACTCATGGGCACCAGCTACATTTGCAACTCTTTGAACCTGTTCAAAAGTAGCTTCTGGCCTTCCATAAGCTATATTTCCCTCTATAGTATCAGAAAAAAGGAATATATCTTGCATTGCAACTGCTATCCTGTCTCGAAGCTTAATAATATCAAGTTTTCTAATATCTACTCCGTCAATTTCTATCTTTCCTTTGGTAACATCATAAAATCTGCAGATTAAATTAACTAGGGTCGATTTACCTGCTCCTGTAGGTCCTAGTATACCAATTGTTTGCCCTGACTTTATCTCAAAGGATATATCCTTAAGTATCTCTTCATTATCATAACTGAAGCTTACATTTTCAAACCTTATGTCTCCTCTTATACCATCAACAATTTGTTTTTCCTTCTGACTTTTGATCTTTACCTCTGCATTTAATAAATCTCTTATCTTATAGGTTGATGCTACATATCTTTCAAAATCATTTATAAGCCACCCAGCCATACGCATAGGATTGTTCAAAGCCCATATAAAGCCATTAAATACAACCAAATCTCCCATGGTCATAGTACCATGTGCAACCATAATTCCACCTATCAGCATCATTATCACAGATAATACACCAGCAAGTGAGTCCAGAACAGGAAGATACTTCTCCCAAATCTTAGCAGATTTCAAGTTTTTAACTTTATAGTCATCATTAGCTTTATTAAACTTTTCAATCTCATATCGCTCTTTAGCAAAAGCCTTTACCACTCTGTTTCCACTTATATTTTCTTGAACCACTGAGTTAAGCTTTGAAAAACTTTCTCTTATGGCATAAAAAGTCGGTCCAACTTCCTTTGTCATCTTTGTTGCTAAAAATCCTATAATAGGAGTTATAAGTATTAGTGCTATTGTGAGTTTTACATTTACAGTGAACATCATTACTACAGCAAATATAAATAAAGTCAGGTTTTCAAATACGTTATATACAACCCAAGCTACAAAATGCCTTATGGCATCCGTATCACCAGTCATACGCGCCATTAAATCGCCAGTTCGAGTATTGTTGTAATACTCAAAATCCATCTTTAGAAGTTTTTTGTATAAATCTTCTCTTATTTTAAATATCACATCTTGAGAAACAAACTCAAAAATCATCTGGAATATATATCTGTCAATTGCCTTTATTACAGAAACTCCAATCATCATTAACAGTATTGATATCAGAATCTTTTTGTCACCACCACCAATTACTTTATCTACAATCTTACCTGAAAGAAATGGATTTATCATATTAAGCGCTGATGCAATTAAAACCATAAATAGTGCGATAAAATACTTTAACTTGTACCTTTTCAAATAACCCCATATCCATTTTAGACTACCCATTTTTTTCTCCCCTTCCTTACTTTTACTACAGATAAATTATTGCTTAAATAATAAAAAATATAAATGTAATTTCTTAAACTATTGATGTATATTCTTATACTGATGTATATTTATAATGTACTATTGTTAGGGGTGATAAAATGTGTTACACAGGTATAAGCGCTCAATCCTTCAATCCTCAAATACTATATGTTTTTGATGCTATAAATAGAGAGGCCATGGAGACTCAATATCATAGCCATGATTTTATTGAACTAAGCATTATTATCGATGGATTTGTTGAGTATAATATAGAAAAAGAAAGTATGATGATAAATAAAGGCGATATACTTCTTTTTAACCCAGGTGTGTATCATAGAGAATTTATAACTGATGAGTCAGACCTTCATGAACTTCATATCGGTATAACTAACTTCCGTTTGGAAGGCTTTAAGAAAAACTTCATCTTAACCAAGGACAACTCTCCTGTAATAAGACTAAAGAAGCATGCAGACGAATTCTTTAATTGTTGTACTGATATAATCGAAGAGCAAAAAAATAATGCACTAGGATACGATTTAGTGCTAAAGGCTTTAGTTATGAAACTTTTGGTTATACTTCTTAGGGAAACTCATTTTAAGGAAAGCATAAAAGACACAGTAAAGTATTCTTTTGAATCTACTGATAAGCAAAACTTAGTAAAGTCAATAATAAACTTTATGAACGAAAACTATATGAATGAGATATCTTTAGATAAAATAGCTAAAAACATGTATCTTAGTCCAGTATATATTTCTAAGATCTTTAAAGAAGAAACTGGTGACTCTCCTATAAATTACTTGATAAAAATAAGATTAGAAAAAGCTAAAGAGTTGCTAGAGATGGAAAGGTTACCAGTAAAGCTCGCAGCTAAAAGCGTTGGTTATGAGGATGCATATTACTTTAGTAAGTTGTTTAAAAAGTATTATGGCATTTCACCATCAAAAGTTAGTTGATATTATATTTTCTTTACTATACAGTAAAAAAGCCTGTGCGTATCAGCACAGGCTTTAATTAGCTCTAATAATTTTAGTTCTTTATTCTTCTTGCTCCAGCATATCTGCTAGCATAGTAAGATTCACTTAAAGAACTCACAGTTACATTCTTTCCTGATGATGGAGCATGTATAAAATCTCCACCGCCTATATATATTCCAACATGACTTATTGGACCATAAGTATTGAAGAACACTAGGTCTCCTGGACTAAGATTTCCTTTAGATACCGATGAACCCATAGCATACTGAGCACCAGTATAATGTGGTAAGCCTACACCAAGCTTAGCATAAACATATTGAGTAAGACCAGAACAATCAAAAGCTCTTGGTCCAGCTGCACCAAATACATAAGGTCTACCTAAGTATTGATATGCAATTGAAACTGCACCGCCACCTGCGGTTGAAGTGCCTCCTCTTGAAGCTTTTGTACTTCCATTTGATTTGCTACTTCCAGTTGACTTGCTTTTAGATTTTGAATCGCTACTGTCTTCGCTCTTTGGCGATATAATTGTTTTATTATTGCTCTTTAATTGAGCTGTCTTTAAAACAATCCCTTGTTCACTCTTTGCCGTTGTGTCTGCTTTCGCTTCCCTAGATGAGGCTAGTCCAAACGCTAAAGTTGAGCAAAAAAAGCCTGCTGCTATAATCTTAAGTCCCTTCCTCATTATGTTCTCCCCTCTCATACTTAATTATCCCCTAAGTCTCTTTCTTCCAATGTTAACCTTTTCATTCATATATGCAAATTCGTTTGTCACCGCTTTGTAACTACCTTTACATTATAGTAAACTTTTGTATGGTAGGTCAAGGAATTTAGTAGAATTTTTATGAAATATTCATAAAAATTTTTATTTTCGCTAATAAAACTTTACTTTTCCAACTTATTTATAAATTTCCATATGTATTTTTATTAATTAAGCAATAAGCTCCAAATTTTAAGTTATTTATCAATTTGTTCTTTTACTTATATCTTATTCATTTCACGCTCAATATTAAAAACTCTTAAATAAGGACGCTAGTTAATATAACTTAATTTAAAATTCCAACAACTAAAAACTTGTCTTACCTAATAATCAAAAAAATAAATGGCCACTAAGAATTTTTATATTCTTTCATAGCCACTTATTTTTCTTATATTAAGTTTTCTTGTATTTTACTTTATTTCTTTTAATACATTAAGTAGATAATCCCATAGATTTTTTACAGAAGTTATGCTCATGTGCTCGTTTGGAGTATGAACATCATATAAATTAGGACCAAAAGAAATCATATCTATATCTGATCCTAGTCTTTCAGTAAACAAACCACATTCTAATCCAGCATGAATCGCTAGTATCTCTGGCTCTTTTCCAGTCATAGTCTTATATACTTGTTGACATATTGTTCTTATTTTAGATTCTGGATTGTATTGCCATTCTGGGTAATTAGCAGATGTTTCGAATTCTGCTCCTATAAGTTCTGCAATGTTTTTAGTTCTTGTTATTATTTCGTCTTTTAATGATCCAACCGAGCTTCTTGTCGCACTATCATACTCTACTGAAGCATTAGATGTAGTAACAACTCCTAAATTTGTAGAACTTTGAACAAGTCCAGGAATATCCATACTCATAGTATCTATGCCGTTTGGTAAAAGATATAATAATTCTACAGCTTTCTTTGTAGTATCCTTAGAGAACACCTTTTCTACTTCTGCATCAACCAATTCAAATTCTATATTAACATCTGGATCTGCTGCCTTAAACTCATTACTTAATGTTTGATTCCAAGTGTTAATCTTTTCTTTAATAACTTCCAATTTGTCGCTTGGGAATACAATTAAAGAATCATGCTCTCTAGGGATAGCATTGTTTTTTGAACCACCATTAGTTGACACTAAATTGAAATCAACATCCTCAAGGATACTCTTAAGTACTCTTCCCATTATCTTATTAGAATTTCCTCTTTCTTTATTGATTTCCATTCCTGAATGTCCGCCTTTAAGACCTCTTACTCTTACTTCAGCCTTTGAAACTCCATTCTTTACAGCTTCCCATTCTATGTTCAAAACTGCTTTATTTCTTATTCCACCAGCACAGCTTACAAGTAAGAATCCTTCTTCTTCAGAATCTAAGTTTAAAAGTATCTTACCGCTTATATGTTCAGGACTTAAATTCATAGCTCCTCCCATTCCAGCTTCTTCATCTGAAGTTATAAGCACTTCAAGTGGTGGATGAGCTATTTCTTTTGAGCTTAATATTGCTAAAGCGTATGCTACAGCTATACCATTATCTGCTCCTAGTGTTGTGCCTGTTGCAAATACATTATCTCCCTCTATTCTTAGCTTAAGAGGATCTTTTTCAAAATCATGCTCAGTTCCCTTATTTTTTTCACAAACCATATCCATATGGCCTTGAATTATAACGGTTGGAGCATTTTCATAACCTTTTGTACCAGGCTTCTTTATTATTACATTCAAACTAGAATCTTGGATTACATCTAATCCATGACTCTTAGCAAAGTTAACTAAGTAATCACTTATCTCTTTTTCATTTCCTGATCCTCTAGGAATTTGAGAAATTTCTTCAAAATAACAAAAAACATCTTTTGGTTCTAAATGTGATAAAACTCCCATATTTATTACATCTTCCTTTCAATATTTAAATTGTATGGTAAAATAATACTATAATCACTTAAAAGTGTTTTGTCTATATTTATAATATAGCATATTAATCCTTTAAATACATATTCTTTAACCTCTAAGCAATTTTAACTTTTAGAATTTTCTCATTTTATAATTATCAATTTTTACTAATAAAGCTCTCTATATATAATATATTTTCAAAATTACAGTTGAAATTAAAGTATTTTATTAAATTACATTCTTACTTTATTAATGTCACTAAAACACGCTGCAGATATACATATTAATTTCAACAAGTTATTGAAAGATGACCTAATTTAAATTGTTCATACTGGGAATATTATAGATGTACTAAGTTATAATTAGGCTTACATTTTCAAATTCTCTTCTTTTAAGCTAGGAGAGTGATAAACGAGGCATTGTAATTAGGCAAGTACATCTTTATATAAAATAAATTTGTGAGGTGTTTATATGCAAAAAACAAAAATGATTTTTACAATTGGACCTGCAAGTGATAATGAAGACATATTAAAAAAATTTATTGAAATCGGAATGAGTGCGGCAAGATTAAACTTTTCTCATGGAACCCATGAAGATCATAAACTTAAAATAGATCTAATTAAAAAATTAAGAGATGAACTTAATTCTCCTACTGCTATTTTAATGGACATAAAAGGTCCTAAGATAAGAACTCATAACTTTGTTAATAATGAGGCTACACTTGAAGAAGGTAATAAATTTATATTTAGTTGTGGTGGAGAAATCCTTGGAGACGAAACAAAATGTTCTATTTCATATGAAGTTCTTTATGAAGATATAAAACCAGGTGGAACTATTCTTGTAGATGATGGATTATTAGAGTTTAGAGTAGATAAAGTTGAAGGAAAAGACATCATTTGTACTGTAATAGTTGGTGGAACTATGAAAAACCATAAAGGAGTAAATGTACCTAATGTAAACATAAAACTTCCAGGTATAACTGAGAAAGATAAAGAAGATTTAAAATTCGGTTGTGCTATGGGTGTTGATTTTGTTGCTGCTTCGTTTGTAAGAAAAGCTTCAGACGTAACAGAAATACGTTCTCTTCTTGATGAACATGGTGGTACGGATATTAAAATAATCTCCAAAATTGAAAGTCAAGAAGGTGTTGATAACATAGATTCTATAATTGAGGTTTCTGATGGAATCATGGTAGCTAGAGGCGACATGGGAGTAGAAATCCCTATAGAAAAAGTTCCTATAATACAAAAATCTATTATCAGAAAATGTAATGAAGCAGGAAAAATAGTTATTACTGCTACACAAATGCTTGATTCCATGATAAGAAACTCCAGACCTACAAGAGCTGAAGCATGTGATATCTGCAATGCAATATTTGATGGCACAGATGCTATAATGCTTAGTGGAGAAAGTGCTTCTGGTAATTACCCAATTGAAGCTGCTAGCACAATGTCTAGAATAGCCAAAGAAACTGAAGCTAATTTAGATTACGGTCATCTTATGAGAAGACTTAAGGAACCAAGTCTTTCTGCCTTTGGTGATGCAATAAGCTACTCTGCAGCCAAAACAGCACTTAAGTTCCCTACTAAGGCTATTGTTGCAGCTACTCAAAGTGGAGCTACCGCAAGATTACTATCTAAATACAGACCAAGCTGTCCAATAGTTGCTATAACTCCTAATGATACAGTAAGAAGACATCTATCTTTAAACTTTGGTGTTATTCCTAGAATTTGCAGAGAATTTAGCACTACAGATGAGATAATAAATGAAGCTAAAAATGCTGCTGTTGAGGTCGGTATTGCAACTAAAGGTGAAAATATAATAGTAGCTGCTGGTATGCCTACAGCTCATACCGGCGGCACAAATATGCTTAAGATAGAAAAATTATAATTTTTATCTTATGAAAAAAGACAGTGGATTTCCACTGTCTTATTTTTGTTCAATTTTATCCTTAAGAAACTGGCTTTTAGGTTGATATTTAAGCAATTTTTTGTATATTATTTTAGCGTCATTTGTCTGTCCAGTATGTTCATAACTTTCAGCAAGTTTTAAAAGTATATCTATATCTTCATTAAGCTTAATTCCATTTATCTGATTTATTATATTGATAAATTCTTGATAATTTTTGTTTTCATATAAACATAAAGCTTTTATTATATGTACTTTCAAATTATCTTTGTAATTATAATCATTACACTCTACAATACACTGATCATAGCTTTGAATATAATATAATCTAAGTATTTCTTCAAACTTAACTACTTCTTCACTTTTATTTTTCTTAACTTCAAAAGCTATATATACCATATATATAATAACAATTAAAAATAATGGTGGTGTAATTAGGGCTACTACCATAAGTATTAACCCTATTGTAATTTTAACTTTTAAGTTATTTTTCTCAGACTGAAGATAAAATGGCTTTGAGCTTTTATTTTCCATTATTCCTCCGAACTAATTTTAAAGATTCTTAAATAAGTCTCCAAAAAGCTCTCCTAAACTAGCACCTTCTGCATTATCGTTATATTGTAAATATTCCTTTGATTTTTCTGAGGCTTCTTTCACACTAAGGCTTATTCTATGATTATTTTCATCTATATCTAGTATTTTTACTTTTACCATATCATTAAGATTTAATGCATCTGAAGGTTTTGCTATATTTTCATCTGATATTTCACCTATATGAACAAGTCCTTCCACACCTGGTTCTAACTCCACAAAAGCACCAAAGTTCATAAACTTAATTACTCTTCCTTGTACAACCTCATTAACTTTATATTTTGTTTTTATATTAGTCCAAGGGTTAGTAGATACATCTTTAAGTGCAAGAGAGATTCTGTTCTTCTTTTGATCTACTTCTTGTATGAATACTTCTACTTCATCTCCTAGTGAAACTACTTCAGAAGGATCATTAATTCTCTTCCATGAAAGATCAGAAACGTGTATTAGTCCTTCTATTCCACCTAAATCTACGAAAGCTCCAAACTTTGCAAGTCTAACAACTTTACCAGTTATTTTTTGTCCTACACTTAGAGACTTCCATACCTTTTCTTTCTTCTTTTCTCTTTCTTCTGTTTCAATTACTCTTCTTGAAGCAACAACTTTTTTCTTATCTTCATCAAACTCTATTATAGCAACCTCTACCACGCTATTAATAAACTGATGAAAGTTATCTCTCCATTCAAAAGCCCCTTGAGAACCTGGAATAAATACTCTTACTCCTTTATATGATGCTATAAATCCACCTTTAACTTGTTCCTTTACCTTAACTTCTATAATTTTCTTACTTTCAAAGGCTTCCTTTATATCATACCAAACCTTAATTTCATCTGCTCTCTTCTTTGATAATACTACATTCCCTTCCCCATCATCGGTACTTAGTATCATAACATCTATTTCATCATCTATCTTTAACAATTCTGATAGATCAACATCGGCTTCATCAGTAATTTCATTACGGGAGATTATGCCATCCGCAAAATAATTAATATTTACAAAAACCTCATCCTTGGTAACATTTATAATCTTACCTTTTATAATTTCTCCAGAATGGATTCTTTTAAAATCATAATTATCCATCATTGCTCCCATTGACATTTCTTGTGTTAAATCTTTTTCCATAATACACACTCCTTAGTATTAATGATATTTGTTCATTAATTTATTATGAGATTTACATATTGCAGCACCCCATCTATAATTTTACATAAGTAAAACTTTTTAAACAAGATGTAAACTAAACCAAAATTTACTTTGCCAAAAACTTCAAATATTTTATAATTATTATAGTTCTCTATGGTATAATCTTATTACACTATGTTATATATCTAAATTAATTAAATGTTAATCTTATTAGCTAAAGACTATGAATATTTTCACAACAGAACTCATTTAGCTTCAAAAAACTTATTAATGTCCTTTATCCACGTATATTCATAAATCTAAATTACAATGTTTAGGCTAATAAGAAATATTATATATTAGTACAGGCTTATTTTCTATAAACAATAAAAATTTTCTAATCAATGCAATAAATATAATAAGCTATGACTACTTACTTTTACCACATTTATGTAAAAACATATAAAGAGTTATTTATTAACCTTTGCAACTTATGATATCAAGAGAAAATACGAGATATATTAAGAAATACTTAGAAGGCATATGATAAAAAAATGTAGACAGTATTTTTAAACATAATAAGCGTTATTTTATATATTGAAATATAGTTCATAATACCATATAATAATAACATCGCAAGGCGATATGTTGGAGGTGTTTATCATAAACCAAAATAAAAAGCGCTTTTTGTTTGGGTTGATCCTCACATTTGTATTTATTTTTTCAAGTTATACCATAGATGGTATAAATGCTTTTGGCGGATTTAGTAATAATCAAACTGTTTACGCAGCTTCAAAGGGTGGAAAATCTTCGAGCTTTAAATCTTCTAGTTCTTTTAGTTCATCTAAATCTTCTAGTAGTTATAAATCCGGATCCTTTTCAAGCGGAAGTAAATCAAGTTCAGGCAGCAGTTCCAGTTCAAGCAGTAGCTCAAGTAGTAGTTCAAGTTCATCGCCTTCGAAAGCAAGCAGTGGATCTAAGTCATCAACTAGTGGTTACAAATCAGGGTCTTTTTCAAACTCAAAGCCAGACTCAAGTAGCAGTTCAGGTTCATCAAGTAGCAGTCCAGGTAATTCAACTTCCTCTGGGTCTCAGTATAATAGCGGATCTAAAAAATCCTATATACCAATACCGATACCTTTCTTTGGAAGAAGCAGTTACTCTGGTTATAACAGGCCATTCTTTGGATACAGTTCACCTTTTAGTGTGATAAGTAGTGTATTCAGTATATTATTTACAATAATAATCATAATCATAATTATTCACTTAATAAGAAAATATATGAGAAGAAAATAATAGGAGGAAAAAAATAATGGGAGTTTTTTCAAGAATATCAAATATGTTTAAGGCAAAGGTAAATGACACACTAGATAATATGGAGGATCCAATATTACTATTAGATCAAAAGGTAAGAGACATGGAAGAAAACTTAAATAAAGCAAAGCTTTCATCTGCTCAAATATTAGGTAATGTTCATGAAATAGAAAAGAAAATGGTAATAGCTAAAAAGGAATCTGAAGAATATGATGAAAAAGTTAAATTAGCTCTTGCTAAAGGGAATGAAGATTTAGCAAAGAGAGCTCTTCAAAGAAAACTTGATGCTGATAAAAAATATGAGTCATTAAAAGCAAGCTATTCAGATGCTTCGGCAAAAGCTGAATTAATCAAGAAAAATCTTAGAACTCTTGAAGATGAAATACAAAAAACTAGAAGTTACAGAGATGAAGCCGCTGCTAGATATAGTAATGCTGAAGCTTCAAAACAAGTAAATGAGATACTTGCAAATGTTCAAACTAAAACAAATACAATATCTGTTGACGATATAGAAAGAAAAATTCAAAGAAAAGAAGCTCTTGCTGAAGGTCTTGGCGATTTAAGACAAGTAGATTCTTTAGAAAATGAATTTGAAGCTTTAGGTACTACAGATTTAGATGCAGAACTTGCAAAATATAAAAATTCTTAATATTAAGCATATAGGTGAATGAGATGAGCAAGGATTTAGAATTTGTAAAATCAGAAAAAGAGGTATGGGGTAAGGTATATGTTGACATTAGCTATGGCTTAGACAACGTTGCTCCTTTCCTTTCAGAAAAAACCTTAAAAATAAGAAAATATAATATTAAAAGAGATGTATTAAAAAAATATATAGAACTTTTAAATGCAGCTGAAACCGAAAATAAAACCACTTCTTTTGTAGGTGGACTTTTCAAGGGAAATAAATATGAAGGCTTGCTTACCTCTTTTAAAAATGACCATCTTGAAGATTTTGTACAGCTTAAAAATTGTTCAAATTGTGCTTGTCTAAACTGTGTAAAAGAATGTAGTTTTAATAGCTGTAGAGGCTGTAGACATAATTCTTTTATAAAAAGCTGTGATCATGAAAAGATGAATGTTACCTACCATAAAAACTTTACCTTAGATCTTACAAACAATGGTACTGGTAGAAGTACAAAATATAATGTATTAGCAACTCTTCAAGATTGTGAATTAGATAGACAATATATTATAATACAAAATGTCTTTGATAAGGATGATAAGTTTATACTATATTACTACCCTGGTATATCAGAAGATAATTATGGTGAAATATCCGATCCTGATGAATTTGATTTCATAGTTGAAACTTTCGAAAGTGCTGATCTTTAAGATAGTTTCTAACTCTGTATATTTAGATTTAAAATCTTTTTATGGATCATAATATATCCTGAGATGCATTTTAAAAGTGTAAACTCTTAAAATGAATTCTATAAGCAGAGTTATGAATTTTAAATAACCACCTTTCTCTCAAGATTAAAAATCACTGAGAAAGGTGGTTAAACTATGGTTAAAAATTGGAGGTGTTTATCATAACTCAAAATAAAAAGCGCTTTTTCTTTGGATTAATCCTCACATTTATATTTGTTCTTTCCAGCTATACTATTGATGGTATTAGTACTTTTAGTGGATTTAGTAATAATAAAACTGTTTACGCAGCCTCTGGTGGAAAGTCTGCTGCATCCTCTAGTTCATCTAAACCATCAACCAGTGGTTATAAATCCGGTTCCTTTTCAAGTGGAAGTAATTCAAGTTCAAGCTCATCACCCTCGAAAGTAAGTAATGGATCTAAATCTTCAACAAGTAGCTACAGTTCAGGCTCCTCTTCAACCTCAAATAACAACTCACACAACAGCTCAGGCTCTTCAGCTTCAAAAACAGATAACGAATCCGAACCCTCAACTAGTGATTATAACTCAGAATCTTCTTCAAGCACAAATGCTGACTCAAGCAGTAATTCAAATTCATCATCTTCAAAAACAACTAATGGTTCGTCATCATCAACTGGCGATTACAAATCAGGCTCCTTTTCAAATACAACGCCTGATTCAAACAGTAGTGCAGCCTCATCATCTTCGCAAGCAAACAGTGGAGCAAAATCATCAACTAGTGATTATAAATCTGGATCCTTTTCAAGTACAGGACCTGATTCAAATAGTACCTCAGCTTCATCATCTTCAAAGGCAAACAGCGGATCTAAATCATCAGCTAATGATTATAACTCAGGATACTTTTCAAATACAAATCCTAGCTCAAGCAGTGCTTCAAATTCATCAAATGTTACTTCGCATAGTTCAACCTCTTCTAATAGCCAATATAGTAGTAATAAATCTAAAAAATCCTACGTTCCAATCCCACTGTTTGGAAGAAGTAGCTACTCTGGTTACAGCAGACCATTTTTAGGCTATACTTCACCATCTAGCGTTGTAGGCAGCGTATTTAAGATATTATTAACAATAATAATATTGCTTGTAATTATTCGCTTAATAAAAAAATCTATAAGAAGAAAATAAAAAGTAAAAAAACTGCTCTAAAAGGCAGCTTTTTTACTTTTTATAAAAATACATATCTTGTAGACTTATTCTTATTATGCTATTGATACTACGTCGTATCCTTCTTCTTCGATAGCATTCTTTAGTGCTTCATCTGATACATTTCCTTCAACTACAGCTGATCCAACTTCAACCTTGAAGCTTTCAACTCCTTCTAATGCTGATAAAGCATTTTCAACATGCTTTACGCAATGCATACATGACATTCCTTCTATTTTTACTTGTTTACTCATGGTACATCTCTCCTTTTATATAAATATATTGTTTTTGAAATCTTGCTAGAGAAAAGTATTCTTCGCAGCTTCTCTCTAGCAAATTAATTTACTAAATCATTGGCTTAAACCCTTTAAGTCTCAATGCATTTAAAAGTACTGAAACGGAACTAAAACTCATTGCAAAGGCTGCTAACATAGGATTTAGAAGTGGACCTCCAAAGGCATATAAAATCCCCATAGCTACCGGTATCCCTAAGGTATTGTACCCAAAAGCCCAGAAAAGATTTTGCTTTATATTTCTTATAGTCTTCTTACTTAAATCTATAGCAGTTATAACATCTAAAATATCACTTCTCATTAAAACTACATCTGCTGATTCTATAGCTACATCTGTACCAGAACCAATTGCAATACCAACATCCGCAGCTGCTAGTGCAGGAGCGTCATTTATTCCATCACCAACCATTGCAACCTTTCTACCTTCACCTTGAATTTCTTTTATCTTATTTGATTTATCTTCAGGCATTACTTCTGCTACAACTCTATCTATTCCAACTTCTCTCGCAATGGCTTCAGCGGTATTTTTATTATCACCTGTTAGCATTACTACTTCAATTCCCATCTTGTGTAATGCCTTTACGGCATCTTTACTATTGGATTTAACAGTATCAGCTACAGCAACAATACCAGATATTTGTCCGTCTATTGATAAAAACATAGGGGTTTTTCCTTGCTCAGAAAGTACATTTGCATTTTCTTCTAATACATCAATATCTATATTTTCATCATTAAATAACTTCTTATTTCCAAGTAGTATTGATTTTCCATCAATGGTTACTCTTATACCTTTTCCAGGTATAGCTTTAAAGCTTTCAATCGCCTTGAATTCAAGACTTCTACCTTCAGCCTCTGTTATTATTGCCTCTCCTAAAGGATGCTCTGAACCTTTCTCTGCAGAAGCAGCATAGGTTAATAACTGATCTTCTTCTATATTGACTGTTACTATATCAGTAACCTTTGGCTTTCCTTCTGTTATAGTTCCTGTTTTATCAAATACAACAGTATTTATCTTATAGCTTGTTTCTAAAGCCTCTCCGCTTTTTATAAGCACACCGTATTCTGCTCCCTTACCTGTTCCAACCATTATAGCTGTAGGAGTAGCAAGTCCTAATGCACAAGGGCATGCAATAACTAAAACCGAGATAAATATAGTAAGCGAGAATATGGTTCCTTCACCAAGAATCGCCCATGTAATACTAGCAATCAGTGCTAAGCCTATAACTACCGGAACAAAATATCCTGATATTATATCAGCCATTTTAGCTATTGGGGCCTTAGATCCTTGAGCATCTTCAACAAGTTTTATAATCTGAGCTAGTGCAGTATCCTTTCCAACTTTTGTAGCTTTGTATTTTATCATTCCGTTTTTATTAATACTTGCACCATATACACTATCACCTATAGTCTTCTCTACAGGTATGCTTTCTCCAGTAAGCATTGATTCATCTATAGAAGTAAGTCCTTCTACTATGCTTCCATCCACAGGAAGTTTTTCTCCAGGCTTAACTATAATTACGTCTCCAACCTCTACCTCCTCTATAGATAGAACTTTTTCAACTCCATCTTTCAAAATAGTAGCAGTCTTAGGTGTTAGTCCCATTAGTTTCTTTATTGCTTCTGAAGTTTTTCCTTTAGTTATGGCCTCTAAGTATTTACCTAAGGTTATTAAAGTCAAGATTGTACCGGCAGATTCAAAATATAAATCCATAGTATACTCCATATACCCTTGGATTATCTTATATATTGCAAACAACCCATAAATATATGCTGCAGATGTTCCAACAGCTATAAGCGTATCCATATTTGGACTAAGCTGTATAAGATTTTTAAAGCCTACCTTAAAGGATTTTATTCCTGTTACAATAACTATTGTAGCCAGTATCAACTGAACTATCCCGAAGCTAAGTGGATGATGATGAGGATCTATGAATACAGGAAGTGGCATCCCAAGCATATGTCCCATAGCTATCAATAGTAACGGAACTGTAAATACTACTGAAATTACGAGCCTTCTTTTCATAGATTGAATTTCTTGCATCTTCCTATCTCTGTGCTCATCTTCTTTTTCATCTTCCACAGCCTTATATCCAGCTTTCTCAACTGCTTTTTTTATATCAGAAAGTCTTATAACCTCTGAGTCAAAAGCCACAGTCAAAGTCTCTGTTGCTAAGTTAACCTCGGCTTTTTCTACTCCAGAAACTTTTCTTACAAATCTTTCTACTCTGCTCACACATGCAGCGCAAGTCATACCTTCAACTTTAACCTTAGCAGATTTTACTGTAGAAATAGCTTTATATCCAGCTTTATCGACAGCTGCTTCAATATCATTTAGAGATAACTTATCTTCTTCAAAAGAAACCTTAAGCGTTTCCGTAGCTAAGTTTACCGATGCATCATTAACTCCCTCTAATTTAGCTACTACTCTCTCTACTCTTCTAACACAGGCCGCACATGTCATACCTTCTATTTTTAAAGTTTTATTAGTCATAATTACCTCCTTACTTATCCATCAATTTATCTAATATTCCCAAAACCTCGTCTATTTTTTCTTCTGCATCATATTCTCTTTTTATTGCAGCTTTAACACATAGTGTCATATGCTGCTTTAAAACTAATTTATTTGCTCTCTTAAGAAGTCCCTGAGCAGCTATCATTTGGTTAGATATATCTATACAATATCTGTCTTCTTCAATCATTTTTATAATGCCTTCAATCTGTCCTTTGCAGGTTTTCAAAGCTTGAAGAGCCTTCTTCTTTTCCTCGTTCATATCGCACCTCCACCCACCCCCTATGGGGGGTGTTATGATTATATAATATTCCTTCAATTTGCTTTTGTCAATACACTGTTAATAATTAAATCTATCAGAACAAAGATCTCTAGCTTTAATAGAATCTTTATTCTGATTTTAATTGTTTGTATCTTTTATATAGACTATCCTCTTAAGAACACTAAGTTTTTTTCTGAGGACATGTATTCTGAGTATGTGTAGTCATCCATATCAAACTCTTTTAATTGATCCACAGTATCAATTTTATTTTCTATCACATATCTAGCCATAAGGCCTCTTGCCCTCTTTGCATATATAGGTATTATCTTATAAACCCCTCTTTTTCTATCTTTAAATGTTATATTTATTACGGGGTGATTAATATATTCCTTAACTGCTTTATAGTATTCTTCTGAAGCTAAGTTTATCAAAAATCTCTTACTATGCTTATCAAGCTCGCCATTGATATCCTCTGCTATCTTATCTCCCCAAAAACTATAAAGATTTTTATGAATACCCTGCTTTAACTTTGTGCCCATCTCTAGTCTATAAGGTTTTATTCCATCCAGAGGCTTAAGTATCCCATATAGACCAGATAGTATTCTTAAGTGTTTGTCAGCAAACTCTAATTGCTCTACTGACATATCTCCTGCCATCAATCCTCTATATACCTCTCCTTTAAAAGCTAGAACCGCATGCTTGTCTATATCGCTTTTTTCTTTCGTCCATTGCAAATATCTAGTATGATTCATTTCTGCCAGTGATAAATTAATTTTCATCAATCTACTAATATCATCTGGAGAATTCTTTCTTAACTCATCTATCAGTATGTTTGAATATTTTAAAAACTTCGGTCTATTTAGTCTTAATTCTTGATTTTTATTACTAAAATCCAGTGTTTTTGCTGGAGATATTATCATCAGCATCTCTTCACCTCATATCCATCTTAATCAATCTTTTACACATTTCCTTTTTATATCTCTATGATATTTACTATCCTTAGACGTAACTAATAAATTATTGCTCTTATAATTATAACATAAATTAGATTAAATGATAATAATTATCACACCTTAACAAAATCAGACATTTACCCAATTAATTTCAGCACGATGCTTTAACAACACCAAAATAAAAAAAGCTATCTTTATAGATAGCTTCTAAGTAACTTAATATAAAATTAAACTAATTTATGCAATTGTGCTTTTTAATGTATTATAACAATAGTTTATTATGTCACTTCTTTTGATTATTCCTATAAACGTACCATTATCATCTACCACTGGAACAAAGTTTTGTGAAATAGATAAGGAAATTATACTCTCTATATCTGAATTTATTGATACACTCTTATGGTTAACTCTTCTATATATCTCCTTAACCTTCACTGCATTGGTATTTTTGAAATTTAGATCTGGAGTATTCTTTAGCTTCCACAGAAGATCTCCTTCTGTAAGAGTTCCAACATACTTTCCGTTTCTATCAATAAGAGGAATTGCTGTATATCCATGATGCTCCATTCTTTCCATTACCTGTCTCATGGTTGCATCGGTGTTCTCGTAAATAACTTCATTTTTAGGTGTTAGAAAAAATGCAATATTCATATGTTACCCTTCCCAAACAAAATTTTTATGACTCTCTCTTAATCATTTTAACATATCTATTATGCAAATGTTATTACATTTATATTAATTTACACTTTATCAATAATATAAATATTACTATTAATTTATATCAAATTAATTATTTCCAAAACACTACAAATTAATAAAGCTACTGTCAGTATATTTTATTCCTAAAATGGAACAATAAGTATAGGAGTGATTTTATGAAAAAGTTTTTATGTTTCTATTTTTCACTTATTGTATCTCTAAGCATACTTTGCGATTCATGCATGGCTGATACAAAACCATATCATTCTGAGCAAAGTAGCTACATAGATCTTTACAAAACTAAGTGTTTAGATCATATAAATACACTTAGATCATATTATTCTTTAGCTCAGTTTTCTATAGATAGCGAACTTAGCAATTCAGCACAGATTTATCTTAATAACTTCAAACCCTATGAAAATGATTTATATATATATCAGACTAGCTCTGATATAAAATATTGCATTTACAAGCAGCGATTGACTAATCAATATTCTATCAACAATACAATGCTAACTCAATCACTAATTGAAGATTATAAGGGATATATACTAAACCCAAATATTAGTAAGATAGGTCTTTATGTGATAACCGATAATCAAACTATAACATGTACTTTTGCATTCAAATATAACTAAAAGAGTAAATAAGAGCATTAATCTATTATTACATGAAATTATTTCTAAAATCTTAAGTACATATTAACTTCTTGCTAAGTGGCCAATTACCTTTGACACTAGAAAAGGCAAACTTAAAATTTAGTTTGCCTTTTCAAACTTATAATAATAATCAGTATATTCAATATCATTTAATACACTATTAACATTATTATAAACCTCATCCCCACTTATGGTCTTTTTAACAATAACCTCTTGTAAAACTTTTGTATTACACTTTGGACATTTACCAATGCCCATAAACCTCCAATTAAAAAGTTTCAAGGGCCTTTCCACAGTTATATTAGTTTTACACTTTGGGCACTTATAATCTAATTTCGAAATATCTATCTTATAGTTTTGAAGATCTTTTATCATAATTGCAGGCATATTATAAACATCTTTAACTATATAACTTTTGACTATCCTATTATTAAAAAGTCTTTTAAATACTTCTGATGTATACACTGCATCATTTAATGCATCATGTAGTTTACTTTCATCCACTTTTATCTTTAATTCCTCTAAAGCGTTTTTTAAGCTTAATGCTTTTTTATGTCCAAGAATTTTAGTTACATATTCTTGTATATCTAGATATTCTTTTAACCAACTTACATCATTATAATTGTGATAAAATGCATTTCTAAATATTTCAGCTATATCATCCTTAGCCCAAGAGCATATTATTGAATCATCATCCACGAATTTCTTAAGTTTGTCCATTGCTTCACTAAAGGTTATTCCTAGCCTTAAATTCTCATCAGTTATTCCCGTAATTTCAGTAATCTTAGGGTTTAGTACATTTAAAGCACTTGGCTTTACGTATGTTTTAAATTGGCTTATGCAATTCATCATTTTATCAAGCTTTACTGCTCCAACCTCAATTATCTCATTTTCTAACTTAGGTTCTTTAAATTGTTCATAAAGACTATAAAAATCAGGATAATATTTAGTTATATTTTTAAGATTATTAAATTCTAAATCTAGTATAACATACCCCATTGCCTCATCCCCTCATCATATCTCTTATTATAATTATGCCATAAATAGTTATTTATTTCACTTTTATTTACTTCTTTGATAAAAAAATATGTAGCTTTAGTATTTCTCTTCTCAATTAAAAGAAAAAAAATCAGACCACAGGTCTGATTTATATTTGCTTTATAACTCCAATTGCAATGCCTAAAATAGATGCATCTCTATTTTCAAGGGAAATAGGTTGATACTTTGGATTTTCAGGCATAAGGTATGGAATTTTATCTTTCAAATTCAGTCTCTTTAGTGTAGCGCTACCTTCTATCTCTGCTGCTACTATATCATTGTGATTTGCAGATTGTTGTCTTCTTATAACAACAAAATCTCCATCGTTAATATTAGCATTTTTCATACTATCACCTTTTACATGAAGTATGAAGTTGTCTTTCTTTCCTCTAATCCAATTGTATGGAATATAAAAATTACTTTCCTGTTCTCCGTTCATTGGTATAGGTTCACCAGCAGCAATATCGCTATACATAGGTACTTCAACAAGTTCTTCTTCCTTAATAACTTCTTGCTTATCACTATAATCAATTATTACTTCATTACTACTAGATGCTCCATCTATCATAAATGTATGCACACTCTTATGTTTTAAGTTAATATACGTAAATCTTTCTAGTGAGTAATTATCTATTTTTTCCACCGAGCTACAAGCAAATCTATAATTCTTGAATGTATCAAACTCATTCATGTAGTTTAACTTTATTCCATTTTTAAGCCATGCGTATCTTTCTGAACTTTCAATTGTATTTATAAGATATGTAAATGATGAATAGTCTTTCTTAGCATATAAAGCCTTAATAAAATTAAGCTCTCCTCTAGTTAAATTTTCACAATTATCTAGAAGTATATGTATGTATTTGTTATTATCCTTTTCAACCATAGACTTTGCATACTTAGTCTTATCATATTTATCAATGAAATATAGTTCTTTCATTTTACTTTGATACTGTAGATTCAGGCTATAAAGCAATTCTCTCGCCGAAGAATTTTTTCTTACAGCTTTCACTCTTCCTTTTCTGTTAATCTCAGCATACTCTTCCTTTGATAGCATACTTGCCTTTATCCATTGTATCTCGTCAAGTATAAAATATATAGAACTGTTTTTTACTGTTCTAATTTTATTTATACTATGCTCATTAGCTTCTAAAACTTCTCTTAATATTAAAAGCTTATCTGATTCTGTTATATCTTTAAAATTATTAACTCCATTACCTTCAACATATAATTCGAAGTACAAATCAATTAATTCATCTAAAGAAAAAAATTCAACATCCTTTTCTATAAGCGAAAATAAGGTAATACTGCTAGGTTTATTCTTTTTAACTGTCTCTTCATAAAAAGACTGAACAAGCATTTTATTGTTATTATTGGTAGTTATAAAAGCGATCTTATCACTATTGTATAAGCAATAATTATTTTTCAGATTTATAGTCCTATGCAAGGCTGCTGAAGTTTTTCCTGTATGTAAATAACCTTTTACCACTTGTACACCGAGATGCTTAGAATTTATGTATCTATTCTGATTTCCCTCAAAATTCATTTGTTTACCTCCGTACATATAAAAGAAAAAAATTATATTGAACTCAAAATTTTATTCAATATAATTTAATGTAATGTATTAATTATATACTATTTTAGTAACTTATTAAATACTCCTTTAGATTTTTTACAATCTCACTCATATATTTAAAATCTATAGCTTGTACCGTATCATCTTCTCTATTTATGTGTTCAAATCTATATATAGAAGTATCCGTAAATAAAACTGTTTTAAATCCGTTCTCTGAAAATGAATAGCTGTCCTTTATTCCATAACCAATTAAAAAATCCTGGTTTATATTTTTAACTGGAAGCCCTGAACTGTCATTAAAGTAATTTGTAACATTCCTAGCTAAATCTTTTGAATTAGAATTCCCTACTACTGTTAAGAAATTAGCCTTATTAGGCATTGAAGGCCCTATAAAAGGATATCTTTGTGATAGAGGCTTATCTGAGTAATAACCTATTGAATCTAACACTATTACACCTTCAATATTTTCATTTTGTTGTTTTATATAATCTGCATATATTTTACTACCCATTTGGTCAGTTTTTGCAAATACTTTTTCTCCATTTACAAAGGCTACAAATCTTACATTATGATAGGAATTAGTATTCTTGTACAAATCAGCTAATGTAATCAAAGCTGATATTCCAGACGCTCCACCATCTGCTGAACCTAAAGCTGAATCATAGTGAGCCCCTATTATAACAGTCTTACTATCCTTATTCTTATTTAAACAATCTTTTGTAGCAATAATATTAGAAAATGTTTTATCACCAATTTGATAGTCTTGTATACCTATGTTGTATCCCATTGTTTTAAATTTACTTATTATGTACTGCTTACTCTTTTCTAGATTATCATAGTTGTTATAATCTCTTGGGCCTATATCCTTACAGAATACATTTACATTATCCTTTAAGGTTTCAGCCACATTTTCATCTCCATTAACAATAACCTTCGGTGAGCTTTTCCATCCATAAGTTGTGGAGGCCAATGCAAACAATAACAAAACTAAAACAACTACCCAATTTATTTTTCTCTTCATAATCCACCATATTCATTATTTTATTAATATACTACTTTATAATCTAACTTACATTTCAATATAAAGTAATCTATTTAAATAACAAAACCCCAAAGTGTATGTTTTATTCAAAATAAAATAAATATAACATTTTGGAGTTTTATCGGTATAATTTTACTCTACCCTAATGCTACTGTCAATATCTAGATATTGATTCCAGCCATCTTCATAAGATAAATAGCATTTCTAGTAGTAGATTTTCCTTTTCTTAGCTTATAATCAAATTTAATTTCATTGTTTTCATAGTGTTCTCTAAAATTATAATTTATCACTTTCTTATTGTTCTCTTCTAAATCACATAACTCTAAATCATGTGTAGATACAAGCCCTATAGCAGTTTTTTCACTAAGCTGATTAATTAAAATTTCAGCCCCTGTATGCCTATCCTTTGAATTTGTTCCTCTGAAAATCTCATCTAACATAAACAACACTCTTTCGCCATTATCAGTAGCATTTATAAGACTCTTTATTCTCAATATTTCTGCATAGAATGAAGATATGTTCTCCTCTAGATTATCTCCTATTCTCATACAGGTATATATATTAAGTATTGGACACTTATATGCAGTACCGTTAACCGGAGCTCCTATATATGTGAAAATAGTATTTATACCTATAGTTCTAAGGAATGTACTCTTACCAGACATATTTGATCCAGTAACCAACATAATCCTATTGTTATTATTAAGCGAAAAACTGTTAGCTATAGCTCTTTCCCCTATTAATGGATGACTGACATTTTCTCCTTCAAGTGATAAATCCTCAGTTATCTCTCCATAAGTCCAATTTGGGTTATCTCCGCTTATATTAGCTATTGAGCATAGAGTTTCAATTTCTCCTAATGCTTCAAGCCACTGCTCCAATCTTGAACTATTTTTTCTTCTCCAATATTCTAGTCTTGTTAGTAGATGATAATCCCAAAGTAAGGCTACATTTACTATTATATATATCATGTTTTTTCTGTCTGCAATCTTGTTAGCAATGGAATTTAACTCTTTCATTTCATGAATAAAATTGTACTGATCGTTAATAAGCATCGACTTGATTTTTGTTAGCTTATTTGAATCAAAACTTTCATCCTCTACTATCTTAATCATATTAAAATAAGTATATATACTGCTCTTAAGCTCATAAACTATGTCTAAGGCTTCATTTCTTTCTTTAGTGCCAAGCTTTAATACTAAGAAGTTGAGAATACCTATAGATACAGGAAATATTGATATTATATAGTCAGTGAAAAAGTACAAAAATGTTACAGATAGAAAGACTACTGGAAGTAAAATCATTGCAATCTTCATAAAACTACCTAAAATATTTTCATTTTTACCTTTACACCATTGTATAAAATTCTCTGTATCGCCTAGTGCCGAATCTTTAAGACTTCCTTCAACCTGAAGCTTTTGTCTAAAATCTATATTTTTTCCTAGCTCCTTTACAGCCTGCTGTCTCTCATAAATCTCTTCTTTACTTGGAAGTTCATTTAATGATAATAATGAAGCCAGTTTCTTTCTACCATAAGAAGTTTTTGTTGTGTTTACCCATTGGAATAATGAGTGTTCACCAAATATATCTAGGTCATTAACAAATGGATGTTTTATATCCAAAAATTCCGATCCAGTATCTTGAAACTTCTTCCATCCACCATCTATTCTTTGTATTGCTTCTTCATTTATCTCAATATACTTTTCTCTTCTAATCTTTTCCTCTAACTTCTTTGAATGCAAATATACAAAGTATATAAAAAGAACTACTGATATAATCACAACACCATATATTAAATAGTTTTTTCCCATATAATATATAAAAAAACATACAGCTATAAAAACCATAAAAGTAGCAAGCCTTAAAAAACTTACTAAATTGCATTTATTAGCAATTTCTTTATATACTTTTTCACCTTCACTTTTCCTATTCTCATAAAAACTCTTATCCATCCGACACCTCCTAAAATATGTTTACACTATATATGATTTTAACATATTCTGTAATAAAAAATTCGATAAATCGATTTTTTTATTGAATTTTTTTGCGCATCTGCCTTTTCTGAACGTACGTGAAGAATCTTACAGGCGACATATTCTTTTTTTATTCTTTGACTTATACTATGTCTTAAGTCTGTTCACATAATTATGGATGTACCACTTCGTAATAAAATTTTTATTTTCAAAGCTCCTCTCAGAACCCAGAGGAGTTTTGAAAATGGGTTTCGGATCGAAGTGGTACATCTTAATCCACAGATATAATTGAGATATAATTTTCTAAAGAATAAAAACAATCTTTAAGATTAGAAGTTAACAATCTATAGATGTATCATACTTTTATAATTTAACGCTCATAAAGTACCGTCTTGAAATTAATCTAACCTATAATTTATATATATAAATATAAAGATGCATCATTTCATAATTAAACTACTTTCGCCTACTAATTATTTTTAAATAGCTACGGCAAAATATAAATTTAACTATTTTATAATGATACATCTATGTTATATTTTTATTATTATCTATTTTTAAGAATACTATTGAAATTAAGTGGTTATGCAGGGATGCTCTTTGCGTAAGCTCATTAAAGCATCGGATGAATAACCACTTAATTTCAACACGACGCTTTAACAATATCTTTACTATTTTAAACTATTGTATATCTTATCTAAATTATCTTTCATACTTTCATAGTAATCTTTATTGTCTTCTTTACTTTCTATAGTGTAAATTGTTTCAATTTTAGCTCCTACTTCATTGGCCAATGTCTGTGACACTTTAGGACTTGCTAATTGCTCTGAAAAGATTGTCTTTATATTATTAGCTTTACAGAACTCTACAAGATCTTTTAGTTTTTGTGGAGTTATTTCTCCTTCTGCAAATACATCTTCTACGCTCATTTGCGTAAGACCAAAATCTCTGCATAGATATCCAAATGCCTCATGACCAGTAACAAAATCCTTAGTCTTCAGCTCATTGAATTTTATTTTATTATCGCCATAAAGTTTTTCAAGTTTATCAGTGAATTCCTTGTAGTTCTTCTCATAAAAGTCTTTATTTTTACTATCCGCTTTCACTAAAGCTTCCTTTATGTTATAAGACTGAGTTTCTGCATTTTTTAAACTTAACCATATGTGTGGATCAACTTTCCCATCAGTTTTTATTTGTTCTATACCTTTTGAACTATCAATTAACTGAATTTTATTTTTATCTTCTATGGTATCTTCAACTTTATCTAACCATTCTTCCATGCCGAAGCCGTTATAAACAAATATACTTGCTTTGTTTAGTTCTACAAGATCCTTACTCTTAGGTTCAAAATCATGTGGCTCCATACCTTCTGGAACCATTACATTTACATCTATCTTGTCTTTACCTATAGCTTCCGCAAATTCTTTTAAAGGATTTATTGAAACAGTAACTTTTAGTTTATCGCTATCGGTTTTCACTGCGCTTTTAGTACATCCTACAAAACTAATAACTAGTACTAGAGATGAAAGTACAGTTGCTATCCTTAAACCCAACCTTCTAAGATTCATATCGACACTCCTTTTTGCAAATGATTTGCATTACGATTTAAAGTATACAATCTTTAAAAAGTATTGTCAATATTAGGTTTTAAAATACATAAAAATTTCAAATTAAATACTTATTGTATTTACTCCATCCCTATTACAAGCTATATTTAATTCTCTTTTTTGACAAGTAAATATAATTATTTGTCTCATATCAGATATTTCATATAAATAATTAAGTATATTCTCAAGTCTTTCATCATCATACTGTACAAACGCATCATCTAAAATTATAGGCACGTTTTTATTTTCAAATATCATATCGATTAAAGCGAGCCTCAAAGAGATATAAGCTTGATCCCAAGCGCCATTACTTAAGTATTCAGCCTTTATATATCTTCCATCACTACTCTGTTTAATGGTGATTTCAAAGGTTTCATTTATTTTAACATCTGAATACTTTCCCATAGTGATTTTACTTAAGATAGCTGTAACTTTCTCATTTAATACTGGTCCGAAACTCTTTTGTATCTCTTTAAAAGATTCATCCATAATAGCCTGAGCTACTTCGATTGCCCTTACAGTCTTTTCACCTTCTTTTATCTGTTCCTTAACTGATTCTATGTCTTCCTCAATTACATCAAGTCTTCTTGTTGTTAGGAATATATTTTTTATGCTATACTCTATATCCTTCATCTCTTTTTCTATATTGAGAAGTTCCTGTTGTTTTGAACGTATATCATTTTCTATCTCATCCTCATTTTCATATGAAAATTCATTAGTTTCGTTAATTATTTCTTTAACTTCCTCTTCTATAGCTTGTATATCTCTATCTTTTAAAAGTAACTTATAAGTTTCTTCAATTGAATTTAGTCTCACCATTATCTCTTCACGCTGTTGAAGCTTGTATCTCATATTTTTTATCTGTTCAGGAATATCTTCAATATCTAAATGTTCTAATCCAAGAGTTTTCAACTTACTATAAATTGTATCTTTCTTTAACTTTATATCGTTTTGAAGATAATCAAGGTTTTTTCTTATAGACACTATTCTATTATCTATTTCCTCCTTTTCCTGATTAATAATTCTATACTGCTTTATATTCTTAACAAACTCTTCTATATCTCTACTATTTGTAATTGATAGAACTGAATTAATAATTTTCTCATTTCTAATTGCACTATCTTCTAGTTCATAGAGGTTCATAGTCTTAATGCTATTTCTCTTTTCACCAATCCTTGCTTTAAGAATTTCTATTTGATTATTACAAGTATCAAAGGTATTCAAATACTTTTTAAAACTTATGTGATCAGTACTTCCTGTAATATTAAAATACTTGTTTAATTGTTCTTCATATTGCTTAAATGAATCAGTCAAAGTACTTATTGTACTCTGTTCTTCTAAATTAATTAAGCCTTGCTCAATATAATATTTATTCCTGCTAGATGCCATAAACATAATTCCACTAATTATGAATAATATAAAAGCTATTACAACACCAATATTTAGTGGCAAAAGGCTTGTTAACGCTGCAAAAACTGAAAACACAGCACATATGCTTAATATTAATGATACGGAGCTGATAGCTCTATTTTTAACTTTTAATCTTTCAATTTGTTTTTTTTCCACTTTTGTTTTTGAGTTTCTATCGATTAAAAACTTAATTTCCTTCAAATCTTCTTCATAATTAAGAAGCAACCTATTTATTTCTTCTCTGTGCTCACTTATAGTTTTATAATCTCTTAAGTTATTTATCTTTTGTTTTATTTCATACTCTATTTTATCTATCTCTTCATTTGTATCCAATATCATAGATATCTTCTCTTCTATAAGCTTCTGCTCTATTGAAACTTTTATAAGCTTCTCATCAATATTTAAATCAAGCTCTCCAAAGTTCTCATATATACTTAAATAGTTATTCTTTTCTTCAAGTTCTTCAAGAAGTTGTTTTTCTTCTTCTTTTCTTTGATTATTTATATCTAAAAGATTAAATAAGCCTGTTACGTCTTCCTGTAGCCCATCTAAAAAATAATAATCAATTACACCATTGTTAGAAATTAAATTGTATTCATATTCTTCTTTTCTCTTTTTTAATTCCTGACTCTTCCTTAGATAATCCGTTATCTCACCATATTCTTCTTTTAGCTTTAACCTTTTCAAATGTTTTTTATAGATTTCAAGCTTTTTAATAGTGATTTCAAGTTCATCCCTCATAGCTTTGACTTCCAGGTAATTTTTTTCGTTATTCAAATTTGCCTCTGCTAATCTTATAGCATTATTTCTCTCATCAAGTAAAGTATCAAATCTTACCTTAAGCAAATCAAGTTTGCCGCCTTTTCTTTGGGTTACCAGTGATTTTTTATACTGATCTAGCGTATCTTTTGCTTTTTGATAAGATATATTTTCGTTACCCGTTTGAAATGAATTAGATATTTTATGTAAGATATCATCTTCCTTTGAATTTTTCACTTCAGCGCTTAATTGTTTAATGAAAAGAGTGTTTTCGAATGCTGCAGAATTAACGTCAAATATATTTTTTCCTACATTATCTATGTTAAGAGATGGAATTTCTTCACCTGTTATACAATCAATAGTTTGTATCGTATCTTCTTTCTTTGTACTTCCAAAAGTTCTTCTTATTATATAGTTATCGTTATTATATTCAAAATGAATTTCGCCTTCTGCTTTATTGTCATTAAAATTGAGATATCTGAGTCTTTCATTTTCTCTTACATCCTTTACTCTCTTACTATTCATTCCATAAAAGCATGCTTTTATAAATGTTTGGATAGTACTTTTTCCTGACTCATTATGACCATATACTATGTTAACCCCTTCAGTAAAGTTGATTTCTTTATTTCTTAATTTTCCAAAACTCTTGATATCTATCTTCTTAATTATCATTTAGTCTAATCTCTCCTTCAGAAAGACTTTGTATACCAATCTTCAATGCTAATTCATATATAGCTCTCTCATCCTCTGTACATTGGTCTATTTTTTCCAGTATCTTCTTTGCAAATATACCTTTTACAGAATGTTCTTCAATAACTTCAGCTATATCCATTTTTATTTTTGTTGAATCTTCTAACTTAATAAAATAGAAATGTTCTACTAATTTATTGAGCATTAGCTCTACATCTATATTAAATTCCTCATGAATTTCTCCTGTTAATATGATTTTATACAAGTTTTTGTTTCTGCTTTCTTCGCTTGTTATTTTCAATATTTTTTCTTTGATATCATCATAATTCATTGCATCACTTATATTAACAGACATAACCAAATAAGTTCTCTTGTTAGTTGGAATAAATTTAAGGTTATTGAAATTCTGTCCTACTTCTCCTAATATAATTCCCTTTTCTCCTAACTCATCAAAGCCCCTACCTTCTGGACACCCACAGTAAGCATATAAGGTATTACCAGCTCTTTTTATTTGAGAAAATTGATGTCTATGTCCTAAAGCTATATAATTCATAGATGAGTTTTCTATATCTTCAACAGTTATTGGATTGTATTCATTTAAATTATTTCCATTCTCTACTTCTCCATGAAGTACCATTAACTTTATTAGACCTTCATCATCATTATTAGGCTTAAAATCTCTTAGCATAGACCTTTTCACATAATTACCTGTAAAGCCAGCTCCATATACAACAACGTTCTTTTCTTTTAGCTTATACCTTGTAAAACCAGCTCCAAATATATGAACATTACTCGGCCAGTTTATCATGCTATAAAAAGATCTATCATTATTAGGATCATGATTTCCAGGCGCTATAAATACTTCTATTTTAGGAATACTTTCAAGCTTCTTTCTCAATAAATCCAAGGTGCTCTTTCTCACACGTAAATTATCAAAAATATCACCTGCTAATAAAATAGCATCCACCTTCTCATTGCTTGCCAATTCAATTATGGAACCGAATGTATCTTGAAGCTCTTCCTTTCTTTGCTCAGCTATATCAGTAGATAACTCTGTAAAGGGAGTATCAAAATGCAAATCGCTACAGTGCAATATTTTTATTTTATCCATAGTATCCTCCATTTGCTATTTTACACAACGAACTTTTGTTCTCATTTTAGCATAAAAATAAATCAAAAAAAAGAGGCTAAGCCTCTTTTTACACATAACTTCACTATTTATATATATTCTGACCAAAAGTTGCTTTGTATGGATAAACGTCCTCTACACTTTTACCTAAACTACTAGCAAATTCCTCTGCATCAACTTCTTTTATCGCTTTACCATCTTTAAATACTTTTATGTTGTAAATCTGTCCTTCTTCATTTATTAAAAATTCTCCATCATAACTTGAACCATCATCAAAAGTAACTATACCTTTTTTCCAATTCATGACTTATTCCTCCTTATAAAGCATCTTTCAATTGCAAAGAAATTATGTTATCAAAAACTTCTATTAAAAACATGCAAACTTAAGAGTATATCATTATTTAATTTAAGAAGAATTACTGAAAAAAATCTCTAATTTTTTAAAGAATAAAAGGGCACAATTTCTTGTGCCCCGGTATTAGAATATACTATCTGGCGGTACATCATTACTCATAGTAACTCCTCCCTTAATGGTCAGATTACATAATTAAGATTCAACCTACCAAATGCGTTCCACTATGACTAGTGATTAGTTGTCATGTGTCCCTCGAATTCCTCTACCATTCTTTTTACCATTTCTCCACCTACGGAACCACATTGTTTTGATGTTAGATCTCCATTATAATCACCTAATGGAACCCCTAGTTCTCTTGCTACTTCAAATTTAAACTTAGATAATCCTTGTTTCGCCTCTGGAACTAATGTTCTTGATCTTGACATATAACATTCCTCCTTTGGTTTTGAGATGGCTTCCTTTGCATCGTAATATCCTAAATTAAAATTTAAATTTTTTGCTTTACAGCAATATCTTTAAAACTTCTTTTAGTCTAAACGATACATCAGCAGTAAACCTTTTTGGTTTACACTATTATATTAACCACAATAAACTTTAATAGCCTATTGAATTATATGCAATTCTGGTATGTACTTCCTTTATAGTTTTTTATTACATTTATAGCTTCTCGACTACTATTAACTAAAATTGGATTTATGCCTGAGTTCTTAATAAATTTCTTTAGCTGGTAGCTTCCGATTATAGATTTTGGCATTATTATAATGCTTATCGCCCATTTTTCTTTAGATGTACTTCTTAAGAATTCACAATAGTTATCACTTACTTCTGACTTCACAAGTTCCAAGTTAGAAACATCCATTACTAATATCTTATTATCAGTGTGTATTGTTCCTATAACATCTATATACTCTTTTATCATATATGTTAATTCTTCATTTGCTATATATCCTTTAATGATATTTCTTATAATGCCTTTTTTCTTATAATACTTAAAATAATAGTACATTTTTCCACCCCAATTTAATACTTAAGAGCTCTTACAAATCTTTTTACACTTAATGCAAAATTTATATGATTATAAAGTCATTGATCTATTATTTTCTTATGTAGATTCAATGTAATAATATTAAAAAATATATTAATTAATACTAATTACAAATATAAACAGCAAACATAATTATACTATATTTTCTATATGTTGTAAATTTTATTATTAATTAAATTATCGTTATAATCAAGTTTTACTGAAGTATAATTTATAGAATCTATTAAAATAATTTGAGATTATATAATACATTTCGAATTAATATTACAATAATTACTTAATTGATGAAACCTATTAATTATAACTCATATATTAACACTCTTTTAAAGTTAGTACATAAATATAAGAAAAATCCACGAATATCCAAAAGAATATTCGCGGATTAGTCTTGTAAGCTTCATGCATTATATTGGCAGGGGCAATAGGGATCGAACCCATAACCTACGGTTTTGGAGACCGCCACTCTACCAGTTGAGCTATACCCCTATAATAGCACTTACAAGTGATATAATATCATATTTATTAAGCATGTGCAATAGTTTATTGTGGATTTCCATAGAATAAGAACATTTAATCATCCTCATATTAAAAGGTAGTATCTTTAGTTAAATTAACAACTAAAGACACTACCACTTTATATATTATCTCATGCTAAACGCAAGTGATAAAAAATCTTATTTAGAAGCAGCTTCTACTACAGTATTTCTGAAGTATACAAATCCTAATGGAGACTTTTGTAAATCAGTTATATTGTTCTTAAGTGCAAGAACGTTAGTGTAGTAGTATATTGGAATTACAGGAGCATCAGCCATAAGAATGTCTTCAGCTTTGTGCATTGCATCAGTTCTCTTAGCTGGATCTGTTTCCTTCTTAGCAACCGAAATTAGCTTATCATATTCTGGGTTTGAGTAACCTGGGTTGTTGTTTCCTCCACCAGTAACAAACATATCAACGAATGTCATTGGATCATTGTAGTCAGCAATCCAAGATGTTCTACAAACCATATAGTTTTGCTTGCTTAAGTCATCTAATTGAACTTTTCTTTCTTCATTAACTAGTGTAACGTCGATTCCTAAGTTCTTCTTCCACATTTCTTGTATAGCTTGAGCAATGTTTTGGTGTCCTTGTCCTGTGTTGTACTTAATTTCAAGTTTAGGGAAGTTCTTTCCATCTGGGTATCCAGCTTCAGCAAGTAACTTCTTAGCACCTTCAACATCAGCTGATGTCTTTATATAATCTTTGTTCTTAAATTCTTTAGCAGCACTATCAACTATTCCCTTTGGAACGTATGATGTAGCTGGTTGTTCTCCACCCTTTGTTACATTATCAACTATTGCAGTTCTGTCAATAGCCATGCTAAGAGCTTTTCTTACATTAACATTCTTTAATGCCTTAGAAACTTCAGCAGGAACATTCTTGTCAGTAACATTGATTGAGTAGTAGTATGTTCCAAGGTATGGATAAACCTTAGCTTTACCATCTTTGATTAAGCTTTGCTTTTGTTCTGCTGGTAATAAATCAGTAGCATCTATTTCACCAGATTCGAAAGCATTTAATGCAGATGTTTCATTGTCTAATAGTGTGTATTGGATTTTTTCAAGCTTAACATTTGCTTTATCCCAATAGCTATCGCTTTTAACGAATGTCATATGATCTTTTTGAGCATATTCAGTCATCTTATATGCTCCGTTAGATACAAATGTCTTTGCATCAGTAGCCCATCCTTCTTTGTTAGCTTCAATTATATCTTTTCTTACTGGGAAGTAAGTTGGGAATGCAGTTAAAGCTAAGAAATAAGCTGTTGGAGCTTCTAGAGTAACTTCTAGTGTATAATCATCAACTACTTTTATTCCTACGTCAGCAACTTTAGCTTTTCCACCATTATATGCTTCACCATTTTTGATGTAGAACAATTGGTAAGCATAGTCTGATGCAGTTTCTGGAGCTAAAGCTCTAGTCCAAGCATAGTAAAAGTCATTAGCTGTAACACCTTTACCATCTGACCACTTTGCATCTTTTCTTAAATGGAATGTATATTTAGTTCCATCGCTTGATACCTCATATTTTTCAGCAACACCTGGAGTAACTTTATTGTTAGCATCTACGTTTTGTAATCCTTCAAACGCATTAACGTCAACAATACCGCCTTCAACAGAGTTGTTTAGACCTGGATCTATAGTTTTTGGTTGAGCCCCAAGGTTATACTTTACAACCTGTTCAACCTTTGCTGTAGAAGATGCGTCATCTTTTTTACCACAGCCTACAAAAGTTGTTCCTACTACTAGAGTAGCAAGAATTAATGAAAGAACCTTCATTTTGTTTCTTTTTAACATTATTGTACCCCCTTATAATGGAAATTTGTATAATTTATTTAAACTAATTTATACCTTATTAATATAAATGGCATGCAACAGAATGATCTTTACCTACTTCTTTCAGTAACGGAGTTACTTGTGAACATATAGGCTTAGCATACTTACATCTGTCTTTAAATCTACATCCAACTGGTGGATCTATTGGTGAAGGAGTCTCTCCTTGCAACACAATTCTTTTGTTTTTACTTGCCATATTAGGATCTGGTATAGGAATAGCTGATAATAGAGCCTGAGTATATGGATGTAAAGGCTTGCTATACAATTCATTACTTTCTCCAATTTCAACTAAGTGCCCTAAATACATTACCCCAATTCTGTTAGAAATATGTTTAACCATAGACAAATCATGAGCTATAAAGAGATATGTTAATCCTAAATCATGTTGTAGATCTTCAAGCATATTTACAACCTGTGCCTGGATTGAAACGTCCAAAGCTGATATAGGTTCATCACAAACTATGAATTCTGGATCAACTGCCAATGCTCTAGCAATACCAATTCTTTGTCTTTGACCACCTGAAAATTCATGTGGATATCTTGATCCATGATCTCCATTAAGACCAACTTTCTTTAAAAGATAAGTTATCTTATCATTTCTTTCACCTTTACCAAGTAACTTTTGAGCATCAATAGCTTCACCTATTATATCCCCTACAGTCATTCTTGGATCTAGTGATGCATATGGATCCTGAAATATCATCTGCATTTTCTTTCTTAAAGGGCGCATTTGCCCTGGACTTAACTTAGCTATATCCTTACCATCATAAATTATTTGACCAGCCGTTGGCTCATATAATTTAATGATTGTTCTACCAGTTGTAGTCTTACCACAACCTGATTCTCCTACGAATCCTAAAGTTTCACCTTTTTTTATACTAAAAGATACATCATCTACTGCTTTTACATTAGACACTTGTGTACCTAGTATACCCTTTTTTATCGGGAAATATTTTTTTAAATTTTTAACTTCTAATAAAATTTTATCTTCCATTTTGTCTGATTACCTCCCTGTGCCTTTTGGAGATTCTTCTACTGCTTCATCAGGTAACTTTCTTTCAACCTTTGGCGCCATAGGATGGTTTAACCAACAAGCTGAATAATGGTTTTCTGATATATTAAACTTCTCAGGCATAGCCTCCATACAAACTTTCATTGCATGCTCACATCTAGGAGCAAAAGGACATCCCTTAGGAGGATTCAATAAGTCTGGTGGTGTACCTTCTATAGGTTTTAATCTTTCTTTAGTGTCTAACTTAGGATTAGGAACACTATTTAAAAGTCCCCATGTATATGGATGTCTTGACTTGTAGAAAATATCCTGAGTAGTTCCACTCTCTACTACTACTCCACCATACATTACATTTATTCTATTACAAATATCAGCAACAACTCCCAAATCGTGAGTTATTATTATGATTGATGTATTCAACTTGTCCTTTAGTTCTTTAAGTAATTCAAGTATTTGTGCTTGAATTGTAACATCTAAAGCTGTTGTTGGCTCATCAGCTATTATAAGCTTAGGGTTACATATAAGTGACATTGCTATCATAACCCTTTGTCTCATTCCACCTGAAAATTCATGTGGGTATTGCTTAAGTCTCTTATCTGGACTTGGAATACCTACTAAACTCAACATTTCAACTGCCTTTTTTCTTGCTTCTTCACCAGTGATTTTTAAATGTTTCTTCAATGGCTCCATAAGCTGATCGCCTACTGTTAAAACTGGATTTAATGAAGTCATAGGATCTTGGAAGATCATACTCATTTCATTACCTCTGATTTTTTCCATTTCTTTATCTGTAAAGCTACTTATTTCTTCTCCATTGAAAACTACTGTGCCTTTCTTTACTTTTCCGCTTTCAGCAAGTAGTCTCATAATACTCATCATAGTGATACTTTTACCACTTCCAGACTCACCAACGATTCCAAGTACTTCTCCTTTGTTTAAATGAAAGGATACCCCTCTAACCGCTTTTACTTCTCCAACATGCGTGTAGAAAGAAGTCTGTAAATCATTTACTTCAAGTATTTTTTCATGCATTATATTTTCCTCCTACTTTCTCATCTTAGGGTCTAAGGCATCTCTTAAACCATCGCCAAGCATATTAAACGCAAAAACTGTTATACAAATTGCTAAGGAAGGAATCAATAATTGTGATGGATGAGTTCTCATCATTTCAACAGCTTCTGAAGCTAAAGTACCCCACGATGCTTTAGGTGCAGATATACCTACCCCTACGAAGCTAAGGAATGATTCAGTAAATATAGCTTCAGGTATTGCTAAAGTTAATGTTACTATTATAGAACCCATACTATTTGGTATAAGATGTCTAAATATTATTGCAAACGGCTTAACTCCAAGTGTCTTGGCAGCAAGTACAAATTCTTGTTCTTTTAAAGTTAAGATTTGACCTCTAACTATTCTAGCCATAGTAGTCCACATTGAGATTGTCATGGCAATAATTATACCTTTTATATCTCTTGAACCTAAAGCAACACTTATAAGTATTACGTATATCAACATTGGTATTGAGTTTAGTATATCAACTATTCTCATCATAACCATATCTACCCAGCCACCAAAGTACCCAGAAACTCCACCATATATTATTCCAATAAGTACATTTAATGCACTAGCTACTAATGCAACTGTAAGAGAAATTCTAGCACCATATGCTACTCTTGTAAAAATATCTCTTCCAAACTTATCAGTTCCAAAAATATGTGCAGAACTTGCACCTTTGTTGGCTATACTAAAATCTTGTGTAGAATAATCATAGTGAGAAAACATTGGAACAAAAATAGCGAATAGAGCCATAAAAACAATCACAGCTAGTCCGAATAAAGCTAACTTGTTTTGCTTAAGTCTTCTCCATGCATCCTGTAAATATGTCATAGAAGGTCTTGCAACGCCCTCTTTATCTTTTTCATTATCTGGAACTAATTCAAATAGATCCTTTGTAACTTCCATTATTCCACGCCTCCACTAATCTTGTATTTTAATTCTAGGATCTACAAATCCATATAAAATATCAACAACTAAATTACATACTACTAGGAACGCACAGTAGAAAATTGTCAATCCCATTATTTCAGTGTAGTCTCTATTACCAATACTTGTAACAAATTCTCTTCCTAATCCAGGAATACCAAAAATAGATTCAACTACAAAGCTTCCTGTCAGTACTGATGCTAAAAGTGGTCCTACATAAGTAATTATTGGAATAAGTGAATTTCTAAGAGCATGCTTAGCTATTACAACTCTTTGTGGTAATCCCTTTGCCTTTGCAACTCTTATAAAATCTTGTCTTAAAACTTCTACCAAACTCGATCTTGATAATCTAGATACGAAGGCCATCGAATAACCACCTAAGGCTATTGTAGGAAGAACATAGGATGATAAGTTTTTCAAACCTGTTGCAGGGAATAATTTTAATTGTATAGCAAAGAAATAAGTTAACAATGTAGCCATTACGAAGCTTGGTACTGTTACACCAATGGTTGATATGACCATCGCCACTCTATCTTGCCATTTGTTTTCCTTTAATGCTGAAAGTATTCCAAGTAATACCCCAAATATCAATGAGAAAATTACAGAAGCCAGTCCTAATCTTGCTGAAACCGGGAAAAACTTTTTAATTATATCATTAACAGTTGTTCCTTCATACATCATTGAAGGTCCTAAATCACCTTTTGTCACAATACTACTAACATATGTAGTGTATTGCTGTCCCATTGGTTTATCTAGTCCAAACTTTCTGTTTAAGTTTTCTAAAATCGAAGGTGCTAATTTCTTTTCTCCTGTAAATGGTCCCCCTGGAATTGCTCTAATTAAAAAGAAAGTTGCTGTAATTACTATAAATATAGTTAATAAACTGATAGCAATTCTCTTTAATGTGTATTTAAACATCTTTTTAAGTCCCCCTTTTAAATATGTTTATAGATACTAATTTCTAACTAAATCTCTAATATGTACTAAATTTCCGCTTTTCAATACAAATAACTTGTTATTATTTTGTATCACTTGTCCCCCGACTAACATCTCCTCATTCATTGTTATTTTTCTTAAGTTTATATAAAAAATTATAGTTACAAATTATCATTTTGTAAATAGTTTTTTGAATTTATTATTAAATGTTAATTTTCACATGTATTTTTTTATTCTTTTACTATAAGATATCTAATTTGGTAGTAAGTAAACATTTTCAAGGGTAGTTTTTTTCCAATTTTATAATTAATATCATCTAGCAAGCAATTAAATTTACTAGATTTATAACAATTTTATTAAATTGTTAATTAATTAGTATATAAATTTAGAATTAGCAAGTTTCATCTTAATATCAGATTTATCAATTCTCTGATAAAAGTCTAATGCATAAATTGGATGAAATTAGTACAAACATTAAAAAATTTGTTTATCGTCAAAAAATTTATAAAACAAATTTATTTAAATTAAAATAATTGCTTAAATATTTCAATTATATGTATTTACTTTTTTATATAATGATTTTATACTTTTATAGTTTTTTCATGATTGCTTTTTGATCAGAATAAAAAAAAGATAAATTAACAAATTGATAACGGCAACTTCAATCTGGTAATTCATCTGTATATAGATATGTATTCAAAGTAAAATAATTAATATATGATTCTACCTTTTTTGAATCAATTAGAAAAAAAATCAATCACAGACGTACTAGGCTTCCTAGCTTCAATAATATCTGTTGAAATAAAAAAAGGATTAGTAGAAAACTTTTCTACTAATCCTTTGGCAGGGGCAATAGGGATCGAACCCATAACCTACGGTTTTGGAGACCGCCACTCTACCAGTTGAGCTATACCCCTTCGAACAAATAAGATTATATAACATTCTTTAAAATAACGCAACATTTTTTTGTACTAATTTTTATTGATGTACACTTAGTAATAAAACTTATATTTTTGAACTGCTAAAATAACATATTTAAAAAGGCATCTTATATAACTTATTTAAATTATATGATACCTTTTTAAGAAACAGTTATATTTAAACTTCTAATCTACACTTATAGTATATATCAATACTTTACTATACAAGAGCCTTAATAAATTGACTACTAAACTACTTTAAATCCAGCAGCCTTTACTTTTTCTTTAATTATTTCTAAATTTTTAGTCTTCATTCTTACAACTATTTCTCTTACATCAGTAACACTTTTCGGATCTATTACAACAAAACTGACTATATCAGCTTGATTTTCTGTAAGTATCTTTGACAACCTTGATATTTGTCCTGGTACATCATAAGCAGTAACTGCCATTCTTTCACCTTTGTTAAGCCCAAATACATTAGTATATTGCTCAAATACCGCATGATGAGTTAAAATCCCTACAAATTTATCAAATTCATCAACAACTGCGACAAAGGAAACATGAGTTTCTTCTAGTAATCCCACTGCTTTTTCAACTTCTTCATAAAGATTTATCTTAGGTATGCTTTTTCTTAGTAGGTGAGATACTGAAAAGTCCTCTAATAAGCTCTTCTTATCAGCACCTTTTTCAAAATAGAACTTGTAAATAATGTCTTGTGCTATTGAGCCCTTAAAGTATTCTCCATCAACAACAGGAATTGATAAAAACTTGTTTTGGTCCATTATCTCTAAGGCTCTTCCTATTGTTGTATCAGATGTGACTGTTATTAAATCTTTTTTTGGCAATATTATAGTTTTTACTAGCATAGTCTCTCCCCCTCGATTTCCTTATATATATATTATAAGCCATTTATCACGGTAATTATATATTATTTTTTAAAATTATCCAATAATTTAAAAAATTCTTTCATTTTGTTATGTTATGCTAAGTTTCATATGTAATACATAAAATTCAGTATTATTTATTGAAAAAACACTGTTTAAACTGATTTAATAATTTTATAAGTTTTACTATCATTCTTAAGTTGCAAAGAATTCATCATAGCTGCATAAACAATATTCATTTAATACTAGGCAATAAAAAAAGTTACAAGTATATAAAAATACTTATAACTTTTTATTCAAAGCCTTAAATTTTGAACTTACATTTTCTAGATAAGATCTATATTGATCATCATACTGTGGTATTTTAATCTCCATTTGATAATATGATGTTCCAGTTATCTTACTGCTAAACTCATTAAATTTGGCCTGATCACTATATAATATTAAGGTTTTACTTACTGATTCACCAAGCATTTTTTTATAATCATCAATCTTAGTTAAATCTGTAAGTTTTATAATATCTATACCTAAATACTTCGTAAGATAATCTAGATCTTCATCCGTTGTATATACAGTATACCCGGTTAAAGAACTTACAGAGTCTTTAGCATCTTTACTCTGTTTATCTAGTTCTAATATAATCTCTTCATAACTTTCTTCATAGAAATCCCTATTTTTCGGGTCTTTATCTTGAATTGAACTTTTTATGTTATAAAGCATAATCTTATATTCATCAGGACTTAACCAATAGTAAGGATTTATTTTTATATCATATCCAGATATGGTATGAGACTTTACATAATTCAACGTTTTAGTGCCTCTGGAAAGATTAACAATGCCTACCTTTCCTTTTTTTAATCCATCTATAAAGCTATTTATCCAAGGTTCCGAACTAGACCCCATATATAAAAGTAAATCATATTTTGAAACATTATCCAAAGAATCATTTGTAAACTTAAAATTTATACTATCTAAATTATTATTAAACATATATGTTACATTGTGTTTATCTTTCACCAGTTGTTTAGTTGCAGAATAAATAAACTTATTTGTAGTTATTATATTTAAATATGTATCCCTCTGTTCTACATCGTCATTTATTGTATTAACTACCTTTGGCTTATAATACGTGCTTATAAATATGAAAAAAATTATATTGATACCTATCAATATAAAAGTGAACTTTTTCATATCAATTTTTTTCATTACGCCACCTCACTTTTATCTATTCTTTATTTTATATCTAATTTAATATAAATTCAAATATTAATGTTACTTTCTTAATGACATTATTGTCAAATTATGATAAAATGATATTCGACATTTTTCTTAACGAGGTAAGCATTATGCAAGTTTCAATCGATACTATAATACCTGCTTTATCAATAACAGTATCTCTAGCGGAGAAGTCTGTTGAGAAGGTTGTTAGAGAAAACTTAAACGGGGTAACAATCCAAGACATCGTATTTGATGATTATACGTATCATTCAAAGCGAGCTGCGTATATAGCTTTAGAACTTGGAAATGCCTTGCAGCTAGATGAAGATACTTATAAGGATCTATATATGTGTTCATTGTTACATGACATAGGCTATGGAAATGTATTATATAAAAATTATTCAGTTGATGAAATAATTAGTATTCATTGTCTAGAAGGCTCAAATATAGTAAAACATATCCCAAAGATATGTTACCTTTCCGATGCAATACTTTATCATCACGAGCACTGGGATGGAAATGGAGTGTTTCAAAAAAAAGAAACTGAGATACCTATAATTAGTCAGATACTTAGAATGAGCGACATAATAGACTCAGAGTACAATACCCATGCTCCATATTTTGAACAAAAAGATAAGATTAAAGGCTTAATTTTAGACAATGTTAATAGGATTTTTTCACAGAATATCTACGAAGCCTTTCTGAAAATTAGTTCTGCTGATGAATTTTGGTTAAACCTTGAGAACAATAGATATCTAGATTTGGTCATAAATCACCTAGTCCCACCTATAGACATAAAATTAAACATGCAAGAATTGATAAACATAGGTGAAATATTTGCTGACATGATAGATGCTAAAAGTGAATTTACAGCTAGGCATTCACGTGGTATCGCTGAACTCGCATATATGGTTTCTAAGCATATTGGTTATAATGATGAAAAGTGCTTAAAAATGAAGCTTGCGGGGCTTTTCCACGATATAGGAAAGCTTGCAATACCATCAAAAATTTTAGACAAAAATGGTCCACTGGATGGGGATGAATTTTCAAGAATAAAATCTCATGCTTATTTCACCAGACTAATATTAGATTCAATGGATGGTATAGAAGAGATAAGTAATTGGGCTTCCAATCACCATGAAAAGCTAAACGGAAAAGGATATCCTAAAGGGATAAGTGGAGATATGTTATCTGAAGAATGTAGAGTAATGGCAGTTTGTGACATATATCAGGCACTTACCGAAGACAGGCCTTACCGTAAAGGAATGAATAAGGATATGGCATTTTGCATACTTGATACTATGGTTGAAGATGGTTCAATATGTAAGATAGCAGTAGAAAATTTAAAAAATGCTCTTGGGTAATCGTTAGATTACCTTTTCTTTTTATAAATTATTGGTTAGAATAATAAAAGTAAAAGGTTTTATTCTCGAAAGGAGATTATTATGGAATTTATAATTGATTCTGTTGATAATACTATTGAGCTGGGAAGAAAAATAGGTTCTATGTGTAAGCCCGGTGATATTTTTTGTCTTACTGGTGACTTAGGTACAGGTAAGACTCATATTACTAAAGGTATCGCCGAAGGACTTAATGTTCAAGAATACATAACTAGTCCTACTTTTAACATTGTTAATGAGTACCATAGTGGCAGACTATCTTTATTCCATTTTGATGTATATAGAGTATCAGATCCTGATGAAATATATGAAATAGGCTTTGATGAGTACATATTTGGAAATGGCGTAAGCGTTATAGAATGGGCTAATTACATAGAAGAGCTTATACCAGATCAATTTGTTCATATAAAGCTCTCAAAACTTCCTGAAAAGGGAGAGAATTTGAGAAAAGTAACAATAAAATATTTTGGAAATAGATATGATTATCTTAAGGAGTTAAGTATATGATAGTTCTTTCAGTAGATTCATCTTCAAGCAGTGCTACTGTAGCTCTGGTTTCAAATAGTTCTGTAGTAAGTGAAATAAATATAACAGATAAAAAACAGCATTCTGAAATACTTATGACTATGATTGATTCAGTACTAAAACTTAGTGATTTAAGCATAAATGATATTGATGGATATGTGGTTTCCAAAGGACCAGGCTCTTTCACTGGACTTAGAATAGGCATGGCAACCATTAAAGGGTTGAGTTTAGGAAGTAAAAAACCTATAATATCTATCTCTAATTTAGATGGACTTGCATATAATGTAATTACTCACAACGGAATAATATGCCCAATTATGGATGCTTTAAGAGGAAACGTATATACTGCTTTATATAAAAATGTTTCAGGAAGATTAGAAAGATTGACCGATTACATGATTCTTTCCATTGAAGAGCTTATAACTAGATTTAAGGAAGAGTCTGATTCTGTACTCTTTGTAGGAGATGGAACTGAGAAGCATCTTGAAACTTTAAAAACGTCCCTTAACAATGCATTATTTTCCCCTCCTCATCTTAATTATGCTAGGGCTTCTACTTTAGGATTATTAGGCATAAATTTATTAGAGAATGGTATTTGTGATGAAAAAGATACTGCTCCATTTTATCTTAGAAAGTCACAGGCCGAAAGAGAATATGATAAAAAGATGGGGTTAGATTAATGGTTACAAACATAGAATCTATGGATATAGACGATATTGATTCTGTATTGGAAATAAGCAAACTTTCTTTCCCACACCCTTGGAGTCGAAGATCCTTCGAGCAGGAACTCGAAAATAACTTTGCAACTTATCTTGTTGCTAAGCTTGATGATCAAGTGATAGGTTATGGTGGAATGTGGATAATAATTGATGAAGGCCACATAACTAATATAGCAGTTCATCCTGATTATAGAAGCTTAGGGGTTGGAGACAAGATATTAAATAAGATGATAGCAACATGCAACGAGAAAAAAGTAGTAGCCATGACTTTAGAAGTAAGAGTCTCAAACATACCTGCTCAAAAGCTTTATTCAAAATATGCTTTTGTAGAAGAAGGTATTAGAAAAAAATACTATGAAGATAATGGCGAAGATGCTCTGATTATGTGGAAAAGATGGAAATAAAGAAACTTATAATTGCTTTATTTCCCATAATGAGAGAATAAGTAAAACATAAATCTTTTAATCCATCTCTTCTACAAGCTTACTTAGCAAAAGGGCTGTTCACTAATTACTTAGTGACAGCCCTTTATTTTCATATCTTATATTACATAAATTCTTCTACAAACTTTTCTCCATCTATTGGAGTCCACTTTCTATCAACCATTATATTTCCAGCACTTAGTACTGGGTGCAGCTCATGGAATGTTGGCTTACCTTCTTCCTTATAAAGTATTCCTAGAGGTATTCCACCATCTCCAAATTCCATAGCTTTAATTATTGCCGCGCCTTTATCACTTGAATCATAGTTTTCATCTAAATAATAAACCCTATCCTTATACCACTTAAAGGTATTTATCTTATTAAAACTAACGCAAGGCTGCATTATATCAATCAGTGCATAACCCTTGTGATTTATAGCTGCCCTAATCATACTCTTTAAATGTTCTTTATCCCCAGAGAAACTTCTTGCAACAAAAGTAGCACCAGCTGAAATCGCCAAAGCTAGAGGATTTAAAGGTTCAGATATCACTCCTTCAAACTGCATAGAAGTTTTTTGTCCTCTTGCTGTTGTTGGAGATCCTTGCCCCTTTGTAAGTCCATAAATTTGATTATCGTGAACTAATTGAACAAAATCTACATTTCTCCTTATATTATGAATAAAGTGATTTCCACCTTCTCCATAGGCATCTCCATCACCAGAAGTAACTATGACTTTTAATTCTGGATTAACCATTTTTATAGCTTGTGCAGGAGGGAGAGCCCTACCATGAAGTCCATTAAATCCATTTGCTCTTATATAATGTGGAGTTTTCGCTGCCTGACCAATACCAGAGACCATCATTAGTTTTTCTGGTGATATATTAAGCTCAGCCACCGCTTCTTTTATACCATCGAGTATAGAGAAATTACCACACCCTGGACACCATGTATTTTCATCATTACTTTGATATAACTTTAACTCTATCATATCTTAAACCTCCCCAGATAGTCTTGAAACTATTTCATCTGAAGTTATCTGACGTCCATCATATTTCAAAATACTATCATCCATTAATATTCCTGTTTCTTGTGTTATAAGTTTACCTAATTGACCTGTAAAGTTTTGCTCTACATTTATTACCCTTTTAGCTTTGCCACTGTATTTTCTCAAAAGTTTTTCTGGTAAAGGATATATATCACCAAAAGAAAGTGCTCCAACCTTAACTCCAGAATTGTTTAGTGTTTCAGCTGCTTCTTTGATTGCACCATAAGTTGATCCCCAACCTACTAAAAGCACATCTATATCTTCTCCACCAAAATAATCAGGTTCTTGTAGATCTTCCTTTATCAGCAAGTCTAGCTTTCTCATTCTTTTTTCCATCTGAGCATTTCTTACAGCAGCTTCCTCAGTTATATGTGAGTACTCAGTATGTTCATCACTGTCCACTAAAACCACTTGCCCTTTGACCTTACCAGGTATTAGTCTTGGTGAAATTCCTGATTCAGTTACTTTATATCTCTTATATTCTTCATCTAAGCCAACGCCATCCCAAATATGTCTTTCAATTTTCAATTCTTCAAGAGCAAATCTAGGTATTGTTATATTAGAATCCGCAAGATATTGATCTGTTAATAGTATTACTAAAGTTTGATACTTATCTGCTATATTTAGTGCTCTAAAAGTTTGATAAAACGCATCTTCAGCATTTCTTACACTTAAAACCACTCTCGGAAATTCTCCTTGAGATGCAGTTAGTAGAAAACTAAGATCACTTTGTTCTGTTCTTGTTGGCAGTCCTGTTGCTGGTCCTGGCCTCTGTGAGTCAATTACTACTAGTGGAGTTTCAGTTATTCCAGCGAGACCAAAAGCTTCAACCATTAACGCTACACCACCACCAGATGATCCTGTCATAGCTCTAGCCCCTGCATAGGATGCTCCTATTGCCATATTTATAGCACTTATTTCATCTTCTGCTTGTTCAATCACTATACCAGCTTGTAATGATTTCTTTGAAAGATATGTCATTACACTTGTAGCTGGAGTCATCGGATATGCTGAATAGAATGATAATCCTCCAATTAATGCACCTAATCCAATTGCATCATTTCCATTTATGATTAAATGCTCAGATAAATCTTTACCTACTATGTCGAATCTTTTCTCCACTAAATCTCCGCCTTTTCTGAAGGCTTCTATATTTTTATTTCTAATAGGTTCAGCAAGCTTCTTAGCTATAAAATCTTCAAAATTTCCCTTCACACCAAAATGCTTTAAGATTACTCCTGCCGCAACAAAAGTAAAAGCCTTTGATAATCCTAAATCTTTAGCAGTCTTTAGTAATGGAAGTCTAACTAATCTTTTATCATCATACTGTATAGCTTCGTCAGCTATTATTATTCCATCTTTATTTAACTTATCTTTATGGATTTCTACTGTATCTCTATCCAATGCAAGTATTAAATCTAACTTTGAATCATGAGAATATATTGGTTCATCTCCAAATCTTATTTGTGTGAAGTTATGTCCACCTCTTACTCTAGACATATAGTCTTTATTTGAGAAAACATAAAATCCACCTTTTTTCAGAGCTTTTTCAAGGAACACGCTAACTGTATCCATTCCCTGTCCAGCGCTTCCTCCAATTAGTATATTAAGTTTCAATTAAAACACCTCTCTTATAAAACAACCTTTTAATTCCGATTGTTTCTGTCTGATTTAATAATAATCCTAATCTTGTTATTTGTAAATAATCATTATCAATTAAAATTAATTATCAACACTTCTTAAAGGCAAATACTTTCATTATTCTTTAATTTTCTTACGTTATTAAATTATTACTTATTAATGTTTATCTACCTATTTATCCATATAAATATACAATCCAATATACTCCTCCATCTTTATATATGGATGTACTACTTCATCTTCAAATTCAGTAGTACATCTATAACACACTCTAAAATCTATTCTAATTCACTTACACAATATGACAGTATTTATATTTTCTTTTTAAGAAAACAGTAGATATAGCATTACCGAAGTACACTATAGGGTTCCATTGCGAAAACTTAAGATTTCTTAAGAAATTTTTATAATTACTGTAAAGTCTATCTTCTACAATTAACTCATGGCATAGATAAACTACTTCATATTAGAATTTATCCGAATAAAGATTAGTAGAAGCATCGAAATCTTTATTTGTAGTCCAAGGATTGAAGTAGTTTATCTATATTTGAAGGAGTGTGTACAATATGAGAAATGGATTAAGAAACATTTTGGTAGTTATTATTATAATTTGCGGTTTTCTATATTTAACAAAATACATTTCAACCTTTAAAGAAACTATTTCTGATTCAAACATAAGTGATCAATCAGTGAATGTGAATAATTCTTATAAAGACGATGAAACTAATAAAGATATAAAATCTCAACTATTATTAGTAAACGAAGACCACAGTCTTGAACAAGCTTATACACCAAAGGATTTAACAATACCCAATATAAAGTTTGCCTCTGGCGTAAGTAATGAAGAAAAACATGTAGCAGGAATTATTGCAAAGCCACTAGAGCAATTAGTAGCTGAAGCTAAAAAAGACGGAATAATATTGCTTGGCAACTCTGCATATAGATCATATAAAACACAAGAAAATACTTACAACAATCGAGTATTATTACAAGGAGAGAAACTTGCAGATGCATACGTAGCTAGACCTGGATACAGTGAGCACCAGACAGGACTATGCATTGATATAACAAATCAAGGAAAATATTTTGTAAAAGGCACAAAAGAAGCAGATTGGCTAGCAGAGAATTGCTATAGATTTGGTTTTATTATAAGATATCCTTATGGCAAGAAAAATATAACCGGCATAGAATATGAACCTTGGCATATTAGATACGTTGGAAAAAGCGCCGCTAAATATATATATGATAACAAGATTACGTTAGAAGAATATTTACGTAAATAATTATAAAGTTGGAGAAGAAAATGAAAAATAATATTCTTGTAGTAGATGATGAAAAGGAAATAAGAGATTTATTAGAGATAAACCTTTTAAATGAAGGCTATACTGTATTTAAAGCAAGTTGTGGAGAAGAAGCCTTAGAAATATTGGATAGAGAAGAAATTCACCTAATGGTTTTAGATATAATGATGCCAAATATGGATGGGTTAGAAGTTTGCAGAAGAACAAGGGAAAAGTATAACATTCCAATTCTTATGCTAAGTGCAAAAGCAGAAGATATGGATAAAATACAAGGAATAATGACTGGTGCAGATGATTATGTGTGTAAGCCTTTTAATCATTTGGAGCTTACAGTTAGGATAAGGGCATTGTTTAGAAGAGCATATTTTTTAAACACTAGAACTCAATCCTCAGATGAGATTATAACCATAGAGTCATTGATAATAAATAAAAATAAGCATAAGGTAACTATAGATGATAAAGACATAGATCTTACAGCAAGAGAATTTGAAATCCTTTATCTATTGGCCACAAATAGAGGGAGAGTTTTTAGTGCCGAGGAGATCTTTCAAAGAGTTTGGAAGGAAACCTATTTTCAGTCTAATAATACCGTAATGGTCCATATGAGCAGAATTAGAGATAAACTAGAACAATATATGGAAGGTAATAAAATAATTCATACCGTATGGGGGGTTGGTTATAAAATTGAGAAATAGTAGATTCTATAAACATTGGTTATTACCATTAGTTGATATCTTTATATCTATACTACTTACATATACTATTTATGGTATAAGCAGAAAACTTTTAATATATTCATACGGAAACCTCTATGATAACAACAGTTCTGGATACCTTTGGAGCATATGGGTTTTTATCAGATATATAGCTTTGGGAAGCAATACCTCCCTGATTTTCGGTGCACTTGTTTTTACTTCTATATATTTACTTATAACATATAGAAAAACTAAAAGCTTAGTTGCTATAATCAATGAAACTGAAACAATGGCAAATGGAGACTTAGATAGATCAATAGAAGTTAAATCAAATGGTGATATAAAAAGCTTAGTAGAAAATATAAATAATATTTCGAGGCAACTAAAAAATATAACCGTGGAAGAAAGAAGAGCACAGCAAACAAAAACTGATTTAATTACTAATGTTTCTCATGATTTAAGAACTCCACTAACCTCAATAATAGGTTATTTAGAGATAATCGATAGAGATCAATACAAAGATGAAGTAGAACTCAGATATTATACTAATATAGCTTATGAAAAAGCAAAAAACTTAAATGTACTTATTAATGATTTGTTTGAGCTTACTAAGATGCAAAATAATACTATCACTCTAAATAAGTCTGATATTAATTTAGTTGAGCTATTGGGTCAAGTAGTTGCCTACTTTGAATATCAATTTAAGAACGCAAATATGAAGTCTAGGGTTAATTTTTCAGAAGATAAGCTAACTGTAAATGCTGACGCAGGTAAATTGGTTAGAGCCTTTGAAAATTTATTGTCAAATGCTATTAAGTACGGACAAGATGGCAGGTATGTTGATATAACAACAAAAGTTAAAGAAAATATGGCGATTGTGCAAGTAATAAATTATGGCCAATCAATATCAACAATAGATTTACCTTATATATTTGATAGATTTTATAGAGTAGAAAAATCTCGAAATAGCAAAATAGCTGGTTCTGGACTTGGACTAGCAATAACAAAAAATATTATAGAACTTCATCAAGGAAGTATTTCAGCTTATAGCGATGATGAGAGGACTATCTTTGAAGTTAAGTTACCAATAAAATAGATTAATATTAATATAATGAAAAATGAAAAAGAATGATATTTTTTTATCATTCTTTTTTATTTTATTTAAAATATTATTTTATTAATTAGTTATTTTCTTTGCATTTATAGGTGGTTGGCTATATAAAATTGGTGATACTTTTTTATATAGAGCTAAAGTAACTGCTGATACACCTATTCCCTTTATTAAATTAAAAGGAAGAATTATCGTTATAAGATAATTTATAATTTCAGGACTCAATACTGGTACAATTTTATTGTACAATGGTAAGAATACATAATAATTACCCAAAAGCCCAGCTATAGTTAATGCAATAGTTCCTAAAGATAATCCAAGTATAGCACCTTTTATAGTTCTATTTCTCTTATAAGTAAAGCCCGCTACAATTACCCATACTGCGCCTATTACAAAATTAGCAAATTCGCCTATACCTGCAGTACTAGTGCCTTTTATCAATACAACAAGAATATTTTTAATAAGTTCAACAGCAATCCCTGCTATTGGCCCTAAAGCGAAAGTTCCTAATAACGCTGGCAGATCACTAAAATCTATTTTTAGAAATGGTGCAGCTGGTAATATTGGAAATTCAAAAAACATTAATAGAAACGAAATAGTTCCTAGCAGTGCAATCTTAATTTGCACATTTAATTTTGATGTTGCTTGATTTGTTTGTTTCATAGTAAACCCTCCCAAAAGTTATATCCTCTGGGGCTCAAGAATAAAATCAACCTAAATAAATATAAAAAACCCTGATGAAATAAAAGTCACCAGGGCTGAATAGACTAATTTTACTCTTTTACCTTCTTTCATCCAGACTTTACTGTCGGCTTCGGAATTTAACCGAATCATGCCTCTCGGCTCGCGGGCTTTACCGCCGGTGGGGAATCACACCCCGCCCTGAAGATAATATTAATTTTTATATACTCATTATATAACCTTGTTTATATTTTGACAATATGTTTATACAAATATATTTTATGTATACATTTTCACAACTCTCTATTAGTTTTCTACTGAAATATAGCTTAAATTAAAGCGCTGTTTACTAAAAAACAGCGCTTTAGTTGCCAAACACATCCTCTATCTAATAGACATAATTATGTCTATTCTTTTTTCATTGATAAGGAAATTCTCTTTCTTTTCTCATCAACCTCTAATATCCTTACCTCTACTACATCCCCTACTTTAACAACATCTAACGGATGCTTTACAAATCTATCTGCCATTTGGCTTTTATGCACTAAGCCGTCTTGATGCACACCTATATCTACAAATGCTCCGAAGTCTGATACATTTCTAACTGTTCCCATAAGCATCATTCCTGGCTTTAAGTCTTTTATATCTATTACCCCAGACTTAAATATTGGCTTAGGTAACTCCTCTCTAGGATCTCTACCTGGTTTCTTTATTTCTTTTACAATATCCTTAAGGGTAGGCAATCCAACTGATAATTCTTTTGCTAGTTCTACTAAATTGAATTCTTTAAGCTTTTCATCTATATCTCTTAAATTTCCATTTCTTAAATCATCATTGCTATAACCAAGTCTTTCAATAAGCTTTCTTGCTACCTCATAAGATTCTGGATGAACTGAAGTATTATCTAATGGTTCCTTACTTTCCATAACTCTTAAAAAACCAGCACATTGTTCATAGGCTTTTTGACCCAATCTTTTAACTTTTAGAAGCTGCTTTCTACTTGTGAACTTTCCATTCTCTTCTCTAAAAGCTACAATGTTATTTGCTATGGATGGATTTATACCTGATATATAACTTAACAATGATGGAGTTGCTATATTTAAATCCACCCCAACATTATTAACACAATCTTCAACTATCCCAGTAAGAGATTCATCCAATTTCTTTTGAGTAACATCATGTTGATACTGCCCTACCCCTATAGCTTTAGGATCAATTTTTACAAGCTCTGCAAGTGGATCTTGTAATCTTCTACCTATTGATATAGCTCCCCTAACTGTAACGTCTAAGTCTGGATATTCTTTAGCAGCAAGCTCAGATGCAGAATATACTGAAGCACCAGCTTCAGAAACTATAACATAAAACATCTCTTTTCCTGTTTCCTTCTTAACTTCAGCTATAAGTTTTGCTATTACTTCTTCTGATTCTCTAGATGCAGTACCATTTCCTAAAGATATTACCTCTACGTTATATTTGTATATAAGCTCTTTCAAAACTTTTATCGTTCCAGCTACATCATTTCTAGGCACCGTTGGGAAAACAGTAGCTTTATCCAAGAACTTACCTGTATCATCAAGAATAGCGATCTTGCAACCAGTTCTAAAGCCAGGGTCGTATCCCATAATAATCTTATTCTTTATGGGTGCTTGCATAAGCAGAGCTTTTAAGTTAGCTTTGAATATATCGATAGCACCTTGCTCTCCTATATCTGTAAGTTCACTTCTTATTTCTCTTTCTATTGAAGGAAATATTAATCTTTTAAAACTATCTTTCACTGAAAGTTCAATATATCTATCTGTAATAGAATTATTCTTTAAATTTTTCCTCATCAAATAATTCAATATTTTTTCTTCATTTATTAAAATCTTAACTGATAAGAACTTTTCCTTGTCACCTCTATTTATTGCCAATATTCTATGTGATGGAATAGTCTTTACAGACTCTCTGTATTCATAATACATCTCATACGGTGATGATTCTGATGTATTGCCTTTAGTTTCAATTATCCCCTCATTCTTTACTAAATCTCTTATCCATTTTCTATAGTCGGCATCATCAGATATTATTTCACCAATTACATCCATTGCCCCTTGAAGAGCTTCATCTGCAGAAGCAACCCCTTTATCTTCACTAACATACTTTTCAGCTTCCTCTAATATATTACCAGTAAAATTACCTTCTAATATAATTTCTGCAAGTGGTTTTAGTCCCTTTTCCACTGCTATAGTAGCTCTTGTTCTCTTTTTAGGCTTATAAGGTCTATATATATCTTCAACCTCAGTTAAGGTATTTGAATTCATTATTTGATTTCTAAGTTCTTCGGTTAACTTACCTTGCTCTTCAATTAGCCTAACTACATCATTTTTTTTATCTAATAGATTTCTTAAATAGTTGAGTCTTTCAAAAAACTTTCTTAATACATCGTCAGATAATCCACCTGTTATTTCTTTTCTATATCTTGATATAAAGGGAACAGTGTTTCCTTCATCAAGCAGTTTTATTACATTCTCTACTTGCTCTATGCTTATATTAAGCTCCTTAGCTAAAGTTACATTGATGTTGTTCATATTTACCTCCCTAGTATGCGGTCTTATTTTATGGATGTACCAATTCGTATTAAAACTTATATTTTTAAATTCTCTCACCAGAAGTCGTGAGAGCTTTAAAAATAGATTTCGGTTCGAAGTGGTACCTCTATATAACCAACATTCTTAATTTTAAAAAATGTATGGTTAATTTTTAATGTCTTTCTATATTATTTCAATATTTAAATTGAATATCCTTCTTTTTATTCTCATAGAATTAACTGATACTAATTTTAAGGAGCTTGATATGGCAAGAAACTTAATATCCCTTATATTAACAATCTGTATTCTAATATCCAACATTTCATTTATGTATTCTAATAAATTGCAATATTTTGATTCAAATAAAGTTATAGAAAATATACGTTATTTATCCTCAGACACAATGGAAGGAAGACTACCAGGAACTCTAGGAAATAAATTAGCAGGAGAATACATAAAAAATTCTTTTATTAAGTACAATCTTTCTCCTCTAGTTAATGATTATTATGATGCCTTTACTGCTGCTACACCAATCAAAGGTGATGATGCCCCTTTCCTTAGAGTTTATAACAAAGAAAAATCTCTCATAAAGAACTACGAATACGGAGTTGACTTTAAAGATAGTTTCCTAAATTATAGGACAAACCATGTAACGGTAAATCCAAATGATGATTTTAGAATATACCCTTCTGCTATAGAAATTGTCCAAGATAATAAAAGTTTTATTTTTATAGTCTCCACAGATAATTTCAACTTTAGGAGTTCATTTATCTCCAAGTCATCCTCTGAGATGTATATCTATATTAGTTCAAAAGTATATGATGATCTTCTAACCTATAATAAAAAAGGATACACAATAGATTGTTTTATTCCTTACAAAGTTGAAGATATAACACTTAATAATGTAGTAGGCGTAATCAAAGGCACCAATCCAAAACTGCCACCACTTATCTTATCCTCACATTACGATCATCTAGGAAAAGATTTATCAGGAAATATCTATGGAGGAGCTTTGGATAATGCATCTGGAACATCCTTTATGTTGGAGCTAGCTCGTACCATATCTTCTATGTTTCCGCCTGAAAGAGATGTCATCTTTGTCTCTTTCAATGCAGAAGAATTAGGTTTGTTGGGTTCAAAGGCATTTGTTGATAAAAATCACGATCTACTTAAGAATGGTAATTCTATAAACTTCGATATGATTGGTGGAGCAAAAGATATCCCAATGACTATAATGACTGGAGAAAACTCTAATAGGAGTATTACATCTAGTAGTTTACAAGATTACTGTAAATCTAATAATATTGCATTTAATACAGAAGCTAGAAATGCATCAGATCACGCTAGTTTCATTAGTGCTGGAATTGATAGCATTACAATATGCGATTCTGATTTATCAAAAATTCACACACCTAATGATACTTCTTATTTTATAGATAAATCATCAATTGAAAGAGATTATAAAGCCTCTTGGAATCAGATCATAAAATATTGCTATAGTAATCGATATATTTTAGAAATATATAATAAAGATTTCTATATAGCTGGTTATTTCGTTTCTACGATACTATTTCTATTGCTACTAATACCTAAAAAAAATAAAGGTAAATTTGACTAGACTAAAGGCAAGTAATCATTAATGACTACTTGCCTTTAAAATTATCAATTAGTTTATGTTCTTACTTTCTCCTCTTAATATAGAAGTTATAAACATATCTATATCTCCATCCATAACAGCATTTACGTTTGATGTTTCCGTACCAGTTCTATGATCCTTTACCATTGAGTATGGGTGAAAAACATAACTTCTTATCTGACTTCCCCATCCCATGTCTTTTAATTCACCAGTCAAATCTTCTATTTTTTCTTTATGAGCTCTTTCCTTAAGTTCAATAAGCTTAGATTTAAGCATATTCATAGCAGCATCTCTATTAGAATGCTGGCTTCTTTCATTTTGACACTGAACCACTATACCTGTAGGAATATGAGTTATTCTTACGGCAGATTCAGTTTTATTAACATGCTGACCACCAGCTCCACTTGCTCTATAGGTGTCAACTCTTAAATCAACTGGATTTATCTCTATATCCTGATCTTTTGTAAGCTCTGGCAGTACTTCTACCGAAGCAAAAGAAGTTTGTCTTTTCCCATTAGCATTGAAAGGTGATATTCTAACAAGCCTATGTATACCCTTTTCAGTTTTTAAATATCCATAAGCAAATTCACCTTTAACTCTTAAGGTAACACTCTTCACACCAGCTTCATCTCCAGCCAAGTAATCTAAGGTATCTACCTTATATCCCTTCTTTTCACACCATCTTGTATACATTCTTAGAAGCATCTCAGTCCAATCATTGGCATCAGTACCTCCTACACCTGTGTGCAAAGTCAATAAAGCATCATTTCTGTCATATTCTCCTGACAGCATAATTTCTATTCTAAATATATCTATGTCATCATCTAACTTCTTTACTTCACTTATAATCTCATTTGCTGTGCTATGATCTTCTTCATCAATTAATTCTGCTAGAACTTCTATGTCATCTACTCTCTCACACAAAGATTCATATCTAGCAATTTTATCTTTTAGAGTTTTAGATTCTTGAGTTATTTTTTGTGCTTTATTAACATCTTCCCAAAAATCCTTTTCTTGCATTTTAAATTCAAGCTCACTTGACTTCTTCATTAATTCTGGGATGTCAAAGTGAAGCCCCCATTTCCTTAAGTATATTTTTAAACTCATTCAACTTTAAAAGTTGATTTTCTAATTCAAGCATCATATACAAATCACCCCTACTTTATTAAACTAAGTTATAGTATATCATTATATAATAATTTTACAACATTAAACAACTACCAAGTGGATAGAATAATTTAATACTTTTTTAAATTTAAATATTCCTACATCCAATGCTTAGATAAGTTTCGTAAAGAATTAATATGATTTTCTCCGATTAAACAGCTAAAACTGTATAACTCACTGTGTTCGGACAATACAGTTTCCTAACGCTGTTCAATCTCCGTAAATCATTTAATTCTAATTACTCACTCATATAGCATCTCCTGTAGGAACATTTAAATTTAGGCACTAACGCATTAAATATATTTATGAGAGGAAAAAGCAAAAGCAACCGATAGATATCGGCTGCTTTTTTTCACTTGATTTTTATAATATTAAACTACTTCTCTTCCGCAGCAGTTTTTGTACTTCTTACCACTTCCGCAAGGACATAGGTCATTTCTTCCAACCTTAGCTTCTTTTTTTGTTGGTTGTTTTTTTATTGAATCATCAACAAGATTTGTTGTTGTTTCTTCAACGACTCTTTCTCTCTCAGGTGTATGTTCCATTTGAACATGGAATAGAAGCTTCACAGTGTCAACCTTTATGTTTTCGATCATTTCATCAAACATATTGCTTCCCTCAAATTGGTAAGCCTGAACAGGATCTTGTTGCTTATATGCTCTAAGTCCTATACCTTGTTTTAAATGATCCATATTATCAATATGATCCATCCACTTTGTATCAACAACTCTAAGAAGTATAACTCTTTCAACTTCTCTCATCTGCTCTTCACCAAAGTGTTGTTCTTTTTCTCTATATATATCATTGGCTAAGTTTAAAAGTTTATCTTTCATTTCATCATTTGATAAAACCTCTAAATCCTTAGGTTCAAACATTCCTTGTGGTATATATAAATCTTCCATATAACTTATTAACTGTTTCACTTCATCATCAAAAGTTTCTTCTTCACCAGATATATGTGAATCAACTGATGCATATACAACGTCTCTTATCATATCTTGAACTTGTTGTTTTAGAGTTTCTCCTTCAAGAACTTGAGCTCTTTGTTTATATATTACTTCTCTTTGCTTATTCATAACATCATCATAACCAAGCAAAGTCTTTCTTACATCAAAGTTGTTACCTTCAACTTTCTTTTGAGCGTTTTCTATAGATTTTGAAACCATCTTACTTTCAATAGCATCATCATCTGATAAACCAAGTTTTTCTACTACACCTTGTAATCTATCTGAACCAAATATTCTCATAAGATCATCTTCTAATGATATGTAGAATCTTGATGCTCCTGGATCTCCTTGACGACCTGAACGTCCTCTAAGCTGGTTATCTATTCTTCTTGATTCATGTCTTTCTGTACCGATAATTTTCAGACCTCCAAGCTCAACTACACCTTCTCCAAGCTTGATATCGGTACCTCTACCAGCCATATTAGTAGCTATAGTTACCATACCCTTTTCACCAGCATGAGTAATTATTTCTGCTTCTTGCTCGTGGTACTTTGCATTAAGTACCTGATGCTTTACACCTTTTCTCTTAAGAAGTGCAGAAAGTGCCTCTGATTTTTCGATACTAGTTGTACCTACTAGCATCGGTTGACCAGTTTTATTTGTTTCTTGTATTTCCTCGGCAATAGCGTTGAACTTACCAGCAACTGTCTTATAAACTACATCTGCATTATCTAATCTCTTTATAGGTTTATGTGTAGGAATTACAATAACATCTAATCCATAAATTTCTCTAAATTCATTTTCTTCAGTTAATGCAGTACCAGTCATACCTGAAAGTTTTTTATACATTCTAAAATAATTTTGGAATGTAATAGTTGCTAAAGTTTTAGATTCTCTTTCTACCTTAACACCTTCTTTAGCTTCTATGGCTTGGTGTAACCCGTCAGAGTATCTTCTACCTTCCATAAGTCTTCCAGTAAATTCATCAACTATGATTACTTCTCCATCTTTAACCATGTAATCTTTATCTAATCTCATTAAGTAATTTGCTTTTAGAGCTTGAGTTATATGATGTTGCAATTCCATATTATCAGCATCAGCATAGTTATCAACACCAAAAGCAAGTTCCGCTTCTTTTATTCCCTCTTCAGTAAGCATTACTGAATGAGCTTTTTCATCTACAGTAAAATGTTTTTCTTTAAATAATCTTTTTACAAAGAAATCAGCTATCTTATAGAAATCAGTTGATTTTTCGCCAGCTCCAGATATGATAAGAGGCGTTCTAGCTTCATCTATAAGAATGGAGTCAACTTCATCAACTATAGCAAAACTTAGTTCTCTTTGAACCTTTTCCTCTTTATATATAACCATATTATCTCTTAGATAATCAAATCCAAATTCATTATTAGTTCCATATGTTATATCAGCATTATAAGCTGCTCTTCTTTGGTCATTGTCAAGATCATGTAGTATTACTCCTGTAGTAAGACCCAAGAATTGATATATTTCTCCCATCCACTCCATATCTCTTCTTGCAAGATAATCATTAACAGTAACTATGTGAACTCCTTTTCCTGAGATAGCATTTAAGTACGCAGGTAAAGTAGCACATAGAGTTTTACCTTCACCAGTTTTCATTTCTGAAATTCTTCCTTGATGAAGAACTATACCCCCTATAAGCTGTTCTCTGTAATGCTTCTCAGAATGTAGTCTATAAGATGCTTCTCTAACTACGGCAAAAGCTTCTGGTAATAAACTATCTAGACTTTCTCCGTTTTTGTATCTATTTTTAAATTCTTCTGTTTTTCCTCTTAGCTGCTCATCTGTTAATGCTTGCATTGCACCATCAAAAGTTTCTATTTTATCAACGATAGGAATAATTCTCTTTACTTCCCTTTCGCTATAAGACCCAAAAACCTTAGTAAGTATCCCCATGTTATTTTCCTCACACTTCTGTATATTTTCATAACTCTCTAAATTATATCACTTATTTACATAACTTTTCAATAATTGATACGGGTATTTATAGTAAAATTAAACCATATTCTAGCTAATATTGTAAACATTTTAAAAACATTTAGTTATTTATTATAATTATTTATATTTAAACCACTATCAGAGTGGAAGTTTTTCTATATTTTATCCTATAACTAATATTGTAGTCAAACATTTAATGGGCTGACCATTACAGTCAGCCCATGTTATTGTTAATTTTAGTATTCATACTCAGGTTCTATTAATCCGTAATTTCCATCTCTTCTCTTATAGACTACATTTACTTGATTAGTGTCTGCATCTTGGAAAACGAAGAAGTTATGTCCTATTAGTTCCATTTGTAGAACTGCCTCTTCAGCACCCATTGGTTTAATTCCAAATCTCTTTGTCTTAACTATTTGTGCTTCATCATCTTCAGGATCAACATTAGGCACATTATCAAAATTAATATATCTTACTGATTCTGCATTATTATATCTTCTAGAAAGCTTTGTCTTTTGCTTTCTTATTTGTCTTTCAATTTTTTCTTGCACTAAATCTATTGATTTGTACATATCATCTGTAGCTTCTTCTCCTCTTAATATAGCACCATTAAAAGGAATTGTAACCTCAATTATTTGTCTGTTCTTTTGCACACTTAATGTCGCTTTGGCTTCCACATTCGGAGTGAAATATTTCTCAAGTTTTGATATTTTCCTCTCCACCGCTTCCTTTAAAGGATCTGTTAATACTATGTTTTTTGCTAATACTGTAACTTTCATATGGTCAGCCCCTCTCCTAATTAAAAGGTTATGTTTTTTTATTACTTTTTAAGTATTTACTTATATATGAGATTATATTTATAAATGCTTCTATATAAGTTTTATTTTCTTAACCTTTGTTAATGTTCTATTTGTTAATTTAATTTTACACAGTTACTTAAATAATAACAAGTATTATTATTTGAATTTACAGAAAATTTAATCAATTTAATCTTATATTCCTTTATTATTCTCCAATTATCGTAGGCTTGTACATTATTTCGATTTATTTGTTTTTTTATTATCCTCTATCTAATTATATATTTATATTATTTCTGGTTATACTTTATTCACTTCTCTACAATTAATAATATACCAACAATCCTTTTAATTATTAATAACCTTTTGCTTTATAAATAGTTTTTAGATTGAAGTGGTATATCTCTATTCTAAGCAAAAGCAAAAATAAAAGTAGGTATCAACATATAAATGCTAATACCTACTTTAAAGCTAGTTGACCTGGTCTTTGACCCCACACTCGCCTGCTGGAACTTTTGCTACCCGGACTCAACCTCTCACTACTCATTCTCTCAGTTTTACTGGCAGGACTTACCTCTAAGCCGCACCATGCTCATTAAACCTTTTGTTCAACTTACGTGGATCGTTTCGCCTGCGACTGGCATCGACTTTCAACCACAAACCTAGCCCCTATTATCTATTATATATTACTTTTTGCAACAGTCAAGAGGATTACTTCTCCAGCACCCGCCTTTATGAGTGCATCTCTACAACTCATAAGTGTTGAACCCGTAGTAATCACATCATCTATTAATATAACTTTTTTATCTTTTATATCTTCAACTGAGCTAACTTCAAATACTCCAATCATATTTTCAATTCTTTCATCAATAGTTAACCTTTTCTGTTCCTTTACTTCTTTTGATCTTTTCAAAGTGTTAATCAATCTAATTCCACTAAAATTTGATAATTGTCTTCCTATTGCTCTACATTGATTAAATCCTCGCTTCTTTGATGAAGCCTTAGATATAGGAACATAGGTAATTAAGTCTCCACTAATATGCTCATCTTTCATTTTTTTATTAAGAATCCTAGCTAGAAATTCTGCGCTTTCAAAATTAGCAGAGTACTTTAAATTGATTATGAGTTCTTTAATACTGCCAGAATAATAAGCAGCACTACGACACTTAACTTTATTTTCTTTGTCTAAATAATATTCTCCACTGATATAAGCTACATTATTTAAACATCTATTACAAATAGATTCAGTATCAGTATCTAATTCACAACACAAACACTTATTGGAATGTGGATAAATTACTTCTAATACACATTCTAATATATATTTAATTATTTCAGTAATCCTTTTTCCCACGCAGCCTTATTAAACTCCCTTGCTAAATCTTTCGCACACTCCATTTGAGCAGAAACTTCATTTGCTAGGAGTATAACTTCTCCTTGAGCTCCTCTTACTTTACTTACTTTACCACAAAGATACACTATTTTTTTATAATCAAAAAACTTATCATCAGCAAAATATATTATTACGTCAATATTATCTAGTTGATCAAATTGCTGCACTATTAGATTCGTTATAACCATCACAGGTTTATCTTTTATTTCATGTAACTTTTCTATTGTTTTTAGCTCACTACTATCAGTTACTTTAACTAATTTCATCCTTGAAGAAACATTTAATATATTGTTGTAATAATTGTATACTATTTCACTCTTATCTTTAGAAGGTGTGTGTATTATTACTTTCCTATTGTTTTCTCTAAACCATTTTAGATAATCATATAAAAGATATGGTATATCTTTGTTCAAATCTATCCTTGTGGTTATAATTCTAGGTTCAACAAAAGGTGCCATTCTGAAACAATTTCCAAGCTGTATATAGGGACAGTTTATAAAAACAGCTTCTGTGCTATATACTATGACCTTATTTGATCTTTTATATAAGAAGTCAACAGAATTTTGTATCTCCAATTTACATTGTCTTGAAAAGCTGGTTATATCATCATAAATAATCAATTCATAATCTTCTTCTATAAATCTAATGTTTTCATGGCTTATAAAATGAAGGTAGGTATTACTATGATAACTTCCACTTCTTATTATAGAATAACTTTTAAAACCAAAAGACATCTTAAGGTATTTCACTATATCTTCATTTACTTTTCCATCTTGAGTTACATAAAGTATTTTTTTATTATTAGATAAGATATTTGTTATGATTTCTCTAAATATTCTCGACGTATTATAAGGGACAGTGATTATATTTAATAGTCTACATTCATCTTTCTCATACCAATCGTTTATTTTATTAACTGTATGATTTAATTCAACATATCTTTTATCCATCTCAATATTAACCATATTAACTCCTCACCTATTCAGACATAAATGCATCATTAGATATAATATCTTTAATTCTCCATTTTAATGAAGAATATCTTTCGTTACTTCTAGTATTGTCAACCATATATTTAAGTGCTTTTATACCACCAACAACAACCACTAATTCTTTCGCTCTTGTTATACCAGTATAAAGTAGGTTTCTGTTCATAAGCAGCGGAGACCCCATAAAAGAAGGTATTATAACAACTGGAAATTCACTTCCTTGACTTTTATGTATTGTTATAGCATATGCCAAATCTAGCTCATCAAGAAATATGTAATCATAAATCACTTTTTTTTCATCTTCAAATATAACACTTAATGATCTATTTTCCTCATCTATAGAGTCAATAAACCCCATATCACCGTTAAAAACCCCTACACCTTCATTCTCTCCAAATCCGCTTATTCTAGTCCATTTCAATGAATAATTATTTTTAGTTTGCATTACCTTATCTCCAACTCTAAAAACAATATCTTTCATTTGCTTTTCTTTCTTATCCTTACTCTTGGGATTGAGGATTTCCTGAAGCTTATTATTTAAGTTTGTTATACCAAGCACACCTTTCTTCATCGGAGATAAAATCTGAATCTGCTTTAACTTATCCCACTTCTTATTGAATTTAGGTAGTCTTGTATTTATCAAATCAATGACAGTCATAAGTATTGCATCTATCTCTGTTTCTTTTATGAAGAAAAAATCTTTATCTTTTTCATTTAATAAAGGCATTTCGCCTTCATTTATTCTATGCGCATTAGTAACAATCAAACTCTCCCTGCCTTGCCTAAATATTTCTTTTAATCTTACAACCTTAGTAAACTCACTCTCAATAAGATCTGCAAGAACATTTCCCGGGCCAACAGACGGAAGCTGATCAATATCTCCAACTATGATAACTCTTGTTCCAACCCTAATAGCTTTTAAAAGGTTATTCATGAGAACTATGTCTATCATGGAAGCCTCATCTACTATAACAACATCTGCCTCTAGAGGAGAGCCTTCATCTTTAGAGAACATAGAAACATCCTCATCATCACTTACCCCCATCTCTAACAATCTGTGTATAGTCTTAGCTTCTCTGCCGGTAGATTCAGTCATTCTTTTAGCTGCCCTTCCTGTTGGAGCCCCTAGCATAACTCTCATACCAGCCTTTTCATACATTTCTATTATACACTTTATTATTGTTGTTTTACCAGTTCCTGGACCACCTGTGATAATTTCAATTCCATTTGTAAAAGCACCAACTATTGCATCTTTTTGCGATTTAGCAAAACTTATATTATTTTTATTTTCAAAAGTATCAATTTCAAATTCTAGATCTAAATTAATATTTTGGAAATTACTTATTGCTAGTGTTAGCATCCTATTTGTTATACCTAATTCACAATAATAGTAATATAAGTTAAATACTGCTTCTATATCATCTATTCTGTCTATCTTTATTTTGCCATCCATTGAGCTGTCATATATATTTTTTTCTATTACACTCGTATCAACTGTAAGCACTTCTGCAGATTCTTTTATTAATAATTCTTTAGGCATAAATGTATTACCATTAGCACAAAAATCATTAATAACGTATTTAAGTCCGCTCTGTATTCTAAATGGCGAATCAACTTCAATACCTAATGATCTAGCAATTTTATCCGAGGTTTTAAATCCTATTCCAGTTATCTCCTCGCATAAAACATAAGGATTTTCCTTAACAATATTTATTGAGTTTCCTCCAAATCTCTTATAAATCTTTATACATTGATTTGTTGTAACTCCATGTGCTTGAAAGAAAATCATAATATTCTTAAGTTCCCTTTGAGAAACATAAGATTCAACTATAAGTTCTAATTTTTTTGCTCCAATTCCTTCTATCTCACCAAGGCGTTCAATATGGCTATCCATTATTTCTAAAGTTTTTTCACCAAACCTACTGACAATTTTCTTAGCAGTAATTGGACCTATTCCATAAATTAAACCTGATGCCAAATACTTTTCTATAGCTTCTACAGTATTAGGTATTATCTCTTCACATTCTTCAACCTTAAACTGTCGTCCAAATTGTTGATGTAAAACCCAATTGCCTTTCATCTCCAGATTTTGGCCTTCTCCAATATAAGGGATCACCCCTACAATAGTTATAAGAGACTTATCTGTTTTTATCTTAGCTACAACATATCCATTCTCATCATTTTTATAAACTATTGTATCAACAATGCCTCTTATAACTTCCATTTTATCTCTCCTAGTTTTATTTCACAATATTCTATTATAGATTATATCACAACATACAGTATTTAAATATTTACAGAATAATTTCACTTGTAAATATTGTTGCCTTTATAAATCAGATTAATTGTAGCTATAATTACTTACAAAATTAAAAAATAAATATTTACCTTTTAAATTGTATTTATATAAATCAGTTTTAGTATTATTATAAATATGAGGTGATTTGATGTTATTAATAAAAAATTGTAAAATAATTTTCTTCGATAAAATTGAAGAAGGCTCAGTACTTATTGAAGACGGAAAGATTAAAGCCATAAATCCAGAAAATAATATTGATTGCGATACAATCGATGCAATGGGTCTATACTTATCCCCTGGCTTTATAGATGTTCACATACATGGAGCCGGTGGTTACGATACTATGGATGGAACCTATGAAGCTATCAATGAAATATCAAAAACCATCGTACAACATGGAACAACATCCTTTTTGCCAACTACCATGACTGTATCAACGGAAGATATAAGTAAATCTATTGAAGCTATAACCTACGCAAAAAATAACGGAACTGATGGCGCGAATGTATTAGGTGTACATTTAGAGGGACCGTTTATAAGTTCAGAAATGATTGGAGCTCAGAACCCTAATTTTATTTTAGAACCAACAATAGCTAACTTTAAGAAAATGGTTGGTGAAAATATAACTACTGTAACTGCTATAACCATTGCTCCAGAAGTAGATGGTGCTAAGGAACTCATCACTTTTCTAAAGGATAAGAATATTGCTGTGTCAATGGGGCACACTAAAGCAAGTTATTCTGAGGCAGTAGAAGGAATTAAAGCTGGAGTATCTCACTCAACTCACCTTTTTAATGCTATGACTCCTTTTCACCATAGAGAACCTGGTGTGGTAGGCGCAATTTTTGATACAAATATTACCACCGAAACTATATCAGATGGTATTCATATTGCCTATCCTTCACTTAGATCAGCTTATAAAATTAAAGGCATTAATAAAGTTCTATTAGTATCAGATGCAATGATGGCATGCTGCATGCCTGATGGAGATTATTCTTTAGGAGGTCAGGATGTAATAGTTAAGAATGGCGCTGCTAGGCTAAGAAATGGAGCTTTAGCTGGTTCTATATTAACATTAGATAAGGCAGTAAAAAACGTAAAAAATAACACTTCTTATGCTTTATATGAAATAATAAGAATGGCTTCTTTTAATGCTGCAAAACATTGTAAAATTGAAGACACAAAAGGTTTGATTAAAGAAGGTTATGATGCTGACTTATTATTATTCGATGAGGAAATCAATATACAATCAGTTCTTGTAAAAGGTAAAGTTGTATTTAATAAAAACATATAATCCTTTAATCTTTTTAAGAATTAACATATCTATACCTCTATACATGTTAATTTTATAAAATATTTTAGTATTTAAATTAGAATTTAGTATTGCATTATAAAAACTTAAATTAAACTTGCTCGATAATCATAGCTTCTGATGATTACCGAGCAAATATAGCTCAACAGTTAAGTTCGAAACCCTATAATACTAAAGATGTAATTGAATTATATATTTCTAAATAAAAAATGCTGCTTAAAAGCAGCATTTTTTCTATATATATTTCTTTATTTCTTCAACTTTATTTAATTGTTCCCAAGGTAACTCAACATCAGTTCTTCCAAAATGTCCATAAGCTGCTGTTTGCTTGAATATAGGTCTTCTAAGATCAAGATCTCTTATTATAGCACCTGGTCTTAAGTCAAACACTTTGCCAACTATCTCAACAATTTTGTCATCTCCGATTTTTCCAGTTCCAAAAGTATCTACTTCTATAGAAACTGGTTTAGCTACTCCAATTGCATAAGCTAACTCTATTTCTAATTTATCAGCAACACCTGCTGCAACAAGGTTTTTAGCAACCCATCTTGCTGCATAAGCTGCAGATCTATCTACCTTAGTTGGATCCTTTCCTGAGAAAGCACCACCACCGTGTCTTCCATATCCACCATAAGTGTCAACTATTATCTTTCTTCCAGTTAAACCACTATCTCCTTGAGGTCCACCTATTACAAATCTACCAGTAGGATTTATATAATACTTTGTATTTTCATCTAATAGGTTTGCTGGTATTACAGCATTTATAACATGTTCTTTTATATCTTTTTCTATTTGCTCTTGAGATACTTCTGGACCATGTTGTGTAGAAACAACAATCGCATCTATTCTAACTGGTTTGTTGTCTTCATATTCAACTGTAACTTGAGTCTTTCCGTCTGGTCTTAGATACTCTAACGTACCATTTTTTCTCACTTCACTTAATCTTCTTGATAATCTGTGAGCTGAAGCTATTGGCATAGGCATATATTCATCTGTTTCGTTTGTAGCAAATCCAAACATCATACCTTGATCTCCAGCACCTACTGCTTCAATCTTATCCATTTCACCCTTTTTGGATTCTAATGCTTCATCAACTCCCATAGCAATATCAGCTGATTGTTCGTCTATTGAAGTTAGTACTGCACATGTATCACAGTCAAATCCATATTTAGCTCTATCATAGCCTATTTCTCTTACTGTCTGTCTTACGATTTTAGGTATATCTACATAACAATTAGTAGATATTTCCCCCATAACTACAACCATACCTGTTGTTACTGCTGTCTCGCATGCAACTCTAGCATTAGGATCTTTTTCTAATATAGCATCTAATATTCCGTCTGAAACTTGGTCACAAATTTTATCTGGATGTCCTTCTGTAACTGATTCTGATGTAAATAATCTTTTCATTCAAAACTTAACTGTCTTCTAAAATAAAACAGTTAATTCCTCCCTTCATAAAAAATTATAATTATTGAAAAATCATTTAGGCCATTGCCCATGATTTTTTTTTACGCAGCTGCCTCTCTAAACAACTTATAATAACTATGGCAGGCGAACAAGATTTTTGTTTTACTGCATAGCCATAAAAAACTTATAAGCCATCGAAATATCTAGGTTTAGCTAAGTTAAAAGTTTTACACTTCCCTATACAGCAAAAAAATCTCTTCAAAGAAGAGATTTATAATTTCATCTCTCTTATCTCGCAGTTTATCTGCAGGAATTGGCACCATAGTGTATACCACCGGTTGCCGGGTTTCATAGGGCCCTTTCCCTCCACCTCTCTTGATAAGAGTTACATTATTTAATTATCTTTATTCATACAAAAAAGACACCACTATAAGTGTCTTTGTGGTGGAGGAGAGTGGATTCGAACCACTGAAGCAACTTGCAACAGATTTACAGTCTGCCCCCTTTGGCCACTCGGGAACTCCTCCATAAATGGAGCTGGCAATAGGAATCGAACCTACAACCTGCTGATTACAAGTCAGCTGCTCTACCGTTGAGCCATGCCAGCATATTATTGATTTTTTAAATTAATGGTGGGCACAACAGGGATCGAACCTGTGACCCTCTGCTTGTAAGGCAGATGCTCTCCCAGCTGAGCTATGCGCCCTTAATTTGTTATTTTAAAATTGGTGGAGGAGAGTGGATTCGAACCACTGAAGCAACTTGCAACAGATTTACAGTCTGCCCCCTTTGGCCACTCGGGAACTCCTCCCTAATTTTGGAGCTGGCAATAGGAATCGAACCTACAACCTGCTGATTACAAGTCAGCTGCTCTACCGTTGAGCCATGCCAGCATATTATTAATTTTTAAATTAATGGTGGGCACAACAGGGATCGAACCTGTGACCCTCTGCTTGTAAGGCAGATGCTCTCCCAGCTGAGCTATGCGCCCTTAATTTATCAATTTAAATTGGTGGAGGAGAGTGGATTCGAACCACTGAAGCAACTTGCAACAGATTTACAGTCTGCCCCCTTTGGCCACTCGGGAACTCCTCCATATAAGCTTTAACTAAACTATTGATAAGTTTAATCTTTGCTGTTTTGTTTTGTCGGTGCCAATCGACAAGGATTAGTATATAATGTTATCTTATTATTTTCAACCCCAATTTAAAGCCGTATAGTTCCATATAATCACTTTATTCTTTCTTTACTCTGTTTTTCTTCTTATTAATACTAAATACTATACTGATCCCTATATTATTAATAACTAAAATTATTTATCTTATTCAAATATCTTTTTATCTTCAATCAATTAATTTCCTATGTTCTTCTCAATGTAATCCACGTCTATATATGGACTAAGTATATTTTTCACCTTTTCATAGTCATTATCTGATAATTTTTTCTTTAGTATACTAAATATATCTTTTGATGCCTCTATTTCATTACTACTCTTCAGATCTTCCTGTATATAATCATAATCAGCAATAGATAGTTTTCGTGACAAATATATTAACTTTGCTTTATCTGCCATACTTATTTTATTTAATATTGTATTCTTGTCAATCTTAAAAATTGAAACTGTAGGAACAGTTTTCTCATCAAATATTCTACTTTCATAATCATCTTCTTGGTTCATATGAGCTTCGTAATTATTTTCTAATGTTGAATCACTTGAACTTATATTTTGGCTATTTAAGTCTACATTACTTTTTGCTGAACTATCTATGTTAGTATTTATTGTACTTTCATTTTGAGATTTTGATTTATCTAATGATTGCTTATTATCATCATTATTTTGTTTCGGTTGTTTTTCTTTGCCGATATTGCTCTGCTTACTTGTAAAGTTTTGTTTGCTGCTTACTTGTAACTTTTCATAACTATATTTACTGTTTACAACCATTACTTCAACTGAAATAAAAGTGATAAAAATAACTATGTAACTATATCTTTTTTGTTTAGCATCCATATAAGCACCTCCTGATATTAAAAATATTGACAGTATATCAATATTTTATTCTTTTTTAATATTTCATATATTTGCCTCATATAAATTTATTATGAGGGAGGTGGGATAGTGAATAAGATAAAGGTCAATTATAAGTCATCACTTGCTTACTACGAGATAGCTTACTTTTTAAAGAATTACATTAAAGATAACACCGTTATAGTCTGTATAGGTACTGACAAATGCATAGGAGATTGCCTTGGCCCACTAGTTGGTACAATGCTGAAAGATAAATTTTTTCCACTTCCTATATACGGCACAATAGCGTCGCCAATACATGCATTAAATCTTGATAGAAAACTAACTGAAATTTACTCAAGCCATCCTAAAGCTTGTATAATAGGAATAGATGCATGTCTAGGAGATTCAAATTCAATTGGTGAAATTCATACAAGAGATTACCCTATACATCCTGGTAAAGGTGTAGGCAAGACTCTTCCTGATGTCGGCGACGCCTCAATAATTGGTATCGTTGACTCTAGTGAAAATTCAGAGATATTTACTAGTCGTTCTATCAGGTTAAATTTAATAATGGAAATGGCACAAGTTATTGTCAATTCAATAGTACATTCGTACTACTTAAGCAATTTTCAGAAATAAAGTAAAAAACTCAATGAATAGATATTTTTCATTGAGTTCTTTTCCATATCTGCTGTTCCAAGTCCATATTAGAAAACTTACACACAGTTAAGTTTTATTTTTTAATGTCATAATTAAAATCTAATAAACCTATTGAAATATTTCTCTTATAATAACTTAAAAACTTTATAATTTTCTACATAGTAAAAGGGACAGAATTATATTCTGTCCCTTTTACTACTCAACAAGTTCAACTTCCATATCCTTATTAAGTTCTAATTTTTCAAAGTTCTTTAGAGCAATGCCTGTCCCCATTGCAACACAGGAAATTGCATCATCCGCTACTCTTACAGAAACACCTATCTCTGATTCTAAATATTTATCAAGTCCATGTAATAATGCACCGCCTCCGGTCATTATTATTCCATGTTCTATAATATCAGCTGCTAGTTCAGGTGGTGTTCTCTCTAATACAGAGTGAACTGCTTCTAAAATCATCCTTACAGTTTCTTTTAAAGCTATCCTTATTTCCTCAGTAGTTATATCTACAACATCTGGAAGTCCAGTTATTAGGTTTCTTCCTTTTACTGGCATAGTAAGGTTTCTTAAGTCCTTAAACACAGAACCAACATTAATTTTCAAATCTTCTGCTGTTCTTTCACCAATCATTAGTTTATATTTATTTCTTATATATTTAATGATTACTTCATCAAATTTGTCACCAGCAATTTTTATAGAAGATCTTACTACAATTCCCCCTAAAGAAATTACAGCTATATCTGTTGTACCTCCACCGATATCAACAACCATATTGCCACTTGGCTTGTTTATATCAATTCCAGCACCTACCGCAGCTGCCAGAGGTTCTTCTATTAAATAAACTGTTCTAGCACCTGAATTTTTTGAAGCATCAATTATGGCTCTTTTTTCTACTTCAGTAGCTTGAGAAGGGACACATACCATGACTTTAGGCGCCGATACTCTTTTCTTTCCACACCCTTTTCTTATAAAATATGTTAGCATTTTTTCAGTCATATCATAATCTGAAATTACACCGTCTCTAAGTGGACGTACAGCAACAATATTTCCTGGTGTTCTTCCAATCATCTGTCTTGCTTCTTCTCCAACAGCTAATATTTTATTACTGTTTTTATCTATAGCAACTACAGATGGTTCCTTTAAAACGACGCCTTTGTCCTTTATATAAACAAGCACAGTCGCCGTACCTAAATCAATTCCTATATCTGTTCCCATTCCCAAAAACCACATTCCAATTCACTCCTAAAATTCTATTTATATAAACATAATTTGAGCATTTTTTACATAATTTATCATATAAATTATACATGGAATGTGATTAACCTTCAATAGCTTTATACTTTAATTTTGTAGCCTTTCCTCCTCTTATGTGTCTCTCTGCTTTATTCAAATCCAATATAATCTTTGCCTTTTGAGCAATTACTGGATTGATCTTTGGTAATCTTTCTGTCATGTCCTTGTGAATCGTACTTTTGCTTACTCCGAATACTTTTGCTGTTTTCCTAATTGTAGCTTTTGAATCGATAATATACTGTGCAACTTCTAAGACTCTTTCCTCAATGTAGTCTTTCAAAATGCTACCTCCTTAATTAGCTATATTAATAAATATGCACTACCTTTAAACTAAATTACTTTTTCTAAGTATTCAGTCATCTTCTATTTAGAAAATGACTGAATAAAAAGTAATTATTTTGCTGCTGTATTGAATTTTATATACTTACTTGGATCAACTTGTTGATTTTTTGAGTCAAGTATCTGAAAACCTAAATGTTCAGCATATGACTCAAACTTAAGCATTCTTGCTGTGTCACCAACTTTACCAATTGTTTGTTTAGCTTTAATCACTTCATCTTTCTTAACAGAAACTTGAGGGTCTAAATTTGTATAAACTGTTTTCATTCCATTAGAATGTGAAATCACTACATATGTTCCTACAAATTCATCTCCATTTGCTATCTCAGTAACTTTTCCATCTGCTGCAGCGGTAACTGTAGTGCCTTTCTTTGCATTAACACCAATGCCTTTTACCACTGTAGTCCAAACATTAAAACCTTTAATCTCAATTGGTTTTGATCCATCTGAAAATGTTCTAGATACTGCTCCATCAGAAATAGGGTTACTAAAAGTTACCTTTGATGTATTTGTAACAGTCTTAGTATTTGGAACAGTCACTCCAGTCGCGTTACTTGAAGTTGTGGGTTTCTTTACTTGTTCAGCATCTGGCATTTGAGTAGTAGACTTATCTGACTCATTTATATTCATAGCAACATTACTCTTATTTGCTTCTGTTGTTGCTTTCTTAGAGTTGTTTCTTGCAGTTATTGCTGCAAATGTGGCTACTACACATAAGCACACGAATAGAATTACGTAAAAACCCTCCTTCTTAAAAAAGCTTAAAAATTTGTTATTTTTTTTGTCCATATGAACACCTCCATTAACTAGTCTGTCCTTACACTACTAAAAAATACATTTTTTCCTATATTTTTTTCATATAAATTCCAACAAAATTCTACAAAATGTTGATAAAAACCTTTAAAGTATATAGTTTTAACAGCAGTAAAACCTTATATTTTCCTTTATAATAAAAAAGAATTAGGCAATACATATATTTCTAGTATTGCCTAATTCTATATTTATAACTCAACAATAATTGGGAGTTATATATTTATTTAAAATCTCCTCTACTTTGCTTTAACCGCTTCTATACCAAGTATATCAATCCCAGTATAATAGTGTTTTAATATCTTCTTATAATCATCTCCAGATCCAGCCATGGCGTTTGCCCCCCACTGACTAAGTCCAACTCCATGTCCATAACCAATGCAATTAAATACTATTTTTCCGTTAGAATAGGATATTGAAAAATTAGTTGAATTTAGTGAAAGTAGTTTTCTAAGCTCTGTCCCTTTAACAGTAGTCTTTCCCAGTGAAACCTCATTTACGCCCCCACCTTCTGTTCTAGAGAGAATCTTTACTTGAGATTTCAATGAAGCCTTCTTAAGTCCAGCATCTTTATAATTACCACTAATCAAACTAATAAATTTATCATAAGTCAAAGAAACAGTACTTTTATATTTTGTAGCCTTATCTTCCCCTGGGCTATCAACCGAAACAAGATAAGGTATATCATTACCGAACACCTCTTTGGAGCTTTCAGTCTTGCCTGAACTAACAGCAAAATATTGTGGATTCACCACTAAATAACCTCCATAAGATAAAATTTGTCCTTTGGTACTATCAACTGCTTGTACAATTTTATTCCAATATTCTTCTGCTTTATCTTTACCCCATTGATTTATCTTACTATTCTTATCTATATACACTTGACAATGTGTTGAATCGCATATGTCACCACCATTTGCCTGAGAACACTTATTTATTACTCTTGCTACAGCAAAAGTTCTTGCAGCCACCGCTTGAGCCTTTAATGCTTCTAAATTAAAATTAACAGGCATCTCAGCAGCAACTACACCATATAGGTATTGTTCTAAGTCCATCTCTTCAATCTTCTTAGCATCAGTTCTATATACCTTTATTTTATTAACATTTAGATTGTTACCCTCTGACCCCTTATTATTATTATCATAAATAAAATTCTTTATATTCGATATGTTTTTGTTAAAATTACTACTACTTCCTTGTAATAAGGAAATCAAAATAGGTATAAAAAAACAAACAAAAAAGACTATTCCAAAGCCCCATATATATCTTTTATTTATTCCATTACCAACTCTCATAAGCTCCTCCTACATTTCTTGTTAGCGTTAAAACGCGGTCTCCAATTTTTTGACCTTTGTAAATATTTATTTTTTCTATAATAAATTTATATGCTTTGAGGAACATATTATTACCTTTTATATCTTTAATAAACTTTGTTTATGCTAATTATTCATATAACTTATTAATATATTACATATATAATCCCATACACTTACATAATTTTTTATTTTAGCATAAAAATAAAACTCAGATTACTTTAATAGCAATCTGAGTTTTATTGAATTGATAGGTTAACTATTCAATTTAAATTCATTAAATATGACCAAAATATATTAATCTGCAGAGTACCTTTCTATTGTAGCTCCTATAGATCTTAGTTTCTTTTCTATTTCAACATAACCTCTATCTATGTGATATATATCAGTTATATCTGTTTCACCCTCTGCAGCTAATCCAGCTATTATTAACGCTGCTCCAGCACGTAAATCAGTGGCCTTAACCTCACAACCTGTAATTTTAGGAACACCTTCTATGAGAGCAGTTCTTCCATCAATCTTTACATTTGCTCCCATCCTAGATAGCTCAGAAACATGCATAAATCTGTTTTCAAATACAGTTTCAGTTATGACACTCACTCCATTAGCCAGAGCTAATAAACTCATCATTTGAGCTTGCATATCGGTAGGAAAGCCTGGATATGGCATAGTCTTAATATCAACAGATTTTATTATATTTCTTCCGTCAACAACTATACTCTGTTCTTCTTCTGAGATTTCAATCTTTACTCCACTTTCTTTAAGTTTTTCTATCACTGGTCTTAAATGCTCTTCATTTGTTCCTATTACTTTGATTTTGCTATGTGTTATAGCACCTGCAATCATGTAAGTTCCTGCTTCAATACGATCATATATAGGAGTGTGCTCAGTTCCTTTAAGATTATCAACACCCTCTATTACTATTTTCCCTCTGCCAGCACCATCAATCATAGCACCCATTGAATTTAGAAAATCAGCTAAATCTTTAATTTCAGGTTCTTCAGCTGCATTTTCAATTATTGTAGTTCCTTTTGCAAAAACTGATGCCATAATTATGTTTTCTGTAGCACCAACTGATGGAAAATCTAGATATATCCTATTTCCTACAAGTCTTTTTGCCTTAGCCTCTACATATCCATGCCCAATTTCAATTTCTGCACCAAGGGCTTTAAATCCTTTTAAGTGTAAATCTATAGGTCTACTTCCTATATTACATCCTCCAGGTAGCGAAAGTTTACAATATCCTAATCTAGATAGCATTGGTCCCATAATAAGAAATGAAGCTCTCATTTTTTTTACTAAATCATTATTAGCATTTATAGGTTTTATATTACATGAATCAACAGTTATAGATTGGTTTATTTTATCTAAAGATATATTGCATCCAAGTTCCTGTAACACATTACATATTACATAAACATCTTCAAGCATAGGAGCGTTATTTATTTTAACTTTGTCGTTACCTAATATACTTGCTGCAATTATCGGAAGAACAGAATTCTTTGCTGCACTTACTTTTATTTCACCTGATAGTTCATTCCCACCCTTAACTCTGATTTTATCCATATTATCCTCCATTAACCTTGTTAGTATGTTATAAAAATTATTGGTGTACCAATAATTAAGTATGTTCCTTTATCATTTTCACTAATAGCATAGTTTATGGCTGTGTTGTCTTTTAATCTTGCTACACCAGTAAAACCTGAATTTAGCTTAATAGTATCTACATCTGCAGCTCCACCATACTTAACAAGGGCTCTTTCTGTTAATTCTATGTTATTTTTGATGTTATCTGTAATTATCTTGCCCTTAACATAGCTAAAATATTGTACATCTATTGAGGCATCGTATAGTACTTTTTCTAATTGTTTCTTTAAACCATTTGTCTCATTTCTATTATCTGTGGCTATAGATGTTGCTGAAACCATAGTAACACTATCTTCAACACTCGCAAATATTTCATAAGCTATATTATCTTTTTTGAAGGTTATATCAAAGTAGCTTGGTTTAATTTCTTTAGACACTATAACGTATGATCTACTTACATTTGTGAAGATATTTTGACATATATCATCAAAACTTTTCTTCGACTTATATTGTACTTTCACACCACACTCGATAATTTTTGCTGAATTTTCTTTGAGTATATTATTAGATATTGAATCATAGTCGACACTTATACTTTGACAAAATAAACAAAAAGAAAAAATCAATAGAATAGCTGATAATAAAGAATACTTTATCCTCATAACATCCCGCCCTTTCTATTTGATTATTGTCCAAGTTTAGTGCTTTTATTCAATATAATTCCATTTTTCCCTTTGTACAACTACTTAAGGACTTTGATAAAATGTAGTATACGAATATTTTACACAAGCTTAAATCTACTTGAATATTAATAGATATATTATTAATATATCTATTTTGGTAAAAAGTGTGAATATTACATTAAATGTCACTTATATTATTTTGTATTTTTCAGTACATTTAGTTTCTGTTAATTAATCATAAATTATATAAGTAAAAATAATATTTATTTAATTTTAGAAAACAAAACCGCTAAAATTATCTTCTCAGCGTTTTTTGTGCATCTCCTATTATAAATTATTTTATGAAAATAAGTTTTATTTTTCTAGCTTTTTCTATAAAAAAAAGCAAGTCATCAATTGACTTGCTTTTTAAGAGCCTATTTCTTTATCTGTAATCTAGCCATAGCTCTTGCTAAGGCTACTTTAGCTCTATATACATCTATATCTACAGAACCTTCTAGTCTCTTTTCTGCTCTTTCTTTAGCTTGTTCTGCTCTTCTAGCATCTATTTCCTCAGGCCATTCAGCCGAATCACAAGCAAAAATCAGCTCATTATCTTTAAATTGAACTATTCCTGTGGAAGTAACCACAGAATATTCCTTATTATTAGCATCCACAAACTTAGTTACTGTAGGTATTGTATTAGTTATATAAGCAACGTGATTTGAGTAAATTTCAAAGTCACCATCACTATTTTTTGAAAGAATATTAATAACATCTCCAGAGAATATTTCTCTATTAGGAGTAATTAAATGTAAATTAAATGTATTCATAATTAATCTCCTCTATGTGCCCTAATTAGGACATCTTCTTTGCAGCTTCTACAACTTCGTCTATTGACCCTACAAATAAGAAAGCTGACTCAGGAAGATTATCATGTTTTCCTTCAAGTATTTCTCTAAAACCTCTTATAGTTTCAGCAATTGGAACGTATTTTCCTTGCATTCCTGTAAATTGCTCTGCAACTGTAAATGGCTGTGAAAGGAATCTTTGAACTTTTCTAGCTCTTCCAACTATTAATTTATCTTCTTCTGAAAGTTCATCAACACCAAGTATTGCTATGATATCTTGTAATTCCTTATATCTTTCAAGTATATGTTTAACTTTTGAAGCAACATCGTAGTGCTCTCTACCAACAACTCTTGGATCAAGAATTCTTGAAGTTGAATCTAGTGGATCAACTGCAGGATAGATACCAAGTTCAGAAATACTTCTTGACAAAACTGTTGTTGCATCAAGATGTGTAAATGTTGTTGCTGGAGCTGGGTCAGTTAAGTCATCGGCAGGCACATAAACTGCTTGAACCGATGTAATTGATCCATGCTTCGTTGATGTAATTCTTTCTTGTAAAGCACCCATTTCAGTAGCAAGAGTTGGTTGATATCCAACGGCAGAAGGCATTCTTCCAAGAAGTGCTGAAACTTCTGATCCCGCTTGAGTAAATCTAAATATATTATCTATAAATAAAAGTACGTCTTGGCCTTGATCTCTGAAATATTCAGCCATTGTAAGTCCTGTAAGAGCAACTCTCATTCTTGCTCCAGGTGGTTCATTCATTTGACCGAATACTAGTGCAGTCTTTTTGATAACCCCTGATTCTTTCATTTCGGCTAAAAGGTCATTACCTTCTCTTGATCTTTCACCAACACCTGTAAATACTGATAATCCACCGTGTTGCTTTGCTATATTATTTATAAGTTCTTGTATAAGAACTGTCTTACCAACACCTGCACCACCAAATAGGCCTATCTTTCCGCCTCTTTGATATGGTGCTAATAAATCTATAACCTTAATTCCAGTTTCAAACATTTCAGGCTCAACAGATTGTTCAGCAAAAGTTGGTGCTGCTCTATGGATAGGATAGTTAAATTCACTTGTAACGTCTCCTTCTTGGTCCATAGTCTTTCCTAAAACATTAAATAATCTTCCTAAAACATTTTGACCAACTGGAACAGTAATTGGTTTTCCGCTATCAACAGCATCAATACCTCTTCTTAGTCCTTCTGTAGCTTCCATAGCTATTGCTCTAACTATGTCATCTCCAATATGTTGTTCAACTTCTGCTATTACTGTATGGTCTCCCATATCTATTTCAATAGCATTGTATATATTAGGAAGTGCATCTGTATCAAATTTGATATCAATAACAGGTCCTATAACCTGAACTACTTTTCCTATACTGCCAGGCATTAGTATACCTCCTCACTATTTTTGCGCATTTGCTCCACTCACTATTTCACTAATTTCTTGAGTAATAGCGCCTTGTCTTATTCTATTATATTTAATATTGTATGCATCCAAAAGATCATTAGCATTCTTAGTAGCTCCGTCCATAGCTTGCATTCTTGAATTTTGTTCACTTGCCTTAGAATGAAGTAATGAATTAAGAAGTTTCCCCCTAAAATATACATTAAATGTATTTTCAACAATTGATGAATTATTCGGCTCTATTAAGAAATCACTTCTTTTTGCATTTTTGTCTTCATCTTTAACTATTGGTAAAAGTTTATCAACAGTTACTACTTGTTTAACTGGTGAGTAAAAATGAGTATATACTACATTAACTTCGCCAACTTCATTGTTTTTATATAACCTTAAAGCATGCTCAACTACAGTCTTTGCTTCTTTAACAGTAGGTACATCTGGAATTTGAACATATTCAGCTGTTGTCTCAAAGCCATATTTTTTTACATACGATATACCTTTTTGACCAACGACCATAACAACATTATTTAAAGTATCTAAACCAGCTACTTCATGTAACTTAGAAGCCACACCATGATTGAAGCCTCCGCACAGACCAGAATCTGAAGTAAGCACAATATACAGTTTTTTCGCTGATTCATTTCCTTTTATGTAACTACTGCTATTATCATCATCTATAGACTTTATCAACTCGTCTGCAACTTTCTGGATAGAATTAAAATATCTATTATTGGTTTCCAATTCCATTCTAGCTTTTCTTAGTTTAGAAGTGGCAACAAGTCCCATGGCTTTAGTTATCTTTTTGGTGTTGGTTACTGACTTAATTCTTCTTTTTATATCTAAAAGTCCAGCTCCTGCCATCCATTCCACCTCCTAAAAGATTGCATAGCTTAAAAAAGCTATGCTAAAAATATCTTCTTAAATTCTGCTATTGCTTGCTCAAGGCTTGATTTAATTTCATCAGTTAAAACTTTACCTTCAGCAATTGACTTTGGAATATCTCTATGATGTGTATCAATATATTCTAAGAAGTCTTTTTCAAACGCTTTTACGTCAGATACTTTTATATCAGATAAGAAGTCATTTACAGCAGCATAAAGGATTATTATTTGCTTTTCAACATCCATACCTGAATATTGATCTTGCTTTAACACTTCTATTAGTCTCTTACCTTTTTCAAGTCTTCTTTGAGTATCTTTATCGAGGTCAGAACCAAATTGAGCAAAAGCTGCAAGTTCTCTATACTGAGCAAGTTCTAGTCTTAAGGTACCTGAAACTTGTTTCATAGCTTTTATTTGTGCATTACCACCAACTCTGGAAACCGACATACCTGAGTTAACCGCTGGTCTTTGACCTGCATTGAATAGTTCTGACTCAAGGAATATCTGACCATCTGTTATGGATATAACATTTGTTGGAATGTAAGCCGTGATATCACCAGCTAGTGTCTCTATTATAGGAAGCGCAGTTAATGAACCTCCACCATTCTTAGCAGACAACTTTGCTGCTCTTTCAAGTAATCTTGAGTGAATGTAGAAAACATCTCCTGGATAAGCTTCTCTTCCTGGTGGTCTCTTAAGTAGTAAGGACATCGTTCTGTAAGCTACAGCATGCTTAGTTAAATCATCATATACTATTAATACATGTTTGCCTTGATTCATAAAATATTCACCCATTGAACATCCAGCATATGGAGCTAGATATTGAAGTGGTGCCGAATCAGCTGCAGTGGATGCAACTATTATAGTATAATCCATTGCTCCCATTTCAGTAAAAGTGTTAAATATATGAGCAACTGTAGATTGTTTTTGACCTATAGCTACGTATATACATATAACATCTTTACCTTTTTGGTTTAAGATTGTATCTATAGCTATAGCAGTCTTACCAATTTGTCTATCTCCAATTATAAGTTCTCTTTGACCTCTTCCGATTGGAATCATTGAGTCGATAGCTTTTATACCAGTTTGAAGAGGTTCATTAACTGAACTTCTATCAATTATAGTTGGAGCCGGTGTTTCTATTGGTCTGTAACCATCATTCTTTATTGGTCCTTTAGCATCTATTGGTATACCTAATGAATTTACAACTCTTCCAATTAAGGCATCTCCTACTGGAACCTCAACTATCTTTCCAGTTCTCTTAACAATATCCCCTTCTTTGATCCCTTCTTCAGAACCTAGAAGAACGCATCCTACGTTATCTTGTTCTAAATTTTGAGCCATTCCATAGACATTGTTAGGGAATTCAAGAAGTTCACCTGCCATGCAATCATCCAAACCGTAAACTCTAGCAATACCATCACCGATCTGAATAATTGTACCTGAATCTACAGTTTCGATTTGCTTTTCGTATTTTTCTATTTCTCTTTTAATTATAGATGTTATCTCTTCCGGTTTAATATTCATGGATTCACCTCTATTCTCTCTTAAGCATTAGGCCCTTCATCTCTTCAAGCTTTAGCTTTATTGTTCCGTCAATAACGTCATTTCCGACCCTAACGTAAAGTCCACCTATTATGCTCTTATCAATCTCTTGCTCAAAGATAATATTTTTATCATATTTCTTTTCAAGCTTTTCTTTCAAACTTTTTAATTGTATCTCTTCTAAAGGAATTACACTTTTCACGTTTGCGATAAGTGTATTATTTCTTTCTAGATAGATTTTTTCCATCTGATCTAGTTTTTGTCTTAAATAAAGAATTCTATCTTTTTCTATTAATATTAATAGAAAAGAAAGTAATTCATCATCAATTTTTTCTTTAAATATATTAATAAAAGTCTTCTTCTTTTTATTTGTACTTATTTGCGGATGTTTAATAACTTCAAAGAAGTCAGGATTATTGTAAACTAAATCACATATCTCCCTAAGATCTTGAAGATATTCTTCAACTTTTCCTTTTTCTTCTGCTATTTTATAAAGAGCAAGTGCGTATCTTCTATCTAAATATTCATACATAATTAGATACCTACCTTAGCAATAAAGTCATTGATAAGTTTTTTATGCTTATCCTCGTCAATACTTTCTTCAAGAGCTTTTGTAGAAATAAGCACTGCTAAATCGACAACCTGCTCTCTTATTTCTTGTTCTGCTTTCTGCTTTTCTCTGTTTATTTCTACTGTGGCTCTATCTAATAAAGTTTGAGCTTCAGTTTTTGCTTGCTCTACAATTTCTTCATAAATCTTATCTGCTTTTTGTTTTTGAGCTTCAGTAATTTTCTTACCTTCATCCTTAGCAGATCTTAAAACTCTTTCGTTTTCTAATAATAACATTCTAGCTTTTTCAGTGTCCTCATCAGCTTTATCAAGCTTTGATTGTATATCGCTTTGTCTATCCTCAATTACCTTACCTACTTTTCCAAAGAAAAAGTGTTTAACAATAGCATATAGAACCAAAAGATTAATTAATGCTGCTAAGACCTCTGGCCATTTTATCTCCAACATCTACATCTTAGCCTCCCTTCGGAGCAAAACTAATTATTATATTTAAAATTCCAAACAATAATTTATTTGCCTACTAATAGCTTTTAACGTTACTTTACAACAAATATTAATAATATAGATACTAATAGTCCATAAATAGCTGTTGCTTCTGCGAATCCAGCACCAATCAATAATGTAGTTGTTATCTTACCACTAGCTTCTGGTTGTCTTGATATACCTTCAACGGCTTTACCTGTTGCAATACCAATACCTATACCTGCTCCAAGACCTGCTAATACCGCTATACCTGCTCCTAATAATCTAATATCCATTCCAAAATCCTCCTTAAAAATGTGTTTTTAATGCTCAACTGTAATTTTAATATTTATCATGGTCAACATTACAAATATGACCATTTGTATAAGCCCATCGAATATATCGAAGTATCCGTGAAATAATATCGGAATACCTAATTGGGCAAACCAACTTATGTGATGAAGTGCATAATATATTAGTTCAACTAAAACAGTTCCAGCTAAAATATTACCAAAAAGTCTTAGGCTCAATGAAACTGGTAAAATAGCTCTCTCCAAAATATTAAGAGGTAACATAGGCCAAAATGGTTTTGCATATCCACCTAAGTAATGTCCAAATCCTACCCTCTTAATTGCAGTTCCATGAACTAAAAGAAAAGTCATCAACGAAAATGAAATAACAACATTAATATTCATAGTCGGTGGTTTGAATCCTAATAGACCTATAAGATTCAAAAATAACAGATAAACACCAATTGTACCAATGTAAGGTACGAAACTTTTAAAGCTCTCACCCATATTATCTACTACAGTATTATTTACAAATTCATATATGGCTTCAAGCACAGTTTGTTTTTTATCTGGAATCTTTTTAAGATTTCTTGTAGAAATTATGCATGCTGCTGCAATAATAACCAAGACAATCCATTCTATAACTAGAGCCAAAGTTATATTAAATGTCGTTCCGCCAATAGGAACTTTGTAAACAATAATGGGATCTAATTCTACCAACCCTAATCACTTCCTTTCCTATCTATAAAACAATATAAAATAATACCTAAAAACTGAGCTAATGTACCCAGTATATAGGCTATCAAACAAATATAATCACTAATAAATAAAAAAGCAACTGCAATAATGATTACAAATTGGAGCATATAACCTATATATGCCAATAAAACACTTTTCTTTTTCGAAAAATTAAGTAAAGTATGTATACTATAACCTTTAATTATTAATATTGTTGATGAGACTACTATGCCTGTAAAAAACGCTAGCGCTACGCTCATATTATATAATTTCGTAAGTAATAGTGAAATACTTAACCCTATAAGTAAGTTTGCTCTAAAAACTCCGAAAATAAACTTTGATACCGTTCGATCCATATCATTCTCCCCTAATGTCGAGCACGAAATTATTATATTACTGTATGTCCTTACTTTAAAGTTTTGATTTCGTTCTTAAATAGCTTATTTAAGCTAAATAAGTGAAATTACCTCTTAGTAATTCACTAATACGTCCTATATCTCTTGGAAATTTCATTTTTCTTTTTTTCCGCAACATATATTATAGAATCAATCATTTTTCCGAATATTTAAAAATATATTTTTTTCTACAATATACTCTATGATAACATTTTCAAAACTACATTTAATACATTTTATTACATAAAGTTTTTTATAAATCATTATTTTTTAACACTATATTGAATTACATTAAACTTTTCAAGATATTAATATTAAAATCTTTTAACACAATTGAATAAACATTATTATAATTATTCAAAAAAAATTTTTATATTATTGCACCATTCAGTATCAAAACAACTCTGAACATGCTTTATCTAATGAATTCTTCATTCTTAACCATAATAAAAGTTTTAAAATCCACTGAATCTTTTCGCACTTTTTCTTGCATATTTGCTTATTGCTATTTTTAACATCTGCTTCTTACATTAATTAACCAACTTTAGTCACTTAGATTATACTCTGTTAGTTTAATCTAAATTTAGATAAACGTTTTTCATTAACCACAAATTTTAGTTTTCAAGTGCGTAGTTCAAACTTTAGATATATTTCAACTCATAATTATTCTATATATTTTTACTATATTTATTCATAATATAAAGAACTTATTTTAGTCAAAATATAAATACTTGACATATTCCGTCATCTGAGTTAACAACTGACTATTACTAAAACCTTTCAAAACAAAAAAGCATTATGAAGGTTTCACTTTCGTTGTTTATTTCTATATATAGCTGTACAGCTTCGTGGTAAAACTTATTATTTTTAAATCCTCTCACCAGAATCCGTGAGAGTTTTAAAAATAGATTTCGGATCGAAGTTGTATATCTTTATACAGTAAAAAACAGCCCTACAATGGGCTGTTTTAATTATACTCTTTCTACTATTAAAGCTGTTCCTAATCCTCCACCGATGCATAGAGTAGCTAAACCTTTTTTAGCATCTCTTTTTTCCATCTCGTGAAGTAATGAAACAAGTATTCTTGCACCTGAAGCTCCAACTGGGTGTCCTAATGCAATAGCTCCACCATTTACATTAACTTTGCTCATATCAAAGTTTAAGTCTTTAGCAACAGCTAAACTTTGGGAAGCAAAAGCTTCATTAGCTTCTATTAAATCTAAATCTTCTACTGTTAAGTTAGCAACTTCTAAAGCCTTCTTAGTAGCATGGAATGGACCATATCCCATTATTGTTGGATCAAGACCTTTTGATCCGTAAGAAACTATCTTAACTAATGGTTTGATTCCTAACTCTGCAGCTTTTTCTGCACTCATTACAACAAATGCCGCAGCTCCATCATTTATACCTGAAGCATTACCTGCAGTTACTGTTCCGTCTTTCTTAAATGCAGGTTTAAGTTTAGCTAGTGTTTCAGCAGTTGTTCCGAATCTTGGGAATTCATCAGTATCAAATACTTTTGGTTCTCCCTTTCTTTGAGGAATTACAACTGGAACTATTTCATCCTTAAATCTTCCTTCTTTTACAGCCCTTTCAGCTTTTTGTTGTGACGCAGCTGCAAAAGCATCTTGCTCTTCTCTAGTAAGATTCCATTGTTCTGCTATATTTTCAGCAGTAATACCCATGTGATAGTTGTTAAAAGCATCAGTTAAGGCATCATTTATCATAGAGTCGATCATTTTACCATCGCCCATTCTTTGACCAAATCTTGCAGTCTTAAGTAAATATGGAGCTTGAGACATGCTTTCCATACCACCAGCGATTACTACATCAGCATCTCCTGCTTTAATCATTTGAGCTGCTAAACTAACTGCTCTTAGCCCTGATCCACATACCTTATTTATTGTCATAGCTGAAACTTCTACTGGAAGACCTGCCTTTATAACCGCTTGTCTTGCAACGTTTTGACCAAGTCCAGCTTGAATAACATTACCCATTATAACTTCATCAACTAAAGCTCCATCTACTCCAGCTCTATTTAATGCTTCTTTTATAACTAGTGCTCCTAAATCTACAGCTGGAACGTCCTTTAGTGCTCCACCAAATGAACCAACTGCAGTTCTAACTGCACTTGCAATAACAACTTCTCTCATGAAAATTACCTCCTAGGTTTATTTATTATTAGACAATTTTTTATCAATATTTAACTTCTTTATTTATTATAACTATTTTTCATATATTTATCAATAGCTATTGTTAAAAAAAACACAATCTAAAACACAGTTGTTATTTTCACTAATTATTATCTTCAATGGCAATTTAAAGCGAAATAATCTTTTTTCATTTATTTATATAATCAAGAAATTCACGGTAATATATATCTTTTTGTAATTAATAATGATTAACAATATTAGAATTTTTACCATACTTTTTTTCAAAATAAAAGTGTTTGTATGAATTTTCATATATTTATATATACATTTATCTATAGTTTTGTAGCAAAAATAGCACCTTACAATATAATAAATATAAAATAAAAAAGGAAGTAGTAAAATCACTACTTCCAGTTAAAAAAATAACAAGATTAGAACTCTTCAACTTTTTCTGAAGTTACATTAAAATACTTTAATATAGCTTTAACTATTCTTTGAGACGCTTTACCATCACCATATGGATTTATCGATCTACTCATCTCATTATATGCTTCGTCATTGTTTATTAATGCATTAGCCTCTCTTACTATCGTCTCCACATCAGTACCAACCAGCTTTACTGTACCAGCCTCAACAGCTTCTGGTCTTTCAGTTACATCTCTAAGAACTAGAACTGGCTTTCCTAGATGAGGTGCTTCTTCTTGAAGTCCACCTGAATCTGTCATTACCATAAAACTCTTATTGATTAAGTTATGAGTTTGTTTTGTATCTAGAGGAGGAAGAAGGTGAATCCTTTCCTTTCCTTCAAGCTTGCTAAAAACTACATCTTTAACAACAGGATTCAAGTGAACTAAATATACAAGTTCTACATCTTTATTTTCTGCAACTATATGATTTAAAGCATCACAAATATTTTCTATTCCTTCGCCCCAGTTTTCTCTTCTATGGGCAGTAATCATTATTACCTTTTTATTGTCAAAATCTATATAGTTAAGTTCTTCATGTTCAAAAACATAATTACTTTCAACAGTATGTTTCATAGCATCTATTACAGTATTACCTGTTATATATATATCTTCTTCAGTTATTCCTTCCCTAAGAAGATTATTTTTTGACCCTTTAGTTGGAGCAAAGTGCAAGTCTGCTATAGCTCCTGTCAACTTTCTATTCATCTCTTCAGGAAACGGAAAGTACTTATCAAAAGTCCTAAGTCCCGCCTCAACATGACCAACTTTAATCTGCTTATAAAACGCAGCAAGCCCACCAGCAAAGGTTGTTGTTGTGTCCCCATGAACTAGTATCATGTCTGGTTTCTCAGCCTCAAACACTTCTTCAAGCCCCTCTAACACTCTATTAGTTATACCTGTTAATGTCTGCTTAGTCTTCATTATATTTAAATCATAATCAGGTACTATATCAAAAAGCTCAAGCACCTGATCAAGCATTTCTCTATGTTGAGCAGTTACACACACCTTAGAGACAATATTACTATTCTTTTCTAGTTCTTTAACTAACGGTGCCATCTTAATTGCTTCTGGTCTTGTTCCAAATATAGTCATAATCTTTATAGTATTCAAATTTATTCCTCCTAAATCAAACCTATGAAAATTTGAACATTTTAACAACACTTAAGTTGTTGTTATTTTAATTATCACAAACTAACTTATGCAAATTTATGTTTCATATACGTTTATATTATAATTATGTATTTTGCAACTCTTTGTTAATTTAAAACAAAAAAATTAATAACCTGTTTGAGTACTAAGTGAGTCATCTTTGTTTATCCACTCATCTACATAAACAATCCTAAATTCATTTTTAGTATCCCTTATAACAACCATCTCAATACCTGCATTTATAATAAGCCTTTTACACATCGCACATGAATTGGCATCTTTCACAAATTCACCTGTATTTGCATCTTTACCTACTAAATATAATGTAGCACCAATCATATCTTTTCTAGAAGCACTTATAATTGCATTTGCTTCACTATGAACACTTCTGCAAAGTTCATAATGAGTCCCTCTTGGTACGTTAAGTTCTTCTCTTCTGCATTTTTTCAAATCAATACAGTTGGTTCTACCTCTTGGTGCTCCAGTATATCCAGTAGAAATTATCTCATCATTTTTTACTATTATAGATCCATAATTTCTTCTTAAACAAGTTCCTCTTTCTAGAACAGTTTCTGCAATATCTAAATAATAATTGTGTTTATCTCTTCTATCCATTATACTCCACCCCAAATTAGTAAAAAGGGCATAACGCCCTCTTACTTAGTACCAAATAATCTATCTCCAGCATCCCCAAGTCCAGGAACTATATAACCATGTTCATTTAACTTTTCATCTATAGCTGCAACATAAACATCTACATCAGGATGAACACTAGTTACATGTTTGATTCCTTCTGGTGATGATATTAAGCACATAAGTCTGATATTTTTACCACCCTTGTTTTTCAAAAGAGTTATTGCATCAGCAGCGGAACCACCAGTTGCAAGCATAGGGTCTACTACTATTATATCTCTTTCAGCTATATCTTGAGGTAATTTACAAAAATACTCAACTGGTTGTAAAGTTTCTTCATCTCTATATAAACCTATGTGTCCTACTTTTGCAGCTGGTATTAGTTTAAGCATACCATCAACCATTCCAAGTCCTGCTCTAAGAATAGGAACTATTGCAACCTTTTTACCTGCTAACATATTACATTTAGTTTTGCATATAGGTGTTTCTATTTCCACTTCTTCCATTTGAAAATCTCTAGTAACTTCATATGCCATAAGCATAGAAACTTCTGAAACCAACTCTCTAAAATCCTTTGAACCTGTGTGCTTATCTCTTATAAATGCTAGTTTGTGTAATATTAACGGATGTCCAATTTGTGTAACTTTACTCATAAAAAAATTCCTCCAATGTTATCTATTATATTTTTTTTCTATATCAGCTATTTTATCTATTCTTGTTGTGTGTCTTCCACCTTCAAATTCAGCTGAAAGAAAAGTATCAACAATATCTAAAGCTAATCCAGTGCCTACCACTCTTTCACCCATAGCTAAAATATTAGCATCATTATGTTGTCTTGTAGCATGTGCACTAAAAGTATCAGCACAAACTGCAGCTCTTATTCCTGGAACTTTATTTGCAGCTATAGAAATTCCAATACCAGTGCCACAAATTAATATACCAAAATCAAACTGTTTTGTCACTACTGCTTCTGCAACTTGAATGGCATAATCTGCATAATCACAAGAACTTTCAGTTAATGTACCAAAATCCTTTACTTCTATCCCTTTTAATTTTAAGTGCTCTATAACTTCACCTTTAAGCCTGAATCCACCATGATCACTTCCAATTGCTATTTTCATAATTACACCTCCAAAATTTATAAAAAAAGAAGACTAAAGCATTAAAAAATGCCTTTATCTTCCTTTATTTTTACCAATACTTTACCTATTATATTTTTTAATTGATCATATGTTTTTGAATAGACGTCAATAGAACCGCCGTATGGATCTGAAATCTCGCCCTTTACGCCAGCATATTCACATAATGAAAATACATTATTCGATTTTTTAGGGAAATTTGAAGCTATTAAATCTCTCATATAGCTAGTCATAGTCAATATTAAATCAGCGCTTTCTATCATATCGGAAGTTAACTGCACTGCTGATCTTTCGCTAATATCGCAAGATAGATTATTCATGACTAAACTAGCAGAGTGCTTGGAAGTTTTGCTACCAGGAACTATTGAAATACCAGCTGAATATGCTCTTACACCATTTATATCACAGCTGCTGTTAAATATAGCTTCAGCCATACAACTTCTACAAGTGTTACCTGTACACACAAAAAGAATATTCATACTTCCCTCCAATTTAAGCTTTTATTATATCAAACCCAGCAGCTTTTCTTAATCTATTCATTATGGCAAGACCTATCCCCTCTTCAGTAAATGCCTCACTAATAATATAATCTACTGCCGAATCATCAAACTTTCTTAATGTTTCAAAAAGACTTTTGGCTACTTCCTCAATATTATTTCTACTTCCAAGTGAAATAACATTTCCTTCTTTGTATAAATTCTTAGTTTCTTCTGTAGCCATGATACCAACTCGAAACCCTTTTTCTATATAATTTTGCACTATTTCATTTATTTTTTCAACACTTTTTTCTAAAGAACCTTCAACAATTGAAACCTTTGCCTTAGGTGCATAGTGTCTATACTTCATACCTGGCGCCTTAGGTTTAATATCATCGGATGGTTTCTTCATAACTGCAGCATCTATATACACCTCAGGATCTATTTTTTTAAGCATCTCTAAAGTTATACCTCCAGGCCTAAGCACACAAGGCGGAGTTACTGTACAATCAATTATAGTTGATTCTAATCCTACATTGCTCTCATTGCCTCCAATTATAAAATCAACCTTCTCATTTAAATCTTCAATGCATCTATATATATCAGTAGGGCTCGGTCTACCAGATATATTTGCAGATGGAGCTGCAATAGCCGTTTCAGAAAACTCTATAAGCTTAAGTGCTAATTTATCCTCTGGCATTCTTATTCCAATAGTGCTAAGTCCTGCTGAAGTAATGTCCGGTATAATAGCATTCTTGTTAAATAGAATAGTAAGAGGTCCTGGCCAAAACTTACTCATCAGTTTCTCTGCAACTTCTGGAATGTCTTCAACATACTTCTCTATATCTTTGCTTGCAACGTGAATAATAAGCGGATTATCTTGAGGTCTACCTTTTGCAATAAATATTTTTTTTACTGCATTCTCATTTAAAGCATCAGCTCCAAGTCCATATACTGTTTCAGTTGGAAAAACTACCGTCCCACCATTTTTTATGCTTTCTGCTGCTCTTTTAATATCCTCTACATTTTCTTCAATATTATTAATTATTCTCACTTCTGTTTTCAAAACAATTCACTTCCTCTAGATCTTAAATCTCAAGTTGGCCTCTTGCAATTTTTACATTCTCTATACTTAGATCCGTATATACTGCTTTAACACAATTCCTATATACCAAATCTAACAACTGATATTTTAAGAGTCCTCCATGTTTTATAATAGTAAAATAATATAGTTCTTCAGGCTTAAGTATTTTTATTTTTCTATACTCATTTGCAACGTAAGGATACTTTTTAAAAAAGTTTTTTGTTATAGGCTTCATAAATTTATTTCTAAGCTTTACTGTAGTGACAATTATAATTTCCATATTTTCGTCTTTTCCTTCAGTATGTACTAAAACAACTTTATCACATAATATAACATTTTCACTTTTCAAAATTCCTGTTCTTATCTTTAGCTTGTTATTTGAACAATTAAAATCAATAGCTATACTATTTGCAACAGCTAAAATAGCAATTAATATGAAGACCTCTAAAAATGTCAAATAACTAGTATAAAATATTGTAGTTTTCCCTAGAAGAAATACTATTATAGGTAGAGAAAAAAAGAGAAATAACATACTTAACAAAAATAATCTATACGACTTTTTTTGTTTCTTTACCGCCTTTGAGATATGCATAGTAGCTACTCTCCTTTATTAATCGTATTATTTAAGCCCTACATTTTCATGTAAGGCTTAAAAATCAAACTAATTAAAACTCAGTATTTCCCATAGCTTTCATCTTTTCAGCTTGGTCTGCAGTTATAAGACCTTGGATCATTTCTTCCATGTCTCCATTTAAAAATGAATCTAGTTTATAAAGCGTTAATCCAATTCTATGATCTGACACTCTTCCTTGTGGATAGTTGTATGTTCTTATTCTTTCACTTCTATCCCCTGTTCCAACTTGATTCTTTCTATCTTCAGCTATACCAGCAGCTCTTTCAGCCTCAGCTCTTTCAAAAAGTCTTGATCTTAAAACTTTCATAGCCTTTTCTTTATTCTTAAGCTGTGACTTTTCATCTTGACAAGATACAACAAGTCCTGTTGGAAGATGCGTTATTCTTACAGCTGAATCTGTTGTATTTACACACTGTCCACCGTGACCAGATGCTCTAAATACATCAATTCTAATATCTTTTTCACTTATATCTAATTCTACATCATCAACTTCAGGTAGTACAGCCACCGTAGCAGTTGATGTATGAATTCTACCACTTGATTCTGTATCTGGAACTCTTTGAACTCTATGAACGCCTGATTCAAACTTAAGTCTTGAATATGCGCTATCACCCTTTAGCATGAATACAACTTCTTTAAATCCACCAATATCAGTTTCATTTGTACTCATAAGCTCAACTTTCCATCTATGGTTTTCAGCATATCTTGTATACATTCTAAAAAGATTTGCAGCAAACAGCGCTGCTTCTTCTCCACCAGCACCTGCTCTGATTTCTATAAATACGTTCTTATCATCATTAGGGTCTTTTGGAAGTAATAAAACTTGCAAATCACCTTCTAATGCATTTTTTTGTTCAGAAAGATCTTTTATCTCTTCTTGAACCATTTCTCTCATTTCTCTATCATTTTCTTCAGCTAACATTTCTTTATTGGTTTCTATCTCATCTAAAACATCTTTATATTGTGTATACTTATTCACAACTATTTCTAGTTCCGCATGTTCTTTACAAAGTTTTCTCCACTCGTTCTGATTAGCCATGATAGATGGGTCTGATATTTTTACTGAAAGTTCATCATACTTATTTTCTATAAAGTTTAATCTATCTAATATCATCCTATCACTCCGTAATAATAAATTTCATATTTTTTTATTATATCATATATATTCCTATCATATCAATAGGAAATATATACAGACCATTTTATCCTTAAACTATAGTTTCCGTCTTAAAGTTGTCCCCGTTCGGTAACATTTGACTTACATCATCTATTTGCAGTTACAACTCTATCAAGCGATGCCAGGTCCTTAACTATTTTAACATTTTTATATCCTTTTTCAACTAGTAATTCTTTTACAGCTTCACCTTGATCATATCCAATTTCAAAAGCTATTGTTCCACCTTCTTTAAGAACCTGAATACTTTCATCAATTATTCTTCTATAAAAATTAAGACCATCTTCTCCTCCACTAAGAGCTATGATAGGTTCATAATCCTTAACATCTTCCATTAATGTAGGAATAACATCTTCCTTAATATACGGTGGATTAGATACAATTATATCGTAAATCTTATTTTCTTTTATGGCTTCTTCTAGTAGATTACTTTTTATAAATCTACATCTTCCCCCTAGGCTTAACTCACTTATATTTCTTTTAGTAACCAACTCAGGAGTATCTTCTATATCTATAAAATCTACCTTAACATTTTCTTGATTTTTTGCTATGGCAATACCTATAGCACCACTACCACAGCACAAATCACATAAGTCAATTACTTCTCCATCCTTAATTATACCCAAAACTTCATCCACTAAAACCTCCGTATCAGCTCTAGGTATTAAAACACCCTTCTCAACATGTAACTCTATTCCGTAAAACTCTGCTTGTTCAAGAATATACTTTATAGGCATTTTATTTTCTCTTTTCTCAATTAGAGCGTAGAATTCTTTGCATTTTTCTTCTTCAACCAATTCTTCCCTATGAGTAATTAAATAAAGTTTATCTTTTTCTATTACTTTTCCTAAAATAAGTTGACAATCCAAAACATAACTATCTATTTCCGCTGCTTTAAGCGTTTCATTACCTTTACTGAGCAGCTTACCAATAGTTTCATCATCCTTTATTCCTTCAGCTGCCTTAAGCGCTCTTATAGCAACTTCAATTTGATCATCCTCTGGTTCCCTAGTAGTCAGATTCTGAAGCTTTAACCCTGGTGCTGCTATTAATTGGGATAAGAAACTTTCGCTTTTTCCAATCCATCTTATAAGTTCAAAAGTTATTCCAGAAACTAAAGGTAGCAAAATCACTCTAGATAGTATTCTCTCCGGAAGCGAGTTCCACCCAGTAAAAGAAAAAGCAAATATACTAACTAGCATTACTAGAAGCATAAAATTAGTACCACACCTTGGATGAAATCTTTCAAACTTCTTTACATTTTCCACAGTAAGTTCCATCTCATTTTCATAACAAAATATAGTCTTATGCTCAGCACCATGGTATTGATACAATCTATTTATGTCGTCAAGTCTTCCTATTATATACATATATCCTAAAAGTATTATTACTCTTATTACACCTTCAATCATATTGAGTCCTACTACACCTATCCCTAAATGTTTGAACAATGAAGTAATTGCAGTAGGTATAGCTACAAATAGCGCAACTGAAAATATTAAAGATATCAATAATGTAAACCCCATTATTATATCATTACTTTTCTCACCAAACTTATCATTTATCCACTTATCAAACTTTGATGGTTCTTCCTCTTCTTCGAAAAAAGATGCAGAGTAATTAATACATTTGATACCCTCCACCATAGAATCCACAAGAGATATAAAACCTCTTACTACAGGCACACCAAGTATCTTATATCTTTTAGATACTGGTACAGTGTTTTTAAAATCAACCTCTATATTTCCATTAGGAGTTCTTATAGCTGTTGCTAAACCACTAGCCCCTCGCATCATAACTCCTTCAAGTACCGCCTGGCCTCCAACCTTAGTTTTCCTCATATATACCATCCTTTTATACTAAATATTTTTATAGTTATTCATTCCTTGTTTTTTTATATTTAAAATAGCAATCTCCACATAAAGACTCGTATTCTACATCATCAACATTATCTATAGCTATTTGCTCACCTTCAAAAACAAAACGACCATTTATCTTTCTACCATTTAATATAGCTTTATTTCCACAGTTACATATGGTCTTCATCTCTTCTATACTATGTGCAATTAATAGTAGTCTTTCACTACCTTCAAAACCATTCATTTGAAAATCAGTCCTTAAACCATAGCATATTACAGGTATATCCTTAACTACAGCAATTTCAAGTAGCTGATCTATTTGGTAGCTTTTTAGAAATTGAACTTCATCCACTAAGATGCAGTGTATTTTGCCATTTAGTTCTACCCATTGAGATACTTTTTCAAAAATATTGTCATCTTTTTTAGCAAGTAAATCTACAGTTCTTTCTACACCTAATCTAGATACTAGCTTGTCTCCACCTTTTTTATCCGTAGATGATTTTATAATTAAAATATTCATTCCTCTCTCTTCATAATTATATGCCACCTGCATAAGATGAGTTGACTTGCCTGAATTCATAGCACCGTATCTAAAATATAATTTACTCATAAAATAATCTCCTTTTTTCATCCTCAAACGTGTTTGATATGATTATATCATTATATGTATAGATGAACCACTTCATATATTAATTTTACATTCTAAATTTATCTAAATATATTACAGTCTTAAGAACATATTATATTATATAAGGAAGCTCTACATTTCAAAGCAAACTAATTCTACCTGCATCTATTAAAATATAGATTCATGTAGAATTAGCTTATCAATTATCAAATCTTATTTATTATCTATACTATACATAAGATTATTCTATTTTGTTTATAATTGATTGGTCAATTAGTAAAATATTCTTCATCAATCATGAAATGTCATAACTGTAGTTTAATAGACATATTTATTATTACCTCCTTATTGACTCACGTATTATGTCATGCTATACTTTAGTAGTTGCAAAAGCGACAGTATTTATTTCGAAAGAGGTGAACAAGATGAGAGAAGGCATACATCCAGAATACCACAACGATGCTGTGGTTAAGTGCGCATGTGGAAACACATTTACAACTGGTTCAGTTAAATCAGAACTTAAAGTAGAAATATGCTCTAAATGCCACCCATTCTTCACTGGTAAACAAAAAATCATTGATGTTGGCGGTAGAGTTGATAAATTCAAGAAGAGATTTGGTCTTGAAAAGTAGCAATCGTGGGAAAGATAAACTCTTTCCCATTTTTGTTTGGAATTTAGGCATCTTCAAAAATAGCTAGTACCTAATTAGCTATTTTTGAAGATGCCTTATATAATTGTTAACCTTAACCAAATCAACTGATTTTTTCTCATATATTTGTTAGTTACTTAATAGTTCTAACTTCTAGATTCTGGTATAAAACGAAATTTTATATCTTTATTATGAAATAAATGTTAAAATATAAATTAAATTAAACCTATATTCTAAAAACAATTTTTATATTATTTTATCAGCAAAGCGAGTGAGAAACATGAAGAAACTTCTTATTTTAACAGCATCTACAGGACAAGGTCATAATCAGGCGGCAGACTCTTTGGTTGAAACCTTTTCCCAGTTTGGATATGAAGTTATTAAATATGATTTTTTATATAATAGCAGTAAATTACTTAATAATGTTCTCGTTGTAGGTTATGAACTATTTGCTACAAAGGCACCCAACCTTTACGGTACATTTTACAAAGCTACTAATATAAAATCTATGAATAACATAATAAAAGTCTCCTTTTGGAAAACCTCAAGAAAACTACTAAAATTTATAGACGAAAACAAACCCGATCTAATAATAGGCACTCACCCCTTTACAATAAATGTAGTATCTATGCTTAAAAAAAATCAGCTTACAGAACTGCCTTTTATTTCTGTAGTAACTGACTTTAAAGCTCATTATACTTATGTATCTGAATATGTAGATGCTTATGTAACCGGAAGTGAGTATACAAAAAACGACTTAATTTCTCGTGGGATAAACTCTAATTTAATATTTCCCTACGGAATTCCAATAAGAAGAGAATTCTACACTAAAAATCATGAATATGCAGAAGTAAAAGATTCTGATTATTTCAATATACTTCTTATGAGCGGTAGTATGGGACTTACAAATATATATTATGTACTTAAGGAACTAGTGAATAATAAACATAAACTTAGGATAACAGTTGTTTGTGGAAAGAATACTAACCTGAAAAATAAACTTCTAAGTTCGTATTCGTCTCCTATTAAAGATAAAAAAATTCATATCCTTGGTTACACCAATGATATATCTGCAATAATGGATTACAGCGACATTATTATCTCAAAACCCGGTGGACTCACAGTTACAGAATCAATAGTCAAAAACTTACCACTTGTGATTCCCTTCGCAATACCTGGTCAAGAAACAGAAAACACTGAATTTCTAACCAATGAAGGTTGTGCTATATATGTGGATAATCTCAAAGACTTAAATTCTTCCTTAGACAAATTAATAGAAGGCCCTGAAGAGTTACAGACTTTAAAGAAAAACCTTTACAGACTTTCTTCAGAATTTTCATTAGAAGCTATAGTTTCGTTAGCTGATAATATACTAGAAAAATAAACAGGCTGTAAGTATCCTTACTTACAGCCTGTTTATTTTTATCTTGAATTGTTATCTAAAATACTTTTATCAAACATATTTAAGAATTCTTTATTATTTTTAGTTTTTGAAAGTAACGCAATCAATTTTTCAGTTATACTTTCAACATTACCTTCTCTATACATTACTTTTCTTATAGCATATGCTGCTTCTTTTTCATCATCATTAAGAAGTAGATCTTCTTTTCTTGTTCCAGACTTATAGATATCAATAGCTGGGAATATTCTTCTTTCTTGAAGTTTTCTATCTAAGTGAACTTCCATATTTCCAGTTCCCTTGAATTCTTCAAAAATCATATCATCCATTCTACTACCTGTGTCAACAAGAGCTGTTGCAAGTATTGTAAGACTTCCACCTTCTTCTATCTTTCTCGCTGCACCGAAAAATTTCTTAGGCATTATAAGAGCTCCTGGGTCCAATCCTCCTGAAAGAGTTCTTCCTGTTGGATTTATTGTCAAGTTATAAGCCCTAGATAACCTAGTCAAGCTATCTAGCAAAATAACTACATCCTTGCCGTGTTCAACCATTCTTTTAGCTCTATCTAAAACCAATTGAGCCACTCTAGTATGATTTATTGGTTCCTCATCAAATGTTGAGTATATTACTTCACCATGTATACTTCTTTGCATATCCGTAACTTCTTCTGGTCTCTCATCTATTAATAAAACCATCAATGTAACACTTGGATAATTTCTAGATATGTTTTGCGCTATCTTCTTAAGTAAAGTTGTTTTACCAGCCTTCGGTGGAGCAACTATTATTCCTCTTTGTCCTTTACCTATAGGCGATACAAGATCCATAAGTCTTGATGATAAGTCCTTCTCATCATTAGTCTCTAATCTTAATCTCTCATTTGGATAAATAGGAGTCAAGTTTTCAAAGTATTTTCTTCCAATAGCAGTTTCCGGTCTCTCTCCATTAACTCTTTCTACATATAATAAAGCCTTAAATTTTTCGCCTTCTTTTGCTTCTCTTACTTTACCTTCAATTTCATCCCCAGTTCTCAAGTTAAATCTTCTTATTTGAGATGGCGATACATATATATCTTGATCTGAAGTCAAATAATTCCTACATCTTAAGAATCCAAAATTGTTTGTCTCCATTATCTCTAATATTCCTCTAGCTGAATTAGAGGTATTGATCATTTCCTTTAATCGTTCTTTCTTTTCTTCTACTTTTTCTTCACTTACATTTTCTTGTTGCTCTTCAACCTTTTCAGTAATAGCTTTTACTTCCTCTATTCTTTCTACAGGTCTATCAACTACTTTTGCTTCTTTTTCTATATCGGTTGACTTAGGGGCAATTTTTTCTCTTAGTTCAACCCCATCTTTATTTATAACATTCGGAGAACTTTTAACTATTTCTTCAATAAGCTCACTTTTTTTCTTTTTTGAAATATTTTTTATCCCTAAATCTTTAGCTAAATCTCTTAGCTCAGTTAAGGTTTTCTTTTCGTAAAATTCTGCTGTCAAAATGACACCTCCATATTTTTTTAAGGGAATCAATAAAGGAAATACATAGAAATGAAAATATAAGGTTAATTATATCTAAAATCTAAAACATATAAGTCTTCCAAACTTATTAATTTGAAATTTTTGAATTGTTACATATTTGAAGTTTTTGTAATATACTAAATATCAGCCTGCAATCAATATAAATAAACATAATAATATATTAAGAGGAATATTATTAATCCATAAATTACATTTTATCGATCTGTTATTTTGAAATTTCTTGGTTTTTATTTATTAGTACTGAAAATATTTAGAAATGACTAACAAGAAAAACTTTGGTCTTTTGAACATTTATTCTGTACTAAACACAATTTAGCTCCAGTAACATATATAATACAATTAGCATTTATATTATGCTTTATTAGAAACATATTTTCAAGTATTTTTTTCATATATATAATTATTGAGTAATAATGATAATTTTATTCACTATTTATATACAAAATGTATAGTTTTTTAGTAAAATAAACAGTTACTTTTTGTTTACATAAGTAACTCACTTAAACTTTATATTAAAATAATTAAGAAAAAGGTTTAACAAGAGCCCCTCTTGTTAAACCTAAACTTAAATATATTATTTATTAGCTATAGCAGCACCTATGAAATCTTTAAATAATGGATGTGGTCTATTAGGTCTTGATTTCAATTCTGGGTGATATTGAACAGCTACAAACCAAGGATGGTCTGCTATCTCTACCACTTCTACGAGTCTTCCATCTGGAGATGTTCCAGCTATCACCATTCCCGCATCTGCTATTGAACTTCTGAACTCATTATTAAATTCGTATCTATGTCTATGCCTTTCATATATTAGACTATCTGAATAAGCTACCTTCGAGAAAGAATTTTCTTCTAATTTACATGGATATAATCCAAGTCTCATAGTTCCGCCAAGATCTTCTACATCTTTTTGCTCTGGCATTAAATCAATTACAGGATAACTAGTTTCCGGATCAATTTCTGATGAATTAGCTCCAGTGTATCCAAGAACATTTCTAGCGAACTCAATAACAGCGCATTGCATACCTAAACATATACCAAGGAATGGCTTTTTGTTTTCTCTTGCCCATCTTATAGCTTCTATTTTGCCCTCTATTCCTCTATCTCCGAAACCTCCTGGCACTAAAACACCATCAACTCCTGAAAGTAAAGCATTTACATTGTCGGCAGTAACATCAACTGCATTTATCCACTCTATTTCAACCTTAGAATCATTATGTAATCCGCCGTGATTTAAAGCTTCAACTACGGAAATATATGCATCATGAAGCTCTACATACTTACCAACTAAAGCTATCTTAGTCACTTTAGAAATACTCTTTATTCTATCTACCATTTGAGACCATTGTGTATTATCAATATCACAACATCCTAAATTTAACTTTTCAACAACTAATTTATCTAAACCTTCATTATGTAGCATAAGTGGCACTTCATATAAATCTTCTGCATCAAGATTTTGTATAACTGATCTTCCATCTATATTACAGAATAAACCTATCTTATTCTTAATATCATCTGATAAAGGTTTCTCTGCTCTACAAACAATAATATCTGGTTGTATACCTATTCCTGTTAATTCTTTAACTGAGTGTTGAGTAGGTTTAGTCTTTAACTCTCCTGCTTTTCCTAGATAAGGAACTAGTGTAACATGTATAAAGCACACATTTTCTCTACCAACTTCATACTTAATTTGTCTTATAGCTTCTAAAAAAGGAAGTGATTCAATATCTCCAACAGTTCCCCCAATTTCAGTTATTACTACATCTATATCTTTTTCTTTAGCTACTCTATAAACACGATTCTTTAATTCATTAGTTATATGAGGAACTACTTGAACTGTTCCGCCTAAGTATTCACCTTTTCTTTCCTTAGAGATAACAGACCAGTATACTTTTCCTGTAGTTACATTTGAGTTCTTAGTCAAATTTTCATCGATAAATCTTTCGTAATGACCTAAATCAAGATCTGTTTCAGCGCCATCATCTGTTACGAAAACTTCTCCATGTTGATATGGACTCATAGTACCTGGATCCACATTTAGATATGGATCAAACTTTTGTATTGATACTTTCATTCCTCTATTCTTAAGCAATCTTCCTAAAGACGCAGCAGTGATTCCCTTACCTAAAGATGAAACTACTCCCCCTGTGACAAATACATACTTTGTGGTTCTCTTGCTCATACTTTTTCCTCCTAAGAATCTATTTAAAAAAACTATTGACACTGTAATAATTATTTATTATAATAGTTATTACCCACCATTTAAGATGGATAATTGTTGTCTTAAACACAATGATAGTATTTTATCACATATCAGATTCTTATTCTAGTCTTTTTTTTATGTTTTTATAGCATTTTTTCTATTTCTTCTTCAACATATAGATATTTATCTCTAAATTCTTTATTTATCAAAAACTTTTCTTCAGCCTTTTTCACATTATAATTAATGCTTCTAGAAGACTTAGCTCTCAATATGTTTAACAGTTCTTCTTTTTTTATGCAATCATACTTCTTCATCAATAACAAAAACATATATTTATTTTCTCTGCTTCTCAAAAAGTCTTTGTGTTCATTTATGTCAATTCCATGATACTGGCATAACAATTCAATTATTTTATAGTATCTACCATACAACTTCCTCACCTCTACTTATATTGTAATTATTGCCAATTGATTTGCTGATTAAACTCCTTCTCACTAAATTTATATTTTTATATTATGAGGATTTGCACTAATACATATAACATAATTAGTTTGTTATCTTAACAGTGAATATTTACAATCTCACTTATAAAGTTTATGTTTTCCACTGTATATTCAAAGAAGATTGTAACCACACTGAAATATATAGGTTTAATCGGTATAAAGCTAAATCTTTTCTTTGCGCTAAAAAAGATTTAGAATTTGTTATAGACAATTCCTTTAGTAAAGAATCGCAAATAACAAACACCAAACCTTTCCATAAGTTTTTCTCTATTTTTTTAATAAACAGTGTAAAAACAGCCGATCTGTTATATCTTAGTTTTTTGTCTTTATATTTATTTTCAGTTGAGTATTATTGCTTTCTTGACCACTTACACTTAAATCATAATCAATAAATACATCTCCACCATACTCATCTATGTCTATCTTCAACTCTTTAGTATCTATTTTAAGTTCTAACATTCCATAAGGAGTATTATAAAGACTTACTGAACTACTATCTTTTTGAAAGTTCATCTTAGTTGCAGTAGTACCTTCCCTCTCAAGAATCAACTCATTCGAAGTTATAGAGATCTTAGTCTTTGTTCCTTCCATACCAGATATTTCCGTTTCATCATATACTGCTTCATATCCATCTTCTTTAATTAAAAACTCCCCTGGAGTTACCACTTCAATAAGATCTTCTTTATCAGCTGGCACTTGATTACTTGCTATTGAAATTATTGCCTTCTTCTTCATCTTTTCCTCCTAGCCTACACACGCTTTTTTGCATTGTAAGCATATTAATTACAACTATATAATAGTTTAATAATTTTAATGCCTTTATTCAAGTATTAAATAAAATATTTATTTATAAAAAATTTTAAGGTTCTATTTCGAAACAAATTAATCGTTAGAAACAGAACCTTATTACGCTATATTTTTTTTACAATATCATCAAAGATTTCTTTTATTTTAAATTTGAATTCTACCTTATCCTTAGAGCTATCTTTCCCTACTTTACTTTGATTATCCACTTCGTCATACTCTTTGTCTGATAAAACTCTTTTCATTTGCTTTTCAGTTTCATCATAGGACACTTGTCCCTTTGTTATATCAATAAAGCATATAGGTGGAAACATAACACACCACCAATTTTGTCCTTTCCCAGATCCAATTATAACTCTATAAGCTTCATAATTGCCTTGAGGCAGTGTTATATTACCATAAGTTTTTACCGGGAAATTTTCATGATCTAAGGTGCTATTTACCGAATAACTATAACCATTATCCTTTATTACTTTACTTGCTATCTTCTTGATTTGATCATCGTTTTCCTTTAATATCTTCCTTGATTCATCTATTGATTTTGAGTCTTTTAACTTTGGAGTTATATATTTTAGTATCTCATCTCTTACCTTAAGCTTTAATTCTTGATCCTTTTTATCATCACTATTTGCTATTACGTGAAATCTTATTAATTTATCTTTTATTTCATCACTTACGGAACTTCCATCTTCCTGTCCATATACCGTTATCTTATTTAAAGTATTATAGGAAAATATACCTATAGTTAATGAGAATATAATAGTTACAATAAATAATATTTTTTTCATAAAAAATCAACCCCCTGACACTTGTAATTATTGCCAAAGGGGTTTTACTTTATACATCTTTATTTTAAATTGTTCTAGTTATATATACATCTCTATATCTTTCTTTCATTTTGTCATAACAATTTTGAGCCTTTACCATGTCCTCAAAGAAAGCAAAAACCGTAGGTCCACTACCGCTCATCAATGTTCCTAAACAACCTAAATTAATCATACTATATTTTATTCCTTTTATTAAAGGGTGTTTTCTGATAGTTACGTTTTCTAATACATTCTTCATATTCTCAGCTACAAACTTTATATTACCTGAGTTCATCTCGTGTATTAAATTGTTTATTCTAGGGTGCTTATATATACGTTTTACATCAAGTAACCCATATACTTCTTTAGTGGATACACCGAATGGAGGTTTAACAACAACTAATATATAATTTTTAAAAGACTTAAGAGGCTTAATTTGCTCTCCTATTCCTTCACAAAGCGCTGTTCCACCTTTCATGCAATAAGGCACATCCGCACCTATCTGGAGCCCCAAAGCCAAAAGTTCTTCTTCAGTTGCATTGATTTCAAATATATCATTCATACCTTTAATTACAGCAGCAGCATCTGTACTTCCACCAGCCATACCTGCAGACATTGGTATTTTTTTTATTATATCAATTTTAACTCCACTTGAAATATTATACTTTTCTTTAAAAAGTTTAGCCGCTTTATAGCAAAGGTTCCTACCGTCAGTTGGTATAAAGGGATTATCACAAGTTATAATTATATCATTACTATTCAATTCTTTATTTATATGAACAACATCATATAAATCAATTGTTTGCATTATCATTCTTAATAAATGATAACCATCCTCTCTTTTACCAATAACATCTAAGGCTATATTTATTTTAGCATAAGCTTTTAGTATCATTTATTTTCAACCCTTCCCCTTGTTCTATAATAATTATATATTTTATCGCAATAAATGCAATATATAGTTTTATGGGATTTCATCTTATATAATCAATAAAACAACTCTAAACTGGGTTTACGATAATTTTACACTTTCCTATACAGTAAAAAACAACAGCTGAAGCTTAAATTAAGCTACCACACTGTTGTTTTTATGTAGATCTCTTTGATTATTTAATTATAACTAATAATTTTTTACATATGAACTACATTTTCTAATTCGATTAAATCAACTACTTCTTCTGACTTATCTTTGATATAATTAACAAGCCTTTCAAACTCTTCAAAGAATACTACTATTACATCGCCAGGAATTGAATCACTTAAAGCATTATCCAATGCTACTACTTCATCAAGTATTACATGTATGTCTTTTTGTGTTTTATATTCCAATACACCTTTTAAGAGAATATCTGCAACCTCTCCTTCTCTCCGCCCTCTTTTATCTAAATCTTCTTTTATATATATCTTATCTAGAAACTGAGCTGATAGAGCACCTAATCTTTGTATACTGTCATCGTTTCTATCACCTGGAACACCTATTACTCCTATTAATCTATTATGAGGCATGCTTTTTAGAGCATCTAAAACGCAAGTATACCCATCTATATTATGCCCATAATCTAAAACAATCTTAGTTCCATTTATATCATACTCATTAAACCTTCCTGGATTTGAGTTTTCATCACTAAAGAAGGTTGTTAAACCCTTAGCAATTATCGCATAATCTAAATTTATACCAACTAATGCACTGCATGCAGCTAAACAATTATATATATTATACTTTAAATTACCATTCTTAGTTATTGGGATATCTTTTATCATACATACCGTATATCTTTTATTATCATTTTCAACATATATAGCTCCATCAGAAGCATAAACAACAGGATTGCCTTGCATAATATTTTCTCTAATATATTGGTTATCTCTATTCATAGAGAATAGTATCTTCTTTTTATCTTTTATTCTATCTAAAACCTTAACACTCCATATATCATCTACATTTATAACAGCATACCCTTCTTCTTTAACGGCTTCAGCAACTAAAGCCTTGGCAAAAGCCAATTGTTCCATTGTATCTATATTATCTATTCCAAGATGATCTTCAGTGATATTTGTTATAACACCTACATCTGCAACATCATAAGCTAATCCATTTCTAACTATTCCACCTCTAGCAGTTTCAAGCACCGCTACATCCACATCTCTATTTAACAATACCGATTTTGCGCTTTTAGGACCAGTATCATCACCGGTATCAATATATTCTCCATTAATAACTACACCTGAAGTTGTTGTCATACCAACACTATATCCCATAAGACTTATTACATGAGATATTAACCTAGTTGTAGTAGTTTTGCCATTAGTACCAGTTACAGAAATAACTGGTATGTTTTTAGGATTTCCTTCATACATCATATCTACTATTGCCCCAGCTACATCTCTCTCTTCGCCAAAGGTTGGGTAATGATGCATTCTAATTCCAGGAGCTGCATTCACCTCAACTATTATTCCTCTACCTAAGATTGGTTCTGATATATTTTCTGTACATATATCTATCCCACAAATATCTAAACCTATGGTTTTTGCCACTCTAATACATAACTTTATATTTTCTTCACATATCTCATCAGTACAATCTATTGATATACCTCCGGTAGATAAATTAGCATTTTCTCTCAAAGACACTCTTTCACCTTTTACTGGTATAGATGAGATATTAAAACCTTGTTTTTTTATACAGTTAATTAAACATTCATCCATCTTAACTTTTGTTAATGGCTTTTCATGCTTTTCCCCTCTTCTAGGATCACTATTTAAATTTCTTATTAAGTCTTTAATATTAGTAGTTCCATCTCCTATTACAAATGGAGGTAACCTTCTTGCAGCAGCTATGACTTTATTGTTTACGACACAGACTCTATAATCCTGCCCTTTTATATACTTTTCAATAATTATATCTTCATAATCATCATTTATAGCCTTATAAGCTTTAAGTAACGATTTTTGATCAGTTATATTTAGTATAACCCCTTTACCCTTGTTTCCAAATTGAGGTTTTAATACTACTGGGTATCCTATATAATCAGCTTTTTGCAATAAATCTATAGTATTGAATACTTTTTCACCTATAGCAACAGGGATAAATTGAGCTTTTAAAAGCTGTTTTGTAAGCATCTTATCACAAGCTATATCAGCTCCTATGCATCTAGTAGAATCTCCTAAGGCTGCCGCTATAACTTTCCCTTGCTTCCCGTACCCTATTTGGTACATTCCACCATCTCCAAGCTTAAGAACTGGAAGCTTTCTTTTTTGTGCTGCATCACAAATAGCTTTAGTACTTGGCCCCATCATCTCTTGTGACATTGTTTTCTTTAGGCATTCTATCCTTTCCTCTAAGTTAATCATTTTTTGCTCTATCAAAGAATTTATTAAATCAATCGCAAGATATATAGCTCCTAATGCCGTATTTTTATGTTCATACTGAATTATCATATAATACAGGTCATCTTTTATCTCTCGCGCTTTCCCATAAGCTACATCTATACCTAATATATTTTGAATAGCAATAGTAATATGCTCGCATATATGAGCAAGATATGTACCCTCTTTTAGTCTCGTTACAAATCCATTATCCTCATCAATTCCACATCTATGCTTATTTAATTCTGGTAACATCTTTACAAGAGTATCATTAAAATTAGGAATATCTTTACTTGGAATCTCACAATAACCTTCCAAATCAACATCTGCTCTTATGCACTTCTTATGGGAATATATGTTTTTCCCATCATAAACTATTTCTTTAATAAGCTTCATTTTAATTACTTTCCTCCTCAAAAGGTGCCTTACTAACTAGATCAAATCTATGTCCTTTAGCTAGAACATGCATTTTTACATTAAAAATACTAAGCAAATCATCTTGATGCTGCTCAGAAACATTTGTATATGTTATCTGACTTCCATCCAAAATATACACTGCACCTGAACCTATAACTTTAAGATGATCATCCTTACGTATAACTATAGCAGTATCCTCGTCAATGCCTATTCCTAAAGCCTGAGGATTTTGTGCCACTCCACCTAAAAGTCTTCCTATTCTTCCTCTTTGAGAAAAATGTTGGTCTACTATGATATTTTTCACAAGTCCAAGACCTGGCGACATTTTTAAAGTACATTTTCTAGGGGATTCTTCATCATCACCAGTCACAATCATAGTATCACTCATAACAGATGCTCCTGCTGAAGTCCCAACCATATAACAACCTCTTTCAGAAGCACTAAGTATCTCCTGATATATTGGCGTTCCTCCAATTATACTTGTTATTCTTAACTGATCTCCTCCGGTAAAAAATATGATAGAAGCTTTTCTTACTATATCTATATTTTTTTGCAGAGTACAATCATCTCTATGTTGCACATCCAATATCTCTATATTTTTAACTCCTAATTCTGTAAAGACTTTTTTATATTTATCTTTTGCGTCTTCAGGTTTCTCTGTAGCTATGGTAGCCACAGCTAATACATCATTTTCTTTATTTATTTTAGAACATACATATTTTAATATCTCTTTATTTCCTTCTTTATCTTCTGCTCCTCCTATAATGATTAAATTTCCTTCAGATTTTATATTCACCAAAAAATCACCTCTAATCATTCATTTTTCTATTTTAACCATGTTCCTTAGATTTATTCATTTACCAGTTACCTCCAGATAAACACATTAATCGTCGTTTCATTTTTATCGTTATTGCTTTATTTAATAAAAATTCTATTTCTATTAAATAAAGCTTTTATAATATAAACTTAACTATCATAATGGCTTTTCGCTCGACAAATAAATTTTACTTAGCAGTTATTTATCTTTATGGAAGTTAGTAACCAAGATTACATCAAGCAGAGTATATACGATCTCCATAAATAATTGACATATCCTTTACTGAGAATAAATAAAGCCTTTCACAATTAGGTTTGTTATAAATGTCCTTCATAATTTAAAGTAATAGTACTACTACATAAAACAGCAGTAATTATATTTTTACCTACCAATATATAAAAAATACTTTCAATTTTTAACAACAGGTCTTTTCATCGATTGAAATATGTAGGTTTAATAGCTATAAAATTTCCACACTTTTCTTTACATCAAAAAAAATGAACTTTTAAGCATACTCTCACTTAAAAGTTCATTTATAAATTAATATTAATTGTCTATAGAATCTATATCACAGCTCTTCCAGGTATTATAAGCTTTTGATTTACGCAAATTGAATCTGGTCCTTCTAAATTATTTATCTTTAATAATTCAGCCATGGTAGTATTAAATTTCTTAGCTAAACTCCAAAGAGTGTCATGCTTTTGTACTGAGTAGATTGTTATAGATGCTTTCTTACCTGCAACTTCGCCTTCTTTTTCTTCTACTTCTGAAATATATTGCTTTTTGCTCAAAAGATATACTTTAGCGCTTGCATTTATAACTGCCTTTATTGCAATTGTATGTGCTTCTATGGATGCCTGAAGACTCTCTATCCACGCTTTCACTATAGATTTCATATTATCCTTTATATCTTGTATATCTACAGCTGTAGTGAATGGAATTTCAGACTTCATATTTGCAACATTATTCTCTGCATCAGCAGTTTTGTATATTACATTAACATTTACAATACCATCTATAACAACCTTATTATCAACAATCTTATTTTCCAATGAAACTACTTCTCCTGTGGTGCTTAAGATTTGTAATGGTTCATTAGAATTTTCTTCTGGCTCTAGATTGTCCTTTATAATAGTCTCATTATTTCCTTGACCATGCAGCACCGTCATCTCCACATCATCTTTCTTTAGTTCCATATTTCTAATTGGAGAATACGCATCTTCAATTATTTCTAAATCATCTTTGCTGTATACTTTTAGTTGTCCACCTAGTAGCACCTCAATATCGAGGGTTCTAGCTTCACCTAAATCATCTTGACTAATACTATATTCAGTTCCTGTAACTCTGAACTCACCATCAGTTATCATAGTTGAAGAAACGCTATCTGCCTCTTCTTCTTTTGTTAAAAACAAATCATCCTCTATAGGAACTAATTCTCTTGAATCTGCGGCTTTGTATAATAGATCTAATTTGCAATAACAAGATACTTGAACCTTACCCTCTAAAGCCCTTATTTCTTTTTTATGAAGCTGCACATTTATTTTGATGATCTTTCCTATCTGTGGTTTATCCATTCCAATTTGTAAACTTGCTTTAGTTGATAAATCAAAACCTTTTTCATAAACAAGTTTATCAAATGCTTCAACTCTTTTTTTAATTTCAATGTCGCCAGAACCTTCAATATCTTTTACAAACTCAAAGTTATCTTTCTTATATACAGTGCATTTTGTTGAGAAAATACATTCTAAGCTAACTTTTCTTTCATTTATTATGTTTGAATTAATATGTTCAACTTCACTTTCTGCATCGCATACCATTCTATGTTCAGCGCCGGCAACATCAATATAGTTTGCAAACTTATCGCTATAAGTAATTGTATGGACTCCTAATCCTTCATCTTCTTTTGCTAAATAGATTACATTGTACTCCAATTGTCCTTCAACATAAACCCTTTCCTGTACTACTTCCTTGTTAGTAATAACAGGTTTAGCCTCTACGGTAAGTATCCTCACCACGTCCGGATGGGTATCCGGAATTAAGTATTCACCTTTCAATACTGCATCAGATGAGCTTATACTGAAAAGTCGTTCACATTCGATATTTTCTTTTATCACATCTAATCCTGCCAATTTTATCCCTCCCATAATATACCTACTATAATGTATACACTGGAGGATTCAAATTTATGATTAAATTTTTATATAAATTTGCTTAATTATTTCTGCAGATTTTGTCGAAAGCAAACAAGTTTTTTTATTTTTTAGGTTGACAAGTTAAAAAATATGTCGTATTATAAAGATGGTTATTGACCATATAACCTCTCATAAATTCTCAATACCCTTTTATACCATAGTTGAAAGATGGAAACCCACCATCTTTCTTTTTTTGTTTTATTTGTAAACGTTTAATTTGATTATAGTTTTTAAATAAACTTTCAATAAAATATTTATGTTATATTAAATAAAAAAACTAAAAACCTCGTAGGGATTTAAAGTTTATAATTATGAATCCTATATCACAAAATAAATTTATACTTGCAACATAGTCATAAATATATAACTTCAAATCCACAAAACGAGGTTTTTAATTATCCTTTAAATACAAGCTGTACAGTCTTTGTCAATACATCTGAATAACTATATGTCACAGTCCTTTGGGTGTCAGTTTCTAATCTAATAACAAAAATACTTGGGTACACACTCTCAAGTACACCATTATTAACTAGAACCTTTCTTCGTCCTCCATTAGCTCTAAGTATAACTTTTTCACCAATATGACCTTCTATGTCTTTCCTTATGGAAGATAATGTCTTACTCTTTTCCATATGAACACCCTCTTTCCTATTTCTATTATACCTCTAAATAACCTTACTGTCAAATTAACCAAATATTTTATCACTATTTGTTTTGTTTTGTCAATGTAAAATTTCTATTAATATTTTATGAATTTTTCACATCTTTCTATAGTTTCTTCATAAAAATGAATTTTATTCTTTATATCTATATTTTTCTTTATACACCATTGTATCTTTATGTAAATCAGCCTTACTTGTTGGTTTAATTTATGTAAAACTTAATTTATACTCACTAGATTTAAATAAAAAAATTTCGCTGAAGTAATCCTCTTCAGCGAAATTTTTTTAACAGCTTCCTTATATTTAATAAATAATTGCTAAGGTTTAATTAAGCTGCATAACTTTCTTATGTTTTTGAACTTTTTCTATAGCATCCGTATAAAAGTACTGGCTTATATTTTGCTTCATAATATCTAAGAAGGCCTCTATTGATGAATTTGAAATATCTATTTTTATCTTAATATCGTATGCTTCCATAATTAATTCTCTTGTCATATAACTAAATCTAATATCAGTTACTTCATCCCATTTTATAACTTCTGTTGATTTAAATATACTTATATATTTTATTTCTTTGTCAGTTACATATATATCAACGTTTTTCCAATATAACACCATATACGCTCCTACACAAAGAAATATTGCTGATATAAATGAAATAAAAACATTTTCCTTCACAACATTTACATAGCTGCCTAAAAGAGCTATCAGAGTAGAGAATAAAATAAGAACGATTCCATAAATACAGTATAATTTATTTACTCTAATATTTAAGTTATTTGCATTCATATTTTTCACTGCAGAAGAATTTAAATACATTGATATACTCTTTATCAAAGCACCTATAGATATTAAAGCTATTATTATCACTTCGCTCACCCCTTAAAAAACATATATATTTATATTATTATTTCTATATGAATGTTAAAATTCCTTCCAATATTTTACATAGACAATTTTTATTTAACCTTTCAAGCAAGTCGCTGAAGCAACCTTCTTCAATAAGCTTATTTTTGAACATGTGTCTTTCCCAATTCATATAAGTAAACTTACAAACGAATAAGTTTTAAGTCTTTGCTTTATAGCTATAAAAAAACTTCTAACCCCATTAAAATATCTAGTATTAACAGGAATAAATTTTTTATATTCCTATACAACAATAAAGCAGCTCCAGGTTGAGCTGCTTTACTTTTATTTTTTAGCCTGTAACTATATATCACCAATGTATGTAAATAACCTTTTTATTCTACCCTGCTTGAAAAGAAGTACTATTTAAGACCATTTTCATAGCTTTCTATAATCTTCTTAACCATATATCCGCCTACTGAACCATTTTCTCTTGAAGTCAAGTTACCATTGTAGCCTTCAGTTAAGTTAACCCCTAGTTCTCTTGCTGTCTCAAACTTAAATTGACTTAATTTGTCTTTTGCTTCTGGAACTAAAATTCTATTTCCTCTGCTTGCCATGATAATTTCCTCCTTATCATAATTAATTTTTATTACACTAGTATGTTGCTCAGAATTAGGATTCTTATTATATATATCTATTGGAAACTAACTTATCTTTATCCATTATTACAAATAACATCTTGATATTCCATATAAGTATTATCATTCATTCGAGCTTCGCCATTCTTTATTCAAACTCCATATTATTCAAAATTTATATATACTATTTTATAATAAAATTTTCATTAATCTATATTACAAATTTCTAAGAACATATTAGCTATTTAAACATATATTATACTATAAGACTTATTTATATGAGGCTTTTAACCAAGTTAGTCAGTGACGTGTAAATAGCTTTTATTCATACGCCACAATAATGGACAACTTTAATACTGTTACAACTAATAAACTTCAAACAATATGATAAAATTATGAGGTGTAAATAATGGCATATAGTAATGGTGATAAACAAAGGACTCCTTCTGAAGTATATGAACTACTTCAGTTAATAGTACAAAAACAAGAACAATTACAAGCTCAATTACAAGAGCAAGCTCAAGTTCAAGCTCAATTACAGAGACAACTTCAAGAACAGGATCAAAGACAACTTCAAGACCAAGATCAACGTCAAAGACAACTTCAGGATCAAGATCAAGATCAGGACCAAGATCAGGATCAAGACCAAGATCAAAGACAGCTTCAAGGCCAATTCGACTATGAAACTGAAAGTATCAGCTTTGGAGATATAGGCAACAATAGAGTAACTGTTAGAGTAGATAATAACGCTATAGCAGTTCTTGTATTAGCATTACTTGGTTTATCAAACGGCTCTGTAGAGGATAGCGAACTTAAAGGCTATATAAATGCGCTAATAACAAAGAGCAGTTTTTCAGAATAAAATATTTATCTTTTCAATAAGTCTAGGGGACTCCCCTAGACTCTTTATAGCTTTATAAGCTTTAATAATATTTATATCATACTTACAGATTTTAAAACTTGGCGCTGTTAAAGCACTGTGTTGAAATTAATTGATTAGTCATCCAACGCTCTTTAGGTGAACAACTCTACAATTGAATTTATTTTTTTAGGATTAGAGTTGTTCATCCTTAATGAGTTTACGCAAAGATTTATCTTAAACATATCCTAAAACTTAAACAATATCCATTTACAAGTACTCATCTCGTACTTAATCTCATATAATCTTTCATTGCCTGATATTAAACTTTGGCATACGAATATAAACATATCATTTCCTACTATTCGCTCCTTATATAACTTAATTACTCTATCAATCTTAATTACATAATCTTTACCTTCACTAACCTTAAAACTTACAGGATGAGGTTTACCACTTATATCAAACCAAGCTAACATTTCTATATTCTTAGCAACAATCTTCAAGATTTCACCACCCACGCACATATGTTCGTGTTTATTTTACCAAACTATCTTATTATTATCAATAATTCTTATGTATTATTTGGAAATATTTTCGTTATTGGTTGCTACTTTTAAAATTTAATCCCCAATATAACTATTACTATAGTCATATTGGGGATTTTTCACTACAATCTATCTTTTATATCTCTTATCCATTGTTTTGCTTTTAATAAATTTTCATCTTTATCTTTCTTTAGAGGATCTTCGAAGTCCATCTCACCTACAAAATCATTTCCTTTTAGCTTTTCTTTAAAATCCCCAAAAGTCTTTCCTTCTTTTCCTCCACCATGGCAGCAAAACAAAGCAATTTTTTTATTTTCAATTTGATGCTTTTCTAGAAAAGTATTGAACACAGGTGCAAATCTACTTGCCCATACTGGAGTTCCTAGAACAATAAGCTCATATTTAGATAAATCCTTATCTATAACCTCAATATCAGGTTTATCTTTAAACATGACTTGTTTTCCGCCCCATAAGTATTTCCTAAATCCACTTGTAGGTATTTGCTTAACTGGTTGTATCTCAGCAATTTCTCCACCTAATTCTTTACTAATAGCTTCTGCAATAAATTTAGTATCCCCTTCTAGAGAATAGAAAACCACTAAGGACTTCATTTATATCACTCCTACTGTTCAATTTTTAAAACTCATACTATATTTCTCAAACCTATCAATATATTCTAACACATATATTCTCTTTTCGTCTTCATTGAATAGTAAAATTGCATAATCATTTTTATTTAACTTAAAATAGTATAAAGTCTTTTCCTGTACTTGTGGGATATATTTACTAGACTCAACTTTCTCATTATTATTAACCTCTAGACAATCTTTAAACCTATTTACAAACTCATTTACTTCATCCTTACTTTCTTCATCAACTAACTTCCACTTACTAAAATCCTTTAGTTTTTTAGCATTGTTTTCATCATATTCTAAAACCGAATAGGCTCTTCCTTCTGATGGCATTCTTTGTATATCACACATCACCTTAATCTCATGTTTGGGTTTCGGAACATCTATACTGAAATTATTCTTCAGAGTAGACCTTACGCTAGAAAAATACTTGTATACACTAATGACTTGAAATGTAAAAAAAACTATCATAGCAAATAAGATAACAAAAATACTTTTAGATGTTTTTCTCATACTCTCTCTCCACTTTTATTAATTAAATAATATGTAATACCCTTTGAATTCTAAAATTCTTACATTCAATCCACGAGAAATTTAAAGATACATTTCTCACTGAACATATAAGTATTTATGTGGACTTCCTCAAAGACGAGATATTGTTATTGGTATTTATCTTACATAAAATCCTTTACATCTATATAGTTTAAAAAGCAACTAGATTGGGGTAATCTAGCTGCTATTTATTAGGGGATCAATAACATTAAACGCTCTTTTGTTAATGGCATTTTGCTAACTTATTCATTTCATAATCCTATGATATTATTATAAACAATAATTATTAATAAATTATATCTTTTATGCTAATAATATGTTAATAATTATCCACTTTTTAATGCAATTTCCATAAAAAACGCTAGGTTTTTGTGCATAACTACAAACGAAGCTTTTATACATCAAAATCGTTTAAAATTTCTTTTATAGATTTTATTTAAAATATAAATTTCCTAAACTCAACTATTAAGTTATATGGGCTTCTTAATCTTAATGCATCAACATATTGAGTTTTAGATATTATAACAGTGAAAGGTTAATATAAACTTCGTTCCAACGCCTAATTTACTTTTTGCCTCTATAATTCCATTATGAGATTCTACTATTGACTTAGCTAGTGCTAATCCTATACCTACCGAATTACTTTTTTTTGAGTTTCTTGCCTTATAAAATCTCTTGAAAATACTTGGCAAATCTTCTTCACTTATACCTTCACCAGTATCTTTAATTATGACTCTTCTATACACCGGATTCTCTTCTAGTGTTATATCAATTGTTCCTCCTTTAGGTGTATGTTCTATTCCGTTCTTAACTATATTTATTATAGCTTCTTCTAACCATAGTCTGTCATGATAGAATACTATGTCTCTATCTTCTTGAAAGTTAATCTTCACTTCAGCTTTATCAGCTTTAGTATCAAGTGCATTTATTGCTTCACTTACTGTCTCATTAAGACTTTGACTTTCTTTATCAAATTCTATAGCTTTAGCATCTAGCTTTGCTAACTTTAGCATACTTTGTATAAGCCAATTCATTCTATCAAGCTGATTAGCGTTATTTATTAAAAAGTTTTCTCTTTGCTCTTTTTCTAACTCCTTACTAAGCAGTATATCGTTATAAACCATCATTGATGAAAGAGGTGTCTTTAACTGATGTGATATATCTGAAAGTAAGTCAACTAAGAACTGCTTTTCTTTTTCAAGTTCTGTTATATTATTTCTTATAATATCCTTCATTGAGTTAAACGACACTGCAAGCTTTGAAAAATCTCCTTCTTTATTCTCATTTATATTTATCTCATACTCCCCTTCAATAACTTTTTTAGCACCTAAAGTCAATCTTCTTATTCTCTTATAAAAAAAAGAGTACTGTATATAATTAAGTGTGAAGAATATTAAAGTTATAAATAAAAATATAAATATTATAGTATAGTTATTTTTCTTGCTAACATCATTTATATAAGGAAAAAGTTCATTGTCTAAACTTTCTGTAAGTCCATACTTTTTTATAAGCTCCGCTCCTTTTTCTCTTTCCTCTTTACTTGCTTCTCTTGTTATAAGTGGAACAATTTCTTTTTCTAAGGATGGATCTTTTTCTATAACTCTAGCTGTAATAGCTCCAACACTTTTTATATAATCATCCTTGAGATTATTATTGTAGATTTTTAAAGCAAATAAAGTAATAAATAAAAATATTGTTGTTAATAAAAAAAGAATAACTGAGCTTAATTTAAGCTCAGGATTTGCAAAATATTTTTTCATATTAAATTCTCCCTAAACTAAACTATCTACTTCCTTATTCCACTTGTACCCAAGTCCTCTCTGAGTAACTATGTATTCTGGCTGTTTTGGATCATCTTCTATCTTTTCTCTTATTCTCTTTATATAAACCGCTAATGTATTTTCATCAAAGAAAGCTTCTGATCCTTCTATCAATTGCTCTAATATCTCATCCCTCTTCATTAGAACTCCATGCTTATTTATGAAAATTAATAGGAGTTTATACTCTTGAGCCGTAAGAACTATATCTTTATCATTTTTAGTAACAGTGGCACTAGAAGTATTTACTATTATATCTCCACTTTTTAATCTATTACCAATTGTTTGATTCTTAGCAGTTCTTCTAAGTAGAACTTTAACTCTTGATAACAATTCTCTTACCCTAAAAGGCTTTGTTATATAATCATCTCCACCTATTTCAAGCCCTAAAACCACATTTACTTCCTCATCTAATGCAGTTAGAAACATAATTGGGACCTCACTGTCTTTCCTTATCTCCTTACATAACTCATATCCACTTCCATCTGGTAAATTTACATCAAGTATTATCAAATCTATATTCTTACTTTTAAAAATATCTCTTCCTTCAGCTAAGGTTGAAGCTTTAAATACATCATACCCCTCATCTTTGAGAGTAAATTCTATTCCAAGAGCCAAAGACTGATCATCTTCTACTAACAGAAGCGTAGTTGCCATTTTATGCACCTCACTAAATAATATAAGTTTATTACTGTTTCTTACATATAATTATATAGAAATACCATAATTCTGCAAATCTTGATTTAAATCTTCATTACTATTATTAATTACTTCTTTTGCAAAAAACATTAATCCTATACACAAATATACTACTTTAACTATTTCTATAAATTTATTCATGATAACTTCTCCTTTGTTGGTAATATTTTTATTATTTTCTATTTCCGTTATATATGGATGTACCAATTCGTAATAAAACTTATATTTTCAAAGAAACTTTTCACTAACTCTTATCTATGTACTAATTATATCTTCGCTAACCCTAGTACACCATAAATATGGACTTACAAAAAAAAGAGTTTGTCTTACAGTTCTGTAAGACAAACTCCCATTATCTTGGCTTATAACTTATGATGTATTTAACACCTAATGATACAACCCCTTTGCTTATTCTATCTTCATTTCTAACTTACCATAATCATCAATTTTATTTATAACCACATTAACTTTTCCCCTATACCCTTTTTCTAGATAACCAACTAAATAATGCTCATAGTAATTGCCCTTACTATCTTTGTATGTTAACAATATTTGATCTTCACTCTTAAGTTCACTGGTGTTGACCTTATACTCCCAAAGCTTTTTAGGTTCTAGCTCTGATATACTTTGTATACTACCATTAACTTTATATCTTAATTCTAAGTTATTCGCTGTTTTATCTGATTTGTTATTAATATCTATCTTATATCTACTGCTAAATTTCATGACATCAATAGCTACTAGGAAGAGAACTACTACCACACCTATTAAAATCTTCTTCTTATTATTCATAGATCCTCCTATTCGTATATCCTCTCTGATATTCAGTGATTATCATACAAATAAATGTTATTCTTCTCGTATAGCTTCTATTAAATTAGTTTTCTTAATTCTTGAAAGTGGTGAAAGCACTGATAAATATCCAACTATTAATGATCCAATAAATGATATAATCATGGCACCAATAGGCACTTTCCATGCAAACTCTCTCACACCCCCAATTGCCCTATACAATAAATATGACAATCCACAGCCTATTATAGAGCCATATATGGTTCCTGCTACGGCATATAAAATACCTTCTAGTACAATCATCTTTTTAAGTCCTTTTTGAGTAAGCCCTATAGATTTAAGTGCTGCAAACTCTCTCTTTCTTAAGATTATATTTGTAGTTATGGTATTTATTATATTTACTGAACTTATAAGAGAAATTACAGTGATAAATCCATATATAAGTATTTGTATCATTAAGTTACTTGCTTTATCTCTCCTGTTGTTATCTATTTGATTGTATACGTGAAGTGAAGTATTGGATTTAGTAAGATTCTCTATTTGTTCTGCTGCGGTTTTATCTGCCTTTATATCTTTAATCTTTATTAATAGAGAAGTGGGGTCAAGCTTATCCTTCTCTACAAACTTCTTAGTAAGCGCTTCTGTTGTAATAAGTTTTAGACCACTTGGGTTACCACTATTATCAAAAGGATCAGTTGATACTATTCCCATAACTTTAACAGTTATTACTTTTCCTTCTCCAAATTCCTTTTGTTTCACCTCTGCCTCAGATTCGCTTGAAACATTAGTGGTTTCATCGTACTGTATTGAAATCTGGTCTCCAACTTTAATATTAGCTATAGGTCCTAAATACTTTTTCTTAGTTGATTCATTATCTATTCGGTCCTTTTTTATTAAAATTACTCCATTTTCCTTCTCTAATTTATCTTTATCAATACTACCTTCCACTAAGTACTTCTTTGATGCTTCTAAAGATTTATCGTCAAAAGGTTGAACCGAGGAAATTACTGAAGTTTGCTTCTTACCATTATAATTTATACTTTCATATATATTTCCTATATTCTTAACTTCCTTTAGTTCCTTGCTGCTATCGATTACTGATTTAAATTGATAATATCTATAATTTTTATAAACATCCTTTACAGGGTTTAATTTCTTTACATCTTCAATCATAGAATTTAGACTAGTATTAGTTTTGTGTTCATCGTAATCATTATTATAGATTGTGAAATGTATATCTCTTGATTCATTAGGCTCAGTAGTTACAGTAAGGGTCATATCCATAAAGGAACTAAAGGTTATAAAAAGAACTATACTTATAACTATAGAAAATACAGTTATTCTATATCTTTTTCTATTTCTCTTTATATTTTTTGCAGCCATAGAACCTTCAAAACCAAAAAGTTTTTTAATTATTCTATTTTCAGTCTTTTTTATCTTTCCTTTTGTTATTGAGCTTCTGCTGCTTATAGCCAAAAGCGGAGATATTCTTCCTGCAAATATAGCTGGCAATAGCGCAGATAGATAAACAGATATAATACCAACTACAAAGCTAACTATTAGAATACTTGGGCTTATTACAAGCTTTGTAGCTACTACAGAATCACTACCTATCAGTTTAAATACAAACGATAATATAGATATAGCTATTATTCCAAATATTAACCCAATAGGAACCGCTATGAAAGCAAGTATAGTAGCTTCCTTAAGTACTATGAATCTTATCTGCTTAGGTGTAGTTCCAACTGCTCTTAAAAGACCAAATTCCTTCATTCTCTCAACAACACCAATTTGAAAAGAGTTATATATAACTGCTACCGTACAAACTACTACAATAGAAACTATTATAATTACAGCTGACCATAAACCACCTAATCCATCGCCTTCTCTACCAGCGCCTTCCATTCTCAACACTGGTCCATTTTCTGAAACCTTTTTCTCGTCTCCTATCTTTGTGAGCTCATTTACTGCTTTTCTAAGATTTGTACCTGATTTAACCTGTACTAAAAGTATTGAATCTTCTTTAGATAAATTATCATTCTTTGTAATTATTCTTGCTCTATTTCCGTCTTGGATAGAAAAGCTATCTTCAAGTATTCCTACAAGCGTATAGTCTTTATCACCAATATTTATTTTATCACCAACTGCTATTGACTGTGCTATATGGCTTAATGCCCATCTCTCAACAGCAATTTCCTGTTCATTTTTAGGCATTCGTCCTTCTTTAACTTTAAATGGTAGTAACTCTAACGCCTTATTTGTAGTTACTAATTTACTTGCGATTATATCGTCTTTTAGTTTTATCTCTTCATCTACTTTATAATATCCGTATTTTGCCACCTTAGGGTTGTTTACAACCTGTTCAAATACCTTATCAGTGGTGTCTTTATACATAACATGGAATGAACCATAGTTTTCTCTGGCATTATCTAGTTCAACCTGTTGCATTCCTTTAAAAAACAACCCAATTGTTGAGATTAATGCCACTGACAATACTATTCCTATAATGGTTAGCAGAGCTCTCTTTTTATTAGCTTTTAAATATCGTCCAGTTATTTCTTTATAGCTACTTATCATAACTTTTCTCCCTCGCCTCTAATCTTATTTACTTTTCAATGTTTTATCAGAAACTATCATTCCATCTTCTATAGTTATAACCCTGTCCGCCATAGTTGCTATATTTACATCATGGGTTATGAGTATTAGTGTCTGATTATATTTTCGTGCAGTAAATCTTAGAAGCTCTATAACCTCTTTTGAATTCTTACTATCAAGATTTCCAGTAGGTTCATCAGCAAGTATTATTGAAGGTTTATTTAAGAGCGCTCTTCCAATAGATACTCTTTGTTGCTGTCCTCCTGAAAGCTCCGAAGGTAAGTGTCCTCTTCTATCTGTTAATCCTAATATCTCAACAATTTCAGCTAAATAATTTTTATCAACCTTTTCATTATCTAAAAGTGCTGGTAACGAAATATTTTCTTCCACATCTAGTACAGGTATTAAGTTAAAGAACTGAAATATAAAGCCTATTTTTCTTCTCCTAAATATAGCTAGCTTTTCTTCTTTATAGTCATATATACTTTCTCCATCAATTACTACTTTTCCACTAGTCGGTATATCTAACCCCCCTAGAAGATGTAATAAAGTACTCTTTCCAGACCCTGAAGCCCCTACTATAGCTACAAATTCACCTTTATTTATAGATAAACTCACACCCTTAAGAGCTTCAACCTTGTTATCTCCTTTTCCGTAGGTTTTATTTAAACTTTCTACCTTTAATATCTCCATTTATAAATCTCTCCCTTAACTTTTCTATAAGTCAACATCACTTATCATGTTCTAATTATATCCATTATTACTTTTCTACTCTATATCTGTACACTTACAAAATCACTTACTTCCTTACAAAACTGTAAGGAAGAAGTTCTTATATTACTAAATTGTCTAAATTAAATATATCTAGCTCATTACATGCCACTTTTAATATGAATAAATAAAACCTTATATAGAAACAATAGTTATATATTTTTACATCAATATCCGTTAATTTTATGTATTTATAGAATGACAATTAGGATTATATAGAGTGAACCTTAGAAGGAGGTGTCACATTATTGAGTACAAATGATGGTCCAAAAAAACAAAATCCATCAAAAGCTGAGTATAATAAGAAGCTTTCAACTTCACTTGACTCAAATATTGAGTTGTTTAAACAAATATTTACGAAGGATGATACGTTAAGGATACGAAACATTCAAAATCAATATCAAACCAGTATAAGATGTTCTACTATCTTTATTGATGGAATGGTAAGTGATGATTACATAAGTGAAAATATTATAAAACCTATTTTGAATGCTGATCTTTCTAAAGATAATCCAGATAATATTTTTTATAAACTTATGAATCAGATTATACCTTCTAGCGATGTAAAAGAGTCTACGGATATATATGAAATTATTAATTGTATTATAGGTGGCGATACTATCCTTCTAGTGGACCACTCTTCATCTGTTCTTATAATTGATTCAAAGGATTTTAAAGTTAGAGCTATAAATGAACCAACCTCTGAAAAAGCTCTACGGGGTTCAAAAGAAGGGTTTACAGAATCTCTAATGATTAACCTATCATTAATAAGAAGAAGAGCTAAAAGTACTAATTTAAAATTTCAATTTAAACGACTAGGTGCAGAAACTAATACGAATATATGTTTATGTTATATAGAAGGTAAAGTGCAAGACAAGATATTAAATGAATTGATTACCAGACTAGATCAAATCAATATTGACAGTATACTTGATTCTCAATATATTCAAGAAATGATACAAGATGCTAAATTTTCTCCTTTTGAAACCGTTGGAAGTACAGAAAGACCCGATGTTGTAGTTGGGAAAATTCTTGAAGGTCGAATAGCTATATTGGTTGATGGAACTCCTTTTGCATTAACTGTTCCTTTTTTATTCGTCGAATATTTTCAATCTGGTGAAGATTATTATAACAATTATTTATTTATGTCTTTCAATCGTATTATAAGAATAATTGGTTTTATATTTACAGTAAGTGTTCCAGCACTATATATATCCATAGTAACCTACAACCAAGAAATGATACCCACAAATTTATTACTTAGTATTTATGCAGCCAGAGAAAACGTACCTTTACCAACAATTGTAGAAGCTATATTAATGATTTTTAGTTTCGAGGTTTTAAGAGAAGCTGGAACAAGATTACCCTCGGACTTAGGAGAAGCCATAAGTATAGTTGGAGCATTGGTACTCGGTCAAGCAGCAGTAGATGCTAGGCTTGTAAGTGCACCTATGGTTATAATTGTAGCTATAACAGGAATCGTAGGCCTATTAAATATAAAAATAGTTGGTGCTACTATATTTCTAAGATTTATCTTTCTTATTTTATCAGCTTTTTTAGGAATTTATGGTTATCTCTTTGGAGTAATAGGCTTTATAGTATATCTCATGAGCTTGCGTTCCTTTGGGGTTAATTACATGAATACTGTAGGTTCATTCGGTTCTGACTCTATATCAGATTCACCTATAAGAGCTCCTTGGTGGTATCTAAGCTTACACAATTACAAGGTTTCTGTAAAAGGTCGTATTAAAGAAAAAAACAGGTGATATAATGAAAATCTCAAAATGTATTTCAATCTTGATGATATTAGTTATTAGCGTTAATCTAACAGGCTGCTGGAACTATAGAGAGATAGAAAGTATGTCTATAGTTGCTGGAGTAGCTATTGATAGGAGTCAAACTACTAAACAATACGAAATGACAGCTGAAATTATAGATATTGAAAGCGGTAAAGATTCAAGATCAGTCCCAAGGTATATCACTCTCACTGGTGATTCTATTTTTGATATAGCACGAAATATGATTACAATCTCTGATAGAAAGCTTTACTGGAGCCACGCTAAGTGTATAATAGTTAGTACCTCTTTAGCAAGAGAGGGCCTTGGAAATATTATTGATTGGTTCATTAGAGACGCTGAAACTAGGTCAGATATGTATCTATTAGTTTCTACCGAAAAAACTGCTAAGGAAATAATCACCGCTTCGCCAACCTCGGGAAAGATTATGTCATTAGAACTGTCACGGCAATTAAAAAATCAAAAACTTGCTTCTAGAGCTCCTATACTAGATCTTTGGGATTTTGCTGATAGCTTAATACAACCAGGTAAAAGTGCTACTGTTCCAAGAGTCTTCTTAAACAAACAGTCTGGAATCCCAACTCCGAGTATAGACGGAATTGCTATATTTAAAAAAGATACTCTAATCGGCATCATTGAAGGAACTGAGACTAAATATTTACTTTTTGCTCTTAATAAAATCAAAGGTGGTCTTCTGTTAGTATATACAGAAAACCAAAAACCTCTTACCTTAGAGATATTTCAAAGTAAAACTAAAATCAAACCTGTTTTAAAGGGCGATTCTCTTAATATTAATATTATGACAGAAACTGTAGTATCTATCGCCGAAGACCAACCTTTAATTGAATTTTATAAAGAGGAACAGAGAAAAGAAATAGAAAGAAATGCTTCTCTGGTTTTGCAAAATTCCATATATAACTCAATAAGAAAAGTTCAAGAAGAATATGGCAGTGATATATTTGGTTTTGGAACAAAAGTACATGAAGATATGCCAAAGGCATGGAAAAAGCTATCCACATCTTGGAGCGATAGATTTAAGGAACTGCCAATATCTGTAACCTCCAAAGTAAAGATAAAAAATAGTGCTACTACTTCTAAACCGCTAGAAATAGGTGATTAATATGTTAATAGTAGTTATTTTATTTTATATAGTAATTGTTTTAGTAGATCAAGTAAATCTATTTAAGCAGGGTCTTAAAAAAGATTTTTATATAAGTAGCTTAATGTGTATTTTATCTTTTATTATAGCTGTTTCATTGGCTCTTAAAATAGATATCTTTAGCCCTGCTAAACCTATAGAAAACTTTTTCAAGTTTATAATACAAAAATAATTATACAGGTGGTAATTATGGAGAACGAAGTTGTTTGTGATAAGCTAGCCCTTAACACAGTCATTCTATTTGTATTTGGCAGCACTATGATACTTGGTGCTGCTGGAGAAGCCAAAAATAGCAGTTGGCTTGCTATTATAGCAGCAACTATTTTAGTGATACCGCTGTTACTAGTATATTGTAGAATTTTATATTTGTTTCCCAAAAAAGATATATTTGATATCTTTCCATTGTTATATGGAAAGTATGTAGGTAAATTCCTTTGTGTTATATACATATGGTACTTTTTTCACTTAGGAGCCTTGGTCATCCGTAACTTCGCAGAATTCATGAATACTCTTGCTTTGCCAGAAACACCAATGATTGTAACCATAATGTGTCTATCATTATTATGTATCTGGAGTTCTACTCATGGAGTAGAAGTCATGGCCAGAACTTCACGAATCCTTTTAATAATTTGCATAACCTTTGTATTTATAATTGCAAGCTTAGTAATATCTCAAATGAGATTTCACTATTTAAAGCCTTTTTTTGATTTAGAACTTAGCCAATTTTTAAATGGTACCTTCTCAGCTTTTTCATTTCCTTTTGCTGAAGTAGTTGTTTTTACAGGAGTTTTTTCTTGCTTAGAAAGAAGAACCTCTTCCTATAAGGTGCTTATTAAAGGAGTTGTTATAGCTTCAGCTTTCATTGTATACATTTCAATGAGAAACATAATGGTATTAGGTCCAAGTACATTAAAACTCCTATATTTTCCTTCTTATGTTGCTATAAGCAGGATACATTTAGGAGAATTTATTCAACGTGTAGAGGTTTCAGTAGCAATAGTTTTTGTAAGCGCAATATTCATAAAGGTTAGCATTTGCCTAATAGCTACAAGCAATGGAATTAGTAAACTTTTTGGACTTAAAGATTACAAATCCTTAATAATTCAAACAGGATTATTGATGAGCTACTTAGCTTATATTCTTTATGATAGTACTATGGAAATGCAATACTGGGCATTATCTGTTTACAAATACTACGCTTTTCCTTTTCAAGTTATAATACCTGTTGTTACTTTAATATTGGCACACTTTAAAATAAAAAAAACAAAGCAAGCTTCTTGCAGCTAATAAATTTCGCCTAGGATAACTACCTCCTAGGCGAAATTTCCATAACTCTATATTCAACTAACACAAAATCTTGATTTTCTACTATATATATCCTTGAGCTTTTAGAAGTTCTGCAATTAATACTGCCCCACCAGCTGCACCTCTCAAAGTATTGTGAGAAAGACAAACAAACTTATAATCATATACCTTGTCTTCTCTAAGTCTTCCTATTGTTATTCCCATTCCATTCTCAAAGTTTCTATCAAGCCTTGTTTGTGGTCTATCTGCTTCCTCAAAATATTTAAGAAATTTTTTAGGAGCACTTGGAAGAGTTCTCACTGACTCTGGTATATTAAAATTTTCCCATAGCTTTATTATATCTTCTTTTGACGGTTTACTTTCAAAGCTTACAAAAACTGCTGCTAAATGGCCATCAGTAACTGGTACTCTAATACATTGAGTTGTTATTATTGGTTCTTTAATATTCTCTATTTTATTATCTTTCATTTGCCCCCATATTTTTAATGGTTCATTTTCACTTTTTTCCTCTTCTCCTCCTATATAAGGGATAACATTATCTAACATTTCAGGCCAGTCCTCAAAATTTTTTCCTGCTCCTGAAATTGCCTGGTAGGTACATGCTAGTATACTCTTAGGTTTAAATTCAGATAAAGCACTTATTGCCGGTACATAGCTTTGAATTGAACAGTTAGGTTTTACTGCTATAAATCCTTTGTTAGTACCAAGTCTTTTTCTTTGACTATTAATTATTTCAATATGCTCTCCATTTATTTCCGGAATAACCATTGGAACATCTTCTACCATTCTATTAGCTGAATTACATGAAACCACTGGAACTTCATGCTTTGCATATAATTCTTCAAGTTCCTTTGTTTTATCTTTATTAAGAGAAACAGCGCAGAAAACAAAGTCTACCTCTTTAGATATTTCTTCTACAGCCGCTCCATCCTTTACAACTATATTTTTCAAAACTTCTGGGATAGGTTTTTCCATCTTCCATCTATTCCTAACGGCTTCTTCGTAGGTCAGTCCAGCAGATCTTTCACTGGCTGCTATAACCTTAACTTCAAACCATGGATGATTATCTAACAATATAGTTAATCTTTGTCCTACCATCCCAGTTCCGCCTATAAGCCCTACTCTTAACTTATCACTCATATCATTCACTCCTAATTCTAATTATATTGTTTCTTGGATTTGATAAAGAAATTGTTTAAATTTATTATGCTTCACCATACAGTTTTATCTAAATATATGGTATCATGACCATATGCATTAGTAAAATTGAAAGTTTTGATTGATATGTTCAATTTTCTTGATAATACTATATTATAGTTTATACTACATTATTATCTTATGTTAATGGTATATTTAGATGTATCACTTCAATATTGAAACTATTTTAAAAACTCCTCTAGGTGCTGAGAGGAAAATTTGAACGGAGATGATATTATGGATTTAAAACAACTCAATTCCTTTATCACTATATGTAAATTACAAAGTTTTACTCAAGCGGCTGACTCCTTAGGTTATGCACAATCTACTATAACCACTCAAATCAAGCTTTTAGAAAATGAACTTGGCGTAAAACTTTTTGAAAGAATAGGAAAAAATATAACCTTAACACATCAAGGAAAAAAACTGCTACCTTATGCAAAACAGATGATTAAACTTTCTTCAGAGATAAAGAATGTTTTGACCAGTGAAGATGTCCCTAGCGGAGTACTAACTATAGGCGCTGCTGAATCTCTATGCGTACTTAGACTTCCAGAAATACTAAAGGAGTACAGAAAACTTTATCCTAATGTTGAAGTATCTATGAAGTTTGGAAACTGCACTGACTTTAGACATTTTCTTCGTGACAACTTTATTGATGTGGCCTTCTCTTTGGGGACTAGAATAGAAGCCAATGATTTTATAACTGAAATATCCTTAGATGAGCCTATGCTTCTTTTAGCAGCTTCCGGCCATCCTTTATTGGAAAAGAAAGAAATCTTGCCAGAAGACATTGCAAAAGAATCACTTATATTAACTGAACTAGGTTGTAGTTATAGAGCTGTATTTGAGAATATCCTAAACAGTTATAATCTAAAGGCAAATGTAGTTTTGGAAACTGGAAGTGTTCAAGCTATAAAACAATTTACTATGAGCGGACTAGGAATAACACTTTTACCTAAGGTAGCTGTAGATGAAGAATTAAACCAAGGAAGATTAGTTCCCTTAAATTGGGTTGGCCCTGATTTTGGAATTGTATCACAGGTACTTTACCATAAAGATAAGTGGCTTTCTCCTGCATTAAAAGCTTTCTTGAAGCTATCAAAGGAAATGCTTTAGTTAATTAATGAATTATAACTTATATATAAACTATAAACACACTTTATTGCACTCAGTACTGGAACTCATATTAATTGTATTTTTATAAGGGCAGCCTATCCTTTACCTACAATAGGTATTATAGATATGATAAGTTCTTAAATTTTTCATAATTTTCGTAACTTTTATAACCTTGATACTCCCTTCTCTCTACTTAACACAATATTTGACTCATTGGAGTATGTATTAAAGAAATGTTGATAATGATTAAAAACTTATAGAAATGGCAAGTATTTAAATAATAACTACAGTTTAAATATTCCATTGAAGAGGTGTTTCTGTTGATCAATCACCATACAAAGCTAAAAACATTAGACTTGTGCAAAAATAAGATACTGAAAAAAGATTTTTATAAGACAAGATTTGTGGACTGCTGTCCTGAATGTAATTCAAAAAAATACGTTAAATATGGATTTTATAACGGAATACAAAGGTATATATGCAAAGATTGTAAGAGAACTTTTTCAAAAACAACTAACTCATTATGGAGTTATTCAAAAAAAGATGCGAGTACATGGATAAAATTTATAGAGTTATTCGTAGAGACTAAATCTTTAAGGTTTTGTGCAAAAAAGTTAGGCATTAGCTTAGTAACAGCCTTTTATTGGAGACACAAAATACTCCACAGCTTAACTTTAGATGATATTAACCTTAAAAACCTAAAAGGAACAATTCATATTGGAATAGCTCCTGTAAAAGAAAACTTTAAAGGTTGCAGAAATTTAGAAAATAATATTGAAGAAATGTATTTAAGCGATGAATTAGATTCAACAGATAAGTTTGTCCCAAAAGATACTACAAGAGAGACTATTTGGATTGTTGCAGCAACTGGATCAGATAACCATATGGCTGTCAAACCAGCTTTTAAAAACAATTGTACTATGCGCATTTTCAACGAAAAAGTCTATCCAGAAATAGATAAAGCTTCATATATAGTAGCATATCAAAATTCTTATTTAAAAGCTCTTGCAAGAAAATATAATAAACTTCAGAAATTATACACTAAAGCTCACATAGACAAAAAAGACGTTGACCTGAGAATAAGATATTTCAGACCAAACCTCAACTCTTTGCTTTGCAGATTTCACGGAGTAGCCACAAAATATCTAGAAAGATATCTTCGTTACTTTGTACTTCTAAATATAGATAAAATTTCAAATTGTAAAAATATTTTATTAAATTATTCAGTAGCGGATAATAACTTCATTAACACCGATAGGCTCAGATTAGTCAGCAACTACATATATTAGTTTTTATATCCAATATATTGATTTTATATCCAATATATTAATTTTTATAATTTTATAATTTTTATATTCATTATTTCTATAATAATGATTTTAAAGCTATACAAGTTCCAACAAAGACAATTTTCAAAACTTCTCTGGATTTTTGTAAGAAAATATAAAAATATATGAGATTTAATAAGTTATATTCGTAAAAATATTGAAATAAATATACTTTAATCGATTAATTAAAATTTCTATCTATATTTATATTTATATTTATATTTATATTTATATTTATATTTATGTTTGTATTTATGTTTTATATTTATTACAAAATATACTTAAAACTTGTTCTCTGATTCCTTCTTCAAAATCATCGCCCTAACGCATCACTACACAATATACTTGAAAACTTGTCCCAATTATCAACATTAATTTAATACATTTTCATGGTATATTTTCATACTTATAGAATACATATCTCTAAACCTGTTTTATACTCACATCAGAAACCTTGCAAAATATATATTATAAAGATAAATACCTTCAAACCAATTTTTAAAAATTTATTTAAAGGTATTTATACTATCTACAAATTCAACTTATGTCTTAAACTACATATATAATTTTCTGGATCTTTACTTTGCATCACAGATGACATTACTGCAGCACCATAAGCACCACAGTTCATTATATTGCTTATGTTATGTTCGCTTATTCCACCTATAGCTATAACAGGTATTCTTACACTTTCACATATTTTCTTTAAAAAATCTAATCCTCTTCCTTTTAAGCCTTCCTTACAAGAGGTTTCAAATATGTGACCAGCTATTAAGTAGTTTGCCCCATTTTGCTCTGCTAATTTAGCTTCCTCAAGAGAATGTACAGAGACACCTAAAATCCCATCAAATTCTTCCTGGAAACTCATGAAATTATTGAAACTTAAATGTAATCCATCTGCCTGAGCAAGCTTTGCCACTTCATAGTTTCCATTAATTATGAATAATGATGTATTGCTTTTCGCCTTTTCTTTTAGTTTAATTGCAATTTCCATAAGACAGTCTGCATCTAGGTCTTTTTCGCGTAGTATGATAGCTGCTGCTCCACCTTTTACACCGCTTTCAATAATTTCTGTAAGAGTTCCTTCTTGAATTAACTTTCTGTTAGTAATAACATAAATTCCTTTATTCATAAACTTATTCCCAATCCTTCAAAACAGCACAGTATCCTTTTGATGAAAGCATGTTTTTTATCTCTTCTACTGTTCTTGTGTCAGAGATTTCAAACTGTCCATCACCTTTACTTTCCTTCTCCTTGGTATGTCCTCCTATTTCCGTGGACACCCCAGCAGACATCTTTGTTACCCCTAATGGAATAAGGTTATCTCTAAACTCTGCACTTTCTCTAGTTGTCATATTTATTCCAGCTCTAGGGAGGAATAACTTAGAAGCAAGCATTATCTGAACTAAGTTTCTATCACTAATCTCTTGTAAGTCAGTGAAGCTTCCTGCATGAGGCCTTATTCTCGGAATAGAGATATTCATCTCCATATGAGGGAAATTATCTTCAATATATTTTGCATGAAGTCCAGAAAGATAAGCTTCCTTTCTCCAGTCAGTGAGTCCATACAATGCACCAACACCAATTCCTCTTATACCTGCCTTGCAAGCTCTCTCTGGTGTTTCTAATCTAAATCTATAATCTTTTTTAGGACCTCCAAGATGTATCTTATCATAAACCTCCATATCATATGTTTCTTGATATATGGTAAGTGCATCTACTCCTGCTTCTACAAGTTCTCTATATTCAGCTTCTTCCAAAGGATATATCTCTATTGCTATTGAGTTAAAATACTTTTTCATTATCTTAACAGCATCCTTTATGTAAGATACTGGACTATGAAATCTAGACTCACCAGTAAGAAGGATAACATGCCTAAGTCCACTTTCATATATAATTTTACACTCTTTCTCTATTTCATCCATAGTAAGCTTTTGCCTATTTATACTATTATCTAAGTTATAGCTGCAATAAGCACATCTATTAACACAGTAGTTTGAAATATATAGTGGAGTATACAAAACTACTGATTTTCCAAAATTGCTCATAGTAAGATTATGTGCTTTTTGTGCCATAGGCTCTAAGAATTTTTCTGCCACTGGTGATAGCAAGCTTAGAAAATCTTCTTTACTTATCCTATCTTTCTTTAATATATGTGCTATTCTATCTTCAGTTACGTTGTTAAGAAAGTTATCAAAATTATAATCTTGGACTTCCTTAGCTATATCGTAAAAACTCATTTATTTCACTTCCTATCTTAAAAATCCAGTCAATGGTGATGATGCTTCAGCCATAGGTCTCTCCGCACCTAACTTAGCTAAATAACCTTTTCTTCCACCTTCAACTGCAAGTTTAAAAGCTTCAGCCATAAGTACTGGATCTCCTGCTGTCGCAAGCGCAGTGTTTATAAGTACAGCTTCAGCTCCCATTTCCATAGCTTCTGCAGCATCTGATGGCTTACCGATTCCTGCATCTACTACGATTGGAACTTTTATCTCATCAATAAGTATTTGTATCATTTCCTTTGTTCTAATTCCTCTGTTGCTTCCTATAGGTGCTCCAAGAGGCATTACAGCAGCCGCTCCTGCATTTACCATTCTTCTAGCATCCATAATATCTGGATTCATATATGGCAGCACTATAAAACCTTCTTTAGCTAGAACTTCTGTAGCCTTTATAGTTTCATAATTATCTGGAAGTAAATATTTATTATCTGACATAATCTCAATCTTAACCCAGTTGCCACAGCCTGCAGCTTTTGCTATTCTAGCAAGCCTTATTGCCTCTTCAGCATTTCTTGCACCTGAAGTGTTAGGCATTATAACACAATTATTTATATAACTTAGTATATTTTCTTCCTCATCACTAAAGTTAACTCTTCTTAAGGCAGCAGTGACAACTTGAGTTCCACTAGCTTTTATTATATCTGGTATTATTTTATTTGAACCGTACTTCCCAGTCCCCACAAAAAGTCTGCTTTTAAGTTCTACTCCACATATATTTAATAAATCTTCCATTATATTTCCTCCCCTAAAATAATTCTTACTGCTGCGTTTGCTTCATGATTAGCTGCAACTGCAACTCTTGAAGCCATAAGCCCACAACCTATTCCTGCCTCTGTCTCTAAGTCTCCTACCATATACAGGTTGTCCTTTAATTTTCTAGTTACAACTGTATTACTGCTATAAAACCCAGAAACCCCAGAAGCTGCTATAATCTTTTTGTCTTTCATTGAACTTAACACTGTTCTCACTATAGTTGCCTTTGCAGTAGGATCATCAAAAGCTTCGATTATTATATCTACGTCTTTGAATACATCTTTTATATTATTTTCATCAAGTTTCATATCTATTACTTCAACCTCAACGAAAGGATTGCAATCTCTTATTATATCCTTCATTGCTTCAGTTTTTTTCATACCAATATGTCTTACGAAATAATATTGTCTATTTAGATTGCTTGGTTCAACTATGTCATAATCAATAAGCAGAAGACTCCCGATCCCCATTCTTGCTAAAGACACCGCTGCATTTGAACCAAGACCTCCAAGTCCAGCAATCCCAACCTTAGCTTTTTTAAGTTCTTCATGAACGAAAGGAGTATGTCTTGCGACCATAAGAGCCTCTAGCTCTTCTTTCGAAGGCATCTCTCCTCTTTTTATTAAAACAATCTTATCAAATTCCTTAACTTTTATATCTTGCTTTAATGGAAAGGAGTTATATATCAAGATATCTGCATCTGCTTTAAAGACCTCTCTTATGGAATAGGCTGTACTATCATCTGAAACTTCCCTAATTACCTCATTTACATATATCTTCATTTTAGCCGCCTCCTACAAACCTTATTAATTCCACCTCAGATTCAGAACTTAAGTTTTTAACTGCGTATTCATTTTTATCAAGAATTACTCTATCCACTTCTACGACAACTTTATCTGAATTTATCTTTAGTTCATCTAAAAGCTCCGATACTGTTATGTTTGCTCTAAACTCTCTCTGTTCTCCATTTAATATCATTAATAACACCTCCAAATTTTAATTTTTATATTAAAAGTTCATAAACCTAATTTACGATAAGTTTTATTTAATTTGATTCACCAATTAATATATTAAAGAGTCTTTGCTTCAATACTTTTATGAATAAAACTTATTAGAGCTTATATAGCTTCAATTAAATATTTATAAATTCTTATATTTATAAAATCATATAAATATATAGCAATATCAACGGTTATAGCCATTTTGAATATTACTATGTTCATCATTAAGAAGCATATTTCTTTTAAATATTCAAATCTTCATTATTTAATATCTTCTTCATGGTTCTCATGGAACACATCTTTCCGCACATTGTACAGCTGTCTGGATTTTCAGGTGAGGATTCTTTTCTGTATCTTCTTGCTTTTTCCTCATCAATAGAAAGCTCAAACATTTTCTCCCAGTCTAGATCTGCTCTTGCCTTACTCATTGCATTGTCCCAATCCATCGCACCTTTTACTCCTTTTGCAATATCTCCAGCATGAGCTGCTATCTTCGCTGCTATTATTCCTTCTTTCATATCTTCTAATGTAGGCAATCTTAAATGTTCCGCAGGAGTTACATAACACAAGAAGTCTGCACCACTAGAAGCAGCAATTGCTCCACCTATAGCAGAAGTTATATGGTCATAACCTGGAGCTACATCTGTTACTAAAGGTCCAAGTACATAGAAAGGTGCTCCATGACATAATTTTTTTTCTAAAAGCATATTAGCTTGTATTTCATTTAGAGGCATATGTCCAGGTCCTTCAATCATAACTTGTACATTTCTTTCCCAAGCTCGCTTTGTAAGTTCTCCTAAAGTAATCAGTTCCTTTATTTGTGCTGGATCCGTAGCATCCTTTATAGATCCTGGTCTACAAGCATCCCCTAAAGAAATCGTAATATCATATTTTTCGCAAATATCTAGAAGCCTGTCGTAATACTCATAAAAAGGATTTTCAGCTTTGTTAAGCTCCATCCAAGCAAAAAGTAATGATCCTCCTCTTGAAACTATGTTTGTGAGTCTAGGATTATTTTTTACTATCTTAGCCGTTTCTTTGTTTAGTCCAGCGTGAATTGTGACAAAATCCACTCCATCTTCTCCATGTTTTTCCACTACTCTAAAAAATTCATCCACAGTTATGTCCTTAAGATCCTTATCATAGAAACCTATAGCATCATACATTGGAACTGTTCCAAGCATTGCAGTTGACATATCCACAATCCTTTTTCTTAGGTGTTCAGTTTTTCCATAGTTAGATAAATCCATTATTGCTTCAGCCTTCATATTTATTGCAGTTCTTACTTTTTCCAATTCAACATCAAGGTCACAACAATCCTTTGATATCCCTAGATTTACATTTATCTTTGTACGAAGTCCTTCTCCTACTCCTTCAGCACTTAAAGATTTATGGTTTTTGTTAGCTGGAATAACTACTTTACCTTCAGCGATAAGCTCTCTTAGTACCTCTACGTCTATCTTTTCCTTTTCAGCAACTACCTCCATCTCCTTAGTTATGATTCCTTTATTAGCAGCATCCATTTGTGTTGTGTAATTCATAAAATAATCTCTCCTTAAATATAATTTGTTTAAGTTAATTAATAAGTTATTACACTTTTTCTTTTAGAACCTTATACAACAAGATATTCCAAAACTACTTCTAGATAAAATGTTCATTCTCAAATTATCACAATGCACTCTTTGACAGTTTAGAAAATATATTTAAATTAAAAATAGTATTTCTTGATAAAGAAAACAAAAAAGCAGTCAATTGTAAAGAATACAAAAGACTGCTTAAAAGCATATTTATCCAAATAAAAAAACTTGCCAAAAGCAAGCTTATATACGAATAAAGCCTTTGCTTCCCTACGATGGTTCTAACCATATCAGGTTCATGGAGTTAGGATAAACTATCCCTCTCAGCCTTGAGGCACCCCCAGCAAATATCTGGTTTATTTAGTTTTTACTAGTTTTACAAGATGATTATAACCCTAATACTTCCATTTGTAAATGCTATTAACTAAACTTTTCTACCTTAACATTTTTAGCCTTCGCTATTATTAAGGATATTATTGGAAATACCACTTGAGGGATCAGCCCAAATATCGGATATAAATTAGCTGCAAACTCGTACTCTCGCATAGTAGAATCAAACATAGTTACAGAAAATAACATACTTAATATCATTATGGGAGAAACAACATGTTTATAAGTACCCATATTAAAGATTTGAGCTATACTTAATGAAGTTGCATAACAAAATATAGCAATTTTTATAAAAACATTTGTTAATAAAAGAGCTGCAATTAAAACCTCCATCCTGGTTATAATCTCTCCAATATTTATTATCTTAGCTACTTGGTACGAAGCTTGAACTTGTAGTCCTCCTATACTCCCCAGCACAAGTATGTTTCTTAAACTTACAAGTAGTAGAGTACCTGCACCTATATAAAAGCCCCAAAATGAGTATCTTCTTATATTATTTTTATCTTTCACACTAGGATAAAACATAAAAAAAACTATAAGTTCACCAAAAGGAATTGCTACAATTATATTCACTCCTTGAATAAATTCTATGGCTTTTAGTTGCAAGAAAGGCATGAGGTTCTTTACATCCATTTCATTTACTAACATAATTGATAAAGATACTGCAACTATAATGGTGATTACAGCAAACATTGGAACCATATTTGCAATTACTTCTAGCCCTTTTCTAACTACATAAATACAAGCTACTCCAATAACAATAATAAATACTAATATGTCAGTTTCCTGCATAAGAAAACTGTTAAAAAAATCACCTAAAATTCGTATATTTGATGGTATCACAAGCCAGAAGTAATATATGTAAATAACTGATATGATCTTCCCCAAATATTTACCATAAATAATATCATTTATTTCGATTATGTTTTTTTCTGGAAACTTATCAAACAGTTTATTATAGATCAATAATAAGAAGCACATGATAATAAAACTCACAACTACAGCTATCCAAGTATTCTGTTCTGTTGACTCATTTACAAATGCTATGGTCAATGTTGAGCCTTGAATTAGTCCAATTATTAAAAACATTAATTGTGTACTTGATATAACACCCTTTTCTATTTTCATAGATATATCTACTCCTAAAAACATCACTTCATCTATTTATAACTAATGTGCAGTGTATCCTTTACTATATATTCTATTATCTTTGCTGGATTAAAAATAGAAATTCTTAGAACATAAAATATCCAAAGAATCAGACCTAAAAAGGTTAATATTGAGAAAATCCTTAACTCTTTAAATCTTCTTTCTTTTAACATCTCTGGTACCTCAATAAGTATTATTGAAATAAAAAATACTGCTACTAAAACCATGATCTCTCCTTATAATATGTAATAACTACTTTCCTTCAAAAGTTGCCGGCTTTGTAATCTTTCCCATTCTTCTTACTCTAGCATCTACCTTAACCTCAAACCTTATGCTCTGTAATTCTTTATCCCACTTCGTTTCAATTTGTTTCCACACCTTAGGTTTATATTTATATATAGTATCTCCAAATCCAAAGATATCAGCGCCTAATTCTTTCGATTTACTAAACGCATTTATAACTTCTTTTTCTATCTGCTTACTAGCAGTATCCTCTATAACCTTAATTATTTGGGGATCTGATAAGTCCTTTGAAGTGGTCTGCTCCATTATATCGCCTTCAGTATGTACCTCTAAACTCATATAAATGGTATCACCTTGTATTCTAGGCTTTAACTTAGATTTAGCTCTATTTATTCGTATAGTTACTTTTTCATTTTCATCAGGAGACTTTACTGAAATAGTTGCTCTCTTTATCTTATTTGTTCCCCACAATAATCCCATGGATTCAGCCTCATTAAGCTCCCCTATCATCTTATCTTTTGCAAAAACTGCAGTTTTTGCAATAAATGGTGTTTTACTCTTATCCTCATTCGTCTTTAGTTCAATTATTGGCATTACCGGCGCAGTGGTTTTGCTCATTAATTTAGAAGTAAAATCTCTAAAAGTTACTATAGGGAGCTGGGAAACATTCTCTTCGTTCTTTATTAGCTTTCCAATACTAATACCAGGGTTCTCCTTAACTCTTGTATTATTTTCTAATATATTATCTATATCATCATTGCTTACTAACATCCAGGTCAGCGGGCGCGTTTCTCTATTTCTCAGAAAAAAATCTATTTGTTCTCCTATCCCCTGATGCGCTAAGTCTCTTCCAAATACAACCACCTGGTTGTGAGCAAAAAAAAGCGTTCTATTATATTCTCTGCTTATATTTCTTAGAGCTACCGCCACTGTATTACCTTTTTGTTTAATGTTTACATACTCTTCGTTCCCCCCAACCCCTGAACTAGATTTCTCAGGCCGTGGCACCCCCACCTGTGCTATTATATTTAAGTCTTCTTCTTTACTATATCTACTAAGTGCAATACCAGTAACAATTCCCATCTTATTTAATTCTATCGAACTCCAACAAGCGGTAAGACTCAGTGACAGTAAGATACATATGAATAAAATGATTAAATTTTTCACATACTTCATAACTTCACCTCTGCATAAAACAAATGTCTAAATCAGTTATCTTTTTTATCATTAAATTGAGGTTTCATATTTTTCCCCTGCCTAAAAACATTTTTAGAGCCAATTTCCTTGGGTCTCTTATTCATCTTATAGATAGGTTCCCTTATGAAAGTATCTTTAATATCATCTTTAACCCTTGGAGCAAGTGGGGAGAAATATGGAGCACCAAAAGACTTTAACGATACTGCATGTGCAAATACTATCAGTATACCTATTCCTATTCCAAATATGCCCAGAACTGCACCTAATATCAAAAATATAACTCTCAGTATAGAAACAACATCTGTATACACAGGAATTACAAAACTTGACACTGCAGTAAGAGCTATAACTATTACTAACAATCCCCCAACAAGTCCAGCAGTTACAGCCGCTTCTCCAATTACTAAAGCTCCAACTATACTAACGGCCTGACCTACAGGTCTAGGTAGCCTTACACCAGCTTCTCTTAAAATTTCAAAGGTTATTATCATAAGTCCCGCTTCTACCGCAGCTGGAAAAGGTACTCCCTCTCTTCCTGCTGCCATAGTAAACAAAAGAGTTGTTGGAATCAGCTCCTGGTGAAAGGTAGATAGCACCACATAACTTACCGGAGCAAAAATACTTATGTAAAAGCACGCATATCTTAGCATTCTTAACATTGTTGCCATATAAGGCCTAGAGTAATAGTCTTCAGCACTTTGAAATCCTTCAACAAATAACATTGGTACGGTAAGCACAAATGGAGTTCCATCTACCAAAATGCACACCCTACCTTCCAATATCTTCGCAGCAGCAGTATCTGACTTCTCCGAATTTCCTATTGTTGGAAAAATAGTCTTTGGCTTATCTTCTATCAATTGTTCTATATATCCTGACTCTAAAATTGCATCAATATCTATCCCACTAAGTCTTTTCTTTACTTCCTCTACTAAATTTTGATCCACAATATCCTTCAAATACGCTATACATACGCTAGTTCTAGTTTGCTTTCCTATCCTTCTTAATTCAAACATTAGGTTAGGGCTTTTTATTCTACGTCTTAACAAAGCCATATTTGTAGCAATACTTTCTGTAAATCCTTCTCTTGGTCCTCTTACTACGGCCTCAGTCTTTGATTCTTCTACCCCACGATTTTCCCAGCCTTCCGAATGAATCATGAGAGCTTCCGATGAAGTATCTAGGATAAATACGGTTTCTCCAGACAAGCACGCATCAACTATTTCTTCTACAAAACTTGTTCTCTTTAAGTGAGCCACTGAAATCATATTTTTCTCTATAAAATCTATATTTAGCTGTATATTTTTCATGTTGGCAATCTTACTGTCATACATAAATGTTTTCATTATTGTATCATTTATAATAAAATTCTCATTAAGTCCTTCAACATAGATTACTGCCGCATTAAATTGCCCATTATCTCCAAATGAAAATTGTCTATATATAATATCTGAACTATCTCCTAATATATTCTTTAAATTATTTAAATTATCCGTTAGACTGTTGGATAATTTAGTCTTATCGCTTTCACTAGCTTGATCTTTAGACGGAGGCATATCATATACCTCTTCACTTTGCATAAAGTGAGTTTTTAGGTTACCTTTAATAACCCTTGCAATTTGTTTAAACATAAATTTACTCCTTATTTTAACATTGAAAAGTAAATTAATACCTTACTAACTATTAGTGATGATTTTACTGAAATAACAATCACTCTATACTATAAACTTTACTCATTTATCACTTTTTTTACACTTTAACTGTTTTACTTCAAGTATGAAACTCTCATCTTTATACTTAACCTTAAAGATTAAGAGAATCAATTCTGCAATTGTGTAAATAACTAATAACAACAATAAAATCCAAGTTGCAATTGTAAAAAAAGTTATATACCAGTCTCTTCCCTCAAAAAACTTTATCAACTTATCCAAAAAATACATCTCTTCTCCTTATAATAACCAAGTATTACTTTTACAATCCTTATATCATTTTCTTAATTGAACTCGATCCGTTTTTGCTTTATCCAATAAACTAGTAATAATATTAATGGAATTATATTGGAGTATATAAGCATGAAGTATGTAGTTTCAAAACTAGTGAGCCACTTATGATATGCATAATTAGGCTCAAAAGTAAGTACAAACCACAACTGATAACAACCTAGTAAAATTAAAGGAACTCTTCGATTTTTAATCTTAAAAATGATACAGATTATGTTGTTTATAGCGTTTAAATAGATAGTCATTTTAAAAAAACCGCCTATGAAGATTAGAACTACTCCTATTGCATCAATATTTGTTATGATACCTTCTATATTTATAAGCTTTATTGCCTCAATAAAAGGTATTGTAGCGATAGATGTATATCCAGCCCCCATTACACAAATATCCATCATAACAGAGCCGCATAATAGCAATCCTGAATAAAATATAACCTTCATTCCTGTTTTTCTCACTTTATCCTTCTCTATAGCATAACTCCAATACATAAAGAACACATAGGTCTCTCCAAAAGGAAACATTATTATTGGGGGTAATTCCTTCAAAACCGGCTTAATCCCATCTCCTAAAACCGGCAATAGTTCCTTAAAATCCACATTCCCAGATATATATGTAAAAATATATATAAATAACATAAAGAACATAATCACATAGAAAAATATCTCAGCTAATCTAGCCATTGTATCTACACCTTTAAGAATTATAAATATACTAATAGCTATAAATAAAAAAACTATTATTATTAAGGGTGTTTCCGGAAGTAATGTTATAATTATTAACTCTCCAAATTCCCTTGCATTACGTGATGCATGCCTGAAGAATGGGGAAATATACATTATTGACACTATTATCCCCAGCTTATTTCCTAATATCAATTTTATTATTTCTACATAATTTTTATCTGGAAACTTACTCTGTATTTCTGTATAAATCCACATATAAACTAAACCTATTATAAGTGCTATAAGTATAACAATCCATGCATCCTGTTTTGCTCCGATTCCTAATGCAAAAATCGTAGTACTTCCTATTTCGAATATAAACATAAGCGTAAACAACTGATGATTACTTAGTTTAGTCATATCTTTTATTTCCTTCTTTTGTCTTATTGATGTACCACTTCGTAATAAAATTTATATTTTTAAATTCTCTCACCAGAAGCCGTGAGAGTTTTAAAAATAGATTTATGTTCGAACTGGTACATCTTTAATAATCCCCTCTGCCGAGTCCAGTCAATTTTACTTTTACATTAACTACAACTTCCGATTGTGTTACAATCTTATCCCAATCATTACCATTATCTCTTCCATACTTAGAAGCAGCTACTCTCCCCAAGTCTAAGATATCTGCTTGATACTTACTTTTTATATCATTAATTAAGTCATTAGATTGTTTTTCTATTAAAGCTTTCATATCCTTCTCAAACAGTTTTATGTTTTTCTCCTTTTCATACATTTTTTTATAAACCTCATTTGACATAATCTCACCTTTTATGTTCAAATTGATTATGAATTTATACTTTCCCCCTTCTTTGGTGCATTTAATTTTTCTATTTGTGTTAGCCATCATATTTACATATTCATCTGCACTTTTTTGTAGAGTAAGTACTCCTTTAACATTATTTTCTTTTAACATATTAATCATTCTGGTTTCTCTGATATCAGCTTTACCTATCATCTTATCATCTTTAAATATGGCAAGTCCTGTGACTTTCACCTTATCTCCACAGGTTTCAATATATGGTAACAGTGCATTTCTACCTTCAGCATCCACTCTTACTATAAGATCATTAAGTGAATACTGCATTTTAAAGAAGTTGTACTCCTTAAGATTTTTAACCATATTCTCAATGTACTCTACTGAACTTTTATAACCTGGTATGTCGAAATTAAATAATTCTTCTGCTGTTCCTTTACACACTATACAAATAACCCTATCATTAAAAAAAGCATTATTGAAGTTTATATCAATCCATTCTCTTAGACCATATCTTGCTGTTTCTTCACTAAATGCATAAACACGCATTACTCCTAAGGTAAGCTTTTTATCGGACTGCAACTGTCTACTCTCTCTAGTTTGACCAAGAGTAGCACCTTTTCCAACTAAGATCTTCTTAGTTAGCTCCTCACTTCCTCCAATTGAATAAGTTAGAAGTGGTACACTATACTGAAGTTGTCCAGAACTTCTATCTATATCAGCACCTAACCCCACTGGAAGTTCTAGGTTCTCCACTAGTTCTCCTCTAGAGTTTATAAAAGACATTATAATTATTATAGAGCTAACTATGCCAACAAATATTTTACCTTTCTTCATTTACACTCCCTCTTTTCCCTCACATCCAATCGTTTCATTTTCACTGCAAATGCTGTTATAGTTATAAAAAACAAATTAAATAAAACATATATAGGTATAAGTTTACCTGTAATTTCTCTTCTCTCAGTGGTGTTTCCGTATAACAATGCCAACCCTAAAATTATAGGATACAGCACTACTGTGATTCTCTCCTTAGACACTTTAGTTATTATTTGACTTGTTCCCTGTATTATAGAATAGTAATAAGTTGACATACACTTAAGTATTATAAGAGCCCACAAAGACATAAATATAAATCTGAAGCTGTTTACAACTGGTATATTTATTGCATCAGTTAAGCCTAATACAGGCCATAGATATTTAGGTGATATCTCTATACCCAAATAACATATTGTAAGAAATACCGTCCATACATAAAGAAGCATTAAAAATATTATGCTTATAAGTCCATATTTAAGAAATCCCTCTTTCTTCCTCAAAAACGGATATATAAGAAAAACAACTTCAAATCCTGTATAAAAGAAAGCTGTTTCTCTTGATGCTTTTAAAAGATCCATTATTTTCACTTTAAATATTGGCATAATATTAAGTATTGTTCCATTTACCAAAGACCCAGATGGAATTAATATCAAAATAGCTGTTAGATAGAATAAAACTACATTTAATCTTCCCATAGGTTTTATCCCCTTGTAAGCTATATAAGCTGTAGCCAGTAAAGATATAGATATTATCTTAAAAAGATTTAGAAAATTAGTAACATAGGTTTTGAATACATTGGCGAAACCAGCCATCTCTGAGCTAAGTATAAATAAGAAGTAAGAAACAAATAAAATATTAAATATGGTTCCAAAGAACCTACCAAAGCATTTTTTGCTTATATTCAATATGTTATCTTCTGGGAACTTACTGCTTAGATACTTTGCAATTAGCAGCATATATATTGGATAGACAGCTCCAATTATGCAGCTTATCCATGCATCCTGCTTTGCGTATTTTATCAGGCCATTTGGAATATATAATATACCTACTCCGAGCATTGATGATACTAAGGTTAGAATAAACTCACTAGGAGTTAAAAATGCACCTCGCTCTTTATTCACTATCTTCACTTCCTACCTTACCTTCTCTTATAGAATTATTATTTGGAATAGATTGAGGCCTTTCATTTAACTTAGTATGTGGCGCTCTTATTAAAGTATCTTTTATATCCTTTTTATAAAAAGTAAAATATGGAACACCTAGGTTTTCTAAGGTGCATAAATAAGCTAGAAGGAAATACCACCCAACCGCTATTCCAAGCACTCCTAACCAATTTGCCATTATTGTCATAGGATAAGATATCAACCTAATTGCAAGGGTCATCTTATAATTTGAGATAGCAAAAGATGCTATTGTAGTAGTTCCAGCTACTAGGAGAGTTGCAGAACTCACAAACTTTGCCTTAAGAGCTGCATCTCCGATAATAATACCTCCAACTACGCTTAAGGTCTGCCCTATCTTGGTTGGTAGTCTAAGTCCACCTTCTCTAAGTAGTTCAATAGTTATTTGCATCGCAACCATAGACATAAAAGGAGTAAGTGCCAAGTCTCTTCTTGATTCAACTAAAGTCTTTATAAACTTTAAAGGTATCATTTCTGCATTAAATTTTATTAAGGTTATATAAATAGCAGGAAAGGTTATAACCACAAACGCAGCCCCAAATCTTAACAATCTTACAAAGCTTGAAATCAAAGTCCTACCGTAATAGTCTTCAGGGGTTTGAAAGAACTCTATAAAAGTAGTAGGGTAAGTAGTGATATATGGAGTACCATCTAATATAAAAGCAATTCTCCCTTCCATTATGTGAGATTGAATTATATCTGGTCTTTCAGAACCAAATGTTTGTGGAAAGATGCTGAAAGTACGATCCTCTATAAACTGCTCCATAATCCCATTAGCTGACATATAATCTACATCTATATCTGTTATCTTTTTTCTTAGTCTTTCTAAATACTCTTTATCAACAATATCATCTATATACACAATCGTTAAATCAGTTTGCCCTCTTCTTCCTAAAGTAAACATTTCAGTCTTTAGATGCTTGTCTTTAATTCTTCTCTTTATAATAGATATATTAGTTTGAGCACTTTCAACAAATCCATCTCTTGGTCCATTTAAAGATGTCTCATTAGGAGGCTCTTGTATATCTCTATATTTCTCTGAGACAGTATCAATCATTAAAAACTTGCTTGAGTTTACTAATATCAATACTGATTTACCTCTTTTTATTCCATTTACTACATTGTTTATATCAGTTTCTATAGCTGTGCTACTAACTACTATATATCTACTTGCTATATAATCTTCTATATTGTTATTGCTAGAGATATCCTCATTAATGTGAAGTAATAATGGATTTAATATATCTCTATCTATTATATTTTTATCCACAGTTCCAGTAAGATATAGTAGATACGCTTCAATCATATTCTGCTTTCCTAGCAAGAGTTTCTTCGTGATAAACTCTTCTGGATGTCCTAGTCTCTCTTTCAACTGGTTAATGGTATTTTGAAGGTCCATGATATCGCCTCCTACCTGAATATTACTTTTAGTTTATCCTTATAATAGACAAATATTTATGGTAAATTATTGTATATGAATTACCCTATTACTAATACTCATTTTATTTTTAAAAGCAATAAGAGATTTGTTATTACAATACACACTAGAAATGTGCATAAAAAATAAAACCACACCTATTAGGAATATTATTTTCCTATATATGCATGGTCTTATCTCAATATAAATTTATTAATACCTGTTTTAAATAAACTTAAGTCCATAAAACTATATACCTTTAATTTATAAAATTATCACAAAAAAATACTCTTTTACAACTTATAATCCACACTTGCTGTGCACAAAAACCATAAGTTATGATCCAGTGGATTTATAGTGTTTAACTCCAAATTTCCATAACATATAGCTCGGAATCCAAAATAAAGTAGCAGTCAAAGGGGAAATCATATATAAAATTTCATGTCCTTTGGATTTTCCTATGATATATAGAAACGGATAGTAATTGATAAATGCTAATGGAACTATAAAAGTAAAGAACTTAATCACCCACTTATTATAAATATTAAGTGGATACTGTGCTAATTCTCTTCCTCCATCAGTAAGTATATTCATAATTTCAAGTCCTTCTAAAGTAAAAAAACATATAGCTGCATATATCATAAAAAGCCCTGAGAATATACACACTCCCCCTAGAACCATCAATATTATTGTAATTATCTTAGATGCATCCCAGTGAACTGCACCACTTATAATAGCATATGAAAATACCGCTATCGCTTGTATAAGTCTCCCTACTCTAGTAAACTCAATTCTTGAACCTAACACTTGCAGGATCTCATTTCTTGGTCTAACCATTATTCTATCAAATTCACCATTAGAAATTATTGAAGAAAAAGAATCAAAACCTCTTGCAAAACACTCTGCTAAAGAATAAGACATGAATATAGTGCTAAAGCATAAAAGCACTTCTTTAAAAGTATATCCTTCAATATTTCCAAACCTATCAAAAAGAAAATACATACTTAGAAATGAAAAGAAAGTAGCCATTCCTTGACCTATAGTTGTTAAGAAGAAAGAGGTCTTATACTGCATCACAGACTTTAAATGCATTAAAAAATACTTATAATATAATTTCATTTCTCTACCCTCCTTGAACTACTACGTTTTTTAATGCTTTATTGATCATTAGCTTTCCTGATCCAACAAGCACTGTAAGCCAAATAAGCTGAAGTATTAGTCTGTATATGGCATCAACTGCTGAAACACTACCACTATATATTCTAAAAGGAGTGTTTTGCATAGATGCAAAGGGTAAAAAATTTATATACTTTGTAAACCAATCTGGAAGAAGGGGCAACGGAACTAAACCACCTGAAAGAAAATCAGCCAGCATCACTAAAACCATCCTAATTCCCATAGGAGATACAGTATACATGGTAAAAATATATATGAGCATGCAGTATGCTACTACTAATAAAAAAGCAACTAACATAGATATAATAAATAGTACTCCTGAAATAATTGAAACTGGTAAATGAAATCTATATGGTTCAGGTAAAATCATAGCAAAAATGATAATCGGAAAACACCTAAGTATAGCTTTTGATAATCTATTAGCACAGCTTCTACTAAACCAGAGATTATATAAATCTAGCGGTCTCACTAGTTCATACGCAACATTTCCACTAGTTATTAGATCGAATATATCATTTTCAAGAAACCAAGTCATAAATAGAGCTAGAAAGGCTTGCTGCAACCATATATAACTTGAAAGCTGAGTAAAATTCATAGGTAGGTTTTTGGCACCACTTCTGTAGAAGGCTTGATATAGCATTATATACATTAAGCCCCAGGCAAACTGAGTTATAATTCCTGCAAAAGCTGCTGATCTATACTGTAATCCGTTTATAAACCTTATCCTAAAGAAAGATATATATCCTCTCATATGTTGTACTCCTTGTACATCTTAACTACAACTTCATCTATATTAAGTTCTCCGTCATTATTAAATCTATCTTTTAAATCCTGAAGCTTTCCGTCTAAAAGAACTCGCCCTTTCCCTATAAGTATCATTCTTTTAGTTAAAGCCTCAATATCCTGAGTATCATGGGTAGTTAGTATAACGGTAGTCTTCTTTTCTTTATTTATTTCTTTTATGAAATCTCTTACTGCGATTTTTGAAACTGCGTCCAAACCTATGGTTGGCTCATCTAGAAATAATATCTTGGGGCTATGAAGAAGTGATGCTGCTATCTCACAGCGCATTCTTTGGCCTAGGCTTAGCTGCCTGGTTGGAGTTTTGATTATATCTTTAAGATCTAAAAGTTCTGTAAGCATATCTTTATTACTTTTATACTCGCCATATGGAATTTTATATATATCCTTTAAGAGTTCAAAGGAATCAACTACAGGTACATCCCACCATAACTGAGATCTCTGCCCAAAAACCACACCTATGTCTTTCACATACTCAACCCTATTTTTCCAAGGAACCTTTCCATTTATAACACAACTTCCACTATCAGGATTTAATATACCACTCATTATCTTAATTGTAGTACTCTTACCAGCACCATTAGGTCCTATATAAGCAACCATCTCTCCTTCAGATATATTGAAAGAAATATCTTCAAGGGCATTTACTAAATCGTACTCTCTTCTAAAAAGCGATTTTAAGGCTTTACTAAACCCAGGATTACGTCTAAAGACCTTAAAAGATTTAGAGATATTTTTTAATTCTATCAACCTTCTATCCCTCCATTCTTATTTATATTATATATATAAGGAGCTTATTTTAGGGCAACATTGTAATTTTATAACAATCAAGAAATATCATCAATAGTGAAATCATAAAAATCACAATATTTTCAAAAAGTCTTCTTAATAGCAGTCTTTAAATTCAGACAAATATCTTTATTAATTTTATATTATAAATAAAGACAAAAAAATCAGCTGAATTTTTAATTCAACTGATAGAAGTTAGGGATCTGTAATATCATTACTACTACAGTTATTATTATAAAACACAAGTATGAACATATTATTTCAACTTTGCTAATAATTGGTTAACTTTCTATAAAGCATCAATAATTAAATCATATTTATCTCTAGCTTTTGAGTAAGCAATAAAATTAAAAATATAAGATAACAAAAGAAGTACTAGATTGGATTTAAAATACCTGAGCTCTAATCTAACCCATAATAAATAAAAAATTGTCATAAAACAATTTAAAGTACAGCTGGTAAAAAATATACTTGTAAGTAATCTTTTAGCTGCAGCCCTTAGTTCGTTTTTTGTAAGTCCAACTAAATATAATCTAGAAAAGTAATTTTTCATATACTCTAATTCAATTTGAGACTTAAAATATAATATACTTGCTAATATAAAAAAGAAAGTTATATTAGTAAAGGAATCTATTAAGTTTATGATTTTTATTTCGTTTAAACTCACCTTTGCAGTATCATGGATATAAATTTTATAGATGCTATTAATCGTTATAAAAAGAAAGCTGAAAAAGGTTATTCTAAATAAAAAGGTATCTCCTTTATAAAGATTTTTTATAGTTGCCTGAAAGGATAACAATTTACCATTGTAGAAATACTTCTTTTTATTAAATAAATTAAGGATTAGCTTACTTACATAAAAAACAAGTATATATAAAAAGGTTACACAATTTACCCATTTACTAGCTGGTATATAATTCTTATTAGAAGAGCTATAAATCCATAACCAAAGGTTAAGTATAATCAATGCAATAAGAGAAACTATTTTCCCTATATTTTTAACTTTAAGCTTTAATTTTTCACTTTGACTTTTTTCTAAGGTAGTAATATCAGTTAATACTTTTTTAGCCATCCTACCAATAATCACATAAAGAATAACTCCAAAGGATATGATTGAAATATAATTAATTTTAATCAACTTTAGATTAATACTGTTTAATCCAAGATATTTTAGAAGGCTCATAAAAAATATTTTTGAAAACACTGCACCAAGAAATATTCCAAAAATTAAGCAGATCAAAAGCAAAATTGCATTTTCTAATAAAAGCACTCTAAAAAGTTCTTTTTTTGTCATTCCAATAAGCATTAAAAGTCTAAACTCTTTTTCTCTAAGTTTCATATAATTTATGTATGCATATATTAAGAAATAACTAAGCATACCAATTATAATTACCATAGATAACTTTAATATCATTATTAATACATTATTCTTAGAAATCAAAACTATATCATTATAAACTAAGGTTGAATGGATAAAATTTAAGGCTAGTGAAGAAATACAAGCTATAAAAAAAGTGGTGTATTTCCCTATATTCTTGCTTAAATTTTTCATTGCTATACCAGTATAATCCACTAGTCTTCACCACCCATTATTGCAAGGCAATCTAAGATTCTATTGTGAAACTTCTTATCGTCCTCTTTATTATATATTTCAGCAAATAAGTTTCCGTCCTTAATAAAAATAACTCTTGAGGAGTAGCTAGCAGCAATGGAATCATGAGTTGCAAGTAGTATAGTTATCTTTTTTTCTTCATTTATAAGCTTCATATAGCTCATAAATTTTTTTGCTGCCTTAGAATCAAGATTTCCAGTAGGTTCATCTGCTAGTATTATCTTAGGGTTTGTTATTAAAGCTCTACAGCAAGCTGCTCTCTGTCCTTGTCCTTTTGAAACACTAGTTGGATATTTATCTTTTACATCATATATATTTAAAAGTTTAAATAATTCCTCAACCTTTCCTTCTATCTCTTCTCTTTTCTTCCCTTGTATAACTAAAGGCAAGGCTGCATTTTCCTTTAAGGTTAAATCATCAAGGAGGTTAAAGTTTTGAAAAATCATTCCAAGATTTTCTCTTCTAAAAACTGCTCTTTCATCGTCAGTTAGCTTTGATATGTTTAATCCCATAATTTCGACATCACCAATTGTAGGCTTATCCACGCCACTAAACATATTTAAGAGTGTTGTCTTACCACTCCCAGAAGAGCCCATGATAGCAGTGAATTCACCTTCATTAATGGTTATATTTAATCCATTAATGATATTTTGTGAATTATAATTAAACAAGCCACTATAATTTTTAATTAAATTACTAGCTTTTAGTACCTCCATCTACAACTCCTCCTGTGGCATTTAAATAATAGATTATTGATACTTTAGTACCCTTCCCTTTTTCAGATTCAATCATCAATTTATGGTTTAAGTTTTTTGAAAGCTGGTCGCAGACATAAAGCCCAATACCTGTTGCCGCCTTAAACTTCCTTCCATTTTCGCCTGTAAAAAAAGGTTCAAAAACTCTATTTAAATCTATTTTGGAAATTCCTATTCCTTGATCAATCACATCTAGTTTCACTTTATTATCAAATTTATCAATCTTAAATTTAATAAATTTCTTTTTTCCTTCTTCACTTGAGTACTTAACCGCATTGCTTATAATTTGTTCAATTAAAAACTTATTCCACTTTTCATCAGTAAGTACTGTAATTGAAGCATCTTCACACTGAATTTGAGGAAATACATTATTATAAATAAATAAGGATTTTTTTGAATTAATAAGTTCCTTTATTGAGTTTAAAAGATTTACCTCCTCAGGCTCATAATCTTTAACAAATTGCTCCATTCGAAGCAGGTTTAATAGTTGCTCTAGACCATTTTGAAGCTTAGAATTCTCTTCGCCTATCTCCTCAAGAGCTTTATCCATATCATTTTTTTCTTCTTCTAAGTTTTCTCTTTCATATTTCGCCTTTTGAAGGACAAGACTAATAATCGATACTGGTGTTTTCATATTATGTATCCATTGAGATATGAAATATTTATAAGTACTACTATCTGAACTCATTCTACTAATCTCTTTTAAATATTCTTCTTGAAGATCTTTTAATATACTTAAAAAATACTTTTGTTCATTAGTTCCTTCAAACATTTTATTTTTCTCTGAATTAATTGAGTCTTTAATATTTATATTAAAACTGTAAAACTTAACAAATTGTATTGATAAAAAGATTATAAAAATAATGGATGTGATTAAAATTGGGTAAGTTATATCTCTTATATCTCCGGTTATAAAATAATATAGTAATACTACTCCTATACTTATATAAAAGGTTACCGTATAACCTATATTATCTTTTAAAAAATCAATTATTAATTTCTTTTTCATCTTTTATACTGCCGCTATATATATAACCAAAGCCTCTTTTATTTTTAATCACATCATTTATTCCAAGAAAAGCTAATTTATTCTTTACTCTTGTAACATTTACAGTTAAAGTATGGTCATCTACGAAGAAGCTTTCATCCCAAAGCTCTTCTAAAAGTTCTTCTCTTGAAACCACTGAATTCTCTTTTTCTATGAGCTTACTAAGAAGTTGAAATTCCTTTTTTGATAACTCTGCAGTCTTGTCTTTAAAACTTATCTCAAAGTTATTTTTATTTAATATCAATCCATCCGAGGCTATTAATACTCTCTTATCCTGAGAATAATCCATCATTCTTCTAAAGGCTGCCTGAATCTTAACAAGTAACAATTCAAAACTGAAGGGTTTAACTATGTAATCATCTGCTCCCATTTCAATACCTCTAATCTGTTCAAATTCACTACTTCTAGCTGAAATAAAAATAATAGGTATATTTGACTCTCTTCGAAAACTTCTACATAGCTGAAATCCATCCGAATACGGCAGATTAATATCAAGCAGTACAAGATCTGGCTTTACTTCCCTATATTCATTTTCTATATTTTCATAATCCCTTATTGTAATGCACTCATAGCCATACTTTTCTATAAAAGTTTTTATAAGATTATTAAGTTTTATATCATCTTCTATAATTAGTATCTTTTTCATATTGCTTACTCCAATATCTTATTTAAGATTTATGTATGTACCACTTCATTATTAATTTAACTTCTGTTTATGAATACTATGAAAATTGAAGTAATACATCTTTAAAACCGTAGGCCAAAGCCTACGGTTTTAAAGATGAACCACTTCGATCCAAAATCTATTTTTAAAACTCTCACGGGTTTTGGTGAGAAAATTTAAAAATAATAAGTTTTATTACGAAGTAGTTTATCTATATTATTATAACTTTTCTCTTTGAAGTATGCTATACATTACTGGAACAACAATTAAAGTAAGGAGTGTTGAAACTAACAGTCCACTTATAACAACTATTCCCAGTCCTTGAGATATAAGTGCACCTTCTGAGAAACCTAAAGCTAAAGGAATAAGTGCCATTATAGTTGCAATTGCAGTCATGAAAATTGGTCTAAGTCTAATAGATCCAGCTTCCATTAATGCTTCTTTTACCTTCATCCCATTTTCTCTGTTATGCTTCACTCTATCTAAAAGTACAATGGCATTAGTAACAACTATACCTATAAGCATCAACATTCCTATCATTCCTGATACTGATAGCGACTGACCAGTAATTAAAAGTCCAAGTAGTGCTCCAACTGCTGCAAATGGCAATGAGAACAAAATTGCAAATGGAGTTTTTCCTTCTCCAAAGGCAAGAACCATAACAAGGTATACAAGACCTATTGCAATAGCCATTGCCATTCCCATTTGGCTAAAGCTTTCATTTATTTGCTTACTGCTTCCACCACTATTATAAGTTACACCTTCAGGCAATTGATCTTTTATGCTGTCAACTGCAGCCATTACTTCCCTTGATACCTTACTTGTATCTTTTGTTTTTATCTCTCCTGTTATTGAAATATATTGTTTTCCATCAAGAGTAGAGACACTAGATGGTCCATAACTTTGAGTAACTTCCGCAACATCAGAAAGCTTTATAGTTCCCTTCATACCAGTTATGTCCATGTTCTTAACCTTATCTACACTATCAAGCTTAACCTCTTCATATCCCAAATAGATATCAGTGTCGGTTCCATTGTTTTTGATAGTTGTAACTTTGTTTGAACTTAAGGTATTTCTAACTGTTCCAGCAACCATAATTGAGCTTAATCCATTATCAGCTGCTTTCTTTTCGTCAACCTTAACATTAATTTCAGGTTTCTTTTCTTCTATAGAACTAGTTACGTTACCAAGATCTTTAAAGTCTCTTAGTTTACCAGTGATGAGCTTTGATGCCTTTTCTAAATCTTCAACCTTATCACTATAAACTAAAACTTCCGCATTATCTGATTGACCTGCTAACGATTGAGAGCTTACTACAAGTTTTCCACCCTCGCTAGATAGTTTTTTAGCCTCTTCCTGTAGCTCACTTGTAACCTTCTCAAAATTTTCTCCATCTTTAATAACAATTGTAAACTTAGCAGAATTACTTCCCTGCATTGACATGGCTCTACTTGAAGAACTACTATCTCCAACGGAGCTTTCAAAAGTTTCTATATCTTTTCTTTCAGACAGATATTTTTCAAACTTCATAGCAACTTCATCAGTTTTTTGAGTTGAAGCTCCAGGCTTCATTGTTAACGTTCCATTTACAATATTTGTACTCTCTGATGGTAAAAACTGTACAGGAAGCTTTGAAGCAAAGCTTAAAGTTCCAACTAAAACCACTAGAGAAATTATAAGAGTTACCACTCTATGGTTAAGTGCTAAAGCTAGTATATTTTTATAAACTAAAGTGATCTTACTTTCATGTTCAACATGCTTTATCTTCTTATTAAGCAGCATTACTTTAGTCAAAACTGGAACAACCGTTATAGAAACCAAAAGTGATGCTAAAATACATACTACAACAGTTATAGCAAATGGGAAGAAGATCTTACCAACCATACCTGATATAAAGGTTAATGGTAAAAATACCGCTATTGTTGTAATAGTTGATGAAGTTATAGCAGATGATACTTCAGAAACTGCATCAGTTATAAGATTTGAATCCCTATGCTCTTCCTTTGAGAATCTTCTATAGATATTCTCTATTACAACTATGGAGTCATCCACTATACGGCCAACTGCCACTGCCATTCCACCAAGAGACATTATATTTAAGCTTATTCCGAACCTTGGCAGTAATATTAATGCTATTAATATCGAAAGTGGTATAGATACTACTGCTATAAGTGTAGCTCTTAAATCTCTTAAGAAAAAAGCTATAACTATAATTGCAAATAGTGCACCTAATAGTCCTTCTCTTACCATTCCATTCACGGAATTTTTAATGCTTGTAGAACTATCACTTATTAAATTGAATTTAACTCCTGAATTTTGACTTTCTAAATCTTTAATTGATGACTTAATATCATTAGCAACTTGAACCGTATTTGCATCATCAGTTTTGTAGATGTTTAATATTATTGCGTCCTTTTGATTTGAACGAGTTCTCATCTGATTTTCAGCTGAAGTTGTAGTAATTTCAGCTACATCACTTAAGAATACAACCTTAACATTAATCTCAGGTGTTTTTGTAGTAGTTGCTTTTGTACTCTTATTTGAATTGCTCTTACTACCACTTTGACTTTGAGCTGAACTTGAAGCCATAGACTTTGACTTATCAATAGTATCATTTATTGATTTATCCAAAGCATCTTGAGTTTGCTTAAGTGAAGTCTGAAGACTTCCAATGACTGCTTGAGCTTGTGCCTTTTCCGCTTGAGTTGCCTTAGGATTTTGAAGTATGCTTTGCTGAGCTAATATTCCCATCTGAATCTTTTGCATTCCATTAAGCATAGCTATAGCTTGAGTATTTCCTCCAACAAGGGTTCCCATTTGGCCCACACCTTGTCCTAATTGTGTCATTCCTTGAGTAAACCCTTGTGCCATTTGTTCCATGCCTTGGCTTACTTGACCTAAGGCAGAACCCATAGTATCCGCCATAACAGCATTTGCATTTATAGGCACTACTATTGGAATAGCTTTCAACTCATCGATGTTATTTATCTTCGCTTCTGATCTTATAGGCATAGTTAATCCATCAATATCAGCTTCACCTACTGGGAAAGATATGTTATTTCCAGTTAGTGCATTTTTTACATCATCAATGCTTACCCCTTTATCCTTAAGTTTATCCTTATTAACCTTAATATAAAGATTATTACTAGAAGTTCCTTGAGCAGATATACTTGAAACTCCATTAATTCCGCTTAATTTAGGATTTACCTTATCATTAAGATATTCTGTAAGCTTTTGTTTATCTTTTTCTCCAGTAACAGTATAAGTCATGATTGGCATACTTCCAAAACCTATCCTAGAAACCGTTGGTTTTTGTGCATTATCAGGCATAGTTACCTTATTTACAGCGTCATTTACTTCCTTTTCAGCCTTGTCCATATCTTTGCTATAGCTGAATTCTGCTACGATAATTCCTACATTTTCATTATTTATAGTTTTTACATCTGATATTCCCTGTAAACCAGATATAGCCTTCTGCATTGGACTTGTTATTTTTTCTGAAATATCTTCTGGTGATGCACCAGGATATACTGTAACTGCAGTAACCACTGGAATATTAATATTAGGCATTGCTTCCATCTTGATGCTTTGTGCAGAATATATGCCCCCACCTATTAACATTACAATTACTAAAAAAATAACAAATCCATTTTTCAATACAAAATTGATTGCTTTTTTCATTTTTCCACTCCTAGTATGATTTAATTTGTACATCTTTATTTTGATAGGTTTAAGTTTATATTTAATATTCTAGTATACTGTAGAATTTTCTTATACTTATCTTTGTTACACTAGTGTTACAGTATTGAAACTTTAGCACATATAAAAGCACCTTCATTTCTGAAGGTGCTTTTGTCATATTATTTAGTTAGCTCCTTGTGGAGATAGTGCTGTATTATCTTTATCTCTCTTTATTCTAAATAGATATCTATTTAAAACAATAAATATTAATACAACTGGAACAATTATTTCTTTATCAGAAGTAAAAGCTGCAAAGCTTATTATTGTTTCAACGGAAAGCATAGCTATCAATATTTTCATATTTCTTTTTTCTAAAATAAACTTTTGCGTATAATAAATTAAGACAAGCATCCAAGAAAGTGTAATCAGCAGGAATCCTACATTTTTAAGAAGAAAATGTACGGTATTTGAATAATATTGAACTTCAGACACCCCTCGCTCAATTGAATCGGATCTATATGAATCTGTATCAGTATGTTTCCTATGAATAGACCATCCACTTTTATCTTGACCTGTTTCTCCTTCACCTGAATTCTTTATAAGTTCTTGAGATGCTGTTCTTTCATATTTATAATAGCTTTGCCCATTTTTATTTATTTCTACAAAGTATAAGCCATTATCATTAATATCATTGTATTCATTAAGCATCTTGGTAATCATAGTTTTATCACTTTCACTTAGTTCAACTTTATCTTTAATAACATCCTCTATTTTCTGCTCCATCTTCGATTGAGTCATCGGCAAACTTTCATAGTATTCTTTTTGAAATTTCTCTTGTGCTATAACGCCCGCTATTCTTACAATCCCTCCAATTACAAATACCACTATAGCAATCTTAAGAAGAATATTTGTGTATTTCTTTTGTCTACTTACTATTTCTTCTAGTTCATTTGTAAATACATCTTCATCTCCAAAATTCCTTATTGCTATCTTTATACTTTCTTTTTCACTATGTCCCTGTGACATTAGATCTCTTACACTGTCGTAAAGATGACCCTTCATCTCTTCTTTTAAAACTTTAACCTCTTCATTGTTACCATCAAAGTTTTTGTATACCTTCTCTACATAACTCTCTATGTTCAAACTACTCATCCCCTTTTATAAAATTATCCACAAGCTTTTTTAGTATATCCCATTCCTTTATTCTATCTTTAAGAAAATCATTTCCTTCTTCCGTAAGTCTATAATATCTTCTTCTTCCCCCACCAGTTCCTTCGCTGTCATTCCAATAACCTTCAAGACAGTTCTTTTTTTCTAATCTTTTTAGTGAAACATAAAGCGTCGCTTCCTTTATCTCATAATCTATACTTGATTTATCCTTTATCCTTTTGGCTATTTCGTATCCATATAGATCTTTTTCCTTAAGCACTGATAATATCATCATGTCAATATACCCTTTTAATATCTCTTTATCAAAATCCACAGTTCTCCTCCTATCTCTCAACCTATTCACATATTAAAGTACTTCATAATATAAAGTACTTGTATTTATTATAAAGTAAACTACTTCATAATGTAAAGTAGTTTTTTAAAATTTTTCCCTTTACCTCTAAATGCTATAAATTTAGCATTCCTCACAATAAAAGTGCTTTTTATTTAAAATATAGGCTGTGTTTAAGAATATTGCTGAAATTAATCGGTTAATTTCAACACGATACTTTAACAGCGCAAAATACAAAAATGGCTACCTGATGGATTGTCTATCCTTCAGGTAGCCATTACATTATTATTGCTACAACCTATTTTAAAACATAATCATAAGCAAATTGCATTATTACAAATTTTACTTAAACAAAGCTTTGAACAAACCTTTTTTCTCAGTTTTTCTACTATTAAGCTTTTCTATTAGTTTAATCTTCATCTCATTTGCAGTACTGTTGTTAAAGTCTATCTCTAGCATTCTATCACAAACAATTAAAGCTTCTTGATATAACCCCTTATAATATAGCAACCTAAGTTTTAAGAGTAATACATCCAGATTATTTCCATCAATCTTCAACGCTATATTACATTCTTTTTCTGCCTCAGGAATTCTTTCTAATTGATAGAAGGACCAACCTTTGTTTTGATGAGCTAATATATACTTTGGATCTAGCTCTATAGCTTTATCACAATACTTTATGCATTCTTCATATCTTTTAAGACAGTATAATGAATAACTTATATTTACATAGCAATTTCTTTGCTTTGGATCTAGTTCTATAGATTTAAAAAAGTATTTAAGCGCCTCTTCATACTTTTCTAATTCATTAAATATATGACCAGCTGAGTAATAATAGGGTGCATAATTAGAATCACAATCTATTGCTTGTTTGTATAAGGAAAGTGCTTCTTCAAAATTGTTTCTTCTTTCCATAATAGTTCCTTTTAAATCATAGAAACTATCTTTATACTTAATTCCTTCTAAGTCAATGACATCATCTAATAATTTTAAAGCGTCCTCTTCTTTAGACGTGCTTAAAAGAGATTGCACCTTATAATAATATGCTCCTCCATTGTTTATATTTATTTTAATTGCAGAATCAAAACAATCCACAGCTTCATTATATTTTTCAACATAATAGTAACACAATCCCTTTAGATAGTAGTATTCATCATTATTTTCATCAAATTCTAACGAATAATCACAATACTCGATAGCTTCCTCGTATCTACGAAGCCTCATTAATACCCTTGTCTTGCAATAATATAATCTGCCATCCTTAAACCCTAAATCAATGGCTTTATTATAAATATCAAGGGCTTCATCATATAGACTTACAGCAGTAAGTGCCTTAATCTTTATTATATAAGCATCAAGTAAATACTGATATTTATTAAGTGCAATATTACATGCTTCCAAACAATCTTCATAAAGTTCTAAACCTAAAAATGCTTCTGCTTTGTTCTTATAAGCGTGAGCCATACTAGAATCTAATTCAATTGCTTTATCCGCACATACCAGTGCCTCACTGTATTTTTTCATTATATTAAAGATATAGGCCTTATTGTTATGAGCTGAGGAACTTTTGTCATTTATGCTTATTACTCTATCATATTGTTCTATTGCCTCGTCATATTTACCTAACCTATCCAACATATCTGCTTTAAAAAAGTTTAATTCATAATTATTTTCATATACTTCTAAAGCTTCACAAACTGTTTTATATGCTAAATTATCATTTTTTAATTTAAGTAGTACATGACAAAGAAGACAATACATATTGTCTGTAAAATCCGTTTCTTCTCTAAGCTCTTTTAATATATTATAACTTTCTTCTGCCTTTGAAGTTTTAAAGTAAGCTTCAGCAAGCTTATATTTCAATTTCTTGTCAGCACTATCCTTATCTAAATCACATAAAATATCATCAATATAAAAATTATAGGCTGAAGTAAGTATTATATTGAAATCATTTCTATAGTGATACATATCATTTAATATTTCCATGCACTTTACTGCTTGATCATACCTTCCTAAACTGATGCAACATTTACCTTGAGCAAGTAAAGCTCCAGCATCATCAAACTTTATATCCAAAACTTTATTATAATCATTATAAGCGTTATCAAGCTCCCCTAATCTCGAATACAATTCACCTCTGTAAAAATAGGCATCAATATCTTCAGTATATTTAACTATTATATCTGTAAGTATTGCTTTAGCTTCGTCAAGCTTACCCCTGCAAATAAGATACCTTGCTTCTAGTATAAGTAAGTCAGGATGTACTTCACAAATCGCTTTTGCTAAATCTATATATTTATGAGCTGTATACAAATCATAGTCATCTAAAGCACTGGATATCTTATTATAGGCTGATATAAATTCATCCTCTTTTCCTAAAACACAATCTTTTAAATATTCATAACGGAATGCGCTTCCTTTATCAATCCTATATAACACAAAGTCAATGAAATTCTTAGGAAAGTTTTTATATAAACTATCTTTTTTAGTGCTCCAGGAAAAATAACTATCAAATATCTTCCAAACATCATTTGGAAAATTAAAATTATCCATAATAAAAGTTAAGATTTTCCCACTAATCTCTGACGCCGTATCTATGTTATAACAAACATCCTTCTCTAGAAGTTTCGTCCACTCTTCAGCATTAAGTCTTCTTTCAAAGTTTTCATAACATACTTTAAATTCTTTCATAAATTCGTCTGCTGGAGATAACTCTTCTTCGACTTTTGTATCTTTTTCTTTAGCTATTCTACAAGCCTCTTCATAGGCAACTCTTAAATTTTGAAAACCTTCTGGATCTTGTTCAGGTGAATACTTTGTTAAGAGCTTTGAATAAGCCTTCCTTATGGCGTTTAAATCATCAGTTTTAGAAATACCTAGAGCCTCAAAACAATCCATCTAAAAGTCCCCCTTAGTATCTATACTATCAAATATTTCTTTTATTTTATTTCTAAAGTCTTTTATTTCTCTTAAATCTTGCCTTTCAAGCACCTCTTCAAACTCACTTATAAGTCTTCCTATTTCTTGTCTTACTAATCCTAGATTTTCTTCAAAAAGCCTCTCTCCCCTAGTTATTATGAGTTTATTTTCATGGTTTTCCCTTGGATGTATCTTTAAACTAGCTAAACTCTCCATTCTACTGGCTACTTCTTGTTTAGTCATATATCCAGGATTTTTTTCAATTATTACTGTTTTCTTCACTCCAGTAGATACTACCATTACCTCAACTTCTAATATTCCATTTATGTCGTAAGTATATCTTACATCTACGGCTTCTTCACCACCTAATGCAGCTGGTACTACAGCATTTAGCTCACCAAGATATATATTATCTTTTGAAAGACGGGACTCTCCCTGTAATATCTCCACATTTATAATCTTTTGATTATCATAAACTGTACATAATCTCTCAACTTTGCTTACAGGTATTGTTGTATTTCTCTCTATTATTGGTAGGAAATGTCCGCTTTCATATTGGCCATGAGACTTTTTCACAGATACCGTAGTTCCTAACGTATAAGGACAAACATCTGTAAGTATAATTTCCTTAAATGCAGCATCTTTTCCCTTCAGTGCAGCTTGTACTCCAGCACCTAAAGCCACTACCTCATCAGGATTTATATTTACATAAGCTAACTTACCAAATAACTTACTAACAAAGGTTCTTATGATAGGAAGCTTTGTGGCTCCTCCTACTAAAAGTATTGAATCAATATCATTTACTTTAAGAGATGCATCACTGAGTGCTCTTTCAACGGGGTTCCTTAATCTAGTTAATAGATTCTTCACATTCTTTTCATAATCTTCTAAGAGTATATCGCAAGATAATAACTCCTCATCGATCTTAGAGCTTAATGTTATAACCTTAGCCTCACCAAAAGCTCTTTTACCAACTTCAGCTTCCTTCTTTAAGAAAGAATAATCCTTTTCACTGATTTCATCTCTTTTCTTGTTGTTATGTTTTAAAAACATAGCTACCAATGCTTCTGTAAAATCTTCTCCACCTAGATAATTATCCCCAGCAACTGCTCTAACTTCCATGATATTATCAAATAGTTCTAGTATAGATACATCAAAGGTTCCTCCCCCAAGATCAAACACCAAGAACTTTGTATCTGACTTGGCGTGGTGAAGTCCATAAGCTAGAGCTGCTGCAGTTGGTTCAGTCACTAGTCTTTCTACTCTAAGTCCTGCCAATTCTCCTGCTCTTTGAGTAGCCTTCCTCTGACTATCACTAAAATAAGCAGGAACACTTACTACAGCTTCAGTCACTGGTACCCCAAGGAATCTTTCAGCATCTTCTTTTAAAGATTTTAGTATTAAAGCAGATAATTCTTCTGGCAAAAACTCTTTATCATATAGTTTATATATCTTTTTACTCCCCATATTCCGCTTAAATACAGATGCACTAGCCTCTGGATGAGTTATCTGTCTTTCCTTAGCTATCTTCCCTATTAGGATTTCTCCATTATCATCTACGCTTACTACTGATGGAGTTAAGCTTTCTCCAAAAGAATTAGGAATAATTACAGGACCCTTCTCGGTCCAATAAGACACTAAACTATTGGTTGTACCTAAATCAATTCCTATATTAACCATATACCCTACCTCAATTAATTTATTGATATCATTCATAGTTTTTATATATTTAATGACGAACTTTATTACAGGTAAATTTATCCTTATTATATTTATCTACATTTTATTATATTCGTTATATAATTCCAATAGTTTATGCAATTACATATTCGCACTAAAATCTGCCTTAATACCTATTAAAATTAGCCCGCTCTTTTCTTTAGTCCATATTAATTAAGGTCGATAATTATTTATATATACTATATTTACTTGGGGGTTAAACAAATGACAAAATCTTTAAAAAACAACTTGATGCTAAAGCTTTCTTTTGGTGTAGTGTTATTAATTTTACTAGTTGCTATATTAGGTAGATTTTTTACCTTTTTAGATATGCAAGGTAAGATGGATAACATGGAACAAATTTCTGCAAGTATGATTTCAGCATCTTACCTAGTAGGACTTATTCCTGTTATACTACTAGTTTCAGCTTTTTACTTATACAAATTCAAAAATCCGGAACACGAAAGTATTCCCTTACTTTTAACATTAACATTGACTTTTTCAAGTATTGCCATTATTGCGGTTGGAAATGGTTTGGTTGAATATCATTTTTCAATATTTATGATAATTGCTATCATTGCTTACTTTGATAGTATAAAAAACATATTGATAAGCACATTAATTTTTGCAGTTCACCATATTGCAGGATATTTTTTGTTCCCTGAGCTTTTATGCGGAACGCACAATTATCCCTTCCAAATGTTAATGCTTCATGCAATATTTTTAATATTAACTAGTGCAGCTACTATACTTATGATTTCTACTAACCAGAAAAATGAAGCTTCACTTAATGAGGAAAGATCCAATAAAAAGGATGAAATTGAAGAAATACTTAAGAACATATCTAGTACCATTAATAATTTGACTAACTACTCAGAAAACCTTTCTGGCAGTGTTAAAAACAGCTTAAGTCTTTCAAATGACATAAACTTTGCTATGAAACATATAGAAGATGCTAGCTTAAATCAATTTAACTATACTTCTGAGAGTTCAAAAGCTTTAGCTGAAGTATCACAAGGAATATTTGATATAGCCACTGCTTCTGACAGAGCTTCATTAAAGACTGTTGAAACAGTAAAAGAAGCTGAAAATGGCGAAAAAGCAATAAAACAAGTAGTTAATCAAATGAACTCAATAGATAATTCAGTTGGCAATGTAGCTGAGATAATAGAAGTGTTTAGTAAACAGTCCAAGGACATTGATCAGGTAGTTCAGGTAATAAGTGCTATTGCAGAACAAACTAACCTATTAGCACTTAATGCAGCAATAGAAGCTGCTAGAGCTGGGGAAAGCGGAAAAGGCTTTGCTGTAGTTGCTGATGAAGTTAGAAAACTTGCTGAAGAATCTCAAGAATCAGCAATAAAAATCTCTGATATGATTAAGAGCGTACAAGAAAATATTAATAATGCAAATAAAGCAATGAACATAGGTATCAAGGATGTTCGTACTGGTATAGATGTAGTTAATGAAACCGGAAGAACCTTTAACAACATTCTTCAAGCTATAGATGTAGTTAGAGATGATGTTTCTAAGGTTGCTAGGGTATCACAAGATGTATCTGCTGCTGCAGAGCAAGTTACAAGTTCCATAGAACAAGTTGCAGAACATGCAGATAACAATTCTAATAAGACACAGGAAACTGCTCACTCTATAGTGCAGCAAAATCAATACCTAGAGCAGATGTTTGAAATCTCTGAGAAGCTAGAATCAACTTCACGAACTCTTCAAGATCTAGTTGATAGATTCAATAGCAATAGAACATAGGTATACTAAAGGAGAAAGTTTTTAATGGCTTTCTCCTTTTGTTATATCCTAAACGCTTAACATTTAATTAAACAATTAATACACTACTTCATTGGTCAAGTTTTTGAACTTCTACAAGACAAGTATGATAAGATGCTCCAAATCCCATGTCAGTAATCATATCGTCAATTAAATGGTTAACAGATATCTTTGTTTTTTCTGACAAACCTTCAAAAATATTTACAGCTCCTGGTTTTATGCCTTCAATGATTTTAGCCTTTACAAATACCTCTCCCCTATGATTATATACCTTCACCATATCTCCATTAGCTATATCTCTTAACTTAGCATCTTCTGGATGTATGTGGATAGTCGGAGTAAATATATCGTTAAGTCTCTTACTTTCAGTAAATTGAGAATTTATTCTCTCTAAAGCATGAGCAGTTATTAATTGAAGTGGATATTTCAAATAGTTTTCTTTAAAAGAATACTTACTTTCAAAAGGCTCTTCATATACTGGAAGCTGATTTACCCCCCAGTCTTTAAAGATATCTTCTGAATAAAATTCTATCTTCCCACTGGATGTTTTAAAATCCTTATTCTTAAAGGCAATTTCATCATAATCTTCAGTAATATATGGCTTATCTTTCATCTCTTCAAGGGTGATATTCAGTCCACTATATTTTATGACATTATTTAATATCTCTATATCATCTTTTGGTAAGTACCTCATATCAAATTTAAACTTTTCACCTAGTAATCTATATATTTCTCTATCCTTTTTGCACTGACCTGGAGAACTAACAGTTTTCTGCTTTAGTTGAATATACGGATGTCCGTATGCTGCTACTAAATCATCTTCTTCTAAAAATGAAGCTACTGGAAGCACTAAATCTGCATATTTAGCAGTATCAGTTAAAAAGCTGTCAGTAACTACAATAAAATCCACCTTATCTAAAGTAGTTTTTAACTTTCCTACATTAGGATTACTATTAAGCGGATTTGCTTTTTCCACCCACATAGCTTTAATTTTAGGAAAATCTATTTTTTCTATTTCACTAGCTAATATTCCTTTAGGTATGCTTAGTCTTACTCTTGCTGGTTCTTTAGGAAGGTACGGCCACTTAAGCATTGCTCCTTGACTTTCTCCAGCGTATATTCCACAGCCTTTTTCTCCAATACTTCCAGTTATAGCAGGTAAAAGTGAGACGGATCTAATAGTTTGTCCACCATTAGTATATCGCTGAAATCCATAACCTAAAATCATAGCATACTTAGGATTTTCTTTTATAAGCTCTACCAATTTACTTAACTCTTCTAGTGGAACCTCTGTTAATCTACATACCTCTTCTATTGTATATTCTTTTAGAAACTCTTTATATCTTTCAAAACCTAAGGTATACTGCTCTATAAAATCATTATCTACTATATGATTTTCCACAAGAAGCTTCGCTACACCAATTGCTAGCAATCCATCGGTACCACCTCTTGGATATATATGAAGGATGCTTTTACTACTAGATTCATTTCTTCTTGGATCAATGGTTACAAGCTTACATCCTTTTTTTATCGCTTCGTTAATAAAATTCATTGCATGTATATTTGTATGAGCTGGATTACCACCCCATAAAATTATAAGTTTACTATTTAAAAGATCTGCTAAAGAATTTTGTGTTCTCCATCCATAAGTATATTTCATGCCTTCTTCTGCAGCTGGATCGCATAAATCCCCTATAGTTCCTGTATAACCTCCAAATTGATGCCAAAAGCTATAAGCATACTTTCTCATAACACCAAAGTTTCCACTGCCTTGATAATAAAGCACGGCTTCTGGTCCATCTTCTCTTCTGATCTTATCAAAATTTATATATATCAAATCTATGGCTTCGTCCCAAGATATCTTTTCGTACTTTCCTTCACCTCTAGCGCCAGTTCTTTTTAGAGGGTACAATATTCTCTCTTCACTGTTTACAATTTCAGGATAAACTCTCCCCTTTGCACATATCTTTCCTCTCGTTATTGGGTTGTTATCATTTCCTTCTACCTTTATTACCTTATCATCCTTAACATAAACCCTAAGTGGGCAGGTAGCAAAGCAGTTTTTAGAACACACTGTATTTACAATCTTAATTTCATTTTGCCCCATCTATTAAAGTATCCTTTCTACAATAAAATATATCTAAAGTATACCATTGAATATTACATTTTTATTGACTATAATAACATTAAATTATTATTAACCCATACTAATTCTTAACTGTAAGTTATAGTTGCCTATATTTTTTAAAAAACACTAAAATTCAACTCTTAATGCATCTATAATAAAATAAAATTTCATAAGATTAGTATTAGAGGGTTTTAGGAGGATACTTGTATGAAAATAGAAATATGGTCCGATTTCGTATGTCCATTTTGTTATATTGGAAAGAGACGATTAGAACTAGCATTAGATAAATTCGAATATAAAGATGAAGTAGAACTTATTTTCAGAAGTTTTGAGTTAGATCCATCTGCTCAAAAAAAATATGATGATAATATTCATCAACTTATTGCAAAAAAATATGGAATACCTGTAGAACAAGCAAAAGCATCTAATGACCAACTAATAGACCAAGCTAAGACTCTTAGACTAGAATATAACTTTGATACACTAATTCCAACAAATACTTTTGATGCACATAGACTATCTCATTATGGAAAAGCTGAAGGTAAAATGAATGAATTATCTGAGCGACTCCTTAAAGCTTACTTTACGGATTCCTTAGATTTATCTAATCATGAAATATTGGCTAAGCTAGCAGGTGAAGTTGGTCTGGATAGCAAAAAAGCCTTAGAGATATTATCTACAGATCAATATTCCTTAGAGGTTAGAAAAGATGAAGAAAGAGCTTCAGCACTAAGAATAAGTGGTGTTCCATTCTTTGTTTTTAATAATAAATATGCTGTATCTGGAGCTCAATCACCAGACTTATTCCTAGATGTTTTAAAAAAGGTTAGAAACGAAGAACTCTCATCTCCATCTATAGAATTTCTTACAAAAAAGTTAGATGAGGAGGATTCTAATTCTAATACTTGTTCTGATGGTAAATGTGAAGTTTAATACAAAACCAAAAAATTCATTGGAGAGGCATTCTTCAGTGAATTTTTTTTATACATCCATAAACAAATTTTGTTTTTTTCAAATCTTCCATACTTTACAAAAACCTTCTTAGGATCACTTGTAAATATACTCCATTCTAATTCTAACAAAGCCTCTAAAAGTCTTATGAGTTAATTAATATTTTCTCAACTTTGGCAACATCATAGGTGATTTAGTAAAAATAACACCAGTATATTAGAATTTTAGAGTGGATAAGATACTCTCGTAACAAAAACATTAAAAGGAGTGATTGGTTATGGACGAAAAAAGTAAAAAGGTTGTAGAATCATTTATAGATTCTAAAAAAAATGATGTTGAAATTGGTGCTGAAATTACTGGTTTAAGAGACCAATTGAGTGCTATGGAAAGCACATTAAATCAACTAAACCAAAGTTCAATGAATAGCTCTCAAGGCTCACAAAATCAAGGTAGTCAAGTAAATGCTCAAGGAAATAGAGTTATGACAGACCTGCAACAACAAATTACAAATTTTAAGCAGCAAACTCAACAACAACAGCAACAAACCCAACAACAACTACAATCATCAATAACAAGTGCTATGAATGATTTAAGTAAAGCTAGTCAATTCCTTCAATCAAATCAAACTCTTGCACAAATGAGTCAACTTATAGAGCAAACTCAGCAACAATTAAATCAGATGAGTCAAAGCTCTGGTTCACAGCAAAATAGTCAGTTCAGTGGCCAAGGATCAAGTTCTGGTCAAGGTGGACAAAATAACCAGTACTCTAGCCAAAGCTCACAAGGAAGTTCTAACATGGGAACAAATTCAGGTTCATCTAATTCATATAGTGAACCAAGTATTGACTATGCCCAAACTCATGATCATAGCCGTATAAAATCATTTTAATATAGCTTTATTGTTACTTTTGTTTATAATCATCTTTAGGGAATTTGATAAATAATACTTAATTAGTCGCGTTTATGTTATAAACGCGACTTTCTAGAGTAATAAACCCGCATGTATAGCTTAAATTACTGGTTTATTTATTACAACTTATGCTTTTATTTTTTTATATATTTTAATCAATTATATGAAGTTTTAAACTTTCTTTTGCAATTTCAAGCTTTTTGCATATATTAAATTGAGCAATTTTTTGGAGGTAAAGATTTGATTCTTTATTACCCATATATGGGTCATAAAATCGAGTGCAAGAGAGTTCCAACAACCTTTCCAGCTCAACATCAACCTGTACAACCTGGACTTGAGTATCTCATGCATCCAAGGCCAATATTTGATAACCCAGATTACAATGGAAGTGACAAACTAAAGAACAAGGTGGCTATTATTACAGGTGGAGATAGCGGTATAGGAAGAGCTGTATCCCTAGCCTTTGCTAAAGAAGGGGCAGATATAGTCATTGTATATTTAAATGAACATAAAGATGCAAACGAAACAAAAACACTTATTGAATCTAAAGGACGCAAATGTATTTTAATTCCTGGAGATTTAAGAGATGAAGAATTTTCTAAAAAAATTGTAGATATTACTATTAATACATTAGGTAAAATAGATATATTAATCAATAATGCAGGAGTCCAATTTCCTCAGGAGAGTATTGAAGACATTAGTGCAAAGCAGCTTGATGATACTTTTCGTACAAACGTATATCCTATGTTTTATTTAACCAAAGCTACCCTACCTTACCTAAGCAGTGGAAGTGTAATCATAAATACTACTTCTGTCACTGCTTATAAAGGAGAAAAACGCCTTATAGATTACTCAAGTACAAAAGGAGCTATTGTGAGTTTCACTCGTTCACTTGCACTTTCACTTGTAGAAAAAGGTATTCGTGTAAATGCAGTTGCCCCAGGTCCAGTTTGGACCCCTCTCCAACCATCAAGCAACCATGCAGAATACTTGACATCTTTTGGCTTAGATACAGAAATGAAGAGAGCTGCGCAGCCAGTAGAACTAGCGCCAACTTATGTTTATCTTGCTTCAGACGACTCGACTTTTGTTACTGGTGAAGTACTTCATGTAAATGGTGGAAGTTACATTAGCTCTTAAGTAATATTTTTTGTAATTCTATTTTTAAAACTCTCACGTATTCTGGGGAGAGAATTTTAAAATAATAGGTTTTACTATGAAGTACTATATCCGTATATAATTGTTATATCCTCCTACTTTTATAAAAATCGCTAATTTACTCTTTAAGTTAGCGATTTTTTTATGAATCTACCTAATCTAAAAATAATTACTATACATGTGTTTTTCTAAGCGTATATAAAAAAGCATTACAATCTAATAAGTTTTATCTTTACTATATAACATAAAAAGTTCAGCTTAATAATTGAAATTGTAAGCTTGAAAAAATCCATGCCTTTATATATCAAAAAAGCACAACTAAATAGTTATAACTACTTAGCTATGCTCTATAAATATTATAAATTTAATTCATTATTCTTCTTGCAGCATAAAACTTCCAGATACCTTCAACTCTTACTTTAGCTCCTGAATATGGTGCATGTATCATTTGATTATCTCCAACATATATTCCAACATGCCCTGGGTCAGTAAAAACTAAATCTCCAACTTTAAGATTCTCTCTTGAAACTGCTGCTCCTGAATTCATTTGATTATGGGTTGTCCTTCCAATGCTTGTCCCAAAATTATTGTAAACATATTGAGTAAAACCAGAACAATCAAATCCTTTTGGAGTTGTTCCTCCCCAAGCATATGGAGTTCCTAAAAAGTTTCTAGCATATGCTACAACTTTATCACCATTACTGGTATTATCTACTGCAACAGGCTTTTCAACATTCTTAATTTCAATATTTTTATTAAAATCCTCTTCTAATCTCCAATGATTAGATTGATTCTGTGAATCATTCCAAGAAACTACTTTATTATCACCACTTAGATGAAGCTGACCGCCTGTCCTAACATTTGTTACAACATAATAACCATTACCAGCGTCAGTTATACTCCACATATTTGACTTGTTTTCACTATCATTATAAGCAGCTAATTTATTGTTACCATCCATATGTAACTGAAGATTTGATCTAACATTTACTATATTATAATAATCTCCTATAGGTTTAAGAATCCATTGATTTGCTGTATTCCTTGGATCATTCCATGCCCCTATTCCATTGTTACCATCCATATGTAGCTGAAGACCTGTTCTTTCATTTACTATCAAAGCTTTTTCAGGAAGAGTTATCGCAAAGGCAGTTTTCATATTGCTTACACTACTTATATAACAGACTACACTAAATGCAAACAAAAATGTAATCAGCTTTTTACGTAATTTCATCATATCTACTCCTTTTCTATGAAAAATCGCTGAAGCGACTTTCTTCAGTGTTTTTTTGCGCATCTGCATTTTCATATGCGATCGATTACAAGTATCTTAATTGTATGTCCCTTTTTCATAAAAAGTATATATTCCTAGGGGGAATGTATCTGTGCTTACGCTCAACCATATCTTAATATACTAGTGGACAAATTAAAACCCTTTATTACTGCCATCGATACCAATATATTCTTAAGTGGATTTTTCCCATAGATAAAAATACGCATATGTTGATCCTCAACCACACTATAAATTGGTAATTTATTGTATACTATAATAAAATCATTTTCATATTACCTATCTATACTTATAAAGGGAGGTGAATAAAATGAAGAAACCCTTAATTATTTCTTTTATCGCCATAGTCCTTCTTGTACCATTTACAATCGCATTTTTTTACATTTGGTTCGCTATAGGAATGATTTCAGCTAGTGGTGCCCACTCTATAAAATTACCCTGGGTTAATCAATATAAGACTTCTATAAGCTCTAACTTTCCTATGCTCAAAGACATAAACATTTACGATAAGCAAGGCAGAGTACGGTTTGATTTTAATCCATCTTCTAATATGACTCTAGACCAATGCAAGGATGTAGTAAAAGTAACAAAAGATTTTATATCAAATACCAATGGTGGGAAAAGCCTACTTGATGAGAGATATACCGAGCAAGATAATATTTGCCTAACCTTTAATTTAAAGAAAACCACCTATATTTTTAAATGCTCTCATCTTGTACAAACCAAAGATCCCACAGACAATCCAAATGCAACTGAAGAGAATAACTATAAAATATGGTATTTACAAGTTAATGATGCACCAGAAATTGAGCTTGAATTTTAAAATTGAATCCGAACAAATATTAATTCACAAATCTATCACACTCTGAATACCCTATCAATATGAGTATTTCTAGCGGAGGCTATAAATGGGGTACTATATTAAAGTAGAACCTAATGTAAAGATTTATGTAGAAGATCTTAACCCTTGTGGGGAAAAGACAATATTATTTCTTCATGGTTGGCCTGGAAGTAATAGATTATTTGAATATCAATTTGACAAACTTCCTGAACTTGGTTATAGATGTATAGGTATAGATACTAGGGGCTTTGGAAACTCAGATAAGCCTTGGGATGGATATGACTATAATACTTTAGCTGATGATGTGAAAACAGTTATTGAAACACTTAAATTAGAGAACATCACCTTAGCCGGCCATTCAACGGGGGGCGCCATAGCAGTTAGATATATGGCTCGTCATAAAGGTTATGGTGTTTCAAAACTAGCTCTTTTTGCTGCTGCCGCACCTAGTCTTATAAAACGTCCTAATTTTCCTTACGGTCTTGATAAGGAAACTGTTTTACAACTTATTGAAGGAACATATACTGATCGTCCTAAAATGCTTCAAGGCTTTGGAGATATCTTTTTCCATAAACACATAACAGAAGAATTTGCAAACTGGTTTTTGCAGCTTGGCTTACAAGCAGCAGGTTGGGCAACTGCCGCCATATCAAATACTTGGTTAGATGAAGTGCTATTTTCTGATTTAGAGGCTATCCATGTTCCAACTCTGATTATTCATGGTGTTCACGACAAGGTTGTGCCTTTCTCTTTAGGAAAAATACAAAGCAAGACCATCAAGAAAGCAAAGTTTATCCCTTTCGAAGACAGCGGTCATGCTACTTTTTATGACGAACGTGAAAGATTCAACAAGGAACTAGTTAAATTTATTAATAAATAACTTCATTTCTAAGATATAAATATATACCAGAAAACCTAGGAGCTCTTAATGGGCTCCTTTTGTTATACTTGGAAATACTTGTTTTTGATCATAGAAAAGCTTGAACTTATTTGTTCGGTGTTTTCCTTATATACCTTGTGAAATTCCTATACTAAATAGCTAATTGAATAGGATGTTTTTAGTAAGTTTCCATTCCACTTTAAGTATAATTATCACTTAATAATGACTATAATATAGTTATAGGTAATATTTATGAAAAAACATTTATACAATTTATTAAGTAAGTTCTTTACATAATCTTCATAGAACTTTGGTATAATAGATTGCTATAACTAAGGATGAATAAACCTAAGGCTATTTTTAGAATATAAGTTTAATTATAGAGTTTTTCGTCTATAAATATAAAAGGAGTTGATATACTTGGATGGAGTACCATTTTTGTTGGCATTTTCTGCAGGATTGCTTTCTTTCTTATCTCCCTGCGTGTTGCCCCTAGTACCGGCATATATTGGTTATATGACTGGTTCCTCTATGAACAATAACCATGCTAATAAAGATAAAATAATAAATTTATATAAAGTACTTGGTTTCGTATTTGGTTTTTCATTAATATTTATTATAATGGGGGCCTCGGCTACAACACTTGGAAAATTAATAATCAGTAATCAAACCTTATTCAGAAAAATAGGCGGCTCCTTGATGATAGTTTTTGGATTACACACTATAGGAATAATTAAAATTAAAATGTTCTATCGTGAAAAGAGGCTTTTATCTGTTATAAACTTCAGTAAAAGCTTTAGTCCTATATTAATAGGCATGGCTTTTGCAGCTGGATGGACTCCTTGTGTTGGACCTATATTGTCTTCTATATTAATTTATTCAAGTAATCTTACTACAGTCTATCAGGGAATATTTTTATTAAGCATTTATTCTCTTGGTTTATCAATTCCCTTTATATTAACAGCTATGGCCATTGATAGCTTCATGAAATTTAAAAGTAATGTTTTAAAGTTTTCTCAAAGCATATCTATTGTAAGCGGCCTACTTCTCATAATTATGGGGATTTTAGTATTTACAAACAACTTAAATACTTTGAGTAGATATGTAAACTTTATTAACTTTTGATAACTTTTATATAGAAAACATTAAAAAGGAGACTCAATCATGAAAAAATTATTTTTTATATTAGCGGTAGTAGTGTTATTTAGTTTAAGCTTCTATACAGTAATAAGATACAATAAGAATAAAGCTATAAAAGTCAATGCATCCGTCGATGCTGATAATACAAAAGCTACAAATCAAATTAATCAGTCAAAACCTACAAATTCCAGTATTTCTAAAAATGAAATATTTAAAAACACATCAGATAACAAAGCCATCGATTTTAAATTAAAAACCCTAGAAGGCACGGAGATTTCTTTGAGTGATTTTAAAGGAAAAAAAGTTTTTCTCAATTTTTGGGCTACCTGGTGTCCACCTTGCAGAGAAGAAATGCCTGAGCTAGAGAAACTTTATCAAGAATCTAAAGATTCTGATTTAGTTATTATAACAATTAACCTAGGCGAAGATGCCTCTACTATAAAATCTTTCATGGATAAAAATAAATATAACTTTACTGTCGCTCTAGATTTAGACCAAGATGTGACTACAAAATATAGCATTGTTTCTATCCCAACATCAATTTTCATTGATTCTGAAGGCAATTTAGTTTCAAAGAAGATCGGTCCTATGACCATTAAAGAAATGAAAGCCTTTGTTACACCTCCCCAAAAATGATATTATTGAGATTGTTTTTCCTTTATATAAGAAACATTATATTGTACATATTTAAAGGGTTGCTGTGACAAAACTTAATTTATACTCGTTCAAAAATCTCGGCTTCTGGGGATTTTCTAGCATGTATAAATTAATAGTTGAGCTAGGCGCCCTATAAATCAGGATAACTTCACAATGTAGAAAGTAGGTGAAATATGAATTATGTAATATATGATTTAGAGTTTAATCAGAAGTATATTGACTTTCCAGAAGAAAATCCTAGTAGTAGTTCTCGTTTGCCCTTTGAAATTATTCAAATTGGAGCATTAAAACTTAATGAAAGATTTGAAACACTCTCTAGCTTTAATGCTCTAATTAAACCTGAAGTATATCCTAATATTCATCCTTACGTGGAAAAGTTAACTAGGATAAATAATAATACCGTTAGCTCCAGTAAAGACTTTGTATCTGTTTATAAAGAGTTTTTGGAATTTATCGGTGACGACCAGGTGATTTTATGCGTTTGGGGCACAGTGGATATTAAAGAGCTTCTTAGAAATATAGAATTCTATAACTTATCATCTTCCTCAATTTCTAAGTATTATATAGACGTTCAAAAAACCGCTTCATTATATCTTAAATCTCCTAATAACTCAAAGGTTGGTTTAAAAACAGCTATAGAACTTTTAAATTTAAAATCTGACAATGAGTTTCATGATGCTTTTAATGATGCTTACTACACTTCTGAAATTTTTAAGACCATCTATGATAACACTAATATTAAGCCCAGTATTTACTCTCCAAATACTTCCAGAAAATCTAAAGAACCTAAAGAAAAGATTGACACTGTGTCCTTAATAAAACAATTTGAAAAGATGTATAACCGAGAAATGTCTTCTGAAGAGAAAACAATAATAAAGCTAGCTTATAATATGGGAAGGACTAGGCAGTTTGTAGTTTATACTAGCCCCATACAAAACACTTAATTTTCAAAACGTATACAGCTTACAACTAAGTAAATCTTTTCTTGCAATGAACATAAACATAGTGTAAAATACTATATTATATAGTTCAGAGGTAGTAGCAAGCTGAAATACAGTGGCAAAAATCGTCAGCACGGATATAATCCCGGTTTTGCGTTTGAATTGCGATACTCTGAAACAATGTACATCTAGCTTTTTATATGTACATTGTTTCAGAGTATCTTTTTTTTACTGTCTAGAAAAGTTTTAAATTTACTTGTTAGCTACACCTAGCTATTTCAATGGATTAACAAGTTTTTTATAGCTATACAGTAAAAAACTTATTCTAATAATAAGCCACTGGATAACTATATTTCATCAAAAGAAAAAAATAATCTATACCACGCTACTTAGGACGAATTTTATTTTTAGGAGGATAACAATGTCAACGAAAAAAGCACTTAAAAACTTTTTACTAATAACTTCTATTGCTATGCTATTTTTTGCATTTCTATGGTTTGATAAGGGACCAACAAAATCCCTTGAATTTCTTGGTGGATATGTAATTGAACTTAGCCTTAGTGTGGACAACCTATTTTTATTTCTTTTAGTATTCTCTAGTTTTGGAATTAAAGCAAAATACCAAGAAAGAGTGCTTAAATACGGAATTTTTGGAGCAATAGTTTTACGTCTGATATTTATATTATTAGGAGTTGCTGTAGTAAGCAGATTCCAATGGATTTTATATATTTTTGGTATCGTTCTAATTGCCAGCGGCTATAAAATTTTAGCTAATAAAGAAGATGATGATGCTTCATTTGAAGATAGCAAAATGCTTAAGCTTCTTAAGAGATTTATTCCAGTTACTAAAGAACTCCATGAAGAAAAGTTTTTTGTACGAATAGATAAAGTACTTCATGCAACACCATTATTTGCAATATTATTTTTGATTGAAGGTTCCGATATATTATTTGCTATTGACTCAATACCAGCAGTTTTCTCAATAACTACAGATCCATTTATAATTTACACTTCAAATATATTAGCTATATTAGGACTTAGAAATCTTTACTTCCTTCTTGAAAGACTTCAAAGTACCTTTGAATATGTTAAGTATGGTGTAGGATTTGTATTATTATTTACTGGTTTAAAACTTGCTCTTTCTTTCAAGCTACATATACCAATACTCGCATCAATATTAATCATTATAGGAATACTTGGTCTTAGCGTAATATTCTCTATTTATATGAATAAGAAAAAAGAAGCTAAAGAAGTAGAAGTATAAATTCCTAAAGAATAAAATAGCCTAAAGTAGAATTTGTTTTAAAATATTTCTACTTTAGGCTATTTATTTTATAAACGAACTATTAAATTAAATTTACCCTACCTTTTATCGAACATAGATTAGGAATAAGTATCCATAATCTAATTAGTTCCCCATATCAAAAGTACTAAGCCGCAGCTCATAAAAATACTGTACAATTGGGTGCTTCAACTTCATTTTCTCTGCCATCTTTAAAAGTCGCTTTTTCCCAACTCTTCTGTCCACTAAGGCTAATATATTTAATAAGATATCATTACTCTCTAGACTTTCCTCTATAGAAATAGCTAAAAATCTATTTGCTACAATATTAAAATTTGATTTGCTTAGTACTGACTGTAAGTATAACATTTCCTTTGCATATTCTGATATTTTTCTATCTCTTGCAATTACTTTTAATCGATCTTCTGGGACTGTCCCCTTAGTACCTTTTCTAACCGCTTCAATTTCCTCACTATTGATAGAAATTTGAATATTTGGATCATTCTTTATTTCATGCTCTGTCTGATACCATCTGATTAAGGTGCTTGTATCGTTCATATTGAATATATTCTTTTTATCCACTTTAATATGACATCGTCCCACTTTGTCAGATAAATATCGATAGCTGGTGGCACAATATTCTACCCTACCATATAATGCAGGACAAAGAAAACTATCTAAACTTTGCTTCATTTTACTCCAAGTCATGAATTCCTCCTATGAATTTAAATTCTATATTAAATGCCATTCCCATATTTTTGCTGAAAAATACTTTTCTTAATTTCTTCTCGTTGAATATTAAACTCTTCACAATTATATACTTTTTTATATCTTTATACATATTAATAATATCATAAACAATATCATCACATGAATAATCCAGTTGATTTACTAACCTTATAGTTGTTTTACCTCGTCTTTTTTTTATCCAAATAAATATATCTCCAACCTTCTTTTCAAATCTTTGCCCTTCAAGTATACCAAAGACTTTTTGCACTTTTTCTTCAATTATCTCTAATTCTTCATTATTGAATTCTTGTGGAAAGAAATATATATGCTTTTTTCTCCATAGGCTATTATTGCTAATTATAGCACTGATATTTTTACCACGATTATCATGTTTAGCTCTTAACATCATAAATATACATACTAAGATTATAAACAAGCAACCTTACTTTACCCTATACTCTTTTACATCATATTTAACTAATAAATAAAGAATTATTGAAAAAACAATTATATTTATTAACAATAAAACTTTTAAATATCTTACTTAGTACTTTTTTACAAAGTCATAAATGGCATATATCGAAATAACAAGTAAAAATGTAATATAATAATATGAACTTATGCCTAAACCCTTAGTTTCTTTAGCTTCAAAGTATGGTGCTCAGCTTACTCAAAGACAGACTACTAAGTTTGATCCTTAATCAGAATTTTCATAGCATGTATAGATAACTTAAAAAGAACCTCAATCTTAAATTTCATTGAAGATTGAGGTTCTTTCTTTTGCTTAATCTACCTACTTAAACACCATTAAACATAAGGTGACTTAGGATACCCTTCCCTATACTTTCCTCTAGTCTGTAGTCCTCCAATACCCTTTATACCTGTTATGGTATTCTCAATGACATCAGTTATAGAAACCACTTGATCTATCCTTGTATAAGCTATCTTCTCACATACGAATACAGGATCTAGGCAGTGGATTAGGACCCGATTTGGACTTGAGGCGAAGTTTGCACCAGCATCCAATATATCCTCATAACAAGATTGACATGCACCAGCGAAAATCACTAATTCATCATAACTGGAATTATAATTTCTTAAATTCTGAACCGATTGAATAAAATACTTTGAGTTTCTATAATTATTCAGGTCTAGGTAGTTTGTAGCATTCTTAATTAATCCATCGTGTCCAGTAAGTACTACTATATCTGGTTTTATTTCCTTTACTAAATTAACTATCTGCGAAGGTTGATCTTTTTCTACAATAGCTTTTCCTGTAGCATTGAGATTAAGTTGTTTATAAACCTTCATACAAGCATCTAAGTATTGAGAATCACCATCAACATGGAGTATTCGCCCTGGTCGTCCAAAGGTTAACTCTTTTTCCGGTATAATTTTGGGAGACTTGGTTACTCTCGTTATATTTTTATGTCCAACCACCTCCCTTGATACCATTACTCTTTTAATAGTTTCATTTACTCTAGCATTAAAGATTTTATCTTTTTCCGCTATAAATTGCTCATCAACCTCTTCTAGATCATCTATTTTCGCATCTGCTATTATTCTTATATTAATACCTTTTAAAACATAATAAACTCCATCATCATCTTCTCTTATATCTATAATCTTAAAAGTTATATCCTTACTATATGACTTTCTTACAACTAAGTCACCGACTTTCATAAACTTCTCCTCGCAGCTATGATTTCACATTATATAGTATGTAACAACCCACTTTTTGTTAAAGTCTTAGATAAATTTTCTTCCCCTCCTATGATAGGCATAAATCATATTAATTCTCTGCGAAGCTCATCAAAGCATTGGAGGTGTGAGCATTTCAATTTTATATAGTTATAAATCACAAAAAATAAGCTACCATAACGGCAGCTTATTTTTTTTATTCCTATTCTTTTTGGTCATACATTTCCTTAAACTCATCAATGAATTTTAGATATATCTCTTTTTCATTGATGATTCCCTCTAGCTTATTGTTAAAGGTGTTCTGTCCCCAGTTGACTTCGTTATAGTAGTATCTATTAGCAAGTCTCCAGTATCTTTGAGGAAATAGCAAGAATGCAAATATAACTCTATATTCTTCATCCTTGAGATTTCCAACTGAGCTATATGATTCTAATATAGCTTTAGCATATTCTATGTTCCAATCTACTCTTTTCAGCACTTTTATCATAAAATTAGCTATGTCGTATGCCCTAATCTCTCTTTTGCAGTAATCAAAGTCTATCACATAAACTTCATTATCATCACCTAATATTATATTATGATAGGTAAAGTCATGATGACAAAAAGATTTATCATTTTCTGCAATGTCACATAAATCAAGGTAAGAGGAGGTCTGCATAACATTATGCGCTCTCTTAGATAGTTCTTTATAGAACTCCATTGATTTAATATAATTTAAGTCGAAGTCGCTTTTCTGAGATTTTTTCCTAGTCATATCTCTCATTTTATCTAGAGATTTCATTCGTTTTTCCATTAGATGTGGCCATCTTCCTAGATCACTTTTCAGTTTAGAGTTTTCTGGAGGATCGTATCCTTTTGTAGCTTCGTGGAGCAATGCAAGGGTCTTTGCCGCTATCTTAACTTCGTCTAAATTGTGGAAGTCGCACTCTCTTCCTGGTATCCACTGTGAGAGAGTGTATAAGTCTTCATTTACTAAGGCAAATGGTTCTCCATCGATATTAAGCTCGTACCTATCAACCTTGTTAAAGCCATTTTCTATAAGATGTTCTTTAGCACCATATACAAACAATAGCTTCTGTGCACCATAGTTTATCCTCTTTAAGCATTTTTCTCCCTTATTAGATTTCAAATAGTATATTCCTTTATTCGGCCTTAGTGTCTCAATTTTTATATCAAACTGTCTTTCAATTTCAAATTCCCTCATCATAGTGCTCACCTCCTATATATTTATATGTACAGGCGTATCCTTTTATTAACACTTTTTGTAATTGCTTAATATAATAAAATATAGAAATGCGAAAGGACTTATATATGAAGATAGCTATAGACGGAAGAGCAGCTAATTGGTATAGAGGAACTGGTATTGGCACTTATACCTATCAACTTATAAATAATTTAAATCAAATAGATTTTTTAAATAATTATTTAATCTTCTTACCTGAAGAATTTCATTTTGAGAAAGATTTCAGAAGCAACTTTAAAACTGGCGTAGCTAAGCAAAATGAATCATTTAATTTTTGGGAGGAGATTAGAGTTCCAAATGTATTGAATGAAAATGATATAGATTTATATCATATCCCTCAAAATGGCGTTGGACTATCCAGTAATATTGATTGTAAAAAAGTAATAACCTTACATGATATCATCCCTTTAAGAATGCCTGAAACCTGTAGCGAAAGGTATCTTAAGATATTTAATGAAGATATGCCAGGGATAATCGAAAAATGTGATGGTATAATTACAGTTTCTAATTTTTCTAAAGAAGATATATACAAAGAATTCAATTTTCCAAAAGAAAAGATTTTTGTAACTCATCTTGCTGCAGAAGACATTTATAAACCTCTAAACAAAAAGCAATGCAAATCTTACTTAAGCAAAAAGTATGGAATTGAAGGTGATTTTCTTCTATACGTTGGTGGTTTTAGTCCTAGAAAGAATATAATAGGTCTTATGGAAGCTTATGAACTTTTGCTTCATAAATATAACAAAGATTTATCTTTAGTTATAACAGGAAAGAAAGGTATATCTTATGACCTTTATAGAGATAAGGCTCAAAAGCTTGGGATAAGCTCAAAGGTTTTATTTACAGACTTTATTCCTTTAGAAGATATGCCTATATTTTATAATGGTGCGAAGATTTTTGTTTATCCTTCTTATTATGAAGGCTTTGGACTACCACCTCTAGAAGCTATGGCTTGTGGAACTCCTGTGGTGGCTTCAACTGAAACTTCCATACCTGAAATTTGTGGCGACTCAGCATTATTGAGTAATCCTTCGAGTACTGAAGATATTTGTCTAAAAATACTTTCAATTCTAGATGATAATGATCTGACGAAGACTTTAATAACCAAAGGGCTCGTTCACTCTGCTACCTTCAATTGGAAAAAGACTGCGTATGATACTTTGGACGCATACAAATCTTTGTAAAATCATATTAATTCTTTGCGTAAGCTCATTAAAGATGTACCACTCAACAATAAGTTTTATATTATGAAGTGGTACATCTATAAAGAGCGTTGTATGGATGAATAACTAATTAATTTCATTACCATAACAACGCAATATATAACAAAAAGGACACTAATATTTATTGAATATTAGTGTCCTTTTATTATAAAGTTGCCACTTTATAGCTTTTCATTATTAAGTTCTTTTAAAAATTCTTCTCTGTCTTCTCTAAACTCCAATTTATTTATAAATCTTGCAAGAAATACATCTTCATCCCAATCTTTATTTTTATAATAATAATCTGATACAGCAGTATAGAAGTCTGAAGGGAATTTTAGTAGAATATATAAAAGCGTATATTCCTCTTTACTTAAATTAAGAACACTTGTATATGCCTCAATTATAGTATTAAATTTATCCATATCATAAGCAAAGTTCTTTATAGCTTTTGTTATAAGTTGAGCTATATCCTTAACCCTTAAGTCTATACTACAATAATCAAAATCTATGAAATATGCCTCTTCATCCTTAATTAAAATATTATGATGTGCTAGATCTCCATGGCATAGCACTACTTTATCTTCTTCTTTACAGATATCATTGTATTTCGAATCTCTTAACAGTTCTATACATTCTTTTACTTCTTCTATATAATAATCAACTTCATTTAAAAATAGTTTGTCGAACTCATTTTTATGCCTGTAACTTATAACTTGCTCTTTAAGTTTTTTCATATCTGTGAGAGAATACTTAAAATATTCCTCCAGGTTACCAAGGGTAATATCTTTTTGCTCTAAAGAATAGCTAGTATTAACTTTTCCATTAATGGTCTTAATTATACCTATTGAACTTTTATGCATCACAGCCAAATCTCTTGCCGAAATAGATAAGTCTACTATATTTGAAAATGCACACTCTCTACCTTCAATTAGGTCTAGTAAGGTATATACTCCCCCTTCCCATAGAACATACCTATTTCCATCCTCAGCTATGTCTATAGTAAGTGCTCTATGGAATGTGTTCTTTATAAAATCTAAGTTTTGTGAAATAAAATTCAACCTGTCGATTGAGTAATCAATTTTCTTTAATATCTTTTTGCCTTTGGAAGTTTCCAGTATAAATACGCTTCTTACAGGAACTAAATCCTCTACCTCTATAGAGAACTTATTAAAAAGTTCAATGTTAAGATCATATTCGCAAAGATATTTTTTATCTCCATATTTTAACTTTAACATCCTTTTCACCCTTTATAAATTACTTTACTAAAACTTAATTTATATATACTTAAAAACTCTGTAGCTCTGTACGTACCACTTCATAATAAAATTTATTTAGATTGAAGTTATAAATCCATAGAGATTTTTTTGCAATATATAAATTGATAGTTATATAGATGTTATACTAAACAATCTCCATCTTTCAATTTTGCAACAGATAATTTTTCTCCATATTCCTCTGCGCTCCATTTCTTCTTACCTTCTCTTTTTCTTGCACATACCTTCATATAGTCATAAGGATAAGAAACCATAGCTTTTATATAAGCTTCACTGACTTTATCAAGACCTGATTTTAAAACAAAGCTTTCAATAACTTTTCCGTAATCTATGTGTATCCCTCTTCTTTTGATTTTACTTAGGTATGTTATGCAATCCCATTCAACCATGTTAAAGCAAAGCTTTGATGTGTCAAAAATGCAAATATAATTTTTACGTCTCCACAGGTTTGTGTTTTCACAGTTTACAAGACTTAGTTCATTACTTCTCATACTTCTTTTTATGAGTTCTATATATTCAGCTTCTCCTAAATATTTTACACACGCTTCAGCTTTAATAAGCATTTGGTACCCACTGCTTGATAGTTCGTTTTCAAAAGCGTCTTTAATGCCTTTTTTTTCTATACTTAAGAGCATTTTTCTTAGCTTTTTTATATTAACTTTACATTCTTCCATTTCCTTACCGATATTACTTTGGAGTCTCAACAAATATATTCCCTCTCCGTCTTTTACTCGGTTATGAAAATCACATATTAAATCTATCTGTTCTAAAATATTGTATTCATTATAATTTGTTTGTAGAATTCTTTCCGTTTGATTAGGAGAAATAATTATATCTCTTTTCTCCAGGTAATCTTTCAAGGAATCCATGTTCTTTCCTCCTAAAACAAGTGATGTGTGTTTTTCTATAAATAAATTCTTAAATCATCAACAAATTCCTGTCTTTCCCTTCTATCCTCACTATACTTATTTAACTTTTTAATGAAAAACTCCTCGCCCCAAGGCTGTTGTTCCCAATAGTATTGAAGTCCTATCTGCCAAAATTGCTGAGGAAATTCAATAAAAGCAGCCATAATAGCTATTTCTTCTGGTAACACTTTTTTATTAGCTTCATAGGATTTTATTATAAAATCTGCTTTTTCCATCTCCCATTTTCCGTCCTTCATGGCCCTAATCATAAGAGAGCTTAAGTCATGCAAATGGGTGTCTAATATGCAATAATCAAAATCTATTATTGATATATCACTACTCGCTTCAACTAATACATTATGATGCGCATAATCATGATGGCAGAAACCTCTTTTCAAAACTTCTTTCTCCATTATTTCAACATAGTTACTGTCCTTAAGATTTTCAATAGAAGCTACAGCTCGTCTTACCTCTTCTTCTATTAATGAAAGGTATAACCTATCAAACTCAGATTTTACTGCTTTTTGTCCAATTCTTTTTTTAAAATCCATTATTTCATCTATTCTTGTACTAAACACATTTGTCCAAGTAAACCACCCTATTCTTGGTCTCATTTCATTTGTCAATGTAAATCCTTCGCTACATACATGCAATTCAGACAACTTCTCTGCAGCCCTCATCAGGTCTATTGGATTATCATAGTTACTTTCTCTAGAAATAACCCAAGGTGTAAGATAAGCATGTAAATCCCCTAGCTTTACATATTTTTCCCCTTTCACTGTATCTATTATCTCTGGCACTTTATTAAAGCCTTGCTTTTGAAGATGTAGTATAGCTGACAAGATAAAATAAAAATGAGGATATTGATATTTAATTAATTTCAAACAATACTCCCCATGGTTTGATTTTAATCTGTATATATTTTTAATCTTGATACATTCTGTTACATCTATTCCGTACTGCTCTTTTATACTAGCTTTTATTTCATCTATATTCACAATGAAACCTCCAGCAAATATTTCATATTATTATATGTACTATCCTTAGACGTTGTTCCAATATATGGATATAACAATGCACCAAAATACTTTTGTAGAATATCTATATATTATAGGAATTTTAGGAGAGATTTACATGAGGATTGCTGTTGATGCCAGAGGTATCAATTGGTATAAAGGAACTGGGATCGGTACTTATACCTATAATGTCTTAAAAAACTTACTGAATATAGATTTAGAAGATAAGTACAGCCTCTTTTGGTCTGGCCCTAATTCTAAAGAATTCACTGATGAAAAAACTGAAGTTATCATGGCCTCTAGAAGACATCAGCGATTTTTTGAAAATATATATTTTCCAAACTATTTGTACGACAAAAAAGTGGATTTATATCATGTCCCTCAAAATGGGATAGGTCTAAACGACCAGATTGACTGCAAAAAAGTAGTTACTATACATGATTTAATTCCATATATTATGCCTGAGACCGTTGGCAAGGGATATTTGAAAAAATTCTTAACTGATATGCCAAAAATAATTGATAGTTGCGACGGAATACTCACAGTTTCTGAGTATTCAAAGAAAGATATCTTGAAGTTCTTTCCTATTATAGATCAAGATAAAATCTTTGTTACTCCTTTAGCTGCAGATACTTCTTTTAAACCTTTGGATAAAGAAGAATGTACAGCTATTGTGAATAAAAGATTCAATTTCGCTAATAATTTTATATTATATATCGGTGGCTTTAGTTCTAGAAAAAATGTTTTAGGTATCATACAGGCATTTAATAAAATGAAGCTTGATACTGACCTTAGTTTAGTGATTGTAGGCTCTTTAAGAGATGAAGGTATAAAATTAATGGATATATGCAAAGAGCTTCATTTAGATAAAAGAGTTGTCTTTACTAACTTTGTAGAAGATGATTTCCTACCGATACTCTACAATGGTTGCGAATTTTTTGTATATCCTTCATTATATGAAGGTTTTGGACTTCCTCCATTAGAAGCAATGAGCTGCAAGACACCTGTGATAACCTCAAACGTAACTTCTATTCCTGAAGTGGTTTCAGACACAGCACTACTTATCGATCCACTAAGTTCTGAGGAACTTTATAACGCAATGTCAAAACTTATATCTTCTAAACAACTTAGAGATGAATTAGCTTTAAAAGGTTATGAAAGAAGTAAATCATTTAACTGGAAAAAAACCTCTGAAGATACTCTAGAGGCTTACAATAAAATTTTATTACAGAACTAATTAAAAGCAAAACCAGCAACATTTATAATCTTAAATGTGCTGGTTGATTTTTTTGTTGTATATAAATTATATTTAACTTCCTTCATAAATTAATAATTTAAAGTAGCATTTCTTTAGTATTCTTATGAATAGAGCTTATTAGATATTATTAAAATTGAGTTGTTCTACAGGAGATACTATATGAGCAAGCTATTAGAATTAAATGATTTTTTCATATGTAATAGCGTTAAAAACCTGTATTGTCTGAACGAAGTGAGTTTACAGGTTTAGCTATGGAATATGAGAAAATCATATTAATTCTTTGCGGAGCTCATCAAGTATCGGATGTAGGACAACTCAATTTCATAGTTTAAATTAATGCACTACATTTCCATTTACTTGTACATCAAGCTTATTGCTTTGTTCTATGTAAGAGTCTATCATCTTACTCATATCATAGTAATATTTTTTCCTCTTAGAATTTGTTTCGATAATAGTCATCCTCGCCCATAGTCTATCATAATCTAAGAACTGTATCTTCTTATCAATCTCTGAATTAGCATAGCTATCGATATAACTTGGAAATACTCCATCAGTTGACATATACTTTATAAGACTTTTTTTATCTGTTAGAGCACCAGCTATAAATTGCTTTAGTAGCTCTATATCTTTTTTATTATTTAAAAATACAGCATTAACACCTTCCATAATCACAGAAGTATTTCCACCTGGTTCAAAAGCTGGCAAATCCTTAACAAATAAACTTCCTTCTTTATATATCTTTTCTAAATTCATATAAGTATTGCTTGAACCAAATAATATTGGCGATTTAAAGCAATCAAAGTTATTATCTATCCTAAGTATATTATTTTTCTTTAGGTCCGATACTAAGTCAATTACCTTGGTGAGATTTTTATTACCTGAAGTCATATCTAGATTTTCTGACGGTACTCCCAGCTGATATAATAGCATCTTTACCAATGTTTTTTCATTTTCTTCATTCATTAACATAATACTTTCTTTTTTCCCGCTAGCTTCATAATACTTTTTACCAGCATCTATTAGCATGCTCCAAGTATTCACACCATCTAAATTCACATTATATTTATGTAATAGTTCCTTATTACAAAACATCACTATAGGTTTTGTATCCCATGGAAATCCATATATCTGATTGTTCACAGTTATTTCATCTATTCTTCCTTGAGAATAGCTCTTTGCTCTAGAACTTACATCACTAGTAATTGCAGTTACTATGTTTTTATTAGAAAGCAACATGTCGTTCAGTTCTTGACCAGTTAAAAGCACCAAATCTGTTTTTTTATCCACAGTCTCTATACTATTATTAACACTTTTTATATAGGAATCTTGCTTTATATCATTCACATTGATCTTTACTTTAGGATATTTTTTATTAAATTCTGTAACTTGATTCTTTAAGTAATCTGTATATGGAGCATAACTCAAGATATTGTACTCATAGCTTACTTCACTGACCACTTTTACTTCTGACTCTTGCTTACATCCGGACAATAAAAAACTTGTATATAAAACAACCATTAATATTGCAATGCATCTTCGCATAATTTCACCTCAAATATACTATACACAACATTTCCTCTACATAAAGTTCCAGTAGACTTTACCTACTTTATACTACTTAAGGAAATCTTAAAACCATTTTCTAATATATTATATCATATCCAATTACAATTTCGGAACTAAAACCATCATTTCCATTATGTTCTACCTTTAGATTATAACCATAGAGCTTCCATCTGAAAAAATCATTTAATTCTAACATTTCACTTATATATCAGTTCCTTCATCTTCCCTTAATTTCAACAGTATTCTTAACCATAACCAAAAATATATAAATAATTAATATCAAGAATTCAATATTCTTAGCATATAATCTTATGAAGTAATTTTTTTGAGGAAGAATATGATAAAGAATGGAGTCAATATAACTGGCATATGTGATGCTGACCAACTTAGCAGAATTGCTTGTGAACATATAATAACCTTTTCTCACTCTGATTATATATATATAAATAGGCGAAAGCATCCTTTAAACCAATTAATATCAACAAACTTAGCAGTAGACATATCTAACAATCAGAAATTAGAATTAAAAAAACAATCCATACTACTTATGCAAGGAATAAAACAATTTACTTTAGAATACAGAGACGATAGAAAAAGGCGCTCAGTTATAACAAGAAGCTTACCGTTTACTAAAACTATACTTTTAAAGACTGCTAACTCAACATATAAAAATATTAACTTATACATCATAGACGCTACTATTCAAATGCTAAATCAAGAGGTAGTACTAGCACAAACTTCTTACTTACTTGCTTTTGATGGAGATGGACTATCCGAAGTCCCACCAATCATTGTTAATAATAATCCTGTAAGTTCTACAAGTAGTAAAGTTGAACCACCTCCATCATTTGAAGAAAATGTAGAAGTTCCTTCACTAGATAAGATAGCAGACAAAATAAGTATCCCAGAGGAAAATATAGTTATCGATAGCAGTAAATTTGATATAGAAGAAGAATTTTTATAGGAGGTACAGTATGAATTATTGTATTGATGGATTAGCTGCATCTAAGATGCAAGGAACAGATATGTTTTCTTATTCTCGAGAGATTATAAGTCTACTTAACTCTTCAACTACCTTTGATGAAATGCACGCAATTTGGGATCACTTTCCACTAAGCTTTTATTGGGAAAGGCTTAAAAATATAGACTTCGTTCCACTCACTATAGATAGAACTAAAAATGATTACTCTAAATTAGTAGATTTTCTTACAGAAAATGATATAAGTATATATCATTCACCTAACAATGGTTTTAGTATGCCTGAAAAAAAGGTTTGCAAATATATAACAACTATACACACTCTTTATCCAATGGCAGACAAGAAGAACATAGATGAAAAATACCTAAATAAGTTTATTAAGATGGTTCCAGCAGCCTTGTCCATAAGTGATTCAATAATAGTCAATTCTGAGTTTAGTAAAGATGAACTAATTAATTATTTTGAGGTAGACAAAGATAAAATTAATGTTGTATATCCTAAGTGTAGTGAAATATTTAAACCTATGGAAAAAGTCCTATGCAAGAACTTTCTAAAGAGAAATTATAAGATTGATTACCCTTACATGCTCTATGTTGGTAGCATAACAGAAAGAAAGAATTTAGAGCTTATAATTGAAATCTTGAAGCAGGTTAAAACAAAAGAAAATAAAATAAAGCTTGTAATAGCCGGTGACGGTTCTGGTAAGCGATCTGGGTATTTAAATAAATTAAAAAAACTTATAAATAAGTACGGATTAGATGATGATGTGATATTCCTCGGACTAGTTAAATACACTCATCTTCCAATCCTCTACAGCGGAGCTTTGTGTGTAGTTGATTTTTCTAATTATAACAGCTACCCACTTTCAATTGTTGAAGCTTGCAACTGTAAGGCAGTTGTAATATGCAATAAAACCCCAGTTAACTTAAAAGTTCTTAATAAGTGTGTAGTCTATGCAGGAAATGATGAAATAGTTGCTATAGCTGATTTTATACAAGGTATGAATGATAACTCTTCCTATAAAAATCAGATAGTAGCTAAATTCAGCACCCCATTATCTTCTAGTGATGAACAATTATTGAGTATGTATTCATTATAATAACAGACTGTTTTTTTATATTATATTTAAACACTTATAAAATATAGAGTTACTAGCTCAACTATCGAGTTATACGTGCTAGATGCTACTCAGAACCGATATTTTTAAACAAGTATACATTAGGTTTAGATACAGGAATACTTTATAAATTTACCACTTCCTATTGAAAAAAATATCTTCAAGTTCTCTCACTGAAGATCGTTGAGGTTTTGAAAATACTTTTCAAGTAGAGGTGGTATCTTTTTTTAAAGTATTTCAATATTGATATCTTCTACCTCCGCTTCAGTATTATCATATATAAAGTCTACGACCTCATTTAAGGAATTGTTTGCATGACTTGAGCTATTACTTACCGTTGCTATTCCTAAAACCAAAAGCTTATGATTGTCCTGGTGCTCAACTTCGCTTATAGAAACATTAAACTTGTTTTTCACTCTTTGAATTAAGCTTTTAGCTACCATTCTTTTTTCCTTTAAAGATTTAGCCCATGGTATTCTTATCGTTACTTCAGCAGTTCCTACTATCATAATATCTCCTTAAAGTACCATGTTAAAATTATATCTTTACTTTTTACTTAACTAAGCCTAGTATTTACCTTTTTGTCTTTTATATACTTATTATATACATACTTTCTTTAGTAAAGGTATCTTACTTACTAAAAATACTGTAATTAACGATATCATAAAAATCAAAAGTGCTTGCACTGGCGATCCGAGTAAAGGGTGGATAAATGTTGGAGTTATATTAATACCGAACATTTTAATGACAAAGCTATACAGTATCAGGTTATGTATTAAAAAAATACCATAAGTTAAGCTTGATATGTTTACAATTAAAATATATGCTTTATCAGTAATCCTATCTTGAATAAAATTGTTTACATATATAGAAATATAAAATATACTTACTGTAATAATTAGCTGCGTTATTGACATCTCACTAATAAGAGGTATTTTAATTAGTGCACTTGTCAAAAACATTGAACTATTTATCATTGTAAGTACTATTACTGTAGAAGCTAATATTGCCAGCACCTTCTTAAAAATGTCCTTTGAGAAAGGTACTCTTCTCATAGCATAGCCTATAATTATATATCCCCACCAATCAGAAAATACAAATGTTATAGGAATTCCATAGTTAAAATTCCTAAGTATAGGATTTATGATACAAAGAACAAACCACACAGAAATTATATATAATAAATCTTTATTGCTTAGTTTGTCCACAAATTTCCTTAAAAATGGGGTGCATATATATACCCCTATAACATAATATACATACCAGAAATGAGTGTATATGCTATTAGTTAGAAATAACTTCACTATATCATATCCAATTTTCATTGTAGTAAACATGTTTAAATATAAAATATAAATAATACCCCAAAATAAATATGGAATTAGAACTCTATTAAATTTCTTAGAAAAAAAAGCTTTATACCCCTTATCCTTATAGTTAAATAAAAAATATCCAGTTATTAAAAAGAAAAAAGGTAGTGCAGTATATGATATGCTTCTAAGAATTGAAATTGTCCTAAAATTATCTTTTGCAATAATCGAACCATAACTATCTGTTACATGTCTTAAGATAACTAAAAAGCATGCAACTATTCTAAGAATTTCTAATCCAATTACTCTGTTTTTATTTGACATTTTAAAACATTTCCCCCTAAATACTCCGTTATAAGTTACCTTATGCAACATCACTTTTTGTAAAAATATTATACAATTGCACTTTTCTTCATAAATATATCATGTAATTACATTATTGTATATATCTTTTCGTTCCTATTAATCTATACAGAGATATACTTCTTCGAACAGAAATCTACCTTTAAAACTCTCAAGGTTTCTTCCCATACCTACAGCATGAAAAGTTCGTAAAAACAAAAAAAATCTAAGATCCACAATCGTGTAAACCTTAGATTTATTTACTATGGTAGCCCGTAGGGGGATCGAACCCCTGATTCCAAACCACACTTAATTTATCCGTCCAAATCCATTCATATCTAAGGATTCTACTAGTCTTAATTTCTATATTCTATCATATTTTTTCATAGCATTTCAAGGCTTTTGTGGGAAAGGTGTGGGAACTATGTGGAACAAAAATTACTTAGATGCTTGCTCTGTATCTACATCGCTTATTGTAAGGAAGTTATTGAATGCACCGATTGTTTTTATTTTTTCACTTCCGATTTTAGTATTATAACTACTGAAAATTACAAAATTATTAGATGTAGTTGTATTATTTACTACAGTATCACCAAGTAAAATTATAAATCCTTTTTCTAATAAAGAATGGCTCTTTTGAGATGACTCTTTAACCCAGTTTATATAATCTCCCTTAGTTGGGTTAGTAAAAGTAGCTATACTTAATAAAACTAATATAATAGAAATTACTATACCTATCTTCCTCATGAAAAATCACCACCTCTCTGTTTATGGTTATTTTATCCATGAGTGTTTCTTTTATTCAATCAAAACTTTAACTAAATCTACTGTTAAATTTTCATAGAGCAGTTCACATCTTACTCTAATATATTTAAATATATTATTAAAATTACGATGATATCATCAAATTGCATTTATGTTTTAGCATTAAGGTCACTATTCTTTCATATAATATAATTGATAATTCTATATAGGTAAAATAAATGTATACTTGTATCGATTCAAATAATAAAATTTATACTGTTGATCAGTACTGCCTGTTAAAAAAAACAAATAAAGAACCTCAAATAATCATGTGTCCATTTTGTAGAAATAATTTATTTTTGAGAGCTGAAAACTCTCAAGAAAAGACTCACTTTTGTCATAAGAAAAACACATCTTGTTCTAGCGTCGATTATAAAAAGTTATTCGACTCATCTAGCCGTAAGAAGACTACAGAAGAAATTTTACAAATAAAACTAGAAATCATTAGATCTTCGTATCGAATTTTCAAAAGTATTGAGCAGCAATTTGCTATTAACATTACTGAAGAAATGTATATAACAATTTTTTCAAAGCTTTTAGATAAAAAAGTGCTTAATCTACTAAATATTACTCCAAATCACATTCCTTATATATGGGTAAATGAATTAGGTTACTATGAAAACACAAGTTATCTGTATACAAATTTAGGAAATGTAAATCTTGCTAAGGTATGGAATCTTTCTAGTAAAAAAGATAGCGTTATATGTATCAGCGAAGATAAAAATGGTTATGCATGTACATCAATAGTAGAAGTTGATCTAGATTGCTTAAATATACTTTCTAATAGAATACCAATATGGTTTTTATCTAAAACAATACCATCTTTATTAGAAATAATTAATTTAGAAACTTCTCAGTCAGAAAATCTATTGAAAGAACTTCTTAATACTTGTGAGTATTGACTTGCACGTAATTTTCATTATGCAATTCAACATGTCACACAGATAGCTTCAATTAACTAATATATTTTGTGGTTACAATATATCGAACGCTACTTATTATACTATATATGAATAACTGTATTCATTGCGAACTATATAAATCTTAAGTTTTTAAAGAAGTGATTTCCCTCCACAATTGCTCTCCCTAATCCTGTATTCCTCTCCAGCGAGCAAAGATGGCTGAAAATCACCTTTCATTAAACTATCCCACCCTGTATTTTTGCTAATAAACTCTGCCTATTTCCTCCACCCACAGCATTATATATGTCTTTCTCATCAGCATTCCTATGTGGTCCTTATATGAGGAAAGTTTGGATATGCACTACCTAGTCTTTAATATCCTTAGCTAACTATCACTCACTAACTTAAGACTAGAAAGCGCATATCCAAACTCTTTATTTTATATTCTCTTAGATACAAGCTAACTTTTATCTACCCACAACCCTCCCCGTATATTTGCTTATTTTAACTCCCATTATTGTTCCGCAAATCTTCCATGCTACCTTTACATTGCTTTCATTTCATACTTAAATCATTTCATATTTCTAAAACCTTATTTTCATAGTACATATATATTGCTATAGCTATTCCTATATATACTCGTTATGCACGCTAATCCAGCAAGCTGGCGTGACAATCATGTGCTAAAGCGCTATTTTTGCGTAACATATTTCCTATAACTACACTAAACGCACTATTTATAGTCAATACTCCATATGTTAATTCTACTAAAAGTGACCTTTCCAATATTGGATCTACTATTGCTATGGCTTTTTATAATGTAATCTTTTTCAATTATTCTTTAACTATCGCTCGATAAATTTTTCTCCCCCACCCACCCACAGAAAAATTTACCGGCCTTTTTGCTTTTGTTTTGATGTATAACCTTTCACTCTACCACCCACACTCCGTGAAAGCTATTCATCAAAACTACTAAAAGCCATTGATATTATTAACTCAAATTGAACTTCTACTTACTTTGCTAAAGCTCTATTCATGCACTGCTATATTCCTGTACTAAAAAAGAGCTTCTTATATATTCCGAACCAACTTAACTACATTCTTTCGCTAAGTTAGTTTCTTCATATATATAAAGCTCTTTTGATATTTAAACTACTTTTATACTATGCACTAAAGGAAAGTTTGGACAAGCGACCATGCAGCCTTTATAACTTCTTTGAAACTAATCATTGTAGAAGTAGAACCTGTAAAGTCTGCAAGAAGCTAGTCCAAATTTTTTAATTGTAATATTATCTACATACTTATGCTTGCTGTTTTAACTCTCCTATTAAGTATTTGTTTACTTTCTCCAATAGGATAACTTGTTGAACTTTTAGCATAGCTCACAGCTCCATTGGTTTATTTATTATGATAATTTTAATCCGTGCAGAATTTAAACATGCCTATGTATATTAATAATGATGAAATGTTAATAGGAGGATTAATATGGCTAAAGTTATAAATTTAAAATCTCGTAATCATCTAGGTGGAAATGATTATAAAGAAAATGATGAATTAGCAAGCAAGAAAGGAAAATATATAGGGGCACTTCCATTAAAAGTTGCTACTGAACTTAGAGAACTTCAAGATATTCTTATTATTGAACAAATAAAGATTAATCAACTTGTTGATGAATTTGAGGAACACTTTGCACAGTATATTCACGAAATAAACGCTATACTGGGGAAAAATAACCATGTTATTAAATCTTATAATTATGAAACCGAAAATTTATTAATCGGAGAAGATGGTCATATGTGGATAGTAAAAAATAGTTATTTTGAAAGGAGGTGAAAATATGGAACTTAATAATCAAGAACTCTCAGAAGAAATTATTGAAAAACTTAAAAAAATGAAACAAGAAGCAATCGAAGAAATGGTAAGAAGAGGATGGGATAGAGAGAAAGCAGAAGCTCAGGCAGAGGCCTTTTCATAAAAAAATCCTTTGTTATTGAAAGCAAAATTCTTACTCTTATACAAATAACTTTTCAACCTAAATTTAGAAGGAGGCCCTTATATGCAAAATGTAAAGGAAAATAATTATGGAAGTGGAGCTGTTGTATCATTCATTCTTGGAATAATAGGTTTAATAGCATGGATTATACCTATTATCGGTGCACCTATAACAATTGTAGGATTAATCTTAGGTATTAAAAAAAGAAATAGTAAAAATAAAGGACTCGCTATTACAGGAATAATATTATGCATAATTGGATTATTAGGAACAGTTATAAATGCTTCCATTGGAGCATATAAGGGAGCAAATGGCACTGTCAATAGAAGTTCCAATACAACTTCAAGTTTCAACACAATATCAAAGTCCAATTTGTCAGGTCAGGTTATTTTTTGTGAAAAAATCGATAACAATCTTAATCCAATAAACTCATCAACAACTTTTTCAGCAGGACAAGTCTACGTTAAGTTTGTAACACCTGCTACATTTAAAACTACAAAAATTAAAATAGCTATCTATTACGAAAATGGTACTACTGAAAGTATCGTTGATAGTAAGGATGAACAAGTAAATCAAGATTGGAATACATTTGCAATCCCCATAAAATTAACAAACCCAGGAAAATACAAAATCGTCCTCACACGTTTATCTGATTCATCTAATGATATAAACCTAGGCGAAGGAGAAGTTACAATTAAATAACCAATACTAATTAATACATTTTTCAGTTGTTCAACCATAAAAATAATCTTTTTTTCAAACATAATGCTGTTATTGTAATGTCACAAAAATATAAATTTCACCGGATCGTATTTAGTTATTCCTATTCCTCCGTCAACCGTGGCGAACAAGCGCTATCTTCCCAAAAAAACTCACTAAAATGGCTCTAGAATAACCTGCTAGAGCCATTGATTTTGAGATAGAAAAATGAATTTACAAGGTAGATAAGTATATGTCTATTATAACTGTTTTGCAATTGCTCTAAATCACCTTTTTCTAGACTCATTCTATGATTAATACTAATTTTCATTAGTGTTTATAATAATGTTAAGATTTCTACTTACATGTTATAACTTTCTATTTACACTTACCATTGCAGCTAAAGTTCTTTCCTTAATTTGTTCTGATAATTCCTTTTCTATTTCCTTTGTAGAAAACCATAAAACTCCATATTGATCTGCAAAAGCCACTAATAATTTGTTATCATCTTCAGTATGTTCTATTTGCAATATTTCTGACATTATTCTTTTATCTTTAATTACTTCCATAAAGTCATAAAATTTTTTGCTTATTCTTTCTGCTCTAAAATCAATAACATAATTTTTAATGTAAGGCAAGTTTGGCATTACATATGTAACTTTTATTTGTTTTTCCTTTTTTCTTCTCACAGCTCCAGATGGGGTTGTTGTATCTTCATATAATTCTATCTTTATCATATTTTCCTTTTCTAAGCTATCCCCTTGGATTGTAGAAAAATATATGTCTATATTATTTTCAGCAAGAACATGCTTCATTCTTTCTAGCTGATGTCTCAGCACCTGATTAGTTGTTGAATTGTTTAATCTTTTATTAATCTTATTGTTTATTACGTCAAAACTCTTAAACCTAACATCACCCAATAGATTCATGTGGAAACTTACTACAAATACGTAAACCTTGTTCTTTATAAAATTATCAATATTCTTGGATACAATTCTCCTAAACTTATCATCTATTATTTCATCAAAAATGTCAGTATCTTGTAATATAAACTCCATAATTGATATCCTCCTAAAATAATAACCTTCAATAACACTAATTTCCATTAAATTGTGTTTAATGCATCAAACCTCTTCGTTAACTCTACAATAACTATAGTGGTGATATTTATTCCCGTACCTCAAAATAAAAAACGACTTTATTCGTATTTATAAAAGATAAATAGAGCCATAGAATTATTTGCTTTATTTTATAATTAAATAATTTTGCACTTTGTGTCTTACAATTACAATTTCTTGCATCTAAGCAATTTTCCCTACCAAGCTGAACTCAGGTGCAACATTTAAGAATATCTTTTCTTCCTATCAATTAAATTTATATGCTGAGATGTATAAGTATTTAGAAGAAAAAACTATTGGTGAAAAATAATTAAACTAAGAAAAGTACATAACTTAAATCAAAAGGAGTTTGCTAAGATTATAGATCAGCATTTTGATACGGTACTTCATTGTGAGACTCATGATGTTATTCCTAAGCCTGAAAGTATAAGGAAAGTATGTGAAAAATTTAATTTACCACTTGAGTACTTTCATAAGTATTATTATTTCTATTTTAATGAGCCAGGTGAGAGGATTAGAGGTGTAAAAAGAAAAAGAAATATACTTATGAGGATTGTTGTAAGTTACTGTGCGTATGTAATTCTACCCTTAAGAGGTTAGTTAGTGGGGGATTGGATTGTCTTATGAGATGTATTGAGGTTAACGAATAAAGGAGTCTTCTAATAATAGTTTTAGATAGGATATAGTGGGTATATGTAATTCAAATCTGCATATACTCACTTATACCTAATATAAAATTCTTATATCAATAATAATGGAATGTTTACCAAATGAATTTTTAGCGAACTAATTAAATTCTCTATAATTTGCTACCACAGCACTTTTTATACTTTTTACCGCTTTTACAAGGACAAAGGTCATTTCTTCCTATCTTAGTCGATTTCTTTATTGCAAATATACCATCACGCCATGCAATCTGAATCTTTTCTAACTTTTCGTGATACAATTTATTCCAAATAATTACCGGTAATCCACCATGTTCCAGTGTCGTCTCACCACTAATATTGTAGTCTATGAAGCAAACAAAATTCTTATTATTTGGAAGTAGTTCTTTGTTTGCTCTCGTGTCATTTCTATATACATTAATGTAAAGAGCATCTGCATCCATAGTTCCATATTTGTGTGGTAGAGTTGGAGAAGGTACATTTCTGACGCTTTTTAACCAATGTATGCTTCTATGGATTATCGATAATATCTCCTCCTTTTCCGAAATATCTCCAATAAATAAATGAGCTTTTAATCGCTTTCTATCTACACCACTTGCATCCTCAATGTTATTTACTTTATAATCTTCCTCTGAATGATTAGGAAACCGGTAATATTTTATTTCTTGCATATCAATTTGTTCTGTTGATACATCAAAAATAATGCAATCACCTCTTTCCATCACTGATTTAATTACATCATCAAAAGCTCTAATACCCTTTATCATATCTTTTATCTCTTGATTAGTAAATCGTACCCAACTTCCTTGTAGCCTTTCGCTACTAAAGAAAAACATATATTGTTGATAATCACAATATCTATCGTAAACTAGTATTGCTAATAAAATTGCAATTTGCATAATATATGTTTTATCTGTATTCTCAATTTCAATATCAACATTTAGTTGTTTATAATCAAGAAGTCCACTAATACTACTGATATATATCCCAGGAATACTTAACTCCATAGACAAAAGGCAAAAAGGAATAAATAATTTTTGGCTCCTATCTACTGCTACTAAATCAATATGGTTATTCATAAAACTACATAATCCAAGTAAAACACCGCTTGCAATATCATATACTTTATTAATTAGATCATCGAATTGGTATATACTCATTGAATGAACAACTGATATCCTATTTTCGGTAAATTGAAAATCTATTGTCCTCCCATTTTGCTTAAAAATTATACCTCCATGATTTATTGCATTCCTAACATTCACATCTATATCTGTAACGAGTAGATCAAATCCATTGCTTCTCAAAACATCACATATAGGTTTTAATTTTTTAATAGACGCAAAATCCTTTTGAGATGTCTGATTGAGTATTAAAGTGATTACTCGGAATAAATTAGTAAGACATCCTTCTACAATAGATATATAAGTTGGAATGCGATAAAGACGATTTTTGATCTCAGGGTTATCATTTAATTTACCTAAATTATTAATAATGTCAGTAATCTGCCTATATGTATGATACCCAATTAAAAAATGCTCCATTATTTCATCATTAAACTTAATGGAAGTAGAATGTTCATCAAGAAGCGCTTCCATTCTTCTAAATGTTTGATTATATACATCTTTGTTAAAATAACAGCTTGGTTCTTTATTTATTACATTAGAAAAAATGAATAACATTTCATGTGCGATGTTATTGATATCTTTATTAATTTTATTCTGAACTTGAGTGAGTATAATATCGGACTTATCTTCAGAATAGTATTTCGTATTACAATAATTTAGGCAGTTCACTTCAATACCTCCCTTAATTGTCTTTCATTCATCCTAATATCCCTTAGTGTATATATTTCTAATTTGTTGAGTCTTGGTATCAGCTTACGTGCTTTTATATATATATTTGCTTGGAAATTTTCTGTAATTACCGCATCTATGTATGGAATAATGCAACTTATCTTTATATCCATTACATCGTTAGGAAGTACTTTCTTATTGGTCATATATACCCGATTAAATTGAGAATACTCCATGATTCTAAGAGAGTTTAGTGCAGTTATATCTATTGTTTTTTGTGGTTTAATGCCCCAATTACTCAAATCCTTGATAATAGTTTCCCTCTCCTGCATCTTATAAAATTTTTCATCAATTATTTCCGATGACAATTTCATATTATTCAATATCTTTCTACTATCCAATCGTTGTTGCTCCCATGACTTTGCCACAGATGATAACTGTGCAATTTCATCTTGAATGGTTTTCATTAGCTTTGTATTACACTTTATTTTTTCAAAAAATTTTTTACAATTATAACTTTCATTGTTAACAAGAGGACTAAAGACATTTGCAATTTTATTTGTTATTTGCAGCGTCTGTCCATTTAAGTATTTCTGATACTCCTCTTGGATGATCGTCTTAGCTGGATAAATCATAAGGCTAGGCACTTTACTGAAAAAATCTAAAAACTTCTCATAGATATCTTCATAAGGCATTAACTCAATTACATTATAAATGGAGAAACAAGGAGCATATAAATCTTTTCCTTTAAAAAACTTAGAAAAAAATCCTTCTCCAGATAAATTCGTATTAGTAACTATTTCTCTTAGAGCATTAGTGTCTAGTAAAATTAATTTATATATATTTTCCCCAATTTTCATGCGTTTCACCAACCTTATATTATTAATTGTTATTTAAGCTAGTTTGATAGTTTATAATTATGTTTTTTATACTATAACTAAATCATTTCAAATTCACGTTGTAGATATAATAAGCCTATCCAGAGTAAGCAACATATTTATCTTATTGTCATAATTAAAATCATTTTCACAATATATTTGTAATATAATCCCATTGTACCACAAATTCAAATTAAGATCTTTTTTATTCCTTATACTCAAAATCAGTAAGTCTCATATAATAACTAATTCTAAAACTATACTTGGCTTGTCCACTTCGCTAAACACCCTCTTTTGTGAAAATGCCATAGGACAGGCAGCTCTTGAGCAGGTATCTAAGGTCAATGCCAGTCCTATTTACAAGCAAGCTCTTAAGACTTCCTCTGTGGTCCTTGCTTGTACACTTCACAAAAGAATGTTTAGCGGCTACTCCCAAATGGACAAGCGTATGTACTGTGGGTATAAATGATACTATGACTCCCCTACCTGCCTCTTTTGTTCTTTAATCTTTATTGCTTTCCCTCCCGTTCTTCCTAGAAGCTTCATATAAATAAGATGCTGAAGACACATTCTATTCACTTCAATTTCTTATAAACAAAATCAGCAAAAAGAGAAGCTATACTAGCAACAACGCATGTCCATTTATCTAGTACAAGCATTACTTAGCTGGTCCAGCTTCTCCTATTGCTGACACTTATTAAACTTTATATTTTCATTTAAGCCAAATAGGAAAGTTTGTACAAGCTCCACTAGCCCTCCATAATCTCCTTCAATGGTCATATTATTACAGGCTCCCAAAGCTTGCACAAACTCTTTTAATAAATTTATTTTAAATTAGAAGTAATTAAAACGGCTAATGAATAAATTAAGAAAAACTCAAATTTATAATAAGGTTTCAACATTTATATCTGAATATTTCTTAGCACATTTATATTTTTATGTGCCCAGTCAAATCATATCTTAATACTATATAGGTTTTATATTGCAGAGAGTTTCAATATTCTTTGTACATCATAGCTTCTTTGATGAGACTTGCCCAATACTCTATTTCTTCATGTGTTTTTGACTTTATATTAATAATTGTCTTTTTTTTAGGCTTCAGTGCAACCCTTTTATTTTTATTCTTGATCATTGCCATCATAGTTCCCCCTGCATATTACTTATAATATAGAATATGCAAATAGGACGCTTTTAGTATAAAATACATAAACACTTCATTAAAAAACTACACCTTTTTTTCTTTTGGAAGGTTTGTAAAGGCTTAGGTAGACTTAACTTTGAATAAAAAGGTTAATATTGGTAAATAATCTTTTTATGAAAGGAGTTTGATATTGTTTGCTATCACTGTTAAGGTCATATGATTTAGAAAGCGTTAAAAAAAAGTTTATTATTTTATATATATTAAATATCACTGACATTCTATTTACATTAATTCTTGTCAATTCAGGATACTTTTTTGAAGCAAACCTGCTTCTATGTAATATAATAAATAATCCTTTTTTATGCACAATTATAAAGGTTGTTTTACCATTATTTCTTTTGTTTTTCCTATATAAATCCATGCAAAAAGCAAATGAGTCTCAACTTATATTGGGCAAAAAATTTATACATTTAGGATTATTATTATATGTAATAATAAATACCATTCATATAATTTCTATAATTGTGCTTTCCAGCATACTTATAAATTAATCATTCTGAAATCTATAAATAAAATTTAACCTAATTATATAACCCCTTATAAGATGCAATTAAAATTACATCTTATAAGGGGTTGGTTTAATAAGTAATATTATCTATTTCTATTACAGCACTTACTTATATATATACTTGAAATATTCTATTTGATTAAAATTTTCTGTCCTATATAGATAATATCAGCATTTGATATATTATTAAGTGAAGTTATTTTTTGAACAGTAGTGCCATACCTTTTAGCAATTGAACATAAGGTATCACCTCTTACCACTGTGTAATAATTAGGTTGCTCAGCAGGATTATTACGCTCCGATGAATTTAATTCAAAGGCATTACAAATCCCTTTAAATATTGCTTCTGCCATACTCTCTGGATTATAATTATTCATATCAATAGGGCTATCACAAAAAGCACATTCTATAAGTATCGCAGACATATTAGTGTTTTTTAGAACAAACAAATCATTTCTTGACTTAACTCCCCTATTCGTAAAACCTAACTTTGCAATCTCAGGAAGAATTATTTTAGCAACTTCTTCAGCTCTCCCTCCTGGGATACACAATATCTCTGATCCATGACCTCCAGTACATAAATTATGATGAATGGAAATAAAGAAATCAGCATTGTTATTATTTGCTGCTTCAACTCTCTTATTTAAAGAGTCATATAAGCTTATTGCTCTACTTGGAGTACAGTTAATAACAGTCAAACCTGCAGCTCTGCATTTTTCTATAAGCTTTGTTCCTACCTCATAATTAAGCTCATTTTCTGATCTTATACCTACTGCTCCCCCATCAAACTGCACATTGTGGCCTATATCTATAGCTAGTTTTGATATTTTCATGAATATCTACCTCCTTTTCCTAAGATATATGCCGACTGGCATATATCTTAGTTGAGAGGTGATATTTATGGATTATAAACACATTGAAAATCTAGTACTGCTTTGTAAGGCAAATAATGAAGAGGCTAAAGAGACATTGGTTTCAGAGTTCAATCCGCTTATAATAAATCTTTCTAAGAAATCTTTTATAAGTGGATATGAATTTGATGATATAAAAAATGAATGTTATAGAACTTTATTTAATTGTATTAAACTCTATAATCCAGAAAAGCATAGATTTGTTGCTTATGCTACTAATGCCATGAAAAATTCAGTTAATTGCCTTATTAGAAAGTCTATAAGAAGACAAAGAACTGACGGATCTAATGTAGTGGTATTAGATAATGAAACGGAAAACATCCTTAGAAGTGATATGAATTTTGTTGAAGATATTATTTGTCAAAATCAATTGAAAGCAAAGATAAACTCTGTTATTAATACTCTTGATAGAGATGAAGTAGATTTTATAAAACACTTTTTTTATAATGGCTATTCTATGAAAAAGTATGCTGAATTTAAGAAAATCCCCTATTTTAAAGTAGTTGAAAAAAAAGTAACTATACTTAATAAAATAAAAAATTTACTTACTGAAAGTCATCTATCTTAAATAAAAGCAATTGGAGGACTTATTATATTGAACATACACTATAAATTAGTTAAAATTTTAAAAAAAGAGAACCCTGAACTCTCAGGGTTTACAAATTATATTCTAAGGCTCATGTTAATAATCCACTAAAAATCATTATATTGTTTCTATACTCACAAATTCTAAATAATTTTCACTTCGTAAAGTTTCAAAGACTAACTAATCCCATAGTAGTTCTTTAATTCTTCAAATTCAACTTGAATACCTGCCTTTTCTAATAATTCCTTTCTGTCATCATAAAGCCTTCTTAAAATTGGCTCTCTCTCCGAATCTATTCCATAATGAAGACAATTGTGACAATTGCTGCACAAGCTACATATATTTTCTTCTACATCCAATGAATATTGAAAATCATTATAAGCACTAATAGGAATAAGGTGGTGTGGTTCAGTATATTTTTTCTTACTACTCTTTCTGGTAAAAGTTAAATGCATACTATCAATTTCACATGCATATCCAGCTAATTTTAATGCTCTTGCTGAAACTGCTGCATCTCTAGGGTATCTTTCTGTACCATTTTTATCTTTTATTGAATTTTTCTTATCTTTAGGTTTTTTATCATAGTCATAATCTTCATCAGCAATATTATTATCTTTAATTATATCGTTGATTTTTTCGTTTACACTATTCTCATCTATTAATTTTCCTTGATTAAATGCCCTAACATATCTATAGAATTCCTCAATGCTTCTATTTCCAATTATGCCTGAAATCTCCTCATACACAGACATCATATTTCTAAGATCATCCATTAACTTATTATCATCTGGTATTTTGTTTAAATCATAATATACACCTGCTATATGGCCTGCCATGTACCCTTTGCCTAAAGGGCCAACTGCTTTTAGATCTATTGAATTTCTGTAATTACTAGGTATTGTATTACATATATCCAGCAAATATTTTGATACTTTTTCAATTTCAGTTTTTGCTCCTTTTGAACCAATTTCATTCTTAAAGTATGTAAAGCCTTGATTTAAACTCAAATACAATCCTTTCATGTCAGCAGTAAATAAGTAAACTAAATAAACTCCTTTTGTTGCAGTTTCTGTTATACTTTTCTTTAAAACTGCTATCCATGGAATTTCTGCAAACTGCCCCTTACCAGCTGATCCTGAAACTAAATAATTTGAGGAATTGATATTTGCCCTATTTAATATTAACTTTGGTAGTTCCCTAACTATCATTTTTGCTATAGGATTATTTGAAAAATCATTTTTTGCCTCAATTAAATAATTTTTAGCTATATTTTTAAAATATATTGAAACAGAATCATTCGCAGATTCACTTGTTTTTTTTACGTTATTACTTCCATCTGAATAAACAATATCACTGATATCAACTTCCAAGGTCCTTGCAACTTCCATTAAATCATCTATATTGATTCCTTGCTCACCTCTTTCAATCTTACTAAGCTTTGAAACTGGCCAATTCAAATGCATACTTACTTCTTGAATTGATATTTTTTTTTCTAATCTAATTTTTTTAATTTCTCTCCCTATTTCCATAAAACACCTCTTAAACATAAATCTTATTTTTTCATCTTAATATCCAAGTTTATTAACCATCAAATTTTAATTGTTAGCTAATACTTTAATTCTTTTTACAATCATTTATTTTCATATATAAGTCATTTTTGTACATTTCATAGATTAACGTATTATTGTAACATTATGAAATATCTCCTATTGTCAAAAAATTTGTAGTATTATTTATCCAAGTAACAGATAAGAATCTACTATAATTACACTTTTGATTCGTTTTAATTTTATAAAAAATTGGCATTTAGTTAGTTTAAAATAAATTATTACCACCACTACACTAAATACCAAGTTTATTTATTATCTATATACTATTATATATATCTTCAGTAATCTCACATAAATATTTTCCTTGATTAAGTCTACCATTTATGTCGAAAGGATAAAATTTAAGAATTTTCCCCCTCTCATTTTCAATTAAGTCCCAATTAATCATTGAAAACTCCTTGACTTCTCTTCTCCTATTTCCTGTGTATTTAGTGAAATTTTTTAATTCAACTTTATAATATTCTTCTCTTCCTCCCCAATCCTCTGGTTTAGGTGGAGGAGAACTAACAATCGCAGTCTTTGTTGCAATTTGAGACTCTCCATCAACGAATGTCTTGCCATCAATATCTCTAGCAAAATGAACGATAATATCCCCAACACTTACCTCGGTCATATTCTCATAAATCTTCTTACCTTCTGTATCTTTAGTAGGACTCCATAAATAGTTACCATACTCCCAATTTGCTCCCCCATGTGGATATACATTTGTAATTTCAACCCAATATCTTTTTCTCATAAATATCATCCCCCTTTATAATGTTATTGAAAAATAATTTTTAATTATCTTTCACTTATATAATACTATAATTTTACTATTATGTAAAGACGTTTTTTTCTTTTTTAGCTTTTATTTTTTAGATAAATTAGAAAAAAACGTTCTGTTATATAAAATATTATTTACCTTTTGATAAAATTTATCATTCACAGACAAATCGCTTTATATGCTGATATATATGCGTTATATTGACCTTATATTCATAAACCGCTAACTGTATTAGCGTTAATTAATTGTGAATTATGATTCTAAACTGCTGATTTAATTATACAAAAAAAGGTGACGTTATAGTTGGATTTTTCGAATTTTTAAAGCTCCTAATACAAGCTTGTGCATTTGGGCGTAGCCGCTAAACATTGTTTTGTGCAGTGTACAAGCTGGACCTAAGAGGAATGCTTAAGAGCAGCTTGTAAATAGGACTGGCATTGACCTAATAATCTGCTTAAAAGCGCCTGTCCTATGTCATTGCTACAAAACAACATGTTTGGCGAAGTGTGCAAGCTTAAAACCAAGTGATGGTTTCTGGAGCAATACATCTATAAATCTATGAAATTGTGTGGAATAAGGGAGGGAAAGCATAGATAGGTTATTTACATATAGTAAAGGTAGTGGGCATTAATTTAAGACTTTTTTGTAGGACAAATTAGTTTAGTTGCATATAGAGTTAGTAGGACTCACTTGTAAAAAAATAATCTTACGATGAGAGTTTAGTCTTTAGATTATTTTTTTAGGGGTGAGTTTTAGTTTAGGAGCTGTTTGGATGTTATGATGATTGTCATAGAAAAAAGTGTCATTACTAAACTATAACTTATTGCTCTAAAAAATAAAGTGTACTAAGACTTCTATCTAGTACACCCTTCAGCATTACACCTAATTACGTTTTTTGCTTTTTTACACCATTAGTTTTATCTATTTTTAAAGTATGGTTACAATATGGATAGTTAGTACATCCATAAAACTCACCATATCGCCCAGGCCGTTTAACCATATATCCACCACAAACACTACACTTTATATGATTATCTAAAATCTCTACATGTTTAGAGCTTAAATCACAAAATGGATAATTACTACACCCCAAAAATCTACTATTATCCTTTGAGTTTTCTCTTATTATAAGGAAACCTTTCTGACATCTTGGGCAATTTGGAGCTTTCTCAACTACTTCGACATGTGTTGAATGCTCGTATTGCACATCAAACTTTTTTGCCAATTCTTCTGTAAAAGTAGATTGTCGATTGATTGGAACTAAAAGATAAGTAGAATTCTTTGTTCTTGTAAGTGCTACATAAAATAGTCTTCTTTCTTCAGCAAAATCGAATCTATCCAAATCTGTTAATACTAGTGATAATACCGGATCATCAGCTATTTTATTTGGAAGTCCAGTCAACTTGTTCATAAGATTAATTATAATAACATTATCTGCTTCCAACCCTTTTGAACGATGCATTGTTAGAAAATTCATCTTCAATTTAGGATATTGCTTGCATTTAACTAAAACCTGGCCATTTGATTTATTTAACTTAAACTCTTTACCTAATTCACCTTTATCCATTTCTATTACATCAATATCGAAATTATTTCTGCCTAGTATTGTTATTTGTGCATCTTCACCAAAGTTATTTACTATTTCATCTATAACTTTTCTAAATGCAGGATATATATCATTTTCATAGTTTATCATCCTAATTGGATTGCTATGATGTTTATTAGATTTAAGGTCTTTTTTCAACTGTTTTGGATTTTTCATAATAAAATTACCTGCAATATTGACTAACTCTTGAGAATTTCTATATGTATTTTCAATCTTTAACAACTCATAATTTCCCAAATATGTTTTAAAGTTTGTGAATAAATCGATATCACTTCCGGCGAATCTATAAATAGATTGCCAATCATCCCCTACACACATAATCTTTGCATTTGTTTTATTTCTTATTTCTTTAATAAGATTAAATCTACTCATTGAAATGTCTTGGTACTCATCAATAATTATATATTTATATTTAAACTCTTGTTTATTTTCCTTTACGATATTTGTAGCTTCATTAATCATATCATTAAAATCAATTAATCCATTCTCATCAAGATACTCTTGATACTTGACATAAATAGGTTTCACTATATCCAAAAATCTACAGCTTCGATTACGTAAAAATATATTATCAATCTTATCGGAACTCTTTTGTAGTTCAGTAAAGCTTTCTAATGAATATCCATTTGATTTAAAAAGAGCAATAAATGTAGCTATAAGTTTTTTAAATTCTCTAAAGTACTTATCATCAAAATCATTAAATACTTTTACATAAATTTCTTGTAAATCAGGTTGTTTAAATTCTACTTTATTCTGCTTCAGTACTTCCTCTAATTTAGAAAGTAGAATGCCCTCATTATTATAGTAAGAATAAGTTTCCAACAGTATAGTTCTATTTTTCCTATGCGTCTCCCTCTTCCAGTTGATTCCATCTAGGTACTTTTGTTCTTCAATTTTACTTAACCATGGAACTTTATTGTCTTTTGTTATACCAAAATGCTCTAAGTATATATCGTAATCATTTAAATAAAAATCTGGTCTATAATGTTTTCTATATTTATCATCAGATTCATATGGGTATTTTCGTTCATATGTATACTTAATCCCATTAAGGAATAAGTAATTAGCTATCATTAACTCCTCTAAGCTCTTAACAGTCTCGCCTTGTAAGGTGTGTTTATTACTCTTTAATTCATCTAATTTCTCTTGAATATCTCTGTTCATATCAACTTTGCCTTTAAGTGTTTCAAAGTCAACATTTCTATAATAGTCATAACATTCACCTAAGTTGTCAAATTTCTGAAAATCATTAGGTATGTTTAAATAGTAACTAAAAAATATAATTAATGACTTTATCTGATCTTTATCATTATATATACTATCTTTGAAATAAGATTCTACGATACTGTTTAACTCTTCTGATATATCTGGTCTATTTTTTCTTTGTTTTGTTATGATATCAAGTCCTAGCTTATGGAATGTCTTAGCTTCCACTTCAATTCCCAACTTCTGAGATATTCTTTGATACATCTCTTCTGCTGCTTTTCTAGTGAATGAAATCAACAAAATTTCATCTGATAATACATTTTTTCTATCTATCAAATATTTTACTTTTGCAGATATGGTTAGCGTTTTTCCACTTCCTGCTCCTGCTAATACTAAGTTATTCATCTCGTCAACAACTACTGCTCTTCGTTGCTGACCGTCAAGTGATTTTCCATCTAGATTATCAAATAAATCTATATTTCTCTCCAATTCATTTGTTACATACTCTTCATTCCACTGTTTTATAAAATGATCAAAATTACAATAAATACGCTTAAATTCAAGCACCTTTGAATTCTTTATATTACAATATGGTTTCTTAGTAAAAAACTCAAAAATTGTTTTATAGCCTTTTAATAATTTGTCTCTTATTATGTATGTAAAATAATCTTCTTTTGCAACTTCAATTTCTTTGAAAAACTTTTCTATTTCCTTTATATTTTGTATAACATCAGGAGCCTTTTTAATGCTAATATTTCTTATTAGATTAATCACTGATACTACTACAACTATTCCAATTATTATTATAAAGTACTCATACCCTTTCATTTGAATTACCTCTCATCTGAATAATTTTTAAGACAATATTTATATTATATATTAAGTATGAATTATTTCCCATAAAATTCAATTATAGTTATAAAAAATAAAGATAGGTTTCCATAACCTACCTTTATTTAAAATAGAGTTTTATCTTAGACTATCAAGCAAATGTAGTATATATTATTCTACCTATACTAAATACAAATTAATGCCCTAAGAATCTTTTTCTATTTATATTCTATTAAATTTTGATTTAGCTTATCTTATTAACTATCCAACCTTATATTCATCAACATTTTTAGTTATAATCTGAGCTCCAGATTTCTGAGTAAGCTTCCCACCAGAACTAAAGAATGCATCTTTACTTATTATTATATCCATAGCATTTGATATTTCAGCTGCAGTTAAAGTATCCTTGATACCTTTTATCGATAGATTGATTTTATCTCCACTTTCATTCTTAAAGGTAAGAACTAAGTATTTTGTTTCCACACTCTTTCCCTCCTTCCTATAAAGATCTTCATCTTACTATTTGTACTAAATAATAATTCTAAGTTTATATATCTTCCACTAAATAGTCCTGCTGCTTTCTTATATAAACCACATCTGATCTCATTAAACCTTCTAAAGCCTTTCCTACTGCATATATGTCATCATCAGTTAAATCTAGTCTCACATTAGAAAATCTTTGACTGCCAAATGTATCGTCTCCTTTATCATTTGTTCCAGTCTTATACTTTAATATCATTGCGTTGCCGCTTAATATTGCTGTTGCCATCCTTGTCACCTCCTCTCATAGCTTTAGTGTTCAAAGCTTTAGATACTCTCCTAACTTTTGAGGACTACTCTGCCTCACCAAATTCTTCTTCAAAGCAGAAGCTACTTACAACCTTTGTAGTTCTTTCAGTATAGTCATCAGCTAGCTCATCAAGTCTGCCACAGATGTATTTTAATGAGCAGCCTTCACAATTTTTTATCACTTCATTCTCTAATAATGAGCAGCTAAGTTCATCTCCATAGGTAGAATCTCTTATTGCCAATGCAATCTGCATCTTATCAAAGCTCTGCACCTCTTCTGAATTAATTGAAATAGAATCTTTAATCATAAAATCATTCCTTCCCTTACTAATTAATTGAACAATTTATTACTCTTCTAATTAGCTTATATGCCTCAAAGGCTGACTTTTAGGGTTTATTTAAATAATTATTTAAACAAAAAAATATATCTTCATATAAAGATATATTTAAAAATTCATATAAACATAAATTTAAATATTTAAAAAATTATATAAATATATAGGAAACATGCGGGTTCACTAGGTTTTAACTTCACTTTCAGGCACTTATTTTTCTAAATTTTATATACTTTAGGCATATAAGAATTTATATAGAAAATAAATTGGAGGAATTATAAATGGCTAAGAAAAAATCAAAGAGCTTCACTATAGATAAAGATGATTTAGCTTATGAAGAAGAGGTAGAGATGAATGGTTTTATTGAAGATACTGTTGTTGGTACACCTGTTGCTACTTTTAATTTTTGTGAAGAGGCTTCGAGTGCTACACCAGCTAATAGAGATCTTGATTCTATCAATAAGTATAACAATACTAATAAGATTGACTCAAGTATTACTAATACCATCTTAACTAAAGCCAATTCTTATAATGTAAATGATAATAACACTATTATAGATAACAGAACCTTAAAGTCCCAACCAAATGGAGTAACCCCTCATATTGATGGAGAAGCTTTTGTAATAACTCGTACTTTTAAGTTTAGAGTATCTACCGCAAGACTTCTAAATGAAATCAAAGCAGCTCATCATGATCCTAATGCTTACCTAAGTACAATAATCGATGCTGCTATAAGAAAATATCATGATTATATTTTCAATGAAGGTGGAACTTTTCTTTAATCTTTCACTCACAGGCATATATACCTTATGAATGGAGGTGATTTCAATATGGAGGTTAATGATTTAGTAAACTTAATCGCCAATGTAGGATTTCCAGTTGCTATAAGTGGATATCTTCTTATAAGACTTGAGAAACAAATCATTGGGTTAACTGCTTCAATCAATAAGCTCAATACTATAATCTCAACCAAACTTGGAGTTGTTATTGATTATTCAGATAAAAATTAAAATATTAAAGCTACTATATTTAATATATCTAACTACTCCACATATAAATTTGGCTCAATCCAATAAACTTTACTTTGCATTAAGTAAATAGCACCAATAACTTACCAACACATAAGTGCCAGCATAAAGTATAAAAGCTATATCTACTAAATTATATTTAAAGTAATACATTGCAAAACAGAAATTATCAATAATAGCTCTTTTTCTCAAGAAAATATAATTCACTATGTAAATAAAATTTTACTAAATTTAGACGTTCTATTAACCTGCTAAACAAACATACTGGCATTGAGCCATTGCCAGTATAAAACTTGTAAAAAACAAATTTTATACCGCATTAATAAATTTAGTCGTAAGGCAATAATCACCTTATTTAAAAAATATTTTATATATTAATTTGTCATTTTTGCACACATATATTTTTATGTCTTATGTAAATCAACCACATCTTATGGTAAAATATTGTATAATATACAATTATATTTTTTTATGAAGAGGTGATAAAAATGTTCCAAGATAAAATAACAGAAATATGGTATTTACACGATTACCATACATATTGGATGTATGACGCATATGGTGAAAAGGTATTAAATCCAGCACATACAAAAATCCTATATCAATTTAAACAAGGTGACGCTCATGCCATCGAACACTACTATAATCTCATGAAAGATGAACTAATTAATTTTAGAAATACATCTGATACTATTATAATTCCTATACCTTCATCAAAATCCGGACAAGTTAGTAGTTCATTACTTACCTTGTCTGAAAGATTGGCTACCTATAATAATATACGTTACTTAAATAATTGTTTAGAACGAACTGTAGATATTCCTAAACTTGCACAAGGAGGAGATAGGCATAAGGAAGTACATTTCAATTCTTTGCGAATAAATAATCCTCAATTAGTGAAAAATAAGGTAATATTATTACTTGATGATGTGACCACATCCGGAAATTCATTGTTAGCCAGTAAGGAATTATTTGAAAAAAAGGATACTAGCGAAGTTATATGTTTATCATTAACAAAAACTGTGCATGATTAGAATATATATTATATAATTATTTATATGTACATAATATCAAAGGAGAACATTGGCATGAATTCAAAAGTTATACTTACTTTATTGAACATTCCAAAAGTAAGCAGAAATACAGTAAGATTCATTTTTTCAAATACTACATATATACCTAAGACAAAAAATGATATTGTTGATCTATTTGCTCATTTTCATCAACGAAACAAAAGAATCCCTATTCCCTCTTATGATGATATTAGCAAAGCAATAGAAAAAACTTATCTAATTATAGACAAAAGTGAACAACAAAATATCAATCTTATAAGTATATTAGATGAAGCATTCCCAGAATCATTAAGAAATATACCAGATTCGCCTGTTCTATTATACTATAAGGGTAACTATAACAGCGTTTTAAATAATCATTCTGTTGCAATAATTGGAACCAGAACACCAACTACTCATGGAATTGGAGTTGCTGAAAAATTAGGTATGACATTCGGAAAAGATGGATTTACAGTAGTAAGTGGGTTAGCATATGGCTGTGATGAATTCGGTCATAAAGGTTGTATCAAATCAAAGGGGCAAACTGTTGCAGTTATGGCTGGAGGATTAGATACAGTATATCCATCCAAAAATAAGGATCTGGCGAAATTAATTTTAGACACAGATGGGTGTTTAATAAGCGAATATCCGATTGGAGTAAGACCTTTTAAGAGTTCATTTGTTGAGAGAGACAGATTACAAAGTGGCTTGAGTGCTGCAGTCATTGTAGTTGAAACAGATGTAAAAGGAGGCACACTTCATACTGTAAGTGATGCCATACTACAAAAGAAAATATTAGTATGCTACAAGCATCCTGATCAGTATTTGAATGATAAGCAAAGTCAAGGTAATCAAATGCTAATAGCTAATGGTGATGCCATACCACTCGCAAATGAGACTGATATTGAAAATCTAAAAAATAAAATAATTAAAGGTGATTATAATAAACCCAATTTTTATTGTGAACAAAGATTTGATCAACTAAAATTGCTGTAATTAAAGGGGCATGGATATGGGCATAATATTTGATTTGGACCAAACATTGATTAATTCGTCAATAGCTCTTGATTTAAGAAGAAAAAGGGACTGGCAAAATGTATATAGATTAATACCTTCATTAGTGCCTTTTGAAGGTATTAATGAAATACTACAAAAATTAGCTACTAAAAATATCCCTGTTTGCATAGTAACATCAAGTCCATCTTCTTATTGTAAAAAAATTTTAGATTACTATAAATGGACAGGCTTAAAAACAGTATGTTATCATGATACATACAAACATAAACCTTATCCTGATCCAATTTTAAAAGGTGTTGAATTACTTGGGGTTAATCCTAGTCAGGTAATTTCAATAGGTGATGAACCAAATGATATTATAGCTTCAAAGTGCGCAGGTGTAATTAGTGTTGCTGTAACTTGGGGAGCTACCGATATATCTAAAGTCAAATCACAAAACCCTGACTACATTTTCCACGAAGTCATACAATTAGACAAGTTCTTAACTGAAGTATATAAATAATTATTCAATGAAATAGAAAAATGCACATAATTAATATGTATAACAAAATCATGCGTAAATAGATTTTTTTCTAAATGCGCATGATTTTTCTCATTAATCTTCACAATTATGCACTTTGTAGAATCTCATGGCTTAAAAATCAACTTTTTGTTATCGCCAACCAAAAATTAATTAAATATTTATTATTTTTTATATCTATATTAACATTAAATAGTTTTGGGATCTGAGTATTACATCTTTATCAACCTTTTTACTTTAAATAACTCATCTGTTTAAAAAATATTCTTTTATTAAGCAAAATCTATTCACATTTCCACAAAACTTTTTTGAAAATGCATATATACTAATTGAAAGCTAAAGACACAGAGCTTTAAGCTTCAAAACTAAACTTTAAAAGGAGGAAAACATTATGGCAGTAAATAAAGTTTTAGACACAACTTCATTTGCAATCGAGGTTGAAAGCGGCACAGATAAGACCGGTGCAAAGATCTACAGAAAGAAGATATTCTCAGGAGTAAAGAATAGTGCATCTCCTGAAAATGTATACGCTGTCGCTGATGCTATCAAAGCTGTTTTAAGTGCTGGTACTAGAGACTACTACTTAAATGAAGCATCAAAGATAGTAAATGCTTAGTAATTTTTAACTACTAAATCTAATTAAGTGAAAGGAGAAAAATCATGGAATATACATTATCTTTAACTTTCGTTAACGCTGCTGGGGACAAGGTGTCTCTAAGCATAGCAGGTGTTAAACCTGATATAACTAAGGATGAAGTAAACATCCTTATGGATACCATAATAGCTAAGGATGTTTTTGAAAATAAAGGTGTTTCTTTAGCTTCAAAGTATGGTGCTCAGCTGACTCAAAGACAAACTACAAAATTTGATCTGTAATAGTTAATCAAAAAACGCACTGAAATAATTCAGTACGTTTTTTTGCGTTATTTGACTTTAACAATTATAATAAGTAATTCAGGCTTTATGGTTGATATTACTTACAGTAATTGCGATCAATTGAGAACTAAATATAAAAGCAGCCTTTCACTACTATTGGGTAAGGTTCATTATTTATGAACCTTACCCTCTTTGTTATACACGATAAACTCGTGATACACTAAATGGGAAGGGAATGATACTAATGAATAAACAATATAGTGTAGAATTTAAGCTAGAAGCTGTTAAAAGAATAGAGCGAACAGCGGGAATAATCATCCTGTTAATCACAAACGTATAGAACTATTAATGCAACAAAATGACATAAGTTCAAAGGTTTCAAAGAAATTTAAGGCTACAACTAATCTTAATCATAAACTTCCAGTATCCAAAAATATCTTAGATAGTGACTTCTATACTGTCAAGCCTAACAGAAAAATGGTAAGTGACATAGCATACCTGCAGACAGATGAAGGTATGCTATATATTTCAGCAGTTATGGATTTACGTGGACAAAAAATCGTAGGTTTATCTATGAATGAAATGATAACAAATGATTTAGTTATTAATGCGTTAACCGATGCGTATCAACGAACTGGAAAGCCGTTAGGGGTCATTTTACACTCGTATAGAGGGTCTCAATACCGATTCACCGATTACTGATTTTTTACAAAATGTCAATTTGTTTGCATCATATCCCGCAAAGGTAATTGTTAGGACAATGCACCGATGGAATCATTTTGGGGTAATGAAGTGTGAATGGCTCTACAACAAGCACTTCAAAACTCGCCTGGAAGCTGGTGCAGCTGCTTTTGAATATATTGAGATATTCTAGAATCCATGCAGCAAATAGCTAACACCAGTGTAATATTATATATCTCTAATAACAGCCCTAAAGTTGCATAAAAAGTGAAATAGTTAGCTATGCTACCCAAAATCTATAAATAGAGAGTTTTGTGTGTCTAGTTTATTGGAGAAAGGGCATTATGATCCTAAACTTACTAACAAATGCAACCACCATAGACATTTCTGTTTAGGTCCTTCTATGGTGGAGGCGAAGCGTGGTAGTTAAAATCCTTCAAAAAATTAGTTCTCATTCCTCTTGTAATTATCTAATGCGAAATAATCAACTAGTTTATATTAATAGAAAGTATTATTTAAACCTTTGGTTCATAGTAATCTAATGTTTGCTCATTCAGCAACTTCCGAACCTCTCTCCAATGAGGCATATAATTGTCCATTATAGCAATAAAACCTTCACCATGTGTTTTCTCTTTTAAGTGCGCTAATTCATGCAATATTACATACTCAAGACACTCTATAGGTTTTTGTACTAACTGAAGATTAAACCATAATTTTTTCTTAATATTATTACAAGTCCCCCAACGAGTAGTCATATATTTTGTTTGCCAACATTCGCAATTTAAATTAGTTATTTGTTCCCACTTAGGAAGGAAAGTTTCTATTTCTTTTTTAAGAATAGATCGAAATTGTTCCCTAACATACCCTTCTCTTTGTTTAACTGTACTCTCAGCTTTCATTGATAATATAACTTTGTTTCCTTGAATCTCAAAGGAATTATTCTTAGTACTTGGCTTAAAAATAAGATAATACTGTTTTCCCCAAATATATATTGTTTCACCGGATACATACTGTCTCTCAGAAAAACGTGCTTGATTTTCATATTTGGTAATTTGGTTTCTAATCCATCCCAATTTTGTTCTTATAAATACTTCTATAGCTGCATTGCTCATTTCTAATGGTGCAGATACTATGACATTGCCATTAGGTGGTTTTACATATAGATGCAAATTCTTTATATCCTTTTTTTGAACCTCTATTGAAATGCCAGAAATATTTATTTGCATATTAGTATTCCTCTTGTCTTTCTATAATTTTAAAGATGCGTTCAATTTCAGAATCCACTGCAAGGTATTTAGAAAGTTCTCGCTTGATTCTATTTTCCTTTGTTACATCACCTCTAAAACCGCTAATTTTACTATTTAATACTGCTTGGTGCAACTTTATAGCAAGACATTCATCGCAACCAATATTATCGTAAATCGCCTGTAAAGCGCGACTTTTCCTTATGGTTTCTGGATAATCACTGTTCTCTTCTGGGATATCTACATTTTTTGCTAAGTTAATATACTTTTCAAGAAGTTTTTGATAATCTTCAACACCTTTTTTTCTTTCAATAATTAACTCTTCTAAAATGGCTGACATTTTTTCATAATACTTAGGGTTTATTATGACTTTTTCAACAACTTTTCTTCTAATATTATTTTCTATAGCCTCAGCTGCACTTTCCTTTGTTGATTCACCAGTAGCACTTGTTAAATCTTTTCCTTGTTCAACAATAAAATCAAGTAGGGTAAAATCATCAAACTCACCAAGCTGTTCGCTATCCGAAGCTACAATATAGTTATCAATTAAGTAGCGCATACCTGGTTCATATACCTTTAGGTCAATAAAATCACCACTTTTAAGCCCAATAACTTGTTTTAGTTCAACATAGAATTTAACTTTATTAGCATATTCATTAATTTTTGTGGATGAAAATTGATTTTCTATATATGGTTTTGACTCTGCAAAAGAACGAATTAAGCTACTAACAAGTTTATAAAACTTTTCCCTAAGCCTTGTAAACACCTCATCTATATTTTGATTTTTTCCACTTTCTCCACAAAAATAGTGGAGATATTGTAGTTCTTCTCTTGGCAAATCAACTCCTTCGCAAAGTTCTTCTATTTCTTCAAATATACGCAGGAAGTGGTTAATAGACTCTTTACTTCTGTCTTTGATTAAGTCCTTGACATCTTCTTCGTCAAAATCCTCAAAGGCACTTGAAGTATACTTGTTTACTGCATTGGTTAAATTACCAAACAGCTGTTTATAGTCAATGATAAATCCAAAATCCTTTGTTTCACCATCAAGTCTATTAACACGACAGATTGCTTGGAACAATGCATGGTCATGCATCTTTTTATCGATGTACAAATAAGTACAAGGAGGAGCATCAAAACCAGTTAATAACTTATCAACAACTATTAATACTTTCATATTTGCAGGTTCATCAACAAACTTACGCTTTGCCTCTGTTTCAAAATTCTCAACTTTCTTTTGTATTGAGGCTTTTTCAGGCAAGTTACCGAGATCTAACCCTATCATTTTCAAATATGTTTCATACTTTTCAAAGGTTTCAGTGTTTTCATCATCGCTTACTGTGTCTGTTCTTAAATCTGCCGACTGTGGAGTATATGAAGAAATAATTGCACATTTTCTAAAGCCTTTAGATTGAAATATTTCATAATACTTACATGCAGAATAGATAGAACCAGCTACTAAAATGGCATTGCCATTTCCATTCATAAGCCTAGATTTGGTATCAAAGTCAAATATAATATCACATACAATCTTATCCAAACGAGATCGAGAGCTGAATACCTTTTGCATATTGCCCCATTTTTCTTTAAGTTTAGCCTTTGCTCTTGGCATAAGCCCCGCTGTTTTTGCCTCAAACCACTTATCAATTTTATCTTGAGATGAGATGTCTTGTGGTACATCTCTTGCCTCATAGCGCAAGTCAAGTACAACACCATCTTCAACGGCCTCATCGTATTTATAAGTATGAATGTACGTACCAAAAACCTCAATACTTGTAGCTTTATCCTTCTTTAATAGTGGTGTTCCTGTAAAACCTATGAAAATAGCATTTGGCATAATTGATTTCATTGCGTTGTGTAATTTTCCAGATTGAGTTCTATGACATTCATCTACAAATACACATATTTCACCCTTAGCTTCAAAATTTGATGGGAGGGAGTTTTTTAGTTCTTCAATATATCTATCATAGTCAGTCTCTGTTACTTCCCCGCCTCGTCTTCCAAATTTATGAACAAGTGAACATATTAAACTATCATCAAAGGAATTAAGTCTATTTATTAAATCTGCTCCGCTTTTAGTTCTAACAATCTTTTCATCAACACCAATATAATTCTTTTCAATTTGCTCATCCAACTCATCTCTATCGGTTACAATCAACACCCTTGCATTTGAATTGTTTGATAATATCCACTTTGATAACCAAACCATTGTAAGGGTTTTACCGCTACCTTGTGTGTGCCATATAATACCACTTTGCTTTTTAGCTAGTCTATTCTGTGTACGTTTTATTCCATAATATTGGTTATAACGACACACTTTTTTTCTACCCTTATCAAACACAACAAAGTTTTGTATTAAATCAAGAAGACGTTGCTTATCGTACATTGAATACAACTGTTTTAACAACAACTCATTTATGCTTTTTATGCGTTCTTCAATACGAATATCAACATCGTCACGCTCGTCCTGATTTTCTTTGAAACCATCTTGTTTCCACTCCATGTAGTACTTTTCGCCAGTTTTAAGAGTACCATAACGTAAACCTTCAATTTCATTAGCTGCCATACAGAACTGGATTGTAGTAAAAAATGGTTCAATAAAGAGTTCCTTTTGATTTGTTAAATTTTGTCTGATACCATTAGATACAGATATACAGCTTTTCTTCAATTCAATAACAGCGACAGCAATACCATTTAGAAAAACAACCAAGTCTGGTCGTTTTTCTTGTTTATAAATAATAGTAACTTCTTCCGCAATGGCAAAATCATTTTTTGATGGGTCATCAAAATCAATAAAATATACTGTTTGAGGTGCTGTGTCTGCATTTACTTTTACTTTTGCTCCGTATTTCAATAATGAATATACACTTTTATTGGCATCATAAACACCATGCTGCATATTTGTAGCAGTTCTTCTAAGTTCAGCAACGGCACCATTTATCAAAGCATCATTATAGCCCTTTAGACGCAAGAACGCTATGAGCTTATCCTCTTTAATATTTTTATTCTCAATATTTTTAAGATTACCTAAATAATTATAATCTAGTACCTTTCTAAAGAAAGTAACAACTTTATCTTGGGTTATTATTTCTGGTGAACTAATACTCATAGATTTGCCCCCTTTGCCTAAATAAACCTCATTCTGCCTGTAAGCAGTTCACTCATCATACCTTGTTTAATTTGTTTAAACTTTTCAAGTTTTGTTTTTAACTCACCAATCTCACTATCCATATCCGATAGGATAGTAGCTATCGCTACTTGCTCTTCAATTGAAGGAAGTGGTATATAGAAATCATCAATGTTTTTAGCAGATAAATTAGGTTGTGAAGAACCTGTATTACAATTTTCTATTTGATTTTTAATTATGCTACACCCCATTAAATGAAATAAAAAATTATTGTTGATTAAATTATTTTTACATCTAATTACACATAATGAGGAAGCAGGTGCTGCATAGTCAAATTCAACCTTTGCGTGTTTTCCTAGCGAGCCACGTAAGCAGAACAACACGTCTCCACTTTCAATCTTTGCTCCACTTAATTTTTGATAATGCTCATCAGAAATATAATCCATATTATCAAAACTTATTTTTCGTTCTTTAATATGTCCTGCGTTTATAAAAGGAACCCCTATATCTATGAATTCATTTCCAGAAGGATAGTTAACACCCCTATCTCCATTTAAAATATTACAACAAGTTCCTAAAGTTTTTTCTTCCCACTCGCCACCAAATCCATCAAGTCTTTTCTTGCCTGTTAGCAGCTCCTGCATTGCGCCTTGTTTAATCGACTGTTTCTTTAAAATTAGCTTATCAAATAAAGTAATAAGGTCATCAACGTCAGATAGTGCAGTAGCTATGGCTACTTGTTCTTCTAATGGAGGTATTGGTATTTCCATTTGAGATATCATATCTCTTCTAACAGAATCAACCGATGACTTTGCAGTATATTTTAATACTTCTGAATAGAAGTTATATGAAAAGTAGTAATAAAAGTACCTACCACTTATTTGTTTGAAATTTGTCATTACATAAACTCTTTGGTGTGCATCAAATTTACCAGATATATAATGAAATACTTTTCCTGTTCCGACACCATCACCAGCAGTTAATACCGCCTCACAATCATAACTATAGCTATTTATCCTTTCTACTTGTTGTGAACGTACAAAAAAAGGATATCTACCGCCGTCAACTTTATTCTCTGTGTTTTTATCTCCTGTTTCAATATTCAAGCAATCCTCTATTTTTAATATCTCCCATTCCTTTGGAACTACCATACAAAACCCATCCTTTCAAGATGGATTTTAACCTTATCTTCTAATATAGAAACCTCTTTGCTTAATTGCGGCAAAGTTTGCTCGTATCGTTCAGCCAATTCTGTAACACGATTGGCAATTCTATGTGATATTGCAGAGTAAAGGCTTTCTATTCCATTTCCAATGGAGTAATACCACTTACGATTGATTAAAAGGTCTTTGATTTCTTCATCGGTAAGCGTTGAATAGCGTTCTTTGCATTTTTCATCTAGTTGTACTTTTAATTCTTTAATTAGTTTAGAAAACTCGTCAGCTTTAATTGAAAGTTCATATGCGGCCTTTAATTCCTCATAATCATTTAAATAAATTTCTGGCATCTGTCCAGTAGATCTTATTTTTTGTAAACGCTCGGTTATAGATGCTTTTGTAATAGTTCCTTTATCAGTATAAGCATTTTTACATAGTTGATGAGATGACACATACGCAACGTACTCATTTTTCTTCATTGGAAAAAGTGAAAGTAATACCTCTAATTCTATTGATTCTTCCGTTTTTATGTGACTGTGTATCTTTTCAATTTCAGACTCTATATCTTTTATTTTTACTTTACCATCATCTGAGCTTATATCATTAAGTATAGAATCTTCTTTTGTGTTTTCTATTATTTCTGTTAATCTCCCATCTGTTTCAGCAAGAACATTTTCAGCATCTTGAATTGTGGCTTTCTCAGTAGGGAAAAATGCGTCAATCATTACTGTTTTAGGAATAAGCTTTCCATCCCATCCGATAACTTTTTCTTGACCTTTTTTCTTACCAGATGTAAATTTGCCTATAATACTTTCGGTTTCTCTTGCAAGAGAGTAACCTTTTGAGTCATTAATAATTAAGAAAACATCATCCCCCATAACCTCTAGCCAGTAGCCTAACAACACTTGATAAACATCATATTTATCTATAAGATTTAATGCTTCAAACTGTACTAGGATTTTTTCAGCCAAATTGAAAATCAGCTGTTTCGGAGAAGTTTCTGTATTTAATGATAGTAGTAATTCATTAGCATAGTTTTTCCAACTTTCAAAAGCTGCATCTACCTTTCTACCATAAATTGCAAACTCGTCATTTGAATAAATTGTTTGTCGTATTCTATCTTTTGAAATATTTAGTTTATAAAACCCTTCATCATATTCTGTAAACAAAGTATCTTTAAGATTCAAAAACTCAGCCCAATATCTATCTAAGCTATCCACATCCAACGCAGGAATACCTCCATGTATATGAGCCTTTATATTTTGTAAATCCTCAGCTTCGCTTGTATCAATGTATCTTGAAATATTAAGGTTGTATTCGTTCTTTTCTTTTATCTCAATCATCGGAACAAAACGGGAGTATTTGGGATTAGTTTCAATTTGATTATTAAAAGTAGTTACAATCTTATACACATCACGTTCACGAAGCCTGTTTTTATTGCCATCTTTTATAAAATCTTTACTTGCATCAATCATAAATATGCCCTGTCTATTAGCGGCATCCTCTTTATCTATTATTAGTATACAAGCCGGTATTCCTGTGCCGTAAAATAAGTTGGCAGGCAGGCTGATAATTCCTTTAATAAAGCCTTTGTCAATAATTGTTTTACGAATAGTTGCTTCTGCATTGCCTCTAAAAAGAACCCCATGTGGCAAAATAACTGCAGCCTTACCATTAGATTTAAGGGTTTTTAAAATATGAAGTAGCCAAGCATAATCTCCATTAGTTTCTGGTGGCCTATCTCCATAACCTTCAAATCGACCATATTCTTTTATGCCATTAGTCCAATTTTTTGTTGAGAAAGGCGGATTTGCTACAATATAATCAAATCTACGCAACTCAGTTTCATCATTGTCTTTAAAATACTGTGGATCTGAAAAAGTATTACCTGACTTTACTACAACAGCTGCTTTGTTATGAAGTACAGCATTCATCATAGCTAGACCTGCTGTTGTTCCTTCTTTTTCTTGCCCATATCCAGCAATTTCAAAGGGAACTTCTTCCAATGCACGAATTAATAAAGAACCAGAACCACAGGCTGGATCACACACTTCAGCATCTCGATTATCACATTTATCAATACCGATTACCTTAGCTAAAATTCGAGATACTTCTGCAGGGGTATAAAATTGTCCCTTGCTTTTACCACTTTCAGTAGCAAAGTTTCTCATTAAGTATTCATAGGCATCTCCAATAATATCATCGCCTTCAGCATTGTTATTTTTAAAATTTAATTCTGGTCGTTGAAAAATAGAAATGAGATTAGACAATTTGTCCACCATCTCTTTTCCTTTACCAATTTTAGATTCATCATTAAAGTGAGCATTATCAATTACTCCTTTTAGACGTGGATTAACGTCTGCAAGTCTAGCAATAATCTTATCCATCCCTTCACCAATATTATTGCTATTTTTAAGTGCTATAAAATCATCAAAGCTACAGCCTGTTCTTTTCTTAGAGTCACTTTCAGGGTCGTTTTCCTTATCAAAAACTTTAATATCTGCATATTTTTGCCCTTTATACTTATCTGTTACATACTTTATAAATAATAAAGTTAGAATGTAGTCTTTATATTGTGAGGCATCCATTCCGCCTCGTAATTCATCACAACTTGCCCAAAGCGAACTATATAATTCTGTCTTTTTAACTGCCATCTTATTTCCCTCCAGTACAATTCTTTATTGTTTTACTCATTGCGTAATTCTACTTTTTCACCGTTAGGCAGAGTAAAAGACTGCTCATATTTAATATTCATAGAGTCAGCTATTTTTATCAATTCTTTTTCGGTTATTGTTCCCCGTTTCAATTTAGCATTAAAATTTTGTGGAGACTGTCCAATACGCCGTGCAAGTTCTGATATACTAATTTCCATTCTGACGCACAAGACTTTGATTTGTTCTGATGTAGTCATATTATACCCCCATAAAATATATAATAACAATTATAAATCATTTGTTTTATAGTTGCAATGTTTTAAACTGAAATATAATATAATGAGACCAATTCTATCTACAAATAACAATAAGGCAGTAAGACTAGATTTCAATGCAAAACCTATACCATACGTCAAATTTCTTTTTTCTGCATAAAGGTGCATCCCCCTAAATAAAAAATTCCCTCGGACATCAGTCTGAGGGAAAACAAAACTTACTTCAATATTTACTCAAAATCCTCTATGACCCTCGATATCAGGCTAATTCTTTACTATCTTCTCAAGTGTCTCCACGTGTTTTTAAACGAAATCATATGTAATTTAGCTTCAGATAATCGAAGTTGAATTACATATGCTTAATAAAAATTATAAAGATACAAAAATAATGTATGCTTATTGGTTTTATATACTTTTATCTAGTTTAATTATCAAACCTTTCCTTAGTTTTTCTCAAAAGATTTCCCTTTCTTTATAAGAACCACCATATATTCCCCCTGACTCTCCATCAACCCATTAATCATATATCCTTTACCGTAAAGCTCTAAGAATTCTACTCTATTTCTTAGCCACTTAACATCATAAGCAAGCTTCATATTCTCGGTAACTAGAGTGATATTCTCTCCAACAAGCCTTTTTATTCGCTCTTCTTTCTCTGCTAAATTTTGTTTTAAAGATTGAAGCTCGCTATCAACACTCTCTTCCATTTCAAATCACCCTTTCAATTCTTCATGATTTACTTCCCACATAACCTAGTTTTAGTCCCATTTTAGTAGTTTCTTCTCAAGCTCCCCATAGTCATATTCCCGTTGAGGATAGTCAGTAAACTTTAGTATCTTACTACTTTGTTTAGGAGTTTTAGTACCATCAAATCCCGCTTCATCCTTTGGGTAACCTTCTTTCTCCCAATTTTTCAGTATTCCATTGATATACCTCATTGAAGGTTTATTAGCTGCTACAGCTTTATCTATGGCTCTTTTTACATTTATAGATTCATGCTGCTTTATTGCTACTCTTAGAGCACCTAAGTTAAGTCCTTCTGTATCTCCGCTAATACTCTTGTAATGATTAGAGAGAGACAAAGCAACCTCATCTTCATGATTTACTGTGCAACTAACAGAAGTATCATAAAATATAGTTTTGATTTGCTTTTGTTTTACTACTTGATTTTCTTTTTTTATAATGTTTCCTGTCTTTATCTCTTTTTCTGTATAGTTTTCTTTTTCTGTTCCTGTTTCTTCTTCTGTTTCTGTTTCTTCTTCTGTTTCTGTATTGACAACCTGTCGTGGTACGATACGTTCACGAGTCGTTGACGTATCGTAAAATTTTTCATAAAGGCTTAGTATTACTTCACTCTTAATGCTTTCTGCCACATAGCAAATCAAAGCTTTGTCCTTAACCAAGCCTAACTCTTTTGTAAGACAATCCATTACAGGCTTGCCTCCTTTACCTAGGTTGTACTTCCCCCAGTTTTTTAATGCTATTTCCCTAGTTTCACAGTTATACTTTATGAGTTTATGATGATTTATAAATCTATCCATCAATGCATTTACAGTCTCAGTAGTATATCCAAGCTCTAATGCCATCTGTTTTTTACTTATGGTATAAATTCCTGTACTTGTAGTATTAGGGTTAGTTAAAAGATATAAATAAAAGTATCTATCTTCAGGAGTCATCTCTTCCATTATCTTAGGATCCTTCCAAAAGTCTACGTATAGAATTCTATAAGTCATACCCACATCTCTCCTTATTCTCAATAGTAAAACATCTGTAATTGTTAAACCCGGTCCAAGTAGGCTTTATTCCATTCATTTTGCAACGCTTTATATAATTTTGAAGTATTCTAATATCCAATTTACTACCTCCAAAAATAAGCTATTTATTCATATGAATTACATACAAATCCAATAGTTTGTCTTCTCCTCTTCGGAACAATCTAGGCATAGCCTAGATTGTTATCTACTATCAAATACAATAAATTTATATCTAGCATATAAATCCTTCTTCAATTTTTTCAACATCATTATTCAAGTCTTCAATGGACCTAAGGAGTTTGCCCTGTGGTTTCCAGTTTCTCAAATATTCCTTTGCTTTCATAAATTCTACCCTTGATGTGTTTCTATAAGAATTCACATTGAAATATTCCTTATAATCCTTCCAGACTTGTGAAAATACTTTACTCCTAAGACTACTATCCTTGTAGGCTTTATTCTCTTTCCCTCTCATAGCTTCAATAGCTGTTGATCTTGCTAACTCTTGGAGTATGAGTTGTTGAGAATAATCAATTGTCATTGTGTTTTCTAAATTCTCAACTCTGTTTTCAATTTGGCTTGTTGCTGCTATAAGCTCTCCAACCTCAGCATGTAATAGCGATATTACCTTGATTCCATCAGCCCTAACTATTTCTTTAAGTCTGAAATAGTTACTAACGAATTCTTTTTGAACTTTCCATGCTAAATTATCTGTAAGTGACTTAACCAACATAAGATATCCACTTTCGGTTATTAAATAAGACCCTGCATTATTAATTTCAGATGTACGAATTTCATACTTCTTAACATCGGCAGGTTTTACAAAATAGAAATCTACACCTTCCACAAAATGTTTGGCATTAGCATTAAAGTTCCTCTTTGCAGTTCCTTCAGCTCTTTCATGTAATCTGTCAATATCCTTAAAAGTCACTACTTTTTGTCCTTTAAACTCCTTTACTTCTAGTTGCTGATTATTGATTTTTATTAAGTTACTCACTTCTCCAACTCCCTTACAATCTTAATATTCTACTCATAATACGTCCTGCTGCTCTCTATACTTGACAGATGTATATAACCTTTCAGCTATTCTAAGTCTTTATTAAAAACGGTATTTCTTTTCTTAACTCATCTAATTTCTTAATATTGCTCTCTATGAGCTTAGTGAAATTATGACCTTCTTCTTCACTTTTTGAAAATAATCTCTGCTTAATAAGGATTGAAGTTTCATTTGCAATTCTGCAATGATCAACTACTATTTCTTCTAACCTGCACATTATAAAGCTCTCCTCTCTTCACTGGCCCTATCTAGTCAATCTATAATAAATTTGTATTATACGGCTTTTCAACTAATAAAATTGTTTATTAATACATCTATCTCTTCTCCGAGATTCTCTATTTTCTGCATATTATCCTCAATAACCTTAGCAAAATTCCGAGCTTCCTCTTCACTTTTAAAAGATATTCTCCCATGAATAAGTTTTGAGGTTTCATCTGAAATTCTGAAATGCTCAACCATTATTTCTTCTAACCTTCCCACTATAAAGCTCTCCTCTCTTCACTGGCCCTATCTAGCCAATCTATAAATAACTTTCTGTTTATAAGCGTTTTATTGCCGATTTTTACACATGGAAAATCTTGTTGATAAACAAATTCAGATATCTTATGCTTCCCTATTCCGCTAAGCTTCGCTGCTTCATCGATTGTTAATGTTAATTTTTGCTCTTCCCTTATTGTTGGCTTTACTTCTTCCAATGCTTGCTTGATTATCATCTTTAACTCTTCCATTTTCTCACCTCATAATACTCTTTAGGTATTAAATCATTTGGAGTTATATTTAATGCTAGACATAAAGAACAAATCACTTTCAAAGTTGGATTACTGTACTTACCTTTCTCTAGATCACCTAAAAAGGTTCTTGAGACACCGCTTTTCAGTGAAAGTTTTGAAATTGAGTAACCTTTTACTTTTCTAAGTTCTTTCAATTTTTTACCTATCAACGAATATCACTCCTCTTGTTATCCTCCATAAGTCTCCTAGTTTACGTTTAAAGATAATTCCATAAACTAATTCAAGATTTTGTTGCATTTTTGGTAACTTCATTGCAAAAAATTTTTTCTATTGCTTCATTAAAAATAGTTGCTATTGCAATAGCCTCAGATACTGTAAAATTTCTTAACCCATTCTCTTTTCGATTATATGTTGCTGGCGTAGTTCCTATTATATCTGCCATATGCTTTTGGCTATAACCAAATTTAGTTCTTAAATACTTTAGTTCTGAATTATATTTATTCATTCAATGCACCGCCTTCGTTATCCATTTGGTAACTTTATAATATTATACTTTTGGTAACTAGTCAATAAATTTCTTAATAAATATTATATTTTTGGTAACTTGTATTTTATTTTTGGTAACTTTTCTTATAATTAGAGTTGGAGGTGATAAGATGTATAGCTTTGGACAAATTTTAAGAGAATTAAGAAACGCTAAAGATGTTACTTTAGATACTATGGCTGAGGACTTAAATACAACCAAAGCAACTTTAAGTAGATATGAAAATGACTTAAGAGAACCTAAAATAGATTTTGTTATTAAGGTTGCTGAATATTTTAATGTTTCTACCGATTACCTCCTAGGCAAAACTAATACCCCTATATATGAAAAAGTGGAACCTAAGGAAGAAGAAATTGTAATAGTCGATCCAAAATTAAAGGAACTATTTGAGAATACGAAAGACCTTCCAAATGAAGCTATTACAAATTTAAATGAAATAGCTAAGAACCTAAAAAATAGCTATGAAATAATTGAATATAAGAAGAACAATGATAAGATAGAGTTTATTTTAAATAAAGATGTAAAACCAGATGGACTCACCAAAGAAGAACTTGAAGAAGCTTACAGACTTGCAAAAGAATTAGATAAGATTAGAAATAAGAAGTAATTATGAGATGTCAAATATGGCATCTCTTTTTTTATTCCTCTTAATAATTATTAACAAATTATTTACATTGTAATCTTTTGTCGTAATTATGTGAAATTAAAGTCGTAATCGTATAACAATATACTTTCATCCATTGATATTGCAACATTCTACATATATTTTTTGTAAATATACTCCTATACCTGCCCAATTTCCATGAATTTGTCAAATGTGAATAGTTATGATAATATATCAATAGATATGAGAACATACGTTCCGTGGACTGTAGTCAATAAGCTTTTTGTAGTCAATGATTTTATGAGTGTGAAAGGATTGATGGTGTGGGAGACGAAAGACTTATAATAGAGAAATTAAATAACTTAGGTATACAACTCTTAATACTAAACGGTGATATATTAAAAGAAAAAGAAACTGACGATATGTCGACAAGGGAAAATATTTCAACTGGAGAAACTAATATAGATACCTCACAATTAACATATAAGGAGGTGGAACTTTGGCCAGAGAACCTAAAACCAATTATGAGAAAAATGGAGTTAAATACTACAGAGTAACAGTAACCTTAGGTAGAGATTGTAATGGTAAATTAATTCGCAAAGAATTCTATGGAAAGAATAAAAAAGACGCTGAAGAAAAAAAAGACCAGTATCTAAATGGAATTAATGAAGGTCTGAATATTGATTTCTCTAATGTTATTCTTGGAAACTTAATGAGAAGTTGGTTGTTTGAGATTGTTAGAATATCCTCTAATATAAAACCAGCCAGTTTCTCTAGGTACGAGGGCGTATTTAGAAATTATATCGAAAATAGCTTAATCTATAATATTAAATTGAGTGATCTAAAGTCAATTCAAATTCAAAGATACTATAATAATTTAAAAAGCATAGGTAAAAGTAGTAATTCAATAAAATATCTTAATAAACTTCTAAAACAGTTTTTTAATTACTGTGTTGATGAAGGTTATATGCTAAAGAACCCATGCTCTGGAAAAAGGATAGTTATTCCTTCCGATGAAATAGTTGGACCCCAAGACGAAGAAGTAGAATACTTTACAGATGAAGAGGTTAAAATTTTAGTAGACGGCTTAAGTAAACATAGTTTAAAGCATATTATTTTGATTAATCTTGGTACTGGAATGAGACGAGGTGAATTACTCGCCCTCCAATGGGATGATATTAACTTTCAAAGTAAAGAGATCTGTATCAAAAGATCATTATCAAAGACATATTTAATTGATGAGGATGGTTCAAGAAAAAAACAGACTATTATCCAAACTCCAAAAAATTCTCACTCTATAAGAACCATTCCTTTTCCTGAATCCTTACTCCCATTATTTAAAGAATTAGAAATTAAACAAAAGAAAGATAAATTAGCTGCTGGAGAGCTATATGTTAATAGTGATTATATCTTTACGACTGCAATAGGAAATCTTATTGATGTTGGCAACTTATATAATAGCTACGCATCACTTCTAAAAAAGCTTAACATCAAACATAAAAAGTTCCATGCACTAAGGCATACATATGCTACGAAACTATTTGAGCAAGGGATTCCATTAAAAACTGTCTCTCAACTACTAGGTCATAGCAATATAGAAATAACTGCCAATATTTATACACATGTTATTCCTAAACAAAAGGTTGATGCTGTGGAAAAACTTAATTATATGTTTAAAAGCTTATAGGTAGTTACTCCACACTTTTTTTCATATCTTATTATCACTTTTCGTGTCTTATGTGGGAAGTATGTGGGAAAATAAAAAAATCCAAGGTTTAAATTTATTTCAAACCTTGGATTTATCTTATATGGTAGCCCGTAGGGGGATCGAACCCCTGATTCCACCGTGAGAGGGTGGCGTCTTAGCCACTTGACCAACGGGCCAGGTACAAGTAATATTGTACCACTTTTTCTTATTTTTGCAACAGTATTTTTAAATTTTATATAAAATATTCTTTCTATTCTATTTTTTCTAAAATGATCTGCCAATTATCATTAATGAGCCCATAAGTATAGTTATCATTATATTCACCAGTTCGTCTATCAAAATCCTGCTTTTTTCTATGTCCTTCTCTTTCAAAACCTATCTTCTCACATAGCTTTATAGACGGAGTATTCTGTGCATTGACGTTGGCTTCTAACTTGTGTATACAAAGAAAATTAAAAGAGAAATCTACCATCCATTTTAAAATATACTGCATTATTCCTTTGTTTGTATAATCTTTATTTAGTACGTATCCTACTTCTGCTCTAGAATCTAACACACTTATATTGAAAAGTGCAATAAGGCCTATTACTTTGCCTAGCTTTTTATCTTCTATAGCCCAGTCTATTCTTTCTCTTTCCTCATACATATCATTAAGTTGTTCAATAAACTTTTTTGCGCTACTCTCATTTTTTATGAATAGCGCTCTATCGTATGTCATTATATCTTTATTCTCGTATATATCTATAATATCTCTAGTATCCATTTTACTAGGCTTTCTTAATTTATACTCTTCTGTTTCCAGCTCTATAAAATCGTTAAATACATTCTCTACATTATTTAATTTAAAACGTGCAAGTAAAGGCATAATTACCTCCATTAAGCCCTTTTTTTATATGTATGCACCATTTTGCATTTTTAGAACTATAAATCTATATTTTATCACACTTACCATGATATATTTTATAAATAACATATCCCCCACACGTGCAGCTTCTATAACTAAAAGAACTACTTTCCTAAAGTATAGCCTTAAAACTCTAATATGACTTAGAGTCTACAGCTATCTCACAGTAAAGTAGTTCTTCAATACTAACTAGTTTTAATTATATATATGAATGTACCGTTAAGTAATAAAGTTCATTTTTTAATTCCCTCACTAGAAACTGTGCGAGTTTTAAAAATAGATTTCGGGTCTAACTGGTACATCTTTAGTAATAATACACTTAAAATCCTTGTTCAAATTAAATATATATTACTTCTTTAATCTAAATCCAAAGGTTCTCCATGGTTCTAAGTAGTCAAGTAAGAATAACTCTTCTTCTACAATATGGCCTACCACATTAGTTTTGCCATAGTTCTTCATAGGTTTTAATGCAACTTGAAGTTCACCTGCATATCTAGAATAAAGGTCTGAATCTATTAGTATATCTCCTTTTTTCATGTCTGGAGTGTTGTATGGAGGGAAACCGTATCCTTTATACTTTACTCTACTTTGAGTACTTCTCACCATATATTCTGATACATCTCCACGATTAAAGTGATATTCTTCTAAAACTATCTTTTTCTCTATGTCAGATATATTTTCTTCAAGCTCAACATCAAATTCTAACATTTCCTTATTAACTTCACTTAAAGCTTTTAGTTCTTCTTCTGAAGCAAAGGCATTTGCTATTATAACATCATCTATAAGTCCAGTTGCAAACAAATGCTTAGCTTGTACTGTTATAGGAAGTGTTCTATGTTCTTCTAATGTGCAAAGTCCTTCTGATACTGGCCATGGACCATGATCTGCAGTTTCAGAGTTTACAAAGGCTGCTGTTTTAAGACCAAACTCTCTAAATTGTATTGAACATTTTAAGAAATGTTCATAAGATAAACCTGTATAAACATGTGGATAGAAATTATGACATCCATATAGATTTTCTAAATTAGGTTTATAAGATACTATATTATCTACATATTTAGTACCATTACTCATATTTAGTTCTATTTTAAGACCATATTTGTTGTAGGTCATTAAGGTTTCTTCCATACCGCTAAAGCCCATATCTAGTCTTATACCATCAAGTCCCATTTCTTTAAATATTCCTAAGTCATGTATTGTTGCGTTTAATCTTTTAAATACAGTTGGATCTAAATCTGCAATTACTTCCATATCATTATTCTTAGCAGCTGCTACAACTTGTTTAAATTCTCTTACTGTCTCATCTATCTCTTTATCTGTTGAGATAAGACATGTAAAAATTCTTTTATAACCGTATTTACCAGCTAAATTTATATATTCTATTATTTCTTCAGTACTTTGATGACCTGGATAAACTGATATGCCTAATCTTCTCATTTTATTTTCTCCTTTATTCAAATGATTTTCTATATATATAATAAGCACCTTTTGCAGGTGACATATCCTCATCTATAAAGCTTATAATGTTTAATCTTTGTTTTAAATATTCTTCGAAGGCACTTCTTAGTATTCTTGACTTTCTTATAGCTCCACCTACGAGCCCAATACTACAGTTATCAAAGTTAAGTTTTTTGTACACACATTCTGTAGTCTTTGCAAGGCTTATCCCTTCGGTTACTAATATATTTCTAGCTACTTCATTTCCTTTTTCAGCTTCCTCTGAAACCACGGCAGCAAGTGCAGCAATTTCATCTTTTGTTTTGGAGTATACAAATTCTACTATTTGTTCTGCTTCATTTATATTCAAATAATTTAAAATGCTTAAACTTAAATTACTGAATGGCAATTTATAATCTTTTTCATTAATCATGAGCTTAAGTGCTTCAATAGCAATTTTATAAGCACTTCCTTCATCACCTAACAGGTTTCCCCAGCCTCCAGCTCTTTCGCTTATTTTATTGTTTATCCCAAAGCATATTGAACCAGTACCAGCTATAGTTAGAATCCCATCTTCCCCTTTTAATAATGCTTTTAATGCTAATTCTCCATCATTCATAACCTCACATGGAACCTTGAAGCTAGTTTCTAAGGCATCCTCTACAAGTTTCGCATTATTACCAAATTCAGAACCTGCTAATCCTAAATATATATATACTAAATCTTCAGTGCCAAAAACATCTGTTATGTCTTTAATTGAAGCTTCAATGTTGTTTAAAGCTTGTACTCTATCGTTTAAAAGATTACCAAAACCTTTTACTGTTGACTTTATTATATTTCCTTGCATATCGAAGGCAATAGCTTCTGTTTTAGTGCCTCCTCCATCAACTCCAATAACATACTTCATAAACTCACTCCCCATTAACCAAAATAAACTTTATACGTTATAAGTTTTTAATATAATATTATTCTATAAATATATTTATCCATTAATATATACTCTTTGTCTTCCGATATTTTATTAATATAACCAGTAAGTATGAATTTTAAAAAACATTTTACGCTAATTTCTAATACTCACCTGTATAGATGTATGTACCAGATCGAATTAAAAAATATTCTGAAAAATCCTCTTACTTATATGATATATTTCTAAAATCACTTTAGCAATACTTTATCTGTAATTGTTGTCATGAATTATTTTCTTATTTTGAAAATAAAGCACTGACACTATTAAAAAAGGGGGATAATTTAATAGTATCAGTGCTTCTATTTAAATATATTAACTTAATCTATTGTCATAAATCTAATTCTTTGTTCTTATACTCTCAGATTACTGTATAAGTTCTTAAACCTCAAATAATTATTGAGTTTGTAATGTTAACTGTAGGTTTACTTCTTTTCCGTCTCTAACCACAGTAATACTAACCTTATCTCCAGCTTTGTGAGTATCTCTTAGCTTGTTAAGTTCATCAATTGTTTTAACTTGCTTTCCTTCAAACTTTGTTATAATGTCACCAGTTTGTATTCCTGCTTTTTGTGCAGAAGAGAAATCAGAAATACTAGTAACATAAACACCTACTGGAAGATTATAAGCCTTTGAATCATCCTCAGTCACATTTTTAACGCCTATTCCTATAACTATTTTAGGTTTAGAAAGTGAGTCCAAACTATCTTTAGCATGATTTATAGGAATTGCAAATCCTATACCTTCTACACCTGTCTCTGATGTCTTAGCTGTGTTTATTCCTATTACCTGTCCCTTAGAGTTAATCAATGGACCTCCGCTGTTACCTGGGTTTATTGCAGCATCAGTTTGAAGGTAAGTTGCTTTAGTTCCACTTATATCAATAGTTCTTGCAGTAGAACTTATAATTCCCTTTGTAACTGTTCCAACAAATTCTTTTCCTAGCGGGTTTCCTATTGCTATAACTTCTTCACCAGATTGAAGAGCATCTGAATCTCCAAGTTCAGCAATTGCAGGTACTTTAAAGTTGTCTGTAACCTTAACCACTGCTAAATCTTGATTTTGATCATAATTTAAAACTTTTGCATTTAGCTCTTTTCCATCGCTAAGCGTTACTTTAACTTGTGCAGCACCAGATACAACATGATAGTTAGTCAATATATATCCTTGTTCGTTGATTATGAAACCAGTACCAACACCTTCTTGTTGTTGCTGTTGTTGCTGTCCAAAGAAGTTTTGAGAGCTTACTACACTCTTAGTAGATACTGTTACAACTGCAGGAGATACTTTCTTTACTACATCTGTTACGCTCATAGCCGTAGTTGAACTTGAAAACTTAGGTGGATCATACGTTACATTTTTTATAGCAGTACTTCCGCTACCTGAAGCAGTTAAACCACCGTTCCCTTTTTCTAAGTAATAAAGCGTTCCTGCACCTACTCCACCACCTATCACTGCACAAACTAGTGCTCCTGCAACCAAAGCAGCTACTTTTCCTCTTCTTTTTTTCTTCTTTGGTTCATTGTCATTCATAGGCTGAGTATATTCTACTGTCTGCCAATTTGTAACAGGCTTATTGATTTGGTTTTGAGTATCATTGTTTACGAAAACAAAACTTTGCTCATTTGTATTATTATAGTTGTTATCAGATATATTATTTGAGCTATTTTCAAAGCTATTATAACTGTTAGTATTATTTAAATCGTCTGTAAACTTGTTTTTGTTTTCATTATTAAAATCATCATTAAAGTTATCCATCTATTATCCCTCCTGATGTAAATTTATCTCATCTCTATGTTTTTATAATAAGGCTTCTCTGTGACAATTTAATGACAACTAAAACTTTTTTATTATATTTAATATATAAGTTTTATTTAATTTGCTTCATCAATTAATCATATAAAATATTATTATTTCAATAATTTTTATGATTAAAACTTATTAGAACTTATATAGTATTATTAAAATTAAACAGTTATACAGGAGATGCTCTATGAGCGAGCTATTAGAATTAAAGCCTAGGATGAATAACTGCTTAATTTTTTAACCCAGTGCTTTAACAGCACCTTACTTATTCTTATTTTGATCTTGAAGCTTTTTTGTCTGCTTATATTTCTTTGCTACAGCCTTTATCTGATTAATTACTATTTCACTATCATTTTGGGAAGTTACTTTATCCTTATTATTAACAGTTTTTATATCAATCAACTCAGGCTTTGATAACTTTGATAATTCCTTTTGCATATTCACATCATTATTTTCATTGATTATTAATGAAAGAGGCTTATCTTGTATAAGACCCTGGTCCTGAGAATTACTTTTGCCCTTTACAAGATTATTAAGTTCATTTTCATAGGCACCATTATAGTTACGTCCCAGCATATGATATTCAAACTCCTCTTTATCATAACTATTTAGCCCGTCCAAAAAATTCTTATTATCTTTTAGTAAATCAAACTTTTTTAAAAGATCAGTTAATCCAACATACGAACCTACATGCAAAATCTTTTCTTTTGTAAGAAGACTACTATATTTTTTAATACTTTTTTCATCTGAAAGAGTCTTTTCATTAATTGGATCTATTAATACCATTCCAGCTACATTTTGAGGAAAAATCTTTGCAAAGTTAGTCATAACAAGACTTCCATATCCTTCTCCCACTAATATGTATGGACCACTTACACCAGCCCTCTTTAAAACCAATTTAAGATCCCTTGCTTGATCCTCTATGGTTTTTTTAGAACTTGAATCATTAAATCCATACCCTTCTCTATCATACATGAATATACTTCCATCAAATCCATCTTTTAACCCATTAATGACATTTCTCCACTGTGACATGCCAAGCCCTACATCTCCATCTAAAATAACAGTATATTCTCCACTGCCATAAACATCGTAACTAAACTTTTTGCCGTCTATTCTTACATATTTTCCTTTAGGCTTTATCTTAGAATCCATTATCTTTGTATCGATTGTTTTGTATATGAATCCAAAAAGCACCATGGCCAAAAGCAAATAAATGAATATCTTAAATACTTTAAATGGCTTTATAGGATCCTTTAAATTTATCTTATGAAAACTGTTTGAATAAGGAATAAAACTCATGTAAGGCCACCTCTGATTACCTTTCGCCAAGTTTAAGGTTTGGTTTTACATTTAGATCTAAAGCTGAAGTATTTCCTTTGACATAATCAAAATATGCTGCGCTCCCAATCATTGCAGCATTATCAGTACATAAAACTGGTGCGGGGAATAATACCTTAATTCCTTTTCTGCCAGCATTCTCAGTAAGCTCTCTTCTTAAGGCGCTGTTAGATGCAACCCCACCAGCAATTGCTATTTTATCAACATCTTTTCTTCTACAAGTCTCTATTACGTTTTCTGTTAAAACATCTATTACTGCTTGTTGGAAGGACGCTGCTACATCAGCCCTATTTACTTCTTGACCTGTCATATCCATCTTATTAAGATAATTAAGTACTGCGGATTTTACTCCACTGAAAGAAAAATCTAAGCTATTGTCGTGAAAATTTGCTCTCGGAAAGCTTATAGCCTTCGGATTACCTTCCTTTGCCAGCTTATCAATTTTAGGGCCTCCTGGATATCCAAGCCCAATTGCTCTTGCTACCTTATCATAAGCCTCTCCAGCTGCGTCATCTCTTGTTTGTCCTATAACTTCAAACTTACCAAAATCCTGAACATGAACAATAAAAGTATGACCTCCTGATACCACCAAGCATACAAAAGGTGGCTTTAAGTCCTTATGCTCTATAAAATTAGCACAAATATGACCTTCTATATGGTTTACCCCTATCAATGGCTTATTCAATGAGTATGCCAAGCCTTTTGCATATTGTACCCCTACGAGTAACGCTCCAACCAGTCCTGGTCCATAGGTAACCCCTATTGCATCTATATCATCAAGACTAACCTTTGCAACTTCTAAAGCTTCTTCTACAACTGAATTTATAGCTTCTATATGCTTTCTTGAAGCAACTTCTGGAACTACTCCACCAAACTTTGTATGTATATCAATTTGTGATGAAATTATATTAGAAAGAACTTCTCTACCATCTGCAACTACTGCTGCTGAAGTTTCATCACAACTACTTTCTATAGCTAAAATTAATGTTCTACTCATGTTTTTTACCTCTTTTATTAATAAATTCATTAAGTATTATACTTGATTGACAAATGATTATCAACGAATTACTAATGGAAAACTATTAATTAAGAATTTCTTCAGAAATTTTTAATTAATATGCTCAAAATAGCAAACTAACGTTCTTTTATTAGTTTGTAATAAGTTACTTTATAGCTTAAAATATATTATAGATAAACTACTTCAGTCCTTGGACTCCAAATAAAGATTTCGGCGCTTCTACGAATCTTTATTTGGATAGATTCTAATATGAAGTAGTTTATCTATATGTACACTTGATAACAAAAGGAGATTTAATTTAATGAATAGTTCGTACGCAAAAGTTATGGTACTAGGTTCACCAATAACAAAGTCAAACTTTAAACTTTTTAATGCCAATGGTAGAGCTATATTACCTTATAATAGTGGAAAGTACCATGATAGATATGCATTATATGAGGAAGAGATAGCTTATCAGGCCAGATCTCAAAATCCTAATATTGTTATCGAAGAAGCTGTAATAGCTGTTTTAAAAGTATATTATAAAAGCTTTAAACGCCATCCTGATACCAATAATATAACTAAAAGTATATTTGATGGAATTGAAAAAAGCGGTTTAATAATAAATGATGCTCAGATAAGACGTATAATAATTGAAGAATTTTATGATAAAGATAATCCTCGCTTTGAACTTGAGCTTTTTGGTGAAAGCGAATTTGATATGGAATATAAGATTGAGAAAAGAAAAGTGCCTGTAGAAAAGGTTAGCTACTCTCCTCCATCTAATAAAGCTAGAACACTAATTAATAATTCAAAGAAGAAAGAGGAAACATTCTCTGCAAATATCTGCTCAATATGTGGGAAAAAAATAAAGGGTAATGACTATATAACTGCTAATAAAGGAACAACTATAATATGCAAATCTTGTCTAGGGAGAGGATTCTAAAATGAAGATCGTATGTATTGGAGACAGCTTAACCTATGGTTATGGCGTACCACCTTCTAAGAAATGGGTTAGTCTTTTAAGAACTTCAACAAAGTGTGATGTAATTAATAAAGGTGTCAATGGTGATACCACTGTTGGTATACTAAGTCGTTTTTCTAGAGATTGTATAGACTTAAAACCAAATATTGCTGTCATAATGGCTGGTACTAATGATTTACTTACTGGAAGAAGTATAGATACTGTTGTAGATAATATTATTTATATGGTTAAAGAATGTTTAAATAACAATATTACTCCTGTTGTACTAATACCTCCCCTTACACTTCCAAGAGTTGCAGAAATAAGTTGGTACTCTTCCATAGATTATAATTATGTAAATGATATGCTATATGAAATGGAAGATTTATTAACTGATAATTTTAAGGATATATCAATAATTTGTATCAACAAACTGATTCCTCTATACGAAGAATACTACATAGATGGAATCCACCTTACTGCTCTTGGAAACGAGATGATTTTTAATAGATTATCATCAGATTTTGAAGGTCACCTTAATAAACTCTCTTAGTACATTAAGATACTAAAGGAAGTTAAATTGATATGTCTCCATAATGTAAACACGGATTTAATTGGTGTTTACATTATGGATGTACCACTTCGTAATAAAATCTATTATTTTTAAATTCTCTCACCAGAAGCCGTGAGAGTTTTAAAAATAAATTGCAGTTCGAAGTGGTACATCTATAATAAAGCTGCAAATCAATTTAACTTCCTTTAACAAAACTCATACTACCTTTTATACCTCGTGAGATTACATAAATTAAGCTTTTAAGTATTTATATAAAAATTAAAAAATGCTTTTGTAATATGTATTTAAATACTCCACTACTTGTCGGCCAACTTCATATCCTTCAATAGTTGTATTGTCTGCATAGCCATAAGAATGAATTAAGTTTCCACATGCAAATATGCCGCCTATAGAGGTTTCAAATTTCTCGTTTACCACTGGATGTTTTGCTTTTGACTCAATATTTATCATAGCTTTTTCTGCTAGTTCACTTTCAGGCATCCATCCTACTGATAAAAGCAAGCAATCACATTCAATTTTTTCTTTCTCATCATACATTATGTTACCTCTTTTATCGACTTTTGCTATAGTTACTGATTCAATTCTGTCACTACCATCAACATCAATAACTGCTCTAGATAACAATAGTGGAATATCGAATTCATCTACTATTCTTCTTACATTATCTCTTTTAGCAATCACATCCGATTTTTTTTCAACTAATGCCTTAATCTTAGCACCTTCCACTAGAAGTCTTCTTGCGATTACTAAAGTAATATCTGAAGAGCCTAGAATTACTACTTCTTTACCTGGTAAAAAACCATTTATATTGACGAATCTTTGCGCTGCTCCAATTGTATATATACCTGCAAATTTATGAGTAGGTATATTAATATTACCAGTAAACTTTTCTCTACTTCCAGTAGCTAAAATTATGCTCTTAGCTTTAATGTCAACAACACCTTCCTCAGGATTAACATAGCTAAGAACTTTATCCCTATTTAGATCAATCACTAGAGTATCGAGCTTATATTCAATTTTTAATTCATGAACTTTATCCTTTAAAAATTGAGCATACTCTGGTCCAGTAACTTCTTTACTTAATACCTTTTTTCCAAATCCATTATGTATACAGATATTTAAAGTACCGCCGAGTGTTGATTCTCTTTCTAAAATCAGTATATTCTTTACACCTTTTTCACTAGCAGAAATAGCTGCAGCTATACCTGCAGTGCCACCACCAACTACAACTAAGTCATATTGATCCATATATAAATTCACCTCTTCTGAGTGTAATAATCTATTTAAACATATTAATTTTATCATAACTCTTTTTTTATTTATAGATAATTGTGCACACATACTAAATAAAAAAATGAGTACACTATTACTTAGTAGCAATTAAAATCTGAGAGGAGAAGTGAGTATTTATGACTAAAGCATCTAAACAACATCAAAAAGATGAAACAAAACATAAAAAAGTACATGTAAGCCACAATCCTAGGAAAGAAAGTACCACATCAGTATTCGGTGAACCTAAAGCTAAGGATCTTGACCCTAGAGATTTCAAAATTTAAATAAATTTAAAGAGGGTATGTACCCTCTTTAAATGTAATATATTAATTTTGTCCCTAAATATTAAATACACCTCTAATTGCCTTATTATAATTTCTGCTTACAGGAATCTCTTCTTCTGTCCCATTAAGCTTTAATATAAAAGTTCCATTTATCCATGGAACTATATTTGTTATAGATTCCAGGTTAACTACGTAATTTCTATGGCACTTTATAAAATTAAATTGTTTAAGTCTAGTTTCCACCTGCGATAAGGTCTCTTCACTAGTATATATTTGGTTTTCTGTAACTATATAAACACTTCCTTCTTTTATATAGCAAAAAAGTATTTCCTCTATATTTATAAGTATAAGTGAATCTTTTTTCCATACAGGAAGCTTTTTTAGTGTCTTATGACTGTGATCTTTCTCAATTTCCTTGCGTCCTTTTAATCTATTTATAGCCAGGAGTATTCGATCCTCAGAAAAAGGTTTAAGTATATAATCTGATGCATCTAACTCAAAGGCCTTAATAGCATATTTATCATGAGCTGTAACAAAGACAACTTGTATATCATCCACGATTTTTTTAAACTCCTCTGCAGCTATAAATCCATTTATACCAGGCATTGATATATCTAGAAACACTGCATCAGGTTTTAAAGCACTTATGCTTTCTATTCCTTGTTTTACATCAGTATACTTTCCAACTATCTCAACATCTTCATCCTTAGACAATACAAATGCCAGTTCTTCAATAGCGATTTTTTCATCGTCTATTATTAATATTTTAAGCATTCTTCTATCCCCTTACATCCCTTAATGTATTTATCACGTTTATTAAATTATCTTCATCATACGGTTTAGCCATGTAATAATCTAAACACCAAGCATCTGCTTCAATATCCTCGTACATAACTCCAGTCAGCAGTATAGTCTTTATATGTTCGTAATTCCTATCAGTCCTTATTCTTTTACATATATCTATTCCATTAGATCCACTCAATTTATAATCTGTGATTAACAAATCGATAGTATTATTTTCTATTAACTCTATCGCTTCTTTCACATCATGAGCTTCAAACATAAAAACATCATCTATAAATTCCTCTATTATTTCTATAAGTAACTTCCTGCTATATCTCTCATCATCAACCACCAATATTTTAAACATAAGCTTCTCCCAAGTTCGATTTATCTATATAAATACTTATTTTAGCTTCTTCTGAGCTTATATCTATAGTTAGGTTCCCATCATATTTAATCATCAATTCCTCTTTAAAAAGTTTAATAAATTCATCATTAAAGTTTTCATAAACTATATCTGCCTCTTTAAATTTCTTGCAACTTACGACATAATTATTCGTATTATTACTTGAATAAATATTTAAACTTGAAATTGCCCCTCTTTGATTGATTGTATTAATCTTACAAGACAATTTTACTAATCTAAGCAAAAGCAACTTAGGTACATATTCTACATCATTAATATTAATTGCTAAGTCAAAGTCCTGCTCAAATCTTATCTTTTGAATATATATATAAGAATTTAATGTTTTTATCTCTTCCTCAATTTTTACAATATCTTTATCATTTTTTGATACGTCTCTTAGATAAGTACTGAGTTCCACAATTAATTTTCTTGCTAAGGTATCATCATTTCTTGTAAAATAAGAAATTATATTTAAAGTATTAAATATAGTATGAGATTCTTCCTCTAAAAGTTTTTGTTCTAAAACTTTTATTTTATAATTCTCATCTTTATATCTCGTAATCTTTAAGTTATTTATGTAATATAACATATTTAAAATTATAATAGCCATTACCCATAGAATTCTATAAGTTATAGCCATATATAAGCAAAACAAATTAGCTAGTACTAAAAGAGCTTCAAATGTTCTTTTTATACGCATACTCCAGTCTGCTTCAGTATTACCTTTAGTCTCTTTCTTCATAATGTCCCTCAACAAAGTTTTTTTCTCCATAGATTTCTTTAGCTTCTCCGTAGATCTTTACTTTTTTATTAAAAGCATTCTGCTTCAAGCTTTTTACTAAGAGTGAAGAGCTTTTTGCCAGCTCATCAATTCCCCTTTCCCCTTTTTTCGATGCTTCGCATATTTTATCACTAGCAGCTTCCCCTAGGCTAATACTTTTTGATCCTAGACTTTCAATCTGCTCATTTTCAATTTTATGACCTAATTTATATGCACATTTACCAACATTCCTAAAAATCATCTCTGTAGAAAGTCCACTTACTTCTCCTATGAACCTAACTATCTTTCCAGCAGTAAGCATTTTAATCTAGTACCTCTCTATCATAATATTTAATTAAATACGTGACCATAAAATTAGTATAATGATTATTAATATTATTTAACCACTTATATTATCGTACAATTATGGTATTTCATTAATATATAGAAAATTAAAAGTATATAACAAAATTCAATATATATCTCATTGTGTTATTTTCCAAATATTTAATTTATACATTTTTTTCAACTTTAATTTATTTTCTTTAAATTATATTATAATATAGCCTATTATCTAAGTAATATAATATAATTAATAAGTGATATCTTCAACAAATTTATGTCTACACTTGGATTTAATTTGTTTTTTGTGATTTTTTATACAATTTTCCACATAAAATCAATCTATAAAAAGTAAAGAATTTATCCAAAGCAATTGATTTATCTATTCACTTATAATATAATTTTTGAGTTAAGAATACTATTTTAATGAGGTGTTTTAATGAATATAGAAAAATTAAATATTTCATCCATAAAGAAATTATTTAATAGACTTACCAAAGACAAAATAATTAGGATAATTTTTTATATACTAATACTTTATTCTATATCTATAAAGGGAGCCTTTTTTCTAGGTTTTGCTGAAAATAAAGACCCTTACTCCTTCAACTTTTTCACAGGGTTTAACAAAGCACATCCTTTTTTCAAATATTACTTAACCTTTACAGCTACATTCCTTAGCTTTGGTTTTTTATTCAAAGGTGTTGGAAAATATGTGTACATGCTTGTAATAAATATATTTTTAACCTTACTTATGATTGTAGATTTGTTTTACTTTAGAGGATTTTTGACAGTTCCATCTATATTAGTTACTACTCAAACTGCTAATTTAGATAATATGTCAGGAACAATCTTCTCACTAGTAAGTAGATATGATGTAGTATTTTTAATTGACTTTATTATATTAGCTGTATATTTATTTTTTGCATCAAAATATTTTAAAAAAGTAAAAAGAAGTGTAAAATCCTTTGTCATAGTTTTTGCTATTTCAATCATTTATATAGGATATATTCCTTTTAATCTATATGTACTTCATAGAGAAGTAAGTGGCAGTTACATATTTAGTGGTTATGACCCAATGGATTCAGCTAGATATTTTTCACCTGTAGGATATCATGTTTTAGATATTTACAATGTATATAAAGATTCAAAACCATATACTCTAACTGCATCAGAAAATAAACAAATAGAAGACTATTTTAATAATAAAAAGGAAAATCTTCCTGATAACAAATATAAAAGTATTTTTGCAAATAAAAATCTTTTAGTAATTCAAGTTGAATCCTTAGAAGATTTTGTTATTAACCAGAAGGTTGATGGTCAGGAGATTACCCCTAGTTTAAATAAGCTTATGAATAACTCAATATATTTTCCTAACACCTTTGAACAGGTTAATGAAGGGACAAGCTCAGATTCAGACTTAATGGTAAATACCTCTATGTTACCATTAAGAAGTGGAAGTACATTTTTTAAGTATCCTAATACTACTTACCATTCATTACCTAAGTTACTTGAAGAAATGGGATACGATACAGCAGCAATTCATGCTGATAAAGGTTCTTTTTGGAATTATGCTGCTGGTCTTAAGGGAATAGGTTTCAAGAAATTCTTTGACTATTATTCATATGAAGATGATGAACAGATAGGCTTAGGGTTAAGTGACGGAACATATTTAAGACAAGTTGTTCCTAAAATAAAAAGTTTAAAACAACCTTTTTACTCTTTTGTTGTAACTTTAACAAGTCATGGACCTTTTGACCTTCCTGACAAATATAAGGAACTTAATATCAAAGGTGAACTCAAAGATAACATTATGGGTAGTTATTTCCAAAGTGTTCATTACACAGATAAGCATATAGGCATCTTCCTAAATAATTTAGACAAAGAAGGTTTACTTGATAATACAGTAGTTGTAATCGTCGGAGATCATACTGGAGTTCATAAATATTACGATGATAAGGTTAATACATTAAAAAATCCTGAGCCTTGGTATTTGGATAATGGTAATCATACTGTTCCATTCATCATTTATCAGAAGAACTTTAAAGAACCTGTAAAATTCGATACTTATGGTGGTCAAATAGATATAATGCCTACTCTAGCCTATGTATTAGGTATTGATGAGAAAAAGTATATAAATTCAGCTTTAGGTAGAAACTTACTAAATACAGATAAGAGTTTTTCAATACTGACAAATAAAACATTTAAAAGCACAGGTAACACCACCGACAAAGACAAGGAACAAGCTACAAAGTCTTTAGAAATTTCAGATAAAATGATAAAAAGTAATTACTTTAAAAATAAATAAACTGAACTTGTTATAAAAAAACCATAATGCATAGCATTATGGTTTTTTATCACTATCTTTTATTAAATTTACTTGTCTATCCCACTTATCAACACTTTGAGCTGTTACAACCCATTCACACATAATGACGCTTTCATTGTTCTTAAGGTTTATAGTTCCTATGATATTATTAACTATACTTCCGTTTTTTATCTGATATATATCTATCTTATCCTTAGTTAGAATAAATACCAGCCTGCCGTTATAAGCTGTATAGGCATCCACCGCTGCTGGTACTTCTTCTTTTATTGAATTCCATGAAACAAAGAGTTTATCGTGATTTACAAGTTTTTTAGTTGGTGGATAATTTATATTAAAAGAGATACCATTAAAATTATCTTGGTCTTTTGCGCTGATTTTACCTTGAAGCCCCCAATGTCCATTTTTTCTTATCATTGTATAGTTTTCATAATTAGGAGTTCCTACATTCAGCTTTCCTTTTGCTTCTTTTGATAATTTAGATACCTGGTCCTCCCATGCAAGAGAAAAAGATTTCTTTGCTTCTTCACCAAGCAAAGTATTAATATCTACTCCCTTTAGAGTTTTAGTATTATCTACAGGCAGTATTTGCTCAGCAAAATAGTTACCTTTAAAATTAGTCCCCTTATAGTACTGCGTCGCAATATAATCATTACCTACAAAAGATATATCTCTATATAAATCACTTCCTAGAGATATAGGTCTAACTTTACTCACCTGCTCTTTCTCATTAATTTGAGCCACTTCAAATTCCTCATCTATATACCCTTTATTTTCTGTATGTTTAACTTTTATAGACCAAAACCCTTTCATACGAGGCACTAGCAAGTCCTTAATCTCCTTAGGCTCGCTAAGCTTATCATCTTTAAAAGATACCCATAAAGTTCTATATTCTGCTGGACCATACTGTCCAGTACTTAACTTTTCCCTTGACGATTTTAATCCTATAAGAACTCCTATGGGATCATTATAATTTTCATTCAGATTTGCCATTGAGTCTTCTGATCGTACATTAACTCCTACATCCCATTGACGTAAAGTACTATCATCAGTTTTGGTTAAGTTATATAAAACCCCCTTATATATTAATAACCCATTATTATTATCAAGCTTTATAAAATCACAAAATACATTATTATCATCTGATACTGACGTAATTTCTACATCTTTATTATCTGAGAATATATTTTCCGTCCAATTATACTCATTGACTAAAAAATCCCTGCGATTAACTACCTTCAATTTATATCTAGGATTCCCAAGATAATTATGTCCAATTGCTGCTAATTCTGAATTAAAGGATATACGCTTAGTCAATAGGTCTTCTGCTTCATTTTTATCGCTTATAGCCTCACCCATAATCCTATAATTAGTCGCTTTCCAACTTCCATTTATATCCAACTTACTTACTGTAGGCGCTACTATTATCTCTCCTTGCTCCTTGGTTCCCGAGTTTTCAGATATATTTGTGCAACCTATTAAACCCATTGTTAATAATAAAATTATTAAAATCTTAATTTTATTTCTCATACACACCCCATTAAGCTTCAAAAGGAATGGTAACCATTACCTCTGTTCCTTTATTTTCTTCACTTTCTATTTGAAAAGTTCCTGAATGCATACTTATTATCTCATCACAAATAGATAAACCTATCCCATTTTGAGATTTAGAATTCTTACCTTTAAAGAATTTTTCTTTAACTCTAGGAAGATCTTCCTTGCTTATGCCACAGCCGTCATCTTTAACTAAAAATTTCAGTGAATTATCTTCTTTATATACTCTTAACAATACTTGACCATGGGAAGCTGTAAATTTGAAAGCATTATCCAACAAATTAATAAGAACCTGTTTTAGCCTGCCTGAATCAGCATTGATTGATGGCAAACCTTGCTCACAATCAACGATAAAGTTTATACCTTCTCTCTCAGCTCTTGGCCTTAGATATACATTAACATAGTCAACAAGCTGACCTATATCAACACTTTCTATGTTTAAGTCTACTTTTCCAGACACAAATCTTGAAAAGTCTAGCAGTTCTTCTACCATAGCCGCTAGTCTATCTGATTCCTTTTCGATTATTTTGAACCCAGTATCAAGCATAGCTCTATCAGTTTCTTCATTATTAAGTACTATTGCCCAGCCTTTAATAGCCGTTAAAGGTGTCCTAAGTTCATGTGATACAGAAGATATGAAATCATTCTTTAGCTCATCCCTTTTTTTTAGCTCTTCGGCCATATAATCTAAGGTATTTGCTAGGCTACCTATTTCATCTAATCTTTTGCTATCACTTCTAACCATTAAATCACCTATAGCCATTTTCTCAGCCACTTTAGTAACTTCCTTTATTGGATTGACTATACTATTAGCCAACACGTAACTTACAATTACACCTATAATAAAGACCATTACCCCAATAGATATAAAAATTATAGAAATACCTCTTATAGATTTATTCACTTCCTTAAGTGAAGTTAAAAACCGCAGAACACCAACTACTTTTTCCCCCGAGGTTAAAGGATATGAAACTGCCATTACTTCATTTTTGTCATAAAAAACCTTACCTATCCATCTACCTTGTTGACCTGCCTTAGTAGCTTTTCTTACATCTGCAGTATCAATTACATCTCCTTCTTTAACTCCTAAGGAGTCCATTAGTAACTTTCCTTTATCGTCGAGTATTTGAACTTGAGCATTAGTTTGTTTCCAAAAAACATCTACATTATCATAAATATTTTCAACTAATGATGAAGAAGAAAAATACTTATTGTAAAAGTCAGCAGAAGTCTTTACTTGATTTGATAACAAAGCTTCAGTATTATCATAGTAATACTTTCTTAGAAAGAATATGAATAGTACTTCTAAAAGAGTTACAGTAACGAAAACTGCTACAAGAAAGTTTATAGTAATTTTGGTCTTAATACTAGTCATATTTCATCTCCTATTTCTTCCACCTGTATCCAGTTCCCCATACTGTTTCTATATATCTTGGGGTAGATGCCGAATCTTCTATCTTTGATCTAAGTCTTCTTATATTTACATCAACTATTTTAGGATCACCGAAAAAGTTCACACCCCATACTAAATTTAAAAGTTCATCTCTACTAAATGCCTTACCTGGGTTTTCAAGGAATATCTTCATAAGTAAAAATTCCTTAGGGGTAACATCGATTTCTATCTGTTTTTTAGAAAGTTTTTGCGAGTATAGATTCATTTCAAAAGGTTCTAAAATCAATTTATCTCCATCACTCTTGTCTACTTTTTCATCCATTCTTCTTAGTAGTGCTCTAACTCTTAATGTTACTTCCATAGGATTGAATGGCTTAACTACATAATCATCAGCGCCAAATTCTAGTCCCATAATTCTATCCATGTCTTGCCCTTTTGCAGTGAGCATAATTATTCCCATATTAGGGTATTCTTTTCTAAGTCTCTCACATACCTTAAACCCATCAATTCCTGGAAGCATAACATCTAATATGGCTACATCAGGCTTCTCTAAAAGTGCCAATCTTATTCCTTCTTCACCGTTATTAGCTTCTATTACCTTATAATCATTTCTTTCAAAGTTTATCTTAAGAAAACCTCTTATGCTATCTTCGTCCTCAACCAATAATATTTTTGACATACCTACACCATCCTATATAAATAATAAGTGACTATAAATAAACATATATGCAATTAAATTCAAACAAAATCATTTAATTCTAATAACTGCTCATATAGCATCTCCTGCATAACCACTTAATTCAAAAAAGCATAATCTAAATACAATATATGTTAGTGTGATTATAACATATAGATGTCCATCTCGTACTAGAATTTATATCTTAAAATTTAATCATCAAGATCTATGAGCTTTAAAAATAAATCTCAAATTGAAGCAGTACATCTTAAAGGGTTCCCATCTCTCATCTTAATTTGTACGTTCCTGAAAATTATCAGAGCTTTTAATATAGATTGAGTATGAATTAAGTTTTGGTATATGAACCCTATATATAAAACTAGAAAAGTAGAGATGCACAATACTGCGCTCCCTACTTATAGCTTGTACATTATTTTAATGTTCTAAACTCATATCCTTTATTTTTTAAATCTGCTATTATCTCAGGGAGAACCTCAGCAGTATTTTCTTTTCCATATGTATCGTGCATTAGTAGCACTAATTTTTGCTGATTCTTAAAGGTTTCTCTATATCTATTAAGCAGTTGTTCTTTAGATTTAGGCTTTCCTTCAGCATCTCCAATTAGTCCATTCCAATCTATGTATTTATATCCTATATCATCGAAACGTTTGTTAGTTTCATCAACGCCTTTCCATGACATATGACCTCCTGGAAATCTTACTATTCTACTTCTAAAACCTTCTCCTAGTACTTTTCTCATTGCACTATTATTTTCATCTAATTCAGCCATAAACTTGTCTGGATCAACCTTACCTCCAGGATATAGATTATTATATATATGTGTATATGTATGATTACCTATGGAATTTCCGTCTTTATATGTATCTAAAAGAATTTGCTTTGCTCTAGGACTTTTTTCTAGTTCTTTTCCTACTATAAAAAATGTAGCTTTTATATCATTTTTTTTCAATATTTCCAAAACCTTAGGAGTTACTGTTGTTGAAGGTCCATCATCAAAAGTTAAAAAAGCAATTTTTTTACCATCATCTATTTTTATGTTTTTTGATAAAAAATCTTGTATAGGACCTGCATCATAAGAAGTTTTATCTACTGTCAATTCCTTATTTATAAACTCTGTGAGCGATAAATTTGACTGTGCTGAATTACCTACTGTTTCTTGTTTTACATTACTTTCAACTACAGATGCTTGTACAACTTCTCGCTTTACTATATTATGTCTATAATAAGCTGTAACAAATATTGAGGAAACAACTATTGTCCCTGCAAATAATATAATTCCATTAATCCGTTTCCTTATCTTCATTCGTTTCTTCCTCTTTCTTTTCATCCTTAGTTCACTACCTTCAACCAAAACCATCATCTCCTACAATTTCATCATACAAATATAATGGATTTAAAATAACAACAAATCTGCTCTCCATAGTTAAATAATAAACTATATTATCGAGCGATAAATTACATTTTTATAAAAATAAATTACAATCCTGTAACATGTTGTCTTTATATAACAAAATAATTTTATTTTTACATATTTCTACAATACTTTAACTTTATTTTTCCATTTTATATACTAGTTTTACATTATTATGGTTTATATAAATTAATTATACATCAGTTTTGTTAATAAAAAAACATAATAAAACTTTTTTAGCATTACAATTTATGGAACTATATGATTTTTTACACAACAAAAAAACATCAGCTAATTATAACTGATGTATCAATTTCAAATGGCTCCGCGAAGAGGGCTCGAACCTCCAACCTATCGGTTAACAGCCGAGTGCTCCACCATTGAGCTATCGCGGAACATTATTTAATCAGAAAGATTATTCTTTCAAAATTGCACTTAAGTTTACTTTGTAATAATTTGTTTTGGTCAAGCCCTCGACCTATTAGTATCGGTCAGCTGAACATGTTACCATGCTTACACCTCCGACCTATCAAC